>CAVPJR010000038.1:0-93431 GCA_963705435.1 uncultured delta proteobacterium | reverse complement strand
CCGATTGAAGAGATCGTTGCCGCGGTGCAATCGTTTCCGGAGCCGGACGGCGCCTTGACGTCAAAGCAACGCGACAAGCTCGTTGCCGGGATTGAAAAGAAGATTGACGCCTTGAAAACGAAGCTCGAGAAAACAGCGGATCCGAAATATTTTTCAATGGTCAACGGCGTGATCGATCACGATAAGCGGGCCGAATTCATCAAGGAATGGCGAGCGACGCAAAGCCGGTGCAATGAAAAAGTCGGGCCGAATGGCATGGCGCTCAGAGAGAGCCCGAAAGCCGAGCAAGAGGCTTATCGCAAGCTATCGATCCACAAGCAAGTGAATCAATTCAGCGGCGAGCCGGCGAGCCAGAACGCCATGAACGTATGGCCGGCGGCATGGCCGAAACGCGCTTGAGAGGTCCAAGGGTTAAAAGCCGGGCATCCGACCACCGGATCGGGGGCCGTCAATCCTCCGCCCGGTGGCGCCGGCTCAGGGGCAATCATGAGCTCCCCGTCTCCGCCTCTTGGACTAAAGCCCGCCGGTGGTTTTTAATCTCTCCATCCGGCGGCAAACTATGGCGGGCGGGCGTCCATTCCCCGCCCGTCATTTTTTTTAACTGGATCGCCATGCGTCAATCCGATTGCATCAATTACGATCTTTGCCTTGAGGATCATTCTCGTTTTGGCCATCTTTAAGCCATGAGTATACTATCGGTTGACGCGGGCAGAGCTCAGGGTTTAAGATGTTTAACTGACCTGATGATCTCAATAAATCTGTAATGTATAATAAGGGTAGGAGCATGCAAACTGAAGAAATTTCTACTGGTTTTTTCCTTCGTAACTATTTGTGTTATTGCGTTACTTTATGGAATTTCTCCACATTGGTTCTTTGATACGTTTTTGGTGAATTCTCAAGAGCCAAGTCTTGATCAATCACACATTCTTAGAGCCGTTATGATGCTTTATATAGCTCTTGGATTGTTTTGGTTGTACTGCGCTTTCTCAGATAGATATCGTGACGCAGGCATTATTGTGCTTGCCGTTTTCTGTGGGGGTCTTGTAGCTGGAAGGATTTTAAGCGTTATTGTAGACGGAATCCCGTCCCCTTTACTGATACTGTATATTTTCATGGAGTTGAGCATAGTCCCAGTATGCATCTGGCTCATGAGGCGCGATAGCTAAACTGAGATAATTTATAAATGTAGCAGTGGATTCCTGCTGACTACTAAGTCCGGCGATACCTCCAACTAATCTGTAAAATTTGCTCGATATTAAACTAAGTATTATACGTATTTTGAGAATAATAAAATCACCGATGTTACGGATGACACAATAGACGTAAAATTAATATGATCGTCAATCGTTTGAAAATCAAATTTACAACTAAAAATTATAGCAATCCCAAAAGATACGCTGTGAATAAAAATAAATATTACAAAACCAATCATAGTATTATAAAAAACATCATTAATATTTTTAAAAAATCCAGATCCATTACTCCAATATTCAATATTATTTATTGACGTCCATGCAATGCTTAAAAGCACGGCAGCACAAGTAGACGATATTGATGATTTGTAGCCGGGTTTTTCAAATTCCATAATTGGACCCCTCAATGAATCAACCTTGAGCCAAAAAGAGCCAAATGTTAGAACCCATTGTCCCTAATACTGTTTCTGTGATTAACTAATTATTTTTCGACTGGAAGACGAGAATCAACGCAATAAATAAGATCGAAATCATGACGATCTCGATCCAAATAAAATTGTAATCAATTTTACTGAAAAACTTTAACGTACTTTCGACACCCCTGTTAATGGTTTTTCGTGCAATTAATTTTCGCCTTTACGGTTTGACAAATACTTCCGGATTGACTCCCATAGCCTGTAAAAATTCCAATTGAACGGGCTTGAGTGGCCTTACCAATTGCCTTTGCGTACCCGATCTTGCGACCAGGATACTCAAAAACTTCGTCGTCATCATGAAAGCGGTCGGTCGTTTGGTGGGGCGATTCTTCCAGCCGCTGATTTCGCTTTGCGTTCTCTCCAGATAGTGACGCATACAGCGTTCCATTAAACGCCAAATAAGAAGTGCGATGACAAGGATCAAACCGAGCACTTCAATACGATTCGGTTTTTTCAAAAAGATGGAGTTGACGATCACCGGATCTTTCAAGAATCCGAAGTTTTGTTCGATGCCGCTTTGGTTCTTATACAGCTCTAAAAGAGTGATGGCGGGCCATTTTTCTATCGCCTGTGTGCCGGATAGGTTGGTTAGTAAAACAAAGCAACCGGCCTCAAGACGCAAGGGAGCGACAGCTTTCGCATCCACGTCGATCTTGATATCGAGAAGATATTCATACCCGATGGGCGTACGTGCTTTGCCTTTGGCGGGTCTTCCCCGGCGATATTTGGCCACTTCCCTGATTTTATACGTAAGTTCGTGATAGCTGTTCGCAGCCGTTTTTATGATTTTTTCGGCTGCCGCCTCGGCATCGGCCCGACAATAAAATGGGCCTGAGTTGATCTTCTTGCAGTGCGCTTCAAGATCTTTGCGTTTTTGCGCAAGCAATCGATCGATCCGCTTATGACGCCGCTTGTCATGAGCAGAAGAGTGGACGACGATGGCACGGTAGGCTTCATCATAAAGTTCGACAGTGGTTTCAAACCCACGGTAAACCGCCGCAGGGCGTTTTGTCGTTGATGGCGTCTGATTGAGTTCGCCAATGTCAATCCAATCGTCGGCGAAAACGGCCTCGGAAATGGCACGGCCGCACGCCTTGTAGGTGGCTGGCAGTCGAGTCAGAAATTTTACTTTTCGATCTTTCGCTTTTTCGAGATTATCCGGAGTGACCAAAGCAGAATCCGCCACATATACGAAAGCCCCTGGCTTGAGCCCGTGCCGGGCCATGTGCTTTGAGACGCCTCCTAAAAGTTCGTTGTTCAGGGTCTTATCCGATGCGTTGCCGTCTTCGGTGGTTCCCAAAATGGGAATGTTGCGATCCACGCATAGCATCGAAATGAGAAACTGCTTCAGATCCGGACGCTTGTCCTTGCTGTGCCCGTAGGTGATCTTCAGTGGAGGATCGACAAAATCGTAATCTCCGAAAACGCTGATGGAGGTTGTGTCATAATGCAGACGACGCACATCGACGTCAAAAACACCAATGGCATTTTGAGCGATCTGTGAGAACACCTTTTGGGTGCCGGTTTCGAAGATCTTATCCAGCACACGGCCGATATTGTAGTCACAGAAAAGCTCCGGTTTGACATCGCAGCCCAACATCAGTTCGGTGTCCTTTTCCTGGAAAAATTCTTCCATCCGGTACAAAGGGGTTCTTCCCGAAAGCGTGTCCAACACCATGGCCAATATAGCAATTCCCGGTGAAAGTTCCATTTCACTGTCAACCATGGCGTCCAGTGTCTCAACCAGCTTAATTTTCTTAGCGAAGTCTTTGATGATCGGCAGATGGCCGACCTCGGAAAATGTCACATTATCGGGAACCAAGTTTCTCATTATGCCCTCCCTGCATTCGTGTTGAATCGGTGAGGGCATAACTATCAGAAATCATTGACAATGTCTAGACATAAAATATTTAATGTAATATCAATATGTTAGGATCAATAACGCCTTGGGTTCATTGGAAAATAAATTCACCTGATCTCAGGTCGAAAGGGTGTCGAAAGTACGCTTTAACTTTTCATCACCTCCCCATAAAGGGTGGAATTGCATTAATCTAATTGACGTGCCACCAGAATGTGCGGTTGTGCTATGGGGAGTAAAAAATAAAAGTGTAATCCATATGCTGGCAGCGTATAAGATTAAAAGAATTCGCTGAACTAAATTAAACATGTCATCTGTTCCTCGAATAAAATTCAGTGTTGGGTACAACACAAATAATGATCTTTCTTTACAGTATTAACGACTTTACTGACTATGGCTCCCATCCACGGTGGTCCAATCCATCCGTAACCACTCAGAGAAGAATCAAATCCGCCAAATGGCACACTAATTATTTCCATACCATCCTCAAACTCTGGGATAGATCGTAATAACTGATTACATGCTTCAATATAGCCGTTTTCATCCAATATCATCATTCATTCTCCTTTTTAAAAAGTTTATCATTGGAAGCATTATAGCCCGGAAGTGTTATGAATTCAATCAGGTGTTAGTTTACGTAGGGTGCGGACCCGGAAAGTAGTGGCTGGATCTGATGATTCATAAATGGATACCTGGAGACTGATGCTTCCCAGTATCCGTTGGCTTTCTCCAACTAGTCACTACACCGAACCACCTTGAGTATCGGCTACCGGCCACAACGTCAGTATCCACAAGAATTGAAATCCAAAAAAGTTTATAACGGTTTGGGTATTATCGAATGGCTTCTGGGCAACCGGGGGCTTTTTTTTATAAATTGGGGGCCATTCGGGGGCCGAATACAGCACAATCTAATCTCACCGAAAAATAAATTCCGCTCGATAGCATATAAAAAGCACGTCTAAAGATGATTATATACGTGAACCATCATAAAAAAAGGGCTCGCGAGGTATTATCCTTGCAAACCCTTTATTTATTTGGTGCCGAGGGACAGAATCGAACTGCCGACACGGGGATTTTCAGTCCCCTGCTCTACCGACTGAGCTACCTCGGCGGGGCTCCTGAAAAGGCAGGCTGCCGTTTCAAGAAAGACCGCATATAAACCCTTTTATAAAAGTAAGTCAAGGGCTTTTTTGTCTTAAGTGTTTACTATCCAAGCAGTAATTCCCATGGGTATGGCCGTTCGTACCGCCCGAAAAATGGTTTTCTAAAAACCATAGATCAATGGGGTAAGAAAGATCGTCATGGCGGCCACGATGAGGGTGATGACCGTTCCGATTTTGACAAAGTCGGTGAATTGGTACTCGCCCGGTCCCCACACCATGAGATTAGTCTGGTAGCCGGTGGGGGTGATGAAGGCACAGGAGGCTGATATCATCAGCGTGATGGCAAAAGGCATGAAGCTCACCCCCAACTGATTGGCCGTGGACAGGGCGATGGGGAACATGAATGCCGCTGCCGCGTTGTTGGTAATCACGTTGGTCATGAACGAGCAGCCGACGAAGATCACCGCCAGGGCCAGGTGCGGGTTGTCGCCGCCCATGGTGGTGAGCAGGCCGGCAATCTGCTCGGCCAGCCCGCTGCGGGTGACCGCCGACTCCAGGCCGATCGCGCAGGCAATCACCACCAGGGTCCCCCAGTCGATGCTGCGCGAGGCCGTGCGAAGGCTGAGGCAACCGGCGAACATCATGGCCCCAGTAGCCAGCAGGCTGGCATTGAGCATGCTCATCCAACCCATGGCCACAACGACGATCATCGTCAGCGTAATCAGGCTGGCCTCTACCGCCCGGTCCGTGCGCTGAAGGTGAAAGCCATCCAAGGCCTTGGTCAGGGCAAAGTCGTGGTCGATCTGGCATTCATAGAAAAAATCGTCGTTGACTTCCAGGACCGCATTGTCGCCGGCTTCGATGACGACCTCCTCCAGGGGGCCGGCGAGGGGCTGGCTGTCCCGGGAAAGGGCCACGAATTTATACTGGCAGGCGTTGACATCCCGGGGGAGGTCGGGAATTTTTTTGCCCACCGCCGTGCTTTGCCGTGAGACCACGGCTTTCACCAGATGGTGGGTGTGCCGCTCGGTTTCCATGGGGTTCAGGGTGAGATGCGGCACCAATGCGTTGGTCCGCCAAAGCGCGGTCATGGCGTTGACATCGGCGGAAAAGGACAACAGATCGCCCACTTCCAGCCGCTCATGCATCAGGTCATTGGTCAGGATCGTGTCCGCCCGTCGAATGTAGAGCACTTCGACGTTGTCACCGCTGGCAATACCCGTGTCCTCCAGGGTGCGATCGATGATTCGTGACCCTTCAGGGACTTCGAATTCCGCCGTGTAGCGCCGCATAACCCCCTCGACCACCTTGTCGTCCTTCTGGCCGGCCAGAAAAAAGCGTCCCGCCACAATCATGAAAGCGATGCCGACGACGGCAATGGGCACACCCACCAGGGCCGGGTCGAACATCTTCAGGGCCCGGATGTCGGGCAGGCCGGCACCGCCTTCGGCCATGGCATCAATAACCAGGCCGGCAATAACCAGGTTGGTGGACGTACCGATGATCGTGCACATGCCTCCCATAATCGAGGCAAAACTCAACGGCAGGTAAAGCTGCTTCGCGGGCAACCGGCTGGCGCGGGAAAGGTCCCGGATCACCGGTATCATCATGGCCACCAGGGGGGTGTTGTTGAGGAATGCGCTGCCCAGGGCGATGGGAGGCAGTATCTTAACCTGGGCACCGGCAATGGACTTGGGCAGGCCGATGAGCTTGTCCATGATCATGGTGATGGCGCCGGTGGCATACATGCCGGCCGCCACCATGAACAGGACGGCCACGGTGAGCATGCCCTGGTTGCTGAAGCCCTTCAGCAGTTCACTGGTCGGTGCGAGCTGCAGGGTCATTGCCACGGCCAGTGCCCCGACAAAGACCGCCGGGGCCGGGATTTTCGTTTTTACCAGCAGGACGAACAGCCCCAGCAGCAGGGCAAGTGTCAGGTAGGCGGCAATCGTCATTTCAAATCCACCGGTCATTGATTGTAAGTCGGATGTTCGAGAGCCGATCGCATAGTCGCTGATAAGCACATAAGCTCGAGGCTGAAAGCTCAAAACTCGAAGCTCGAAGCTCAAAGCTCAAAGGTCAAAGGCCAAAGGTCGAAGCTGATTCGAGAGACCATAGACCAGGGACCATAGACCAGAAATCAGAGACCAGGAATGCAGATTCGACCTTTTGCGGAACCGTCGATTTAATCCGTGTCGGTTTTCAGCACCGCCAGAAAGGCCGACTGGGGCAGCATCACCTGACCCACCATTTTCATGCGCTTCTTTCCTTTTTTCTGCTTCTCCAGCAGCTTGCGTTTGCGGCTGATGTCCCCGCCGTAGCACTTCGCGGTTACATCCTTGCGAAATGCCGACACCGTGGACCGGGAGATGATATTGCCGCCGATGGCGCCCTGGATGGCGATCTTGAACATCTGGCGCGGGATCTCGTCTTTGAGCTTGTCGCAGGCGATGCGGGCCCGGCCTACGGCGTTGTCCCGGTGGATCAGCATGGACAGGGCATCCACCCGTTCACCGTTGATCAGAAAGTCCAGCTTCACCAGGTCGGTCCGGCGGTAATCGATCAGTTCGTAGTCAAAGGACCCGTAGCCCTGGGTGATGGATTTGAGCCGGTCGTAAAAGTCGTAGATCACCTCCCCTAAGGGCAGTTCGAAGACCATTTCCAGGCGTTTGTTGGTCAGGTACTGGTAGTTCTTGTTGATGCCCCGGCGCTCCAGGCACAGCTTCATCACGGCGCCCATGTAACGGTCAGGGATGATGATGGCCGCCTTGATGTAGGGCTCTGTGGCATACTCGATGTTGGTCGGGTCAGGGTAAAGGGCCGGGTTGTCGATAATCAACTCCTCGCCGTCGTTCATCATCAGGCGGTAGCGAACCGATGGCGCGGTGAGGATCAGAGAGAGGTCGTACTCGCGCTCCAGGCGTTCCTGGACCACTTCCAGGTGCAGCAATCCTAAAAAGCCGCAGCGAAAGCCGAATCCCAGGGCGGCGCTGCTGTCTTTTTCGTAGATCAGCGAGGCGTCGTTGAGCTTGAGTTTTTCCATGGCCACGATCAGGTCTTCGTAGTCGTCGGATGCCACCGGGTAGATGGATGAAAAGACCACCGGCTTGGCTTCCTTGAACCCGGAAAGCGGTTTGTCGCAGGGCCGGCGGTGACCGGTGACCGTGTCGCCGCAGCGGGTGTCGCTCACTGTTTTGATACCGGCGATCATGTATCCCACCTCTCCGGCGCACAGTTCTTTTTTGGGTACCCGGACGATCTGGAATACACCCACCTCCTCGACCTTGTAGGTGGCGTTGTTGGACATGAAGCGGATGCGATCCCCGGTGCGGATGGTTCCCTCCTTGATCCGGAAATGAACAACAGTGCCTCTGAACGGGTCATAATGGGAATCGAAGATCAGGGCCTTCAGCGGTGCGTCGGCATCGCCGGTGGGCGGCGGCAGTTTCTGCACCACGGCCTCCATGATCGTGTCGATACCCACGCCTTCTTTGGCCGACGCCAGGATGGCCGTTTCCGGGTCCAGCCCCAGATCCTCTTCGATCTGGTCCTTGACCCGGTCGATGTCCGCCGACGGCAGGTCGATCTTGTTGATCACCGGTATGATTTCCAGGTTGTGCTCCAGGGCCAGATAGAGGTTGGCCAGGGTCTGGGCCTCCACGCCCTGGCTGGCGTCGACCAGCAGGAGTGCCCCCTCGCAGGAAGCCAGCGCCCGGGAGACTTCGTAGGTGAAGTCCACGTGACCCGGTGTGTCGATCAGATTCAGGTCGTAGGTCTTGCCATCCTTGGATTTATATGGCAGACAAACGGTTTGGCTCTTGATGGTGATGCCCCGCTCGCGCTCGATATCCATGGAGTCCAGAATCTGGTCCTTGAAATCCCGGTCCGCGATAATTTTACTGGACTGAATCATCCGGTCGGACAGGGTGGATTTGCCATGGTCGATGTGAGCGATGATGCTGAAGTTGCGTATGTTTTTCATATAATTACAGGTTCGATCGAAGCAGGTAATATCTGTCGGTTGACACCGGTTTTTAACATGGTTATAATTCTCTAATTTTGTAAAATTTTATTTAATATCAGACCGTTTTCGGGCATGTCAACCGCTATCCGCAAGCGTTCTGCCGATAATGAAACCCGAGCATCATGACGCCTCACATCCTTATTGTCGACGATGACCTCTCCATCCGGGATGCGATGCATGAGTTTGTCGTCATTTCGGGATTCGAGGCGTCGGTCGCATCCAGTGCCGAAGAGGCGTTGGAGGTGCTTTCGGGAAATCTCGTCGAAGTCGTCATCACCGACATCCTGCTACCCGGCATGGACGGCCTGGCATTGACTGACCGGATCAAGCGGAACCATGACATCGATGTCATCGTCATGACCGGTTACAGCACGGAATACTCATACGAAGAGGCCATCAGCAAGGGGGCCAGTGATTTTGTCTTCAAGCCGGTGCGCTTCGAAGAACTGCTGCTGCGCCTCAAACGGGTGCTCAATGAACGCCGCCTCAACCATGAACGGATACAAATGCTGGAGAAGTTGAAAAAGCTCTCCATCACCGATGGCCTCACCCAATTGTTCAACTCACGCCATTTTTACAACCAGCTCAAAGGGGAGATCGAACGCTTCAACCGATACGGGCACAAGCTGAGTCTGCTTCTGCTGGATATCGATAATTTCAAGGATTTCAACGATACCTACGGCCATCTGGAAGGCGATAAAATTCTGTTACATCTCGGACGGATTATCAAAGCCTGCCTTCGCAAGATGGACACCGCCTACCGATACGGCGGCGAAGAATTTACCATCATCCTGCCGGGAACCCATGGCGAAGAAGCCCGGACGGTCGCCGAGCGGCTTCGGTCTGCTGTGGCTGCCGAGGATTTCTCCTGCGGCAAGGTGTCCGATCTGGAAATCACCATCAGCATCGGTGTGACGCAGTATCGGCAGGACGAAGAGATCTCCAGTTTTGTGCAGCGGGCCGATCAGGCCATGTACCAATCCAAGCAGGCCGGCCGCAATAAGGTCTCCTGCCTCTTCGACAATCCCGCCGGATGATCCTCAGCTGATGATAGCATATTCGTTTATTGAAACCCCGACCCGGATGGATATCGATCGATTGACCGAACTCTACCGGCAGGCCGGCTGGTGGACGGACGAGGCGGACAACCCATCCCTGGTTGCCGGCATCGTTGCCGGCAGCCACTGCTTTCTGGTGGCCCGCCAGGCAAAGACCATTATCGCCATGGGCCGCGCGATCAGCGACCGGATCAGCGACGCTTACATTCAGGACGTGACCGTGGACCCGGCCTTTAGGAAGCAGGGCATCGGTTCGCAGATGGTGGCGGCCTTGGTGGCCCGTCTGGAAGCCGATGGCATCGGCTGGATCGGACTCATTGCAGAAAGGAAGACGCATCCATTTTATCGACCCCTGGGGTTCTCGCCCATGGCCGATTCCGTGCCCATGCTCAAGACATCATGATCAATTTTAAACAACTGACACCACCGGACTACGCGACCTATCTCTCCTATTTCAAAAATCAGCGTTATCCTCTGTGCGCTTACTCCCTGTCCTCCATCATCGCCTGGACCAATGACGAATACATGCCTTTCGGCGCCGAATATGAAGATGCGTTCATCGTGGCGGCCGAATTTGAAACCGTCAAAAAGAACCGGCATTTGCTGCTGCCGATTTCGCCGGAACGGATGTTTACCCCCGAGGAACTGGTGACGGTGGCCGATCTATCCGGGCACACGGAATACTGGTTCGTCCCCGAGATGTATGTGGACCATTTCGGCGAAAAGGCTGTCGGCCGCCACTTCACGATAAGGCACCAGGGCGCCTATGACGACTATGTCTACCGGGTCGACGACCTGGCCGGGCTCAAAGGAAACCGGTATTCCAAGAAGCGCAACCTCATCAACCAGTTCCAGCGTGATTATGTGGACCCGGGAAAGGTGGCTATCGATTCCATCAACCGGGACAATGCCGAGGAATGCCTGCTCTTTTTGGAAGCGTGGTGCCGTGAGCGCGACTGCGACGCCGATGACCAGGTGGATCTGTCGTGCGAGAAGCAGGCGGCCATCAACACCCTGAATCACTTCGATGCGTTCGACCTGAAAGGCATCCTGCTGCGCATCGACAGCCAGGTGAGTGCATTCGGCATCTCCGCCCCCTTGACCCGGGACATGGCGACCTTACAGTATGAAAAGGCTTTCGGCAGCGTCAAGGGTCTTTATCAGTACTTCGACAACGCATGCGCCCGCAAGCTTTTCAACGGTTATACCTACCTGAACAAGGAGAGCGATATGGGCATTCCCGGTCTGACCAAAGCCAAGAAATCGTATCATCCATTCAAGATGGTCCGCTCCGTAAAATTGATCCGTAAAACGAGGTGAGACAATGCAACTCAAGGGGAAAAAAATCCTGATCCTGGTGGAAACCTTCTACAATGAATTCGAATTCTGGTATCCATTCTACCGGCTCAAGGAGGCCGGCGCCCAGGTGACCGTGGTGGGGTCGGGCAGTGCAGACACTTATAAAAGCAAGGCCGGGCTTCCGGTAACCGTCGATACCACAGCAGAAAAGATCACTGTCGCCGATTATGACGGCGTGGTCATTCCCGGCGGCTACGCCCCGGACCACATGCGCCGCTACCCGGCCATGGTCGGCATGGTCAAAGGCTTTGCCGAGGCAGGCAAGCTGGTGGCCGCCATCTGCCACGCCGGCTGGATGCTGGTATCGGCGGACATCATCCGCGGCCGAACTGTCACGTCTTACTTTTCCATCAAGGACGATCTGGTCAACGCCGGGGGCAACTGGGTGGACAAGGAGGTGGTGGTGGACGGCAGCCTGGTCACCAGCCGCACGCCCGACGATCTGCCGGCGTTTATGCGGGCGATTATCGGTGTCCTGGGTAAGTCTGACGTCTGAGGACAGAGGTCGGAAGTCAGCGCGCAGAAAAGTATTTCTTGATTTTTTGGAGACAGACCTAATCCCCTAAATACGATTGGACCTGACATATACGGCACGTATCTGCCGTTGAGATTGAACGCACCATCAAAAGGCCGACTACAATATATGGTAGTCGGCCTTTTTCTTCTATCGTTTCACTTTAATAGCAAACATGATGGAATTGGGATCAGAGCTTCTAAAGTAAATCCCTCTTGACACAATATGTAGACCTGGCCAATATTTCATTCACATTGAACCGTCAGATCAAAAGTGAAATGGTAAAGATATGATAGATTCACCACATGAAGATATTGACGCCATGTCACTGCTCGAGGCAATGACAGAGAGCGTCCTGGTGACAACGACCGACCTTGATAGTCCAGGCCCATCAATCGTTTACGTTAACCCAGCATTCGAAAGAATGACTGGATGGTCAAAGCAAGAGATTATGGGCAGATCTCCACGTATCCTTCAAGGGCGAAAAACCGAACACAGCGTTTTCAGTGACTTACGTGAGCGGCTAATACAAGGAAAACACTGGTCGGGACAGACAATTAACTATCGGAAGAATGGAACCGAGTTCGTTATGGAGTGGTCTATCGTTCCGATTCGGGATAAAAGCGGTGATGTCTATCGCTATCTCGCTGTTCAACATGATATCACGAAGCGCGTCAGCATGGAGCGCGACTTAGCTGCCGCTCTATCCGAAGAGAGAAAATGGTTTCGACAACTTGAAGAGACAAACCGGAAATTGAACGAACTGAATATGATACAGCTCAGTACGCTCAATCTTTTCACCAAGTATGTACCGGAAGCCGTGGTAAAGAAAGGTTTGGCAGCACATGGCGGGTCCTTGTTCCACGGAGAAAAGCTCGAAATTGTCGCACTGTTCTGCGACATGCGCGGCTTCACTTCCATCAGTGAGCAGCTCAGCCCTGATAGTGTTGTTAAAATGCTCAACACCTATTACACAATGATGGTAGAGGTCATTAATGCTCACGAGGGCACGGTTGTACAGTTTGTCGGAGATGAGATTTTCGCTATTTTTGGCGCCCCGCTGCCGATCCAGGATTGCGTCGAAAGCGCCTTGCGGTGTGCCCTGGCTATGGTGGAACGCTTGAAGGACATCAATACCACAATGGCGGATGAGATCGGTCAGGATATCCGCGTGGGAATCGGATTAAACTATGGTCCAGTGATCGCAGGCAACTTGGGTTCTGAGGAGAGAATATCCTATTCGATAACCGGCGATACCGTCAATACGGCGAAACGGATTGAATCACTGGCCAAAAATGGAAGAGACACCATCTTGATTGGTGAATCCATCTACAAAAAGGCACGCCATTTAGTCACAACTCAGGCCTTACCTGCCATGCTGATGAAAGGCAAGAAGGCAGAAATAAAAGTTTTTGAAGTGCTGGGCCTAAGAGGAGCTTCACCGGAAAAATGAGATCCATGCGAGTCTTCAAAAACGCCGCATTGACCGTTAACTGAGCATCACCAATGGTGAGAATACGCCTTACCTCGTCAATCTTCAAACCGCACCTCCTTTATCTGTCATCCGGTCGTATCGTTCCAGCAGTACTGGCAGGAAAACGGTTAAATCCTCAATCACCGCATAATGCGCTAGATTGCATATGGCCGCCTTCGGGTCGGTGTTCACGGCCACGACGGTCCGGGATTCCCGCATGCCGGCCAGATGCTGGGGGGCACCGGAAATGCCGCAGGCCAGGTAAAGGGCCGGCGACACCGTGCGGCCCGTTTCGCCGATCTGAAGGGCGTGGGGAATCCAGCCCAGATCGCAGGCGCCCCGGGAGCCGCCGACCGCTGCATGTTTGAACATGCCGACCGTCATATCGAGCAGGCCTGCATATTCAGGCCCTTTCAGGCCGCGTCCGGCCGCCACGACCACTTGCGCCCTTTCCAGCGCCTGATCCGTGTGTGCACGTCGATTCATGCCCTGGGGGATGAATCGGTGGTTCGTGTCCGTCAAAAGCCGGGTTTCTAAAGATGGCGAATGGTCAGGGACATCCGGGGATGCCGAGCGGGAGAACAGTCCCGGCATGATCGTCAGGACCACCGGCCGGCTGCCGGTCGTCACGGTTTCACTCAGCTTTCCGCCAAAGACCGCTCGTTTGAGCACAACTTGGTTGCTTTCTACTAAAAGGGAGTCGACGGCGGTGATGCAGGGGGCCTTGATGCGCCAGGCCAAGGTGGCAGCGGCCTGGCAGGCGCGCATGGTGTGAGGAAAACAGACGGCCAGCGGTGAGCATTCGTCAGCCAGTGCCCCGACGCCCGAAGCGGTAAGGGGCGGGTTGGGATAACGGCACTGCGCGTGATCCAGAACGATGACCGGCATGCCGGCAGTCTTCGACCAGGACCGTGCCACCGGTTCGATGTCATGCCCGGTCAGCACGCCGACCGGCTCAGCATCGAACTGTCCGGCCAGGCGCCTGGCCTGTTTGCCCAGGTCCCTGGATCCGGCAGAGAGGCGGCCATCGATGGTTTCCCCCACGACCAGGACAGTGCCGGGGCTTTTTTCTGGGATCATCTTCAAGGGTCCTATTTCAACCATCCGTTGTCATTTAACAGCTGCAGCAGGGCGTCCGCTTTTTCAATCAACGTTCCTTCGATGATCTGGCAGGCGGATGCCGGCTGCGGAAACGCCACGCCCAGCGTGTCGACCGGCGGGGTGAGGTCGGCGGTCTCAGCCGGGACGACCCGCTCGATAGCCTGTCTGCGGGACCTGAGGGTGTTGGACAGTGACGGGTAACGGGGGACTCTCCGACCGGTCTGCACCGTCACCAGTGCCGGGCAGGGGAGTCGAACGATCTCGGCCATTCCACCTTCCATTTCACAGGTTGCCGTGAGCGATCGACCCGGTACGTCCAGGGCGATTTCGACTGCCGCAGCGGCGCAGGGCAGGTCGAGCGCAGCGGCGATCATCGGGCCGGTGATGCCGTGCATCTCGTCTTCGGACATGGCGCCGGTCAGAATCAGGTCGTATTTTTTTGTCCTGGCAAAGCGGGCAATCGACAGGGCGACGGTCGCCGGGGCCAGCCGTCCGAGTGCGTTCATCGCCAGGTGAATTCCCGTATCCGCACCCATGGCCATGGCCCGCCGTATCGTGTCCCTGACCCGATTCGGTCCCGCCGACAGGGCATCCACCGTGACATCGGCGGCTGCATCCCTGATGGCCAGGGCTGCCTCCAGGGCGTGGGCATCGTAATGATTCATGCACCAGCCGATGGCCGTTTCGTCGATCCAGGGACCCGCAATGGTCAGGGTGCCACTGGATGAGGGATCGGGTACCGCCTTGATGCAGACTAAAATCGAATATGCCATGGTTTCCTCATCGTGTTTGACTGGAGAACCTATACTCATGAAATGCGGCTCAAGGCAATAAAAAAAACGAGCGTTCGCTATATTTTAATTGACACGGGATAGGGGACGCCATATAGGAGGAACTTACAGAACCCAGATTTGACGGATTCGTAATAAGCTCGATATCTGCGCTACGCTTCATCCTTCGTCACTGCGGATGTTGATATACCGAGGATAAAATTTTGAGCATAACGAAGATATCGGACAAAATAACCGTTTCTGGATGAGCACAAACCTGGTTGATCCGGGAGACCCGTTTCATGAGCATCTTGTATCTGATCCGACACGGCCAGGCTTCCTTCGGGACATCGGACTACGATGCCCTTTCGGACGGGGGGCGGCACCAGGCCCGTGTTCTCGGCGCCTTTGTTCTCAGGGCCGGCATTCGGTTCGATGCCTGCTGGTCCGGCACCCTGAATCGGCAGCAACAGACATTCGGTGAAGTCCGGGACAGCTTTCTGGATGCAGGACTCGACATGCCGCTTCCGACTGAAATCGCGGCCCTCGATGAATACGATTACGAAGCCGTTCTTCGGGCGCTGGTGCCGATCATCGAAAAAGAGGATCCGGCATTCATCTGCGATGTCAGCCGTATGCTGTCGGACCGGCGGGCATTTCAAAAGGTATTCGCACGGGTGATGATCCGCTGGGCATCCGGTTCGGATACCGTGGATGACCTGCCCAGTTGGTCCTGCTTTGCCGCGGGCGTGACTAAAGGTATCCGGGACATCATCGAGCGCAGCGACCGCGGCAGCCATGTCGCCGTTTTTACTTCGGGCGGTCCCATCGCTGCGACCATCGGCAGTGTTCTGGGCCTGGCCGCAGAAAAAACCATTTCCCTCTCATGGCAGCTGGTAAACGCGTCCATTACCCGGTTCAAATTCAGCTCCGGGCAGATCAGCCTGGCCACATTCAATGAATATGGTCATCTGGAACAGCAAAACGAGGACAGCCTGGTGACTTACCGATAAACGCAACAATAAAATTAATAGAGGATCCTGGTTTCGAAAAAACTCGACGTTCAGACGTAAACGGAAAAGGATAGAAAAATGGATTTTCAAATCTCTGAAAAAATGCAGGTGATCCTGGAGATGATCAACGAGTTTGTCGACAAAGAACTCATCCCCGTGGAGCCGGAATTCCTGAATCGCGAATTTGTGGATCTTCTTCCGGTGTTGGCGGAAAAGCGCAGGCTGGTCAAACAGATGGAGTTGTGGGCGCCCAACCACCCGAAGGAACTGGGGGGCATGGGACTGGATCTGGTCGAGCACGGCCTGGTGTCCGAAGTGCTGGGGCGAACGCCCATCGGCCACTATGTGTTCAACTGCCAGGCTCCGGATGCGGGCAATATCGAAATCCTGCACAAATACGGTACCGAATCCCAGCAGGGGCAGTATCTGAAGCCCCTGGTGGACGGGACGATCCGCAGTTGCTTTTCCATGACCGAGGTGGATATGCCGGGCTCCAATCCGACCATGCTGGAAACCACGGCGGTCAAGGACGGCGACGACTACGTGATCAACGGCCAGAAATGGTATACCACGTCGGCGGATGGTGCCGCTTTTGCCATTGTCATGGCCGTCACCAATCCCGACGCCTCTCCCTACATGCAGGCCAGCATGATCATCGTCCCCACCGACAATCCCGGTTTCAACCTGGTGCGCAACATCCCGGTCATGGGACATCGGGGAACCGATTACGCCTCCCACGGAGAAATTCTCTATCAGAACTGCCGGGTGCCCCGGGCGAACCTGCTGGGGCCTGAAGGGCACGGTTTCGTCATCGCCCAGGAGCGGTTGGGACCCGGTCGAATCCACCACTGCATGCGCTGGATCGGCATCGCCCAGCGCGCCTTCGACCTCATGTGCCGGCGGGCCAACACGCGTAAAATCGCGCCGGACGGAAGAACCCTGGGATCAAAGCAGATCGTCAGGGCCTGGATTGCTGAAAGCGCCGCAGAAATTCAGGCGGCCCGACTGATGACCCTGCACGCCGCCTGGAAAATCGAAAAAGAGGGCGCCAAGGCCGCGCGCCACGAGATATCCTTTATCAAGTTTGTGGTGGCCAACACCCTCCAGCGGGTGGTTGATCGGGCGCTTCAGGTGCACGGCGGCCTGGGCATGACCGACGACACGGTGCTGGCTTATTTCTTCCGCCACGAACGGGCGGCGCGAATTTATGACGGAGCCGACGAGGTTCACAAGATGTCCGTGGCCCGGCGTATCCTTCGCGCCCATGCCGAGGGCGGTTTGAAAGCGGCGTTGAACCTGCCGGGTTAAGGACGGATCCGGATCCGGATCCGGGTTCTGGGTTCTGGGTTCAAGGTTCAAGGTTCAGGGTTCGGCTTCGAGCATTGAGCGTTCAGCTTTTTCGCCGATCAGATTATTAGCTCAACAGCTTATCAGCTATGTTGTTCAGGGTTCATGGTTCTGGGTTCTGGGTTCGGGGTTCGGGGTTCAAAGTAGGAGCGGCTTCCAGCCGCGATCAATATCATCACCAATGGCCCCTTTATCGAGAAACGGCAATGGATTTAAAATCATTTGAAAAGCAGGTCACTGTATCGACCACGGATATCTGCAGGCAAATTTTCGAGAGCCGATCTTCCTCCATTAAAATCAAAAAGGAGCAGGTGGCGGTCAGGAACCTGGTGAGAATTTTCAAGGCAACGCTCAAGCTGGCAAACCGGAAGGGGTTTCACGCCATGAGCCTTCGGGACCTGTGTGCCGAAAGCGGTATGTCCATGGGCGGGCTGTACGCCTATTTTAAAAACAAAGAGGAACTGCTGACCCTGATCCAGGAGCAGGGCAGGGCCATTGTGGCCCGTGTGATGAGCGATCGGCTGCACGGCATCGAGGATGCCAAACAGGCGCTGGATATGGCCATCTGCAGCCACCTCTATCTGTCCGAAGTGCTGCAGCCCTGGTTTTTTTTCTCATACATGGAGACCCGTTTTTTTCATGCCGAGGAAGGCAAACGGGCCATTGACGGGGAATTGCAGACCGAAGCCATTTTTTCCAACATTCTGGAACGCGGGGTAGCCGGTGGCGCCTTTGCCATAAAGGATCCGCTGCTGGTTGCCGCCGCCATTAAGGCCCTGCTTCAGGACTGGTATTTGAAGCGCTGGAAATACAAAAGGCGTAAAATTTCGGTCGAAGCCTATGCGGATTTTGTCATTTCCATGGTCAGCGCCTATGGCGTCGGTGAAAACTTGAAGGGAGAAAGAAGATGACTTCTCTTGATCAGGCCAAGGCGGTTCGTCAGGGAGAATCCCTGGATGCCGGGAAGATTGCAGCTTATCTGAAAGAGAAACTGCCCCGTTTGGATGGCCCGGCAACCATTCGCCAGTTTCACAGCGGTTTTTCAAACCTGACTTACCTGATCGGCATGGGTGAAACCGATCTGGTGCTTCGCCGGCCGCCCTTTGGCAAGAAAGCCAAGACGGCCCACGACATGAGCCGTGAATACCGCATACTCAGGGCCCTGAAGCCCGTCTTTCCTCATGTCCCGGAACCATTGGCCTACTGCGAGGATCCGGCAGTCATGGACGCGCCTTTTTATGTGATGGAACGCATGCAGGGCGTGATCCTGAGAAAAGAACTACCCGACTCACCGGTTCTCGATTCACCGGGTGCCGGTCGGCTTTGCCGGCGATGGGTGGATGTGCTGGGTGATCTTCACCGCCTGGACTACCAGGGATGCGGCCTGGCGAATCTGGGCAACCCGGATGGTTATGTGGCCCGACAGGTCCATGGCTGGTCGAAACGCTACCGCGATGCCCGCACCGATGACGTGCCGGATTTCGAAACGGTCATGGCCTGGCTGAGCGCCGGCATGCCGACTGATTATCCGAAACCCGCCCTGGTTCATAACGACTACAAGTTCGACAACGTGATTCTTGACCCCGCCGACCTCACTCGGATTATCGGTGTGCTGGACTGGGAGATGGCCACCATCGGCGATCCGCTCATGGACCTGGGTGCCTCAATGGGGTACTGGGTCCAAGCGGATGACAGTGACGAACTGAAGCTGATCCGGACGCTGCCGACCCTGTGCCCCGGGATGCTGACCCGGCGTCAGATCGTCGCGCTGTATGAGAAAAAATCCGGATCGACCATAGAGAATTTTGCCTGGTATTACTGCTTCGGCCTGTTCCGGTTGGCGGTGATCGCCCAGCAGATTTACTATCGCTTTTACCACGGCCAGACAACCGACAAGCGCTTCGGTATGCTGGGGTTCGCCGTGGGGATATTGGAGAAGGCGGCGGTAAGGGTGATGGAGACGGAAGAATACTGAGAGGAGAAGACATGATATCGTTTGATTTGAAAGGCCGTATCGCTTTGGTCACCGGCGCCAGCCGGGGCATCGGCCGGGCGATTGCAGAGACACTGGCCGAGCATGGTGCAGAGCTGATTGTGGTAAGCCGCAAGTTGGAGAGCCTGGAAGCGGTCGCGGCCGGGATCCGCGAGAAAGGCGGCAAGGCGGTATGCTTTGCCTGCAACATGGGTAGTCTTGAAGGCATCGATTTACTTTACGAGAGAATTTGTGAGCAATACGGACGGCTGGACATCCTGGTGAACAATGCCGCCACCAATCCCTATTTTGGCGAGATGGCCACCGTCGATGGAGGCGTGTGGGAGAAAACCCTCGACGTGAACCTGAAGGGTCCCTTTTTCATGATCCAGAAGGCCATTCCCCTCATGCAGGTAGCCGGGAAAGGCGCGGTGGTGAACGTTTCGTCGGTCAACGGCATCCGGCCGGCGGCCTTTCAGGGCGTCTATTCGATAACCAAGGGGGCGCTGATCACCATGACCCAGGCCTTCGCCAAGGAGCTGGCCCCCCATCATATTCGCGTCAATGCGTTGCTGCCGGGATTCACGGACACTCAATTTTCCTCTCTGCTCATGCAGAACAAAGAGATCTATGACATGGTGGTCGCTCAAATTCCCTTGAAACGCCATGCGGAACCCATGGAGATGGCCGGTGCGGTGCTATACTTGGTTTCGGACGCGGCATCTTACACCACCGGTGCCTGTATTCCTTGTGACGGTGGGCTGCTGGCATAGCTGCCGGATTTCATCTTAGCGAAAGGACAAGCGAAAGCATCCACATATAAGTTTCCGGACGCGCTCAACCGGGATGCTCTGGCTGATGGTCGACGCTGCCGGCAGTCGACCAAGCCGGCGGCCGGCTCTATCAACCCTTGATGTCTACGTAAAAAGTCGCATTTCCAACGGATTCGTAAAAACGCCGATATCAAGGCTTGCGAATCCTTAAGGAATGAGGCGTACTGACGGTACGCCGCAGTGACGAGGGATGAAGCCTAACGCAGATATCGGCTTTTTTACGAATCCGTCAACCCTTGATAACCGCCTCCAGCAGCTGGCTCATATCTTGAATCAGGTACGGCTTCTTAACGGCACCGCAGAACCCGAAACGGGCGTGGTTGGCCATCACCGGGTCATTTGAATATCCGCTGGAGACAATGGCCCGTACGTTGGGGTCCAACGCGCGAAGCTGGCGAACGGTTTCTTTTCCGCCCATGCCGCCAGGTACCGTCAAGTCCAGTATGACTGCATCGAAGGGATTGCCGGCGGATAGCGCCTCTTTGTAACTATCTACGGCGGCCTGACCATCCTGGGCCAGCACCACGTCGTACCCCATTTTTGGAAGCATGACCGAGACCAGTTCCCGGATGAAATCCTCGTCATCCATTACCAGTATGCGTCCGTGACCGGCAATCAGCCCCTTGGTTTCCCTGGTGTCGATCGCATGCGTTCCTTCAGAAGCGGGCAGCAGGATGGTAAACGTGGCGCCGTGGCCAATTTTTGAATCCACGGTCAACTGTCCGTCGTGTTTGGCAATGATGCTGTAGGCCACAGCCAGACCCAGCCCACTGCCTTTTTGCTTGGTGGTGAAGTACGGGTCGAATATTTTTTTTAGGTGCTCCGGGTGGATGCCGATGCCCTCGTCCTGGATCGACAACTGAATGTGATTGCCGGGCTCGAGGGCATAGGGATTGTCGGGGGGCAAGGTCACATTGGTTCCCTGAATCAACACGTTACCGCCATTGGGCATGGCTTGATCGGCGTTGATGATGAGGTTGTGCACGACCTGGGCGATTTGACCGTCGTCTACATCGGCCGGCAGCAGTCCTTCGTCAATACTGAACGTGCAGCGAACGTTGGACCCGCGCAGGGCAAACTGTGCGGATTCACGAACCAGGTCGCGGATGTTGGTGGTGTGCTTTAGGGGTTCACCACCCTTGGAAAAGGTGAGCAACTGCTGGGTCAGGTCTTTGGCCCGGACCGCCGCTTTTTCCATCTCGCCCAGTGCGCGAGACACCGGATTACCGGGTTGCACATCCAACTTGGCCAGCGACAGATTGCCGATGATGCCGGTTAAAAAGTTATTAAAATCATGGGCAATGCCACCCGCCAGTACCCCCAGGGACTTCAATTTTTCCATTTTCAGCAACTCTTCTTCGATGCGCTGCTGACCGGAAATATCGCGAAATACCAGCACCACCCCGATGATCTCGCCTTGAAGGTCCAGAATCGGTGCACCGCTGTCGGCAATAATTCGTTCCCGGCCGTCCCTGGCCACAAGGATGGTGGGGTTGGCCAGACCGACGATCTGCCCGGAGGAAAGCACGCGGTCCACCGGGTTGGCACAGGGCTTTCCGGTTCGCTGGTCGACAATCCGAAACCCATCCATCAATGGTCGACCGATCGCTTCTGCTTCTCGCCATCCGGTCAGATCCTCTGCAATCGGGTTCATCAGGGCAATTCGACCTTCACGATCCGTGGTGATCACGGCATCGCCGATGCTGCGCACGGTAACCGCCAGGCGTTCTTTCTCTTCGGCTAACCGGTTGGCTGCCTGACGTTCTTCGGTTATGTCCCTGATGGTACCGAGAATACAACGTTCACCGCTTATCTCAATCATGGCGCCGCATACGGAACCCAAACGCAAGCTTCCGCTTTTAATTCGGAAATTAAGTTCCATATCGCGGGCAGCCCCCTTCCGAAGAATCTCGCCAACGTATTGGCGGCGCTCCTTCGGATCAGTCCACAGGTGGAGTTCCGCCACGCTGTTGCGGCCGATAACCTCCTTCTTTGAATAGCCGGTGGCCTTGCTGAAACTGTCGTTAACGTCGAGGATCACACCGTCTTTCAGCCGGGTGATGATGACCGTGTTTGGATTCAATTGAAATATCCGTGAAAACTTTTCCTCTGACTCCCGAAGGGCTTGATCGGCGACCATGCGGGCCGTAATATCCTCGATGATTCCCTGAAAATGCGTGATCACACCGGTGTGGTCCCGGCGGATGAATGTCTGGTCATTGACCCAGCGGACGGTACCGTCCGCAGCTACAATTCGATACGGTTCATGGACGAAGGACGCCCGGCCCGTCTCCTGGCTGTAGGTGGTGACTTCTCGGGCAACCCGTTCCAAGTCGTCCGGGTGAACCACCTTGCTGAAAAGGATGCGGCCCGATAAAAAATCGGTATCCGCGTATCCGAAAATACGACCGACATTCCGGGTGACGAATTCTACCGGCCACTCCGTCTCGTTGCGCCACAGGAAGGCAACCACGGGACTTTTCTCGATGATGGCAAAGGTTTCTTGACGGGCCTGCTCAGCCAATTTTCGTTCGCGAATATCCCGGACGATACCCTGGATCACTTTCTTGCCGCTGATATTCAAAATACTTGAGGTAACTTCGGTAGGAATCACCTCGCCATTTTTATTGATGAAATCTATTTCGAACCTGACGTGCCCGTCCCGGAGAATCGCCTCGAAAGCCGATTTTGATTGTTCTAGTGCTTCTGTCGGGTGCAGCAGAGGTATCTTGATGGATAATAGCTCCGGTTTGCCATATCCAAACAAGGCCAACGCTTTTTGATTGGCGTCGATGACAGTACCGTCAAGATCATGAATGAAAATGGCATCGCCGGCATTTTCGAAAAGGTTGCGATATTTTTCATCGATGGTCTTCAGAGCGTGGTCAGCATTGGCCAACTTGCGTTTGAGCGCCGCTTCGTCGCGTTTCAACTGGGTGACGTCATGCATGATGGCCAAGACATGAGGCTTTCCGTCACCATGATCCAGCAGGGACGTGGAAATCCGCAGGCTGCAGTTGATCCCATCCGCCCGGGTAATCTCCCACGTTTCCGCTTCCAAGTGGACCCCTTCGCGCATGGCCGCCATTCGGGCAATGGCTTTGGCCTGTGTGTCAGGATCCGGGTAGACACTCTGGTACCATCCTTTGCGGTTGATTTCCTCCAGGTCGTAGCCGCTCAATTCGACCATGCGCCGGTTCCAGAATATAAAGCGGACAAAGGGAAATTCGTCGATGGCGTGGCACACGCAAATCCCGTCGGCCGCGTGTTCGAAGTCGGTCAATCCAAAGGCCTTTGAAGCGCAGGCATCGTCATGGCTTTTGCGGCGGACTCCCAATTGATCCTCCAAATCGGCAATGCGCTGGATCAATGCTTCACGGCTGGGTTGCTCGTCCATTGGGATTCCCTTCTGTGCGATCAAGTTTGAGTGGAGGAAGGATTAACCATAATTATCGAACCATCGTGGCCATGTCAATGCGGGAGGGGAAGCAGACCACAAAGGCCTTGCGGTGCATGGGGCGTTATCCACGTGCTGAAGCAATGGATGGGTCGTTATGCCCGGACATGGTTCATGGCAAACGGGGGACTTGAAAAAAGATGTATTTTATGATCAGTTGTCGGTAAGCCAAGTTTAAATGGAATCGTACCACCCACCGAGCATCCCACCATTCGCCTATCATCAACCGTTTGCGAATGGCACTCTTTTCCAAAAACTGAAATGATCATGAGCGCTGTCTGTATTGGTGTCAATTCTGTGCTGGAGCGGTAACATGAAATTGGATCAGTTGGTCGATGAAAAATATCTGCGGGCTATTCTCGATGCTTTTCCCATTCCTGTCCTTATTGTAGAGAAAAGCATTACTCGGAATTTATGAAAGATGATTAAATGTGCTGAATCCTGACCTTGAGCATCATGTCGCCCCGGGAGCCGTCGGATTTGGCTTTGCCCACGTTTTTTAACCGCAGCACCTGGCCGTCGGCAATGCCTTGGGGCACGACGACATTGTAAAGGCGATTCTGCAACCCCCTGGGGACGGTGATCAGTTTGCGTGCGCCGACCATGGCTTCGTACTGGGTGATGGTCAGGGTTCCGTATAGGTTGGCCTCCTCCTCACCACCGGCGGTTTTAACCACCTGAAAATGGTGGGATCGCTTCTTTTCGGTAACGTGGCGCAGCCGGTCGGTAACGCCGGTGGCTGGAATGCGATCGAACAGCTTGAGAAAAAGAAAGCCGAAGACGAATCCGCCGATGTGGGCCCACCATGCGATGCCGCCGGCATGCCCGGAACTTCCCGCGGCATTGAAAATCTGCAGGAGCAGCCAGATCCCCAAGAAAAAGTAAGCCGGGATCTCCACGAACCACGGGATGAAGATGATCGGGATCAGGGTCAGGATGCGCGAATGGGGGTAGAGGACGAAATAAGCCCCCATGACGCCGGCGATGGCACCGCTGGCGCCGATGGTGGGGATGTTGGAGTGGGCATTGAAGAGCAGTTGGGTCATGCCCGACGCCAGACCGCACAGCAGGTAGAAGACGATGTAGCGTGCCGGGCCCAGCCGATCTTCCACATTGTCGCCGAAGATGTAAAGGGACCACATGTTCCCGATCAAATGCATGAATCCGCCGTGCAGGAACATGAAGGTGAACAGAGAGATGACCCGCTGGCCGAGGGAGAAGTACGCCGACACCTGGGGGACGGTGAACTTTGCCGGGACTAGCCCGTAAAGGTAGACGAAATGGTCCTGGGCCGGCCCCTGGGCCAATTGTACCAAAAAAAACACCACATTGATGCCGATGATGGTGTTGTTGACCACCGGGACGGTTTTGATCGGTGTCGTGTCGCGAATAGGGATCATACGTTGCCATGCCGGCGCCGTAAAAAGACCGATATCTGCGTTACGCTCATCCTTCGTCATTGCGGAGTATCGTCAATACGCTGCCTACGGCACCCGCGACAGCGGTATTCTCAGGATTCGCAGGCCTTGATCTCGGTCTTTTTACGGCACCTTCCAGTATATAGCGATGGGTAATGAGCTAAATGATTGTGAGACTTTTGGATTGTGACCTGGAGAGCGATCATTCCTCAATCCCGAATTCCTCAATTTACTTCAATTCTCATACTCAGGTCCACGGCCACGGCCGAGTGGGTCAGGGCGCCGATGGAGATGAGATCCACCCCGGTTCGGGCCAGGTCATTCAGTCGTCCCCGGGTGACGTTGCCGGAGGCTTCCACCAGGGCTTTTTTGTCGATCAAACGAACGGCCTGGCGGATCTGATCCAGATCCATGTTGTCGAGCATGATGACGTCTGCGCCGGCGGCCAGGGCCTCTTTTACTTCTTCAACGGTGGCCGCCTCCACCTCCACTTTTACCAGGTGGGAGGCCTGTTGCCGGACTTTTTTTACCGCATTGGCGATGCCGCCGGACACGGCGATGTGATTGTCCTTGATCAATACACCGTCGTAAAGGCCCATGCGGTGGTTATGCGCGCCACCCATGCGCACCGCGTATTTTTCCAGCACCCGCCAGCCCGGGGTGGTCTTGCGGGTATCCACCAGTTTCACCCCAGTTTCGGCGACCTCCGTGACAAAGGCGCACGCCTGGGTGGCAATGCCGGACAACCGCTGAAGAAAGTTCAAGGCGGTGCGTTCGCCCTTTAACAGGGTGCCCAGTGTGCCGTCGATTCTGACCACCGTGCTGCCTGCAGGAATCGGGTCTCCATCCGCGTAAAGGGCGTTGAAAACGATTTGCGGTTCAAGCGCCTTGAAGACCTTCTCGGCCACCTGGAGGCCGGCGACCACCAGATCCTGCTTGGCGACGATCGTCCCCCTTCCACGTGTATCCGGGGCCACCAGGTTGTCGGTGGTGATATCCCCGGGGCCGATGTCTTCTTTCAGGGCCAGTTGTATCAGGTCATCTATGGTGTGCACGGCTCACCTTCTATGAAACTTTATAACATTCGGATTGTCCGGTAGCAGAAGGTTAGAAAGCAACAAATTACAAATAACAAATCTCAAATAAATTCCAAACTACAATATCCAAATCTCAAATGGGGTCAACGACCAATAGTTGATTCTCATTTCTGATTTTGATTCCCCCACTATTGATGATTGAAATATCCTTTCTTCAAGATCACCGGGTTTGGAATTTTGAATTTGGCTATTGTGATTTATTTGGTTTTTGGTTGTTGTGATTTGTTTTTTAACCTAAAAAGTACGAATACGGTATTATGCATTGATGGGGTCAAGCCATCATATCCTTGACTCGCTCCAAGGTTGCCTCTAAAGCATGCTGTTTTTCCAGCAGGGCGGCGTGCTTTTCGCGGACACCGTCCACCACCTCGGCGGGCGCTTTTTTAAGGAAATCCTCGTTGCCCAGTTTTTTGTTCATGCCGGACAATTCCTTGGATAGCTTGCCGATTTCCTTTTCCAGGCGCGTCTGCTCCTGGACAAAATCGATGATGCCTTCCAGCAGTACATATACCGTTGCCCCGTTGACCAGGACCGTTGCCGCCGCCCTGGGTCGCTTCATGGCAGCATCGACGCTGATGGCGTTGAGGCGGGCCAGGTTCACGATCAGGTCTCGGTTGCCTTCCACCAACGCTGCGGTTTCGGGTTCCTCGGCGTGGACGGCTACGGACAGGGCCGTGGAAGGAGAAATGTTCATTTCACCGCGCACGTTGCGGATGCCGGTGATGACGGCCACCACCGTTTCCATCTGCGCCTCGGCCGCCGGGTCGTCGCCGGGCTGGATATGGTCCGGCCAGATTGCCTGCATGATCGAGCCTTCGGTGCCGGGAAGCGAGTGCCAGATCTCCTCGGTGACAAAGGGGGCAAAGGGGTGCAGCAGGATCAGGGCCTCCTTGAACACATGCCACAGCACCGACAAGGTGGCGGCCTTTTCCTCGCCACCGGCCTTGTCGTAGAGAGCGGGTTTGATGGCCTCCAGGTACCAGTCGCACAGCTCATGCCAGACAAACTGGTAGACGGCGCCGGCGGCCTCGTTGAACTTGTAGGCATCCAGGGCCTCCTCGGTCTGCCGTGCCACCCGATTCAGTCTGGACAGAATCCAGCGGTCCTGCAGGGAAATGTTTTTCTCATCGATGCCATCGTAGCCCTTCTCCAGGTGCATGAGAGAAAACCGTGCGGCGTTCCAGAGCTTGTTGATGAAGTGGCGGTAGCCTTCGACCCGTTTTTCGCTCATCTTCACATCCCGGCCCTGGGCGGCAAAGGCGGCCAGGGTGAAGCGGAAGGCGTCGGTACCGTACTGGTCGATGACGTTGAGCGGGTCGATGACGTTGCCCTTGGATTTGCTCATCTTCTTGCCTTCCTCGTCCCGCACCAGGGCGTGTACGTAGACATCATGAAAGGGGACCTCTTTCATGAAATGGATGCCCATCATCATCATGCGGGCCACCCAGAAAAAGAGGATGTCGAACCCGGTGACCAGCACCGATGTGGGGTAGTAGGCCTTGAGCAGTGGGGTCTGCTCCGGCCACCCCATGGTGGAAAAGGGCCACAGGGCCGAGCTGAACCAGGTGTCCAGTACGTCGGTTTCCTGAACAAGGTCGCTTGAACCGCAGTCCGGGCACACATCGGGCGTGTCCATGGCCACGATCATCTTGCGGCAGCTCTGGCAGGTCCAGGCCGGAATCTGGTGGCCCCACCAGATTTGGCGAGAAATGCACCAGTCGCGGATATTAACCATCCACTCGTAGTAGGTCTTGGTCCACGATTCGGGGATGATGCGCGTCTTGCCCGTCTCGACGGCCTCGATAGCCTTTTCGGCCAGCGGTTTAACCTTGACGAACCACTGGCGCGAGAGGTTGGGTTCCACGATGGTCTTGCAGCGGTAGCAGTGGCCCACGCTGTGCCGGTGAGGTTCCACCCGTTCCAGCAGCCCTTCAGCAGTTAACGCCGCGACCACGGCCTCGCGGCAGGCAAAACGGTCCATGCCTTTAAACCGGCCGGCCGCATCGGTCATGCTGCCGTCGTCGGCGATGACCTTGACGCTGGGCAGGTCGTGGCGCGCACCGATATCAAAGTCGTTCGGGTCGTGAGCCGGGGTCACCTTCAGGGCGCCGGTACCGGTGGACAGGTCCACATAAGCGTCACGGACGATGGGAATCTCACGGTTCATCAGCGGCAGGATCACGCCTTCGGCGGTCAGATCCGCATAGCGTTCATCTTCCGGGTGAACGGCCACGGCGGTGTCCCCGAGCATGGTTTCCGGACGGGTGGTGGCCACGACCACCGAGCCGGAGCCGTCGGCATAGGGATAGCGGATGTGATAGAAGTGGCCGTCCAGGTCTTCGTGCTCCACCTCCAGGTCGGACAAGGCGGTGTGGCAGCGGCAGCACCAGTTGATGATGTAATTCCCCTGGTAGATCAGGCCTTCGTCGTAGAGCTGGACGAACACTTTCCTCACCGCCCGGGAGAGCCCTTCGTCCATGGTGAACCGCTCCCGTTCCCAGTCGCAGGAGGCACCCAGGCGTTTGAGCTGATTGATGATGGCATTTCCATATTCCTTGCGCCATCCCCAAACGGCCTCGATGAAATTCTCCCGGCCCAACTGATGCCGGTCGGTGCCCTCGGCGGCCAGCTTTTTCTCCACCACGTTCTGGGTGGCAATGCCGGCATGGTCCGTTCCGGGCATCCACAGGACGCTGTCCCCCTTCAGTCGGCGATAGCGGCACAGGATGTCCTGCATGGTGTTGTTCAGGGCGTGCCCCATGTGCAGCACGCCGGTGACGTTGGGTGGCGGGATGACGATGGAATAGGTTCTTTTTGTCGTATTCTCATCGGCGGCGAACAGGTTTTCCTGCTCCCAGTAGGCGTACCAGCGCTTCTCAACTGCTTCGGGGGAATAACTTTTGTCCAGCAAATCGCGGCTCATGGGCTAAACGCTCCTTGTGCAATACGGCCCGGTATAGTCTTCAAGACAATTAATTTGGACTGCGTCATCGGTCGTCGCAGTATTATCATACGGCTGATTCACTCTGTCCTTGCCAAATTAATTGTCTTGAAGCTTATAGGCTGCCCAGGCCGAGAAAAAGGAAAAGGGGATTAAGGATAATCCCCGTGTAAGGTTGTTGCGTGCTGATTGAGGTTGGTTGCCCGGTTATCCGGCCATGTCGTCGTCGTCCTCCAGGAGTGCATTTTTGATTCTGGCGATTTCTCGCGTCACGGTCTTTTCGATGGTGCGGATCATCAGCTGTTCGATCTTCTCACCGTAAATTTTTTGGATGGTTCGCTCCAGTGCCGCTTCAACCTGCGCCTCGGTCAGGGGGACCGGCTCGGACGGCGACACGGGGACATGCAGGGGAGCAGCAAGGGATTCAGGGTTAGCCGGTGAGGCTTCCGGTTCGTTTTCAACGATGGCGGGCCCTTCATTTTCAATGCTGACTGCCTCATCCTCTTCGAAGACCATGAAGTCGCTGTCCGGTCCGGCTGTTTCAGCCGCCTCCTCGGGCGCTAAAAAAGTGTCGGCATCCGCAGTATCTCTCAATATGGCTTCGGCCCTGCTCTCCAGATTGGCAAATTCATCATCCGCTGCAACGGTCGTCTCTGCTTGTGCCGTTAGTGGTTCCTCGGCATCCAACTCGTCAATCGTCGGCTCGCCCTCCTCCATGGTTCCGACCGTCTCTTCAGGAACGGCGGCTTGACCCTGCAGGTCGGTTTCTGCCGTATCGGCTTCCGGGATCGTGGCCACGTCCAGGAGATCGAGGACATCATCCTCATCTTGCGTGGTCCTGACCGGTTCTTCAGCCATGCCGGCGGGGACGTCCGGATCCGCTTCGACCACATCGGTATCGCGGGTGGTCGCCACATCCAGCAGATCGATCACCTCTTCGTCAACGTCGTCTCCACTGAGCACGGGTGCGGATTCCGCTATCGGTTCGACGGCAATTGTTTTCGGGGCTGAAGTCACCTCCGTCAGATCGATGATTTCATCATCCGTATCATCCGTTACCTCAACCGATGTCTCTGTGGGAATGGCATCGACCAGAGGGATAACCGCCTCTTCAGGTTCAACGACAGCGTCCAATGCCTGATCCGGCTCCTCCAGAATGTCGGTGAGATCGATGACGTCGTTGTCATCTCCCCCTTCAACAATCTGGGTCAAATCAATGACCTGCTCATCGTTCAGCTCGTTCTCGTTTTCAGGTTGCGGATCGGGCTTCTGACGACCGTCCATAGTGTTCCCCCGTTAACCGTGTTTAATAAAAATGCCTGTCCTCGGTTTCACCCCTTACCAATCGATATCTCGCCTTGTATGGATCGCTCCCGGTGATACACGACGCGGGATTGCCGACACCCAATAAAATAATATTGAAAAAAAAGCTACCATAAGGTTCCAACCCTGTCAAGTTATTTGGATTCTTGACAAAATCTACGATTTGCGGACTCAAGCATCCGGGACCAAATCATTGGTAACTTCTCATCTTTTGGCTGTCCTTTTACGATGGACACGAACCGTGTCCCAGGAATAGATGGCCAGTGCCGTCCAGATGAGCCCGAAGGTCACCGCCTGAATATCGGTAAACGGCTCACCGAACATGGTAATTCCCAGCAGAAGCATGCCCGTGGGAGCTGTGTACTGGATAAACCCCAAGGTGGCCAGGCTGATGCGTCTGGCCCCGAGGTTGAAAAGCAGCAAGGGCGTGGCCGTAAGGATCCCCGTGCCCAATAGCAGCAGATCGGTTTTAATCCCGGAATACAAAAATGCCCCGGACTGGATTTGATGCAGGTGAAACACCCCAATGCCGGCGGGGACGGTCAGCAGCAGCGTTTCCACGGTCAGGCCCACCAACGCACCGACGGCCGCCACCTTGCGGACCAGTCCGTAAACCCCGAAACTGAACGCCAGCGCCAGGGAGACCCAGGGAAACACACCGTACCGAAAGGTGAGGTTGAGCACACCCAGGGTCGCCAGGACCACTGCCACGGTTTGGGCCCGACGCAACCGCTCGCGCAGGAACACCATGCCCAGAACGATGTTGACCAGCGGGTTGATATAATAACCCAGACTGGCCTGGAGCACCCGGCCGTTGTTGACCGCCCAGATATAGATGAGCCAGTTGCCGCCCACCAGAATAGACGTGATCAGAAGGATGGATAGCATTTTAGGGTTTTTTATCGCTTTTTTGAATTCGGTCCACTGCCGACCGACCAGCACCAGTGGCATGAGAAAAGCAAATGACCAGAGGATCCGATGCAAAATGATCTCGAACGCCCCCACATGGTGAAGGGCTTTCCAGTAGATGGGACTCAGCCCCCAGATGAGAAAGGCCAAGAAGGCGAAACATGCGCCGGCTGCCGACTGCTGGCCCGCCGCAGGTTGGTTGTCGTTCATCAGCAGTTCATCGGTTTGAGTGGAATTGACGAAAACTCCCTATTTATCAGAAACGGAGGGGGGGTCAATAGGGGATCCATGAATTTTTTTTGGGTCCACCGGGCGTGATCGGACGTCAGCGTATTCCTTGATCTTGGTATGCCTGTTGATGGGGTATCCTCATCTGATCGGCCCAACAACCAGCGCAACCTTGATTGGTTGACAACTCAGCCGTTTATAGTAGTATAGAGGCCAATGGTGGTCGGTTGCTTGAAAAGGGGTGAGTTCTCCAGATTGGCCGCTGCTATCGCTTTGCCGCCACGACGTCTTTCCGATGTCATGCTCAGGATAAATCCTAAAATTTCATAATGGTGAAAAGATGCAAAAAATATTTGATGGTAAAAAAACGGCCAAATTAGGCACCGAGATGAATCCTGCGGTTGTCAATGTACAAACAGAAAAAAGAGCGAAAGAATTAAAATCGGTATTTGAAGAAAACGACTGGAAACATACCATTGCGGTTGACCCGGATAAACCAGAGGATATCACGGATTTAGATATATTGTTGAATCCGGTGGAAACAAGGATCGCCGAAAAAAACGTGGGACGCAATGAAACCTGCCCCTGTGGAAGCGGTAAAAAGTATAAGAAATGCTGCGGTAAGTAAGGCTTTTTCTATTAATTAAGGATATTTTATCTTTTTGGGTCCCTAAAAATCCTTGTGTTCCCCCAGGCACAACTTGCCCATACTCGCGCTGTAAGCTGAAAGGGTGGATGGATACGTTCTATGGTCTTGGTTGCGTGAAGAAGTGGATTGAACACCCTGAGAAATATCGCCCGCAGATTCACTGGGTGCTTTCCGGATAGATACTCTCGAACAACTTATTGGCCGATTCCGACTCCAGGCCTTTCAGGATTTCATATTGGTCCAGGGCGAGGTTGCGGCGTCCCTGACCAAAATATGTCATTCCAAGGTTGTAGTGGGCGGCAGCCATCCGCGGATTGGCGCGAATGGCAAGGGTGTAGGCACGGATCGCCTCTTCAGGGCGGTCCATGCGGCTGTAGGTGACGCCGATGTTGTAGTAGATCAATTCGTTGTCCGGCTCCAGGCCGCCGGCTCTCGTGAACAGCGTCATCGCTTCGTCGAAGCGGCCGATTTTCCCCAGTGTGGCTCCCAGATCGAGCAGCGTCGGAATGTGGTCCGGTTGGTGATCTAGAATCTCCCTGAATGTGTCGATCTGCTCTCCGGTGCGTTCCAACGCACCATACGCTCTGCCTAATTCGAACTGTGCCCGCAGGTTGGCGGGATCGATGCGAATCACCTCCTGTAGGGTGGGTATGACCCGATCGAACTGTTCGATGGCCTTGTAATACATGGCCAGGACAAAATGGGCCCTATCATTGTCCGGGTCCTGCTCGATGGGCCGCTTATAGGCGGCGATGGCCTCATCCGGCTGATCGAGGCCGACATAGCAGCTGCCCAACCCATACCAGGCGTCGGGATCCTCCGGGCTGGCTTCAGCGGCCCTTTTAAAGTAGGTCAAGGCCTCTTCGTATTCTCCTTGTATGGTGAGGCGGGAACCCTTGCTGCAGAGCGCCGCCGCGAGTGCCGGACCCTGCCTCGAGTTTCGGATGGTCCACTCGGTAATGGAGGGTTGCGACGATTCGTCGGTCAGCATTTCAAGTGCGTCCACGGAGACGGCAAAGTTGAGATTCTGACCCCTGGCCACCTGAAAGGTGACCACGCCAACGACTCGCCCATCCTGATTGAGCACCGGACCGCCGCTGGATCCCTGGGAGATCGGTGCGGTCAGTTGAAACACCTTGCCGCCGGCCGGCATCTCACGCACAGCCGAAATGATTCCTTCGGAAACGGTCTGTTCCAAACCCATGGGGCTCCCGACCACGAAAACACTGTCCGCAACGCTGGGCTGCTCTCTGGCAAGAACGACAGGCGTTGCCCGGGTGCCCGCGATGTCAACGCGAACCTTGATCAGGTCGACCAGCCGGTTTTTGGCCAGGACCGCTGCCACCGGATATTGACTGCCGTCCACGGTTCTGATGCTTGCGCTGTAGGCACCGTCCAATACGTGGAAATTGGTGACCAGTATGCCGCTTTCTGAAATGAAGAATCCGCTGCCGATGGAAGATATGTCCCCATCCACATCATAGTTAATCACCGTCACGACCGATTTTTGTATCGGCCGCACCAATTCCCTCAGGCTCCCCGACGGTTGCCGCAAAGGCGCAGGCCCAGTTGAACAGGCACCGCCGACAAGCGCTGCGGCGGCAATCATTAACATGACGAAGCGAATACGGATCATGAATTCCTCTTTCGTCGGCAAACGTTAAACCGACGATTGCACAACAACATCATCATCATCGCCAACTATTCGGCGGCCTTCGCATCCGACGTGGAGAGGTGGCCCCCCAGCGCATTGAGGAGCAACGTGATGGGGCGGTCTTCCTCGCTGCTGCCGGTAAAGCGGATGGGACCGGGGTGGCGGTAATGGTCTTCATCGGGCGTCGCTGCCAGCCATTTGTCGCGGAAGGCTTTTATGACTCGGAATGCCGGTGAGTTGACGTCCACGATGCTTTTCTCCAGCACCAGTTCGAGCTTGCTTTTGCGCTCCTCCAGGTGCATGAGCGGGGCGATGGGAATGCCGATGGGGATCCAACCGTTAAAATCCTGCTCCAGGTTCAAGATGGCGGCCATCTGGCCGGTGGCGCCGTTGGCGATCAGGCTGAACACAGTCTGCCCCAGGTTGTAGGTATAGGTGCAGTCGAATCGGGTGGGGTCACTGCCCCTGCCGTCGTAGCCGTAAAAGTGGGTCTGGGTTTTGAAATTGGGGACGGAATGTTCGAAGATTTTCTCGATGGGCGTTGGAATGATGTCCTCGTTGCCGAGAAAACCGGCTTTGACCAGCACCGACTTGAGGGTTTTCTTGGAGATGATGGTTTTTTTGATCATCAGGTACCGGGCTTGCTTCCAGTTCTCGAAAAGAATGGGCCCGTAACGCTCCGGATCCAGCCCCCCCTTCTGCAGCGCCTTGACGAACTGCGCATCCCGGATGCCGATCTTGTAGTGGCCCTTCTCCTTCAAAATGCCCAGGTAGTCTTTCACCAGGTCAAGCAGGACCTTTTCCGTCTTGACCTGGGAGAATTGAAAATTGCCGTGGCTGTCCCGTTCGGTGAGCAGCCCTTCCTGAAAAAAGGCGGGAATGTCATTGAACAGTTCGTCGTCCCGGGCATTCCACACGTTGTAGGAAACGTCCCTGCGGATACCCCGCACCAGCCGGCGCAGGTACTCTAGTTTGTCTTCAAGGCTGGGAAAGGTGGTGTGAAAGTCCCGATCGTGCATCTTGTTGTAGTTGCCGATGATCGTGTTGAGTTTGATGATGAACATCTGGATTTCGTTGATGAATTCCAGTACGCCCTCGGGGAGCACCAGCACGCCGTAGTTCTTGCCCACGGCGGCTCTCTCCATGATGGCGTCACAGGTCACCCGGGAGAGGTGCCGCAGGGTCATGCCGTAGGCGGTGTAGTCGACCACCCCCTCTTTCTCGGCTTTCTCGAGCCGCGCATGGTCCACGTAGTCGGCCAGGTCTTCGCCGATCAGGGTCATGTTGGCGTGGGTCTGAAGGGCCACCTCCAGGGCCAGGTGGCTGGCTACGCGGCCCATGACCTTGCACACGTGCCAGTATTTCACGTCCGAACTGGCGTCGGTGCACAGGTTGGCGATGGCCTGAGAGAAGGCACGGGCGGCGGTGTGGAACCCGAAGGACATGGCGCACAGCACCTTGCCCTGGGCGTCACGGACCTGGATGTCGCCGTCGATGGTTTTGGGGACGCCGATCACCTGGACGCCGTCTTCGAACATGGCCTGGGCGAGAAAAGCGGCGTTGGTGTTGGAGTCGTCACCGCCGACCACCACCAGCGCGTCCAGCCCCAGCCGTTTGCAGGTTTCCCGGGACAGGTCCATTTTCTTTCGGTCATCGATTTTGGTTCGCCCGGTCTTGATCATGGTGAAGCCGCCCACATTTCTGTACTTGTCCACCTGCTCGCGGGTCAGATCCATGTAGTCGCCCTCGATGATACCGTCGGGACCCATGAGAAATCCGAAGATCCGCGTCTGCGGATTGATTTTCTTGGCGGCGTCAAACAGGCCGGCAATGACGTTGTGGCCTCCCGGTGATGGTCCGCCGGAGAAGACGATGCCGATGTTGCGCGCCTTTCGATAGTTCTCCTTGACGTCACCCGGGGCGTCGTCGCTGCCCTCGACTCTCTGGACGGTGTTGGCGATGATCTGCGACAGCTGCCGGTGGGCTTCCTTGTCGATCTCGAATTGGTATTGCGGGTCGGTCACCAGGGTGGTGAAATCGCTTTTGAACACCTCGCAAACGGGGGGCTGGTAGGCGATTCTATCCTTCAGCTCAAGATTTACATCGGCAACGGCGTCAATAACTGCCGGATGGTCGAGCAGCTTGTCGAGTCGGATGGTGGATGGTTCCGGCATTCAGCCCTCCTGAATAGGTGATGGATCATGTTGGTTGATGGCGCTTCCCGCCGCGGGAATCGATTGGCCCGCTGAGTCGATTCTATTATCCACGGGCCGCGGTCCAAGTCAAGGCAATTGTCCCTTCCGACGGGCATTCAGTCAGATATAACCCATTGAGAGCAAAGCGTAAGCCCGTGCCACGGCCGTGAACAGGCCGGGCCGGAAGGTGCATCTTGACAACGCCCTTGCGAGCCGATACTGAGAGTGCTTCCGCCAAACCCCGTTCCAAAAAGGATCCCAATTGTCCAAGAAACCCATCTTAATCGTCAAGGCAGGGGGCACCTACCCGGATATGGCGGCCCGATACGGTGACTTCGAAGACTGGTTCATCGCGCGTATGGACCGGTCGGCGGGCGCCATCGAGACCGTCTGCCCTTTTTCAGGAGCGCTGCTGCCGCCGGTGGCATCGTTCGGCGGCATTATCATCACCGGGTCCCACGACATGGTGACCGATAAACAACCCTGGAGCGAGAAGACCGCGGACTGGGTCAAAGCGGCGGTTGAAGCGGAGACACCGCTGCTGGGGGTTTGCTACGGCCATCAGCTGTTGGCGCACGCCCTGGGCGGCGTGGTGGGCGACAATCCCAATGGGAAAGAGTTCGGTACGGTGTCGATCCGGCTCAACCCGGATGGGCGCCAGGATCGTCTGTTCGACGGGACCCCGGAGAGGTTTGCCGCCCAGGCCTGTCACAGCCAGAGTGTACTGCAGTTGCCAGCCGGCGCGACCCTGCTGGCATCGTCGGCATTGGATCCCCACCACGCGTTTATCGTCGGAAGGCGGGCCTGGGGTGTTCAGTTTCATCCTGAATTCAATGGGAAGATGCTTCGGCTCTACATCCAGCGGTTTGCCGATGATCTGAAGGCCCAGGGCCGTGACGTGGATCGGCTGCTCGGCGATATCCGGGAGACACCGCAAAGTGAAACGCTGTTGCGCCGGTTCCAGCGATTATGCACCTGAACCGTGCGGCGAATGCTGCATGGCCGTCAATCAGGGCTTTACTTTACTTGTATCTTATTATAAAAGTTAATTGTATTTTTGAGTCGCCTTTTTTAATGAATGGCATTTATTCTGATGCTGCCTAACGCTTCGGGGCACCCCAAAAGACGCTTTTTCTTCAGCTAATCTGTGGATCCAGCCGCAGGGTCGCGGCTTTGCTTTGTTCTAATCATCTAAGGAGGAGGAGCACGTATGAAAAAAGGTTTATTTACCACATTGGCGATTGTTGCCGCAGTGACTTTTTGCATGGGAACGGCCTTCGGCGCGGACATCGACCTGGCCAAAAAATCCCACATCCAGAAAATCCTGGAGCGCGGTGAACTGCGCGTGGGTTTCGAATCCGGCTACATGCCCTTTGAAATGACCAATAAAAAAGGCGACTTCATCGGTTTCGACATGGATTTCGGGCGGCACATGGCCAAGGCCATGGGCGTCAAGTTCGTTCCCGTCAACACCGCCTGGGACGGCATCATCCCCGCCCTGGTCACCGACAAGTTCGACATCATCATGGGCGGCATGACCATCACCCAGGAGAGAAACCTAAAAGTCAGTTTCGCCGATCCCTACATCGTCGTGGGACAGGCCATTCTTCTCAACAAGAAAAATGAGGGCCAGGTAAAATCCTACAAGGATCTCAACGATCCTAAATTCATCCTTACCTCCCGCATGGGTACCACCGGTGAGCAGTCCATCAAACGCATGATCCCCAAGGCCACCTACAAGGGCTTCGAGTCCGAAGCCGAAGCCGGCATGGAAGTGATCAACGGCAAGGCCGATGCGCTGGTCTATGACCTTCCCTTTATCGGCATTCTCTACTCCAGCCAGGGCAAGGACAAGACCGTATTCCTGGACGAGCCTTTTACTTACGAACCCCTGGCCTGGGCCATCAACCAGGGGGATCCGGATTTCTTGAATTTTCTGAACAACTTCCTCAGACAGTGCAAGGGTGACGGGTTCTACGAAAGAACCTACAACAAATGGATCCTGAGCTCGGACTGGAAGAAGGAACTCGAGTAACCTTGATGACTGAAACAGACGGGTGATCATGATCCACACACAGGCCGGCCGGACTTTTCTCGGCCGGCCTGTATCATCATGGCGCCTATGAGCCATTGCCCTCACGCTTTTACCCTAGCAGGAAGAAGATGCGATCATGAGCGATGAAAACAGTCAGCGGATAACCGGACGACCCGCCGGTTACAACAAGTGGGTCATGATTTTCTGCCTCGGCGTTCTGATCTTTCTGGGTTTGTTCTACTACGCGACCCAGGCGATCAAATATAACTGGCGATGGAACCGGACACCCATTTATTTTGCCTACCATGACGATATCAACGTGACTTCCAACATTGACGGCGAGGTGTCATCCATTCGGACCGACGGTGGCCAGGTCATCGTCACGGTAACAGGCGTCGATGAATCGGCAGACTACAAGGCACCCGCCAAGAGCCTGCGGGTGTCGGAAGGTGAATCCGTCTACTATGGCGACACCCTGGCCAGCTATAAAAAATGGAAAGCCGGCCTGTTGGTCATCGGTTTGTGGATCACCCTCAAGGTCAGCGTGGTGTCCACGATATTGGGCGTGATCATCGGCATCATCAGCGGGTTGATGCGCATTTCCGACAACCCGGCCATGCGCTGGACCTCCATCGTCTATGTAGAGCTGATCCGGGGCTCTCCCCTGATGGTTCAGATTTTGATCTGGTACTTCGTTCTGGGGACCTTGATCAACGACCTTTTATACGCCTACGGCTTCGGGCAGATCCCGGCGTTCTGGTACGGCGTGGCTTCACTGGCCTGTTTTGCCGGCGCCTACGTGTCGGAAATCGTGCGGGCAGGCATCCAGTCCATCCATCGCGGGCAGACCGAAGCGGCCCGCTCTTTAGGCATGAGCTATGCCCAGTCCATGCGCTACATCATCCTTCCCCAGGCGCTTCGCCGGATCCTTCCGCCCCTTGCCGGGCAGTTCATCAGCCTGATCAAGGATTCTTCCCTGTTGGGGATCATTGCCATCCGCGAGTTGACCAAAGCGGCCCGGGAAGCGGTAACGGCAACGCTTCAACCCTTCGAAGTATACATTCTTCTGGGGCTGCTTTACCTGGTGCTTACCTTTACCCTTTCCATGTACGTGCAACACCTTGAGAGGAGGATGGCGACATCGTGATACAGGCAAAAAACGTATACAAAACCTTTTACGCCCCCCATGAAATCCCCGCACTGGTGGATGTGACGGCCAACATCAAGGCCGGCGAGGTGGTCGTGGTGATCGGCCCCTCGGGTTCCGGCAAGAGTACTTTCTTACGATGCCTCAACCGCCTGGAACACGCCACCAGCGGGCATATTTTTATCGACGGCACCGACATCCTGGCCCAGAAAACCGACATCAACAAAATCCGGGCCGAGGTGGGCATGGTATTCCAGTCGTTCAACCTGTTTCCCCACAAGACGGTGCTGGAAAACGTGACCCTGGCCCAGAAAGTGGTTCGCAAGCGATCAGGTGACGAAAGCCTGAAGAAGGCCATGGCCCTGCTGGAAAAGGTGGGCATCGTCGACAAGAAAGATGTCTATCCGGACCAGCTCTCCGGCGGACAGCAGCAGCGGGTGGCCATCGCCCGGGCCCTGGCCATGGACCCCAAAATCATGCTGTTCGACGAGCCCACGTCGGCGCTGGACCCGGAGATGATCGGTGAAGTGCTCGACGTCATGAAGACCCTGGCCAAAGAGGGCATGACCATGGTGGTGGTCACCCACGAAATGGGCTTTGCCCGGGAAGTGGCCGACCGCGTGATTTTCATGGATGCCGGCGCCATCGTGGAGGAGGGCACCCCGGAGCATTTCTTCGTCAATCCCACCCACGACCGGACCAAACTGTTCCTCAGTCAGATTCTTTAATCTGACTCCTTTTTAGCGGATCGATCGATAAGCAAGGGCCCGGTTGCAGTGCAACCGGGCCCTTGCCAATGGTGCCGTTCATTCAATGCGGTCAGGATCTGATCCGCTCCATCCCCGGGTCGTAGAGCGGTGAGAGCGAAACGGTTGCCGGATACATCTGGCCGGCGATATCAATTTCCCATTTTCCCGCATCGATATAGGCCTGATCGACGGCTTCATCCGCTTCAATCATGAACAGTCCAACGGCGCCGCCCAGTGTGTACCCGTAAGAACCGGATCGGACATAGCCAACCGGCTTACCATTCCTGCTGACCACTTCGGCATGGAACAACAACGGGGCCGGGTCCTTGACCAGTACCTGGGCCAGCCGCCGGGTCGGATGACCGTGGGCCTTTTTTCGGACGCATGCCTCTTTGCCGATGAATCCGGCGGGTTTTTCGAGTTTAATCGTAAACCCCAGCCCGACTTCAAACGGGTCGTCGGTATTGTCCATGTCATGGCCGTAATCACGATAGCCTTTCTCCAGTCTCAGACTGGCCAAGGCCTTCAACCCGGCATGACGAAGATTGAATCGTCGGCCCGCATCGACAATGGCGTCGTAAACATGCGTGGCCTGTTCCGTCGGGATGTAGAGTTCATAGCCCAACTCTCCCACATAGGTGAGGCGGACACAGATCAACCGGGCGTAGCCAATGGCGATCTCGGCGACATGTCGATAGGGAAAGGCCGCATTGGATAGATCCGCCGATGTGATGGATTGCAACAATTCACGGGACTTAGGCCCCTGGACGTTGAGTTGGGCATAGGCAGCGGTCACATCGGTGACAAAGGCATGGGCATTGTCTGGAATATGCCGTTTCAACCAGGTTTCTGCATGACGATGCATGGTATCGGTGACCACCACCAGATAGCGATCGCTCTCCAGCTTGGCGACCGTCAAATCGGCTTCGAGCCGCCCATCCTCGTTCAGCCAGGGCGTGTAGGTGATCCGGTTGACGCTGCCATCGACCTGGTTGGCTGATATATAGTCCAGTACGCTGCCGGCATCGCGACCCTGGACCATGAATTTAGACATGAAAGACATGTCCATGAGGACGACATTGTCGCGGGCCGCCTGATGCTCGGCTTCCCAATGGGCAAACCAATCGTCCTTGCCCCAGGAATGGCGCTCGATGTTGGCCGCGTGACCAAAAGGGGCATACCAGTCCGCGCCCTCCCAGCCGCTGACGTCCCTGAAAAAGGCTCCTTGATCGGCTAAGCGATCATAAAATGCCGATTTCTTGGCGCCTCTGGCTGTCTGCATCGACTGGTAAGGGTAGTGGCATTGGTAGACCATGCCCAGCGATTCGACCGTGCGGTGTTTACGGTATTCCGGATTGTTCTGATAGGTGTGCAGGCGATCGATATTAAAACCGGTAATGTCGACATCGGGTCTGCCGCTCATGATCCAATGCGCCATGATGCGACCCAGTCCCGGTCCGGCGATGATCCCGACGGAGTTCAGTCCTGCAGCGACAAAATAATTTTTCAATTCAGGTGCTTCACCCACAATGGGCTGAAGGTCGGCGGTAAAGCTTTCCGGCCCGCAGAAAAATGTTTTGATGCCGAGGTCTTTGATCACCGGCACCCGCGATATGGCTTTGTCCACGAATGGCCCCATGCGATCCCAATCCGGTTCGATCTCGCCGAAGGAAAAGTCTTCCGGAATCCGTTTGATGTTCCAGGGCGCGCAGACCGGTTCGAACAAGCCGACCATGAGTCCGCCGACCTCTTCACGATAATACCCATAGTGAGACGGGTCCTCCAATACAGGCATGTTGGGAGGAATGCCGTCCATCTCTTCGGTGATCAGGTAATAGTGCTCTGCCGCCTGATTGGGAATATTGATACCGGACAAATCGCCCAGTTGGCGCGCCCACATGCCGGCACAATTGACCACGACCTCGGCCTGGATATCCCCATGGCGAGTCTTAACGCCGGCGACCGCGCCATTTTTCTTGATGATGCCGGTAACGGACACGCCCTGAATGATCTGAACGCCCTGGTTGCGGGCGCCTTTGGCCAGTGAAAGGGTCGCATCCACAGGGTTCACGCGCCCATCGTCTTTTACGTAAAAGCCGGCAAGCAGATCGTCCACGTTGGCCAGCGGAAACAGTTCCTGGATCTCTTTGGGCGAGATTTCCTGGGCGTCAACCCCGCAATATCGGTTGAAGGCAGCCACCCGGCGGTATTCTTCCAGACGATCCTTATTGCTGGCGACTTCGATGAATCCGATGGGGGTGAAGCCGGTGGACAGGCCGGTTTCCGCCTCCAGGCGGCCATAGAGGTCTCGGCCGTATTTGCGCAGCTCCGTCGACGTCTCCGACAACGATCCAAAGGTCACCATCAGGCCTGCGGCATGCCATGTGGTTCCTGAGGTGAGTTCATCCCGTTCCAAAAGGACGACGTCCCGGCAACCCAGATGGCCCAGATGATAGGCAATTGAACAACCGATGATTCCGCCGCCGACGATGACAACATTGGCCTGCCGGGGCAGGGTCAGATTCTTTTTCAATGATTTTCTCCTGATTCGATTCCGATCTCCGCCTCGGCCTGTTCGACGATGCCCCTGATTTTGGCGAGTATCTTTTCGGGCAGCGGTTCCGGGTGATGGTTGTCGAGGATCCAACGCGCCTTCGCCATGGCCCGTTCATAGGCGGTGGTGGCACCTGCGGCCTTCCACACGCCTCTCATCCTGCGGTCGATAATCTCCGGCTTGGATTGATTCCGCATGCCCTTGAAGGTCGTCGGGTGCATGAGAAAATCACGACCCGGACCGATCTCCTTGATCGCGTCCACGGCGAGTGTTTCTTCATTCACCGGGATTCCCTGCACGGTAAATTTGATCATGCGGGCAAATTCGCAGTCTAACACCAGTTGGCCGTAGTCGAAAGTGATCCCGCTTTCCAGCATTCCCAGACCGTAGATCATATTGGCACCTGCCAATGCGGGCAACAGTCCGGTGAGCGTCTTTTCGTGGCCTGCCTGGACGTCGGATATTTTTGAATCGCCCTAGCCACCGGCGACATAGCTCGGCAGCGCATAATAGCGCGCCAGCCGCGCCACGGCCCCGCTGATCAGCGCGCATTCGGGCGTCCCCACGGTTGCCGCGGCCATTTTCAGGTCCATGGCGGTGGTCGAACTGCCGTAGACCACCGGCGCCCCCTTGCGGGTCAGCTGGCTCAGGGTGATCCCGCTCAAGAGTTCCGCATTGTGGGTCACCAGGGTGCCGGCCAGGGTCACCGGCGCGGTGCCGCCGGCCATGGCCATGGAGAGAATGTTGCACACCACGTTGTTGCGGGCCGATTCCATGATGATTTCGCAGCAGTCCGTGATCAGCTTCAACGGGCTGACCGGGCAGGTGGTGAACGAAACGATGGGCCGTTCCCTCAGCCGCTTGACCCCGCCGACGATGGCGGCGGCCATCTCCAGGATCTTGTTCAGCAGCCGGCCGTTTCCCGGGCCGAAGGCGCAGTGCTTGGTCGTGTGGGTCAGGTAGGCCTCGGCGTTGTGCAGGGGCACCACCGCCTGGTTGACATCGTGGGCGCCCAGGGCCTTTTCACAAAAATCCACCTCGTCGAGGTAGTCGATCACCCGGGCGGTGTCGACCAGGTCCTGCTTGACTGGGGTGCGGTTTTCACCGGTATGGATATCGTTGATCTTCACGCCTTCGCTGAAATTGGTGAAGTGCACCCGGTTGCCCTCCAGCACCAAATCGTGCCTGGGGTCCCGGCCGGCCAGGATTACTTTTGAGGGCGCCGAACGGACGGCGTTCTCGATGAGATGGGGAGGGATCCGCACGATCCGGCTGCCACGATCCACCCGGGCACCAGCCGTTTCGAAGCGGGCCAGGGCGGTCTCATCCTCTACATAGATGCCCGTTGTTTCGAGCAGATCAAGTGTTCCATGATGGATCTCGTCGAGTTCGTCCTCGGTGAGGATGTCGAGGCTCAGGCCCCCGTTGCGCTGCTTGCCTGCGTGTAGGTTTCGTTTCATAGGCAGATTTCCTTATTTGGGTAAATGGACGTTTAGTATCTTAATCTTTAAGCTCGTGCTTTTTGTCTCAGAAAACAAAAGACAATAAATAAAATACAATAATAAAAAACCAAATGACAAATAAATCACAATAGCCTAATTCAAAATTCCAAACCCTGGAGTCTTGAAGAAAGGACTTTCCAATCATCAATTTTGGAGAAATCAAATTGATAATCAACTGTTGGTTTTTGTCCTTGTTTGAGATTTGGTATTTGAAGTTTGTTATTTAATTTGTGGTACTTGTGATTATTTGTTTCCGGTTCATCCGGGTAAATTTTAAAGATGTGTGTTGAGATATTCGTAATCCTTGGTCAACCTACCGTTGTACACAATTACCGCCTTTTGAATCTCGGGGGGCAGGCCCGACGCTTCAAGGGTGCTGTCGTAATCGGCCGCCAGCAGGCCGGGCACGAACGGCTTGAGCTGATTGCTGAAAAACGTCGAGGAATCGTTGGGCAGTTCACAGGGCAGATTGTCCACGGCCAGCAATACGATCCCTTCTCCCAGATGGCCGTCTTGGGTGGTACCCGCGACCGGGTCCACCCGATAGGCCGGCATGTCGCTGTCGGTCGATTTGACATTGCACTCGATCGAACCAAAGGTGTCACAGGTGATGTCGGCAATGCCGCTGAGTTTGCGTGTCCGGGCTGTTTCGCTCAGGCGCTTTAAACCCACCCAGGTGACGAATCGGGGGTAGCGCTTCTCCCAATATACCGCGTTGACCAGCAGGGTGAGGCTGGGAAGGAAATCTTCGAACCGACTTTCGTAGCGTTCCGGGTGATCGAAATAGTCCTGCAGGTCGAAGCCCACCCCGGCAGCGATGGGCCTGACCAGGTCCTGCTCTTTAAAAACCGTCACGTAGACGGTGTGGCGGTCACCGCGGCCGCCAGCTACAAAGTCATTGATCTCGCCGGCCGCGATGCGCTCGGTCGGCAGGCAGTCGAAAATCTGCTGGGCGCCTCCGGAAACGTTGCCATAGCCCAGGATGCCCACGGTGAAGGGGCTCAATTCCCGGGGCAGTCCGTCGCGTCGGATGCTGCCGCCGATGTCGGCGATGTGCGCCCTGGCCGCCTCGACCGAATCATACTGGTGCGCCCGTCTGACCGCTGCAAAGGGAGTGTCGATGCCCTTGTCGGCCCAGTGTTCGCCCATGAGCGAGAGAATGTCGATGGCTCCTGCGTCCCCGGCATAGGGGCCGAAATAGATCAGGCGGCGGCCCTTTTCATCGGTGATCTTTTCATAATCGATGAGGGTGGATCCGCTGTCGATGATTCGCTGCAGCAGGGGCATGTTATCCTTCTGGCCCTTGATGGTATGGGAGAAATAGAGATAGGTCTTTTTGTCGAGGATCTTTTCGATGGGGATCTCCTTTACCCCGAGGATGACATCCCCATCGGCCATGCCCTCGCAGCCCACGGCCCCGGCGGCCGCGTATTGGTCTTCACTGAAAAACCGCTTGACCGATCGCTCCACAAAGGCCCGGGCGCCGGTGTCGCTCAGGATCTCTTCCAGGTCCGCCGGTACGATTGGCGCTCGGCGCTCCCAGCGGTTCTTGTCTTCGGCCCGAATCAACAGTGTTTTCATGATCGTCAATCTCCCCAATAGCTGCGTTCGTCGGCATCCAGGTTGGATCGCCGTTCCTTGAAACAGATGTCCATGCGCTGGCATTCCGCCAGGATGGGTTCATAGATCTGCAGGTGGACCGGCCTGAGCACGCCGGTCAGGGTGATCTTCTCCTGGGCCAGCAGGCTGGCGGCGATGCCTACCGGGTATCCCACGGTGCGCGACATGGAGCTGTCCTTCCCGGGGATGCCGCAGTCGATGAGGGTGGACTGGATGCGCTGGCGGGGCAGGTCGGGATAGATGGCTTCGAATTCGTGGTGCATCACCAGCAGGTCCATTTCGCCCTCGTCATACGCCAGGCGGTTTTTCAGCGTATGGGCGAACATCTCGAAGACCGACGCCGTGCCGATTTTCAACTTGCGGTCCGAGAGCAGCCCCAGCCACTCCAGTTTTTTGAGGGTCAGGGAGTGTTCCGGTATGTTGAGGTAGGCGGACACGCCCTTGCGCAGATCTTTTCCCCGGCAATTGATGATGTTGGCCAGCACCTCGCGGGGGCTGACTTCATCGAAGTCGAACTTCATTTTCCGGTTGAGCAGCCCCAACTGCTTGATGAAATCCCATGTTTCGCAGTAGCCGATGTTGCGCAAGGTTCCGCGATAGATGCCGGCGGCATCCTCGATGCCGTAAATTTTCAGGTAGGGCAGGGCGTCGCGGTTGACGTAGGCTTCAAAGACACCGGCGCCGGGAACGCTTTTCAGCCAGTAATGCCTGAACAATTCGTCTCCGGGCACCTCAATGATTTTGCCGTGCTCCATGTAGCGTCCGTCATTGGTTGCCGCCAGCATGGCGCCTTCGGGACTCCAGGAGAACTTGTAACCCAACGGATTGTTGTTGCTCTCCAGCGCCGGCAGACCGCCGCAATAGGAGAAAAAACTGTCGATGCGTCCGCCGTCCTGTTTGACCTTGTCGATGATCTGCATGGCCGACATGTGATCCAGGCCCGGATCCACACCTACTTCGTTGAGAAAGATCAGGCCCTTTTCCTTGGCCGGCGTATCGAAGGCCTGCATCTCATCTTTAACATAGGAGGCGGTGACCAGGTGTTTGCCGTGGGTCAGACAGAGGCGTGCAATGACCGGATGCAGGGTCCATGGCAGCAGGCTGACCACAATGTCGGCCTTCGACACCAGCCGTACCAGCAGCGTCTCGTCTTTGACGTCCATGCCAACGGCCTTGCCGCTGGCATGCCCTGCGATGATGGCCTCGGCTTTGTCGACCTTCTGATCGGCCAAGACCACCTGCGACCCGTTTTTCTCGAGCAGGTATCGAACCGCAGGCCGCGCCACCAGGCCGGCACCCAATATCAATATTTGTTTCATGATGCTTCCCCCAAGGTCTCTTCTACTCACCAAGCGTGTCGATGAAGCGGCGGCCACGATCCATCAATTCGTCATGATCCGCCGGCGGTTCAAGGCCATCGAGAACCTGCGTGACGTGTCTTCTAAGGGTTGCCTCTGCCGTGACCGATCCCTTCGCTTGCCATTGATTCAGGGTCATGGATGGCCAGATGCGGCTTTCGTAGGGCATCTGCCGGAAAAGCCTGCAGGTGGACCCGGAGATGAGGAAATTGCCACCGGGGCCGATGGAAGCGATGTCGTCATGGGCCACGGAGGCATCATCCAGCCCAAATCCGTCGGCGAATATCCGGGATTGCCGAATGACCTCATCGGCATAGACGACGGCCGCCGGTGAAAAGACCATGGAATCGAAGTTGCCGCCGACGAAAGGGGCCAGGCCCACTTTACCCATAAGGCTTGAGAAGTGATTCATCCAGAACCCTCCTGCGGCCAGCAGGTCCGGGCCCCACCCGGGGCCGCTGCCCGACGTTCCCGAATGCGGCAGGCCATAATGCGCCATCATTTCTGCGCAGGCCAGGTTCAAGAGCATGGTATGCGGGGTATACAGGCTCATCATGCTTTTCATGTCAAATCCCGCCGGAAGGCTTCCCAAAATGACGGGTGTACCCGGTTTAACCAGTTGGGCGAACACCAGGCCCGCCAGAAGCTCCGCATTGAGCAGGGCCAGCGTACCGCCGGGCGTGATCGGCGCCGTGGCGCCGGACATACCGTAATTGTTGAAGATGAATGGCAGGCCCCGGTCGATGACCATCGTCATTTTTTCGGTCGTTTCCTCGTTGAGGACCAAAGGCGAAATGGGGTTGACGTAGGCGATGGCAAAGGGATGCTCAGGCAGCCGGCCGTTGATGTGCGCTAGCAGATCCAGTACAGGGCCGAAACGCTTGTGTTCCGAAACGAGAACCACCAGCGGTTTAATGGTGTTGGCCACCATCTGCAATGTGGTATGCAGATCGGCGTTCTGCTGGGAGATGTCCTGGGCGATGCCCGGCGTGGAGAGCAGATCGAACTGAGTCATTTTTTCGGCCAATCGTGCGGCAGTGGCCACATGTTGGATGGAAAAGGGCACGACCCCATCCGTTTGCGGATCCTGGAAATAGAGGTTGGTGACGCCGATGCCGAATCGGGTGCGGCTGTCCGGGTGCCGGCCGACCGTGAACGCCGGCTTTTCGTTACGATCATATATGTCGATGCAAGCGGGTGCTTTTTCGATGGCCCATTGGACCCGGTCGGCGGGAATGGCCACCCGATTGTCCGACACCGCCCGGCAGCCCCCTTTGGCAAATTGAGCTCTGGCCGTAACCGAATCCACCCGGATGCCGATGTCAGATAGAATTCTCAGCGAGTAATCGTGTAAGCGGGCGCACTGGTCCCGGGTCAGACAGCTGATGGAGGGGATGACGGTCCCCATATCGGTTCTCCTTTACGATCCTGGTTGTCCCGGGTCGACAGACAGGATGAAAAAAGAATTGATTTTTCAATAGAGGGTTTTATAATGCATCGCATTTGTGTTGCCACAAACAGGGCGACATTTATCAGCCCGCTAGGGTGGTGTCAAGGGAATTCAGATAGGCTGCCGCTCGATTCAAATGGGTTGAAAAACGGTTAAAGGTGTGCAACGGTACCGCCGTTTGCGGGGGGTGGATCGACAGGTGATCGTGTGGACTCTAAATCCACGTAGCTCGGTGCGACTCCGGGACTCCCCGCCATTTGAATCCGTTTACGGATTCAAATGTTCCGGGTTCCGGGTTCAACGTTCCGGGTTAAGGTATTTTGTCTATTGGTGGGCGCAGCCCACCCAGCTACGATGGCTGGAACCCAGAACCCGGAACCCGGAACCCAGAACCCGGAACCCAGAACCCGAACCCAGAACCCAGAACCCGAACCCAGAACCCAGAACCCAGAACCCAGAACCCATTATGAACCTTAATTGGACGGAAATCCAACGCAAGCGTCTGGCGGCGCTGGATGTGGACGCTGCGACCCTGGCGCGGACATTCGACGATACCGACAGGCGTGACCGGGCATTCCAGACGTTGGAAAAAGAGCGGGCCGCGTCACATCGCCGTCACCTTGACGATCTGCGCAGCGGTTCCCGGCGGCCCCGGTTGTGCCGGCTGGAGACCGTTCTGATTGAAACGCTGGTGTCCCACGGATTTGTTCAGGTGTCCACCCCGGTGCTGATGTCCAGGGGGCTGCTGGCCAGGATGTCCATCACGTCCGATCATCCCCTGTTCCAGCAGATTTATTGGGTGGACAGGGGAAAATGCCTGCGCCCGATGCTGGCCCCCCACCTTTATTATGTCGTCAAGGACCTGCTGCGTTTGTGGGCGAAGCCGGTCCGGGTCTTTGAAGTAGGCCCTTGCTTTCGTAAAGAGACAGAGGGCGCCAGACATGCCGCCGAGTTTACCATGCTGAACCTGTGCGAGTTCGGATTGCCTGAAGACCAGCGTCGGCGGCGCCTCGAAAGCCTCGCCGCCCTGATCATGCACAGCGCCGGCATCCTCGGCTATCGATTGGCATCGGAGACGTCGGCGGTATATGGCTCCACCATGGACGTGGTTGCCGATGCTGACGGGCTGGAACTGGGATCCGGCGCCATGGGCCCCCATCCCCTCGATCGGGCCTGGCGAATTACCGATACCTGGGTGGGCATCGGTTTTGGACTGGAGCGTCTGCTTATGGCCGCCGAAGGGGGCGGCAATCTGGCCCGTTTCGGGCGGAGCCTCTCCTATCTGGACGGTGTCCGCTTGAACATTTGACGACTTCGTAAAAAATCCAATATCGGCGTTGTGAGGCATTTCTCGTCGCTGCGGCGTACGACCAAGTACGCCTCGTTCCTCGGAATTTGCACGCCTTGATCTTGAACTTTTTTCAAAGCCGTCTAAAATTAGACCGGGCACGACGCAAACACCATTTGAAAAGATAAGGTCAATTGCTTGTGAACGATGATTATTCAGCCGCCGTCATCCGTGCGTATCATCGTGGGCCACGTGGGCTTGCGGCCGTTCTTGAAAAGGCGGCGGACAACGCCGGCATATCCCGGACAACCATGATCCGCCTGCTGGATTCCCCGGCGCCCAGCTTGCTGGAACGGCTGTTTACCGCTGCCAGGCGACAGCGCGAACGGCATTTCAACAATCGCGTGTTTCTGTATGGGTTTTTGTACATCAGCACCCACTGCCGCAATCGATGCAGCTTCTGTTTCTACCGCAAGAGCAACACCCGGGCGATCCGGTACCGCAAGACATTGGCCGAGATTGCCGATTCCGCCCGCCAACTGGCCCGGTCAGGTGTCCATCTCATCGACCTGACCGCCGGTGAAGACCCGTCTTTTCACATGGATGAAACCAACGGCTTGGCCCCGGTAATCGACACGGTAAAATTCATCAGGTCGGATACAGGCCTGCCGGTGATGGCTTCTGTCGGCATGGTTGCCGACGCGGTTCTTGACAGGCTTGCCGCAGCCGGTGCGGATTGGTACGCCTGCTACCAGGAGACCCACAACCGGCAGCTGTTCGATCAGCTTCGGGTGGGGCAACGCTTCGAGACCCGCTGCCGGAGCAAGGTGGCGGCCAAGGCCAAAGGCATGCTCGTGGAGGAGGGGCTGCTTTGCGGTGTGGGTGAAACCTCGCGTGACCTGGTGCATTCCTTTGATGCCATGGCCCGTCTGGGCGCCGATCAGGTGCGGGTGATGACCTTCATTCCCCAGGCTGGGACCCCCATGGCAGACCAACCGCCGGCTTCCTCGCTGCGGGAATGTATCTCCATCGCCCTGATGCGCATCGCTTTTCCCGATCTGCTCATCCCGGCCTCACTGGATGTGGATGGACTGGCCGGCCTGAAACGGCGGCTGGATGCGGGTGCCAACGTGGTGACCTCGCTGGTTCCGCCGGGCCGGGGACTGGCCGGCGTGGCCCAGAGCGCCCTGGACATCGAAGACGGCGGGCGCACCGTGGAAGGCATTGCACCCATCCTTCGCGCCTGCGGACTCCAACCGGCAACAACCGATCAATACCGGCACTGGATCGCCGAGCGAAAACGGAGTGCCTGCTTTCATCATCGCCGGGTGGCCAGGGCATGTTAGCGGCCATCGTCGGCGGCCGGCTCCAGGGGGTGGAACTGGCCTGCCTGGCCCATAATGCTGGTTGGCGGACCCTTTTGGTCGACCGCAAGAAGCATGTTCCGGCCCGGCGGCTGTGCGACCGGTTCCTGCAATTGGATGTCAGACAAGCGTCCACTATAGGCGAAGCACTGAAAGCCGTTGACCTGGTGATTCCTGCCCTGGAAGATCAGGCGGCACTGGATGGTTTGGTTGGCTGGTGCCGGAATCGGCGGGTTCCGTTTGCCTTTGACCCAAAGGCCTACGCCCTTTCCAGTTCAAAAATCGAATCGGACCGGTTGTTTGCATCCCTGGGCATCCCTTCCCCAGAGCCGTGGCCGCGGTGCGGGTTTCCGGTGGTGGCCAAACCCAGCCGTGCCAGCGGCAGCGACGGGGTGGCCATCCTGAACGACCAAAGCGATGCCGAAGCACGGTTCCCGAATGGATTTCCGTGCGATGGGTGGGTCTTCCAGCAGTATCTCCAGGGGCCGTCCTTTTCCCTGGAACTGATCGGCAGCCCGGGCAACTATGTGCCGCTTCAGGTGACGCAGCTGTTTATGGACACCCGATACGACTGCAAGGCGGTGGCGGCGCCCTGCCGATTGACCGCCAGCCAAATCCTTGAAATCGAGACGCTGTCCGTTAAAATTGCCGAAGCCATTCGGCTCACGGGGCTGATGGATGTGGAAGTGATCCTTCACGAAGGCCGCTTTAAGGTGCTCGAGATCGATGCCCGGTTTCCCAGTCAGACGCCCCTGTGCGTCCATGCGTCCACAGCCTGCAACATGTTCGAAATGCTGGCCGAACTCTTTCTCTCCGGTAAACTGCCTCCATTGGGGGCGTCCGTGTCCGTCCGGGGCGCCATTCTCCAACATATCCGCGTCACATCCCGGGAAATTGTCGTCGAAGGCGAACATATCATGGCCGATGCGGGACCCCTTGACCGGGTGCCCGGGTTTTTCGGGGCCGACGAGGCCATCACTAGCTACCGGGAAGGGACACCCACGTGGGTGTCCACCCTGATCGTCACCGGCGATACCCGACAGGGCGCCGCGGAAAAACGCAACCGGGTGCTGGCTTCTATCCAGCGTCGTTTCGACCTTGAGAAAATCGTAGACCGGGGTCCGGGAGACACGGTATGACCCGGCTGACTACCGATGACATCGAAGGAATCCGTGCCCAGTTGGTCGAGTACGATCGAGAATTGGTCTCGGTCACCGGGCGGACCCTCCTGGGAATCGGTGCATGGGCGTCGGGCCTTGGGGATGAGGGCCATCTTCAACGCCTCGCCCCGGGGAAAAAAATGGCCGTGGTGCCCATTCGCAGCGGGCTTGGCGTCATCTCCGGCTTTTCTGAGACGGTCTGCGGCATCCTCTTGCATTTAGGCTTCGATGCAATGATTTCCGGGCGTTCGGACGTGTCCGGTTTTGCCGAAGCCGTCGACGGGGGAGCCCAGGTGATCCTGGCTGCCGATGACGACCGCTTCGTGGCCTTTTGCCCCCGCCAGGGAAGAACCGTGGACAATTCCCGCGCCACGGCTAGGGGTTACGTCGCGGGCCTCGATCTGATGGCCGGTGGCCTGAACGGCAAAGGTGTGCTGGTGATCGGGTGCGGACCCGTGGGACGCTGGGCGGTCGAGGCACTGTCGCTGCGCAAGGCCAGGGTCAGCGTGATCGATCGGGTGGCAGAAAAGGCCGAGGACCTGTCCCGATGGGCCCGGAGTGCGTTCCAAAGGGACGTCCATGCGGCCCCTGATTTGGATCAGGCGCTGTCGACCCATCATCTCATCGTGGATGCCACCAATGCAGCGGAAGTGATTCACGCACGTCACGTCACCGCCAACACCCATGTCGCCGCTCCTGGGATTCCCTGCGGCGCCACCCTGGATGCCCGGGAAAAACTGGCCGGTAGGATTTTGCACGACCCCCTGCAAATCGGCGTGGCCACCATGGCCTGTGAAGCGCTGCGCATCATTCATGCGCAATCCGGCCCTGTCGGCCAGACAGACTGTTATGGCGCCTCAACATGAGTGGCGGCCCATCCACTGCCAAGCCGCCCAAGCGACGCTTCTATCGCAAACGGGTGGAGCTGTTCCGGCTGATCGATAAGATCAAGATCTGGCCGTCGCGCAAAGGACTGCTGCACGGCATCAAGGCCACCGAAATCACGGGTGACCAAGCCCGGATTACCACCCACTGCAACAAAACCTTCATGGTCAACAACTCCAGAAACAGCCGGGCCGCACGATGGCTGCGTAACAAATGGTTCAAAGGGGTCTGCACGGCTTGCGGCGTGCCCCAGTGGAAGCTGGAAAAATACGCCTCTACGCATTTCAGGCGGCATCAAGGCTCCGTGCTGTTAAATGGGGACAGGAATAAACCGCAATAGGCGATGAATGCTATCCAACGTGGCTTGAAGGCAATCCGGCATCATCATTGCCGGCAGGATCGATTACCAACAGCGCACCTATATGTCACAAGTATTTGGCTAACGCTGCTTCCTGCCGCTCTGGCAGAGGCAGACCATGGTCGCCATGGTTCTGGACACGCCGGTTCTCTTTCATCCCGACGGCGACATCAACCGCTTCTTGCAAAAAAATGCTCGATTCGGTAAACCGGCAAATGACAATGATTGCGAACATCGACTGGGAGCAACTATTGACCAAGGCAGCAACGCGTGGTTCCCAGGCTCCATTAACAATCAAAGGACTGCAGCCGGCTCTGACCATGAAAGGTGAGGGCCATTGCACACCGTCACTGCAACGGCGCAAGAAAGGCTTCGGTCAGATGGGTCCAGAAACCCACTCCGATGGGCAGGATATCGGCGTTGAAGTCATAAGCGGGATGGTGCAGCGGCCTTCCTTCGGGGACGGATTGAGAGCCGATGAAAAAATAGCACCCTGGGCAGGCCTGTAGCATGTAGGTGAAGTCTTCACTTACCATGACAGGGCGGTCCAGGTCGATCACCTCTTCCGCGCCAATGAATGCAATGGCCTGCTCCCGGACAAAGGCGATCTCGGCCGGGTGGTTATCGGCGGTGTCATAGTTACGCCGATAGTCCACCTTAGCCGCCACTCGATAACTTTTCGCTTGGCCTCGGTCGATCTCCGTGATCCGTTTTTCAAGGTAATCGCGGATATTTGGATCGAAGGAGCGGATGCTGAGCACCAGCTCGGCCACGTCGGGAATGATATTGCTGGTCGAACCGGCATGAAATGACCCCACCGTGACCACTGCCGGTTCAAAAGGCTTGATGTTGCGCGAAACGATGGTCTGGAGGGCCATGACGATGCTGGCTCCGGCGATGATGGGGTCGGCCGTGTCTTCCGGCGCGGCGCCGTGGCCGTGGACAGTGATGCTGGCCTCGTCGACGGCCGCTATGATGGGTCCTTCGCGCAGGGCGAGGTGCCCCATGGGTAGATTGGGGGCGTTGTGGAGGGAGAAGACCGCGTCGCAGGGGAACCGTTCTTCCTTTTGAAACGTTTGCGAACGGGACTATACGTCGCGAGTCGGATTCTTGTTTTCGAAGTAACGGAAGGTGGCCACCAGAATGCCTGTCAGGCAGAGATAGACCAATCCCAGCAGCAGCAATGGCTCGTAGATGATATAGGTGGCCTGGCGTACCTTGCTGGTCACGGCGTAGAGGTCGATGACGGTGATGGTGGCCACCAGGGGGGTCGCTTTCAACTGCAGGACGACCTCCCCGTTGAGGGTGGGCAGGGCGCGCGCTATGGCCCGGGGCAGCCAGATGCGCCGCAGCAGGGTGAAGCGCTTCATCCCATAGGCCCGTGCCGCCTCTATCTCGCCGCCGGGCACGCCTGCGAAGGCGCCCCGCATTACCTCGCCTTCGTAGCCGGCGAAGGAGAGGGTCAGGGCCAAGACCGCGTAGGGCCATGCTTCACGCAGGTAGGGCCAGAGAAAAGAGTCCCGGATCCAGGGAACCTGAGGAAAGAGGGACCCCACGCCGTAGTAGATCAGCCAGAGCTGAAGCAGCAGAGGGGTCCCGCGGATGATGGTGCAGAAGGCTTTGCTCAAAAGGGCCAGGGGCTTAGGCCCAGTTACCTGAAAAAGCCCCAACGGAACGGCAAGCAGAAATCCCAGAATGACGGTGGATACCAGGATGAGTATGGTGACCCAAACGCCGGAAGCCAGGGCGCCGGCGTATTCGGGAAGCCACTCCCAGTGCATGGTGGTCGCGATGACCCCCACCAGAACGGCGGCCAGCAGTACAAGAACGATGCGGTGGGGTTTTATCCAGCTGAACAATGGTTTACCCAACCTCCGGCATGCCGCGATAGGCGCGCCGCTCGATGATGCGAATGAGAACGTTCGACAGCAGGGTAACGATCAGATAGAGCACACCCGCCGCGCTGAAGAAGAGGAAATAGTGCTTGGTCGCGCCCCCGGCCTGTCGGGTGGCCAGGGTCAGCTCGGTGAATCCGATGACGGCCAACAGGGCGGTGTCCTTGGTGGCGATGAGCCAGAGGTTGGAGAGGCCAGGGATGGCGTAGGGCAGCATCGCCGGTAGAGTTATGCGGCGCAGCATCAGCGCCGGCTTCATCCCGTAAGCGCGCGCCGCCTCGATCATACCCGGGGCGATGGCCTTTATGGCCCCGCGGATCACTTCCGTGGAATAGGCCCCCTGGACAACGCCGATCACCATGATGCCGGCCGCCAGGCCGTTGATGTCGATGGGGGGGTGGCCGAAGAGCATTACCACCTTATTGACGACGTCGGACCCGGCATAGAAGAGGAGCACGATGAGGACCAGTTCGGGAATGGCCCGCACGGCGGTCGTGTATGTGGCCAGCAGATCGCGTAAGATCGGCCCGCCGTAAAGTTTGCCAAAGGCGCCGCCGATGCCGATCAGAAGCCCCACCAGATAGCCGCCGAGGGCGACGGTCATCGACATGGCCAGACCACGAAGTAGCACAGCGCCCCAACCGGGGGGAGAGAAAGCGAGCAGTTCCAGAGCACTCATAATATCCGATGGCTCATAAGCACAAGATTAGACTACAGAGCAAACATTGATGGAAGGGGGCTGATAAACAGCCCCCTTAGAACAGCAAACCTTATTCGCCGTAGACGTCCATGCCAAAATATTTCATGGAAAGTTCCTGGTACTTTCCGCTGTCGCGGGTCCCCTTGATGGCGGCGTTGATCTTTTCTCTCAGCTTATCGTCGCCCTTGCGCACGGCAACGCCAACCCCTCGGCCCAGAATGGCCGCATCATAGGCAACCTCGCCTTTGATCTCACAGCAGGCCTGGCCTTCCTTCGATTTCATAAAATCGACCATAGCCGGGGCATCAGCCTGGGTGGCGTCGATGCGACCGGAGACCAGGTCCTGGTTGATCTCGTCCTGGGTCTGGTATTGTTTGACCTTGGCGTCACCGAAGTATTTCTCGGCATAGGCCGCATGGGTGGTGGCCGTCTGAACCCCGAGCAGCTTCCCATTCAGGCCCTCCGGCGTCGGAGCGAATTTTTCTCTTTTGGTGCCGACCACCACGGCATCTGGCTTGAAGTAAGGGATAGAGAAATCAATCATCTTCTCGCGCGCTTCGGTGATGGACAAAGAGCCCATGATCATATCGACCTTATTGGACATCAGTGCGGGGATGATGCCGTCCCAGGCGGTGGGAGCCAGCACGCAGTCCAGCTTGGCCTCTGCGCAGACGGCCTCGATCATCTCGATCTCCCAGCCGACCCATTTGCCCGAGGCATCCGGTGAAGTGAAGGGCGGATAGGGTTCGGCGCCAAACGCCACGCGAACCGTTTCCGCCGCTGCCAGGCTGGCGCTGAAGGTAATGACGAGGAAAATGAGTACCAGTTTTTTTATAGCAGCCATTTCAATCTCCTTTGCTTCCTGTTTGATGGATTAGGTTTCGCTTCCGTTATGACAAGGCACTGATAAACCGTTTCAGATGCTCTGATTTCGGTGCACCGAAAATGGTTTGGGGGGCGCCTTCCTCTTCGATGATGCCGTCGTGAAGATAGATGATCCGGTCGGCCACTTCCTGGGCGAACTTCATCTCGTGGGTGACCAGGAGCATGGTGCGGCCCTCTTTGGCCAGATCTCCGATGACGGCCAGCACCTCGCCGATGAGTTCCGGATCCAGGGCCGATGTGGGTTCGTCGAAAAGCATAACCTCCGGCTGGATGGCCAGCGCCCGGGCGATGGCGGCTCGCTGCTGCTGTCCCCCGGAGAGAAAAATCGGATAGGTGTCCCGCTTTTCATACAGGCCCACCCGGCGCAGCAGGCTGTCCGCCAGTTCGATGGACTCCTCCTTCGAGCGGTGTAGAACGTGGACGGGAACTTCGATCACATTCTCCAGCAGATTCATGTGCTGCCAGAGGTTGAAGCTCTGGAAGACCATGGCCAGACGCGTCCGGATGCGTCGCACCTGATCCTGGTTGGCCGGCAGCAGCCCGCCTTTGCCGTCGCTTTTCATCTTGATGGCTTCACCATGCACTTTGATGGTGCCGCTGGTGGGCGTCTCCAGCATGTTGATGCAGCGCAGCATGGTGGACTTGCCCGATCCGCTTCCGCCGATGATGGCGATCACTTCTCCCTGGCGGGCGTCGAGGGAAACCCCCTTGAGGACTTCGAGCGAATCGAACGATTTATGCAGATCGATGACCTCGATCACCTTGGCCGCATCGGTTCCGTTTGAATTTGCCATGCTAGTTGCGCTCTGGTTGGATGGCTCGCTCAAGGCCGCTCCTTTTTGTAGACATTTATAGGCTCCCATTGTGCACGCATTTATTGCCCTTGGCATGGTTTGTCAACCCCATTTTGGGTTCCACTGGGTATGGGGGGCGGCGGAACAACTCTTCCATATAAGCATAAATTCTTCGGAATGAATAATAAAAAAATTAATTTTAATCGGCGCCGGACTAATGGCCGGCTGGGACAGGTCCATCGCCGGGCACGTGATTCCCATCAGCGACAACCAGAGTATTCTCATGTACGAACGGGTCTATTGCGGGGACACCTGCGGACTTGGATTTCCCGACTACAGCTACAAACCGGTCAAGTCGGCCATCGGTTATGCCCCTTCCCACTACAAGACGATATCCATGCTCACCACCATCCCCCTGGTATACGGGTCGCAGCCTATATTATGTGCATGTACTACCATCCCACCGGCCCGGTAGAATCCCCTTCCGGCTACTTCTCGAAATACGATTTCGAAAAAGCCTTTGCGGTTCAGGAAGAGGCGGCAGAGATCATGCGTCGGGACGTTTACTAAGTGGCCGAACAGCTGTACGAAGTGGGGTGTGAATCCATCAATCTGGACACCTCCGCTTCTGCCGGTGACGCCAATTTCTGGGGCTGCCTTTCGGTGGTGGAGGACATCAAGGAGAAAATGCCCGACCTGCCGGTAGAGATGGGCATGGCCGGAAAGATGGTCATGGGCATGCATGGTCGGCTGACCTATGACGGCGAACGCCTGGCCGGGATGTATCCTCACCAGCAGGTCCAGGCGGCCGCCAAGGCCGGGATGGATATTTTCGGCGTGGCGGTCAATTCCAGCACGGATCGGTCTACCCCATACAACCCGTCGCGAACGATTACCTTAACCAAAGCGGCTGCCGAGCACTCACCCATTCCCATCCGTACCAACTCCGGAATAGGGGTCGGCGGCATGCCCATGACACTCCTGCCGCCGGTGGGGTGTTCCACCCGGTGCGCCAAGGCGCTGGTGGAGATCGGCAAAGCGGACAGGTTGTAGGTGGATACCGGTGATTCCCATGGCGTAGCGATTGCCTATATTGTGTCATCCTGCATGGGCGGCATTCGGACGGCCGGAGATCTGGTCGCCTGGATGCAGCTGACACGCAAGATGAAAATTGAACAAGCTAAGGCATATGTTGCCCAGAAACTGAATTTGAAGGTCACGGATCTTATCGACGAAACCACTATGGCTAAAGTGAGAAATGAGAAATGTCTGGGCTCCGTAATTCCCGATCACGTTGAATGATAAACATTTGAGATCCAGGCCGTATCCAAAAGTACCGTTGTAAAGAGAAACGATTCTACATATCATTCTGGATGATTTCATACAGCATTTTTTCATTTTCATCCAGCGGCTGGTTCAGGGTATGGGTCTTGTAGAGGAAGTAGTGAAAAAAATCGTGCCGCAGGCTGTCCCGGCCGGCGGTCACGAACCATCGGTTGCGGCCCCAGTTGATGCGGCACGCCTCACTGTTTTCGGTGGTGAACATGCCGCCGATAAACTCCTCCTTGTCCACCACCAAATCAAAGGAGCGCCCGCCCAGGTTGCGTTCCACCACCTCATGCTGCGGGTGAATCACCTGAATGGCAAAGGTCTTTGGAAAGGGCTCCATGAATATGCATTTTACCGGCACCCCTTTTCTCTCAGCCTTTTTCAGGGCCCGGACCAGTGTTTCGACCTCCTGTGAAAATAGACGGATGTAGATCTCTTTTCGGGCGGCGTCGATCATCTCCCGTGCCTTTTCCATGACCCGCTGATAACCGGAAACGGTCCAAATGAAGTCATGGTCGGCAGGCGTCTGGATTTCCTTTGCCAGGGTTTCGAAGCGGTCGAGATCGGCTTCATAGCTGCGCCGCAATTGTTTGATCAGCTCATCGGGCGGCAGGGGTACGAATATACCCTTGCCGGCCTCGGCAACGAAACCCCGTTTTTTCAACGTGCGCAGGATGTCGTAAATTCTTGCGCGGGGGATTCCTGATTGCTTGCTCAACTGAGATCCGTTGACGGGATGGTGTTGAAGGAGTGAAAGATAGGTGTGTATCGCATAGTCAGACAGGCCGATGTTGACCAGATTGTACGATTTCTGCATGTCAGGTCCTTTTGTTGTCACAAAACGTACAACATTTTTTGCTTAACAGCCCCGACGATTCTTGTCAAGTTGGCTGGCGGTATGATGATTTTGCATTGATTTCCCTCATGCTTCCAATTAACATCACCACACCTGATGAAATAAAAAAGGAAGGCCGCAATGAAAACCATCCCTTGTCTCGTGCCCTGTCGCCGCAGGTGCTTGATCGTCCTGATCGTGATGGCTCTGGTCGCCTATGGTTGTGCTTCCGGGCCAATTTCCGGGCCAACTTTATGGCCAACTTCCGGGCCAGCTATCGTGGGCAACTGGAAAGCCGTGGAAGGGAACGCTACCGTGAGGTTCGCCGCCGACGGGGTGTTCCATGCCGTTGACAACCAGGGAATGCCCGTTACCGGAAATTATCGGTTGATGGGGGCGGACGGTATCCAGTTCGAGATCCGGCACGCTGGAGAGAAGACCGAAACCATCGATGCCAGGGTCATCCAAGCGGGTGAACGGCTGACCCTGACCTTTCCCGGCGAGCACGCCCTTGAAACCTATGAACGCATTCCCTGATCCCCTTGACCCGTCAGCAGACTGTCGGTGTTGGTGATCTGACTGGTCCCGCTTTTTTGACTCCCTTGCCATCTATTTGACACCGGACAGCCCCCGGTCATGGCCGCTGCCTTCTTTTCATGTTAAAAAACCGGTCCTTCTCTCCCCAGGAACAATCCATTCCTGTGGCACGGAACTTGTAGTCCTGGTATCCGATACACCTTGTCGTTCAAACGATGGCCCGACCCACGTGGTGCTGCGATGCTGTTTTTTAAAGGAAAGGAAGATATGGGACTGGAAGCGAGCCTGAAGCTGCTGGATCTGCCGCCGGATGCCACCGTCGATGACGCCAACCAGGCATATGGGGATCTTCACCGGATGATCGACCGGTTTCATCAGGATGCCGGTGCCGGCGACCGTGGAGACCGGCAGGAGGACTTGGACCTACTGGTCTGCGCCTATGAAAAAGCGGTGGCTTTTTTGTCTGACCGGGATCCCAATACCGCGCCAGCGTCGTCAATTGCGCCGTTCCGATCATCGGTCGTCGATGGGGCCCCATCCACAGGCCTTGACTTCACCATCAACGTGTCGGCTGAGGCCGAAAATGATTCATCCTCCGGCGACGCTCCCTCGTTGCCTGAGCCGAATGCCCGAACCGTGGAAGATGCCATCTCAATCACCTCCCGGCGGATGCAGCAGACGGAATCGGCGCTTCCGGTTGTCCAACAGGCTGTGGAATCGGCCACGGCGGCGCTGGATGCGGCCAAACATCGGTATGAACGGTCAAGGCAGGCAAGCCTGACCGCGCTCGTCTCTGCCGCGTCAGCAAAAAATCGGGCGATGCTGTTGGAGATCGAAGCCAAGCGGGCTGTGCAGGACGCCATCGTCGTGGCGGAAAAGTCCCGGGACCGGATGGTTGCTGCCAGACAGGCGGCCAAGGCGGCCGCCGCTGAAGCGGCCAAGGCCCGTAAACAGGCCAGCCGGGTCAAAAAATCCGAGGAGACAGCTGCCGCAGAAGCGGTTTGTGCCGAAGACCGCCTGGAAAAGGAAAAAGTTCGCCTGAAAGCATTGACCCATACCCTGGTAGAGATCCGCAGCAGGATGAGGATGTTCCAGGATACCACCGCAAGCGATGGAAAAGCAGGATGCCGACGTGGATATCCATCCGTCCGCGATGTCCGAGGATCGGTTTCCTTCAAATCAGGCGATTGGCGTGGGGAATCGAGTGCCCGGCAGCAGATCATGTCCGACTTGCTGGAAATCGAGGCATCCCTCAATGCCAGAAAACGCGACCCGAGTGCCGGCGCAGGTTGACGGAGCGGTATTATCGGGTGCCGTCGAGCCAAATGCTGAAAGGCGGCAACACCATCGTGTCATTTACCCGGTAGACCAGTGCCCCCTGCTTTCCATTGACGGTCGTACGATTTCCATTCTTGACCTGAGTACGGACGGCATGCGTCTGGAACCGGATGCCGACATGGTCGATTCGCGCATTGTTCGGGGTGTCATCGCTTTTCCCAGCCGGTCACCGATCAGGGTCACCGGCAAAGTGGTTCGACAGGATGACGCCGGTCTGGGATTGAAGTTGGTGACCCGCATCGGCAACCACATCCTGGACCAGGAGCGCCTTCGCCTGCGTGCGTGATGGTTTGAAACCTGGCTGAAGCGCCGCCGCCGGATCTGAGTCCAAAGGGATCTGTCAGGAAGCCTCAGGATGAGCCTTCTCTTGACAAGCCTGAAACCGTTCCTCACCCGGCAAGCCTATCGTGGGAAATATAGCTTTGTGGTGATCGGTTTGCTTTTCGCAATCAGGTTTATCCGTAATTTATGGCCAAATCTTGACACTGATAACAGAAAGGTTTATTCGTTCTCTTTGCATTTGTCACCATTACCATGATTGTGAAGGAACGGGACATGACACCAATCCAGACAGCAACGTCAGCTGAAACCAAAGCCATCGAAGATATGCTCACCGCATCCGGCTATTCCAAAACGGCCATCAACTACTACATTAACAAGCCGCACATGGGTCAGATTCCCGATGCGGACATCGCCTCGGAGATGACCGGCACCTGCGGTGACACCATGGGTATTACCATCAAGATGGACAATGGCGTGGTGGGTGATGCGAAATACCAGGTCATGGGATGTGCGGGAGCCATATCCGCCGCCATGGCGGTCGTGGACCTGATCAAGGGCAAGGATCTGGAATATGCCCGATCCATCGATGACGGCACCGTCTACAAGGTACTGCAGGAAATCCCCGTAAAAAAACACCACTGCATCCAACTGGCCGTAAAAACGCTGCACAAGGCGCTGGACACCCACCGTCTTCAACAATCGGCGTAGTTCTTCTCATACTTACTTCGATGAGCTGATATCCAATCGCGGTGTTCTCAAAATGCGTCGGATATTTTCTTTTAGATCGATCTGGTCAAGGTTTTCCGGACTCTGCGCCATCAGTTTTGCATAAAGCGCGTCCTGTTCGATGGGATGGGTGTATTCCGCCGGCGTACCATCTTTCAACTGGACATGCGCGGCCCAGGGTACAAAGTAATTCATTACCGGCAGTTCTTCATTTTCAGAAATATCGATATTCAAACCGGCAATATAGAGCAGGGTTCTCCCCTTATATGCATCGCTTCTTCGGATCGATTCAACCACCCTGGCGAATTCGAGCTGGATATTTGTCTTGGCGGCACGCAGGGGCGGGAACCTTGCGCTGACAATATCGGGCATGAATTCGATGAGGTTTCGTTCCAGTAAAATTGAATCATCGGTTTCGTGAAAATCCTGTCTAAAGTAAAAAAGATCGGACGTTAACAGGCTGCCGATGCTTTGCCCCCCGCCTGACAGCCAGGCATAGCCCTGATCGTCGAGGCGTCGTTTGAAAGGTTCGGAGACTTCATACGTCTGGGTCGTGCTGGCTGACGTAAAGGGTCGAATGACCCCCATCCTGTCTTCGGCGACAATATTGTTCAGGCGAAGGACCAACCCCTGCGCAACCGGGTTGGATACAAAATCAATGAATGAATTCTTCACGGTGATCAAACAACGACCATTGTCATCCTTGCGAAGAAAAATGCGTTCTCTGGCAAAGCGATATTGATCCAGATACGGCGTTATCACATGGATCAATTTCCCGCAGGAATCGGACAGGCACCGGCCCGTCATCTGGGGGCGCCTATAGATCCCAAATGATCCTGAATCGGGATCATAGCCGACATGACTGGCCTGCAGAATCATGAGGTCTTCACCATGCTGGGAGTGAGGTCCATGCCGGTCAACGGAAACAATGCCTCCGACTCTTCCGTGATTGAAAGGAAAGGTGCCGAAATGTTTGGTCAGTAAAATGATCGGTAAGCCCTGGTTCTCATCCGAGCAGAATGCCCGGGAGGGCATGATCAGCCCTTTACGAAAACCCAATTCCTTGCAGAGGTTATAGAGCCTGGCGACAAACTCCGGGTAGGGAATCGCCAACCCATCCACCTTAAATGGCGCGACTTCCCGGATCACGTTTGCATCTCGGTATTTACTCAGCATGTGGTTACCCTCTCCTGAACTGGGCACGGTCATGTGTTCAAATCCACAGCAAACCGAAGGCTGTCTACTACCTGATTAAAGGCGGGCAACTCTTTATCAAAATAATAGCGCTGGGCAGCGGTGTAGCGTAAATTGAAGAACTGGTTGGACAAGATGACACCGTAATAAATGGTTTTAGTAGTTACACCATTAGGATCCTGATAGCTGTAAGTCAACCTGAAACCTGAATGACCGCCTACCATGGCCGGTTCGCTGGCCAGCAAACGCCATTGCCGGATCATCGGATCGGAACGCATATTGTCGGTAATGAGTTGAGCGGCTTCATGGGGCAGCATATCAGGATCCAGTTTTTGACGCGTAAAACGAAATCCTTGTGCCAGGGGTCTCGATTGAATCAGAATATACTCCAGATAGGGACCATCCTTGGAGAGCATTTCCGATTCCTGCGTGCTCAGATGCATCCATCCCTGGGGAGATGTGATCGACCATCGAGGCTCGCTGAGTTGATCCGGAGCCGTATTCCACGGTCCGGCACAGGCGGTCAGCATCAGTGTCGCCACAACCCAGACGACGATCACGGTGTCTGTTCATGTTTAATCGCGACATTGACGCAGATATCCTTTTATAAATTCTCTTGCACCGTCCTGGGGAGCCAAGCTGAGAAACGCTTCGAAATAGGGTCTCGCCGTCTGAAATCGACCGGCCTTAAAATGAAGCTCGCCAAGCGCACGATGGGCCAATGGGAATTCCGGATCGATTTTCAGGGCCTTTAGATATGATCCCATACACTGATTTTTGCCATCGCCATCGTTTCGTCGGCGCAGGATCTCTCCTTTGAGATAGTGTGCGCGGGCATCATCCGGTTTCAATGCCAGATAAGTGGAGATGCTTTGATCCGCCTGGTTCCAGTCGCCACAAGTGAGCGTGGCCTGAGCATTGGCCATCAGGGCCGGAGCAATGCGGTTAAGGAAACAACCAGGGTCGCCATGGGTTGCTGACGAACAGGACCCGCTACCCCGGGTTCGGCCGATACGTGTTTTCATTGTTTCAATGCGGCTCTCCAGCCGTCCCACGGTCTCAGACGCCCCCTGATCCTGCAGGCCGTCCAACAGGTTGGACATCAGGGACAGCGCCTCTGTTTCGCAATAACCGGCGGCCTTGAGTATTGCCAACCCTTCATCATCGGCCTGGTCTTCGGCGGCATCGATTTTTTGTTTTATGGCCAGTCCACCCGCCGCCCGACGCTGATCGGCGTAGGGTAACCCGGTGATAGGGGAGGTCATTTGAAAATGATCGTAAAGCGCAGCGGTGTGCTGACGAACATAATGAACCATCTCATGGGCCAGGATCATGGCCAGTTGGTCTTCGTTTTCTATCCGGTTGAGGATGCCGGTTGACAAAAAACAATACCCATTGGGGTAAGCATAGGCCTGCATGCGGGGATCCATGACAACCTTAACTGTCGGGGTACTTAAATCGGTGGGTACCTGTTCCCACAGGCGCTCGGCCACGGATTGCAGGTAACTCGACAAAGACGCCTCGTGCAGCACGACACCGCGCTGTTCAAGCGCCGCTTGTTCCTGTGCGGCAAGCCGCCACAAACGGGTTGTCTGGTCTGGTGCCGCTGCATGTGCAGCAGCCACCGGCATCGCCCATGCCAAAAGCAAGATCATCCACGCCGCCGCGTAGCGTTTAAGGTTCATGAACCTTGCTCCCAGAAGTTGATCAGTGTGGATGCCACCAGTGCTGTCAAGCCTTCGGACGTTTGAAGATTGAATTTTTGGTGGTCACCCTGCAGGCCATACCAGATAATACGGCCTTCCGGTTCGACGACGGCGATGCTGAGCCAGTTTTTGACAGGCTGGGCGGAAGCGGTTTGATGGCCGAGAGCCAGAACCAGGCCGTCGGCCCGGTTGGCCTTCAGGATCTCGGCCACCGGCCCCAGATGGTATTCAAAGGCGTTTAATTTGGCCGGATAGAGTTGAGGTCCGAACGTGTGCAGCTGGATGGAACGGTTCACGGATCTGAAAAGGGAAGTCACGGCCAGAAGTTCGGACGATTGCATCATCCGGGTGTCGGCTGTTTGTACCCTAAAGTGACGCGCCTCGAGTTGCCGGACAATGGATTGTTGCGCGTTGCGCTGCGCCTCCTGGCTCTGGATATCCTGAAAAAGCCGGCTGCCGTCGGGCAGTTGTTCAAAAATACCGATTTCGGGCACCAACACCAGCATCACCCCCATGGCCTGTCGATAGCCTGGGAATTGGGGATGAAGCCGCTCCGAGGTGCAGGTGCAGCCGGTAAAAAATAGACCGATCAGACCCACCATCGCCCTCATCAGGATGGATCGGCTAAAAATTGTCATTTTTGGAAGCGTATGCATCGGCGGCTCGTGATTACACTCCTTTTCCAGGAAATCGTAACCTTGGATAAAGCAAATTTCAGACCAACACAAAAAATTATAATATCTATCATATTCAAAAGGTTAAGTGATTGCTGTAGGAGATTGAAATCTGATTTGCCATTTCTGGGCACCTGCGGTGACAAAAAAATGTCAATCTTGACATTTCATCAGCAACTCCCTATTATATTAGCGTACATATGGTTCCGTTGTTTGATAAATAGTTTGAACCTAAAAAGGAGGATGAGGAGATGAAAAAATTGGTTGTTTTGCTTTTTATGGTGCTTTTTTTGGTGAGTTGCGGGCAAACTTCCTTAATGAGCAGGTCAGAATATTTGCAGCACGACACGATGTACAAAAATTGGGATCACATGAAATTCAGCTGGTTCGGTCCGGATGAAGCAACGAGCCAAGATCGTAGAAAAATCCATTGAGCAGCAGTGGTGGGGATTTGAAGTGCCCTACGTTCCCGGTCAGTAGGTTCTGTCGATTCCGTGATTGGAATGGTTCAATGGTTGTCTAAAATTAAGCCGGCAGAGGTTTCACTCAAACCTCTACCGGCTTTTTTTTGCGATCTGTCCCAACAGGTGCATTCCGATAATACGTATATTCAATTGAACAGCTGTTGCTTCGCCCTTCACCCGGTTTACCTGCCACCTGTTTTTAAGCCCACCCCATAACTCAAACAGCCCAATGTCAACGCAATGGTTTGAAATCCCCTACCATTTAGGGTAAGCCTACTATTTCTAACGATTTAAATAGCCATGACAAGGGCCTTTCATCAAGTCGACAATCATAACGGAGCAAGGCTATCATGCGTGATGACAGAGTGAATCAGTTCGTGGTCGTTCTGCTGGTCGTGTTTATTTCGGCCGTATTTCTCTCGATGATACGATCCTTTTTGATGGCCATTTTTCTGGCCGGCATCTTTTCGGCACTATCCCGCCCCATATACCATTGGCTGGAAAAATTACTTAGGGGACGGCGCAGCTTGGCATCGATCTTGACCCTGCTGTTGATCATTGTTGTCGTAGTGCTGCCTTTGGGGGTGCTCACGGGGGTGGTGACCGGCCAGGCCATCAAGGTTAGCCAGACCGCCGTGCCGTGGGTAAAAACGCAGCTCAACCAGCCGGGTGCCGTATCCGAATTTCTGGAGACCATTCCGTACTACGATAAAATTGCCCCCCACAGCGAACTGATTCTGCGCAAGGCCGGCGAGCTGGTTGGCAGCATCAGCCAGTTTCTGGTCAACAACCTTTCATCGGCAGCGATGGGGGCGGTCAACTTATTGTTCATGCTTTTCGTGTGGCTTTACACCATGTATTTTTTCTTGATGGACGGGGATAAACTGCTGGAAAAAATTCTCTATTACCTGCCCTTACAGGATCATGACGAGCAGCAGATGCTCGATCGCTTCACGTCGGTGACGCGTGCCACGCTGAAGGGTACCGCCGTTATCGGGATTCTTCAGGGGGGATTGGCCGGTTTGGCCTTCTGGGCAGTGGGTATTCCCAGCGCAGCGTTCTGGGGCGTGATCATGGTGGTCCTGTCCATTATCCCCAGCGTGGGTACGGCCCTCGTCTGGGTGCCGACAGCACTCATCCTGGGATTCGGCGGAGCCGTCGGCAAGGCGATCGGGCTGTTTGTGTTCTGCGGGCTTGTGGTCGGCAGTCTGGACAACCTGCTCAGGCCGATCCTGGTCGGCAAGGATACGCAGATGCACGAACTGATGATCTTTTTCGGCACCATGGGGGGCATTTTCATGTTCGGCATGGTGGGGGTGATCATCGGCCCGATCATCGCCGCGCTGTTCGTGACCGTCTGGGAGATCTACGGGCAGGCGTTCCAGGATATCCTGCCTGACACCGGGTATGTGCTGAGAAAGAAACAGGCGCAGGCCGAAGCGGACAGGGATGGTGAGTGAATGCAAGGGGCATAGAGGAAGACTTAAAACCCTTCCAGCGCGTGGTGGGGACCTCGGCGATCAATTTTTTAGCCGTGCTCAATTGCCTACTTTATGAGGGATTTCAGCTTTTTTAGCCGCAGGCCGGTTTCGGCCAGAATCGCTTCGGATCGTGAAAAGTGCAGCCGGATAAGATGGTTTACCGGCTCGCGGAAGAAACTGGAGCCGGGCACGGCGGCTACCCCGACTTCCCTGGCCATCCAGCGGCAGAACTCGTTATCGTCGGTCACGCCGAACGCGGAACAATCCACCATCACATAATAGGCTCCCTGGGGCTTGGTATAGGAGAGCCCGGCGGCATCCAGGTACCCCAGAAACAGGTCCCTTTTCCGCGTGTAGTCCGCCGTGAGTTGCTCATAGTAGCTCAATGGCAGTTCCAGTGCGGTGACGGCGGCTTCCTGCAGCGGGGCGGCGGCACCCACGGTGAGAAAATCATGCACCTTGCGCGCACCGGCGATGACCGATTCCGGCCCGATCACATAGCCCAACCGCCAACCGGTCATGTTGTAGGTCTTGGAAAGGGAACTGCAGGATATGGTCCGGTCGAACATCTCCGGCAGGGAGGCCATATAGTGGTGACGGTGGGGGCGGTAGACGATATGCTCATAGACCTCGTCGGTGATGACAAAGGCGTCGAACTCCTTGGCAAGGTCGGCGATCGTTTCAAGTTCCTCCAGGGAAAACACTTTGCCGGAAGGATTCGACGGATTGCACAAGACAATCGCCTTTGGCCTTTGCATGAAGGCGGACCGGAGTTCGTTGGGATCGAAATTGTAATCCGGGGGGTGCAGGGGAACGTAAACGGGCTGGGCGCCGCTGAGGATGGTGTCCGCCCCGTAATTCTCGTAAAAGGGAGAGAAGATAATGACCTTCTCACCGGGGTTGCAGGCGGTCATCATGGCACTCATCATGGCTTCGGTGCATCCGCAGGTCACCACCACATGGGCGTCGGGATCCAGATCGAGACCCATCCAGTGGCGCTGCTTGTCGACCAGTGCCTGCCGAAAACGCGGGGCACCCCAGGTGACGGCGTATTGGTGAGGGCCTTCGGCCATGGCTTTTTTGCCGGCAGCCAATACAACGGGCGGCGGGTCGGCATCGGGAAAGCCCTGGGAGAGGTTGATGGCACCGTATCGGTTGGCGACCCGGGTCATTTCGCGAATGACCGACTCGGTGAACAAGGTCAGGCGATCTGCGGTTTTGGGCATGGATACTCCTTAAAATTGTCGGTATACAATACGACCGTCAAACAGGGTCATGTCGACTTTTATCCGGGGCATGCGAGATGGCGGCGAGGCCAACACATTCTCACTGAGCACTGCCAAATCTGCTTTTTTGCCGGGAGCGATCATGCCCAGATCAAAGGCTCGATGGACAGCCGCCGGGGTGGCCGTGTAGGCTTGAATCGCTTCGGCCACCGTTACGCGGTTTTGCGGATGCCAGCCGTCTCGTGGCGTCCCGTCGGCCCGTTGGCGTGTCACCGCCGCGTGAATGCCCACCAGCGGATCGGGGTCGCACACCGGGCAGTCAGAACTGAACATGACCGGAATGCCGGTGTCCATCAGCCGTCGAAAGGCATAGGTCCACTGGCCTTTTTCCCCCACAGCCGAATCGATGAGATTCATGTCCAGGACCATGTTGGCCGGCGTCACGCACAGTGCCAGGTGAAGCGTGCGCAACCGGTCTGCATCCTCCGGCCGGATCATCTGTACATGTTCGATGCGATGCGGGATAGCGGGCCGTGATCCGCCGGACTGGGCACGGCCGGATTCGAGGGTTTCAAAAATAGTGATCAGCTCGCGGTTGGCCCGATCGCCCACCGCATGTACCATCACCGACAGGCCGGCATCGTCCGCCCGGCGGATGTCATTGGCCAGGATGTCCATTTCCATCAGCGGCATGCCGCATGCCGCATCCAGGTATGGGTCGATCATCCAGGCGGTGCGTGCACCCATGCCGCCGTCGGAAAAGAATTTGACATGACCGACCCGCAGCCGATCGCTGCCGAACCCCGTGCGCAATCCCAGTCCGATGATTTCGTCCAGACGGTCTCCAGGCAGGGTGACCCACGATCGAAGCGCCAGGCGACCGTCTTGATCCAACTCCTGGAACGTCTGCAACGCACTGGCACCGTCCTTGTCCGCCATCAATCGCACATCATGAATGCCAGTGACGCCCCGGCGGTGAAGGGCGCCGGTCGCTTCTTTAAAAGCCTGCATCACCTGATCTGCATTCGGCGGCGCAACGGCCTGACGCATGAGATTGATGGCCAGTTCCCTCAGAATCCCTGTGGGTTCTCCCGCGGCGTCACGTTCGATCCTGCCTTCCGGCGGATCCGGGGTGCCGGCATCGATACCGGCCAGTTTCAGGGCGGCGGAGTTGGCTGCAGCCAGGTGGAGGTCGCAGCGCCACAGCAGCACCGGGTGGCTCGGCGCCGACCGATCCAGCGCTTCGCGGGTGGGCATGCGCGGTTCGCGCCAGTCGGTCTCGTTCCATCCCTGCCCCATGATCCATTGGCCCGGTGGCCGATCGACGGCTGCCTGACGAACGCGTTCCAACAAATCCTCGAGGCAGGTGAGATCATCCAGACGCACGCCCTGACGGTTGAGCGCCCACTCGTAAAAGTGGATGTGCGTATCGATAAATCCCGGCAATACCAGGCGGCCGTCGAGGTCAATTGTTTCGGTGCCTGTGCCGGCCAGATGCAAGATGTCGTCGTTGGCACCGACGGCCAGGACGCGGCTACGCCCAATGGCAGCGGCTTGGGCAAGCGGCTGCCGGGGGTTTTGCGTGGCAATGACGGCGTTGAAGAGGATGATGTCGGGAGCGGGCGATGTTCGATTCACAACAAAAAACCTTCCGGAAAGGGGTCGTTGGCATCCACAATAAATTGATGATAACCGGTAATCTGGGCGTTTCCCCGGACCTGGCCCACGATAGCGGCAAATTTACCGATAGGCATGGTTTTGACGATTCGCCCTTCGAACACCGTGCCCAGGGGGCTGGCATTTTTGTAGACCTGATCGAGGCTAAGTTTGCCCTGGTGGTGGAGCAGTGTCATCTTGGCCGTGGTGCCAGTGCCGCACGGTGAACGGTCCATGTGGGACTCGCCGTAAACCACAACGCTCCTGCCGGTCCCCGCAACCGGGCCTTCATCGTAAAATTCGGTCACGTCTACCGTTTTCACCTCCGGCCGCTCGGGATGATAGACGTTAAATGCCAGATTGGCTGCCTCGATAACGGCCATCCCCATGGGAATCAAGCGATGGCTGTTGGTTGGGACCAGGTCGATGCCAACGGAGCGGGCCGAGACCATAGCGAAAAAACCGCCCACGCAGACCAGATCGACGGGGATCCTGCCGAATCCGGGGACATCGATCTCACGGGCGGTGTCAAAAACAAATGAGGGCACCATGTCAATGGCCACGGATTCGACCCGGCCGCCGCGAATCCGGGTGTGGGCATCCAGCGGCCCCGACGGGGTGTCCACAGTGATCACCGTGTCACCATTGTCGGCGACGATGGCCCCGGATTCGATCAGGGTGGCCACGGCACCGATGGTGGCGTGGCCGCACAGGTAAGGATAACGCCGGGCGTCCATGTAAAACAGCCCGAATTCGCCTTTTCGGCTGACCGGTTCGGTCACCACGGCCGCCATGATGCCCCGGTGTCCCCTGGGTTCGCGGGTCAACAGTTTGCGGACCTGGTCGTAGTGGGATTCGAAATGGTCCCGCTTGGCTTTCATTGTGCTGCCGGGCAAACTGCCCACCCCACCCACCAGCAGCCGGGTGGGTTCCCCCTGGGTGTGGGAGTCGATGGTGACGATTCGATCGGGATAGCGATGGAAAAATCCCTTTTCGATTAGATCCAGTTTGAGCATACTCATTTCTCTGTCGATTTTATGGCGATTCGATAACCATAATCATCATCCGGTGGACGGCCAACCCTAAACAACAAAACCTGAAAACGGTCGGGACGGCTTTCAGGTTTCTGGTCGAACGGAATACGGTAGAAACAACCTGTTCATTCATTCAAGTGGAATCAGGTGACAGTGGTGGGGCGATACCTGTACGCTGACCGATTCACCGTTGCTGTAGAGCCGTGTACGCATCATGCTGATGATGTGGATTTCACGGCCGGTCGCCAGTTCAATGAAGTAGCTGACCTCGCCGCCCATGTAGCTGCGGTCTTTGATGCGGCCCTCGAAGTGGTTCATCCCCTCTACCGGTTTGAATTCATCCCTGGGAAAGGCATCGAAGCGCTGGGCGCGGACGATTATCTCCACCGCGTCGCCTGTCGAAAATCCGCCCTTGTTTTTTGCCAAGAGGACATCGCCGGTTTCGATCTTGACGTTCACATGATTGACGTCGACCCCCACGACCTCCCCCCTGATGAAATTGGAGTGGCCCAGAAAATCGGCCACAAAATGGTTGGTCGGTTCATTGTAGACCGTCTCGGGGTCTCCTTCCTGCTGTTTGCGGCCCGCCTTCATAACCAGGATCTTGTCCGACATGCTCAGTGCTTCACGCTGGTCATGGGTGACAAAGATGGTGGTGACGCCAAGCATCCGCTGCAGGTTGTCTACCTCGCGCCGCATTTCCTCCCGCAAGTTTTCATCCAGGGCGGAAAGGGGCTCGTCCATCAGCAGCACATCCGGTTCGATCACGATGGCCCGTGCCATGGCGATGCGCTGCTGCTGGCCACCGGACAGCTGGCTGGGCATGCGGTTCTCCACCCCGGGCAGGCGCACCATTTCCAGGGCCCGGGTCACTTTCTTCTTGATGTCCGCTTTTGACACGTTTCGGTACTTCAACCCGAAAGCCACGTTTTCAAATATGTTTTTGTGGGGAAACAGGGCATAGTTCTGAAAGATCATTCCCAGGTTGCGCTTGTGGATCGGCGTGTCGTTGATGCGAACCCCTTTGATGAAAATATCGCCCTCGGTGGGCTCCTCCAGCCCGGCCACCATGCGCAGCAGGGTCGTCTTTCCGCACCCGGAAGGGCCCAGCAGGGTCACCAGGCTGCCCTCTTCGATATCAAAATCCATTTTTTCAACAGCGACAACGTCGCCGAACCGTTTTAAAATGCCTTTGAACTGCACGATGGACTGATTCTTGCCGGTCGCCAATTTAACCTGTCTCCCTGTTTCGGAGTCTATTTCTATTTTTTAACTCGCCCTGCATTTATTTCTGCCCAGGCCGAACCGCTGCCATGACAACGGTCCGGCCTGGTGTGGTAAATGTGGGTTGCTCCATCCAAATAAAGCGTGATTCTACCCGTGTTCATTTAGAATGTGCAGATTGCGCTCGAGTTCAGGGCGGGCATCAGATTCGAACCGGAGGCATATCGGGAATATGTCGAGGATTCGAATCTGACGGCCAACGCAGAAATCGGGTGCAAGATGCGCGTTCTGGATCGATACTAACTGCCTGCCTTGATCCGATCCCACTTCTCCGTCCACTCCACCTGATGCGCATTCCAGTAGGACGGATTGGCAAACAAATACCCTTCCAACTTGCCGGTGGGGTCGAAGGCCGGCATTTTTTTGATCTTGTCGGTCAGCTCGACCTTGGTCGGATCCAGGCTGGGCGGATAGTTCTGTCCCTCGGCCACGGCGATGGCCGCGGCCGGCTCGAGCATGAAGTTGAGCAACTGCTGGGCGACGTCCATGTCGGTGCCTTTCAGGACGAAGAGATATTCCATCCAGGAGTAGGTGCCCTTGGGGGATAGATAGCCGATGGGGTTGCCTTCCTGCTGAAGGGCGGCCACCCGTCCGGACCAGGCCACCGTGGCGTAGATCTCCTCGTTGGCCAGCAGGCTCATCAGTTCGGCGCCGGAAGCCCAGTATTTTTTCATCAGATCGCGCTGTTCACGCAGGGTCGCCCAGATGGCCTCAAGATCGGTCATGTTGTTGGGGCTCTGGCCGGTGTGCAGGGCCGCGTACCACATGTTGGTCCTGAAGTCGCCTTCCCAGCTTCCCAGCTTGCCCTTCAAGCTTTTGTCCCACAGCAGTGAGGCGCCGAGCTTTTCTGCCTTCTCCTTGCTGATGTGTTTGGTGTTATAGGCGATGCCGGTCTGACCCAGATCGTAGGGAACGGCCGAGAGGGTGCCCTTGGTGATCTCCCGCAACGGTTTGATCATGGATTCCATGACATTTTTGAGATTGGGGATTTTGGCTTCATCCAGCATCGACGCGAAACCCAACTCGGCATAGCGGGCATAGTCGAAAACGGCGCTCAGATGGGCGATATTGAATTCTCCGCCCGGCGGATAAGAGGCCTTGACACGCGTCAGGTAGGAGTTCATGTCACCGAATTCACCATCGATGACCTCGATGCCTGTGGCTTTGGTAAATGGCTTGAAGGCGTGTTCTCTAAATGCTTCGGAAACCGAACCGCCCCATCCATCGAAGCGGATGGACTTGGCCGCCCAGGCGTCTTTGACGGCGGCGCCGAAGGGTGAGCCGACCAGTCCGATGGATGCGCCGGCAAGGCCCAGGTACTTGAGAAAGTGACGCCGGCTGAGCTTTCCGGATTTATACGCGTCATATGCCCGATCCAGTTTTTCTTTCGTTACGATGGCCATTGTTGCTCCTTTCAGCTGATGGTTGTCAGGTTGAGACCCTACTCCTTTATCTTTGAGAACCTGCGGGACAAATATCCGGCCAGCAGGGGGGTGGTGACGGTCAGAACGATCATGACGGCACCCAGGGCGTTGATTTCCGGGCTGATCGAATTTCTGAGCATGCTGAAGATCTTCACCGGAACGGTCTGGTTTTGTGCCGTGGCCCAGAAAAGCGTCGCCGTGATGTCGTCGAAAGAGATGGTAAAGGCAAACAGGGCCCCGGCCAGGATGGCCGGCAGCAAGAGCGGAAAGGTGACTTCCCTGAAGGTCTGAAATGCGTTGGCGCCCAGGGATTTTGCCGCCTCTTCGTACTCTTTTTTGATCCCCACCAGCCGGGCCTGGACGATCAACAGGACATAGGGCAGGGTCAACACGACGTGCCCGATCAGCAGCAGCACAAAGCTCTTGGGTTGTTGAAGAAACCGTAAAAACAGCAGCAGGGCCACCCCCAAAACCACTTCCGGGATCATGATCGGTGACAGCAGCAGGGTGTTGAGTGTGTTTTTGCCGGGAAACTCGAAGCGGATGAACGCCAGGGCGGCCAGGATGCCGATACCGGTGGATATCACCGCGGTCATCGATCCCAGGACAAGCGAATTCTTAAACGCATCGATAATCGATTCATTTTGCGCCAGTTTGATGAACCAGCGCAAACTGACGCCCTCCATGGGGAAAATGCCGAATTGTTTGGGGTTAAAGGCCAGTACGATGACCACGACGATGGGGGTGAACATAAACACGTAAACGAGAATCGTGTAGATTCTGATCAATGTCCATCCCGGTGAGAATTGTTTCATCGTCTAGTTTCCCTGAAGGTTTTTAAAGATCTGGTTGATTCCCAGGTACCGGTTGTAGGTCCACACGATCACGAACAGCAGGGAGAGCAGGATCACGCTGATGGCCGAGCCGAACGGCCAGTCCAGGGTGCCGATCACCCGCTTGAAAATGAGATTGGCGATCATGTCGTTGCCCGGGCCGCCCAGTATCATGGGCGGCAGGTAGGTACCGGCGGTGAGCACGAAGACCAGCAGGCAGCCGGCGCTGACCCCGGGAAGGCTCAAGGGCAGGGTTACCTCCCGAAAGGCCTGCCATTCGGTGCAGCCCATGCAGCGGGCGGCTTCGAGCAGGCTCTTGTCGATGCCTTCCAGGCTGACGTAGATGTTGAGCACCATGAACGGCAGCAGGTACATGATCAGTCCCATGAGTACGGTAAACTCATTGTACAGCATCGATATGGGCGATTCGATCAGTCCGATCTTCAACAGGAAGTGGTTGATCAGCCCCGAATCGCCCATGATGTTGATCCAGCTCATGGTGCGGATGATGAAGCTGACCCAGAATGGCAGCATGATCAGCAGAAGAAAAACTTTTTTATAGCGGCTTTCGCTGCGGTAGAAATAGTAAGCGGGGATATAGCCCATGACGACGCAAAGAAAGACGGTCTCGAAGGAAATACGAATCGTCCGGATGAGGATTTTCGGATAGAAAAAATCTTCGAAGAACTTGGCGTAGTTGCCGAACTGAAAAGCAGGGATGTCCGCTCCGCTGGGGGCGCGCAGCCAGAAGCTGTAGACAACGATAAAGCAGACCGGTATCACCAGAAGAAAAAAAACGGCGCTCAATGACGGCGCCAGCAGCGCCCACGGTTTCCAGCTGTCAGATTTCATGGGTGTGTTGCCCTGATACATTGGTATGATAAAAAAGGAGGCACTCAAAAAAACCTTAGTGAAATAATATCAGCCTGTCAAGGTGCCCATCGAACCTGGAATAAGAAGTAAAATTATATATAGAAAAGTAAATATTTTACTCCTTTCCCGAATGATGCATCCCGTATCCGTTAAACAGGCTTGAGGATTACTTCGATTCCCTTCGGCTTCTATCCGGCGGCAGAAGCTCAGAAAGCGTTCTCGCCGTTTCCCGGATCATGTCTGCATATTTTGCCTTGACATCGTCTGCATTGTGCTGAAGCACCGAAAAATCAAAGCAGACCGCGCCGACACCCATTCCGGTGAGCGGGTCGAACATAGGTGCGCTGATGGTTAATAATCCTGTCAGGTACTCTTCCTCCGACATGGCAAACTGCCGTGCTTTGGCCTGCTTGATATCTTCAATAAGAATCGATTTATCCACAATCGTTTTGTTGGTCTTGGGTAAAAGAACCATCGAATCGATCTTTTTGGCGATCAGGTCGTCGGGCAGACTGGACAGGTATGCCTTGCCCAATGCCGTGTTGTGCAGGCTGTTTTTCGAAAAATCAGGCAGGCTGTAGGTCAATGTTTCTTCAGCCCCCCGATAATAGATGCGCACCAGCGTATCATCCACCGCAAAGGCCACATCGATACTTATATTTTTCTCCCTGTGGATCCGGTCCACGACTTCCTTGATCAGCCTCAGATGATCCGTGGCCCGCATCAGATTGGCGCAGAACAGGAGGCACAGGATCGCGGGTCGGATCTCCTTGGTTTTGGTATCTTTTTCCAGGTATCCCAACTCCACCAGGGTGTTGATGTAACGGTAGGTGGAGGTCATGTTCAGATCCAGCGTCTTGGCGATTTGGCTCTGGGTCATGACGGGGCTGTCCCGGTTGAAAAGAGACAGGATTTTCAAGCCCTTTTCCAAGGACTTTGAAAAATAATATTTTCCTTTTGACATACCGTTTGGGGATGATTTAGTATCACACTATAATAGAAATTAAGTTACTATAATAGTTAAAGTCCCAGATTTCTACACGAATGTCAATCGCTAATTTGGATTCATTGTCCAAGAAGGGTCGAAGCATGCCGAAAGCGGATACATTGATGATGCAGATCGTTTACGAGCACTCGGGTGAAGAAAAACAGATGCCGCTGTCCAGCCTTGTCGCCGTGCTTGTTGATTTCCTGGACCATTTCGGCGTCAAATCACTCGTCGGCCATTCGTTTTATGGGATTGTTCAAACGGGTGACGGCGCCACCAAAGTCAGCCGGTTGCTGAACGCCTGTGGACATGGCGGCGATCCCGAGGGATTTTTTTCCGAGTTGCTTGCGCAGTTGGCAACGGCTGACGGCACCCGAAAGATCGCCGTCAACGGTATCGAACTGCCCCACTTGATGCTAATGGCGATTATGGAAGTCGTCCTGCCCGGCAACGCATTTATATCCATTAAAAAAACCGAACAGCTGGAAAAATTGACCAACATGCGTATCCCGGCGGCCGATCGGGCCGACATCCAGGCGGTTATCGATACCTACCCGGTCCGGCTGTCCATGCACACGATCCGCCAGATGCGGGTGTCCGGCGACGTGGCCTATCAGTACCTGCCCTTTGTCGAGGAGTTGGACAACACCGGTCACACCAACACCTGGATCGGCCAGTTTCACCAGGGGCTGCTCGAGCAGATGTACCAGAACCGGGTCATTTTTCTGCTCAACATGAGCTGCCCGGTTTACTGTCGGTTCTGTTTCCGCAAGCACAAGGATTCGCGCAACGAAACCAACCCCACGCCGGCGGATGTCGATAAAGCGGTTGCGCATGTGGCAACCTCACCATCCATCAAAGAAATCGTGATCACCGGCGGGGACCCCTTCATGAACCGGGCGAATATGGCCCGTGCCATCGACGGCCTCATGCAGATCGACCATGTTCAGACCCTGCGCCTGGCCACGCGTTCCATCGCCTATTACCCCCATCTGTTTCTGTCTGACGATGCCGCCCTGTTGGGCTACTTGAAACGAAAAAACCTCGACCTTCAGCAGCGCGGCAAGCGCATGGAAGTGGCCACCCATTTCATTCATCCCGATGAAATCTCCCCGCAGAGCCTGATGATCATTTCCGATCTGGTAAAAAGCGGGATCGCGGTATACGTCCAGACGCCCTTTTTGAAGGGCTGCAACGATAAAGGCCCTGAACTGGTCCGGCTGTTTAGCCTGCTGCGCGGGGCAGGCGCGGAACTTCACTATATTTACATCCCCTGCAGTCCCATCCATGGAAACAACGTCTACTGGTCACCGATTTCAAAAGGGCTGGCCGTGGGCAACTACCTGCGGGCGCACCTGTCCGATCGCGTGATTCCCAGGATCTGCACGGCCACCCCCATCGGCAAGATGGACTGGCACACCAGCGGCTGGGCCGTGGAACCGGTGGCGGAAAACGAGAACTTCATGTGGATTCGAACGCCCTACACGCCCGCATATTTCAGGCGCTTTGCGCCGATTGCCAACGATCTGGATAATATCCGCATCAACGACGAGGGCACCATCGACATCCAGTACATGGCCCAAATCGGCGATGAATCGCTCTTTCTGGGCGCGCGGCCGCCCCGGCCTGGCAGTGGGGTGACGACTCAGCCGCAAAGCACCGAGACGATACTGCCGATGGTCCGCAGCGGTGAAAAAATTGCGCCATCGATTGTCGAGACCGGGTCTTCGATGATTTCACGTGTCCATGAGACCCGGGTGGAGATGGATGCCGAGGCCGGCGATGCGGATTTCGACACCATTCGTGGCGATGACCGAATTACCGACGTGGTGATCGTTTCGGCAACGGATGCCGTCGACTGCCTGTTCCGGATTCGCCGTATCGTTCGCGCTCTGGAGGAGATCCCCCACGTCAATGCGGTGCGGCTGCGCAGTCTGAAGTTCAACTATGAACCGGAGTGCTACACCCCGGTGGTGATCGACGAACTGGCCGCCCTGAACCGGCTGACCATGGTGGCTCCGCTGCGCTTGGAAATTGAGACCCAGTTCCTGACCGCCGGCGAATTCCGGCCGGCGCACGCCAGACTGGCCCGGCAATTGAACAACAAAGGCATTACCGTGTACTGCAACACCCCGCTGTTGGGCCGGATAAACGATACGTCGGAAGCCATCAATCAACTTGCCTACGGCTGCCGGAAAGCCGGCATCGAATTTCATCACCTTTTTGTGGCCGGTCTGCCTGTCCAGAACCGTTGGAACCGGGATAACCCGGTGGCCCTGTATGATGTGGTCGACATTGCCACGCGGGTGCGGCGGGAAGGCAGCGGCCGGGAGGTGCCCAGGTACATCATCCGCACCGTCCTCGGAGAGGTGGATTTCGGCTTGTCATCTACCATCCTTGGCCGGGACGGTGACCTTTCGGTCAAACTGCTGCCTTACGATTTGTCCTATTTTACCGCCATGCAGCCTGATTTTACCTGGCCGGCGGATGTGTCGGAAGATGTCGACGGCAAACCGGTCGTGCCGGTTTCCGGCTTGCTGAAAACCACGGAATTTGCCTTGTCGTAGACAGGAGGCCCGATGTACTATCCCTTTTTACTTTTCAACGAGAAAATTGACCACCGGCCGGTCTTCACCGGTTTGCAGGGGGATCCTTATGTCGCGGATCTGTCACCCGGCAGCCCGCTTCTCCATGGCTTGGAGGTAAGAGATCAGAAAGGGTTTCAACGGGTCCTGGAAGAGAAGATGGGGGCGACATACCACTGGGGGGTTTCTCCCTACCTGGAGCGGCGCGACAGACTGCTCGAGGACTGCCCGCAGATGGTGGCCGACCAGCGGTTCATCCATCTGGGCCTGGATGTGATCGTCGGTCTGGGTACGCCCCTGCATGCACCGCTGGACGCCATCGTTGCACAGAGCGGCTATGAGGAAGGGGAGGGCAACTACGGCGGTTGGGTGCTGTTGAAACACGCAAATCCCCATTTCGAAACGTTTTACAGCCTGTATGGACACTTGTGCAAATCGCGCCTGCCGGTTGCCGGCCAGGATGTTGAGGCCGGTGCGGCTTTTGCCGAGATCGGTGATTTCCACGAAAACGGCAACTGGTTTTACCACACCCACATTCAGACCATCACCCAGAAGGGCCTGGACCGGGGCTACCTATCCAAAGGGTATTGTTCGCAAGCGGATCTGGCGGAGATGAACGACCTGTGTCCGTCGTCGATTCCTCTTTTCAAACGGTGAGGTATACTCCATTATAAATCATCTTCATTATACAAGGCTGTTGAAAAAGTATTTCGCTTGACCATACGGCGTTAAAATTCAACTCAAAATGCTCATTTATCAACCATAAACTGCTCTTTTTCGACGGATTTTGCCTTTGCCTGCGCTCATGACGTTTTTCAACAGCATGTCAAGTATAAAAAGGTGAAGGCCCCATGACCAGAAAAATAGCTGTTTTATTCCTATGCTTGATACCAATCAATTTGGCCGTTTTATATTCTCACTGGAACGGCCCGATCCTTTTCGGGTCGTCTCACCGGCTTTTCACCGGACGCAAAAAGAGCAGCATTCCCCAGGCAACCAGGGCCATGGCGGTCACGATTCGGAAGGTCGGCTGGTAACTGCCGGTAAGGTCGAACAGATGGCCGGCAAGCAGGGGGCCGACGGACCCGCCGGTGGTGCCGAAACAAACTACGATCCCAAAGAGGGTGCCGTGGGATTGGATGCCGAACCACTCTGCCACCAGGGGGGAAATGGCAGTGAAGAGGCCCCCGTGGGCCAGACCGTAAACGACGGCAAAAAGATACAACATCCAAGGTTGGTGGGCAAACTGCAGCCAGCCGAGACCGAATAGAAGCAGGACAAAGCAGCCCCCCATCACCGCTTTGCTGCCCAGGCGATCGATGATCAGGCCGCTGACGAAGCGCCCCAGCATACTCACCGCGCCGATGATGGAGAGGACACCGGCGGCCTGCATGGCGGGGAAGCCCAGATCGCGGGCATGGGGGACGATGTGCAGCATGATGATCATTAGGCAGAAGACTAGGCAGAGATTGGTCAGACAGATGGTCCACAATTGGACCGTCCTGAGAGCGCGATACAACGGGAGGCTGGAGTCCGTTGCCGGCGTTGTGCTCCGGCTGTCGGCAGTTTCCGGTTGCCTGTTCGAACGCAATGCATCCGGGTCACGGCGCAGGAACTGGGCCATGAACACCAGAATCAGGGCTACGCTGGTACCGATGAGCACAAAACTCCACCGCCACCCGTAAAGGAGGATCAGCCCGCTGGCAGACAGGGGAATGACGAATTGGCCGGCGCCGGTGCCCACTTTAACGATGCCGGTCATAAAACCCCGGCGGTGTGAAAACCAGCGGGCGATGGTGGTCAGGGCGATGACGTCGATGGAACTGAGCCCCATGCCGAAAATGATGCCGTAAAAGAGGTAAAGCTCCCAGAGGGTGGTGAGGCGGGCCATGAGGACACAGCCCAGGCCCAACAGAATTGCCGTGACCGTCATGAGTTGGCGTGGACCGAAGCGGTCGTTCAACCGGCCGACAATCACACCAAAAAGCCCCATGATGAAAAAGGCCAGCGAAGAGGCACCGGAAATGGCGGCCCGGGACCAGCCGAATTCCTCCATCAATGGGTTAAAGAAGACGCCGAAGGCGATAAAGGCTCCCACCCCGAGGGCCTGGATGGAAAAACAGATGGCCGCGATGAGATGGGCGTAGCCGTATCGCCGGGGAGCTCGAATGGGCATTAGCATCCATTTCAGTTAATCGTTAGGTAGTGCCCATCCATAAATGGTTATTTTGCCCGATCTCTGCGTTGCGCGAAAAATTTTATCCTCGGAATATCAACAACATCGAGTCCTGCAGCCACCGCAGATTGGGTGCCTTGGATGGAATTCGCACTGAGTGCGAGATTCCAGGAGCGTTCGGCCTTGGCCAGAGAGTCAAAGGCCGCCTTGCGATAACCGTCTTTTAATCAGTCGTGCAGGGCATGACAACGATTAATTTGAATAATTATTCATTGGTCATATCGTAAGGCAAGCTGAAAACAACTCAGACTGAGAACGATGTGTTTAAATAAATGGGAAAACCAATGGAGGAACATATGAAAGCGATAGTTGCAAAAAGTGGTAGCGAGGTACAAGACGCAGGCGCCTTTATCTTGAAAGAGCAGCCAATACCTGAGCCGGGAACACAGGATCTCCTGGTTCGAGTCGTTGCCATCGGGATGAATCCTGTAGATACAAAGGTTCGCCAACGGTCAGAGAAAGATAGCGTGCTGGGCTGGGATGCCTATGGGATTGTCGAAAAAACCGGCGAAGGTGTGACCGGATTCAAAGCGGGGAATAAGGTTTTTTATGCGGGTGATATAACCCGACCCGGATGCAATAGCGAATATCACCTGGTAGATCAGCGGATCGCTGCTTTAGCTCCTAAAAAACTTTCACCTGAAAATGCTGCGGCAATGCCTTTGACGTCAATAACGGCGTGGGAGGGTTTGTTTGAGCGATTGGGTGTTGTCCCCGAAGCAGGTGCCAATTCGGGTAAAAGCATTCTGATCGTAGGTGGGCCTGGAGGTGTTGGTTCCGTAGCCATACAGTTAGCGCATTGGGCTGGCTTGAAAGTGTTTGCAACAGCATCGAGAACGGAAACCGTTGATTGGTGCAAGAATTTAGGTGCTGACACTATCCTGAACCACAGAAACAGTCTCTTTGAAGAGCTAAAGGCATCCGGAACCGATTCAGTTGACGCTATCTTCTGTACGACTCACATGGAAGCGCACTGGCAGGCGATGGCTGAATGTATCCGCCCTCAAGGTCGCATCGTGCTTATCGATGACCCGGTCGATTCATTGGACATCACCGTGTTTAAATTCAAAAGCGTCACCATTTCCTGGGAATTTATGTACACCCGATCAATGTTTGAGACGGATGATATGTCCGAGCAGGGGAAATTGCTTTCGACGGTGGCCGGACTGTTGGATGAAGGCACCCTTGTTACAACACGACAGAAGACCTTGACCGGTCTAACGCCTGAAAATATCCAGGCAATGCATATTAAACAAGAGAGTGGAACAATGATGGGTAAACAGGTTCTTGTCCTTTAGGGGCTTCCAAATTAAAATGATTTCCGACATGGAGAAGCGCAAGGCTCTATATCACCAAATCCAGGCCATCCTGCACGAAGACGTGCCGTTTGCCCCGATTTTTGCGTAAATGTTTATGTACGGGAAAAAGAGTGACTTGAAGGGCTACAAGATCAACCCCTATGTCACCGACATCACCTGGAACATTCAAGATTGGGCATGGGGATAGATAGCGTTCGATGGCTGTCTAAGGGCTTATCAAACAACTGCTGAAGAAAGGCGGGGGGATCGATCCGTAATCTCCCCGCCTTTTTTGTTTCAGTATTCAAAAAATAATAAACTATTTCATTAAGTAACAAGATTTTAGGACGATACATGTATTAGTGTTCGCGGCCACGCCATCGATTGGCGCCGAATGAATTCAACTCAAACCATCGATCCGTGTTCAAATGGGCTATATTGCTGTTGAAAATTTAGAACAAGGGATGGTCCTCGAAGAGGATGTCTACGACATCAATACCCGTCTGCTTCTATCCAAGGGACAAAAGATAGCCAATAACCACATAAGAATATTGAAAATATGGGGGGTGTCCGAGGTCAAGGTCGTCGGCAGCGATGCACCTGCAGATGGTAGTCAAGGGGTCATCGACAATGAAAAGGCAGAGGGCATCAAAAAGGCCATCAGCCTCGTTTTCAAGAACGCCGATTTTGCAAACAGCACGTTGAAAGAAATCTGCAAAGTCGCTTTGATCCATCGGATTAAAGGCGATTTTACAATTTCACCGAGGCTGAACTGCATCTCAGGCAGTCAAGATCTGCAGGGCAATCCCAATGCGGTCAGCGGCCCCATCAAGGTTATAGAGGATAAGTTGCCTGAGACACCCACCATCATTTCCGAACTCAATTTAGTCATTTCCGATCCACTGGCGACATCCAATGACGTCGCAAGGGTTGTTAACACGAGTCCCAGTCTGGCAGCTACACTATTAAAAATTGTAAATTCAGCCTATTATGGCTTCCCATCCAAAATTGACCGCATATCTCGGGCGGTGACCATCATCGGGACGAAGGAAATCAGCAGCCTGGCGCTTGGGATCAGCGTAATGCAGACGTTTAAGAATATTCCAAAGCACATTATTGATATGCAGGCATTCATCCGCCACAGCCTGGCTTGCGGGATAATTGCGCGCATTTTAGCCGCACGCAACAATCTGCCACAGACCGAACAACTGTTTGTGTCCGGGCTGTTGCACGACATTGGTAAGCTGATTGTATACAGCTACTATCCGGCGCACGCGACCGATTGTTTCTGCCTGGCGGAATCCTCCGATACGAGTGTCTTTCAAACTGAAAAAAAAATTATCGGCCAAAACCATCCTCAGTTGGCCAGGCAGCTGCTGAGCAAGTGGAAACTGCCGATGGATCTTACCGATAATATCATCTATCACCATGCTCCCAGTCGCGCATCCAATTCAGACACAGCCGGGATCGTCCATTTGGCAGATATTATTTCGCAGGGGTTGGGCATCGGATATAGCGGTGAACGATCGATACCCCATTTTGATTATCCGATCATGGATAAAATTGTGGATTCGCGCCATAGCATTCAAATGGTCGTTCGCCAGGCGGTGCATCAACTGGGTCCGATGGAAGCTATTTTCCAAAGCCAAGCGAATTGATTATGCAGACTCATCCAAACGTCGATTCAGTTCAAGGGGAAGATCAAGAATATCGTAAACGATATATTCAAAATGCCATCGAATCGGCGTTGTCCTTGGGTGACTTTCAAAAGGAAGTAAACAGCGACTGCACGCCCGGCACCATCAATACAAAAGCCATTGACCGTATTCAGCGTTTGATTCATTTTGAGGCCAGCGCAATTTGCATCGTGGATGACAAAACGTCTGATATGTCGCTGTCTGTATTCACTCCCGACGATGCTAAAGAAGCCATCGAAGAAGAGCTTGAATTTTTGATTGAAAATGGGTTCATTGCCTGGGCGATACGTGAACGGAGAGGAATCACGGTCTTTTCGAAAGACGGCAGCCGACAACTCTTTCTGCATGTGATGGCGACGTGTTCGCGGATTCGAGGGCTGTTCATGGGGATTTTCCCTTGCCAATTATCGAGGCTGCCTGACGCATCGCTGGAAATCGTTTCCATCATCCTTCGCAATGCGGTCAACGGCATCGAAAGCCTGATGCATTCAACCCTGTTGCGACAAAAAAAACAAGATCTGGAAAAAGCGTTAGAAGAGAAAACAAAGCAACTGATACGCTATGAAAAAGATCTGACGCAAGCCCAGAAATCAGAAGCCATTGCCGCTCTGGCTGGTGGCGTGGCTCACCAGTTTAACAATGCCCTGACAGGGTTAATAGGCAACATCGATCTCATATCTATGTCCGCTAATAAAGATTCTGATGTATCGCCTTACATCGATCGCATACACCCCATCATCGAGAGAATGTCAAAACTGACAAGTCAACTGTTGGCGTATGCGCAAGGTGGAACTTACATGACTCAGGTCCTTTCCCTGGGAGCGCTTTTTGATGAGGTATTGCCGGCTATCAAGCATGTTCTTGAAAAGCAGATTCAGCTGGAAGTGGCGCTTGCCGACGCGTCTTGCACGGTAGAAATAGATTTGATTCAAATGCGAATGGTTATCCTGGCAATCGTCAACAATGCCAAGGAAGCCATCGTCGATAATGGCATCATTCGGATGGTCGTCAGATCGGTTCAATGGGGTCAAATGCCAGACTGTATCCGAAGTGAACTCAAGCCTGGAAGCTATGCATGTATTGGCGTCGAAGATAATGGCAGCGGAATGGACGACAATATGTTGCGCCGATTATTCGAACCCTTCTTTTCGACCAAATTCACGGGAAGGGGGTTAAGCATGGCTGCGGTTTTGGGTATCGTCAAACGACACCGGGGATGGATTGCTGTTTCATCTAAGATTGGCAAAGGAACCCACGTTGAGATTTACCTGCCGCAAATCTCTCCGCAATAAATTCAGCGTAAATATAAGGACAATAGATCAAGGACCCGTTAAAGGTTCAAATTGTAGGAGGTTACACCGTCACTTTCAAACCGATCAAAAACCTTCCTTAGTCACCTTTGAGGTTCATGAGGCAGGGTTGATCATGTACGGTGATTCAATCTGCTTCGTAAATGGTTGATCTGTCCAAACCGTATATGTATCTTACTGTCGTTAATTGATATTTTTCTTTATGGCAAGAAAGCTGTCGTTTTGACAAGACCAAAAATTTGGTCCAATTGGCTAAATCGATTTTGAGCCACTTGCTGACTTCGTAGGGATCGTGGCCGCCTTTTCGGGCATCCACACGGCCTGCGGCCTTTGCAATATCTGATAGGGGCTGCCGGCGAACAAGTTTATGAACCAGACCATCATGACCGTGGCGATTTCCAAGGGTCTGGACACTGCGATCATGAACTCGCTAAACCAAAAGATGGTGGCCAACATCATCACGGCCGGGGCGCTGGCCGGTTGGAACAACTTCTGCATGAACTACCTTAAGGCCTCCCCGGCCGGTGTTTTGAAAAAGCGCGCTTGCTTCTGATGTGAGAAATAACGTGAAATGTATCGGTACAGGATAGATCATAAGAACTGAATCTATCTGCTCTTGCAAAACCTACATGTTACTTGCGATGGCGTGGTGTTTTTTGTTGACAGGAGCCTTTTAATGGGTGCCAACACATGGCGGGTGCCTTGAATACGGTAGTGCTCAAGATGTTGTGGTCGGTCAGAAAGCCGATCGGGTTGCGATTGCATTTGGTAAGTTTTGTATGTTATGTGGTTCAGGCGAATTGGGATGCTTTGAAATAAGGCCAACAATTTGGCTCGTGTCAAAACCAGTGCATCCACGAAGTAACATTCACAATGGCTTGGCTGAACGTCAGTTGGCGCTCCCATCACTGGTCGGATGCGCGCAGTTGAAGGTAAAGCGGAGTGATTTGTTCCAGCGTAAAGTGGCGATCGGCTAACGTAAAGCCGCGCCTTGCCTCCATCACAACCAAATTCAGCGGGTAGGTGACGCTGGAATCCAGGCGCTGGATAACCATATCCAATCCGAAGCCATCGGGTTCCTTCATTCCTCGGTAGGTGATCTCCAGGCCTTCGGACAACAGCGGTTGGTTCAGTGGAAGCACGAAGCGATTGCCGGTCGCCTTTGCCGGCCACGGCCATGGGGCCGCCTCCAGCCTGCCGGCATCCCGCATGGCATCCTCGTAATCGAAATCCCAACTCCAGCCGAACCCGGGTGAGGTGCTTCGATATTCCGCGGGGACCGCATCCGATAATACGATCATCCATACGAACAGGAAACCCCCGGCCAGCAGCAAACCGGCAAGCGCCGCCAGTTCAATCGGGCGATTGTTTCTCATTTCAACGCCTTTGGCTTGTCATTCAGGGTCCATCTTCCTGCTGTTATCCTACTGTAAACGTAATTCCCTTTTTTCCGGGAGACAAGGGGGTCGAGCGACGGATGCCCACAAAGACAAAAAAAGGGGACGCCTTCAACATTCTGAAGGCGTCCCCTTTTTAATTGGAAAACGAAGGGTTAGACCACGGTCACATTGGCCGCTGCAGGACCCTTGGGGCCCTGTTCGATGTCAAAGGTAACCCGGTCGCCTTCGTTGAGAGATTTGAATCCGGTGGCATTGATTGCCGAATGATGAACGAAAACATCAGGACCGTCTTCCTGCTCAATAAAACCAAACCCCTTGCTGTCATTGAACCACTTAACGATGCCATTTGCCATGCTAACATCCTCCTACGAAAAAAAATTTTAATCATTGCTTCAGACTTCAGGCGCCACTTTGACAAATGGATCGATCCCTTAGAAAGAAACCAGGCCGCCAACACCGGCGAACCTATATAATCTGCATCTCATATCATGCAAAAGAAAAAAAGCAAGTCAATTATCAACCTTACACAGAAAACGGGGTGCTGGTAGACCGCTAATTGTCTTTTTCACATCGATTTCGAAGCCTGAACGGTGTCAATCAGCGTTTCAGGTGGGAGCCATTGTCGTCGGTTCAATCTCTATTGGCAGGCCGTCATTTCCTATTTTAGATCGTCGGCCGGTTTAATGGACCGTTTGGCTTCTTCGGCCAATCGATCCAAGGTGCCGTCTTTCTTCATGGCTTTCAGAACGGCGGCCAGTCGGGGAGCCAGCGCGTAATGTTTTTTATGCAGATAGGGAAATACCGGAACCACCTCCATGATTCCGGCCGAGAAAATCCCTGAATCTGCGAACGCCGCTTCACCCAACACACTTTCCACGGAGGTCTTGAGCCCAACCAGCACATCGATCCGACCGATCCGCAACATCTTAAGACCTTGTCGAATATTGTTTACACCCTGGAGATACTTGGTGTCCACATGGCCCACCAACCTTCTTTCCGTGACTTTGATGCCACGGGGATAGCCGATGACAAGCTGTTTGTCCGCAAGGTCCGTCCACCCGTTCAAACGGATGGACGCATCGGCCGCATAAGCGCCAATGGTTACAAAGAAGGTGGGTTCGTTGACCTCGACCAGATTGGGATACGTGGCTGCCAGGGCGGCATCGAATTGAATTCTTCCGGCCTCTCCGTCCATGCGTCCCGCATTGGATTCGGCCAACGCTCTTTCGGAGGGAAACGCATGCAACTCGAATCCATATCCCAGTCGCGCGAAGGCCTCATTGAATTTTAGCACCGAAAACCGGTATAGATAGGTGCCCTCAAGTTCCGGAATGGCCAGCCGGATGACGCCGTTGGGTTGCCCTGGGTCAGGAACCGTTTCGGGAGATGCTTCGAATGCAGTGCTTTGGGCTGATGGTTGCATGACATAAGTCAACATAAGGGCGAACAGGATTAAGATCCAATTCCAGCAAGCCGACGATGGACCCCGAGCGAAATTACGCGGCATCTTTATCCTCCTCCGGAAATAGGCAGCGATAGAAAAAAAGGGTTTCGACTTTCGTCGAGCCATCATCCCATGGCCTTGAACAACCCAAATATGCGATACAGCATCAACCGCCAGTAACTAAAACAACTTTGCCGATGTTTTTCCGTGCTTCAATATATGCATGTGCCTCACCGGCCTGTTCCAACGCAAAGGTTCTGTCTACATGGGGCCGAACCCACCCTTGCTCCACGCCTTGCAGAATTTCCTGCATCCATCCGCTTAGTTTGTCCATTTCGTGCCACATGTGGCCAAGATTGACGCCAAATACGCTTTTATTCGCATTCATCAACCGCAACGGGTTGTACCGAGGCGTCTGTGCAACCAGCTTGACAAACTGGAACAACCGTCCCATGGTTGAATCCGTGACCGTCGACACACCAAACAGTCCCAGCCGTCCCGTCGATCGAAGCGCCTTATAGCTCTTTTTCCAGTTGTTCCCGCCGATCGGATCGAGAACCATCTCTACCCCTTTCCCGTCGGTGAGGCTCATGATGCTGGAAAGAAAATCCTGGTTGCGATAATCGATGGGATAATTTAACCCCCTTTCCATCAAAAAGGAATGCTTTCCGACGCTGGACGTGCCATAGGTCGTGGCTTCAAGGTGCAATGAAATATCCAAGGCGGCCAAACCCACGCCACCGCCTGCATTATGAATGAGCACCGATTCCCCCTTTTTCAGACCGCCCATGACATATAAAAGCTGATATGCCGTCAGATAGTTCAACGGTATGGCGGCAGCGTGTTCAAAATCAAGAGATTCGGGAATGGTAAAAACGGCCTTTTCTGGAACACAAACCCTGTCTGAATAGCCACTGAATCGAGTCAGAGCGACGACCGATTTGCCGAGGATTGAAGAATCGACTCCCGGACCGGCAGTTTCTGCAGTTCCGGATACTTCATACCCAACGACACAAGGAGGCTTTGGCGCATCCGGGTAGAGTCCCTTTCTTGCGAGAATGTCGGCAAAGTTGACGCCAATCGCTTTAACCTTGATGAGAACTTCTCCAGCAGAAGGTGTTGGATCCTTTCTTTCTTGAATTTCCAATACATCTGGACCGCCATATTTTGTAATTACGATCTGTCTCATGATATCTTCATCACCTTGTTCTTGTTATTGCCAGCACAAGACAGTTCCGTCGGCGATACGTTGAGGGCAGGGTCAAGGACATCTAAAAGTACCATGCTTACGCCGGCGGCGACGAGCACGGCGCCGCAGCGGCGACCCGCTGTTCGCGGCGTCGGATCAGATCCAACCGCCTGGGCGGCAGGCCGAGGTAAAGGGTTACCGTGGCACCGGGTTGGGCCAATGATTGCGTAATTCCGTGATCATCCACGAGGCGCTGAATCGTATCTTCCCGGGTGGGGCCGCCGGGGCAAAGAATGTCCACCGCATCGCCTGAAACGATTTTGTTCTTCACCAGCACCCGGGCCCCTCCGTCAGGGGTCCTTTCGAGCACCTTGGCCACAAATCGATAGCCGGGAAGGATGACGTCATCCAGGTTGGCCGCTGTCTGGTCCGGATCGCCGAAGTAAAATCCGGTGCAGTAGCCCCGGTGGCTGATGGCGGACAGTTCGGCCAGCCAGTGCTCCTGGACCCGATAGGCGTCAGGATCACGATACCAGGCATCGATGGCTTCCCGGTAGACCTTTACCACGCCGGCCAGGTAGTGGATACTTTTCATGCGGCCTTCGATCTTGAGTGAGCAGATGCCGGCGTCGATCAAGGCCGGCAGATGCTCGATCATGCACAGGTCCCGGGAATTGAAAACATAAGCTCCCCGGGGGTCTTCGGCGATGGGGAAGTGTTGGCCGGGGCGGGTCTGTTCCATCAGCGTGTAGTGGAACCGGCAGGGCTGGCAGCACATGCCGCGGTTGCTCTCCCGTTTTTTCATGTAACTGGACAACAGGCAGCGTCCCGAGTAAGCGATGCACATGGCACCGTGAACAAAGGCCTCCACCTCGAGGCCGCTTTTAGCGCTCATCTCGCGGATTTCCTCCAGGGTCAGTTCGCGGGCCCCGTTGACGCGGGTGGCGCCCAGATCCCGCCAGAAGCGGGCGGTACCCGTGTTGGTGGTGTTGGCCTGGGTGCTTACGTGAATGGGGACGCGGGGGAGCAGCCGCCGGGCCTGCATGAAAATCGCCGGATCGGCGACGATCAGGGCGTCCGGTGCGACGGATTCCAGGGATGCCAGGTAATCGGCAATGGCCTGTGCTTCGCTGTCCCTTGAGTAGATGTTCACGGCCACGTACATTCGCACGCCATGTTCACGGGTCAGGCGGCGGGCGGCCTGCATGTCCGCCAGTGAGAAGTTGGCGGAAAAATTTCTCAGGTTGAAGTCCCTGCCGGCCAGATAGACGGCGTCAGCGCCGTAGTGAATCGCTATTTCCAGTTTTTCCGGTGTGCCGGCCGGGGCCAGCAGTTCCACTTGGTTTGATTTTGAGTTCATCGATCAAGGTTCACATTTCGAGTAGCGAATTTATGAGCCAGATTCCAGCATTCGAGAGCATGGCTTCGCCTCAAGCTCAGCTATCTTGCGCACAAACTGCAGCATTCATTGCGGACTAAACGTTTTCCGCCTTCGGTCTGAACCACTGATCAAGCAGGTGCGCCATCGAGGCATTCAGTGCCGGGGCTGAAAAGACCTCGAGGGAAACCACGCCGCTGAATCGTTTCAATACACCCATCACCTCTTCCATGTGCGCCGGCGACAGCCGGTTCAGCGGCAAATGGTCCTGCACGCCATCCACCCCGTGCAGGTGGGCAATGCTGATCCGTTTTTTCCAGCGGTCGAAAAAAGTCGTCAGGTCAACCTCGTGGGCCATGAGATGGCCCATGTCCATGCACACGGAAAGGTCCAGATCCTCGATGACGGGTGCGACATGTTCAACGTCGCCGTCCAGGTTTTCCACACTGATCCGACGGCTGGGAACCCCGGCCGCCAGGACCGCTTCCAGGGATGCCGCCGAATTGGCCTGCCAGCGCCGATGGTCCGGCTCGGAAGGCTCTCGGATCAGGTGCAGGGTAAAGGTGGTGGGGTTCAGCGGCGCGCAGCGGTCAATCAATTGCCTTAACACGTTCACCGCCGTTTGGCGAACAGCGGCGTCCCGATGCCCCAGATAAATGTCCGTGGGCAGATGCACGTTATAGGTGATCTGGCCTGAACGGGCCTGCTGAACCAGGTCCCGGATCAACGAGGCGGACGGCAGGCTGTCCCTAAAACGGCTTTCGAAAAAGAGCAGTTCAATTTCATCTACAAACGGGGCCAGGTGGCGGACGTTGTCCAGGTAGCCCGCCGGGTAGACGAATGAAGGGCAGGCCAGTGAGAAGGGCAACCGGTTTTTGCAAACGGTTGCCAGGGGTGGAAAAGACGCTATTGTTTTTTTTTTGTCCGCCATGGATTGTTTAACCGGGATGAACTGGAAATAACAAGCCACAAGCATCAAATCCCAAATAAATTCCAAACAGCGATATCCCAATCTCAAAAAAGATACAAACCGAAGCATTGGAATTTGGAATTTTAGTCATTGTGATTTATTTGATATTTGGCTTTTGGGTATTGTCGTTTATCTTTTATTTTCTGAGATGAAAATTCGAATTCCAGGGCTTAGATACTAAAATGGCATCGGTAGGAGCAGCACGGTTATTGCCGCCACCATAAAGACCAGGAGTGCGGTGGTCAGCATCAGCCGGCAGGCCTGCCGGATGTGGGCCGGTCTGGCGTCGGCGAATCCCACGCCGATAATGGGCTTTTCCACCAGCCGGCC
>CAVPJR010000037.1:0-222586 GCA_963705435.1 uncultured delta proteobacterium | reverse complement strand
TTCATCATCTTGACAACCCGACAGAGCCATGCGAGTCTGCCGCTGTAGGTGCCTATTGAACCTTTTATCCACAAGGTGGATTGCCTGATATGGACACCCTCCCCACCAACCGATTAACCATACTTTTTGCCGATATCGCAGGCAGCACCCGCCTTTACGACACATTTGGCGATTTCAAGGCACGGGAACTGATTTCCGACTGCCTGACCCAACTGAAAGAACTGGCCAGGGAAAATGATGGTACCGTCGTCAAAACCATTGGCGACGAAGTGATGTGCACCTTTTTGACACCCAACCAGGCAGCCGAAACCGCCAGACTGATGCATGAAGAGATCTCTTTTGATCCAAAAATGGTCCAGGCCAACATCCGTCTGAGAATCGGATTTCACCACGGAGAGGTGATCTGTGAGCCCGAAGATGTGTTTGGAGACGCGGTGAACGTGGCAGCACGCATGGTGGAGCTGGCGAAAAGCGATCAGATTATCACCAACAAAGAAACGCTTGCATTGATGAAACTGACCCTGAAACGACGGGCACGAATCGTTGACCGGACGCGGGTTAGGGGAAAAGATGATGTCATGGAGATCCATGAGTTGATCTGGGGAAAACCCGACCTGCTGACCATGTCCAATACCCTTACCGAGGAGATGATTGCATCGTTGACAGAGGAAAAGGATCTCCTTCAAATCCGTCACCTACAGCAACGCATCTTAGTGGATCACGAACGGCCCATTCTGACCATGGGCCGGGGTGTTGCCAATCATCTGATCATCAACGAACCACTGGTTTCCCGCATGCACGCCCGCATCGAACTGCAACGAAATCGCTTCATGCTCATCGATCAGAGCACCAACGGAACATTTTTGATACTACCGGACGAAGATCCCAGGTTGCTGCGCAGGGATGCCATACAATTGGAGGGCGAAGGATTGATCGGTCTGGGGCAGAAAGTCAGCAAAAACGACCCCATGGCGGTTCGCTACCGGATTTTGTAAACCAACGTGGTCGTCCGAAGCCGGTTGCCCGAGTCGACATTGAATTCTCATCCATTTTGGGCTATGGTTCGGTCAATTTGTATTCTCGGCTCAGCAAGCAGAGGATCCACCCTTTTATCACTTAACCGCCTTAACAAGGCACCCTCATTCTATTCGACAAGGAGAAAATCGAATGAAAGTAAAAATCGACAGCCAGTGCATGGGAGACAGAAATTGCCACAAGCTTTGCCCCGAAGTCTTTGAATATGACGAAGATCAACTGCAATCCACCGTCAAATTCGACGTCATCCCTGAAAAGTACGAGGACGTGGTCCGCCAGGCGGCCAGAGAGTGCGGCGCAGACGCCATCGAAATCATTGAAAATTAACACGCAATCAATCGATTCAATTTTATCTATCGACGTATCCGTGGGAGCGGCGCGCGCCACATGGTAACGACCTGGCGAGGCCGCTCCACTTTTTTTGACCGAAAACTCACTGCATTCGTTGCACATGACCAGTAAATTGCCGGAGGTAATTGAATGGGCAGATTCAGAGAGAGCCGGACCGCTAAAAACCTTCTGACCTCCTACGCTTTCGAATCCCAGGCGACCACCCGCTACTCGTTTTTCGCCAATCAGGCCGAACGTGACGGATACATCCAGATCGCTTCCATTTTCAAGGAAACCGCCGGTCAGGAGTGCGAGCATGCCCTGCGGTTTTTCAAGTTCTTCAACGGCGGCGAGCTGGAAATAACCGCCCGTTTTCTTACCGGCGTGGTCAACACCACCCTGGAGAACTTGTTATCCGCTGCGGATTTAGAAAAATTCGTCCACAGTGACTTGTACCCGGGGTTTGCGAAAATTGGTCGCGAGGAGGGATTCGACCGGGCGGCTGATGTCTGGGATGCCATCTCCGTTGCTGAGGTGCAGCATGAAAAAACATTTCGCGGGCTGGCTGCAAACGTGGAAACAGGCAATACTTTCAGTCGGGAAACCAGCCGGGTCTGGCGCTGTATCAACTGCGGATACATCCACGAAGGGCAGCGGGCCCCGGAAAAATGTCCGGCCTGTGTACGCCCGTCAAACTACTTCGAAATATTTGTCCCCAACTGGTAACACCCCCAGTCTGTTTTCCTGGTCGCCGACTGACCCATGGTGGATCAAATCAAGGTTTTGACCATCACCGTTGAAGACCGGAACCCGAAACGGGTACCGAAGGGCCACACGGTCTGCTGTCGGACCGCTTCGAATCCGATGTGCCGGTATAGCTTTTCCGCACGTGGGTTGGCGTCAACCACCTCCAGGCGGATGATCGACAAGCCCTGCCCGGTTGCCCACACCTCCAGGGCAGCGATCAACCCCGAACCGACTCCCTGCCCACGATAGGCAGGCATTACAGCCACACCGTCGACATAGGCTTCGTCTGCCATTGGGGAGTCGTGTAAAAGGGTCAGAAGCGCCATGCGCCACAAACTGCCAAAGGTGCCGCGTCTATATGATGGGGTGTTGTCACCTGCAATCCTGAAAAATTGAGGTAGGCATAGATGACAAATTATGATAAAAACGGCGCGACCTTCAACGTTAAGGAGTTTTTCACATGCTGTCCCGGTTTTCAAATGAAGTGCTCTCCCACGGTGCCGACGCCTTACTGCCCCAGAATTTGAGCGATTATTGGATTAAGACGCTCCAGAAGCTCTGCGACGACTTTCTCGACAGCAATTTTGCCATCGATCAATGCACCGAAACCCTTGAGATGGGAGACCCGGTCCTGGTATCCTGCGTCCACGAGGTACTCCACGCCAAGCAGAAAGCGGTTCCCGACATATCGGCTGAAGAGATGGCCGAGAAGGTCACCATTTACGCCCTGTCCATTACCATGGAAACCATTCGCCGGGAGTCGGGCATCAAGATGCCCACCCCGACACTGCAAAATCTGCTCTCCATTGACAGGATTGTGCAGTTCGGGAAAATCAACCCCGATTTCGGGCAATTCCTCAAACGGGCCTGTATCGCTCCCGACACCCCCCCCCTCCGCAGAAGAAAGCTGGTTACAACGACTCAAGAAAAAGATCCTTTCCCGCATCACAGAAAGCTGACCTCGAACAGGCGTCTCTTTGCTTCGTCATGGATCGGGCATCACTGTATTCCATTCTTTCTAAGGCCATAACCTTTTCTCGCTTCCTAAAAATGGTCCATCGGTCATCTGCACCCATGGGCGACCGGACGAGTATTTAATCAAATTTGCTTTCACGGCCTCCATTTATGGAAATCAATCCTCATGTCCCACACGGTGAAGCTTGATGATATTGGTTGAACCGGCCTTGAGTCCCATACCGATTACCAGCACCACCAGGTCCCCGTTCTGCACGCAGTTTTTTCCGATAAGCAGGCTCTCACTGGATTTCACCAGGCGGACGGCATTTTCGATGTCGGCGATGAACATGGGGGTAATGCCCCACAGCAGCGACAGGCGGTGGTAGGTATCCATCCGCGAGGTAAATGCGTACACCGGTTTGGACGGGCGCTGCTTGGAGATCTGCTTGGAGGTGCCGCCGGAAACGGAAAAGGCAATGATGCACCGGGCGTTGACCTCCTGGAGAATGTTGACGGCGCTCTGGGCCACGGCGTGGGTCACCGGATCCATCGGTATCCGAATCGTAGTGCAGATTTACCTTTAAAAAGGGCGAGCTTTCGGACTGCTCGGCAATTTTGGCCATCATCTGCACCGCCTTGACCGGGTATTTACCGGAGGCGGTCTCACCCGGATAGCATCACGGCATCGGTGCCGTCGAAAATGGCATTGGCCACGTCCGACGCTTCGGCTCGGGTGGGTATGGGGTTGACGCTCATGGTCTCGAGCATCTGCGTCGCGGTGATCACCGGCTTGTTTTTGCGGATAGTCGCAGAGATAATTTTTTTCTGGATAATGGGCACCAATTCAGGCTGCATCTCCACGCCAAGGTCTCCACGGGCCACCATGATGCCGTCGGCGACATCCATAATCGCCTCCAGGTTGTCCACGGCCTCCGGCTTTTCGATCTTGGCAATCACCGGGATGTTCACCCCCTGCCTTTTCATGATGGATTTGATCATGTCCAGATCCTCGGCTCTCCGCACAAAGGAGAGGGCAAAATAAGTCCACCCCGTTTTTGATGCCGAAATTCACATCCCGGATGTCCTTGTCCGTCAGTGACGGGGCGGAGACCTTCACGCCCGGCAGGTTGATGCCCTTGTTCTCATTCAGCATAGCCGCCGTGGATCACCTTGCAGTTGACGGTGTCGCGGGTTTTGGATTCCACCACGAGCCGGATCAGGCCGTCGTCCAGCAAAATGGTGTCACCGGGCTGCACATCCGAATGCAGATTCTGGTAGGTGGTAGAAACCATCTGGGCCGTGCCCGCCATGGGTGTTGAGGTGATGGCAAACGCGGCATTGCGCTTCAGCCGCACCGGCTCACCGTTTTTCAGCTTGCCCACACGGATTTTAGGCCCCTGAAGGTCCAGCAGAATGCCCACCGACCGGTTGAGTGTTCGGGCGACGGACCGGATATTGCGGATCGCCTCGGAATGGGTTTCGTAATTGCCGTGAGAAAAATTCAGCCGGGCCACATTGATGCCGGCCGCAACGAGCTTATGGAGCATTTCGGGGGAATTCGAAGCCGGGCCGATGGTGGCGACGATTTTGGTTCGGATGGTCATGTGCAACCCTTTCTTAGCCTGCCGCAGGTTCCGGCAAACAGCGTGTTTTAGATACATGTGGGACCAATAGCGATGCAGAGAAAAGCGCCCCTTTAAATAGCGGGGGCGTTTGGGCGAGCAAGCCTCATACAGATCGGTTTACCGAGTTTTTCCGAATATTAATCACACTTTAGAAAAGAATCAAGCCTAAAAGAGCGTACGGCGATTTCTGGAAGGACGCGTTTATTCATCCCCGAGGTGCATTGGGCGTGCTGATCCAGATTGCCGGAGACCGGAATGGGGAGGATTGGCCGCGGCTTGAAGCAGGGAGGGTTCAATGGCTTGCTTTAAGCGAAGGTGACCCCGATGCCCATTGGTATCGGTCAACTGCCGGTCGGAGAAGCCGTTCCGGCTTGGGCAGTTCAATCGCAGGCTGCGGCAAGCAGCCGGTTCGATAACGCCTGGCCCAGAATAGCCTGGCTCTCGGCATCCAGGTATGTCGATGCCCGTTTTTCGAAAAGGAGTGAGGCCGATGCAGGGAAATCGTCGTCGGCATCGTTGAAGACCAGCAGCAGGGGCATCTTTGGCAGCGGGGTAAAGCGCCGGCACAGGTCGCAGGCGATGTCCATATCCGGAATGCTGGCGCCCAGGACGTCACACGCCTTTTCAAGCGCGCTGACACGCCCTGCAAATGTCCTGGCCAGCGGCATCTCCACGGTGTCGGTCCAGAATACCGTCAGCGGGCCGGCATCGGGAAAATCCCGATAGGCCGCCCATTCTTTTTGCTTGGGCTCAAACAGCGGACACATGATCAGGTATCGGCACACCACCACGCAATCGGAAAAATCGGGACGATGTCCCGCCTCATTCTTCAGTCCGTCAACAGTCAATCGGATAGACTGTCCGAAATAGGGCACCACTATCGCGCCGCCATCCAACCTGATGCCCAGCAACTCTTCTTTTCCGTCAAACCGCATGGACGTCAACTGTTCCAGGTAGTTGCGATACGTTTCATGGTAAACTGAGCCGGTTGCGTTTTGACTCATCGTCGGTTCCTTTGGCGTCTGTTCATTCATCTGGTGAAGGCTGGCGTGGACAAGGGGGGCATCGATACTTATTTTTCACGATTAAATATACAGCCCGCGACCTTTTGGCAACCGGTTTTATTGCCATGCAATCACACGAAGAAAAATTAAACGGCAACCGAAGAAGCCGATGTGGAAAGAAAATATGAAGAACCGACCCAACGGAAACGTACCCGTGGCCGTCACCCGGCCCCGCAAGAAAAGAAAAACCATGGAGCTGGATACCATCGAGGTCAAGGGCGCCCGTGAGCACAACCTGAAGCAGGTCGATGTCAGCCTGCCCAAAAAGAAGCTCATCGTCTTCACCGGCGTGTCCGGTTCGGGCAAGTCCAGCCTGGCCTTCGACACCATCTTTGCCGAGGGCCAGCGCCGCTATGTGGAGTCCCTGTCCGCCTATGCCCGCCAGTTTATCGGCCAGATGGAAAAGCCCCGCTATGACACCATCCGGGGGCTGTCGCCGACCATCTCCATCGAACAGAAGTCAGCCAGCAAGAACCCCCGCTCCACGGTCGGCACCATTACCGAGATCTACGATTACCTTCGCGTGCTCTTCGCCCGCATCGGCCAGCAAACCTGCATTAAATGTCACCACCCCGTGGGCAAAGGTGACGCCCAGAGTATGGTTGACCGCATTCTTGAGATGCCCGAAGGCACAAAAATTCTTATCCTGGCACCGGTCATCGACAGCCGCAAGGGGGAACACAGGGAGGTGATGGCGCGGCTTCAACGGCAGGGATACGCCCGGGTACGGGTCAACGGCGTGGTGCAGGAGATCGAGTCCGTCCAGACCCTGGCCCGTTACAAAAAGCACACCATCGAAGCGGTGGTGGATCGTCTGGCAATCTCCAAAGCCGGCAGTTTCAGGAAGCGATTGACCGACTCGGTGGAAACCGCCCTGCGGCTGGGCGAGGGCCGCATCATCGCACACCGCATGGCCGGCGGCGACATCCCCATGAGCGAGGCCCGTTCCTGCTGCGGCGTCGCCTACCCTGAACTGGACCCGCCCATCTTCTCCTTCAACTCGCCCCTGGGCATGTGCCCGGACTGCAACGGCATCGGTGCCAAGCTGGCCATGGACGCAGACCGGGTCATCGCCGACGGCACGCTCAGCATCCGTCAGGGAACGGTCATCCCCTGGCAAGGCCATTTCACCGGCAAGGGAAAACTGAACGGCTCCTGGACGGCCGAACAATTAAGGGCCATGGAAGAACAATGGGGAGTGGACTTCGACACACCCTGGGATCGGCTGCCCAACCGGCAGAAGCAGCTGATTCTCTATGGTTCCGGCGGGCGTGAACTGACGGTGAGCTGGAATGCAGAAAAAATTCAAGGGTCCTATACCACGACCTATGAAGGACTGCTCAACACCCTCATGCGCCGCTATACGCAGACCGAATCGGAAAATGCCAAAAAGTACTACAGCCGCTTCCTTTCCACGCGGCCCTGTGACACCTGTGGTGGCCGGCGTCTGAAGCCCGAAGTGCTGGCCGTGAAGATTGGCGACCGCTCCATCATCGACGTCACCGAAATGACCATTCGCGACGCTCAGGAATTTCTCACCGGATTGAAGTTGACCGGCAACCGAAAGATCATCGCCGATGAACTGCTCAAGGAAATTACCGGCCGACTGGGTTTTCTGATCAACGTGGGACTGGACTACCTGTCACTCAGCCGCAAAGGTCCCACCCTGTCCGGCGGTGAATCCCAGCGCATCCGTTTGGCATCCCAGGTGGGATCGGAGCTCACCGGTGTCCTCTACATCCTGGACGAGCCCTCCATCGGCCTGCACCAGCGAGACAACATCAAGCTGTTGGGCACCCTGCGTCATCTTCGGGATATCGGCAACACCCTCATCGTGGTGGAGCATGACCGGGAAACCATGGCCTCGTCGGACTGGATCGTTGACTTCGGTCCCGGCGCGGGGCACCTGGGGGGCGAGATCGTGGCCCAGGGCACGCCTAAGCAGATCATGCGCCGCAAAGCTTCCCTCACCGGCCGGTATCTGAGCGGCCGCGATGAGATTGAAACGCCTGTCACCCGGCGACGCGTCGAAACCGCCGGCCACCGGCGGATCGCCATTGTCGACGCCACCGAAAACAACCTGGACCACCTCACCGTGGACATCCCGCTGGGGCTGCTGGTGGCGGTAACCGGTGTTTCCGGTGCGGGCAAGTCCACCCTGATCAACCAGATTCTCTACCCGGCCATGGCGGGCAAGCTGCACAACGCCATGCTGGAGACCGGCCGGCACAAGGCCATCCACGGGTTGGCGCATCTGGACAAAGTGATCAACATCGACCAGAAGGCCATCGGCCGCACCCCACGCAGCAACCCGGCCACCTATACCAAGGTGTTCGACTTGATCCGGGATTTTTTCGCCCAGCTTCCCGAATCCAACATGCGCGGGTACAAAAAGGGTCGCTACTCGTTCAATGTCAAGGGGGGACGCTGCGAAGCCTGCAGCGGGGACGGTTACATCAAAGTGGAGATGCACTTCTTGGCCGACGTCTATGTGCCCTGCGAAACCTGTCGGGGAAAACGGTTCAACGAGGCCACCCTGGAGATCAAGTACAAGGACCACTCCATCGCCAATGTGCTGGACCTTTCGGTCATGCAGGCCCGGGAGCTTTTTAAGAACCTTCCGCGCATCCGGCGAATCCTTGACACCTTGATGGATGTCGGGCTCTCTTACATCAAGCTGGGCCAGGCAGCCACGACCCTCTCCGGCGGCGAAGCCCAGCGCATCAAGCTGGCCCGTGAACTGGCCAAGCGGGCCACGGGACGCACCCTTTACATCCTGGACGAGCCCACCACCGGCCTGCACTTCCAGGATATCAAGATGCTGTTGGCCGTGCTCCAGCGCTTGGTGGACGGCGGCAATACCGTGGTGGTGATCGAACACAACCTGGATGTGATCAAAACCGCCGACTGGATCATCGACCTGGGGCCCGAAGGGGGCAAAGGGGGCGGGCGCATCGTGGCCCAGGGTCCTCCGGAAGCAGTCGCCACGGTAGAGGAAAGCTACACCGGTCGGTTTCTCAGAGAGATAATCTGAAAGTCATGGGAAACACAGACCATACCGGTGCAATCGGCGGCCTGCCGGTGGCAGCAACACTGGAGGCGCTCAAATCCGCATTGCGTGACAACCCCGCAGCAGTGCTGGTGGCACCGCCTGGTGCCGGTAAGACGACTGCCGTGCCGCTGGCCCTGCTGGAGGAAGCGTGGCTGTCCGGCCGGCGCCTGCTGCTCCTGGCTCCCCGCCGTCTGGCTGCAAGGGCTGCCGCCCACCGAATGGCGTCCCTGCTGGGCCAGCCGGTGGGCAAAACCGTGGGATACCGGGTGCGCATGGAAAGCCGGGTGGGGCCGCACACCCGCATCGAAGTGATCACCGAGGGTGTGCTCACCCGCATGCTCCAGAGCGACCCGTCATTGGGCGGCGTGGGGCTGGTCGTCTTCGACGAGTTTCACGAACGCAGCCTGGATGCCGATTTGGGACTGGCCCTGTGTCGCGACATCCAGGGGGTGCTCAACGTCGATCTTCGGATGCTGGTGATGTCCGCCACGCTGGATCCTGCAGCGGTGGCCGAGCTGTTGGATGACGCACCCCTGATCCGATGTGACGGCCGCACCTTTACTGTAGAGACCCGATATGTGGGCCGGCCGGCAGACCAGCCCGTCGAACGGGCCGTTGCCTTTACCATCCGGCAGTCACTGGCGGCGAACGAAGGCAATCTTCTCGTCTTTCTGCCCGGCGCACCGGAGATCAGACGGGTGGCCCGGTTACTTGAAGGCGGAGATCTTCCGCCCGGGTGGAAGGTTGCCCCCCTCTATGGCAACCTGCCCCGCGAACGGCAGGATGCGGCCATATCACCGCCACCGGCCGGACAGCACAAGATCGTGCTGGCCACGTCCATTGCCGAGACCAGCCTGACCATCGAACAGATCGGTGTCGTCGTGGACAGCGGATTGCAGCGGGCGCCGCGCTTCGACCCCGGCAGCGGCATGACCCGATTGGTGACGCTGCCGGTGTCCCGGGCATCGGCCGACCAGCGCCGGGGGCGGGCCGGTCGCTTAGGGCCGGGCATCTGCTACCGGCTGTGGGACGAGGCGACCCACCACACGCTCGTACCCCGCAACCGACCGGAAATCCTCGACACCGATTTGGCCGGACTGGCCTTGGAATTGGCTGCCTGGGGGCTTGAGGCCACCGATGCCCTCGGATGGCTGGATCCACCGCCAACCCCGGCATTTGCCATGGCCCGTCAGTTGCTCCTGGATTTAGGCGCCCTTGACAACGACGGAAAAATAACCGCACACGGTCGGCAGATGGCGGGTCTGCCCCTGCACCCCCGCCTGGCCCACATGATTCTGGCGGCCCGCAAAGAGAAGATGGGTCGCTCCGCCTGTGAAATTGCCGCCATTTTGAGTGAACGTGATCCCCTCCATTTTATTGGACGGGAGCGCGATGCTGACCTGAGATTGAGGTTGGACGCGCTGCAGGCCTACCGGGCGAAGAGGCCTTTTCACATGCATGACTGCAGCGTCGATTCCTCCGCTGTGAGGCATATTCTAAAAGTGTCGGCAGTGCTGCAACAGCGGTTGGGCATAAGCAAAAAAACCAGTGCCGCATCCGCTCCGGGCCGGCTGCTGGCCTGGGCCTACCCCGACCGCATTGCCCAACAACGACCCGACAGCCCGGGTCGCTTTTTGCTCACCAGCGGCCGCGGCGCCTATTTTGACCCGCCCGAACCGCTGAGCGCCAGGGAATATTTAGTGGCGGCGCACACGGATGGCGACCGGCGGGAAGCTCGCATCTTCATGGCGGCCGAAACCGACAAGCAACGCCTGCTGGACCAGTTCGCCCATCGGGCCCGATGGCAGGAAACGGTGGCCTGGGATTCCCAGCGGCAGGCCGTGTCGGGTATTCGCAAACTGGTTTTAGGGGCACTCACGATTGAAACCGAACCATTGACCAATCCTGCTCCCAAAGCCGTGATGGCCGCCATGATCGCCGGTATTCGTGAAAAGGGCATCGACATTCTTCCCTGGACGAGGACCCTGCGAGCCTGGCAATCTCGGGTCATGCTGCTGGCACGGATCGATGCAGACGGCGGTCCCTGGCCTGACGTCAGCGACGCCGCACTTTCCAGCACCCTGGAAGATTGGCTGTCCCCCTATCTGTCCGGCATGACGCGATTGAAAGATCTGGGAATGAAGGATTTTTCCAATGCGCTGCGAAATCTTCTCGTGTGGCGGCAACTGCGGCGGATGGATGAACTGGCCCCCACCCACATCACGGTGCCCAGCGGATCCCGCGTGCCCATCGACTACAGCGAGCCGATCCCGGTGTTGGCCGTACGGATACAGGAAATGTTCGGCGCCACGGCCACCCCGGCTATCGCCGGAGGCCGAATGCCCGTGATGCTGCATCTGCTTTCACCGGCAGGCCGCCCCGCCCAGATTACCCGGGACCTCGCCGGCTTCTGGAAAAACAGCTATCCTGAGGTGAAAAAAGAACTCAAAGGACGTTACCCCAAACACGTCTGGCCGGATGATCCGCTGAGTGCCCCACCAACGGCGCGAGCCAAACCGAGAAAGTCAAACTGAACGGTAGCCCGGGCATTGAATGTGTGGTAGGATTGGTCTTTATTTTTCCGCCTTTCCAGCCGGTGTACCCTGGAAAGCCGAATCGATGATAAAAGAAGCCCCTTTTCTTTCAGTTTTGCATCGTTGAGGAGACAACCCACATGAATTGGCTCGGTATTGGATTGATCGGCGCCATCGTCTTCACCCTGCACTCATTTCAGCAGATCAAGATGACGCTTAAAGACAAGGGGTATCACGTGGATATGATGACCGGATGGCTGGACGATTACCGCCGGTTCAAGCAATTGACCCTCAGCGAACCGGACGAGACGACCCGCTATAAGTATCAGCGGGTACTGAACGGCCTCTACCTGGCCCTGGCTGGCCTGGTTTTCATTCCGCTGCTGATGATCATGGGAAAATAGATGGTTCGCGGATGAATGCACGGCATAGGAGAATACCGATGCCCCGATGCCACTGGATCCTGATCCTTGTATCAACGGTTCTGATGATCGCGGGCTGTGCCACCCTCAGCCCCGATTACGAAACCCCCAGCGTCAACGTCAGCGCCATCCGGGCACTGCCATCGGAGACTATTGCGCCGCGATTCGAAATCGGTCTTCACATCACCAACCCCAATCGATCGGCCCTGAAACTTCATGGGATCGCATACAGCCTGAAGCTTGACGGGCACAAAATATTGACGGGCGTCGCCAACGATCTGCCGACGATCGACGGCTATGGAGAAGGCGATGTGACCCTGATTGCCACCACCAGTCTGCTGAGCAGCATACGCTTTTTCACCGATCTGATGAACGCACAGCGGGATACCATCGCTTATGAGCTCAATGCCAAACTCGACCTCGGCGGCCTGCGACCCAATGTCCATGTCGGGGAAAAAGGGGAGATCAGCCTTTCCGGGAAAACCCGCTAATTGTTACCATAGGTAACCATGCATTACCGCCAAACAAGGACATGGCTTCCTTGACGATCTCTTCGGCACAATCCGGATTCCCTTCAAAATTTATCCGGCCGGCGTCGAGGGTGAAGTGAACGCCGCAGTCATATTTGGCAGCCACGCTGTTGAGTATTTTACGCCAGATTTCTCTATTCCAATTGATTCTATTTATCGCTATCATAGGGTTCGACCTCAAAGATAATATTGAATAATATCTGTCGACATTCAAGAGGTTCAAACCCCGTGCCATCATCCAGGATTAATTTCGACATCCTGATTTATTTTGTTTCATGCCAACCCGCCCCCATAACGAAAATCCATGTATAAATTATAACCATATATTTTCATTGTTTATTTGTACATATTCGCATTTAAATCCCTTATTGAATGCCCGTGAGAAATACTCGCGAACGGAGGGGATCGATAGTAGCTGGCCATCCGGGTTCACCGTGAACCGTCGGCAAAGATGATCCGTACTTGACCTGAACCCGTTGGAACGATAAACTACGCTTTAAAATCTGTTCGACGAACAACGACCGGCACCCCGACACAACAGACACCCCGACAAGGTGCCCGCACCGCTTATTACCTGCGACAATATCTATGAAAACCAAATTGAACCCTCCTCGCGGCAAGCCGCGGGGAATCTTCACCGGAAGGATAAAAAAAACGATTTCCAGTTCGCTCGCTAACCCCGCCGCAAGCGGCGTGGAATGCGCTCGCAATCGCAGTTCATCCCGACCCAGCAGCTCGATCGAGAAGCGCTTGATCTGGACAACCGTGCCGTTGCCAGAACCGTGGACAATCGTCTCTTTCAGCGCGACTTCATCGCCAACGCCAAATCCGGAAGAGGGTCAACATGTTTAACGAATCGTTCGTCGTCACCATAGAGGTGGTGCCCCCGGACGGATCGGACCCGGTAAAAGTCCTTTCTGCCCTGGAATCTTTGACTGCCCTGCCGTTTTTCGGTTTCAGCGTCGCCAGCAACCCCGTGGCCAAGCCCCGCATGAGTGCCATGGCCCTATGCGCCATGATCCAGCAGCGCACAAAAAGACCGGCCATCCTGCACCTCACCACCCGGGACCACAACCGCTTGAGCCTGCAAGGCGAGTTGTGGGGAGCCAAGGCACTGGGCATAGACACGGTATTGGCGGCCACCGGCGATTTTGTGGCCTTCAGGGACCGGGGAAATACCACCGACGTCCGGGACACGGATGTTTACGGCCTGGTGGGATTGGCCCGAGAAGCGGGCCTGCAAACCGGTGTGGTTTTTGACACCCACCCCGAAAAAAATGGCCTGACCAGGGCGGTGGATCACTTGCAGCGGAAGGTGGACGCCGGCGCCCAGTTTGCCGTCACCCAGCCCGTTTACGACGAACCCGGTGCCGATGAGATCGCCCACGCCACCAGGAAGATCGGCATCCCCGTGATCATGGGCATCCTGCCCCTGCGCACACCCCGGCACGCCGAGTTCCTGCACACCAAGGTAGCCGGCATCACCGTTCCCGATGCGCTGCGGCAGCGCATGCACCGCGCTGCCAACCCGGTGGCCGAAGGGGCCGCCAACGCCCGCGAAATGATCGATGCCGCCCGAACCCGCTTTGCCGGCGCCTGCATTATGCCCCCATTCGATCATTACGAAGTAATGGTCGACATTCTATAAAGACGGGAAACATTCCTAAACCCATTAACACACAGGAGGTTGAAGATGGCTCAGACGGCAAGGGAAAAGAGAAAGGCCAAGGTTATCGAGGTGCTCAACAAAGCCCGGTCCATGGAGCTTTCGGCCATCACCCAGTACATGAACCAGCATTACAACCTGGATGACAAGGACTATGGTGAACTGGCCGCAAAGGTCAAGCTGATCGCCATCGACGAAATGCGCCACGCGGAGGGCTTTGCCGAACGGATCAAAGAACTGGGCGGCGAGCCCACCACGGAACCCGACCAGAAGGTCACCAAGGGACAGAAGGTCGAACAGATTTTCACCTTTGATGCCGGCCTCGAGGACAATACAATCGACATCTACAACCAGTTTCTTCTGATCTGTCGCGAGAACGGGGACAGCACGAGCATGAAACTGTTCGAACAGACCATCGATGAAGAGCAGCTTCATTTCAACTATTTCGACAACATCAGCGATCATATCAGCAGCCTGGGCAATACGTACCTGGCTAAAATAGCCGGCACCTCTTCGGCCACCGGTATCGGGCCCAGCGGGTTTGCTGTCAGTGGCGCCGCCTGATTCTGAAAAAGCATCCTGGCTTTCAACGGCTACGCTCCCTGGGAGCAGTATCTCAACAATCCCGGCGCCTTGAGCCAAGCGCAGATTTACACCATCGTGCAGGACCGCTGGAAAACAACCGGTGTTTTTTCGGCAATCACCAATGCATTTGCCCCACTGGGTTATGAGGCCACCTTCTCCGGTTATGAAAAACTGTTTGTTTTTCCGGCGGAAAAATGTTCTTTTTACCCGGAGTTGGAGGATCTGGGCATTCACCGGGAGGACCGGTTCCCTTACCCGGGCACCATTTCCTTCACCCTGATAACAAAACCATAGCAACTCGGCGGATGACGGAGTAAAGCACATCAGGTAACGCCGCTAACGACTGATGGAACCAACAGAGGCCCGCACTCGATGAAGAACATCCTGGTCGTCGACAACGATCCCATCATGCTCCACACGTTTGTGGGGCTGCTGAAAAGCCACAGCAGTTTTTTGCAGGTTTTCTCCGCTGCCAATGTCCCAACAACCTTGGAAATCCTTGCCGGGGAGGACATCCACGTCCTGATCACCGGCATGCACATGTCCGAAATGGAAGCCTTCGAGTTGTTGTCGCTGCTGGGGGCGGATTATCCACAAACGCGCGTCATTTTTATGACCAACAACGCGTCGTCCATGCTCCGTACCAAGATCAAGCAGATGGCGTCGGTGATTCACTTCGATCAGGCCTTGGACATCAGCATGCTCACCAAACGGATCTTCACCGAATTGCAGATCGACTACGGCGGCCAGATACGGGGGCTCACACTCTCCTCGTTTCTCCAGATGCTGGAACTGGAGGGGCGTTCCTGCACCCTTCAGATCACGGCCAAAGGCAAAACCGGATCGATCTACATTCTATACGGCAAGCCCGCCGCCGCCAAGATGGGCTTGCTGACGGGTAAGCCTGCCGCGCTGCATATTCTCACCTGGGAAAACGTATTGATCGACATCGACTATGCCTCCCGGGAAATACCGCGGGAGATCAACACATCGCTGATGAACATGCTGCTGGAAAGCGGTCGGATGGTGGACGAAAAGCAGAGCCAGCGGCCCAACCAACGCAGGCACAACCGGTACGATTGCCTGGTGGGCGTGGACTACGACATCAGCGACTGGACCTACCAGTGCTATATGCGAGACATCAGCGAGGGGGGCGCCTACATCGAAACCGAACAGCCCATCAAAGTGGGCCAGCGGCTCACCATGTCCCTTACGTCCCCGGTACTGGAGCGCACCTGCGCCATCAAGGGGACGGTGGTCCGTCGGGACCCCAAAGGCATCGGTGTCCGCTTCGAGAATTTGACCCTGCAGCAAAAGCAGGTGATCCGGTGCCTGACGGAAACCCGCTGCTCACCGATCTCCAGCCCCTCCCAGCAACCCAGCGACCTCGATGAGAAGCTGTCCCTGGACTGACCGCGGACGATGGCATCAGCGGGACAGGGTCCGGACAGTTCGGTAAGCGCCGGGCCTGACCGCGTCAGCTGAGTAAATGATAGAGAGGTGAACATGTCCAAGCAGTATGACGCATTGGTAATCGGGTCCGGTACCGCCGGCCAAACCGCCGCCTACGAATTGAACCGCAACGGCCTGTCCGTGGGGATGGTGGAGCACAGCCAGCAGCCTGGGGGAACCTGCGCGCTCAGCGGCTGCCAGGCCAAAAAATGGTTCTACGAAGGTGTCGAAACCGTGGCCCGTTCCCGCCATCTTTCCGGCATAGGAATCACCTCCGCAGCCGTTGCCAGCTGGCTCGAGCTGCGTGACGCCAAAAACCGGTTTACGTCGCGGGTGCCTGACAATACGGTCAACGGACTGAAACAAGCCGGTATCGATTTGATATGGGGGCGTGCCCGATTCACGGACCGACACGCCATCTCCGTGGACCATCAGCAGCTTACCGCCCGCTTCATCGTTCTGGCCACCGGTGCGGTTCCCATGCAATTGCCCATAGACGGCGTGCAGCATATGGTCACCAGCAGTGAATACCTGGAGTTGGATCGGCTTCCCCGGCGGATCATTTTCATCGGTGGGGGGTTTATCTCTTTTGAATTCGCCCATTTTGCCGTCCGGCTGGGGCCAACGGATACCCGCTGCACGATCCTGGAAGCCGGCCCCCGCCCATTGGGGCCTTTTGACGGGGAGATGGTTGGCCTGCTGACGGAAGCATCCGCACTGGAAGGCATCGAGATTCTCTGCGATGTCAATATCACCACGATCGAAAAGACCGCTGGCCATTTCCGCGTCACCACGATGGATGGCCGCCGCTTTGACGCCGATCTCGTGGTCCATGGCGCCGGTCGTACGCCGGACCTGTCGGGCCTTGATCTGGAAAAGGCAGGGATCGATTCGACGCGGCGAGGTATCACCGTCAACGAGAAAATGGTCACGACGAACGCTCACGTTTACGCCGTGGGCGACTGCGCCGCCACCATCCAGCTGGCCCGGGTGGCGGACGCCGAGGCGCAGGTGGCGGCCGGCGGCATTGTCAGCCGCCATAGGGGCGATCAAAATGAAGCCCGCATGGACTACACAGCCGTGCCGTCGGTGCTGTTCACCTATCCCCAGTACGGAATGGTGGGCGCCACGGAGGAGGCGCTCGAAGAAGCGGGCGTGGTCTATAAAAAAAGTGTCGGCAAAAATCTCACTTGGCCGACCTACAGGCGCGTGGGGATGAAATCGGCGGCGTATAAGTTGTTGGCGGATGAGAAGGGGCAGTTGTTGGGGGCCCATGTTCTGTCGGACAACGCCACCGGGTTGATCAACACCTGCACCCTGGCCATGCTCAACCGAATCCCCGTCGAAGCGCTCTACCGCCAGAGCGTCATGACACCTTACCCGTCCAGGGAAAGTGACATCATCTACATGCTAAAGCCCCTGATCGCATGACCCGATCCGTGATGGCGGAGTCGGTCTTTTCCCGGTTCGAAAAAAGCGGCCCGTTAGTCAAGGCGCAGGGCGTTCAGCTCCGCCGGATCATTTCACGGATCACATCGGCCAGACGCAACCCGACAGCCTGCTCCTTGGGAAGAAAAGCGTCCACTCTGTCCTGCAGTCCGGCCGCTTGGGCAGCTGCAGCATCATGACCGGCCAGCACCACCAGACGAGTATCCCCTGCTGCACCGTCGATGGCGTCGATCAACTGGACGACCTGCTCCTGCGGAAACCCGATATCGAGAAAAACAACATCCAGCTGTTGATTGCTCAAGATGACCTCCGCTTGGCCGGTATCATCTGCTTCGATGACGTCCACCAGGGTTTCGTTGGTCTGGATGGTCGCTTTCAGTTTTCGTCGGAAGATCGGTGACGGATCGACGATCAACACCGTTTTTCGGTTCAGCAGCATAGGCCCTCCTGTCTGTTAATCCGATTCTACATTAGCCTATCGCAACCGGCAAGCCTATGGCAATGGTACATTACGGCATGCTTTCACCAGTATTACAGTTTTGAAAGGATTTGACGGGAGGGTTAAATGCAGGGTCGGTACCCGGTGTGGATAGCGGGTCAGTCGGCTGGCGGCAGGGAATCGGTAGGCAGGTGCATCTCGAAGGTCGATCCAGATCCCGGGGTACTGGAAACCCGCATTTCGCCGTTGTGGGCATTGACCACGGCCTTGACCAAGCTCAAGCCCAGGCCGAGCCCCTTGTGGGAGGAACGGGCGCCACGGTAGAGGCGGTCCCAGATTCGCTGGATCTCTCCGGGATCGATGCCGATGCCCGTATCGGTGACGCGAACGATCACACTCTGCGCACGGTTCTCAATGGACACGCGAACGGTTCCGCCTTCGGGGGTAAATTTGACGGCATTGTCGAGCAGGTTGGCCAGCACCTGGCTGATCCGTTCCGCATCGGCGCTCAGGTGCGCTTCGGCCGGGAAATCCGTCTCCATGCTGATGTCTTTCTCGTCGGCCACATAGCGATACATGTCGGCCACGCCCTCGGCCAGGGGCACCAGGTCCAGGGGCCGCAGCAACAGCCGCATGGTGCCGGTTTCGGCTTCGGAAATATCCATCAGCATGGCCAGCATCCGCAATATGCGGTCCGACTCCTCCACGCAGTCCTGGAGTGCCTCGCGGCAGGCGGTGACCGACGTTTGCACCTGGAGTGCGCTCTCGGCATTGTTGCGAAAGCGGGTCATGGGCGTACGCAGGTCGTGGGCCACACTGTCCAGGGATCCGCGCATGGCCCGGATCAGTTGGTTGATCTTTTCGATCATCCGGTTGAACAGACTCCCGAGTTCTTGAAGCTCATCGCCGGTCTGGGTGTTGGGGACCCTCGCGTCCATCTTTCCCGATTCGATGGATGCGACGGTGCCGATGAGGTTTCTCAATGGCAGCAGCACCCGCCGGGACAGAAGCGCACCGCCGGCAACAGCCAGCAGGATCAGGGGAACGGCAACGGTCACCAGCGCCTCGCGGAAGCGTCCCAGCACCGCCAGTCGGTCCTCGGTGCTGACGCCCACCTGCACCAGGCTGCCGTCCGGTTGGCTGGCGGTGAGAATTTCCAGGACGCAGGATCCCGAGCGGTTCGGCAGTTGCAGCCAGGTCCCCGGAAGCTGGCCGGGCATCTCCTGCAAGGCTGCCAGATCGAAGTCATCCCAGTGATGGGGAAAGAAGACCAGGTCGCTGCCGGTAGACGTGGCCGGTACGCGAGTGAAGAAGGGATTGTTTTTGCGGAAGCGGTTGTTGTCGACGACCGTGTCGTGAAAAGCCTTCCAGCCGCCCTTCTCATACTGGCTGCGCAGGCTTTCGATTTCTCCGGCGATCATTTCCCTGTCCTGGCGGGCCAGGGTGTTCCCCACCAGCAGATAGGCGGTGATTGCCAGCGCCATCATGCTGAAGAAAAAGAGCACGGTATAACCGGCGGCGATTTTGAACCCGATGGTCTTACCGAGCTTCCACATGCGGCGCCTTGATCGCATAGCCGATCCCGCGAATGATTGAATGGTATTGCGGGCAAGTCCTTGTCGTTCTTGTTTCTCAGCCTGCAGACCAGCACATCCACGACGTTGGTCTGGGGATCGAAGTGGAAATCCCAGATGTGCTCGAGTATCATGGTCTTGGATACCGTGCGGCCACGGTTGCGCAGGAGGTATTCGAGCAGGGCGTATTCTTTGGGCTGCAGGTCGATGGGCTGCCCGCCGCGCTGAACCTCGCGGTGGATCACATCCACAGCCAGATCCCCGCAGATCAGTCGGCTGGCCTCGACGGTTTTGGATCCGCGGCGCACCAGCGCCTGGACCCTTGCCAGCAGCTCGGCAAAAATAAACGGCTTGACCAGGTAATCGTCGGCGCCGCGCTGGAGCCCGGTGACCCGGTCGTCCACAGTCTGCCTGGCACTCAGAATCAGAATGGGTGTATCGATGCCCCGATGGCGCAGGGTGCTGACGAGGCTCAAGCCGTCGAGCCTGGGCAGCATGATGTCCACCACGGCGGCATCATAGCTAACCGCCAGGGCCATGTGAAGGGCTAGCTCACCGTCACCCGTGCAGTCGACGGCAAAACCGGCCTCACGCAGCCCGTTTTCCACAAAGGCGGCTATTTTTACATCGTCTTCAACCAGCAGCACCCGCATCCTTATTCACCTCCGTGGTCGATTGGTCCCGGCCTTCCTCTGGCATGTGTGAAGGCGTTGACAGACGCAAAGCATCCCGAGCTGGGATCACAATTTTCCGGACCGAACAATCGAAAAAACCAGCCACAGGCCCAGGAAAGTGGCAATCACGTAGCCGGAGAATCCCAGCACTCGGTGACGGAAAGGGTCTGACACCGAAAAAGTCGACCTCGAAGAGCATCGGTGACGGAAAGGGTCTGGACACCGAAAAAGTCGACCTCGAAGAGCAGCACTTTGCTGGTGGAGTTGAGAATCAGGGAGGCGGCGATCAGCGAGGCGGCGGTCACCAGCCCCAGGGTGAGTCGGTTGATGCCTTTTTCGAACTTTCTGGAGGTGTCCTCAAGGCCGGTGTGGGCAATCTCGAATTTGGGTGTTTCCGTGGCCAGACGTTTAATCAGACCGTGGGCCAGGTGGGGCATCTGGCGCAGGTAGCCGCCGAACAGTTTTGTGTCCCGGCCCACGTTCTTGAACACTTTGTGGGCTTCGTAGCCCTGCTGCAGCAAACGCTTGGCGTAGGGTCGGGTGACCTCCAGCAAACTGGCCTCGGAGCCCAGGATCTTGCCCAGGGCTTCGGTCTGGATGAAGGTCTTGAAAAGCAATAGCAGGTTGCGGGGCAGTCGGATGCGATACTTGTATACCAGCCGCATGGTCTGGTAGTAGACATCCTTGACCGAAATGGTCTTCAGCGAACGCCCGTAAAAGGGCTCGGCCATGTCCTTGAGGTCCATTCTAAAGCTGTTCAGATCCATGGTCCGGGGATCCAGCAGGCCGGCGGCCTCGAAGGCCTCCATGACCATGTCGTAGTCATGCTCGGCAAAACCCAGAAACAGATGGGCGATCTGCATCATGGTCTCTTCGTCCAGGTAGCCGACGATGCCGAAATCCACCAGGCTCACCCGGCCGTCGTGCATGACGAGGGTGTTGCCCGGGTGGGGGTCGGCGTGAAAGATGCCGGCGGCCATAAGTTGGCGGGAAAAAGACCGCAGGCCGATCATGGCCACTTCCTGGGGGTCGATGCCGTGGCGCCGGATCTCGTCCACGCGGTCCACCTTGATCCCCTCGATGTGCTCCATCACCAGCACCGATTTGGCCGTGAGGTCCCAATACACCTTGGGAATGTATATCTCATCGATATCCTTGAAGCTGCGCGTGAAGCGCTCGATGTTGCCGGCCTCGATGAGCATGTCCAGCTCGCGGAAGATGGTGCGTTCGAACTCCTTGACCAGGTTGACCGCGCCGACGATGCGGCCCAGATCGAAGCTTCGTTCGAACCGGGCGGCGAAGTAGTACATGAGCTGGATGTCTTTGCGGATGCGCTTTTCGATCCCCGGCCGGATCACCTTGACGGCCACCTTCTCACCGGTTTTCAAACGGGCGGTGTGCACCTGGGCCACGGACGCGGCGGCCATGGCCGTCTCGTCAATGCTTTTGAAAAGCTGATCCAGCGGTTGTCCCAGCTCGGCCTCGATCAGCCGGCGGATGCCCTCGAAGGGCACCGGCGGGACCTGATCCTGCAATTTGGAAAATTCATCGATATATTCCGGGGGAAAGAGGTCGGCACGCGTGCTCATGAGCTGGCCCAGCTTGATGAAGCTGGGTCCCAGTTCCTCCAGGGTGCGACGAATGCGTACCGGATCGGGGAGGCCGGTTTTGATCTTGCTGCCGGTTCGCCCCCTAAGTCGATCGGCGACTTCCCCCATGCCATGTTTGATGAGCACGCGCGAGATCAGGCCGAAATGGCGAATGCCGCTGATGCGGCTGCTGGAAAACGGAAACGGCATCGGATAACCTTTTGGATATCATTCTTGGAAGAAGGTTAATTGGCCATGTCGAAGAATCAATCCTTTTCTTCTGCCGTGTCATTCACCGGCTTCCATTTTTGGGAAATTTTCTTCAGCATGTATGCTTCGGCCACGTAGCTTTCAACCAGGCCGCAGTCCACGCACACATAGTTGTCCAGGGCGGCCATGGCCGTCAGGCTGATGGGGATGGAATTGCTGCCGAACGGCCCGCTTTTCAGGGGAAGGTCTTCGGCCGAATAGATGTTGACTGACCCGCATTTGGGGCATTTGCCCTGCTTCATGGTGGTTCCTCCCTTGTTTATCGTGGCTGGTTTTTCCGTGGATGGTTGCTCCCGGTGTTATGACGCAAACCGAAGTCGGTGTCAACGCACTTCACCGGTAAGACAAAGCGGCGCCTGTTGGGGGCGGAGGTGAGGGGATGCCCGCGCAAAGGCCTGGCAAAGGAAGTCAAAAAGACCGCAGACCAGCTGGTATCCGGGATCTGACGAAGACTCGACGATCCACTGACGGACACGGCGCTTTCCGTCGACGCCGGGAACCTTGCAAAAGCCCGTGGGTTCCGGTACAAGGGCGTGATCCTGACCGGGTGTCGCTAGACGACGTCCCCCATCCCGTTTCAACGGAGACCGGCAGCACGCATGAACGCACCCCCTAAAACCACCCTCACCGCGTTTCTCATGGTGGCCGTGGCACCCATGTGCTGGGCAGGCAATATCGTGCTGGCCAAGGGTGTGGCCGAGTTGATTCCCCCGGTTTCTCTGGCCTTCTGGCGATGGATGGTGGCCTTTATGGTTCTCCTGCCCCTAACCTGGCCCTACGTCAAGCGCGACTGGAAAACGGCCCTGGCCGGTTGGAAAATATTGGGGCTGCTCGCCCTTTTCGGGGTCACCATTTTCAACACCCTGCTTTACACGGCCATGCACACCACGACAGCCATCAACGGTGCCCTGATCCAGACCACCATGCCGGCGGTCATCATTGTCATTTCCCGGGTTATGTATGGGGAGCGGGTCTCCGGGATTCAGGCCGCCGGGGTCGTGCTATGTGTCGTAGGCGCCGGGGTCGTGGTGCTCAAGGGCCGCTGGCAGGCATTGATCGACCTGGCCCTGGCACAGGGAGACCTGCTGATGATCGTGGCGGTGGTCCTTTATGCACTCTACTCGGCCCTCTTGCCCAAACGGCCGAACATGCATCCGATGAGCTTTCTGACCTACACCTTCGGTCTCGGGTGCCTGGGGCTGCTGCCGCTCTACCTGTGGGAAATATCGGCCGTGGGGACATTCACACTTACCCCCGGCGTGGCCGGCAGCATCGCCTACGTGGCCCTTTTTCCATCCATCGTGGCCTATTTTTGCTGGAACCGCGGGGTGGCCGTCATCGGCGCCAACCGCACCGGCTTGTTCATCAACCTGATCCCCGTCTTTGCAGCCATCCTGGCCGTCATTTTCCTGGGAGAATCCCTGAAGTCCTTTCACATGGCGGGCATGGCGCTGATCCTGGCTGGATTTGTGATGTTCAATCGGTAAGATTGATTGCTATCCTTGAGGCGGGCAAGGCGTTTTACAACCCATCTACCGCCCGCCGGATACGCGCCAGGGCGTCCTGCAGAATCGACCGCGGGCAGGCGATGTTGATTCGCTCGAATCCGTCACCTTCGGGCCCGAAGATAAACCCTTCGTCCATAAAAATCCGCGCTTTTCCGAGCATCAGGTGCTTGAGCGCCCACTTGTCCAGCCCCAGTCCCCGGCAGTCCAGCCACACCAGGTAAGTCCCTTCGGGTCGGATGACCCGGATGCCTGGAACATGCTCGTCGATGAAGCCCTGAAGATAGTCCAGGTTGTCTTCGATATACGCCATCACCTGCTCCAGCCATGACTCCCCTTCCCGGTAGGCGGTCTCGCAGGCCAGCACACCAAAGGGAGACGCCCACTTGCCCATGCCGCAGCTGTTGAGGGTCTGCTGGAGGCGGTGTCTCAACCGGTCGTTGGGGATGATGATGTTGGAGGTGTGCAGGCCGGCCAGGTTGAAGGTTTTGCTGGGAGCCGTGCAAACCACCGTGTTGTGGGCCATCGCTTCGCTGATGGCGGCAAAAGGCGTGAAGGTGACGCCCCTGTAAATCAGGTCGGCGTGGATCTCGTCGGCAACCACCAGCACCCGGTGCTTCAGGCAGATCTCTCCGACGCGGATCAGTTCTTCACGGGTCCACACCCGGCCCACCGGGTTGTGCGGGCTGCACAGGATGTAGAGCGTGGTCGCCGGATCGGCCGCTTTGTTTTCGAAGTCGTCGAAATCCATTTCGTAGCGGTCCCGGTCCAGGGTCAGGCTGCTGGAAAGAATCTCGGCGCCGTTGTTTTCAATCGCATTGAAAAAAGGATAGTAGACCGGCCGCTGAATCAGCACCTTCTCACCGGGTTGGGTGAACGACCGCACGAGAAAATTGACCGCAGGCACCACCCCGGGGGTGGAGACGATCCAGCCCGGTTCGATCGCCCAGCCATGGCGTCGTTTCATCCAATCCACCACGGCCCGGTCGTGGTCTGCCGTCCGGATCGTGTAGCCGAAAATGCCGTGTTGCGCGCGCCGGACCAGGGCATCCACCACCGGCTGGGGAGCAGGAAAATCCATGTCCGCCACCCACAGGGGCAGGATCCGTTCTTCACCGTAGTAGTCGTCGGTGGCATGCCAGCGCGACGGGTTGTCGGGATCCTGGATTACGCCCCATTTGGCGGATTGGGTGTCTTTGCGGTTGATCTCCCGGTTAAAATCGTATTTCATGACGATGGTTCCCTCTTGTGATTGATCAAGTGACGGTAAACAGCTGACAGGAGGTCTCATAACACCCGATCCGTTCGACGTCGATTGTTTTCTCAAGGTTGATGGTTAATTTGGAAGCAATCGACGCTTTACCCCCAACATGCGGAGAACCGATGACAGAGCCCAAGAAAACCGACTGGCAAAAAAAACGGGCGACGCCTGATCAGGCCCTGGCCCGCATCGAACCGGGAATGAACATTTTCCTGGGTACCGGTGCCGCCGAACCCCGCACCCTGGTCAAGCGCCTCATGGCCTCGGATGCCTTGAACCTTCAGGACCTAACCCTGATCCAGATCCTCAGCTTCGGGGATGTCATCTCCCTGGAGGAGCTTCGCACCAACAAGTACCGGCTGAAAACCTTCTTCTCCGGCTGGGTGGCCAGTGAGGCCATCACCGCCGGACGGGTGGATCTGATCCCCAGTCGCTTCTCGGCCATTCCGTGGCTGATCAAAGGCCGGCAACTGCCCGTGGATGCGGCCCTGATCCAGATCACCCCGCCCGACGACGAAGGCCTCTGCTCGCTGGGCATCGCCGTGGATGTGGGGCGGCAGGTCATGGCCCAGGCGTCGGTGGTCATCGGGGAAATCAACGCCGACATTCCCCGTACCTACGGAGACACCTTCGTATCCGTGAATGAATTTGACCTGCTGGTGGAAAGCACCGAACCGACGCCGCTGTTTTCCGGCTGGCCGGTGGATGACGTCTATGACCGGGTGGCGGCCAACGTGGCCTCGGTGATCGAAGACGGCAGCTGCCTGGGGTTCACCTTCGGCCCCCTGTTCGACGCCCTGCCCCGGCACCTGGCCGGGAAAAAGGATCTGGGCATCCACACGCCCTTTATCACCGATGCGGCCATGACCCTGATCAAAAGCGGTGCGGTCACCAACCGGCGTAAAAAGGCCTTCCGCGGCAAATCGCTCACCTGCTACGCCATGGGCTCTCCCGAACTGATGCGCTGGCTGGACCGCAACCCCCTGGTGGAATTTCAGAGCATCGACAAGGTCTTCACGCCCATGGAGATCGGCCGAAACCCGAGATTCGTGGCGATCTTCCCGGCCCGCAAGGTGGACCTGTCCGGGCGCATCGCCATGCACACCGGCAAGGGCCAGGTCACCTCCGGACCGGGCCAGGCCATGGATTTTCTCAACGGTGCGGAGATATCGCCGGGCGGGTTCACCATCTTCGCCCTGCCCAGCCGCAACCTCAAGGGGGAAAACAACGTTCGCCTCTCCATCGAGGAAATGCCCAACCAGCTGAACCTGCCCGACTCGGTCAACATGATCGCCACCGAATACGGCATCGCCTCCCTTTCCGGCAGGACCCTGCGGGAAAGGGCCCAGGCCCTCATCGAAATCGCCCATCCCGACGATCGGCCGGAGCTGGTCGAAAAGGCCAAGGCGAAACATATCATTTACCCCGACCAGATTTTTTTGGCCGAGAGCGCCCATCTCTACCCGTCAGAGATAAGTGAACGGCAGACCTTCAAAAATGACACTAAGGTTCGCTTCCGCGCCATCAAACCCTCCGACGAAGAGGAGATGCGCCGCCTCTTTTACCGCTTTTCGGACAAGGCCATCTACTACCGCTATTTCACGCCTGTCAAAACCATGCCTCACACCAAAATGCAGGCCTACGTCAATGTGGACTACCGGGATGTGCTCTCCGTGGTGGGCCTGGTGGGTCCGCCGAGCCAGGGCCAGATCATCGCCGAAGCCCGCTTTGCCCGCCACAAGGACAAACCTTACGTCGATGTGGCCTTCGTCGTGGACGAGGCGTACCAGGGTCTGGGCATCGCCACCTACCTGTATCGGATGCTGGCCCGCCTGGCCTGCCACCGCGGTGCCCGGGGCATGACCGCCGACGTGCTGGCCACCAACCAAGCCATGATCAAGGTGTTCGAAAAGGGCGATTATCCGATCCGCAGCCGCTTCGAGGACGGGGCCTACGCATTGACCATCTCCTTTGATAAAGAGGATGAAGGCTGAGAGAAAGGCATACCCGGCCATGCACCGATCCGGCCGTTTGCTTTCACGCTGTTTGGCCGCTTAACGGTTGACAAACCACCCCGGAACATTTCTATTGGTGGATAACGCCTATGGGTACATGGATGCATCCCACATTGCGGTGAAGGCAATGAAGACAGCTGCGCACAAAAAACCGGGGAAGATGGAAACCCGCCTGTCCATGGCTGTCTTGGCCCTCCTCGCCATGATGGGCGCCGGCCTGATCGTTGGCCAGTTTCAGATCAATCCGGGGGTGGTCGCTCTCCGTCCGGAATCGCAGCAGCAGGCCCAGCCGGCTGAATCGGACCGTCGAGCGCTGATTGACACCGCAGGATCCGAAATCACCCCTTTTTCGCTGCCGGAACGCTTCGACCCGGACAGGCTGTACGAAAAAATCAACGGCCGCGCGGACCTCTATCTGTCTTCAGGGTTCGCTTCCCTGAAGACCCAGCGGTTCAGCGTGGATAAATCCGCCGGGGCCTGGGTGGAGGTGTTCGTCTACGACATGGCCACGCCGGAGAACGCCTTTTCCGTTTTCAGTATGCAGCGCCGGGAAGACGCCCAGGCCGCCGGCATCGTCCCCAATGCCTACCGCACGGAAAATGCCATGTTCTTGGCCCACGACCAATTCTACCTGGAAGTCATCGGCACCGACGCCTCCGAGGCGTTGCAACAGGCCATCGGTCTGCTGGCCAAAGCCTTTGTGCAGGCGCACGGCGGTGCCACGGTGGCAAACGCACCCGGCAGCGGTCTGTTTCCCGAGGGCGGTCTTCAGGCTGAAAGCCTTCAATTGGTTACCGCCAACGCCTTCGGGTACGAACAGCTGGACCGGATCTATACGGCTGAGTACCTGGTCGACGGTAAACGATTGACCGCATTTGTTTCCGACCGCCAGACCGCCGAAGCCGCATCCGCATTGGCCGTTGAATACCGGCAGACGTTGGTATCCTATGGCGCCAGCACCATCGATGCACCCCTGCCCGTTGAGGGTTCAGCCGTCGTTCAGTTTTTCGACGTCTATGAAATCATTTTCAGCAGGGGGCGCTATCTGGCCGGTGTTCACGAAGCCGGCAGCCTGGAGGTGGCCGGGACCCTTGCCGGGCAGTTGGCCGGACATTTAGAGCGGTTGGGGGAATAGACCGAAATCGGGATTGAAAAGAAAGTATATGTCCCCTGAACAAACCCAACATCCGATTGCGATCCCGATAAAAACAAAAAAAAGATGTCCTTACCCGGGGGGTACTATCTTGACCGAAGCAACCATCAACCGCCGTCAATTTATCGGGCGCTGCACCCGCGCCGGGCTTTCCGTTGCCGCCGCCGGTGCCCTGGGAATCGGGTTTTATGATGGCCAGGCGCCAGCGGCCCTCTCTAACGCCACTGCGACAGTGCAGATCCCCGACTTTTCAATCGCCGAGTTGAGCGGGAAGATATGCATCGCCCGTGGAACTGACCGGACGGAAGCCGTCCGGCAGGCATTCGACGCCTTAGGCGGCATGAAGGCCTTCGTCAAGCCGGGCGAGCGCGTTCTGCTCAAGGTCAACGCGGCCTTTGCCTCGCCGCCCGCATTGGGTGCCACCTCCCACCCGGACCTGGTGGCGGCCGTGGTAAGGCTGTGCCTGGACTCAGGGGCGTCCCGGGTAATCGTGACGGACAACCCCATCAATGACCCCGCCTCCTGCTTCGCCCTCACCGGCATCGAAGCGGCGGCCCGCCTGGCCGGTGCCGAGGTGGTGATTCCACGCGAATCCCTGTTCCAGCATTTCAGCGTTTCCGGCGGGCGCCTGATTCGGGACTGGCCGATTCTGTATGCTCCCCTGGCCCGGGTGGACCGCATCATCGGCATGGCCCCGGTCAAAGATCACCACCGCAGCGGCGCATCCATGACCCTGAAAAACTGGTACGGCCTGCTGGGCGGACGGCGCAACATTTTTCACCAGGATATCCATACCATCATCCAGGAACTGGCCATGATGATCAAACCTACGGTGGTGGTGCTGGACGGCACGCAGTCCATGATGAGCAACGGACCCACCGGGGGATCCCTTTCCGATCTCAAACCCACCGGGACCCTGATCGTGAGCACCGACCCGGTGGCCGCCGATGCTGTCGGCGCCACGCTGCTGGGCCGCACCGCCGCAGATTTGCCTTTTATCGCCAAAGCCGAAAGCGTGGGCGCCGGCAGGGCCGACTACCGGTCGCTAGATCTGAAAGAGATACAGGTTTCATGAGAATCGTAACCGCCAGACGCATCAGCCAGATCTTCTTCTTCCTGCTCTTCCTGTGGTTCTGCATCGTCTCCACCTTGGGTGAGCAGTGGTGGCAGCTGCGCGGATGGTCGGTCAACTGGCTGATCCAACTTGACCCGCTGGTGGGCCTGGGCACCCTTCTGGCTACCGGCACGATCTACGCCGGTCTGCTGTGGGGCCTCTTAACCGTGGTTTTGACCATTTTGCTGGGCCGTTTTTTCTGCGGCTGGCTCTGCCCCTTCGGGACCCTGCATCAGGCCGTGGGATGGCTGGCCAATTTGGGTCGCCGTGCATCGTGGAGGATCGCAGCCAACCGCTACCGCCGGGGCCAGGGTATCAAATACATCCTGCTCGTCTTCCTGCTCGGTGCAGCGGCCGGTGACCTGGCCAGCCGACTGCTCGGTGTTCCCATCCAATCGCCTTACCTGGCTGCAGCAATTGTGGTTGCATTGCTTCTGCTTGGAGCAGGTGCGCTTCGTTTGCGAACCATTTCCGGTGTTCGATGGGTGACCGGCGTCGCAGCAGTGACCATCGGCTGGATAGTCCTGAGTCTTTTCACCGACAGCTCCCGGATGCTGGCCGCGTCCCTGCAGACCGGATTGCTGGACCCCATCCCCCTTTTTTACCGGTCGGTGAACCTGACCCTGCTGCCGCTGGTTGACGGACGCCTGATCTCCCTCTCCGCGGCCAGCCGTCTCTATCCGGGTACGGTTGCCATCGGAGCCATCTTCTGGGCGGCGGTTTTTCTCAATCTGGCGGCCCCGCGCTTTTACTGCCGGTTTGTCTGTCCGCTGGGAGCGCTGTTCGGCGTGCTTGGGAAAAACGCCCTGTGGCGGATAGGCCAGAAGGCCGACGGCTGCACCGCCTGCGGTGACTGCGACCGGTATTGCGAGGGCGGATGTGAACCGTCGGCCGTCATCCGCACCCCCGAGTGCGTATTGTGCACGAACTGCCTGGCGGACTGCCGGCACGGTGTGATGGGCTATCACCTTGATGCATCGGCTGCAGGAGAAGTTGCCGTGCCAGACATCTCCAAAAGAGAATTGGTGGCCGTACTGGTCTCAGGGGTGACTGCCGTTCCTTTAGCGCGGCTGGCCGGCATGACCGGCGAAGCCTGGAACCCGGCCGTCGTCCGCCCCCCCGGGTCCCTGCCGGAGGAGGAATTCCTCCAGCGCTGCATCAAGTGCGGCCAGTGCATGCGGGTCTGCCCGACCAACGTGATCCACCCGGCCGGCCTTCAGGCTGGAATAGAAGGCATCTGGACACCGATGCTGAACTTTCGCATGGGCACCAGCGGCTGCCAGCACGGCTGTATCGCCTGCGGCAACCTGTGCCCCACCGCCGCCATCCGGCCGATCTCCATCGAAGAACGCCTGGGAAAGGGCGGTTTCGAATCCAGAGGACCCATGCGCATCGGCATGGCCTTCGTCGACCGGGGACGCTGCCTGCCCTGGGCCATGGACCGGCCCTGCATCGTCTGCCAGGAAAACTGCCCGGTGAGTCCCAAGGCGATCTTCACCCGTATCGAATTTCGACCGGTTCGCCTGGACGGCGATTTGCGCCTGCGAAGCCTGAAGGGAAACCAGTTGACATTCGACGGTCCAGCGCTGCCTTCCGACCGGTTTGCCACCGGAGACTATTATGTGTCCATTAACGGCAACCCCGGGATGCCGCCCGCTAGAATTGCCGATATCGGCCCCGGTGGTCTTACCCTTGAGGGCCACTCATTCACGGCAAGTACGGTAGGAGCAGACCCGGTCATCCTGCTGGTGCGGCTGCAACTGCCCTATGTGGACCCGGCCCATTGCATTGGCTGCGGGGTCTGTGAACACGAATGCCCGGTCAAGGGCCGCCGGGCCATCCGCGTGACCGCGGAAAACGAGACGCGCGAACGGCGCCATCGGCTGTTGCTGTGAAGGTCGGATGTCAGAAGACAGAAGTCCGAGGACGGAAAATGAGGCAAAAGGGTTATTCGGAAACTATCCCAAGGAATTATCAGTTTGCCGTTCGGCGTTTGTTGTCGGTTCTCATTCGAGATTGGGCGTTCGATGTTCGATGTTGGACGTTCATCCTTTAACCCACTAGTAACGAGGTAATCCCATGAAAGACATGCAAAAGGGAATCTCCCGTCGATCATTCATCAAATCCGCCGGCGCCGCCGGAATAGGCACCGCACTGGCACCCCTTGTCGGGAGCAACCATGCACACGCCGCCACACCGGCCCAAGCCGCCGACCCCACCGGCGTGCCCACGCGGCCTTTCGGCCGGTCCGGCATCCAAGTGCCCATCCTCTCCCTGGGGGGCATGTTCGACATCCCCTCCAACCAGACCATGCTCAAGCAGGCCATCCGTTGGGGGGTCACCTACTGGGATACGGCCCATGTTTACAGCGGCGGACGCAGCGAAGAGGGCATCGGCCAGTATTTCAAGAGCTACCCCGAACAACGGGAGAAGATCTTCCTGGTCACCAAATCCACCTCCCGATCCGGTCGGGGCATGAGCAATGACCTGACCACCTCCCTGGAGCGCATGAATACCGATCACGTCGACCTCTTCTTCGTACATGCCATCCGGGATGCCGACACGATGGACAACGGCATGCGCGAGTGGGCCACCGAACAGAAGGCCGAGGGCAAAATCCGCCTCTTCGGCTTCTCGACCCATTCAAACATGGAGCAATGCCTGCTGGATGCCGCACGGCTGGACTGGATCGACGGCATCATGATGACCTACAATTTCAGGCTGATGCACGAAGAGAAAATGAAGGCCGCGGTAAAGGCCTGCATTGACGCCGGCATCGGGCTCACCGCCATGAAGACACAGGGCGGCGGCGCCGTGGATACCGGCACCTCACGCGAACTGGAGTTGGCCGGCCGGTTCGTGCAAAAAGGCTTCACCGACAAACAGGCCAAGCTCAAGGCGGTGTGGGAGAACCCTCAGATTTCGGCTATCTGTTCCCAGATGCCAACCATGGCCATCCTCATGGCCAACATCGCCGCGGCCGTGGACCGCACGGTGCTGACCGACAGCGACCGGCAGCACCTGGAGCGGTATGCCCGGGAGACATTCTCGCACTATTGTGCCGGCTGCACGCAGATCTGTCAGAACGCCATCGCGGAAAAAGTTCCCGTGGGCGACGTCATGCGCTATCTCATGTATGCGCGCAGCTACGGGGATTCTAACGATGCCCGGCGCCGCTTCGCCGCCATTCCCGATGCGGTCCGCAAAAAGATGACCCAGGCAGACTACTCGGCTGCAGAGGATAGATGCCCCCGACAACTGCCCATTGCCCGGTTGATTGGCGAAGCCCTTGAAGATTTGGCCTGATCGGGTATAATTGTCTTGACCCGCCCGATTTTTTAGGCCAAGAGGGGCCGCATCTTTCCACCCATTTTTTGCACCACCCGCCATAGGAGAATCCATGGAACTGGAATGCATCATCTACGACAAGCATGACGGGGTGGCCGTCATCCGGCTCAACCGCCCCAAGGTACTCAACGCCATGAACAAACGACTCTGGCTGGACATGCAGGCCGCTTTGGAGGATTCCCGGGCGGACGAAGGGATCAAGGTCGTGGTCGTCACCGGTGAAGGACGTGCCTTTTCCACCGGCGCCGACCTCAAGGAGTCCAAGACCCGCTCCATCGAGGACTACCGGGATTACCTGGTGTCTCTCCAGGAGGTGTCCCGGGCCATCATCCGCTTCGAAAAGCCCACCATCGCCGCCGTCAACGGCTTCGCCATCGGTTCCGGATACGAACTGGCCCTGGCCTGCGACATCCGGATCGCCGCCGAGGAGGCCAAGATCGGCAGCCCCGAGGCCAAGGTCACCTCGTCGGTCACCGGCGGCGCCTTCCGGCTGGTCCAGAACCTCATCGGCCCGGGGAAAGCCCGGGAATTGCTCTTCACCGGCGAGTATATCGACGGCGTGGAGGCCCAGCGCATCGGGCTGGTCAACCGTGCCGTACCGGCGGAGAAGCTGATGGAAACAGTCATGGAGATGGCCGCCAAGATCGCCGCTAACTCGGCCTTCTCCCTCAAAATGATCAAGAAGGGGCTCAACATGGCCCAGGGTGAAACAAGCCTGGAGGCACTCATGGATTTCGAAGTGGAAGCCTGCCTGGCCTGCGTCTCCACCAAAGAGCGCCAGCAGTCCCTGGTGGCATTCGAAGACCGCAAGAAATAAGAAAGGAGAATATGATGGGACTCGAACACGTCCTCAACGCCCGTTCCGTTGCCGTCGTGGGCGCATCCAAGGTGCCGACCAAGCGCGGCTATCAGACCATTCGAACCCTTCTGGATGAACGCTACGAAGGGGCCATCTACCCGGTCAACCCGAAAGAGCCGAGCATCATGGGCCTGAAGTGCTACACCGCCGTCTCGGTAATCCCGGGAGAGGTGGACGTGGCCCTCATCGCCACCCCGGCCCGAACCGTTCCAGCGGTTCTTGAAGACTGCGGCAAAAAGGGGGTCAAAGGCGCCATCATCCTGGCCACGGGATTCGGCGAAACCGGCGCTAAGGGCAAAGCACTCGAGAGCGAAGTGCTGGAGGTAGCCGCCCGACACCACATCCGCCTGATCGGCCCCAACACCTCCGGCATGATCAATCTCAAGGACAACCTCAACCTCGTGGGCCTAAAGCATTCGCCCAGAGGCGACATCGCCCTGCTGACCCAGAGCGGCAACATGGCCCTGACCCTGATCACCGAGGCCAAGCTGCAGAGCCGCAAAGGATTCACCTACTACGTGGGCGTGGGCAACGAGGCGGACATCCGCTTTCACGAATACCTGGAATTCTTCCGCCAGGACCCCGACACACGCGCCATTCTGATGTATGTGGAAGGCATGCGCGAGGGCCGCAAGTTTCTCCAGCAGGCCTATAAGACCACCGAGACCAAGCCGATCGTCCTGCTCAAAAGCGGCCGGTCCTCCACCGGCAAGCAAAGCGCCGGTTCCCACACGGGTGCGCTGGCCGGCATGTCCGAAGTGGCCAAGGGCGCCTTCGAACGGGCCGGCATCATCGTCATCGAAAATTCAGACGAGCTCTTCCCGGCAGCCGAGAGCCTCTCCAGCCTGCCGCCGATCAAGAACAACCAGATCGCCATCCTGGCCGACGGCGGCGGACACGCCACCATCGCCGCCGACACCCTCACCGACCTGGGCGTACAGATTCCGCAACTGGAAGAAAAAACCCAGGCGAAGCTGCGCGCCATCCTCCCCGGCGGGGCCGCGGTGAGAAACCCCATCGACGTGGCCGGCGGCACCGACGACAACCCGGCCGTCTTCGCCGACTGCGCCAACATCATCCTGGGCGACCCCAATGTGGGCGGACTGTTGGTTGTGGGTCTATTCGGCGGCTACGGCATCCGCTTTGCCGAAAGCCTGGCCCTGATGGAAGAAGACGCAGCCCACCAGATAGGCAAGATGGTCAAGCGCCGCAAAAAGGCCATCATCGTGCACAGCCTCTACAATTCGGAGAAACCCCACAGCCTCGACCTGCTGCGCTACTACGGCGTCCCGGTTTACGGCAGCCTGGATATCGCCTGCAAGTGCATCGGCGTGCTGGCCCAATACGGCAGATACCTGAAAAGCTACCACGCCAAATCCGACTTCGTCCTCAACTGGGAGGCCAAAGCCAAACCCGAGGGCCGGCAGATCATCGACAGCGTTTACCAGCAGGGGCGGACGGCGCTGCTGGAAGCCGAAGCCAAACAGTTACTCCGGTTTCACGGTGCAGCGGTGACCGGAGATGCCCTGGCCAATACGGCCGATGCAGCAGCAGATGCGGCGGCCGCCATGGGCGGCAAGGTGGTCCTGAAAATCGCCTCCCCGGACATCCTGCACAAGAGCGACGCCAAGGGCGTCAAACTCAATCTGTCCGGGAAAGACCGGGTCAAAAAGGCGTTCAAGGAGATCATCGACAACGCCAAGGCCTACAAAGCCGACGCCCGCATCGAAGGCGTACTGATCTCCCCCATGGTGGGCAAGGGCATCGAGGTCATCATCGGCACCAAGATCGACGACCAGTTCGGTCCCGTGATCATGTACGGGCTGGGCGGGGTGTTGGTGGAAATTTTAAAAGACGTCTCTTTCCGTGTACTGCCCATCTCCCGACGCTCGGCCCAGCGCATGATCGCCGAAACCAAATCCCACCCCATCCTGGATGGTGTTCGCGGCGACAAGCCCTACGACAAAAAGGCTCTGGTCAACCTGCTGCTGGTCTGCTCGGAAATCATCGAGGCCTATCCCCAGATTCAGGAGATGGACCTCAACCCGGTGATCATCCACCACGAGGGCCTGAGCATCGTCGACGCCCGCATCCTTCTCAAACCGCGGTCCGAGGACAAAAAAGAGGGTGCGGCCGCGTGAACCGGATCTTCCTGATCATCGTTCTCACCGCCGTCTGTTTTGCCGGCTGGAAGCAAATCGGCTTCCAGCCGGCGGCTGAACTTCAGTCCCCCATGGAAGCCCTCTCCACCGCCATGGTCGAATCTTCCGCCGGTGCGGTGGAACTGGCCATCGGGCTGGTGGGGGTCATGACCCTGTTTCTGGGCCTGATGAAAGTAGCCGAAGCGGGAGGGATGCTGGTCATCCTGGCCCGTTTGATCCGGCCGCTGATGGTACGGCTCTTCCCCGAGGTACCGGCCGACCATCCGGCCATGGGGGCCATGATCCTCAACCTGTCCGCCAACGCACTGGGCCTGGGTAACGCCGCCACACCTTTCGGCATCCGAGCCATGCAGGAACTGGAAAGTCTGAACAGGCAACCGGGAACGGCCACCAACGCCATGGCCCTGTTCCTGGCCATCAACACCTCCAGCGTGACCCTGCTGCCGACCGGTGTGATCGCCCTACGGGCGGCGGCAGGCAGTGCCGACCCGGCTATCATTATGCCCACCACCTTGTTTGCAACCATCGGCTCCACCAGCGTGGCAATCCTGGCCGCCAAACTCTATCAGCACCTGTCGTCCATGGGAGAAGCGCATCCGGCCGGTGCACGACCAACAGACGCCGGTGAGAAAACCGGCACCGCGGCCCCCAGTGAGACATCGACCCTGGAAGCGGCTCAAGGGGCCTACCCGATCTGGGTGAGCATCATGGCCCTTGTTGTGCTGGCCGCCCTGATTCCCGGGGCCATCCTTTTCGGCAAGGCCATCTCCCCCTGGATCCTGCCGGGTCTGATGGCGGGTTTTCTGATCTTCGGGGCGATCCGGCGGGTGTCGGTCTACGAGGTGTTCGTGGAAGGGGCCAAAGAAGGGTTCCAGGTGGCCCTGCGCATCATTCCCTACCTGGTGGCCATCCTCGTGGCGGTGGGCATGCTGCGGGCCAGCGGGGCCCTGGATCTGCTGGTGGGAGCCCTGGCTCCGGTCACCGGTCGCTTCGGCCTGCCAGCCGAGGCCCTGCCCATGGCGCTGATGCGCCCCTTGAGCGGTTCCGGCGCCTACGGCATCCTGGCCTCGATCATCAACGACCCGGCCATCGGGCCGGACAGCTACACCGGCGTGCTGGTCTCCACCCTGCAAGGCTCCACGGAAACCACTTTCTACGTCATGGCCGTCTACTTCGGCGCGGTTCAGGTTCGGCGAATCCGGCACGCCATGGCCGCGGCCCTGACGGCCGATGCAGCCGGAGTGATCTTCGCCATTGTGGCCTGCTGGCTGTTTCTGGGTTAATGATGGATACGCCAGTCAACTGAAACCCGCTATAGGTGTCACCATGGGAATTAAATCCCGAATCTCACCCCACAAGGAACAACTCATCTCAGTTCGCCGGGACCTTCACCGCATTCCGGAGCTGGGCTTCAAGGAAGAGAAGACCAGCGCCTATGTGGCCGATTACCTGAAACGGGAAGGGCTGTCCGTGGTCACCGGCATTGCCCGCACGGGGGTGGTGGGCTTGCTCGACACCGGCCGCCCCGGACCGACCCTGCTCATTCGGGCAGACATGGATGCGCTGCCCATCACCGAAGCAACTGGTCTGCCCTTTGCTTCCCAACACCCCGGCGTCATGCATGCCTGCGGCCATGACGGCCACACAGCCATGGCCCTGGTCACCACCACGGTCATGAATGCGCTCAAAGACCGGATCAAGGGGGCCATCAAGTTTGTCTTCCAGCCGGCCGAAGAGGGGCCGGGTGGGGCCAAGCCCATGATCGAAGCCGGCGTGATGGACCATCCGCACGTGGACTACGCCTTGGGCTGCCACATCTGGCCAACTATTCCCGAAGGGACCATCGGCATCCGGGCCGGTGTGCTGATGGCGGCCATGTTCCGATTCGACATCACCATTACGGGCAAGGGCGGCCATGGGGCGATGCCCCATCTTTGCGTGGATGCCCTGGAAACCGGCTGCCAGGTGGTGGCTGCCCTGCAGCGCATCGTCAGCCGTCAGATGGACCCCTTGAGTCCCTCGGTGGTCACCGTCGGAAAATTCGAGGCCGGCACCGCCTTCAATGTCATCCCTGAGACAGCCATTCTGTGCGGCACGGCGAGAACCTTTGACAAGTCGACCTGGGAACGCTGGCCCGAAATCATCGAAACCATCGTCAAAGGGGTATGCGAATCCATGGGGGCCGGCTACGAAATGAGCTGTGAGCAGGGGTATCCGCCCACGGTCAACGACCCGGACATGGCCGACCGGATGAAACGCATTGCCGGAGAAGTCGTCGGTGTCGACCGGGTGGTCGTGCCGGACAAAACACTGGGCGGTGAAGACATGTCGTTTTTCCTGGAGAAAGCCCCGGGCTGTTTTTTCTGCCTGGGTGCAGGCAACGATGCCTATGCCGGCATCCACAATCCGCGGTTTGGCTTCAATGAAGAGATCCTGCTCACCGGGGTCGAAACCTTCTGCCGGGCGGCCATCGATCTTCTAAAAAAGCCATCCGCTGCAGGCAGTTAAACCCATGGTGGACTGAAAAACGGGTGAGTGGCAATGTGGCATTCAGTGGTCCGCTGGAGTGCGGTTATACGTTACCGAAGGCAGCATGGTACTTGATGATGCCTGTCGCGCCACGGAGATGTCCCCGCTGCAATTCTTTGACCATGAACACATCCTCCGGCACATCGTATTCGCATCCAATACCAAAGCGCGAAGACGGAAGGAAGCCGAAGCGCGGGTAATATTCGGGGTGACCCAGCACAACAACGGCGCCTACGCCCCTTTTCGCGCACGCGTCGAGGCCGGCACGCACCATCGCGGATCCTATTTTTTTTCCCTGATGTTCCGGCAATACCGCCATGGGTGCAAGGCCCATAATGTTAAGTTCGGGATGTCCGGTGAGGGCCACCGGCGAAAACATGATGTGCCCTACAATATCCCCATGATCGTCGGCGACGAGAGATATTGTCGGATGTACCTGTTCATGCAGCGCCGCAACAAGATCCGCTTCTGATGTTGTTTCAAAGGCAGACCCATTCACCACCCGCACGTTTGCCCTATCTTCTTTTCTTTCCGGACGAATCTGCAAAGGTAACGCTCACGTTCCACGGCCAACGTCAGCGGCGATCTTTGCGAGTCCGTTGGACGCTGAAGTTAACTCAAAATTATAATTTATTCATCTTCCTCATCGACATAATCATCATCTTCTGGATATTGTGGCGGAGACTCACCCACGGCTTTAATAAGCTTTATGCTTTTACGCTTTTTGTTGCTTTCTCTTACCGATTCAACTCGAATGCGATGCCACCAATCATTCCCGAAGTCGAACAAGTAATGAAAAACGGTTCAGATCCAGATTCGATCGGTGGGGCAGGAGGTGACCGATTGCCCGATACGGGTGATCCACTCACCAGGTATTTTTCCGGTGACGTTGACCTGGGCCTGCCGGTAAAAATCGTCAAACTGGTAGTTGCCCAAATTGATATGGTCATCCGGGGTCAGGTATTTGAGTTGATGCTGAATGGCCACGGAAAGATATTCCCATGCATAATCCATACTGCCACTTTTTAGCATCGAGACCAGTTCCACGGCCTTGGGCGGAATAAGGGTCCGGTGTTCAAACTGTCATTATTAAAGGGCGCCTTCCGGGGAGTCAAATTATTTTGGGTTATATTTCGTTAATTTTCCAAAAACAACGCTCCCTGACCAAAAGTGACGGATTTTCGATTGGCCCGGGCTGGCCAGATCCCTATTCAGCAGCGGAGGGTCCGCCATCGGTTAAAATAGTCTTGACAGCCGGGGGCGATGCGGTGCATCCAGACCAGGCATGACAGTGCGGCCAACTCATTGCTCAACACCAAGGAAGATGTCGATGAAAGCATATGCTAAAGTAGACGCAGGCGTTTGCGGGTTCAAAACCAAGGTAACGGCAGAGACCCAGGACGGGATGAACGTCGAGCTGCGCATGGGCAGCGATTGCGAGACCATCAGGGAACTGGCCGAACTGCTCAAGGCGCGAAACCCGATCAACGCCTACCAGGAACTCACGCCGATTGCCGAGAGCGTGGTGCTGGCCGTCTGCCGCACGGTATTGCAGAAAAAGGGGTGCTGCGAGGCGTGCGTGGTGCCTGTAGCCATTTGCAAGGCGATGCAGGTCGCCGCCAATCTGGCGCTTCCCAGGGATGTAGTTGTGGAAATAGCTAAAGGGTAATCTTTCTTCTAACCGGAACCAAAGGATAACCATGGCACCCAAACCCATTGCCGCCGGCAAGAGCAGCTTCGATCTCATCGATTTCGCCACCTTTCTGTCCGCCGTTGACCTTCGCGGCGAGATCGTCTTTCTCGATGTGGCCTGCGGCATCGGCAATTATGCCATTGAGATCGCCCGCCAGATCCGGGAGACGGGAACGGTGCATGCTTTTGACCTCTGGGAGGAAGGCATCACCAAGCTCAGGCTCAAGGCCGGATCGCTGGGCCTGGAGAATATCGACGCCACGGTTTGCGACGTCAGCCAAAAAATACCCATTGACGATCATAGCGTCGACATCTGTCTCATGGCCACGGTGCTCCACGATCTGATCGAGGACGGCACCCACCACGGGACATTGAAGGAAATCCTGCGGGTGCTCAAACCGGCCGGGCAGTTGGCCGTGGTCGAGTTCAAGAAAATGCCCGGTCCGCCGGGACCGCCGGAGAAGGTACGTCTGTCTCCCGAAGAACTGGCCCGGGTGCTGGCGCCCCTGGGCTTTCAATGCCGTGATACCGTCGATTTAGGGACCGTGACCTATCTTTCGGTGTTTCATCTGAAATGAACGTACGACAGTATTGAGAAGTTTATTTTTTTCTTATCGCTTAAGATTATAGGCGGCGACAGAGGCCAGTCCCATGGAGGTCGGGGCAACGGAAGGTTTTTCGAAACTAATCTGGGCCACTCTTTTTAAAGTCTTTTGAAAATACTACCCGTATTAATCGAATGAATCAGTGCAACGTAATCCAAGGGAAGTCGAATCTGTTAGATCGGGTCTAATCCGGTTTTTTTAAGGAATTGCCCTCGGTGTCAGCTTGTATGCCCTTAAAAATAGTTAGGCCATTCCATTAAATAAGCCTATGTCCTTCTTTACATCCTCAAAAAAAGAATACCATGAGCACGCGATTAAGCAGTGGATACTGTTAAAGATATCTTCGTTGGCGCTCACGGACAAATGGCATATCAAATAACATAGCGAATCTTCTCGCCCTTCCTTGAATGAAAAAAATAAGCCGGAAAGGAGTAGTTGGGGGTTGGCGGTGTCTGGCTTACTTGCCGAACAATTTTCCTGCCATGCCGAGAGCGCCTGAGAGGCCGCCTATTGAGTCAAGCAGTGAGCCGCCGCTGCTGGCCTTATCGACCATTTGTGGAAGCGCATCGGATAAACCACCCGCCGCCTCTTCCTTACTGAGTCCCAGGGTGGATGCAAATTCAGAAATTTTATCGTCGCCGAACATGGTGGTAATCTGGTCAGGCGAAATGGATTCATTGCTTCCGTCGCCAAGCCAGGATTTCGCGACAGCACCGAGCCCGCCCGTGTCCATCTTTGATACCAGGGAGCCCAGGTCGATACCAGCATTGCTGCCGCCTCCCCCGGCCAGCCCGGAAAAAGCTGATATGAGGGTGCCAATGTCCAGGCCGCTGCCCGCATTGCCACTCTTGTTGCTGTTGATGAATGTTGCTGCACCCATTTTGAGCAGTTCGATCATATCCATGACAAATCCTCCATGTTAGTTGGTTAATCAAAAACGCTTGGTCTATCAAGCATGCTATAGAATTTTTTCCAGTCAGGGTGAAGTCCAACCGAGGGAAAGGTTTTGATAGACCGAGATTACATCAGTTCATCAGTTCTTGTCAAAATATGCACAAAATACCGATGATCATTTCATCGGCTCATCGCTGTAGGCAGTCCTCGGCAAAGACTTTCTCCAAGGCATCGACCAGGGCGTCGGCATTCTCCATGGAAAAGATGATGGGTGGCTTGAGCTTGAGCACGTTGTGCAGGGGTCCGTCGGTGCTGATCAAAAATCCGTAATCCTTCATGCGGTTGCAGATATAGGCGGCATGATCCGCGGCCGGTGCCAGGGTGTCATGGTCCGTGACCAGTTCCACGCCCAGGTATAGCCCCAGCCCGCGAACATCGCCGACCAGTTGAGACTTCTCCTTCAGGGTTGACAGCCGGTCCAATAGATAGGCCCCCACCTGCCTGGCATTTTCCTGCAGGCCTTCGGTTTGGATCACATCCAGAACGGCCATGCCCACGGCGCACGAAACCGGGTTGCCGCCATAGGTGTTGAAGTACTCCATGCCGCTGTTGAAGGCATTGGCGATTTCCGTTGTGGTCACCACCGCCGCCAGGGGGTGACCGTTGCCCATGGGTTTGCCCAGGGTGACGATATCCGGCACCACGCCCTGGGTCTCGAAGGCCCAGAAATGGGTGCCGGCCCGGCCGAAGCCCACCTGGACCTCGTCGGCGATGCACACCCCGCCGGCGGCGCGCACGTGGTCAAAGGCGGCCCGGAGATAGCCGTCGGGCAGCAGCACCTGGCCGCCGCAGCCCAGCATGCTCTCGCAGATAAAGGCCGCCGGCCGTCTGCCCGCGGCTTCGATGCAGTCGATGGCCGTCTTGACATAGCGTGCGTAGGCGATGCCGGATGTCGTCCCGGTGCCTTTGTGGGGACCGCGGTAGCCGCAGGGCATGACGACCGTCTGCACCCAGTCCGGCGCCCCCTTCCCGCCGGGCCCGTCGTGCTTGTAGGGGCTGATGTCCACCAGTCCCTGGGTGTTGCCATGGTAGGCCCCGTCCACGGTGATGATATCGCGCTGCCCCGTATGGGTGCGCGCCATGCGCAGGGCCAGTTCGTTGGCCTCGCTGCCGCTGCAGACGAAGAAGCACACGCTCAGCGGTTCCGGGAAGGTGGCCAGCAGCCGACGGGCGTAGTCCACGATGTTGTCGTGAAGGTAGCGGGTATTGGTATTGAGCACCGCCATCTGGCGCCCACCGGCCGCCACCACAGCCGGGTGGCAGTGGCCCACGTGGCAGACGTTGTTGACCCCGTCCATGTAGGGCTGCCCGGTCTCGCTGTAGAGGAAGCCGCCCATGCCCCGGACGATCTTCAGCGGGGTGTCGTACGAGACACTGAGGCTCTTGCCCAGGTGTCTTTGCCGGATGGCCATGATCTCATCCGCCCGGCGGACTTCAACGACCGGCGGGGCGATGGTGAGCCCCAGGACCAAACCCGGATCCGGGCAAAGGGCGGTCCACACCCGTCGCTGGCTGGGCCGGGCCACGCCGGGAAAGCTGCCTTGCTGCCCCAACAGATCGGTGGTCAGTTGAACGTGCAGGTGGGGCGCCCAGCCGCCGTTTTCCGCTGCGCTGCCGATGGTGCCGATCGGCTGTCCGGCGCTGACGGGCATGCCCGGTTCCAGGCCATCCAGCGATGTGGCCGCCAGGTGTCCATAAAGCGAGTAAAACGGAATGCCGCTGTCCGTCTCATGGAACAAGATGATGGTGGGGCCGTAATCCTGGTGGGCGGTGTTGTTCCGGAAGCTGTGGACCCGGCCGCCCATGAAGGCATAAACCGGTTCACCCGGCCGGGCGAACAGATCAAGCCCCAGGTGAACGGTTCGGTATTCGGGGGCGGTGTCCGTCTCCACCTTGAATGCATCGGCCGTGTAGATCACCCGGGCTTCGTTGTAGCGGCCAATTCCCAGGCGACTGCCGGCATCTTCCATCTCCTGGAAGATGATGCGCGTCATCGCCGCCGCATCTTCCTTTTCCGGCCCGGCGCCCACCAGCGGTGTGCTCACACTCAGGTCGATGACCGGCGGATCGCCGACCAGCATCGCTGCATCCACAACCGGGGCAAACGATGCCTGGTTTTCCTTCAGCCAGGCGACAAGGTCGCGCGACCGGGGTGCCGGGTCGAACCCGCAGGCATCCCTGAAGCACGCCTCGGCAAAATCCGGGCTGATCGGCTGCAGCCGGTGGAGCAGTTCCCAGGCGGGCTGCTGGGAGACCAGCAGATAGGTATTCTGGGGTGCCAGGCGAATCTGGTGGGCGCTGTGGCAGACGCTGGTGCACAGGCGCATGCAGATCAGGTCAAAGAGCACCGCCAGTTCGGTTTCCGTAAGCGCAAGGGCGCGGTGGTAACCGGCGACCACCTGGACGGCGGCGGCCAGGAGATCCGTCTTGCCCATGAGGGCATAGGCGCAGGCAATGGCCAGTTCGTTGACCGTGTGAGAATGAACCATGTCTCCGAAATCGATGAGCCCGGTGACCCGGTTGCCCCAGCGTCCATGGGGCGACGCCAGCACATTGTAGTCGTTGCCGTCGCTGTGGATCACGCTGGACCGCAGGCCCGTCAGTTTTGGAGCCGTGTCGGCGTGGTACCGGTCCAATCGGTGCCGAACCAGATCCCGCTTTTCAGCGTCATCGATATCATCCAAAAGCGACGCCACCACCTCGCTGGAGCGGGCCAGATCCCAGTGAAACACCCGACGGGTGGCCGGATGGTCGAAGTCCATGAGCACGCGATCGATACGGCCCAGAAAAGAACCGAGACTGAAAAGCAGGTTGCCGTCGTGGGGATTGACCCTGGCCAGCGGCTTGCCCGGCAGGTAGCTGAGCAGCCGTACGAAATGACTGGCACCATCCTGCCCGGGGATCGAGATGATTTCCTCACCGCCGGGAGCGCTGCAGACCCGCGGACAGGGGTCGAAATCATCGAACAGGGCGGCGCCTTTTTCGGCCACATGGGTCATGGCCATGTTCTGCAGTTCCAGCACCTCGCGGGTCTCCGCAGCATTGGCGATTTTGAGTACGAACTGGCCGCCCTTTTCGTCTTTCAACCGGAAGTTCTGATCCCGTTCGCTGGGCAACCGGTCGGCCGAGGCGGTGATGTTGAAAAGTTCCCTGGCCAGCGCCGCCGCCTGATCTTCGTTGAACCGGGGGGCATGTCTCACCAGATTGGACATGGGTTTTTCTCTTTCTGCATCTTACCGGAATATGAATCCGTTTTTCAGCGGGTCCGCTGGATCCATGAGAAATTCGCTGCGGCCGGTGATCCAGGCATTGCCCGTCACTTCCGGGATAACGGCGTCGTAGGGACCGAATGTGGTGGTTTCTACCACCTGGCCGGTAAAGCGGCTTCCCAGGATGCTCTCGATGACGATGGGATCGTTCATGCCGATTTCCCTTCGGGCGTAGTGCAGCGCCAAACGGGCGCTCACGCCGGTGCCGGTGGGGGAGCGATCCACTTCCCCCTCGGCGAAGATGCACACGTTGCTGGAGTGAGCCCCCTGGCTGTGGGGAGGGCCAATGAAAATCGTGCCGTAGAGAAAGCTCAGGTCGGCCTCGAACGGATGGGTGATCGGACCGGCGGCCATTACAGCCTGCTTGACCGCCATGCCCTTTTCAATGAGTGCATTGAAGTCCCTGGGTGTGGTGGTTACGCCCAGTTCACCGGCCTTTACGAAGGCATAGAAGGCGCCGCCGTAGGCAATGTCATAACGCACACGCCCCAGACCTGGGACATCGACCGTCTGGTCCAGAAGCAATGCAAAAGAAGGCACATTGTGGAAGTAGACACGCTCGACCCGCCCGTTTTCAACGCAGGCGTGGGCGGTCACCAGGCCGGCCGGGGCGTCGATGCGCACGGTGGTTACCGGTTCAACGGCCTCGATCATGCCCGTTTCGATGGCCACGGTGGTCACCGCGATGATGCCGTGGCCGCACATGGAGCTGTAGCCCGCGTTGTGCAGAAACAGGACGCCGAAGTCCGCCTCGGGCGACACCGGCGGCGTGATGATGCAGCCGTACATGTCTGCATGCCCCCGGGGTTCCCACATCAGGGCCGTGCGCAGGTGGTCCATGTGGTCGGTCATGTAGCGTCGGCGCGCCAGGATGGTGTCGCCTGCCAAACCGGGCAGACCGCCGGTGATGATGCGGAAAGGCTCGCCGCCCGTATGGGCGTCGATGGTGGTGATCCGCTGCCAGCTGTCCGGCGGCGTCCAGTTTCTCATCTTTTCGAGCATGGATAAGTTCATGGGTTCTGGTCTCTGGTCTCTGGTCTTCTGGTCTCTGGTCTCTGGTCTGTGGTCTCTGGTCTCTGGTCTGCTGGTCTCTGGTTAACCATAAACCAGCAACCAGAAACCACAGACCCCGATTTTATGACATCTGGATGACCGTCCCCAGCCCCTTCTCCTCTGCCGCCTTGAGCACGGCACCCGCCGTCACCGCGTCCTGCACCGCCAGGCCCACGGACTTGAAGAAAGTGATCTCTTCATCGTTCTGCCGACCGGGTTTGTCGCCGTTGATGATCTCACCGATCTCCGCGTCGATCGTCGCCTTGGCGATAATGATATCACCGGCCTCGGCCATAGCCGCGGCCCGCTGGTCCACCACCACCCGCGCCCGACGAATGGTGGTCGCGTCGATCTCCTGCATCTGGGGGGTGAAGGAGCCGACACCGGTCACGTGGGCGCCCGGTTTCAGGTCATTGCCGTCGAACAAGGGCGTCGTTGTCGTGGTGGCGGCCAGCACGATGTCTGCCTGCGCCACGGCTGACTTCGCGGAAACCGCCAGGGTAACTGCCGGCGCGTCGGGCCATGCGGAAATGTCGTCCGCCAGGCGTCGGGCGGCGGGTTCGAAGGGATCGACAATCCAGACCCGATTGATCTTGCGAACGGCCATTGCCGCCTGGAGCTGGGCGCGGGCCTGGACACCGGCACCGAAAAGGGCCACGGTCGCGGCATCCGTCCGGGCAAGATAGCGCGCAGCCACGCCGCCTGCCGCACCGGTGCGCAGCGCCGTCAGGCTGTCCCCCTCCATCAGAGCCAGGGGCATGCCGGTCTGTGGATCCAAAGCCAGCACCGTGGCCGCCACCGTGGGCAAGCCCAGCTTGGGGTTGTCCGCGTAGACGGAGACAATCTTGATTGCAAAATCGCCGGTGTCATGGAGATGGGCAGGCATGAGCAGGGTCACCCCTTTTTCTGTGTGAAACCGGGAGCGCAGGGGCATGGTGGCCTTGCCGGCGGAAAGCTGCGCATAGGCCCGCTCCACCCCATTGATTGCCTCGGTCATGGAAAGCGCCGAACGGACGTCGGCTGCGGTCAAAATACGAATCTGCATGGTCAAAGAATCTCCTGCTGTTTTTTTGGTTTGATTGGAATTAGCAGCATTGAACCCTGAACGCTGAACCCGTCTTCTGTTACCCGATGATGTTTTTCAATTCATCCCGGAAGGCATTTAAGTGCTGGGCCATCCACCGGGCAGCGGCATCGCCGTCACCGGCTTCAATGGCTACCACGACCCGGGCGGCCGTTCGGATGGAAACCTCGCGGTAGGCCGGCGGCAACAAAACGGTTTTAAGGGCATTGTGGTGGGCCACGACTTTATCCAGCACCAACTTGGTCAGCTCGCACAGCACCACGTTGCCGGCGGCCTCGGCTACCGCCGCATGAAAACAGATGTCGGCATCGAGGAAGATGGCGTATTCCGCTTCCGTTCCACTCACCTTTTGCATGGCCGCCTTCAGGTTCCGGATCTGCGCTTCATCGGACCGTTCCGCCGCCAGGGCGGCAGATCGGCACTCCAACAGTTCCCGCGCCTCCATCAGGTCAAAGATGGAGCCAGCGGAAAAAGCCGCAGACAGCTTCTCGATGCCTGGATCGGAAGTGGGAAGCACGTCCTTGATAAAGGTCCCTTTGCCCTGCAGCGGCTCCAGGTAACCCATCACCACCAGGGCGTTGATGGCTTCGCGCACCGATGACCGCCCCACTCCCAGCATCTGGGCCAGATCACGCTGGGCGGGAAGTCGGGTGCCGGGTGCCAGTTCACCGCCGGTAATCTTTTCGATGATCTGTTCGGCGACCATGTCGGGTGCGGAACTTTTTCGGATGGCTTCGAAGGTCATTTTTACATCGCCTCGTGCTCGGTGCGCCGGATGATCTCATCCTGCAGGTCTTCCGTCAAATCCACAAAATAATCGCTGTATCCAGCCACCCGGACAATCAGGTCGCGGTAGTCATCCGGGTATAATTTGGCCCGCTTGAGTGTCTCGCCGTCGACCACGTTGAACTGAATGTGGTGGCCGTCCATACGAAAATAGGTGCGCACCAGCTGTGCCAGCTTGGTGATGCCCGTATCGTCAGCCAGCACCTGGGGCAGAAACTTCTGGTTGAGCAGGGTGCCGCCGGTGCGGATGTGATCTATTTTTGCAGCCGACCGGATCACCGCCGTGGGGCCGTTGCGGTCCGCCCCCTGCACCGGCGAGATGCCCTCGGACAGGGGGATGCCGGATTGGCGGCCGTCGGGCAGGGCGCCGATGACACTGCCGAAATAGACATGGCAGGTGGTGGGCAGCAGATTGACCCGGTGAACGCCGCCACGGGTATTGGGCCGACCGTTTACAGCGTCGTAGTAAGCCTCGAAGACCATCCGCATAATGTCGTCGGCCGCATCGTCGTCGTTGCCGTACTTGGGGGTATCGTCCAGCAACTGCCGCCTGAAATCGTCGTGTCCTTCGAAATTCTCAGAGAGTATTTTGATGAAACCGTCCACGGTGATCGTTTTTCGGTCGAACACATGGACCTTGAGGGCCGTCAGGGCATCGGTGATGGACCCCAGGCCGACCCCCTGGATGTAGGAGGTGTTGTAGCGGGCACCGCCGGCATTGTAGTCCCGCCCCGCTTCGATGCAGTCGTCGATAAGCAGGGACAGAAAGGGCACCGGCATGTTGCGGGCATTGATCTGCTCGATGATGTTGTTGCCGCGAATCTTGATGTCGATGAAATGCCTGAGCTGTCGGGTCCAGGCGTCGAACAGCGCTTCGAAACGGTTGAAATCGGACGGCTGGCCGGTGGCCGGCCCCAGCTGGCTGCCGGTACGCGGATCGACGCCGTTGTTCAAGGTGAGCTCAAGCAGTTTAGGCAGGTTGAAATAGCCGGTCAGAAAATAGGCCTCACGGCCGAAGGCGCCGGCCTCGACACAGCCGCTGGCTCCTCCCTCCCGGGCGTCCTGCACCGTTTTGCCCTGGCGCACCAGCTCCTGGACGATGGCGTCGGTGTTGAAGATCGACGGCTGGCCGAACCCGGTTTTCACGATTTTCAGCGCGCGGCGAATAAATCGATCCGGATTTTTCTTGCTCAACTGCACCATGGACGAGGGCTGGAGCAGTCGCATCTCTTCGATCACGTCCAAAATCAGGTAGCTCAGGTCGTTAACGGCATCGCTGCCGTCGGCCTTCACCCCACCGACGTTGATCAAGGCAAAATCCACATAGGTGTTGCTCTCTTTAGCGGTGACACCGGTCTTGGGCGGCGCCGGGTGGTTGTTGAACTTGATCCAGAAGGCGCACAACAGCTCTTTTGCCCGCTCCCTGGTCAACCGACCGTCGGCGATATCTTTTTCGTAAAACGGGTAGAGATGCTGGTCCAGCCGCCCGGGGTTGAAGGCGTCCCAGGGGTTGAGTTCGGTGATGACCCCCACGTGGACAAACCAATAAGTCTGGAGGGCCTCCCAGAAGGTTTGCGGGGCATGGGCCGGCACTCGCCGGCAGATGGCGGCCATTTGCATCAATTCGGCTTTACGATCCGGGTCCGACGTCGATTCGGCCATCCGCAGAAGCGCATCGGCATGGCGGCGAGCAAAAGCGATCAGCCCATCGGCGGCTATGGCCATGGCCGCCAGCTGGTTTTTTTTGTCCATCGCATCACGGTCGTTGAAAAAATCCAGACGTGCCACCGCATCCTGGATCTCAGCCTTTAAATCCAGCAACCCTTTATGGTAAATTTTGTTCCCGCAGGCAGTGTGTCCCGGAGAGCGCTGCTCCTGAAACTCGGTAAAAATACCGGCCGCATAAGCCTCTTTCCAGGCTTCAGGCAAATGAGCGAAAAGTTTTTCCCGGATGGCATGTCCCTGCCAGAAGGGGATGATCTCCTCACGGTAATTTTGCCGAACCGAGTCATCCACAAGGAAGGCGACCTTCTCGCGGCCACTGATAATATCCAGATCCGCTTGTGAGTGGATACACACCTCCGGGTAGGTGGGCGTGGCTTTGGGCGCCGGTCCGCGTTCGCCCACGATCAGCTCGTCGGGTCCGATATAGATCTTTTTGTTCTCCATGATGGTAGCAAAGGCCATGGCCCGCTGCACCGGTATGGGGGAGGTCCGGGCGACGCCGCTTTTGTAAAAGCCGGTCAGCAGCCGGGCCCGCTCGTCCGACAGGCTGGGTATGGCCGCAAGGCTTCGGGTTCTCAGACGGTTGATGCGTTCATTCATGATTAGCCTCCAATCGATACAGTCAAACCTGCGGATTCGAATCTGCGTTTGATTGCCGCCACACGTTCCGGCAACGGGGGAGCGGTCCCGGCCGTGTTGTCGGTCACGCCCAATCGTCGATACTTCTCACTCCCGATCCGGTGGAACGGCAACAGGTCCACCCCTTGCACCGTCTTGAGGGTGCCTGCGAACCGGACGATCTCGGCGATGTTGTCGTCGCCGTCGGTAATGCCGGGTATCAGGGGGACCCGGATGCGCACCGGCGTCCGGCTGTCATCGATCCGCATCAGGTTCTCGAGAACGGTCCGGTTGGACACCCCGGTATATCGCCGATGCTGCTTCTCATCCATGATCTTGAGGTCGAAGAGCACCATCTGCAGCCGGGGGAGGATCTGATTGAGCACGGCCGACGGCGCAAAACCGCTGGTGTCCAGCGCGGCATGGATTTCCAGATGGTTGCAGGCCACCAGCACCGCTTCCAGAAATTCAGGCTGCGCCAGCGGTTCACCACCGGAGAAAGTGACCCCGCCTCCGGATTCATCGTAAAACAGCACATCCTTTTCGATCTCTTTGATCAACGCATTCACCCCGATGACGGTCCCCACCGTCTCATGGATTTCCCCGGACGACGTTCGGCGCGACATCGTCTGGGGCCGCGGGTCAAGGCCCTCGGGGTTGTGGCACCATCGGCACGACAACGGGCATCCTTTGAAAAACACCGTGGTTCGGATACCGGGACCGTCGTGCAGCGCGTATTTCTTGATTTTAAACAGGGTGCCTTCAGTCATGCCGCCTCAGGATCTTTTGGGATCGCCGATTTTCTTTTACTGTCTATGCCTTTCCCATACAGCAGAAGCGGTGCAAAGGCAACAGGATTTCAGGTCTTCAGACCACCTGATTGCTTAACCTCCGGATCGCCCGGATCAAGGTCTTGATCACGGGTGTGAAACAGGCCTTGAGGACCACTTGCATCTGCCTCATGAAGAACATATAGCGCATTTCTATAAAATAGAAAAACGCAGTAATTATCGTTACTATCACTTTTTCAGTGTCATTCTAATGACCTGCCCATTGACTTTGGATACGTTGTTCCTTAGCTTGACAGCACGTCTGATTTGACCATGCAGTCATTTACGCCGCCAGCTGATTGTTTATATTGAACGACAGGCTTGACTTCACGATTGATTTGAATAGACCCGGCGGTCACGGCCGCGCTTTTTTAAATTTGAGACAAGTGCCCATGGAGGTGTAAATGACCAAACGAAAAGGAAAACCGGTTAGCTTTGATGCGATGGTCAAATTTTTCATGCACAATTACAACATCCCCACGAAACGAGACATTGACGGCCTCAACGACCGGCTCGACCGCCTCGAGAAACTGATTAAAGCAGTGGCCCCACGGTCCCGGCGGTCAGCGGCAAAGAGCAATGACGCGTCCCCCGCGAACGCCACGGAAACCGTTCTGGAACTGATCAAACGAAGCAAAAACGGCATCGGCATCGCCGAAGTCCGGGAGCAGACCGGCTACGATGACAAAAAGCTTCGCAACATTATTTTCCGATTGAACAAAATTGAGAAAATAAGGCGGGTCAGCCGTGGTAGCTACAAAGCAGTGGAGTAGTCATTCCCGCACCGGGAACTAAGAAATCAAGCAAGCGGCACTGGAGATCTTCATGACTATGCAAAAAGACGCAAACAATCCCAGCATCGCCCCCGGAGACCGGTTGGGCGGGTATGCGGTTAACAAGGTATCCTATCTCACGGACATCCAGTCCTGGCTCTACCAGATGGAACATGAAGGCACCGGCGCCCGGCATATCCACATCAGCAATACGGATCGGGAAAACACCTTTGGCGTGGCCTTTAAAACCGTCCCGACGGATTCCACCGGCGTCGCCCATATATTGGAGCATACGGTCCTGTGCGGTTCCGAACGGTTTCCGGTGCGCGACCCCTTCTTTTCCATGCTCAAGCGCAGCCTGTCCACATTCATGAATGCCTTCACCGCCTCGGATTGGACCATGTATCCCTTCGCCACCCAGAACGGCAAAGACTACTACAACCTGATGAGTGTCTACCTGGACGCGGCCTTTTTCCCCGTTATCGACGAACTGAGTTTCAAGCAGGAGGGGCACCGGCTGGATGTCACCGGAGTAGGGAGAGATGCTCGGCTGGTCTACAAAGGCGTGGTGTACAACGAGATGAAGGGCGCCATGTCGTCGCCGGATCAGGTCATGGTCCGATCGCTGCTCAACGCCCTCTATCCAGACACGACATACAGCAACAACTCCGGCGGCGAGCCCGCCGTCATACCATTGCTGACCCATGAACAGCTGAAAGCGTTTCATGCCCGCCACTACCATCCGAGCAACGCCTTTTTCTACACCTACGGCAATCTGTCCCTGAAGGACCACCTGGCATTTATCGAGGAGCGGGTGCTGAGCCGGTTTTCGCGCATCGATCCGAAAACGGACGTTCCCGCCCAGCCCCGGTGGACGGCACCGAAGACCGTGGTCTACCACTACCCGCTGGATCGCAGCGAGGATCCTGCAAAAAAATACCAGGCCTGCGTGGCATGGTTGCTGGCCGATATCAAGGACACCTTCGAGGTATTGGTTGCCGCGGTGATCGAACAGGTGCTCATCGGCAATGCGGCCTCGCCGCTGCGCAAGGCATTGATGGACAGCCAGTTGGGTACGGCCCTGTCCGATGGCACCGGCTACGATGCGGAAAACCGGGACACCATGTTCTCGGTGGGCCTGAAAGATGTCTCCGAATCCGATGCAGAAAAGATCGAAACCATCGTCTTTGACGTTCTGAAACGCCTGACCGAGGACGGCATCGATCCGGAGCTGGTGGAGTCGGCCATCCACCAGATCGAATTTCATCGCAAAGAGGTCACCAACACCCCCTACCCATATGGTATCAAATTGCTGATCGGTGTTTCAGCCAGCTGGCTGCATGGCGGCGATCCGGAACGAATGCTCCAATTGGATGCGGATTTCGACCGTCTCCGACAGTCGTTGGCCGAAGGCCGGTTCCTGGAGGATAAAATCAGGCATGATTTTCTGGACAACCCCCACCGGGTCCGTTTCACCCTGGTCCCTGACCAGCAGATGGCCGAACGCGAAAATCAGCGCGTAGAAAAAAAACTGGCCGACATGCTGGCCGGCATGGACGAAGCCGATCTGGCGGGCATCCGCGCCGATGCGGCAGCCCTGGAAAAGCTCCAGGGAACCCAGGAAAACCTTGCATGCCTGCCCACTCTGCAGCGCGAGGACATCCCCCCTTCCGTGGTGCAAATCGACCCGACGCCGGGGGCCTTTCAGCCACCGGTGTGGACCTATGACCAGCCCACATCAGGCATTTTCTATTTTTCGGGAGGATTAGGGGCCGGTAATATCGACCACCAGCTGCTGCCGCTGATGCCCTTTTTCTGCTATGCCGCCTCCAAAATGGGCACCACCGACTGCGACTACACCCAAATGGCCCGCCGCATGGACCTGTATACCGGCGGCATCGGTTTCTCAGCGAACGCCCGCACCCGGTTTGACGACAGCGGCGACTGTCTGCCTTTTGTCTCGTTTTCGGGTAAATGCCTGAACCGCAACCAGGATCGCATGTTCGAGATCCTTAACGAATTGACATCCCAGGTCGACTTCACCAACCACGCGCGGCTACGCCAACTGGTCCTGGAATACCGGGCGGGCCTCGAGGCGGCGGTGGTTCATAACGGCCATCGTCTGGCCATCTCCCTGGCCTCACGCAACTTTACCCCCGCCAATCAACTCCAGGAAATCTGGGGGGGCATCCACCAGTTGCACACCGTCAAGCAGGTGGAAACGGAAACGGCTGATGGCGGCATGCAGGGTCTTACCGCCAGCCTGCAGGCTATCGGCAGGACGCTTTTTTACCGGAACAATGTGAAGCTGGCCCTGATCGGGGAAAAGGCGATGCTGGCCAAGGCGGCACACCCCGTGAATACCCTGACCGGTTCGCTGGCAGCCGGCGGAACAGATGGCTTTGCACCGCCACGGCTAGACGTGACCGCAGAACTTCCCATGGAAGGATGGAGCACCTCGACGGCCGTTTCGTTCGTGGCCCAGACATTTCAAACCGTCCGACTGGACCATGCGGACAGCCCCGCCCTGTCGGTGATCGCCAAAATGCTGCGTTCCCTGTACCTGCATCGGGAGATCCGGGAAAAGGGCGGCGCCTACGGCGGATTCGCCCTGTATAACGCCGAGGACGGGCTCTTCAGCTTCGGCTCCTACCGGGATCCCCATATCGTGGGGACCCTGAAGGTCTACGATGGGGCGGCCGATTTCATCCGTTCGGGTAAATTTTCCGAAGAGGACGTGAAAGAGGCCATTCTGCAGGTCTGCTCGGAAATCGACAAGCCCGACCCGCCGGGTCCGGCTGCCCGCAAGGCCTTCTACCGGCGGGTCATTGGACTGTCCGACGAGACACGCATGCGCAACAAGGAAAACCTGCTGAAACTGACCCGCAAGGCGGTGGTGGAGGCTGCCGACCGATATTTTGGCAACGACCCGGCCAACAAGGCGGTTGCTGTCATTTCCAGCCGCGATCTGCTCGAAACCGCCAACACAAAGATGGGGGGGCAGGCGCTTTCCCTTCATGCCGTATAACGATAATCGGCCGCCGGCAGCTGCCGGCGGCTGGTTTTTATTGTTCGTCTCGGATGCCCGCCTCTATTTCCCTTATGAAAGAAGCAAGTTGTCCAGATTAAATATCGAATCGCACGGTCCGTGTGCCGGGTCGTTGCTCAACCTTGATTGCCGGGAGCATCTATTCTTGACCAGAGCCACCAATTCAACTGACCCGTCCGCCTTTAACGACCGGGCACCACTTTACAACAGCGGCATCATCGGCAACTACATCAACTATCTGGAATCCCAGCATGTGGATCTCGATACCGATGCGCTGTTGCGCTGCAGCGGACTCACCCGGTTCGACATCAACGATGAGGGACATTTTTTAAACCAGGCACAAATCAACCAATTTCACCGCTGTCTGGACGAAGCACTGAGCGATCCGAAGATTGCCTACAAGGTCGGCCTGCATTCGCTGCACATGAAATCGACGGGAACGATTAAGCAGTATGGTCTCCAGTTCATCACACCCGCGGCCATGTACAAGGCCGTCGATCGACTCTACCCCAAATGGTCCAGGGGGCACTTGAGCAAAACCACCATCACCGGTAAAAATCGGGCGGAAGTGACGGTTTCCGTCCGGCCGGAAGTCCGGGAAGAGCCTTTTCAGTGTGAAAACCGTCAGGGAATTTTCGAGGCCGTCGGTGCGATCTTTACCGATCAAGCATCCCAGGTGGCCCATCCGCGATGCATGCATCGCGGGGATGACGCCTGCCAGTACCTGATTACCTGGAGGGAAAAGCCTTCCACCGTCTGGAAACGGATAGGCGCCTATGCCGGCGCGCTGGCCACCGTCGTTGCCGCCGCCACGTACCTGTACCTGTCCCCGACCTCCTGGATCATCGCGACGCTGAGCATGGGAATGGTGGTCCTGTCTATTTTGCTGGCTGGCACTCGAATGGAAAAAAAAGAGCTGGCCGGCATGCTCAGGCGAGCAGGGCGACAGTGCCGGCCATCTCATGGAAGAGATTGAAAACCGCTACCAGAACGCCAAGCTGGTTCAGGAAATCGGCATGGCCGGGGCGGACATCCTGGAGGAGAAGACCTTCCTCGATACCGTTTTGGAATCCATGTCGCGAAACCTGGATTTCACCCGGGGAATGATCGCCCTGTGCGACGACGGGTGCAACCGGCTTCGTCACGCCGCCAGCTATGGCTTTTCCCAGGCAGAACGGCAGTTCCTCGACCGAATGGATGTTGACATCGATCTCGACAACACGTCCGACAGGTTCATTCAGTCGCTGAAAAACGGCCAGCCGGTATACTTGAGCGATATTCAGGGAAAAATCGACGGCATGGCCCCGAACAGCATCAACTTGATAGCGCGCCTCAACGTCGACGCCCTGATCAGCGTCCCCCTGATTCATAAGAAAGAACCTCTGGGTCTGCTTTTAGTGGACAGCAAGGGCGCAAAAAGAGACCACACCACCAGCGATGTGCACCTGCTCATGGGCATCGCCTCACAGGTGGCCGCAGGCATCGTCAATGCCCGGTCCTATGCACGGCTGCAGGAGAGCGAGCAGCGCTATCGCCTGCTGGCGGAAAACGTGACGGACGTCATTTGGATTCTCGATGTTGAGACATTAAAAATGAAGTATGTCAGTCCATCTGTAGAAAAGACCCAAGGCTATACACCCGATGAAATAGCCGGCCTGGCCATTGACCAATATCTGACACCGGAGTCCTTTCGGCGCGCGGTCGTTGCGTTGGGCGAAGCCATGGAGCGGGCGGCGACAGGAGAGGTTGACCCAAAAAACTATTCCATGACCTTGGAACTGGATGAGTATCACAAAAACGGAACCATCATTCCCGTCGAGATCACCGCCGGTTTCATTTTGGATAAAAACGACAAACCCAACGCCGTTCTGGGCATTTCACGGGACCTCTCCGAGCGCAAAAAGGCCGATAACGAACGAACCGCCATCGAAAACAAGCTTCAACGGTCTAAAAAAATGGAAAGCCTCGGGACCATGGCCGGCTCCATCGCCCATAATTTCAACAACCTGCTGATGGTCGTACTGGGCAACCTGGAGATAGCCAAAGCGGATCTGCCCGCGGAATCAACCGCCGCCCGCAATATCCAGCGGGCAGCCAATGCATCCCAGCGGGCGGCGGACCTGAGCAGTATGATGCTCACCTACGTGGGCCAGTTGAAAAAGGAGAGTATCCCGGTAGACCTGTCCCAAATGGTAAAAGCGGTATTGAAAAACCTGGACGAATCCAAAATGGCCACTGTGAAGATGGACATGGAATTGGCCGACCCCATGCCGCTGGTGGCTGCTGACGCCGACCAGATACGCCAGATGATATCCGGGTTTATCACCAACGCCATCGAAGCGCTGGGAGAGGAAGACGGTCGGGTTCGAATCTCCACTGGGTCCATGCAATGTAACCAGGATTATCTGTCCACCACCTACCTGAAAGAAGATATGCCCGAAGGCATGTACGCCTATGTGGAGGTGGCCGACACGGGACTTGGCATGGACGCGGAGACCTTGGGCAGAGTCTTCGACCCCTTTTTCTCTACCAAGTTCACCGGCCGTGGGCTTGGCATGGCGGCGGTCATGGGCATCATCCGGTCTCATAACGGTGCCATAAAGGTCAGCAGTGTAAAAAATGAAGGCTCGGTGTTCACGGCACTGTTTCCCATACAGGGGATTTCCCTGCGACCGGTAAAGGTCGATAACGCAAAGACCGAAAGCGTGGCTGAGCGGGGCACCGTATTGCTGGTGGATGACGACGAGATGGTCATGGACATCGGCAATCAGTTCCTCAAACGCATGGGTTACACCGTTCGGACGGCATCCAGCGGCCAGAAGGCCCTGGATATTTTTAAACAAGCACCGGATCGCATTGACTGTCTGCTGCTGGATTTCACCATGCCCGGCATGGATGGACTGGAGACCATGCAACAGGTCAGGAAGATCCGGCCAGATGCCAGAATCATCATTACCAGCGGGTATACCCGGCAGCAGATCGAAGACCGGTTCGCCCATATGGGTCCGCCGGATGATTTTATCCAGAAACCCTTCGAGATGAAGACCCTTCAGGAAAAGCTCAACCGAGTCATTTCAAAGCCAGGATAAACCGCCGGCGTCGATAGTTCATCCACATCCACGGCATCGGGTCTCGATTTTTTTAGTGATGCCTTGACGCATGGGCTAAAAAGTCATATTCACAAAAGCACCCCCTTCGGCACGACGGCCGCTTGTTTTGGGCCAATTCATTGAGAACCACTTACCCTTGTTAATGCACTGGTCCAAGGCCGTCGCACCGTTATCGTGCGGTTAGCTTTCATCAACGCGAAGGAGAATACCATCAATGGAAAATGAGTTTTCCCGGCTCCAGCGGCTCGGCGAGACCATGACACAGCACGGCACGCAAATGGCGCTGGCACTGGCAATACTGATCATTGGCCTCCTGGCCGCCAGGTGGATTCACAACAGCTTAAGTCAGGCGGATACGGAAACGGTATCCGAAAAATAAGCCTGCACTGCTGATGTGTAATCTGCTTTACATCATCATTGTCGTCATCGTGGTACTGGGCACGGCGGTGGAGTTCGGTGCCAAACCTGTCAACTTGCTCCGTCTGCTGACCATTATTGCCCTGATTGTCACCGGTGTCGCGATCTTTCTAAAGCCTTTCCTCCCAACCATGCCCTTCAAGGTCGGCAACACCGTCAAAGCCGGCAATCTGCTGGGCAAAGTGGAGGCAATCACCTTTCTCAATACCCGCATGCGAACTTTCGACGGGAAGACCTTTTTCGTTCCCAACCGGCAGATTCTCAACGACATCGTCATCAACTACCAGTATACACGGAACCCGAAGGCTTAAAATCGATGTGGGCATCCGCTACGACCAGGATCTGCTCAAGGCCAAGCGGGTACTGGAAGCCGTGATGACCGAGGATGCCCGGGTAAAGACCAAGCCGGGCCCCATGGTGTATGTCCTCAACCTGGCCAGCAGTTCTGTGGACCTGGGGGGGCGCTGCTGGGTGGACAACAAGGAATACTGGGTCGCCCGCTGCGACCTGCTGGAAAAAACCAAGCTGCGCTTTGACAGCGAGGGCATCCAATTCGCCTTCCCGCAACTGGATCTTCACATCAATGATGACGGCTCTCGGCCCGATGGATCAGGTTATCCGGCGACGGCGGGCATGACGGGGCGCAACCCTCACGAAGCGGACGATGAGGAAAATATCTGACAGGGGGTAGAAATGAAAATTGCCGACGGATTGAAACTGATCGAAAACGGCTGGATCCGAAAACCCAAGGGATTCCGGGTCAGGTTCCACCGGCAGACCGACGCGGGGGTCGAAACAGGTCTTTCGCCACCCCCCGAAGCAGCCCCGCTGAACTCGGATGTGACTGCCTGGCGCTATGCCTGGAAGCTGTGGCAGGCCACCCGGGCAGCTGCTGAAACGGGGGCACCGGGCGCCCTATACAACATTACGGTGGTCGACGATCAGGAGCATCCGTTCCGATTCTACGGCACCGGTGAATTTGAGACCTACAACCCCAAACGCATGGATGGTGGCGGCAACGCAAAAGGCAAAGAAAATGAGACCTGACGCAAGGTTGTTGAATGCATCCATCCTGTTGACAGGCGCCATCCTGTTCGGATGCGCAGGACAAGCGCCCGGGAATATCGGCCTAATTGACGGACGTTTGGCCCCCTGTCCCGGCAAGCCGAACTGCGTAATCAGCCAGGGGGGTGACAGACAGCACCACATCGATCCCATTGCCTACGAAGGAGACAAAAACGGCGCCGTGGCAATGATCAAGCAGGTGGTTCAAGGGATGGCCAACACGCGCATCGTGACCCAAACGGACAATTATCTTCATGTGGAATTCCGGTCCAAAATAATGGGGTTTGTCGACGATGTGGAGTTCTTTTTCCCCGACGCTGCCATTATCCATATGAGATCCGCCTCCCGGGTGGGGTATTCTGATTTTGGCGTCAATCGAAAACGACTGGAACGGATAAGGGAACTGTTTCAAAAGCGGCAGTCGAAGGATGGCAAGGCATGAAGGTGGTGTGGGGGACCATTGGGATGTTGTGGGCCGTGCTGGTGCTCGTGAGCCCGGCTGCCGCCGGTGAAGTCTACACATGGACGGACGCAGACGGTAACATCCACATCACCGACCGGCCGCCGAAAGAGCGCTCACAAGTCGATAGCGTCATCCGTTATTCCACCCCGGCTGAGACGGAAGCGCCGCCCGACTCGGCGACGCAGCCCGATAGCGTGGCGATGCAGCAGGCTGAGCAGCTGAACAAACAGTTGACGCGGCTCCAAGAACGAAAAGCGCAGCTGGAAAGAATAATAGCTGAAAACAAGACCAGCATTGCCGCGGCGGAAAAAGATGCTGCGTATTACCGGAAACGAAGCGGATCCTATGGACGCAGAAATGTAAAATCGATCGAGCGGCAGCTGGTGGTGCTGAATGACAATCTGACCACCTACCAAACCGATCTGCGCTACGTGGAAGAGGACATCACGGAGGCCCAAAAGGGTCTCGAAACCATCGAGCTGAATAGGAAAAGGCCGGGTAGCGAAACGGGACCATCCACACCGGCAAACTGACCGTTGTGCAGAAACGGGCCATCATCGCCACCCAGGATCAAGCAATAAAGGGTTGGCCAATAAAAAGGGAGACGGCGGTAAGACCATCTCCCTATATTTGTGCATCATTGAAGCTGCCGGCGCATCACATCAGGGCAGCCTGATTAATCATGGATTCTCTGAGGATGCCTTCCGCGGCCTTTTGGTTGTCAAAGACGTAGGTCCCATTCTGCAGGTCGGTCTGGATCTGGAAAACCAGCGGTTCACGCACGTCAGGTACGTCGGCCATGGCCCGCTGGGCATCGGCAATGGACCGCCCCCGGCCGCTCAGCGCCACCCGGTCCAGTTGGGGCGTGGACGCTTCAGACTTTTCGGACTTGAGCGTATCCTCGTTTTTCCCCAGCACTTGCGCGCTCGGGTAAACATTGAGTTTGGATTGAATATGACTGCCTTTAATTTCCATGTTCGCGACTCCTTGTTGTACGGTTGTAAACACATTATCGGCCACTGTACCAAAAAACAATAGCTTTTTTACAAACCATGGTTTAACAAACTGATTTTTATATACTATTCCAACCCGAAAGTGATTGACATGACCGATATTCCTCGACACACGCTCGCCCGAGATACCCACGAAAACGAATTCATCCAGGCCGTCGGCGACGTGATGACAAGCGTCAGACCGGTGTTGGAAAAAACCCCCGAATACCGCCACCACAGCATTGTAGAACGGATCGTGGAACCCGAACGCGTCATCACGTTTCGCGTACCCTGGATCGACGACATGGGCCTGGTCAAGGTCAACCGGGGATTTCGTGTGGAGATGAACAGTGCCATCGGCCCTTACAAAGGCGGCCTGCGGTTTCACCCATCGGTAAATCAGAGCATTTTAAAATTTTTGGCCTTCGAGCACGTCTTTAAGAATGCCCTGACCACCCTGCCCTTGGGCGGCGGCGCCGGTGGAACGGACTTTGAACCCAAGGGCAAGTCAGACGGTGAGGTCATGCGCTTCTGCCAGAGCTTTATGGCCGAGCTGTTCCGGCATATCGGTGCCAATACGGATGTACCCGAAGGGGATATCGGTGTGGGTTCACGCGAAATCGGTTATCTGTTCGGCATGTATCGTAAATTGAAAAATAAATTCACCGGTGTGTTGACCGGAAAGGGGATGGGCTGGGGCGGTAGTCTGATCCGGCCTGAAGCGGCCGGGTTCGGTTGCGTCTATTTCGCCGCCCAGATGCTGGCCACCCGCAATGACACCCTCTCGGGAAAAACCTGCCTGGTTTCCGGATCCGGCAATGTGGCTCAGGCCACCATCCGCAAATTGATCGAGATGGGGGCCAGGGTGGTCACCCTGTCCGATTCATCGGGCCATATCTTCGATGAAGCCGGAATCGATGCGGAGAAACTGGCATTCGTCAGCCGCCTGAAAAACATCCAGCGGGGCAGACTCAGCGAATATGTCGATCAATATGCTCACGCGACTTACACACCGGCGGCCCCTGGCCAGGAGTCGAATTCCCTGTGGCGACACCGCGCCCAGTGCGTCTTTCCCTGCGCCACCCAGAATGAAATCAGCAAACAGGACGCCTACCACCTGATCAACAACAACGTCAAACTGGTGTGCGAAGGCGCCAGCATGCCGTGCACCGCCGACGCCCGGGATATTTTCATGGACAAGGGGATCCTCTACGCGCCCAGCAAAGCGGCCAATGCCGGTGGTGTGGCTGTCTCCGGCCTGGAATTGACCCAAAACAGCATCCGCCTGACATGGCTGGGTGAAGAAGTGGACAGCCGGCTCAAGATCATCATGAAGGGCATACACGACACCTGTCTGGCCGCCGCCGACGCATACGGCAGTCCGGGCAACTATCTCATGGGCGCCAACATTGCCGGTTTCATCAAGGTGGCCGACAGCATGCTGGACCAGGGGATCATCTAGCCGACAACACCCCGTTCTTTTCCTTTATCAACAGCGGTATCCACTTTATTGTCCACCCTTGAAGGCAGGGTTGCCAATGATTATAATTGACCGTTTACCGGCTATGATGATTTGGCTTGCCCGGCTGTCTTTAACACAATACCACGCCAACGATTGCAGCAAGCGCCGCTAAACAGGCTGTTGTATATCATTTACCAATAACCGCTTCATATCTGGAAGGAGAGATCCATGATCAGTGATAAAATGACCCAGGCATTCAACGAGCAGGTCAACCGGGAAATGTACTCGGCCATCCTTTACATGTCCATGTCGGCCCACTGCAACCAGGTGGGCCTCAAAGGCTTCGCCAACTGGTTCATGGTGCAATACCATGAAGAGATGTTTCATGCCATGAAGATCTATGAATATGTCCAGCGGCAAGGCGCACAGGTAAACCTGGCCACCATCCAGGCGCCGCCCACGACCTTTGAATCGCCATTGGAAATGCTCAACCAGACCCTGGCCCACGAGCAGTTCATCACCCGATCCATCAACGACCTCATGGAACTGGCCATTGCCGAAAAGGATCATGCGTCCCAGATCTTCCTGGAGTGGTATGTGACCGAGCAGGTGGAGGAAGAGGAAAACGACAACGACATCATCGCCCAACTCAAGTTCATCAAAGACAACCCACAGGGATTGATGATGCTGGACCGGGAACTGGCCGCGCGGACGACCACCGTACCGACCGATTTCAGCAAGGGCATCGAATCGGCCATGGCCGCCTCCGATGCTTAATCCGGTGGCTGAAAAACCGCTTTGGCCATGCTGGCCATGCCGAATTGGACGCAGGGAATGACGCTGTCACCGGCCCGACATCGTCACACCAGTTAAAAATATCTGAAATACCGCCTTTTGAGATTGTCCTTTTCCTCCGAAGGCGGTATTTTTTGTACCCATGAAAAAGATGCTCAAACCCATGCTGCTCATCGCCGCCACCCTGGCGGCTGTGGTGTGCATCGTTTTCTGGAGCGCCCTGTTCTGGATCAACTCCAACCATGGCCTTCAATGGGTGCAGTCCCGGATCAACACCGTGATCCCGGGGAAGATCACCATTGAAACCCTCCGGCTGTACCTGCTAAGACCGGGCCTGGACCTTTATGGAGTCGCGCTCCATGACCCCCAGGGGCTCGCCCTGGCTGGTTTAGCCCATCTTTCCGTGGAACTTGACTGGCGGGCCGTCTGGCGACGGGAAATCCGAATTAAACGGCTCCTGCTGCAGGGTCCGTGGACAGACCTGGCCGTCGATAAGACCGCGGGCATCAACCTGCTGAACGCCTTGGTATCGCCTGCACAGGATAAGGAAACGGAGGCGCCGACGCCCGAGGGCACCGGATTTCCGTTCAATATCGTTTGTGAATCGATTCAACTGGCCGACGGCCGGTTCACGTTCACCCCCTCCGATGATACCACGCACATAGAAGCCACCGGGCTGGCCCTTTCCGCCAAAGGCGATCTGATGGCCCGATCGGCTAGCCTGGAACTGACAGTAGGCAGTTTACGGTTCAGCAGCACCGGTATAAACCCTCAACCGGCCCGCATCGTCTTGAAGGCCCATCTGAATGGCGACCAACTGAGCGTACCTGAGCTCGATGTCACCTCCGGCCAGACCCGGCTGCGGCTGTCCGGTTCGGCGGACAGTCTGTACACGACACCCCTGATCGACAGCGTTCTCTCTGTCGACAGTCAACTATTTGAATTGAAATCAATTTTTAATCTTTCCGGAAACCATAGCGGTCCCGTAAACGCCAAGCTCACCCTGAAGGGGACCGTGGCCAATCCGGATGCCAAGCTCGTCCTGACCGTTGACGACGGCCGGATTGCCGGTCAGTCGCTGGACCGCGGTGAACTGTCCATCAACCTCGAGGATCGGCTGGTGACGATCGATTCGGCAGCACTGCGGCTGGCCGGCGGCACGGTCACGTTAAATGGAACCGTTAACCTTCGTGAGGCCTTTCCAACCGGCTTTCTCGCGCCTCCAAAGGATGTCGACGCCATCGCCTACGACCTCAACCTGGTGCAGGACATCCCTGACCTCAACCCGTGGCTTAAACCGTTTACCGACCTCGGCGGCAAAATGACCGGCAGGGTCTCGGTCAGCGGAAGCGGCATCAAGCCATCGGGAATCTCCGCCCGGCTGACGATGACAGGCTCAGGACAGGGTCTGCTCGCCCCCGGCATGGCGCAGCCAATCGATGCCGACGCGAATCTATCCGCCCAGATGAACCGCGGCAGCATTGCCATATCCCGCCTCAACGCCGCAGCCGACGATGTTCGGCTGTCCGGGGCTGGCCGTTTTCAGATGGGCGACGGGGCACTCGCCGGAAAACTGTCCTTGACGGCGGATGATCTCTCCCGGGCCCTGGCCGTAATGGGGATATCGTCCGTCAACGGTGCCTGCACGGCGGCACTGACCGTGGGCGGCAATTTGAACCGACCTCAATTCTCGGTCGACCTGGCATCCAAAAACCTGAAAGTCGATGCCTATACCATCGGCGATCTGACCGTCGAAGCGAATCTGGACCATGACGGCCGATTGAACCTGACCGCCCTGAACTTGCAAAACCGAGACTCCCGGATCCAAGGCAATGGCCACCTGCGTCTGCTGCCGGACAGCGGCGGCATCGATCCCGAATTCGTTAACACCCTTGATCTAACCCTGACAAATCTGTCCACTGCCGACTTCATGGAATCCCCGCCTGTTAACGGTGCCATTGACGGCCGGCTGCAGATGAATGGCCCGCTTGGATCGCTGACGGGTGCGCTTTCCCTCAACGGCAGGGCATTGGGCACGGATGTTGTCCGTATCGGCGAGGTCGATGCCCGCCTGCGATTGAATGCCGGCACGGTCTTTGTGGATCGACTTCAACTGCGCAACCGGGATTCCACGGTCAACGCAGCGGGCAACATCCAATTGCTGGTCCCCGGCACCCTGCGCCTGGTCGATGACCCGCCCGTTGACTTCACCGCCGATTCAGACCATCTTAACCTGGATGATTTTACCGATGCGGCCAGTGGCGATTTCACTTTCACCGGTGCACTGACGGGCGATCTTGGAAAGCCCGTCGGCCGGCTCACCCTCAACGGCAGACAGGCCAATCTGGCCGGTCAGGCCATAGAGACCATTTCCATTGACGCCCGTCTGGCGGACCGGCGCCTGTGGCTGGACCGGCTCCTCGCCGGCGTTGCCCCCGGCGAACAGATCGAGGGTAGCGGATGGGTGGGACTGGATAAAACGATTGACCTTAAGGTCAAATCGGACGGTATCCCCGTCACCCGCATCCATCAGTTGCAGGACTTTTTTCCGGGTGACGGGATCTTGCGGTTTGACGTCACCGGACAGGGCAGCATACAGAACCCGGATATTAAAGGCGGTCTGACCGTCTCCGACATCATCGTCAACGATGGTGCCATCGAGGATGTCAACCTCACCTTCAGCCTCCATGACATGCTGGCCAGTGTCACTGGCAACCTGAATTTCGAAGTGGACGCCGCCTGCGACCTGAAAAAGGGAGATTTCGATGCCCACCTGACATTTGACCGCACCGAGATCGGCAGCTACTTCAAGGCTGCGGGAAAACCGGATTATCACGGTACACTGACCGGCCGTGTGCAGGCATCCGGGAATATCCGTGACGCCGCCAACGCCTCGGCACACGTAGACCTGAACGTATTTCACCTGCTGTTTAAAGATATCTCACTGATCCGGTCCGAACGCATGGCAGCCAAACTGTCCGACCAGGAACTGAGCATCCCCGAATTCGAGGTGGCCTTGCTCGATTCGGGCCGCCTTCGCCTGAAAGGTGATGCCCGCATCGGCGGCCGACTGAAGATGGACTTTGACGGCCGGATTCCACTGACTGCAGCGAAAATTTTCAGCGATGAACTGGCCGATGCCGCCGGCATCCTTGTCTTGAAGGGAAAAATTACCGGCGATACTGCCGATCCTCAAATCGATGCACGCATCGATCTGGAAAACATCGGCATGATGGTGCCCGGCCTGGTTCAAAAACTTCACGATTTGAATGGCACCATTCACCTGACGCCCGACAGTATACGCATCGACGCATTGAATGGATTGCTGGACACGGGAACGTTCAGTGTAAACGGCAGCATCGCGCATGAAACGTTTACGCCGACGCAAGTCAATCTTTCCATCGATGCGAAAGCCCTTCCACTGGAAGTTCCAGACACCCTGGCCGTGCTGCTTAATGGCGATATTAAAATTACGGGCAGCGGCCAGACCGCCGCTGCCAGGGGAACCATCGTTTTGCTGGAAGGGATCTATTACAAAGATGTCAAAATCAACCTGCTGCAGATGGCCACCGCCCGCCATCGGACCGTCGCACCTGCGGCCAAACCACTGACGATCCCCTATTTCAACGCGGTCAATCTGGATATCGGGGTCAGCCATCGACAGCCCTTTATGGTCCAAAACAATTTAGCCCAGCTTGAGATCAGTCCGGATCTGAAAATCGGGGGGGACCTGGCGCGTCCCATTGTCAGCGGTCGGGCCCAGGTGAACACCGGAACGGTCACCTTTCAGAAAAAGACCTTCGATGTTAAAAAGGGCGTCATCGACTTTATCAATCCCTATAAAACAGAAGCTGAAATCGACATCGAAAGCGAGGCGACCATCAGAACCTGGACGATCAGGCTGGCCATCAAAGGCACCCCGGACAATCTGGATCTGAAGCTTTCATCGGTGCCGACGGAAACCGATGCAGATATCCTGTCGCTGATCCTGTTCGGCCGGACCGCCCACGAACTGACCGCCGGTGAAGGGGGAGCCCAGCGCACCACCGGCCAGATCATGGCCGGGATGATTGCCGAAACCTATGGTGCCGACATTAAAAAAACCACGGGGGTCGATATTCTGGAGGTGGAAGCCAATGGCAGCAGCGATGGCCAGGATGCCGCCGGTGTCAAGGTGACCGTGGGCAAACATCTTTCCGATCGCATGACCGTCAAATACGCGGTATCGTCCAAGGATGGTGAGATTATCCAACGCGCCATCACGGAGTACAAACTGCTCGAGAACATACTGGTCAGCGGGTTTCAGGACAACCAAGGCATATTCGGAACCGAGTTGGTATTCCGGGTAGAATTCAGGTGAATGTGCAGGTGAAGCGACAATACGGAAAAAAACAGATGCACCTGTGGGTTTTGATTCTCGGTATTCTCTTGGTTCCGTGCGCCCGGGGCTTGGCTGCAGACACCTTCACCGTGGGCAACGATGCCATTTTAAAAAATGGGTCAGAGACGGTAATCAGAGACATCCAGGTGGTCATCGATGGCCCGCCGGACCAACGGGAGCGTCACGCCGCCATGGCCAAACGCCTTATCCGGCTGCACCCCATGGACCGCTTTGATGAAGCCGCGGTGCAGGCATCTATCAATGCGCTCAAATTCAGTCGTCGCTTTTCAGCCATCCATGTAGACTCCAGCTCTGAGGCCGGCGGTGAGACGTTGACCTTCACCCTGACTCCCTATCGAACCATTGGGGCCATCCGCATCCGGGGTGCGTATCCACTTTTCGAGAGGGATATTTTAAACCAGATGACGCTCTACCCGGGTGACCCGTACACCGCAGAGAACCTCTCCGCCCAGACCGGGGCCATCATCAAACGTTATCAAAGAGAAGGCTACGTGGAACCCAAGGTGTCGATAACAGACCAGCGGGACAGCGATGACGACAGCGCCGTCATCCTCGTGGACATCGACAAGGGCCCCCACTATGTGCTCGGCAGGCTGATCTTCGAAGGCAACCGGGGTGTTTCATCAAATTCGCTCGCCTGGCGCATGACCGTCTGGAGAGGAGCGCTGTTGCCAGGCATTGGCCGGTTCAGTGAATTCCGGCTCAAAAAGGACATGGATTCGCTTTTAAAATACTACCGTCGGAAAGGATTTGCAGATGCCCAACTTTCCTACCGCATGGATGATCCCGGCAATTCCCATTTAGTGGACGTGACCGTGAAGATTGAGGAAGGACCGCGCTACACGGTCGCCTTCGAGGGCAACCGACGGTTCTGGAACCTGACCCTGAAAAAGGATGTGGTCATCTTCAGCGACGGAAACCGAAGCAATATCGGCGTAAGAAAAAGCGTTCAAAATATGAAGCGGCGGTATCATGAGGACGGATATCTCGATGCCCGAATAAAGACAGAAACGAACCTTGGGCCCGGCAAACCGGTGGAGACCCGCCAACTGCGCTTCGTCATCCAGGAAGGCCCCCAAACCGTGGTTAACCAAGTCACCATTGCCGGGAACCAAAATCTTTCTGAAACGGAAATCAGAAAACAAATTCTTACGCGTCCACCCACGCTTTTCAACGATGGCGCCTTCAACCCTGAGACCCTGGAAACGGACACCTATGCCGTTACCACCCTTTACATGAAACAGGGGTTCGGCGAGCGCACGGTGGATTCCGAGGTGACGTTCAAACCAGACAAAACCCGTGCCGACATTTCGCTGAATGTCCAGGAAGGCCCACGGACAACGGTCGGTTCCATTGTCATCAACGGGTTGACGGTTTTGCCGGAAGCAACGGCCCGGAAAGTGCTGGTACACAAAATCGGCGGTCCGTTTCGCACCGCTGCATTGGATGCGGAAAAGGAAGCCATCGCCAGCCTGGTCTCTGAGAAAGGGTATCCCCATGCCGCGGTTCACGACAATGTTCTTTACAGCGACGATCGCACACGGGCGGACATCGTTTACGAAGTCGACACGGGTCCACTGGTGACACTGGGAGACATTTTCGTGTCAGGCAATCTGCGAACCGCTGAAAAGGTGATCCAGCGAGAGCTTGAAGTCCGACCCCAGACGCCCCTTTCATTGCAGTCGCTTTATGACGGCCAGCGCCGGTTGAGGGATCTGGAGATCTTCCACGGGGTAAACTATCGCATATTTGGCTTGAAAGAAAAAAAGGAGACCGTAAACCTGTTCGTAGAGGTCGAGGAGAACAAGCCCTACTACGCCCAAACCGGCGCCGGCTACGAATCGGACAGCGGCTTTTTCGGCCGTGCCAAAATCGGCGACCACAACCTGTTCGGTTTGAACAAGGACCTGTGGGCCTCCGGCGAAATCAGCCAGACCGGCTACCGGGTGGAAACCCGACTGACCGAACCACGGTTTCTGGGCACCCGCACCACCGCCAGCATCGGCGCTTCCAACGAGGAACTGATTGAGTTCAACCAGCCGTTCGGTACGCGAACCACCGGCGGATCGCTGGGGTTTAGCCGCGACTGGGGAAGGCACATGACCACGGCCCTGAGTTTCAGACTGGAAAAGCGAGACCAGTTCAGCGTCGAAGATACAGCCTCAGGAGACACGGATGAAGAAACCCGCACCATTTTCGTGACCACGCCCTATGTCAGTTACGACAGCCGCGACTCTTTCGTGCGTCCTAAACGGGGGCTTCTCTCATCCTTCGGTGTGGACATCTCCAAGGGAGTCCAGAGCCAGCTGGACGACTTCTTCCGCTACCAGTTCGATACCCGCTACTACTGGACCCCCCTGAAAAAAGTGACCTTTGCCGGCCTGGCCAGAATCGGGCAGGTGATTCCCTACGCAGACAGTGAACTGGTCCCGGACGACCAGCTTTTTTTTCTGGGCGGCATTCAAAGCGTCCGGGGCTTTGATGAGAACCTGCTGCGCTTCGACAGCGAAGGGAATCCCGTGGGCGGAAAGAAGGCCATCGTGGGCAGTCTGGAGGCACGCATCGACCTGGGAATGAATTTTGAGCTGACCACCTTCTTCGACATCGGCAGCGTCCAGCAGACCCTGGTGGAAGGCGGCTCGGACCGTTTCCGCTCATCCGTGGGACTCGGCCTGCGCTACATCACCCCCATCGGCCCCATGGGCCTGCTCTACGGGCACAAACTGGACCGGGAGGAAGGCGAATCGGCAGGTCGGCTTCATCTTTCCATTGGATATAGTTTTTAATCTATCATATATTTGTCAGTTGTCAGATTACTGTCCTTTTTTCCTTCTTCGTGATACTAACGTGGCACTTTTCGGGCTAAATCGGTCATATTGATGACGATCGCACTCGATCTGCCTGACATATCGAGGGTAAGGGTTTCAGCGCCTTTCAGCGATCCGCTGTCTCTTAACCCAGCGAATTGAACGCCATTGTCGGAGATCTGAATAAACAGTCCCGGCGGATCGTCCTTTTCATATGTGGCAAGGTCCAACAAAATGGAGCGACTCGGACCTGCACTGGAAAAGATATCCTCGATCCTTGACAACATCACGCCAATGGCATCAAGCGCGTTGATCAAGAAAAGCTCGAAGACATTTTGCCGTGAATATTCCCGCCCCCGCCCCCGTCCAGGATTTTGGTCCTTCAGACTCAACAGTTTGGCGTCGGAATAAAATTTTATTCTCCTGGCCGGGATTCCGGTAATCGCTTGCACGTCCTTCGGGGAAAATACGTTTGTCATTTGTTCGCCTCAAATAAAACAGTTGACAGCTTTATGATTTTTAACATTTTATATCGCCTTTGTCGATCGTTTTATTTCGCAAAGATGATTATCCTGTCCCCAGTATTTGGCAAAACCATCTGAAATGGTACAGAAAGGAAAAAACATGATCACGATCGCTGGAATTTCAGGAAGCCTGAGGGAACATTCATTCAATGCAGGTCTGCTGCGGGCTGCCGCAGAATCGGCACCCGACGGATGCTCGCTCTCCGTCAATTCAATTCGAGGCATCCCCTTGTATGATGGAGATGTGGAAGCCTCAGATGGCATCCCGCCTGCCGTGACCGATTTAAAACAAATGATCAAGACCGCCGACGGTCTCTTGCTGGTCACCCCGGAATACAACAACGGCATCCCCGGGGTTTTTAAAAATGCCATCGACTGGTTCACCCGGCCACCCGAGGAACGCATGGGGGTGTTTGCCGGCAAACCGGTGGGCCTGATCGGCGCCACGCCCGGGACCTTCGGCACCGCCTTTTCCCAGTATGCCTGGCTGCCCGTGCTGCGCGTGCTGGGCACCCAGGTATGGTCCGGACGGCTGCTGTGGGTCAGCGGCGCCATGGGCAAATTCGACGATCAGGGCAACCTCACCGACGACGGGGTGAAAAACCAGCTGAAAAAATACATGGCCGGCTTTACTGAATTTACCCGCCGGATGAAGGCGTAAAATCCGAATTTCGAAACAAAATGGATGAAGCGTAACGCAGATATCGGCCGGTTTACGATACCATCAAGTTATTCCCGGGTGGTCAACAGCATGCCCAGACAAACCAGTACCAGCGCCGCCAAAGCCGGCCAATGCAGGTGTTCGGATTCGATAAGGGCAACGGTTAATCATCTCATAACCAGCGGATGCTGTCCGGCCGGTAGGCAAGCGTAACCGGCCACCCCCGGTGAAGGGTCATGGCTGCCAAGTGGGATTCGTCGACCCGCACGACCAGCCTAAGCGAGCCGACGCGAACGTCGGCGGACAGATGGCCGCTTTGTTTTTCCGAGGCGATGCGGGTGACCGTCCCGTCGACAAAAGCGATATTTTCAGCGGTTGATGCCTCACCGCTATCGAGGATACGAATGGCAGCAGGGTCGATAAAAGCGGTGGCATCGGCGTGCGGTGGTGCTGAGACCGTTAAGCGGAGGCCGTCGCCGAGCGGTTTCGTATAAAGGCCGTTTTCTTCGGGGACCCAGGGTCCGAAAACCATGTTGCTCCTGCCGGAGCCGGTTGGTGTACCCTTGAACAGGTGAATCACCTCGTCACAGACATCGTAGAGCCATTCGCGATCGTGGCTGGCAATCACCAACGTGGTGCCCCATTCGCTTCGGGCACGCAGGGAGGCGGCCCGGATCAGTTCGCTGGAAGCGGCATCCACGCTGGCGGTGGGTTCGTCCAGGAGCAGCACCCGGGGCTTCAGCACCAGTCGGGCCGCCAGGGCCACCCGCTGGGCCTCACCGCCGGACAGTTCGTCCCACTGCCGCTGGGCGAAGGTGTCGGGGTCCAGGCCGACCATGGTCAATGCCTCGCGTACCGGGCGGGTCCAATTCTCACGATTACCGCGCACCTTCAGACCGTAGGCGATGTTCTTAAACACCGTACGCTTCATCAGGTAAGGATCCTGGTTCAGCAGGGTGACCAGGAAGCGGACCGATTCGTCGAACGGAAGCGCCGCTTTCCCGTCGAACAGGATTCTCCCCTGAGTGGGCGGGAGGATGAAAGCCATGAGCATGAGCAGGGTGCTTTTGCCGCTGCCGTTGGGCCCCACCAGTCCCAAAATCGATGCCGGTTCGATGTCCAGGCGATCGACGGCCAATACCGGGCGGCTGTTGTAACGGTGGACGAGGTTTTCAATCCGATAGATGGGTTGGTGGACAGTCATTTTTTCCTTAAAAAAGAGAGACACACATTCACACCAAAGGCAATGGCGATAAGCACCAGCCCCAAAGCGATGCCGGTGGAGAACATCCCCTTGCCTGTCTCCAGGGCAATCGCGGTGGTGATCGTGCGGGTGTGCCACTTGATGTTGCCACCCACCATCATCGAGATGCCCACCTCGGTCATCACCCGCCCGTAGGCGGTGAGACCGGCGGCCAGCACCCCATAACGCACCTCCCACAGACTGCTGAGCAGCAGCTGCCGCCGACTGGCACCCAGGGAGATCAGAAGCGTTCGCAGGTGCCGGTCCATGCTTTCCACGGCCGTGGCGCTCAGGGCGATGACCACGGGCAGGGCAAGTATGGTCTGGCCGATGGCGATGCCGGTCAGGGTGAACAGCAGGCCCATCTCTCCCAGGGGGCCCCGGTTGGAGATGAAGGCATAGACCACCAAACCGATGAACACCGTTGGAAGGGCCAGCGCCGTATCCACCAGCAGCCGAACCTGACGCTTGGCCGGAAAATTAAAATATCCCAGTGCGAATCCTAATGGGATTCCTAATGTCAGGCTGGCGGCCATGGAACTGGAAGAGGCCTTCAGCGTGGCGGCTACCGCGGACCAGGTCTGGCCGTCACCGCCGAAAAGCAGGCGGATCGCCTCTACGAATCCGGCAAGAATAAAATCCATTGGATATTAATTGGCATTGGGTACGAAAAGCGGTTTCCCCAGCAATGTGAAATCCCGAATCAGTCCTTGGGCCTCGGCACCGGCCAGCCAAACTGAAAAGGCGGTGGCCAGATCGAATTTGGCCTTCGTGCAGCGCTGTGGATTGATGGCCAGGACGCTGTATTGGTTGAGCAGGATTTGATCCTGCTCAACCAGTACCTTCAGCGGCGGATTGCCGCTCATGGTGTCGGCGTACTTGATATAGGTGCCGCGATCGGTCATGGTGTAGCCGTTGCGCTCGGCGGCAATGTTAATGGAGGCCAACATTCCCTGACCGGTCTGGACATACCAGGATTCCTTTTCCGGAACGACCGCGCCGGTGGCTTTCCACAGGGAAAGCTCCTTTTTATGGGTGCCCGAATTGTCTCCGCGGCTGACGAACACAGCCCCCTCGGCACGCACGGCCCCCAGCGCATCGACAACCGTTTTGCCTTTAATGCCGGCTGGATCGCTCTCCGGGCCGATGATCACGAAGTCGTTGTACATGATCTCCCGGCGGTTGACGCCGAAACCCTTTTCCACATAAACCTTTTCCGCCGCCGGTGCATGGACCAGCAGCACGTCCACATCGCAGTTTTCGCCCATTTTAAGGGCCTTGCCGGTACCCACCGACGTCCATCTGAGCTCAATACCCGTGGCTTGGGTAAAATGGGGAGCCAGGTAGTCCAGCAGCCCGGTGTTATCGGTACTGGTGGTGGTGGCCATCATCAGCACCTTTTCTGCCGCCATGGCCGGAAGGGCCATCATCAGGGTCAATGCCACGATTAAACACGCCTTTACCGCCATCTGTTTTTTTTTCTGCATGGAGTTGCCTCTCTCATTGATTGATCGACGCCCCGTCGCAGGCTGCGGGGAATGCGCTCGCTATCGTGCTTCAAGGCTTCCGTTCGACTTCTGCCGAATCCAACTCATGGGGAAAAATCATTTTGCCGCTTTTGGACACATCGTATCCTTCCAGCTGCTCCGCTGCCTGGACGAATGCCTTTTCGTGGAGCAGGCTGAGAAAATACTGGACCCCCTGGTCGAAAAAACGCTCCCGGGTCACCAGCAGGTCGTAGCGTTCCTGGCGCAAGGGCATAAACGCCAGGCCCAGCAGGGAGGCCACCGGCCGAATACCCGGCCCGGCGTCCGCGCGGCCGCCCAGAATCTCGAGCCCCACATCCATGTGCCGATTCACCTCGCGGTCGTATCCGGCAATTCGCTCGCCGGCAATTCCCGCCCGCTTGAGTTCCCGGTCGAAAAGCAGGCGGGTGCCCGTGGCCAGAGATCGATTGACGACCCGGATGCCGGGTTTTCCGAGATCCTTCACGGCGGTGATGTTCCGGGGATTGTCTTTTTGGAGAAGGATTCCCTGGTCCCGCTTGCAGAAATTCACCACCACGGGCATGCGTTCGAACTGGCGCTGCAGGAAATCGAAATTATATTCATTGCCGTTCTCCTGGAGCAGATGGCTGGTGGCCATATGGCAAAGGCCTCGTCGCAGGGCGTTGATGCCGCCCACGGAACCCAGGTTTCCAAATACGGCCAGATGATCCGGATGGTGGCTGTTGAAGATGGAAAGGGCCTTTTCCAGAAGGAGATCATTGCTCCCGGTGATGACCAAAAGCCCTTCATAGGGAGGCAAAACGTTATGGTTCTGGGGATAGTTGACCGTGCTGGACTCGACCCACTGCTCCACCAGATGACGGGGGAAAATCCATTTTCCGGTGACCTTTGAAGCGGGCAACCCCTTTTCCGAAATCAGAGAATATACCATTTTCTCATTGATCCCAAGGAATTTGGCCACCTCTCTGGTGGATAGCATCTGCGTCATGGCGTTCTCTTCCTCAACGGCGTTTTCTCTGGCAGGTGTGTCCGTCCATCAAGATAGGAAGTAGTAGGGATCGTGGAACGAAAAGTCAATATTTTACATCAATCATAGGAACACAAGGAATTAAACTGACCCATACCAACCAAAAATAACCATTGCCTGCAATTTTTTTGCCCACCCAATGATGCGACCGATGCGCCTTTTTAAGTTGACGGAGGCGGTGCGGCCCGTATAGATTAGCGGTGAACCCATTTTCCGGGAGCGCTGACACAATGCTCAACGAAAAGCAGAAACTGGACACGCTGATGACGCTGGGGATCGAGCTGAACCGGATCCACGACCTCGACATCCTGCTGGAGCGGGTGCTCACGCGGGCGCGCCAGTTTGTAAACGCCGATGCCGGATCCATCTATATCCGCGACGGCAACCGCCTGGATTTCACCTATTCCCAGAACGACACCCTGCAAAAACGACTCCCCGCGGGGGAAAAGCTGATCTACTCCACTTTTTCCGTGCCCATCGACCAGACGAGTATTGCCGGTTTTGCCGCTGCTACGGGAAAAATGCTCAGTATTCCAGATGTCTACAAACTATCTCCCACCAAGCGTTATCACTTCAGCAAGAAATTCGACAAGGCATCAGGGTACGTCAGCCGTTCCATGCTCACCATCCCGTTGATGAGTTCCAAAAAGGAGGTTTTGGGCATTCTCCAGATCATCAACGCCCAAGACCAGGACAAACGGATCCGGATTTTCAGCCAGACCGACGAAAAGGTGATGTTGCACTTCGCCGGCATTGCAGCCGTGGCGCTGGAGCGGGCCCAGATGACCCGCTCCATGATCTTGCGGATGATTCGCATGGCGGAAATGCGGGACCCCAAGGAGACCGGCGCCCATGTCAATCGGGTGGCTGGCTTTTCATTGGAAATCTACGAGTATTGGGCCAAACGGCGCAATATCGACCAGAAGGAGATCGACAAAACCCGGGACGTGCTTCGCATGGGGGCCATGCTCCACGACGTGGGCAAAGTGGCCACATCCGATCTGATTTTAAAAAAACCGGCCCAGCTCAGCTTCGAAGAATTTGAGATCATGAAGCAGCACACCATCCATGGGGCCCGGCTTTTTTCCGACCCGCAGTCGGATTACGATGAAGCGGCTGCCATCATCGCCATGAACCACCACGAAAAATGGGACGGTACGGGCTACCCCGGCCACGTGGATCCGATTTCTGGCAAGCCGATGCCGGGCCACGAGAGCCCCGCGGGTCGACCGCTGCCCGGCAAAAAGCATGAGGAGATCCCCGTTCTGGGCAGAATCGTCGCCATTGCCGATGTCTACGATGCGCTCTCCTCCAAGCGAAGCTACAAGGAGCCCTGGGATGAATCGCGGAGCATCGAAATCATCAGCCAGGGTGCCGGCACCCATTTTGATCCCGAACTGGTTGAAATTTTTCTGGAACGGATAGCGCTTATCCGCATCGTTCAGGCGCGATATTCAGAAACGCACACCGAACCGCAAACAACCCCCAGGCATGCGGCACCACAATGATTAACCGACTGATCGCCAGCACCCTGCCCCTGTTTCCCAAACGTTTTGTCTGGCTCTTTTCCCGTTCATACATTGCCGGGGAGACGGTGGATGAGGCCATGAAGGCATGTCGGGCCCTGAACGAAGACGGCATGAAAACCACCATCGATATCCTGGGTGAGTTTATCCAGAACCTGGATGAGGCCGAAAAGAACCGCGACGAGTACCTGGCCCTGATCGACGTCGCCCAGCGCAGCCGAATTGACGGCAACTATTCGGTGAAGCCCACCATGTTCGGTCTGCTCATCGATGCCGAAGCCTGCTACCGTCATATCCGTGAAATCGTTGCCAAGGCCGCAGGCTGCGGCAATTTCATCCGCATCGACATGGAGGATTCGAATTGTGTGGATCTGGAGTTGCGCCTGTTTCGCCGGCTAAAAGCCGAATTCCCGGAAAGCGTGGGACTGGTCGTGCAGGCTTACCTGCGTCGCACCCTGGACGACCTGAAGGGCCTCATGGATCTTCACTCGCCGACGCGTCCGTTGAATTTTCGGCTGTGTAAAGGCATCTACGCAGAGCCGCGACGCATCGCCTTTCAAGACCACGATGAGATTAACGCCCATTTTTTGGAAGATCTCGAATTCATGTTTCAAAACGGCATCTATCCCGGCATCGCCACCCACGACCGCGCCCTGGTGGAGGGTGCCCTGGCGCTTATCGACCGGCACGACGTACGTCGAGACAAGTACGAATTTCAGATGCTCTACGGTGTCACCCCGGAACTGCGGCGCACGCTGACCGCTGCCGGACACACCATGCGGGTGTATGTCCCTTACGGCCGCCACTGGTTCGGATACTCCACCCGGCGCCTCAAGGAAAACCCGAAGATTGTCAACAGCATTGTCAAATCCATCTTGCTGCGCGGCTGAATCGACCCGAACCGCTCGAGCGTTCATCGACGGCGACAATCGCTTTCTGATGGCAACCCAAACGGGAACACCCGTCCCGCCAGTCCCCAACGTGGAAAGACAGCATGAAGGCAACCAAACGAATCGCCCTGGTGGCCCACGATGAACGAAAGGAAGATAAAGATGAAAGAGGAACCCGGAACAGCCACCCTGGAGATCTTCTCCGACTACATCTGACCGTGGTGCTACTTCAGTACCGGGCGTATTGAACGGCTTAAAGCGGCATTTCACATCCACGTCAAATGGACGGCATTTCCCCTGCATCCGGAAACTCCGGCGGCCGGACAGACCCTGGAAGCGCTGTTTGCCGGTCAGCCGGTGGATATTCCCGGCATGCTGGCCCGCCTGCACCAGGTGGCCCGGGAACTGGACCTGCCTTTCGGCGAACGGAAAATGACCTTCAACAGCCGACTGGCCCAGGAACTGGGCAAATGGGCCGAGGATCAGGGCCGGGGCGAGGCCTTTCACCACGCCGTGTTCCTGGCCTATTTCCAGCGCGGCGAAAACATTGCCCGCCAGCCGGTTTTACTCCAGATATGCTCGGCGGTCGGACTGGACCCTACAGCGGCACAGGCGGTGCTGGATCAGCGAACCTATCGTGAAGCCGTGGACCAGGACTGGCACCGGTCCCGTCAGATGGGCGTTACCGCTGTTCCCACCTTTGTCCTCAACGGCCAGCGGCTGGTGGGTGCACAATCCTACACGGCACTGGAAGGGATGGTTTTATCCGCGAAGGTGGGAAAACGATAGTATCGATCACCTGCGTCAAACGGAATGGTCGTGCCATCGAGGCGTCCATCTTGCGGTCCCGCTTGGATTCGTCCCGTTGACGATATATAGATTGGATATTCATCGTGAAAAGCCTTTTTTCTGCAGGTGTGCTTCTTTTTACTGTGCTGATCACAGCTGCCTGGGGCGATCTGAGCGGCCGATGGTCGGGCAACGACGGGGGCACCTATTATTTACGCCAGACCGATGGCCATGTGCACTGGTACGGAGAAGCCGCCGATTCACAGCCGGCATGGTCAAACGTATTTTCCGGGCGCATTTATGGAACCCGCATCAAGGGCAGCTGGGCCGATGTTCCCAAGGGGCGGACAACGGGTGCAGGAAACCTGGAACTGGTGCTTGAAAAGGACGGGAACGAACTGCGGGTGGTGAACAAGACCGGAGGGTTTGCCGCTTCCCGATGGACGCGAATACAGACGGACGCTGCCGTCACCCGGCCGCTGATGCAGTTGAAGCCCTCTGGAAATGGGGATTGCGTTCGCTTCGACCCGGCCGCCCTTGGCGTTCTCCAGGTGAAAGGAAGATGGAAGATCGTCGACGGTGACCACTGGCTGTTCGATTTCGGCCCCAACCAGGCCGCCGCCGATCAATCGCTGAAGGTGATCCATCACTACCGCATGGACCGCGCCTGCCTTGTTGGCCGGCCGAATCCGTTATTCTCATATCTGCTGGCAAAAGGCGGAAGCCCGTCGGGCGGAATGGCCGGTGAAGATTGCGTGGCTTTCGACCCGAAGACCGTCACGGTAAGCAAGATTCAGGGGCGCTGGAAAATCGTGTCCGGACGCCGATGGCTGTTCGATTTCGGTCAAGGCCAGACCGAAGCACGACAGGCGCTATCCGTTATTCGGCGTTACGGGTTCAGCCAATCCTGTTTCGTGGGACGGCCCGACGCCGACTTTAGCTACCTGCGCCGCTGAAGGCCGGGGCTCAGACATCGGTAATGGCCCGGTTGATAACGGCTGATGCGAACCCCCGGCCGGCTAAAAAGCGGTAGGCCTTCTGGCGGCGTTTCCATGGATCGCCCTCACGGTTCAGGCGAGACGCTTTTTTTTCCAGCAGACAACGGGCGCTGGCGACCTGGGCCTCCTCATCACCGCAGCGGGCCAAGGCCTGTTCGATGGTACCATCGTCAATCCCTTTTTGCCCGAGGGTCTGGCGAACCCGCAAGGGACCGTATCCGCTTTCGGCAAGATGCCCGGCGATGATCGCGGCGGTTTTGGCATCGTCCAGATACCCCAGTTCCCGACACCGCGATAGGGCACGATCAATGGCGCTAGGGTCAAACCCCTTTTGCCGAAGCTTGACCGCCAACTCCTTGCGGGTATGGTCCCGTCGGGAGAGGATCCGAAAGGCGCTGTCCAGGGCGCTGGCGCGCGCCTTGTCCGGCGCGCTGCCGACTTGTCGGCGATGATCTTTTTTCATGGCGTCAACAAACGGCCGCGACCCACTCAGACAACCCCGTGAAAGGTTGAGCGGGTAGGCGTGGCCAGCATCTATATCACATCAGCAGAGAGGAGTTTTCATGGGACAACGATTCATCATGACCGCTTTCGGCAAGGACCGGCCCGGCATCGCTGCCGATGTAACTGAAATTCTGTATGAAAACGGCTGCAATCTGGAGGACACCTCCATGACCCTGATGGCCGGGGAATTTACCCTGATCCTGCTGTTCACCGCCGGATCGGCAGACGTGGTCGACCCGCTGTCCAGGGCCTGCCGCAGACTGGAGCAGGAAAAAGGGATTTCCGCGTTCCTGCGCCCGCTGGGGCCACAGGAAACGGCCAAACCCAGCAACGGGGTCAAGACGCGCACCCTGCATGTGGAAGGTCTGGACCAAGCAGGAATCGTCTACAAGGTCAGCCGTTTCCTGGCAGACCACCGCATCAACATCGTCGACCTCAAGTCCACGGTCAAGGCCTCCCCGGAAAGCGGTACGGCCTTGTACGTCATGGATATTCGGGCTCAAATACCCAATGATACCGCCATGGATCCGTTGGAAAAAGGGTTGCGTGCCGTTGCCGACGAACTCAACGTGGACATCACGTTGTCGGGCCGCTGATGCCGGGTCGTCAGCATAAAGAAACGCCTTCGCATGGTGCTGCCGTGAAGACGTTTGCGTGACGACCTTCAGGTCTGCAGTAGACTCTGTCCGGTCATCTGCACCGGTTTTTCCAGTCCCATCAGTTCCAGAATGGTCGGCGCGACATCGCCCAAACGGCCTTCCCGCAGACGAACCCCCTTTCGGCTGTCGTCCAGCAGCAACAGGCGAACCGGATTGGTGGTGTGGGCCGTAAACGGCTTACCATCAGGGCCAGCCATCTTTTCCGAGTTGCCGTGATCGGCGGTTACCAGGGCTACGCCATCCTTCTCCCAGAGCTTGCTGACTACTTTTTCCAGACAGCGGTCCACGGTTTCGCAGGCCTTCACGGCGGCGGCCATCACACCGCTGTGTCCCACCATGTCCATGTTGGCGAAATTGAGCACAATGAAATCGTATTTACCCGAATCCAGACGGGCAACCACCTCGTCGGCCACCTGGGGTGCACTCATTTCAGGCTTCTGGTCGTAGGTGGCCACATCCCGGGGAGAGGGAATCAGGCACCGTTCTTCGTGATCAAAGGGTGTTTCTTCACCGCCATTGAAAAAATAGGTCACATGGGCGTACTTCTCGGTTTCGGCGATGCGCAGCTGGCAAAGCCCCCGGAGGCTCAGGACTTCTCCGAGAATCATCTCCAGGTGCACTGGCCCAAAGGCCATGGGCAGGTCAAATTTTTCGTCGTATAGGGTCATGGTGGTGTAGCCGGAAAGCGCCGGAACCACCAGGCGCTCGAATCCATCGAAATTTTTTTCGGTAAACGCCCGGGTGATCTCCCGGGCACGGTCCGCACGGAAGTTAAAAAAGATGATGCCGTCGCCGTCGGTCACCGTGCCCACCGGCTTGCCGCTTTCGTCGACCATTACCAGCGGCTGGACGAATTCATCGGTCTCATCACGGTTGTAGGCTGATTTAACGGCGGCCACCGGATCGGTTTCCGCCCGGCCATGGCCTTGGGAATAAAGCCGGTAGGCTTTTTCCACCCGATCCCATCGTTTGTCCCGGTCCATGGCATAGTAGCGGCCGCAGACGGATGCGACGGTACCATTGCCGATGGCCTGGATATGGTCCTGCAGCTGCTTCAGATAGTTCACGCCGCCATCCGGCGGTGTATCCCGACCGTCGAGGATGGCATGAACGAAGACCTTGGACAGCCCCTTGCGCTGGGCCATGTCCAGCAGGGCCAGCAGATGGGCAAGCTGGCTGTGGACGCCGCCATCGGACAACAGGCCCATCAGGTGCAGCGCCGTACCGCGGGCAGCCACCGCATCCATGATGGCGCCAAGCGCTTCATTTTCAAAGAAAGACCCCTCTTCGATCGCTTTGTCGATGCGTACCAGGTCCTGGTAGACGACACGTCCGGCACCAATGTTCATATGCCCCACTTCGCTGTTACCCATGATACCCTCGGGCAGCCCCACATCCTTGCCCGAGCAGCGCAGTTGGGTCGATGGATAACTGGATTGAAGCCGGTCCAGAAACGGTGTATGGGCCATCATGACGGCATTGGTGGGTTCGTCGACGCCGATTCCCCATCCGTCGAGAATAATCAGCATATGGGTCTTTTTCTGCATCATCTCTCCTCTATTCAATGAATACCGATTCATCCACCTCGCAATCGTCGTCCGGATCATCGACCACTTGTCTCAGGCTTTCTGTCTGGATGCGCCGGGCATCTGACCACAACCCTTCCAGATTGTAAAAACTGCGCGTACTTTCGAAAAAGACGTGGATGACCACGTGCCCGTAGTCCATGAGCACCCAGTGGCCCTCCTTGAGGCCGTCGACACTCAGGGCCTTGATGCCCTGTTTTTTCAGGTCTCGCTGGATATGCTCGGCGATGGCACTGACCTGACGGTTGGACGTCCCATGGCAGATGAGAAAGGCGTCCGCCAGGCTGGTGAGGTGGCCGACGTCTAAAAGTACCGGATTTCTGGCTTTTTTGCCAAGCGCTGATTTGACGTAAACGTCCAGTTCAGCATCACTCGTCTTGGTCATCGATAAAGTTCCTTTTGTTCAATATAAGCGTTGACCGTCGGCGGAACAAGGTCAACGATCTCTTTTCCATCCCTGATTCGCTGCCTTATCTGGCTGGAAGAGACGTCTATGGGCTGGGTCGGACACAGGTGGATCTTGTTCTCGGCGTCCCGCTGCCACCAGGACTTTTCCTCGACATAGTGATAGTCCCCTGACAACTCGGATCGGATATAGCCGTCCATACGGCTGACATCATCGCCGGCGTGCATCCTGCCGTCCACCCGTCGCGACACCACCACCGGTTGGACGGCTTCTAACAACCGTTGATGACTTTTCCAGGTATGAATCTCAAGAAAGGCATCCATTCCCATCATCAGAAACAGCACGGCACCAGGAGTGATCCGCGTTTTGAAGTGGTCCACCGTATCGATGGTGTATGACCGGCCTTCGCGTCGGATTTCGAGGTCGGACAGGCAGTAGCGTGCATCCGCAGGCAGGGCCAGTTGGATCATTCGGACCCGCTCGGCCGCCGGTGCCAGGAATGCAGGAAATTTGTGGGGGGGCACACGACAGGGGACAATATAAAGCCGGTCCAGAGAAAACCGGTGGAGAACCCGTTCGGCCACCATCAGGTGACCCTTGTGGATCGGATTGAATGTTCCCCCGAATACGCCTGCTCGCATGACCGGTTCCCCAAGGCTTTAAAATAATTAATTTGGCAAGGATAGCGGGAGGAAGCCGTACTATGGGATACTGCAAAAATCGACAACGCAGCCCAAATTAATTATCTTAAAGCCTTGCATAGGGCTACTCCCGAACCTGGCCGTCGCCCAAGACCACGAACTTTTGGGTGGTCAATTCGTGGAGTCCCATGGGGCCGAAGGCGTGCAGCTTGGACGTGCTGATACCCATTTCAGCGCCTAACCCCAACTGGCCGCCGTCATTGAAGCGGGTGGAGGCATTGACCAGGACCACAGAGGCGTCCACGTCCCGAACAAACCGGTGGGCCCGACGGTAATCGCTCGTGACAATCGCCTCCGTGTGGTTCGATCCGTATCGGGCGATGTGGGCCATGGCATCGTCCATGTCCGCCACCACTTTAACCGCCAGGATCAAATCCAGATATTCTGCGGGCCAATCGGCGTCAGTGGCGGGGGGGATGTCGGGAAGGATGGCGCAGGTTTTTGGGCATCCCCGAAGCTGTACATCAGCCGTATCGTATCGTCGGGCCATGGCCGGCAGAAAATCTTGAGCCACCTGTTCGTGGACCAGCAGCGTTTCCATGGCGTTGCACACGCCGGGCCGCTGAACCTTGGCATTGTAACAGATATCTTCAGCCATTTGAAGGTCGGCCGACTGATCCACAAAAACATGGCAGACCCCTTTGTAGTGCTTGAGCACGGGGATCCTGGAATTCTCAGCCACAAACCGGATCAGCCCTTCACCGCCCCGGGGAATGATCAAATCCACGAAGGCGTCCTGGACCAGAAGGGCATTGATCGCCGCCCGGTCCTCCGTGGGCACCACCTGGGCGGCCTGGACCGGCAATCCGACCGATTTCAGGGCCTGTCCGATAATGACGGCAAGGGCCCGGTTGGAATAAAGTGCCTCGGAACCACCCCTTAGGATGACGGCATTGCCGGACTTCAGGCATAGCCCGGCGGCATCGATGGTGACATTGGGTCGCGACTCATAGATGATGCCGATGACGCCCAGAGGGATGCGCATCTTCGATACCCGCAAGCCGTTGGGCCGCACCCGTGTTTCGCCCATGGTGCCCACTGGGTCGGGATAGGCGGCCACTTCCCGGAGACCGCCGACCATGGCGGCAATGGTTTTCCCCGTGACGGTGAGCCGGTCCACCATGGCCCTGGAAAGACCCGCTTCCCCCGCCCGCTTCAGGTCTTTGCGGTTTTCCTGAACGATCGTTTCCGCCTGCTGCGCCAACAAATCGGCCATGTTCATCAGGGCCTGGTTCTTTTGGTCCGTCGCGCAGCAGCCTATCACGCCGGCGGCCTGCCGGGCGTCGCGAGCCATTTGTCGGATGGTTTGATCGATATCCATGGTATTTCCTCTGAAAAGGAGTGGCGCTCAGGCGGCTTCGGGTTCTCCGGTGATCACCAGATTGTCCCGGTGAATCACTTCATCGTAGGTTTTCTGGCCCAGGCGGGCTTTGATCTGGCTGGTCTTGAGGCCCATGATGCTCCGGATCTCTTCGGCATTGTAGTTTACCAGCCCGTTGCCGATCAATTGGCGTTCTTCGGTAATCACGGCCACCGCTGCGCCCACGGGAAACTGGCCCTGCACATCGACAATGCCACTGGGCAGCAGGCTTTTCCCATTTTTCATCAGCGCCTTGGCGGCCCCGGCATCGACCTTGAGTGTACCCTGGGGGTTGACCGTGTAGCCGATCCAGCATTTCTTGCGGGTCAATTTTTGACCCCGGGGAACGAAAAACGTGCCATGAGGCTCTCCGGCTGCCAGGCGAATCAGGATGTCCGGCCGGTACCCTTTGGCGATCACCATGGGTATTCCCGAAGCGGTGACCTTGCGAGCGGCTTTGATCTTACTCAACATGCCCCCGGTGCCCAGGGCACCGGGAATGTCGCCGGCAAACTTTTCGATGCTCCTGCTGTAGGTGGCCACGCGGGGAATGAGCCGGGCATCCGGACAGACCCGGGGATCCTTGTCATACAGGCCGTCGATATCGGTCAGGTTGATAAAAATGTCTGCATCCAGCAGCAGGGAGATCATGGCTGCCAGATTGTCGTTGTCCCCCAGTTTGATCTCTTCCACCATGATGGTGTCGTTTTCATTGATAATCGGCACCACCTGCCATTCGAGCAGGGTGTTCAAGGTATTCCTGGCATTCAGGTAGCGTTTGCGGCTGACGAGATCGTCGCTGGTGAGCAGGATCTGGGCCACCTTGCGATCAAACCGGGCAAAGGCCTTCTCCCACTCACGGATCAGGCCCGCCTGACCGATGGCGGAGATGGCCTGTCGTTTGGGAATGGCTTCGGGCCGCTTGGGAAAACCCATTTTCTTCATACCCGAGGCCATGGCACCCGAAGAGACAAGAATGATTTGAATGCCCTGGTCCAGAAGCCGGCAAATCTGGCTGCTGATGGATGAAATGGCCTCGATGTTCAGGCCGGCCTGGGCGGTCAGCACATTGCTGCCCACCTTAACGACGGCCCGCCTGATGGCGTCACTCTTTTTCTTCCGATTGCGTTTCATCCATCTGATCCAGCAGGTTGCACAGGGTTGCGGTCAACCGATCGAGTCCTTTGCCGGTGGCGGCGGAAATCTCCACCAGGTCGCCCTTGCCGAAGGCTTGCCTGAAAAGGGTGGCCGCATCCTCGGCCCAGGCCACGTCCATCTTGTTCAACACCACGAGCTGGGGTTTTTCAGATAGCGCTAGGCTATACTGATGCAGCTCCCGGTTGACCGTATCGAGGTCCCTGAGCGGATGGTCGGAATCGATGGCGGCGGCATCCACCAGGTGCAGCAGTACCCGCGTCCGCTCCACATGCCGCAGGAACCGGATCCCAAGGCCGGTACCGGTGTGGGCACCCTCGATCAACCCGGGGATATCGGCGATGATAAAAGGCTCCCGGCGGTTGGTTTGAACCACGCCCAGATTCGGTGTCAGGGTGGTAAAAGGATAGTCGGCGATCTTGGGCCTGGCCGAGGACATGGCGGCAACCAGCGTCGATTTGCCGGCATTGGGCAGCCCCACGACACCCACATCGGCCAGCAGTTTCAACTCCAGCCGCAGGTTCAGGGTCTGTCCGGGTTCACCCGGCTGCGCAAAGCGGGGCGTCCGGTTGGTCGATGATTTGAACCGTGCGTTTCCCAGCCCCCCCCGGCCTCCTTTTGCAACGACAAAGACCTCGTCGGTGTCGACGAGGTCTTTAATGAGGTCTCCGGTATCAGCGTCGACCACCAGGGTGCCGGGAGGCAGTTCAACGATCAGGTCTTCACCGCCCTTGCCGGCCCGATTGTTACCCTGGCCGCCGGATCCGTTTTTAGCCTTGTAAAGCTTTTGAAACTGAAGGTGGTAGAGGGTTCGCTTTTTGGTGGTCGCTTTGAAAATGACATCTCCACCGCGCCCTCCGTCACCCCCGTCAGGCCCGCCTTTGGGGATGTACTTTTCCCGCCGCAAGCTGACGCATCCGGCACCGCCCTTGCCCGACTGGACGGTAATGCGTGCTTCGTCTATGAACTTCACGCTGCATAGACGCTGACCTGTTTTCGGTCTCGGCCTTTTCTTTCATAGGTGACGACGCCGTCGATCAGGGCAAAAAGGGTATAGTCTTTGCCAATTCCGACATTGACGCCGGGATGGATTCTGGTGCCGACCTGTCGAACCAGTATGTTGCCGGCAAGGACCTCCTGGCCGCCATAGCGCTTGATTCCCCGGCGCTGGGAATTACTGTCTCGACCATTTTTTGAACTGCCGGCTGCTTTTTTGTGTGCCATGGATTCCTCCTCAATAACAAAAGGGCACCGAACAGACGTATAGATGATTCGGCAACCCTTGCAGGTGTTTCGGAAAAGGTTTAGGCCTCGATACGATCGATACGGACGGCCGTGAACGGCTGGCGATGGCCTTGTTTGCGGCGATACCGCTTTCTGCGTTTGTATTTGAAAACAAGGATTTTCTTGCTCTTGCCCTGGGCCACAATCTGGCCATGGACCGTTACCCCGTCTACACCGGGTTGGCCGATCTTGACATTTTCGCCATCGGAAAATATAAGGACATTGTCGAAAGCGATCGGTGATCCGACGTCACCGGTGAGTTTCTCAAGCCTGAGGACATCACCTTCCGCAACTTTATATTGTTTACCGCCTGTGGCAACCACTGCATACATGTTTCTGCCCTCCTGTGAAAACAAATCGCTTGATCCTGAATTGAACCCTCCCCGCGGCAAGCCGCGGGGACTCTTCACCGTAAGGATGAAAATCTATTTTCAGTTCGCTCGCTAACCCCGCCGCAAGCGGCGAGGAATGCGCTCGCTATCGCGGCTCAAAAAATAAGAAATATTAAACTTTCCCACCCCTTTGTCAAGAAAAAACTGATCGACCAGGGGAATGGGAAAAGTCGTGGACAAGAACCGGCCATTCCTTGTATTTACAGGATAGGCGTGCCGGCGTTTCCAGGGGAACGAAAGGTGATCATATCCTTGGCAGTTGTGCCGACCTGAAGGGTTTTCAGCCCAAAAGGAAGACCGTCGTGACCAGTCAGTATCGAGACATCACCATCGTGGAAAACGGACAGGAGAGATCCGAATCCATGGTTTTCATCGGAGAAGAGCCCCTCTCCATCCGGGTTCAAGGGTCAGCTTATGCCGTGGTCATGCGCACGCCGGGCGAAGAAAAGGCCCACGTGGCCGGTTTTTGCCTCGGAGAGGGCATCGTGGACCACCCCGAGGACATTACCAACATTGCCTTCTGCGATGGGGAAGACACCAATGTGGTCACGGTCACCCTTACCACCGCGCGGCGCACACAGATTGCCGATCATCTGGATCGACGGACCTATATCAGCCAGACCTCCTGCGGCATCTGCGGGAAATCCATTGTCGCCGATCTGGTCCAGGCGCTTTCGCCGCTGATTGATGGGGATCCGCTGAACGGAAAGGGCGCCCTGGACCGACTGCTCCGCCTGGGCGAATTCCAGCCGCTGCGGGACAAAACCCGCGCCGCGCATGGTGCCGCCATCTATGACCATGCATTCAATCAGTTATCCGTTGCCGAAGACGTGGGCCGTCACAATGCGCTGGACAAGGCCATCGGGTGTTTATTTGTCGACGGACGACTGCCGCAGGCACGGTTGCTGACCCTCTCGTCCCGCATCAGCTACGAACTGGTCCAGAAAGCGGCACGGGCACGTATTCCTGTCATTCTGGCCATTTCCCGGCCGACTGCCCTGGCCGTTGAACTGGCCACGGCCCTGAACATCACCCTGGCGTCGCTGGGCAAGGACGACAGCCTGATGGTCTACTGCAACCCTCACCATCTCCTCTGGCCGCGCTAAACCACATTGTCTATCGGTTCTAAGATAAGGTTTTGGACAAGGCTGGAGTAAGGAAGCCGTATTGCAATACTGCGACGACCGACAACGCAGCCCAAGACCATATCTTAGAACTGATATGGAATCAGACCTTTCCTCACGGCTTAATCGTCCCCTGACCATCGGACAGACCACGATCGATTGCCGGCTGGTCCTGGCTCCCATGACCCTGCTGGGACACATCGCTTTTCGAGAGCTGCTGGCCGGTTTCGGCGGGTATGGCCTGCTCTTCGGAGAGATGTGCAGCGCCAAACGAATTCCCAAGGAAGCCCGCGCCGGCTCCGCCTATTTCAGCTGGCGGGAAGCAGAACGCCAACACCTGGTCATGCAGATATTCGGCGCCGACCCGACGGCCATGGCGACGGCGGCCCGGATCATCGAGGAGAAGGGTCTGTACGGCGTGGACCTGAACTTCGGCTGCTCGGTGGCCACCATCTGCAAACAATCCTGCGGGGCGGCCCTGCTGAAGACACCAGGCCAGGCCGCCCGCATCGTTGATGCGGTGCGCCGGGCCATAACCATCCCACTGTTCGTCAAGTTTCGCACGGGGTGGGCCGACGACCCGGCCATTCCGGTGGACCTGGCTCGGCGATTCGCCTCGGCCGGCGCCGACGCCCTGACCTTTCACCCCCGGGTGGCCCCGGATCGGCGATCCCGCCCGCCCCGCTGGGATTATATCAAGAGGGTCAAGGACGCGGTACCCATTCCGGTGTTCGGCAATGGAGACGTGTTCGATGAAACGGATTGCCTGCGGATGCTGAAGACCACCGGTTGCGACGGTGTGGCCATCGGCAGAATGGCCATCGCCCGCCCCTGGCTGATGGCCCAGATGGTCGGCTTGCATTCACCCGACACCGACATCTACCGGCGCACGGCCTTTGCCATGCTGGAGCTGATGGAAAGGCATTTCGACGACCGGCGGGCGCTGCGGCGTTACAAGAAATTTGCCCTCTATTACAGCGCCAATTTCAAATTCGCCCACAGCTTTTATAAACGGATCGGCAATACGCAGGATCTGAAAGCCGTGAAGGGTGAGTTGGCGGCTTTTTTCGATGGAAATCCGGAAACGACGACACGGCCGAACATGAATTTTTTCCTGTAGCCACAATTTATTGAGCAGCGAAGGTGGCATAGCCAAGCCGGGCGATAGGGATTCCATGGTTAACCGAAAGTTCCGCTTGGGAATCTATTGGATGGTCAGTGGACGCAGGGTGTACCCATTCTCGGCAGTTCTTCAAAGAGGGTGTTCATATCGGGAAAGTGGACCGCGGTCAACGCTTAGATCGTTCCACCATCTTGACTTTTCCTGACTCATCGGGTTAAAGTTTGGCCCGCTTATACAGGCCACATCCAATTCTCGACAAAGCGCTCCGCCTTCTCAACCGAGGCATATGAAATCAGATCGTGTCGTTGTCACCGGACGGGGAACCGTCAACGCCATCGCAAAAAATGTTACCGAATTTACCACCACACTGAAGGCCGGTACCTGCGGCATCGGCCCAGTAACCCTCTTCGACACCACCGATTACCGAACCCACACCGGGGCCCAGGTTAACCATTTCGATGCCCGGCTGCATATCTCGAAAACCTACTCCTTGAAGCGCATGTCGCGATCGGACTGCATGGCCATGGCGGCGACACTGGAAGCGCTGTCAGATGCAGGGTTGACACCTTTTCCAGAAAGACTTGCCACGGTCACCGGCGTGGTTATCGGCGGCGGGGCGGGTGGCATGCTGGAGTGCGAACCGGTGTTTGCCGGCTACCTGGAAAACGGAGCCAACCGGCTGCCCGGCTCTCCGTTTGCATCCTTTTCCTGCGCCTCGTCGGCGGACCACATTGCCACCCATTTGAAACTCATGGGTCCTAAAACCACATTCATGACCGCCTGTTCATCCGGGGCCACTGCCATTGGTTACGCCCGGGATTTGATCCGACAGGGCGCCGCCGACGTGGTGGTCTGCGGCGGTACCGAACCCTTGTGCCGCATCACCTACTCCGCTTTCAACGCTCTGCAGGCCGTGGATCCCGATTACTGCAAGCCCTTCGATCGCCATCGACGGGGAATGAGCCTGGGGGAAGGGGCGGGGATCCTGATCCTGGAATCGCTGGACCACGCCCTGAAACGGCGGACGAAGATTTACGGGGAAGTGCTCGGCTGCGGCATCAGCTGCGACGCCAACCACATGACCGCCCCGGACCCCGATGCCGCCGGCGCCGTGGGAGCCATGACCGCTGCCCTTGCCGATGCCGGCATTTCCCCGCAGGATGTGGACTATATCAACGCCCACGGCACGGCCACGCCGGCCAATGACCTGATGGAAATCCGGGGAATTAAATCCGTGTTCGGCCGCCGGGCACAGCAGGTTCCGGTCAGTTCCACCAAATCCATGATCGGCCATACCTTGGGGGCTGCCGGCGCCATCGAAGCCGTTGCCTGCATACTGGCCATCGAGGGGGGGTTCCTCCCGCCGACCATCCACCATGATGCCCCCGACGAGGCTTGCGACCTGGACGTCGTACCCGGCCATTCGCGGGAGGCCGCGCTTAACATTGTGCTTTCCAACTCCTTTGCCTTTGGCGGCAACAACACCTGCCTGGTTCTGGGAAGATGGTTGCAAAGCGGCGGATCCCGATGAGCCGGCGGGTGGTGGTAACCGGCATGGGGCTGGTGACCCCCTTGGGCATTGGGCGGAAGGCCTTTGCCAGCAATCTTTTCGATGGAGATTGCGGTATCCGCGCCATCCAAGGGTTCGATACCACGCCCTTCAAATCCCACCTGGGGGGTGAAGTTGGCGATTTTTCACCCGTTGACTTCATCGCCCCTCGCACCCTGCGGCGCATGGATCGCCTCTCCCAAATGGTCACCGCGTCGGCATGCATGGCCATAGACGATGCGGGCATCGATTTGGCAGCTGCCGACCGCAAACGTTTGGGCGTTGTTATGGGAACGGCCTTCGGTGCCACGGATGTGGCCACGCAGTTCGCCGGCACCTTGTTTACCGAGGGTCCCCGGCGGGTCAACCCCATTCTGGTACCCAATACCGTGATGAACGCCCCGGCCGGCCACGCGGCCATCGAACTCGGGCTGCTGGGAATCAACACCACCTTGAACCACCGGGAGGCATCGGCGGAAACGGCCATCGCTTACGCGTCAAGCCAGATCACGCAGGGACGCGCCGATGTGCTGTTGGCCGGCGGCGGTGATATTCTCTCGCCCTTTTTTTTCACCGTGCTGGAACGCTTCATGGCCCTGTCTCCCCAAAATGATACTGATGAACGTGCACGCCCCTTCGACCGAAACCGCAACGGCCCGGTAGCGGGGGAAGGGGCAGGCCTGCTCTGCCTCGAGTCTCTGCCTTCGGCTCGGTCTCGTGGGGCAACCATCTACTGTGAAATCGTCGGTTGGGGCATGAGCGGTTCACCGGCGCCGGCCAACGACTGGCCCAACGACCCGGCCGGTCCGGTAATGGCCATGCAAAAGGCCATGGCCATGGCCGGTGTGCGTCCGGCAGAGATCGACACGGTTTCCGCAGCAGCAAGTGGCGGCGTCAAGTCCGACCGATTGGAGGCCCGGGCGCTGGAGCAGGTTTTTAATGACGCCAAGACGCCGGCAATAACGTCCATCAAGGGCGCCATCGGAGAAAGTTTTGCTTCCGGCGGCATTCGTGCCGCGGCCATGGCGCTGTCTATCCATGAAGGCATCGTGCCGCCGACCCTGGGTCTTGCATCCCCCATCACTGCATTGGATGTAGTGAAAGCAGCCGGTCGAGAGATGACTGTGAGCCATGGGTTGGTCAACGCCTGCGCATCCGGAGGTACCTTTGTCACCTTGTTGTTCAGCAGGCCTGTGTAGGCGACACCCTGTCACGAATACCTGCGGTTTAAAGCAAAGGAAAACATCCCGTGTGATGACACACGGGGTGAATCCATAGCTGGATGTCCGGTGGATGCGGCCGTTTGAGAAGGGATCGCAAAAAACCTCGGCGGTCGGCGAAAGGAAGGCCCTGTTGAACCCGAAAACGGATGTCGTGGTCATCGGTGCCGGCGCGTCGGGACTGATGTGCGCCATGGAAGCCGGCAAACGCGGCCGCCGGGTGGTGGTTCTGGACCATGGCAAAACACCGGGCCGGAAAATTGTAATATCCGGCGGCGGACGCTGCAACTTTACCAACCTCAACATTGACGCCGCCCGCTACATCTCCAATAATGCCCACTTCTGCAAATCGGCGCTAAGCCGCTACACCCAATGGGATTTTATCGAACTGGTCAACAAACACGGCATCGCCTATGGCCAGCGGTCCCATGGGCAGCTGTTCTGTATTGAAAGCGCCCGCCAGATCCTGGACATGCTGTGGTCCGAGTGCGAAATGGCAGGTGTTTCCTTCAGCCTCGACACAAAAATAGAAACCATAGAAAGACACCCCGATCACGCTTTCGCGGTACACACCAGCCGGGGGAATTACACCTGCCAGTCCCTGGTGATCGCCACGGGCGGGTTATGCATGACAGGGGCAGGGGCCAGCCCGCTGGGCTATGAGATCGCCCGGCAGTTCAACATACCCGTCCGGCCGCCGCGTGCCGGCCTGGTTCCCTTTACGCTCCAGCCGGCGGATAAGAAGCCCCTTGCCGGTTTATCCGGCATCGCCGTGGATGCCATCGTCAGCTGCCGGCAGCATCAGTTTCGCGACAACATTCTGTTCACCCACCGGGGACTCAGCGGTCCGGCCATCCTGCAGCTCTCATCCTACTGGCAGCCCGGCGAGGCCATCGCCATTGACCTGCTGCCGGACATGGACCTGCTGGCGGTGCTGAAAAGACAGCAACAGCAGCACCCCCAGCGCCAAGTTAAAACGATTCTGGCGGCGTTCCTGCCCAAACGGCTGGTGGCGGCACGCATAACGCCTCTCATTGCGGAACGTCCCCTTCAGCACCTTTCCCATCAACAATTCAGAGAAATTGCCGCTCATTTGCAGCAGTGGACCCTTATGCCCGGCGGAACCGAGGGATACCGGACCGCAGAGGTCACCGTGGGCGGCGTTGACTGTGATGCCATCTCTTCGAAAACCATGCAGGCACGTCGGGTACCGGGCCTCTATTTTACCGGTGAAGTGTTGGATGTCACCGGCTGGCTGGGAGGGTACAACCTGCAATGGGCCTGGTCATCGGGATGGTGCGCCGGCCAGGTGGTGTAGCGCCGGAAACGCCGGCCGTTGAACCGCGATAGCGAGTGCATTCTCCCTCGCTTGTCGGAGCGAAGCGGAGATACCGAACACCGGTGCAGCGGGGTTAACGAGCGAACTGAAAATAGATTTTCATCCTTTTCAATCGCTGGTGTCGATAAGCCCATAAACATTTTTTATCGGTGGGGTGCCCCGGCGCTCGGTGGAGACCACACACTGGCTGAAATGGGGCTGGGCTCGCCGATTCAGGGCCACGAGGACCCGGGCCACGGTTTCGCTGATGGTGCCGGCCTCGGCCTGACGGGTGAGTTCTTCCAGAGCGGTGCGATTATCGAAGGAGACCGGGCGGTAAGGCCGCGGTGAGATCAGGGCGTCATACACATCGCTGACCATAATGATGTCGATCATCAGGTTGTCGATCGAAATCCCCAGCGGGTATCCGCTGCCGTCCCTGCGTTCATGGTGGTCCCTGGCCACCTCGGCGGCAAGGATCCCGGGATCCCGGAAGTAGCGGCTCAGCAACACGTAGCCGGCCAGTGCGTGGTGCCGGAGGTGTGCATGCTGGGCCTTGGTGAGCCGCGTCTCCTTGGTCAGAATCTCCAGTGGTACGCACAGTTTGCCGATATCGTGGGTGGGGCCGGCCATGACCTCCTGGAGCAGGGCGTCCCGGTCGTCTATCAGTTCGCGCGCAATGAGAATGGAGAGGGCGAAGACGAGCAGGGTGTGGCGGTACGTATAAAAATCCCACTCGCGAAAGTGATAAAGGCAGGCCAGCAGCGGTTCAGGCAGGACGACATCCCCGGCGATCTCGAGCAGCGCTTCCTGTCGATGGGTCTCCTGGAAAATCAGGTCGTAGGGGGAGGCGGCGAAAAAGCCCAGCAGGTCGGACCTGACCTGCCGGTAGTCCAGCAAACGGCAGGTTGCCATGTCACCTGCCTGCCCGCCGACGAATGCTTGCATGACCTGGCGGGTAAGGCGGGTTCCTGCGTCCAGCAAAAGGGCGCCATCACGATCGGTTACCGCGTGGGTGAGTCGGCAGTCGGGCATAGGTTGCTCCCTTTTCAACTTTTTACCCGTGTCATGTATTGGCCGGTCTCCGTGTTCACCCGCACAACCTCTCCGGCGGTCATGTATTCGGGCACCAGCACGGCTACCCCGTTGGACAGCGTGGCGGGCTTGTTGCGGTTGGTAGCCGTAGCACCCTTCATCACCGGAGCGGTATCCACGATTTCCAGATCGACGGTCTGGGGCAGTTCGATGCACAGGGGGTGACCGTCCCTGAGCAGCACCGTGATGCCTTCCAGGCCGTCGATGAGCCATTGGGTCTGCCCTTCGAGGGTTTCCTCGGACAGGGTGTGCTGCTCGTAGTTTTCACTGTCCATGAAGGTGTACAGGTTCTGGTCCCGGTAGAGAAAGCTCACCCGGCGTTTGTCCACCACCATCTCTTCCAGGATATCATTGCCCTTGTAGGTCTGGTCCAGTTTCTGCCCCGTGATCAGCGAAGCGTATCGGACCTTGTAAAGGGTGTTGGCCCCCCGTGCCGATGGTGTGTGGACGTCAATCTGTTTGATCTGGTAAGGGTGGTTGTCAACATTGATGATGTGACCTTTCTGAAGGTTGCTGGCTTTTGGCAATGGTGTTCTCCTTTATGTTGACGCCTATATATCGTTTATCCGGGTTCAGGGCAATACAGTTGACGTTTAAATGAGCAGACACCATGTTAGACATGGCACGTAAATGGTCACCCGTATAGGTGGGCGTATTCGGACGCCAATCATCCAGACCGGTTGAGGATAACATTGAACGATCACCATACTTTAGAAGCGCTGCGGCAGGACGCATTGACCCCCGAACAACAAACGCGCCTTTTTAGAATGATCGCCGCCACGTTTAAAGCCGCCATCGATGCGCGATCACCGAAAAATCGTCCACCGGGAAAAGCGGGACTCAGAGCCGAAAAAGGCTACTACCGCCTGCTGTACCTGGAAGGAAGCCTTCACGAAAAAGTCAACACCCATCAACCCGCGGATCCTGATTCCCTTGCCTACGATTGGGACGCCATGATCGACATCATGCGTCAACTGGCGGATATCCCCGAACTTCGCTCGGAAATCCTGGCGGGGGTCGAAAACGCGCTGGATGAAATTACGGACCCGACACAGACCCTTACCTCTCGAAAATCGGGTCAGGTGAACCGCGATAGCGAGCGCATTCCTCGCCGCTTGCGGCGGGGTTAGCGAGCGAATTGGAAATCGATTTTTATCCTTACGGTGAACCCTCCCTGCGGCTTGCCGTGGGGAGGGTTCAATTTTTAACCGGTTCATCAATTTTACAGAACATCTTCACATCCGGGCTCTGTTCCTGCCTGCGCCGGTATTCCGGGCGGCTCTCCTGGACGAACCCCAACTGACGGTACAACGCTTCCAGGCGGGGGTTGTTGGTCAGGGAGATAAAGCGCGTATAACCCTGTGTCTTCATCAGCGCCATGAAAGATTTTACCGTATGCACACCCACCCGCTGGTTGCGAAAACGAGTGGATATAGCCAGAGCCCCCATTTCCACGGTCTGCGCATCGATGCCTTTCTGCTCTACACAACCCACGACGATGCCGTCGATGGCGGTGACGTAAAACCGGTGCCGGTTTTTTTTCAGGTAGGCTTTGGTACGCGGTTTCAAAAACCCCGAACGCTTGTACATCTCAAGAATACGGTGAACGATCGCCACCTCTTCGTCGGTTTGCACCTGGCGGAACGATTCCTGGAAGTTGTTGGCGATCAGCGTGCCCGCCCCTTCCACGGTGAAGAGCTCGTGCTTGATGGTGTTTTTACCCGCCGCCAGGATGTGCACACGGTCACACTGTCCCGCTTCGATCTTGCGGCAGATGCACGCCATGGCGCCTTTGAAGTTGACGTTGGCGATCAGGTCGCCGAAATCCGCCAGCGATTCAAGGACCCGGCCGGTGGTGATGGCGTTGATTTTGTTCCCCTGGTGGTCAATCAGATACCGGCGCTCCAGAAAAATGACCTTGAACATGGATTCTTGCTGGTTGAGCACCGCATTGTAGAAATCGATCTCCGGGGGAACCCGGACAATAGCGGTAGCCGGCAACCGCTTCGCCAACCGGGTAATCAGCTTCTGGTTGGCGCAGCGATTGGGCATGTTGTGCAGCAAGGTGGTCAGGGCGCCGTGGCGAGCCAGGAATTTGATGTCGGTGATGATCTCCTGGAAGTGATCGCGCAGAATGCCCTCTCGACAGGCAATAAAGACCTCCCTGCCGGCAAGGGCCCGCGCATATTCTTTCAGGTAGAGTTTGGGCATCGTCAGAAGTCGTGAATGCCGGTATAGCTCTGCGGCGTGATCGCCAGCAGTTCCTTCTTGACACCCTCGGCCACATCCAGGGTATCGATAAAGGCGACAATGGCGGCCTGATCGATCGCCGCGTGGGTGCGGGTGAGCGCCAGCAGGGCCTCGTAAGGTTTGGGGTAGCCTTCCCGCCTCAACACGGTTTGAATGCCTTCGGCCACCACGGCCCAGTTGTTGTCGAGGTCTTTTTTCAGCGCGTCCTCGTTGAGGATCAACTTGTCCAGTCCCCGCTTGAGTGATTTGAGGGCGATGAGGGTGTGGCCCAGCGGCACCCCGATATTGCGGGTCACCGTGGAATCGGTCAGATCCCTTTGAAGTCGGGAGATGGGAAGCTTGGCCGAGAGGTGTTCCAGCAGGGCGTTGGCCAGCCCCAAGTTGCCTTCGGCATTCTCGAAATCGATGGGATTGACCTTGTGGGGCATGGCCGAGGAGCCGATCTCACCCTGTTTGATGGTCTGTTTGAAATAGTCCATGGAGATGTAGGTCCACAAGTCCCGGCAAAGGTCCAGCAATATGGTGTTGATCCGCTTCACGCCGTCGAAAAAAGCGGCCATGTGGTCATAGTGTTCGATCTGGGTGGTTACCCGGGAGCGGTGCAGTCCCAGCCCTTCGTTGACCAGCCGGTTGGCGAAGGCGATCCAGTCGACGTGCGGATAGGCCGCATGGTGGGCATTGAAATTCCCCGTGGCGCCACCGAACTTGGCGGCGAAAGGCACGGCTTCCAGCAGCTTCATCTGCTGGGTCAGCCGATCCACGAACACGTATATCTCCTTCCCCAGCCGGGTGGGTGAAGCGGGCTGGCCGTGGGTCCGGGCCAGCATGGGCACCGGCTTCCATTTTCGGGCCTTTGTCGTCAGGTCGGCCACGGTCGCTTCCAACGCCGGCAGCATCACGGCCTGCCAGGCCTCTTTCAGGGAGAGGGGTACGGCCGTATTGTTGATGTCCTGAGAAGTCAGGCCGAAGTGGATAAATTCTTTGTAGGCGGACAGGCCCAGCCGGTCGAAGGTGGCTTTGACGAAATACTCCACCGCCTTGACATCATGATTGGTGGTCTTTTCGATCTCCTTGATCGCGGCCGCGTCTTCCATAGTGAACGCTCGACAGGATTCTCGCAGACGGCCGATCACATCCGGTTCGATATCCGCCAGTTGGGGTAGGGGCAGCCGGCAAAGGGCGATGAAGTATTCGATTTCCACCCGGACCCGGTAGCGGATCAAGGCACCTTCGCTGAAATAGTCGGACAGGGGGGCGGTAGCCCTCCGGTAGCGGCCGTCCACTGGGGAAACGGCAGTTAAGGGAGAAAGGGTCATCGGACCTCCTCAATTATTCGTGGAATGATAGGCGGAAAAAATCGCTTTTGATCCGTCAATGGTCGAACTGCTTCTGATCCAGGCCGCTTATAGAAAAATGACCCGGCAATGTCAAACGGTGGGAAGGTTGTCAGTCTGAAGGTTAACGGTTTTTGGGGCTCGCAGAATGCCAGATTTTTGTATGACCGACCAACATCCTCAACTTAACACTTAATATACCCTTAACACTGCCTTATTAAGGCCTGCAACATCGTCTGCCGCTGGCTGGTGTCCTGGTTTCTAACCGCCATGGCCATGGCTTTGCGGGTGCCCACTAACACCGCCAGCCGTCGGGCACGTGTCAGGCCGGTGTACAGGAGGTTTCTGAAGAGCATCTTGAAATGCTGGGTGAGCACCGGAATGATGACCACTTCAAATTCGCTGCCCTGGGATTTGTGGATCGTAATGGCGTAGGCCAGGTCCAGTTCAACGATGTCGTCCCGTTGATAATCCACCATCCGGTTGTCCGGGAAAAAGGAGACCGTGCAGGTCAGTGCCCGGTTGTCGATCCGAACGATTTGGCCGATGTCACCGTTGTAGACGCCCAGGTCATAGTTGTTTCTGCGATGGATGACCCGGTCTCCGGTTCTGAAAAACCGTTCCCCCACGTTCAGCTGGTGTTTGCCGGCTGTCGGGGGATTGGCCGATTCCTGAATCATCGCATTCAGGCTCATGGTGCCGAGACTGCCGCGTGTCATGGGGGAGAGCACCTGGATTTCACAATTTCGGCCGCGATACTTGGGGATCCATTCCAGGTATAATTTTTTGACGACGTCAGACGCTGACAGCCCATAGTGAAGTGAAGACCAGGGGTGGATTTTTTTCAGGACGGAAACCAGTTCTTCGACGCGATTGCCGGCCTGAGCCACCTGATCCAGATTGATGTGTTCGAATTTCCTGGGGATGGTCAGTTCTTTCTCGTAGGGGACAACCGGCTCGCTGATTCGAAACTCATAAAGATTCTCTTCTGCTCCTGAAGCCTTGGCGGACAAACGCGCATCATAATACCGTTTCACCTTGGAGACAAAACGCAGCTGCTCCCCGGTGGCTTCATCAGAATCCATGAAAAAGCAATCGGCACCGTTTGTCCATATCTCCGGTCTTTTAAACGGCGAATCGATGTATGGCATGTCGCCGCGATTGATCTCATGGGCGTAATTGATGATCAGGGACTGTTCCGCCTGCCTGAAAATCCGGGTCAATCGAAAAGAAGAGACTCTGCCCGAAGCGATGACATCCCGCAGGACATTGCCGGCGCCCACCGAAGGCAGTTGGTCGGCATCACCGATAAAAAGGACCTGTCCCCTTTCCGGAACCGCCTTGAGCAGGGATGCCGTCAGGCTGATGTCCAGCATGGAGCATTCATCCACGATCAGAAAATCCGCATCGAGGGGGTTCTCTTCGTTTTTCTTGAACCGGCCCAGCTGCCATTCCAGCAGCCGGTGGATGGTCTTCGATTCCTGGCCGATGACATCGGTCATCCGCTGTGCCGCCCGGCCGGTGGGAGCGGCCAGCAGCACCCGCGCGTTAAGGGCTTCGAGCAGCTTCACCAGGACAAGGGTCGTTGTGGTCTTGCCCACCCCGGGGCCGCCGGTCAGCACAGAGAATTGCCTGCCCACGATACCCCGGACAGCCGCCGCCTGCTCGTCACTCAAGCGGATGCGGCTGGTGCGGCAGTAGTTGCCGATCCAGCGTTGCACCCGAGCCATATCGATGGGAACCGACCCGTCCATGCGGGCGATTTTTCGGGCCACATAGGATTCGTCGAAATACAATGTCTTTGAATAATAACAATGCTCGGTGCCCCCGTCGGGCGTCTCGCGTCCGCGCATCATCAGCATGCCACCGGCCTTCATCTCATCCAGTAATGCTGGCAGGCGGTGGCCCACGTCCAACGCCAGCAGGTCGTTGGCCTGCTCCAAGATCTGTGCTTCGGTGAGGTAGCAGTGACCAAAGTCCCTGCTGGCGGCCAACACGTGGCTGATCCCCGCCATGATTCTCTGCCGGCTATCGGTTTTCAGACCGATGCTCAGGGCAACCCTGTCCGCTGAAAAAAACCCGATCCCGTATAGATCCCTGGCCAGCCGATACGGGTCTTGTGTGACGGTGGCGATGGCCTGGTCCCCGTATGCCTTGTAAATTCGAACAGCATAGAGCGTGCTGATCCCATGGGATTGCAGAAACATCATGACCTCACGAACGGCACGGTGCTCGATCCAGGCTGCGCTGATGGTCTCCAGTTTTTTTTCTGCAATCCCCGGAACCTCGGTGAGCCTGTCGATATCCCCTTCGAAAACGTCCAGCGTTTCCTTGTCAAAGTGCCTGACAATTTTCTTGGCCGTCTTGGGTCCGACACCCTTGATGAGCCCCGATCCGAGGTACTTCTCCAGTGCGGCGCTGGTAGCCGGTTTGAGCTCTACGGCACAGGTGGCGTTGAATTGCCGGCCATATTTGGGTTTGACTGTCCAGGCACCGGTAAATTCCATGGTCGCACCGGCAAATACCCGGGTCTGGTGAACAATCACGGTTTGCGGCTGGTGGGGATTGTCGAACGGTAGGACGCGAAGGACCGACCAACCATTATCGGCATTGTGGTAGGTGACACGATCCACTATTCCGCGAAGCCGTTCGGTGATGGTGCCGGTTTGATGGTTGATTGGCGGTTGCATGAGAAAAGTAGCCGGCGCGTTTGTCCAAAGGTTGATCAGAGGTTCATATTCTGCCGATTCTTTGATTACCCCGGCGCTGAAATCCAGTCCGGCAACCGGATCTCCGACGGGTCCAGCTTGTCGGGAATGTAGCATTTGATGTCGATCACCGGCGTGTCGCTGCGGGCGTCGATCGCATCGATATGGATCGTGGTCCCGGTGACGGATATCACCCGGCAAGTCGATATGCCGAGCAGATTGGGGCGGACCGGGGCATGGGTGGCAAAGACACCGGTGAGCGGGTTTGAGGGGTTTTTTCGCGGGTGCACCTGGAGCCGGCGGCGATCATCGGGATTGTCGTTTTCGTGAAACCAGTAACAGACGATGATGTGCGAAAAACCCTCCAGGCCTAAAAGACCGTCCTGGAAAGCGGGGTCGATGTCGATGCGAACGGCATTCTCTGTTTTACGAATCCATCCGATGGGATGCACCTGAAATGAGTCGCTCATGGCGGTTTCCTCGTCAATGGGTGAAGAAAGGTTTCATACAATCAACTTGCAACCCGATGATCAAGAGATATATTATAGATGATACGCTTGATTCACCCGCTTTAATTAAATACACTTATTCTCATGGGTTATATTTTCGACTTTCACGATGCCAAACGCTACCACCAGTGGATGCAAAAGCGCAAGAACCGCTTGGCCGCAGACCTGGAGAGCCGCCTCATGCTGGGAATGCTGGATCCGGTTGCCGGGGAGTCGGTGCTGGACATTGGTTGCGGCACCGGGGCATCGATCGTGCCGCTCTTGGAAAAAGGCCTCGACGTGACAGGCATCGACCCCTCCCCCTACATGCTGGACATCTTGTCCACAACAGTGGGTCATCGCGTCTCTCTTTACCGTGGGTTCGCCGAGGATCTTCCCTTTGACGACAATTCTTTCAATCATGCCTGCCTGTTTACCTGCCTGGAATTTGTGGACAACCCGAAAAAAGCCCTGGCAGAAGCCTTTCGGGTGGCCAAGGACCGGGTGTTTATCGGATTCTTGAACCGCTATGCCCTCACCGGCATCGGCCGGCGGGTGCAAGGGATATTCACCCCGACCATTTACAACCGGGCCAACTTTTTCAGCGTCTGGGAAATCAAAAGCATGGTCCGGGAACTGATGGGGTCGGTCCCTGTGTGCTGGCGCACCGTCTGCCAGTTTCCCGGTCCCTGGGGAGCCTGGATGAAGCAGATCGAAGGCTCAGGTCTGGTCCAGCGTTTCCCTTTCGGGACCTTCGCCGGCATGGTCGTCACCCTGGTGCCCCGATTCCGTACGCGTCCCCTGGCCATCCGATACCAACCCGAAAAAGTCGGCCGAATAGCAGCCGGAACAGCCGGCTGTTCCGGCATGGCCCCATCCAATGGCTTTGACGATTCCCCGCAATAAACCGGTGGGAAATGGGCTCACCGCTTCGGTTTAATAATTGACCGAATTTGGTGAGAATCATTTGACAAAATATTCAAATAACTGTTTAAATTAAAAAATTCTGTTTTCGGGCAAACGCATACCCATGGCCGGAGAAGCCGCCCCGAAAGGAAAGGAGCCCACCCGCGTGGAAGCCTGGCTCTACGAAACCATGCAAGACCAGGGGGTCCGATGCCGCCTGTGCAGCCACGTGTGCAGGATCGGCAGCGGTAAACGGGGACTCTGCGGCGTGCGGGAAAACCGGGATGGCGTTCTGGAGACACGGGTATACGGGCGCCTGATCGCTGCCGGTGACGACCCCATCGAGAAAAAACCGCTTTTCCACCTGATGCCCGGCAGTCGGTCCTTTTCCATCGCCACGGTGGGCTGCAATTTCAAATGCCGGTTCTGCCAGAATGCCGACATCGCCCAGATGCCGGCCGACCACGGCGGCATGGTGACGGGAGATGTAGCGACACCGCAGCAGGTGGTGGCGTCTGCCCAGCGCAAGAAATGCGCCAGCATCGCCTACACCTATACCGAACCGACGGTTTTTTTCGAGTTTGCCTGCGACACGGCCCAATTGGCCCACCGCCAGGGGATCAAAAACGTATTCGTAACCAATGGATACATGAGCGCCGAGGCGCTGCAGCGTATCAGTCCCTGGCTGGATGCCGCCAACGTAGATTTGAAAGCCTATAGCGACGAATTTTACAAACGGCAGTGCGGTGCCCGTCTGAACCCGGTGAAGCAAACCCTGCGACGAATGAAAAGCCTGGAGATCTGGGTGGAGGTCACCACCCTGGTCATTCCAGGGCTCAACGACGATCCCGGGGAGCTGTCCCGGCTGGCAACCTTTATCGCCACGGACCTGGGCGTCGAAACCCCCTGGCACGTGAGTCGGTTTCACCCCACTTACCAACTGACGGATCGCGGCTCGACGCCGGTGGAGACACTCATACAGGCCAGAGAAATCGGAATGACGGCAGGGCTGAAATATGTCTATACGGGCAACATTCCCGGACAGGGCGGCGAAGACACCATCTGTCCCGGTTGCAGGGAAACCGTTGTTGCCCGGCGGGGGTTTCATATCATGGACAACCGGGTTAAAAAGGGACGGTGCAGCGGCTGCGGGACGGTCATTGAAGGCATCGGGATGTAGGTAGGGCTGAAATATGTCAACCATCGGAAAACTAAATCTGGATCATCTGGTCGGCCAGCAGGTGGGCACCTCCGTGCTGCTCAAGAAGATCGGGCACGGCGCCATGTCCGCCGTTTTCGTGGCTTTCCAGAAAACGCTCAAACGGCAGATTGCCGTCAAAGTCCTTCCCAAATCCCTGATGACCGAAAAAACCGCCGCTTTTTTTCAGCAGGAGGCCGAATCGGCAGCCATCCTGATGCATCCGCACATCATTCCCGTCTACGAAGTGGGCGAAACGGAGGAATTCCTCTTTTTTACCATGCAGCTGGTCAAGGGCAACGAATTGTCCTACTTTATCCGTCGAACCCGGAAAAATATCGTACCTTCCAAACGGTTTATGCCGCTGCCGACCATTCTTTCCCTGATGCTGAAAATTCTCGATGCCCTGGCGTATGCCCATGACAACGACATCGTGCACCGGGATATCAAACCGGACAACGTCATGATAGAAACGCATTCCAAACGGCCGCTGATCACGGATTTCGGTGTGGCCCGGGTTTCCCGAACCACGAGCAAAAGCGACCGGCTGCTGTTGGGCACACCGATATATATCGCACCGGAACAGATTCTGTCGGGCACCGTCGACGGTCGTGCCGACATGTACAGCGCCGGGGTGATGATGCTCGAAATGCTCATGTCCAAGCTTCCCTACCCACCTTACCAAACGGCCATGGATCTGCTCAAGATGAAGCTCGCGTTGAAAAACCGGCTCTTCCGACAGCGACCATCCGAGGTACACCCCATGGCCAACCGAGCCTTGGATGAAATCCTGTTCAAGGCCTTGGCCTTTGACCGGGATCAGCGCTACTCCTCCTGTCATGAGTTTGCATCGGAACTGGAACGCTTTTCGAAAAAATTGATGACATCATCTTCAGCCAGATGAGGACGCCATGCCACTAGACGCCGCCACCAAAAACCAGCTTTCCCAATTCGGACGAACCATTTCCCTGCTGTTCAATCGCTCAATGATGTATCAGCCCAACCACCCGTTTGTGGAACAGTCCATCGACATGTTCTACGATGGCGCCGTCGACCTGTTGAAAATCATCTCGCCCTTGGTGTTTATTCTCAATCGAGATGAATTTTTCGTGGATGAAGAGCCACTGGATGCCCGTCTCAATGTGGGACGCCTGGTGATGCTATTTAAAAATAACGGCCTTCAGTCCATCTCCATTGAACCCGGTCTCGAGAAACGTGAGATCAAGGTTTTTCTGGAGGTGTTCGGCGAAATCACCAAATATAGCGGGGCCGAGGGATTCAAAAAGGCTATCTTTGCCCGGGGGGTATCCAGCATCAAGGTCAACCACGTGCGGTATAAAAAAGTGACCGACGATGATGAGGTAATTTCCCGTGATGCACTGAAAGATCTGACGCCCCAGATGCTGGCCGCCGAAGACGAGGCCAAGACCCGCAAGATGTTCATGGACACGCTGCTGGAGAGTGTGCTCACCGAGGAGTTCGCCAAAACCCTGAACATCGAATCCCTCATGGCCAATCCAGGCGCCGTGTCCAAGAACATGATCCAGGCGGACCTGGAGAGTGTTTCAGCAACGGGCAGCGGCGCGGGGTCGGGTGGCGGCTCAGGTGAAGGACCAGGGACTGGAGATGGTGGCGGCGGGTCGGGTGAAGGTGGGACCGGTGACGGCACCGGCGGAGCAGGCAACGGTGGAACGGGAACCGGCGGAACGGGAACCGGCGGAACGGGCACCGGCGGAACGGGCACCGGCGGCCACGGCAACCTGCTGTTTCAGCAGCTGGAAGTCATGCGCATGGAAGTGGACAAGCACCTGGAGGGCAAAGGCGACGTGGCCATTGCCGATCTGGCCGGTGCCGTCTTCGATATGAAAAAACAGCTGCTGGAAGGCATCGAAGCCCAAAAGGCCCTGGGTGTCGCCTATGAAAACGAGGCGGCCATTCTGGAGAATGCCAATGAGCTCACCGATCGGGTGCTTATCCAGTTAGTCAAAGACGAATACCAACAAGGTAAGATTACCCCGGCCCGCATGGCCCACATCCTCAGACGCCTCGTGCCCGAAGCTGCCGAACTCAAGCGCCTGCTGCCCAAAATAAAAACGGCCCTGTTGGAGGAGGGCATGTCCCACACCCAGTACCTGGAGCTGATACAAGCCTTGGGCAAGGAGCTGCAGAGCGAGGGCCTGGCCAATATCCTCCAGGAGAGCGGTGAAGAGATTGGCGTGGATGGTGATCAGTTGATCGCGGAGTTCAAAAACAATCCGGAGCAGGCGGCCCAGTTGATTTACCTGGCCGCCGAGATCCGCAAAGGCAGCGGTGACGAGGATGCACTGGCCGACATTCTGGCCGGGTACGTGGAGCAGATGGGCGGCCAGATGGCCATGGACCAGACCCAGGAGAAGGACGATCCAGAGCATCTGAAAAAAGTGGTGGGAAGCATCGAGTCCACCATTGTCAGCCAACTGGGAAAGATGGATGTGGGGGGCGATGTCATCGCCAAGCTGGAAGACCGCCTCAACGCCCGGATGGAAACGGTCCTGGACCAGATGCGCGCGGAATGGATCAAAGCCAAGGCCCAACCGGGTGAAGGCGGCGGAACCGCAACGCCTCACAAGGTTCTCAGCGTGCTCCAGACGCTTGAACAGAGTGTCAGCGAGCATGACGAACTGGGCGAAATCCTCAAGATCGTCCGCACCAAGGTCGAAGCCGGTGAAATCGATGAGAACGACTATAAAAAGATCCAGGATGAGATCGCCCATCAGAAACAGGCAATCAAGGACAGGGAGGCCAACCGGGTCATGCCCACCGGTATAATCAAAGCCAGCGCCATGGCCTTCATCCTGGAAAAAGAGATCGCTCGGGCCAACCGCTATGACTACTCATTTTCCGCCCTGGCGTTCTCCATGGTGAAGATCAAACCCCGGGCCAAGGTGCCGGCCGGCGCCATCAACAACGAAATTCTCATAGAAGCCGTGCTGGCCCTGTTGGCCGAAACGTTTCGCGAAGTAGACATCGTCGGCCAGCTGGGCAAAAACACCATCGTGGCCGTGCTGCCGCTGATCACCCGTGAAGATTCCAAGAAAGCGCTGAACCGGGTGATGAAAGTGCTCCAGGACGCGCCCATCGATGTGAAGGGGATCCCCGTGGACTTCAAATTTGCGGGCATTGCGATTAGCTTCGACGGAGAACACACCCCGGACGGCAAAAGTTTTATCCGGGTGATGTCGGGCCGGCTGCAGGATATGGCCAACCGTTTGAAAAATATACAATCTTTCATGTAACCACGGTTTTTTTGCTCAGGAAATTTACGATGAATAAAATGCCCATGCGGGTTGTTTTCTTATCAATATTGGTTCTTTCCATTTCAGGAATCGTCGTGGCAGCCGGCGGGTCGCCGGCCGATGCGCCGGTCTTTCCGCCCAGCCTGGAAAGCTATGGCGACAAGGATCTGGGCAGCATCATCGATATCCTGGGAAACCGCATCCGGCAGGAGCCGTTCAATCTGGTGGCGTCCCTCATCTTTCTGTTCGCCATCATCCACACTTTTCTCACCGGCCGCTTCATGATCATTGCCCACCGATGGACCCATGATCATGAAGAGAAGATCAAGAAGAAACTGGTCCCACGAGATTCAGTGCATCACGGAGCAGAAGTGTTCCATTTTCTCGGTGAGGTGGAGGCGGTGTTTGGCATCTGGGCCGCCGCCCTGGTAGGCGTCACCGTTTTGTTTTTCGATTGGCCCACAGCCAAAAGCTACATTTTGTATAAGGTGAATTTCACCGAACCGATGTTTGTTGTCGTGATCATGACCCTTGCCGCTACACGCCCAATTCTGCAGATCGCGGAGCGGTTCATGAAAAAAATAGCCAGCCTGCTGGGTGGCACGCTTACCGCATGGTGGTGGGCGATTTTGACCATCGGCCCCATTCTGGGCTCCTTTATCACCGAACCGGCCGCCATGACCATTGCCGCTTTGCTGCTGGCGGATAAATTTTATGCGCTGGCGCCATCCAGTCGGTTCAAGTATGCCACATTGGGTCTACTGTTCGTCAACATTTCAGTGGGCGGCACCCTGACCAGCTATGCAGCGCCACCGGTACTGATGGTGGCGACTCCCTGGAACTGGGATACGATGTTCATGCTGACCCATTTCGGGTGGAAAGCGGTATTGGGCATGCTTGTGGCCAACCTGAGCTATTTTCTCATCTTTCGCGGTGAGTTGAAGGCCCTGCAGGAATCTTTTGCCATCAACAGCCTCAAGGATGAGATCCAGCAGCGCTATCTCAAGCGCGCCAATGTGGAAGAGATGCTGGACGATTGCATCGAACGGATCGAGGATCGTTTCCATTTTGTGGACACTTTTTCCGATCAGCTCAAGGATGTCGGCCGAGAACTCACCCAAAGGCTCGAGGTCAGGGCCCTGGCCGATCTGGAAGGCAAAGGCATCGATCCGGATCTGGCCCGCCGGGCGTTTGAAGAACGCAATCAGGAGATCCAGCTCAGGCGTATGCGCCGAGCCCTGCCCGGACTCCTATCGCCGGCGGATCGCCCACCGTTCATGGACCCGGATTGGGATCGACGAGACGATCCGGTTCCGCTGTGGGTGACGCTGGTGCACATCGCCTTTATGGGGTGGACCATTATCAATGCCCACTACCCACCGTTTTTTATCCCGGGGCTGCTCTTTTTCCTGGGGTTTGCCCAGGTCACCTCACCCTATCAAAACCAGCTCAACCTGAAACCGGCATTGCTGGTGGGCTTTTTCCTGGGTGGCCTGGTGATCCACGGCGGGCTCCAGGGCTGGTGGATCGAGCCGGTGCTGGGCAACCTGACCGAGATTCCCCTGATGCTGGGGGCCACCATCCTCACAGCTGTCAACGACAATGCAGCCATCACCTTCTTGAGCACCCTGGTACCCAATTTTTCCGATGGGATGAAATACTCGGTGGTAGCCGGGGCCGTGGCTGGCGGCGGGTTGACCATCATCGCCAATGCGCCCAACCCTGCCGGGCTGAGCATCCTCAAATCCTTTTTCGATGAGGAAGTGTCTCCCATGAACATCTTGCTGGCCGCCGCTCTGCCCACAGCCATTTTATGGCTGGCTTTTCTCATTTTTTAAGAGGAGAAAAAAATATGCCTGTCTCCAAAACAGGTCGATGGGGTCTGCTTCTCTGCAGCCTGCTGATTTTATCGGCTTGCAGCGCCAAACGACCGGTGTTTTATCCCAACGATCATCTCCAGACCGTGGGAAAAAACCAGACCCGGGCAGATGCGGATCAATGCATGGCCGATGCCAAGGCATACGGAGTGAAAAACGATACCGGCAAAACCGTGGGCGGCAAAGCAGTCAAAGGAGCAACCCTTGGTGCAACCATCAGTGCCGTGGTTGCAGCGATTCTGGGCGGCAACGTGGGCCGGGCCGCCGGTGCCGGAGCCGCCGGGGGTGCCACGGCCGGTGCGGTGAGCGGTGCACTCGATGCCGACGAGCCGGAGGGGGTCTTTCAAAATTACGTGAACCGGTGCCTTGGTGAAATGGGATATGAAGTGATCGGTTGGCAGTAGCCTAATCATTGGAAAGGAAACCCGCGCCATGGCCTATCGATACGATCCCCCGGACAATCTGGTTTCCCTGATCGAAGGTAGCGTCGCCAAATTTGCCGACAACCCCCTGTTTGGAAACAAAAATGCTGCCGGTGACTACGAGTGGGTGACTTACGCACAGGTGGGCCGGCGGGTTGACCATCTTCGGGGCGGCCTGGCCCGCATGGGCATCAAAAGCGGCGATGCCGTCGGCATCATCGCCAACAACCGCACCGAATGGGCGGTCTGCGCGTTTGCCACCTACGGTTTGGGCGCGCGCTTTATTCCCATGTATGAGAAGGAGCTGCCCAAAATTTGGCAATACATCATCAATGACGGCAATGTTCGGCTGCTTTTCGTCGCCACGCCTGACATCCTAAACCAGGTAAACGGTTTGGCGGTCGCAACGCCGGGACTGGAAAACGTGCTGCTCATCGATGGTCAGGGCGAGGACACCATGCAGGCGCTGGAACAGGTGGGCCAGGCCCACCCGGTTCCCGCCATCCACCCCGACCCCGGGGATATCGCTGTGCTGATCTACACCTCCGGCACCACGGGGGATCCCAAGGGCGTGCTGCTCTCCCACGGCAACTTCACCACCAATTTCCAAGCCGGAGGCGCCCTTTTCCCGGACCTGGGCCCAGACAGCCGCAGCCTGTGCATCCTGCCTTGGGCCCACTCCTTCGGCCAGACGGCCGAGCTTTACAATCTGATTCAATTCGGCGGGTCCATGGGCTTCATGGGAGACGTGGCCACCCTTGCCGAAGACATGGGCAAGGTGCGGCCGACACTCCTGGTGGCGGTTCCCCGGGTCTTCAACAAGATCTACGATGGCCTGTGGGCCAAGATGAACGAGGCCGGCGGATTGGCCAAGGCCCTGTTCTCCATGGGCGTCGAAAGCGCCCGGAAGCGTCGGGAGTTGGCGGAAAAAGGGCAATCCAGCCTCCTCGTCGACCTGAAGTACACGTTGGCCGACAGGATCGTCTTTAGAAAGATCCGGGAGCGCTTCGGCGGCCGGCTGACCACCGCCATTACCGGCAGCGCCACCATGAATGTGAAGATCGGCCATTTCTTCAGCGACATGGGCATTCCGGTCTACGACTGCTACGGTTTGACTGAAACCACACCCGCCGTGACCATGAACTGTCCGGCGGCCCACCGCCCGGGCAGCGTGGGCCGCCCCATCGACCAGGTGACCGTGGAAATTGACCGCCTTTTCCTGGACGAAGGCGCCGATGACGGCGAGATTATCGTCCATGGTCCCAACGTGATGCAGGGCTACAACAACAAACCGGATGCCACCCGGGAGGTGATGACCGTTGACGGGGGCTTTCGCACCGGCGACCGCGGCCGGTTGGACAAGGACGGCTTTTTGTTCATCACCGGTCGCATCAAGGAGCAGTACAAGCTGGAAAACGGCAAATACGTGTTTCCGGCCGCCATCGAAGAGGAGATCAAGCTGCTCCCCTGGGTGGAAAATGCCATGGTCTACGGCGATGGGCGGCCCTACAACGTATGCATGATTGTTCCCGATTTCGCGGTGCTGGGCAAGTATGCCAAGGAAAACCGGCTGCCTGAAATTCCTGCCCAATTGGTGGCCCACACCGCTGTCCAGGAAATGATTGCCGGCGAGATCACCGCTTTTCTGAAAGGCAAGTTCGGGGGATACGAAATCCCAAAAAAATTTGTCCTGATCCAAGAGGACTTCTCACTGGAGGCCGGCACCCTCACCCAGACCATGAAGCTGAAACGGCTAAGTGTGCTGGGACGATACCAGGATCGGCTGCAGGCTCTCTACCGCTGAGGGTTATAATTTCCCACGCTTCAGCACCGTAACTATGTATGGATCCACGCCACAACCGATACACTGCAGGTCGTACCGTCACGCGTCGCCGACCATGGCCGTTCTTTAGACTTATGCCTTGACATGCTCAAATCGGATACTTAGTTGTTTCTAAATTACAGGATGAGGAAACGATGATGACGAGATGGCTGAGACCCTTCGAACATACGATTATCCGTGCGTTGATTGTCATGATGGCCCTCATCATCCTCATTTCCACCATCGAGCTGGGTTATCTCCTGGTCAAAGACATTATCAGCCCCCCGGTGTTCTTTCTTGAAATCGACGAATTGCTGGATCTTTTCGGATTCTTTCTGTTGATTCTCATCGGCATCGAACTGCTGGAGACCATCAAGGCCTACCTGCAGGACAAGGTCGTTCACTCGGAGATCGTTCTGGAGGTGGCCCTTATTGCCATCGCCCGCAAAGTGATCATATTGGACCTTAAAGAATACGACAGCACCGTGATCCTCGGGATTGCCGCATTGATCATCACGATTTCCGGGGCTTACTACATCGTTCGGCAGAAGCTTCGCATCGATCTGACCGTTGACCATCCCAAGAAACCCTGATGCCGTATTGGGACGGTTTGGGTAAACCATTAGGACGTTATGGGGAAAGGCATTGGAATCAATGAAATCCTGGAAAAAGAGGGGACTTCTTTTTGCGGCTGCCCTGATCGGACTGCTGCTGGCAATTGTTTTGCTGAAGCTGGTCTTCGTCGATTTCGTCGTCGATTTCTGGTGGTTTCAATCCCAGGGCATGTCCCTTTATTACCTGATGCGACTGGTCTATCGATACTTTGTTTTTGTCTTTTTTGCCGCGCTGTTCTTCGGGATTTTTTACCTCAATTTCTGGATGGCATCGCGCGTTGTCGGGGTGGCCGAAGAATCCACGGACAAGAATGAAAAGAACCTGGTCAAGACCCTGCACAACGGGTTGCGGCGCTTGTACCTGCCGCTCTCCTTTCTGATGGCGCTGCCCATCGCCGCCCCGATGTATGCCCACTGGGAAGAAGCCCTGCTGTTTCTTTTCGGCGGCGCCAGCGGGACTGCCGACCCGCTGCTGGGCAGGGATATCAGTTTCTATCTGCTCTCCCTGCCCATATATTCCCTGATCCAGAAAGAGGTGCTGGTGGCCTTCATCATCTTGCTGGTGGGCGTGGTATTCCTTTACTGGTACGAAAGTCGCCTGCTGGCCATTCAGGATCGGGTGCTGCCGCGCCGGGCCCGCGCACACGTCAGCCTGCTGGCCTTGGCGACGGTGGCCATCCTCTGCTGGGGATTCCTGCTCGACCGATACGATCTGCTTTACGAAACGGTCAATCTGCCGGTTTTTTTCGGACCGGGTTACGTCGAGATGCGCATCGTTCTGCCGATGATTTGGCTGTCCGTGGTATTCCTGGCAGCCACCGGCATATCACTGGTGGTTGGCTTCAACCGCAAGGCGGGGTGGAAGCTGCCGGTGGTTTTCGGCCTGCTCTTTGCGTTTAGCGTGATGGGGAAAAACGCCGATTTCATCAACGACATGGTGCGCAAGTATATCGTCGCGCCCAACCAGATCGCCCGCGAACGGCCCTACATCGATGCCAACATTCGATCGACGCTGGCGGCCTATGGACTCGGCGCCGTCCAGACCCTGGACTTCAAGACTCAATCGACACCCACCTTCGATGCCGACGACCCGGCACTGGTGCGCCGCCTGCAGAACATTCCCGTCTGGGACCGCGAGATGCTGGGCGGTGTCTACGAGGAACTCCAGGGCATTCGGACCTATTATTCGTTTCCGACCATCGACGTGGACCGCTACACTGTCGAGGGCAACTATCGCCAGGTCTACCTGGGCGCCAGGGAAATCCAGTTTTCCAAATTGCCCGAATCCGCGCAGAATTGGATCAACCTCCACCTGCAGTACACCCACGGCCAGGGGGTGGTGATGATTCCGGCCGCCCAGGCCGGCGACGAATTCATGACCTGGTTTATCAAGGATATCCCACCCCGATCGGACTTCGGCTTGCCCGTCAACCGCACATCCATCTACTACGGGCTCGAGGACAAACCCTATGCTATCGTGCCCAATGACGCCGGAGAAATCGGCTCCCCGGTCGGCGATGATGAAGCCATCGTCCATTATGACGGCAAAGGCGGGGTCTCCGTCAATTCGCTGTGGCGCAAGTTGCTGTTATCCATGCATTTCAAGGACCGCAACATCTTTTTTACCGCCAAGACCAACGATCGCAGCCGCCTGCTCTTCCGCCGTAACATCCTGGATCGGATTACCCACATCACCCCTTTTCTGGAACTCGACAAGGATCCCTACATCGTTTCGACGGCCGATGGTCTGTTCTGGATTCAGGACGCCTATACGACCGCAGACAACTATCCGCTGGCCCCGGCGGTCGAGCAGGGGTTTAACTACATCAGGAATGCAGTGAAAATCATAGTGGACGCCTATCACGGAAAGGTCACCTATTACGTTTCCGACGGCACGGATCCCATCATCAACGCTTATCGCCGCATGTATCCAGGCGTTTTCCGGCCACTGGCGGAGATGCCCGCGAACCTTCAGAAACACATTCGCTACCCCCGGGATATATTTTTGACCCAGGTCGCCGTTTATGCCAAATACCACCAGCGGGATCCGGAACGATTCTATCGGCAGGAAGATATCTGGGAATTTTCGAAAGTGCCCCAGGGCCGCGATCTGGTTCCGGCCATCCCTTACTACCTGACCCTGGATCTCATCGAGCCGGGCCAGGATGATTTCCTGTTATTCATGCCCATGGCGCCCTTTGGCCGAGACAACCTTCGCGCACTGATCATCGCCGGCAGCGACGGTGACAACTATGGCAAAATATTCGCTTACCGGTTTCCTCGGGACCAGCAGGTGTATGGTCCCGGCCAGGTCCACTCCCTGGTCAACCAGGACATCGTCATTTCCGAACAGTTTACCCTCTGGGATCAGGAAGGGTCCGAGGTACTGCTGGGCAAGATGATCATCGAACCCACGGCCGGTTCGCTGCTGTACATTCAGCCGGTCTACCTCCAGGAGGAGGGCAACTTGAAAATCCCTCAGTTGAAACGCTTGATTATGGCCTTGGACGATGCCGTCGTCATGGCGCCCAGCCTGGAAGAAGCTGCAGTGATGCTGGAGGCGGAGCTGGCCCGCAAATCGGTCCGCCGGGCGCGTCCGACACCGGCGTCACCGCCGCCTGGAACCACCACAGCACCGCAAACCGAGAACACGACACCGTCAATAGACGCACCTGAACGGCTGCCGTCAACACCGGGGCCTGGCGGTTCCAGCGAATCGCCCGTGGACCAGCCACAGCAGGACGATGCGCCCCGGTCCTGATGGGCCCCACTTGTTGTCTGCACCTAACCAAACGCGGCCACGGCGGTGACGGAGGCGCCTGCGACGCTCTTAAATTCTTGACATCGATCAAAAAAAAACCCACAATTCAGCATTATTGATGGCAGGCTTGATCCTTTATCCAACCTGCTTTTCTGACGTTCTTAGCTGTCACCCTCAACCGGTTCAGTGCCACCGCTGTACCGAGTATGACACACACCAAGCGGTCACCGGCCATCCGGTGCCGTGCATTTGAACCGATATCTCACGCGCCTGTCTGTACAATGGCGGTCGCAACAACGTCTGTACCGTCCCTGGAGGAGGGAGCCATGATTAAACGGATCCTGGTTGGATTGGGCGGAACCCCATTTACGAAGGTAAGCACTCAGTGTGCCACTGAACTGGCTGACATGCATGGCGCCCAAACCACGGGTGTGACCGTGGTGGATCTCAGCAAATTGGGAAAGGTGGGGTCGGTGCCGGCAGGCGCGGGCATCTATGCGCAGCGCATGCGCGAGCGGCAGGCGCGCGTCACGCAAGAAGGAATCGAGGCGGCCATTGAAGCCTTTAAAAGCCATTGCAGCGCCCAGAAGGTGGTCTGCAGGCGCATCGAGTATGAGCAAAAGGACCCGTTTACGGCCATGATCGCCGAAGCCCGATACAGCGATCTGACGATCTTCGGTCTGCGTAGCATCTTCGACTACGGGTTTACCAGCGATCCGGACAAGGCTATCGTCAAGCTGGTCACCCAGGGGGTCCGCCCGATTCTGGCTGTGGCCGAAAATTACCGCCCGGTTAGAAAAGCGTTGATCGCCTACAGCGGTTCCATGGAATCGGCCAAGGCCATCCGCCACTTCCTGCACTTGAAACCCTGGCCCGACGTCAAGCTGCACATCGTGCATTTCAATGAGAGCGGTGATACAGAGCCATTTCTGGTCAAAGACGCAGCGGAATTCTGTCAGGCGCACGGATTCGAGGTGCAAACCGATACACTGGATGGCCAGGCGCGCAATGATCTGATGCCATTTGCCCGGGAGGTCGACGCCGATCTGGTGGTGATGGGCAACAGTGTTCAAAAAACCTTGATCAAGAAATTGCTCGGTGACACGGTACTGGAAACCATCAAGTCGGCCGATCGGCCGCTTTTTCTGTCCCAATAGCCTATACATGCAACAGCCAGAGAACTCAGCCCACACCGCCGGCTTTAGCCGCATCGGCCTCGTCTCCACGGCCCTGCCATTGCTGTTGTTTGCTGCGTTGTGCACCCTGTGGCCCCAGGTAGTAAGGGGTGGAATACACGCCGTGGAATGGTCCTGGGTGCCCAGCCTCGACGTCTGGCTGCGTTTCCGCCTGGACGGCCTCAGTCTCCTGTTTGCCCTGATCATCACCGGAATCGGCTTTCTGGTAAGCCTTTTCGCCGCCAGCTACATGGCCGGACATCCGCACACCGGCCGCTTCTTCGTCTACCTGAACGCCTTCATGCTGGCCATGCTGGGCATCGTTACGGCGGACAACCTGCTGCTGCTCTTCGTTTTCTGGGAAATCACCACCATCTTTTCCTATCTACTGATCGGCTTCGACCACGAATCGGACACGACCCGCGACAACGCCAAACAGGCCCTGTTGGTAACGGGCGGCGGCGGGCTGGCCCTGCTGGTGGGAATCTTGTTGTTAAAAACCGCCGGCGGCTCACTGACCCTCAGCGACTGGATGGCCTATGACCAGCAAATTCGGCAGCATCCGTTGTACGGGGCCATTTTCGCGACCATGCTGCTGGGGGCCATGACCAAGTCGGCCCAGGTGCCCTTTCATTTCTGGCTGCCCAATGCCATGAGCGCCCCCACGCCGATCAGTGCCTTCTTGCATGCCGCAACCATGGTCAAAGCCGGCATCTACCTCCTGATGCGCCTGCATCCCCTGTTGGGCGGCACGCCCGTGTGGATGGGCAGCCTGGTCGTCATCGGCGGCCTCACGGCCATATGGGGTGCCGTTCAAGCCGTGAGTCCCTCAGATCTCAAGCGTATGCTGGCCTACACGACGATTATGGGGCTGGGCATCCTGACCATGTTTCTGGGCGGGAACAACACCGCTTCACTGACTGCCGCAGTTACATTTCTGCTGGTCCACGCCCTGTACAAGGCGGCCCTGTTTCTGGCCGTGGGCAGCATCGACCACCAGGCCGGCACCCGTCTGCTCGAACAGCTGGGCGGCCTCTGGCGCGCCATGCCGCTGACCGCTTTGGCCGTGGCCACCGCCACCATGTCCATGGCCGGCTTTCCCTTGTTCTTTGGCTTCATCGGCAAGGAAATCATGTATCAGGGTGCGCTGACCGAAGAGATCTTTCCCCATTTCGCCACCACCATCACCCTGCTCTCCAATTCGCTGATGACCGCCGTGGCCGGCATCATCCTGCTGGGCCCTTTCACCGGCAAACGCCCCGGCCCATTGGCAGAGGTGGTCGAGGCGCCCCTGCCCATGGTTTTCGGTCCCGGCCTAATGGGCGGGCTTTGCCTGCTCTTCGGCCTCATTCCGTGGTGGGTGTCGGACTACCTGATCGAGCCGGCGGTCCGTGCCTTTTCCGTCGTCGAAAATGAGGTTCAGCTGGCCATCTTCCATGGTTTCAACACCCCGTTATTGCTGAGCATTGTCACCTTGACGCTCGGCGGATTGGTCTATTTGGCCCGCCGGAAAGCACGCCTGGTCGTCGCAGCAGCCGTTGACGCCATCCCCCTGACCGGCCAACGCGGGTATGATTTCACCCTGAAAGGGATGCTGGCCACCGCCCATGCGGTGGCCGATGGACTGCAAAATGGATCCTTGCATCGCTATTTGCTGATCACCATCGGTGTATTTGCAATCACCACCGCCGCGGTCTGGTGGCTCAACGCGGACGGTTGGGCCCTGTGGCTGCGGTCGCCGGACATACCGCTGTCCCACTGGCTGCTGGTTGCCGTCATGGCTGTCGCCGTTGTGGTCGTCGTCCGCGCCCGCTCCCGGATCCTGGCGGTGACGGCACTGGGTATGGTGGGCGGCGGCGCTGCGCTGGTGTTTCTGGTATACGGCGCTCCGGATCTGGCACTCACCCAGTTGCTGGTTGAGACGTTGACCTTGATCATCGTCTCCATCGTATTGCTGCGCTTGCCCCCGCTTTCAGGAACGCCGAACACCGTTACCGTCGGCCGTTGGCTGGATGGCCTGGTGGCCGTCGGCACGGGTATCGTGGTCGCCGGCCTGTGCATGGCCATCACCGATGGCCCCATCGATCGTCAATTGACCACTTTTTTCGAACACAACAGCTATATCGCCGCCCACGGACGGAACATCGTCAACGTCATCCTGGTTGATTTCCGCAGCCTGGATACACTGGGAGAGATCACCGTGGTGGCCACTGCGGGTTTGGCCGGTTACGCCTTGATCGCCAAACGAAGGGGGTGAGGCAACCCATGCAATCCTATATTCTGAAGGCGGCAACACGTCTGTTGGTCGGAATGATCCTGGTGTTCTCCGTCTATCTGCTTTTCCGCGGACACAACGCGCCGGGAGGCGGCTTCTCAGCGGCCCTGGTCGCCGGCACGGCCTTCGCGCTGTTCGCCATTGCCGCAGGGCCGGGCCCGGTGCGCCAGGCCCTGCGAATCGAGCCCAGGGTGTTGATTGCCTGGGGACTGTTGCTGGCCGTCGGTTCCGGATTGATCGCCGTCATGACCGGCCGGCCCTACCTGACCGGATTATGGTGGACGCCGGCGGTCCTGGACGGCGCGTTGGCCGTGGGGACACCACTGTTTTTCGACATCGGGGTGTTTCTGGTGGTTCTGGGGACCATCTTGACCCTGTTGCTGCACCTGGAGGAGCATTGACATGGAGACCGTATTGGCGGCGTTGACCGGTGCGATGGTGGCCGGCAGCGTTTTTCTGATGCTCAGCAAAAATCTGGTGCGATTTATTTTCGGACTCGTGCTGGCCAGCAACGCGGTGAACCTGTTGATCTTCGCCGCCGGTCGCCTGGAGACATCCCGGCCGCCGCTGATTCCCCAGGATGCAACGCATGCAGCGGTGGCGGTGGCCAACAGCCTGCCCCAGGCACTGATTCTGACGGCCATTGTCATCGGCTTTGCCCTGTTGGCATTCATTTTCATCCTCTTTTTTCGTGCCTATCAAACGCTGGGCACCGTGGACACCGAAGCCATGGCTGACGCCGAACCTGTTGCCGGAGAGGATTCAGCGGGAGGAATGCAACCATGAACAGCGGGCTGGCAGCCCCTATCATCCTTCCTTTTGCCGTGGCGGCCATCATGCTGCTGGGACGACGGTTGCCGACCTTCCAACACGTCACCAGCATGCTGGCGGCGGCGCTGCACCTGGCCACGGGCACCTGGCTGCTCTATTCGGTGCATCAATCAGGTATCCAGGTGCTGCATGTCGCTTCCTGGCCGGCGCCGTTCGGCATCGCGCTGGTAGCGGACCATCTCAGCAGCCTGATGGTGGTCATCACCGGTGTCATCTACACGGCGGTAAGCGTCTATTCCCGGGCGGATATCACCGCCGACCACCAGCGGCGGGGCTACTATCCGCTGCTGCACATTCTGGTGGGGGGGATCAGCGGCGCATTTCTCACCGGCGATCTGTTTAACATGTATGTGTGGTTCGAGGTCATGCTGATGGCCTCGTTTGCCCTCCTGGTGCAGGGTAAAACCCGCGCACAGCTCGACGGCGGCGTCAAATACGTGGTCATCAACCTGATTTCGACCCTGCTGTTTCTCACCGGGCTGGGATTGGTCTACGGCATGACCGGCACGCTCAACATGGCCCATCTGCACATCAAGCTTCGCATGGCGGCCGATCCGGGTCTGGTGGCCGCCGTGGCCGTGCTGTTCCTGACCGCGTTCGGCATCAAGTCCGGACTGTTTCCCCTGTTTTTCTGGCTGCCGGCCTCCTATCACACCCCGCCGGTGGCCACGTCGGCGATCTTCGCCGGCCTGTTGACCAAGGTGGGCGTCTATGCATTGATTCGAACATTCACCCTGATATTTCCATTCGAAGACAACGGGCTGCGCGAACTGGTGCTGGCGGCGGCAGCGGCCACCATGCTCGTCGGTGTCCTCGGTGCCGCGACGCGCTATCAGATCCGCCGCATCCTCTCCTTCCACATCATCAGCCAGGTCGGCTACATGATCCTGGGTCTGGGCCTGTTCACCCCGCTGGCCCTGGCCGGTTCGGTGTTCTACCTGCTTCACCACATTATCGTCAAAGCCAACCTGTTTCTGATCAGCGGGTTAATCCGCCGCTACGGCGGGTCGTTCGAGCTTTCACAGGTGGGGGGGCTATACCGCCGCCATGGATGGATCGCCCTGCTGTTTTTCATTCCCGCCTTTTCGCTGGCTGGGTTTCCGCCGTTGTCCGGATTCTGGGCCAAAATGATCCTGATCCGGGCCAGCCTGGAAGCCGGGCATTTCTTCTTGGCTGGAGTGGCCGCGCTGGTCGGTCTGCTGACCGTTTACTCCATGGTTAAAATCTGGAGTGAGGCCTTCTGGAAACCGCACCCGAAAGCCGTTGAAAACAGTGCCCCGGCGGCACCCCCACTGGACGCCTGGATGCTGGCCCCCGTCGTGGTCATGGCGGCCATAACCGTCCTTATCGGCTTGTCACCCGAACCGCTCTACCAACTGGCCAGGGCCGCCGCCGACGAATTGCTCGAACCCGGCGCCTATGCCTACACCGTGATCGGGGCTATGCGATGAATCTATTCTTCATCAACACGTTTATCGCCTTGGGCTACATGGGCGTCCAGGGGCAATTCAGTCTCTCCGGATTTATGATCGGCTTCGCTCTGGGGTATCTGGCCCTGTGGCTCACCCAGCCGTTGTACGGCAAGTCACGCTACTTTCAACGGGCGCCAAAAACCGTCAGACTGGTTGGATTCTTTCTGGTCGAACTGCTGATCTGTAACCTGCGGGTGTTCTGGGACGTCATTACCCCGGGGCACATCAGCCGACCCGGCATCGTCGGCGTGCCCTTGAGTGCTGAATCCGACATGGAAATCCTGCTGGTGGCCAACCTGATTTCATTGACTCCGGGGACGCTCAGCGTCGATCTTTCCGACGACCGGCGCACCTTGTACGTACATGTCATGTTTCTGGACGATCCGGATCGATTTCGGCAGTCGATCAAGGCGGGAGTGGAGCAGCGGGTGTTGGAGGTGACGCGTGATCATTGACCACCAGACCATCGTTCATCTGGCCAGTCGGCTGTCGCTGGCCCTGCTGATTGTGAGTATTGCGCTGACCTTCATTCGGTTGGTGCGGGGCCCCCAGGCGGCGGACCGGGTGGTTGCCCTGGACCTGATTGCGATCATGATCGTGGCCTTTTTAGGCGCCTATGCCGTTCATGTGAAGGATACCTCTTTCCTGGATGTGGCCATCGCCTATGCCCTGATTGCGTTCCTGGGTACAGTGGCATTGGCCCGGTATCTGATTCGCTCCTGCAACGCGTCGAAGCAGTGCTCAACCGGAAGGGAGGAAGAATGAGCGCCCTGATTGCATCCGCGCTATTGATCGTCGGCAGCATCTTCTGCCTGGTGGCCGCGGTGGGAATGCTGCGGCTGCCGGATACCCTCATCCGCATGCATGCGGCGACCAAAGCCGGCACCCTGGGGGCAGGGTTCATTTTGGCGGCGGAAGCCGTCTTCGCCGCCGAACTAGGCACGACGCTAAAGGCCATCGCCGCCATCGTCTTCCTATTGCTCACCGCACCGGTGGCCGCCCACCTGATTGGCCGGGCCGCCTACCATCAGGGGATTCATCTGTTCGCCAAGACCTGGATCGATGAGTTGGGGGACAGCCTGTCGGCCAATGGGCAAGTCGCCGAAAAATCATCCTCCGAGGCATCGGATGAGTCTGCAGACAGCGACGAATAATGGTGGTTGATGGCCTGGTGGCATCAAGGGACCACCCAAAGGGCACCATCGGAGAACTGATTGATCAGATACCGACTGACACTGCCGGTAAAAAACTTCTTATCCATTCCTCGCCGTCCGATTAGCAGCGTGCCGTATTTGCCCTGCCGATAGGCTTCTAAGACGGCTTTACCGACCCTGAAACCGCCCTCCTTGACATTGATATGGATCTGGCTGTCTTGGAACCCTGCCTCAGCGAGTTTTTTGCGAGCATGGGCAAAAAATCGGTCGATACAGGCTTTGTCGCCCTGCAGGATTATGGTTTCGAGTTCCGCAGAGTCGGTGTCCTCGAAGTCAATCGGGCAAAAGTCCTTCAGGCGGGGGGTCACATGAAAAAAGGACAAGTTAACGTCGGTGTTGCCCCCAAGTATGAATGCCAGATGATCAACGGCCCGCAGCGAACTCTCCGATCCGTCAACGGCGACCATCACCGAATTGGACGCGCTTTTTTCATCGACTAGCCAAACGGGAATCAGTGGGGAGTTCTCGACGACATTGGCGCTCACGCTGCCGAGGAAGGTTTCCGCCAATCCGGAGAGCCCCCGCCGGCCCAGAAGAATGGCGTCAACCTGCATGGCGGTGCTGTATTCTATAATGTCTTTGGCCGCACCGGACTTGCGGGGCAAGGTCATCAGTGCGATATCGGCGTCGGGGACGCCCCGCGTCGTCAGCAGTGCCTTGTATTTTTCAAGCAGGGCCTGTGCCGACTGTTCATTTTTTTTCATCAGCTTTTTTAATTGGGCATTGGCCCCGGGTTTGGTTCTGGCTTCATCCAGCAGGTACTGGGAGATCGTGGGTTGCACATGAAACAGGACAAACTTTGAATCACTCACCGTTTCATGCAGCGAGGCCGCATAGCGCAGGGCGTTTTCCGAGTGCCGGGAATCATCCACGGCGATCAATAACTTCTTTTCCATGAGCATTCTCCTGATTGACTATTTTTACGTGCCAAACACAATGGGATCCCTGTTTGGTGTCCGCCCAGAAACGAGAAATTTGGGTCAAAAGCAAAGTGTGTAAAAAATTCTACCTCATGTAAATTACTGATATTCTGATGATAAAATTTTGAGCACAACGCAGGTATCGGACAAAACAAACGTTTTCGGATGGGCGTATTGTTTAGGAAATCTAAGACTTGCCCGCTCAGGTGTAAAGGAACATCAAGAAAAAAAGTAAGTGGTCAGACGGAGCTTGATCCTACCACCCCCCACCGCCGCCACCGCCGCCGCCACCGCCGGAAGAGCCTCCCCCGCCGCTGCCCGACGACGATCCCGGCGCACTGGACGACGCCGAGACCGCCCCGGCGAAGGAGCCGCCCAGGCTGGCAGCCAGGCCGGTGAAGGGCGTGCGGCCGCTGTACCAGGACGGCGTGTGATGGCGACCGGATGCGGGGTCTACAGCCAGCCTGGCCAGGACATCGGCAAACTGCTCGTTCCAGTCGTTCTCCACATCCAGGGCCATCGCACAGGGCAGCAATGCCTCGAAGTGTTCGGGGGTCCGGTCCGGCGGGTTGAGCAGGTTCAAACGCTCCTTTTCCGCCACGCGCATGTAAAGCTTCAAGCCCTCGATGTCGTCCATCAGTCGTCTGCCGGCCAGGGTCGGCGCCTTGAGCAGGTGATAGAAAACGATGTTAGTGGCCACAATGCCCATGAACAGAACCAGGCTCGGCAAGCCGATGGCCGAAGCGAGCACGCCGATGCCGAAGATTTCACCGCCAACAAAGGGAATGGCGAACAGGGTGATGGCCATCGCCCCGGCCACCTTTCGGCTGCGCCAGGCAGCGACGACCGTGGTGAGGAGGACATACACGCCGGCGCTCCAGCCGGACAGCCAGACCATCATGAACAGGGCCACGGGAGCCAGGGAAGCGTTCAGGACAATCCCTGCCAGCGTCAGCACCGAGATGGCGATTCCCGGAATGAAATGCCGGGTGTTGCGCAAAAAATAGGCCTTTTCGTATTCGCCGCTCAGGCTGGTCCGCAGGGCTTTGACCGCAGCGCCCACCCGGTTGTGTGACGTCTTTTTCAAGGTAATCGATCGTTTTCCCGGCGGAAACAGGTGACGTGCCACCTTGGCTTCTCCCGGAGAAAGAGAAGATGAATGGCTGCCGGTAATCTCGAGAGAGTAGTCACCGTGGCTGCCCTCGGCAATGGTTAAAAAACCCTTTACCGCCATGCTGACCACGGCCACGGCCAGGGCCTTCTTGTCAAACCCCATCTTCTGCACAAAACGCATGCCTGCTGGGGAAACGCCTTTTGGCGGGGCGTAGCGGGGAATGATGGCGCCTTCGCTCGGATCCCGCCCCACCTTCCACCAGGCCAACAGGTAGTATCCGAAAAGAACGATCAGGCCGCATAAAGCCACCACCAGCCCGCGATTGTCACCGAGCAGGTACCCGATCTTCTCGGCCGCGGCCGGCTCGTTCACGATGCCTTTGGGCCAGGCCACCGCAATGGTCAGGCCTTCACGGGGGGCCAGTGCGCGGGTCGTGACGAATCCAAAATCACCGACGGTTTCGTCAATCGCGTAATTCTGGCCATCCGCTCCGATCGGACCGGTGTAAGCTGCATACTGGATAACCTCGGCCCCCGGCGGCAGGTGAACCACCGCCCTTGCTTGTTCGATGACAAAATCCCATCCGTTGCCGGTGACATTCCAATACAGTTCGTCATATTCATCGAAAAACCCGATCTGCCTGTCGGTGCGATAGACGAATGTATAGGTATATTCGCTGGGCTGCAGAAACACGTCCTTGTTGCCCATGTAAACCCGGATGCCGTTGGACTGCTGTTCGGTGTGATAGGCGTCGGGCCGGTTGTCGCGAAGCACCTCCAATACCTCGAAGTGAACGGTTACCTGACTGCCTCGGCTGTTGCGGTAGCGGGTGGGAAAATCCCGGTAGATGCCCCGCTGGATCTTCTTGCCGGCAGCGACGACACGGATGGTTTCGGTGACCACCACGTCACCATCGGCCCGGATGTCGATATGGCTGTCGAAGGATAGGATGCGCTCCTGCTGAGCGCTGATGCCGGCAGGAGCGAGAAAAATGCACAGCCAGACGAGCACAAAAATAGTATTACGTAAGTTCATTGCGTTTCCCTATGTAAACTTTACTCAGCAACCCTACACGTCTCAAATATCCATCTCATTCTCCATTACTCATTCATAGCGTCCCCTCGCCCCCGTGGGGACAGGGCGCTCCCGCCTTTGGCTCAAGCCCGGTCTTTTCCCTAAGCGTTCTTCAATCAAAACCCCACCTTTGGCACCGCCCGATCCCCCGGGTCCTCGATTTCGAAAAATTCGGCGGTCTGGAAGGCGAACCATCCGGCCACCAGGTTGCCGGGGAAGGACTCGATGGCGATATTCAGGTTACGGACGGTGCCGTTGTAGTAGCGCCGGGCCAGCTGGATCTGGTCTTCGATTTCCGATAACTGGAGTTGAAGATCCTGGAAATTCTGGTTGGCCTTGAGTTCCGGGTAGCCCTCAGCCACGGCAAACAAACGGGCCAGTCCGCCGGTCAGCGCACTCTCCACCCGCTGCTTTTCCCCAAGGTCGCCGGTTTGCAGGCTCTGCGAGCGCAACTGGGTCACTTTTTCTAAAAGGTCGCGCTCATGGCCCATGTACCCTTTGACGGTTTCAACCAGGTTGGGGATAAGGTTGGCGCGCCGCTTCAGCTGCACGTCGATGCCGCTCCAGCCCTCGCGAACCATGTTGCGAAGACGAACCAGCCGGTTGTATAAAACGATCAACAGCAGCAGCACCAGTCCGGCACTACCCAGCAATAGTAACAGTATGATCATGTGGGCCCCCTTTCGTTGTTGATAGTCGTCTTATCGTCGCTTGCCTTTAAATATCAACCCAATTATTGGAACAATGAAGTTTGGGGCATGCTCCTGGAAACCGGCTTTTAAACTGGTGGCTTCCTATGATAACAGATTCGAAAGTAGGCTGATGATGACCCAGAGCATATCGGCAAAAAAACAATATCCTTCCGATTTCTAAGATGATCTCAATAAATCTTAGGTTGCCACATTTCTGTGATAGATTCTTTTCCCCGGTGTAATCTGCACCGAACTGGCAATTCGGCCACCCTCATATGTAGCGGTGCTTAAAATTGGCCTTCTGTCCAACTAACTGACAAACTATTGGCCAGAAAGCTATCGTATTAAAAACCTGATTTTCATGTGATTTTTGCAAAAACTTTTCTACTATCTATTTTGCCCTATTATTCTTGAATCGGTATCCATGTTTCCGTTTATCAGGATACCGGCATATCGTTTTCATAGCCCTATGCAGCATTGACATATCCTACATTGTGGTATATTTTTTTTCCTCAACCATTGCCTTATTGGATGTAACTTACGCTCGTTCCCCATAGACTCACGCTCTTTTTTAATTCCTACACTTGAAATGAATGCTTTGTAACCGAGTGGTGGCAAGTATTTAATTGCTGCCAATGCCGTTTGCCATCGTCATCCCATGGAACTGCAATGACAGAGACATCAACACAACCTATCAACCCTTCAATCAGCTCCAAATTGATCAAATTGGTCAATCCGGCACTTTCGCTACAAGTAATTACCGGTGGTTTAATCACCGGATTGTTGCAGGTTGTCCTTTCCATCTCACATGCATCTTTGATCTACGGTGGATCACTGAGTCCTTATTTGGGCCAAGGTATCGGCTATGCTCTGGTTGGCGCTGTTATTATCGCTACGATTGTTTCCCTGTTTGCATCGCTACCCGGCTCTGTGGGAAGCAATCAGGACGTTTCTGTCGCCATTTTCAGCCTAATTTCCATTTCGATCGTTTCGAGCGTACCACCGGGCACGCCCTCGGAGGAAATTTTTTATACGGTGGTTGCAACCATTGCGCTCACGACCTTGCTTACCGGCCTATTTTTTTGGGGCCTTGGAAGTCTGCGGTTGGGTGGGCTTGTGCGCTATTTGCCATATCCTGTGGTCGGAGGCTTTTTGGCTGGAACAGGGTGGCTATTGTTTAAAGGGGGCTTTTTTTTGATGAATGGGACCCATACCTATTCAAGCCTTTTTCAACTTGAGCACGCCTACTATTGGCTACCGGGATTCGGCCTGGCGGTACTAATGTTGATATCAATCAAGCGGATAAAGAATACGTTTGTTTTACCGACACTGCTCATCGTTAGCACGATCAGCTTTTTTGCAACGGCTTGGATGCTTGACATTTCATTGGCAGAACTCACTGAACGAGGTTGGTTGTTGGGACCTTTAGATGAACAGGCCTTGTGGAGCCCACTGACATTCGAAAAACTCAGCATGGCAAACTGGAATGTAATCGCAGGGCAGGCTGCCAACATTACAGCTGTCTTAATGGTATGCTCTCTCTCTATTTTGCTCAATGCAAACAGTTTGGAGTTGGTGGCCAAAAAAGAAGTAGATTTGAATAGAGAGCTGCGATCGTCGGGTATTGGTAACTTAATTTCCAGTTTTAGTCCAGGATTCGTTGGTTTCATGCAGATCAGCCTCACAACGCTAAACATTAAATTAAACGCGCAAAGTCGAGTGGTTGGTCTCATTGCAGCTACGATCATTGGGCTTACGGTGGCTTTCGGCCAGCCGGTGATCGCCTACTGCCCTAAAATAGTCCTGGGCGCAGTACTAATGTATCTGGGGCTTACATTTTTAGTCGAATGGGGGGTCGATACTTGGTCGGCTTTACCTAAAATTGATATATTCATCATTTGGATGATTTTCATCATCATTGCGGTATTCGGATTCCTACAAGGTGTTGCCGTGGGTTTTATGGCTGCTGTCATTATGTTCGCGGTCAGTTGCAGCCGTACCGAGGTGGTCCGGCATGAATTGACCGGCAAATCATACCAAAGTCAGGTGAGACGGCAACCAGAACATCGCCAATTATTGGATCGAGAAGGAGAGCGGATATATCTCCTTCGATTGCAAGGGTTTATTTTTTTCGGAACGGTTGACCGGTTGTTTAACCGTATCAAAAGCCGCCTCATCGATCAACGCAAGCCACAGCCCTATTTTGTAATCTTGGATTTCCACCGAGTTGATACATTGGATTCGACGGGGATGCTCAGTTTCAGGAAACTGAAAGATTTAACAACGGATCAACAAACACATATTGTAATTACTGCACCTACTGAAAAAATCAAACGACAATTGGTACAAGGCGGATTATCATACTTGCATCCATTCATCCATTATTTTTCGAATCTGGATTCGGGCTTTGAGTGGTGCGAAGACGAAATATTGAAAAGAAAAGGGATGGATCTTAATCGATTACCACCTCCCTTGGAGAAGCAACTTGAAACGATTTTCCCTGGTGTTGATAGCTTTTCACAGCTCCTTGATCATCTTGAAAGACAAGAAATTGAACCTGGTGTCCAAATCATTCGGCAAGGTGAGGCGTCAAAAGACCTTGTTCTTATTGAATCCGGGAGCGTCACAATGCAAATTCACCAATCCACCGGGCCTCCTCTTCGTCTGGAAACCGTGAAAAACAGGAGAATTGTGGGAGAAGTTGGCTTTTATTTAGGAAAGAAGCGGGCAGCTTCTGTAATAACGAATGAACACAGTGTCATCTATCGATTTTCCATCGATAAACTAAAAAGACTTGAAAACAAAAACCCAGAAATGGCCAGTATACTTCATCAACTTGTTGTTCGTTTGCTGGCCGAGCGGGTCACCCGTCTGATAAGAACCGTCAATGCGCTACAAAAATAGCGCAAACCATAAAATCGGATCGCCCTGACCCTTTTCGAACAGGCCCGAACGCCTTGTTTCTATTCGGGAACCTGCACTCAAGGCTGAGTGTATATATACTTTTATTACCTACCGCTCTGAGAAATTTTAGGCCAACTACAATATCTGGTAGTTGGGTTTTCTCAATGAGTAGTTGGGTTTCATTTTGCTATCGCAGGCAAAAATTGCTTGTAATTTCGTCACCGATATCTGGTACGTTTCCGAGTGACAGATGGAGGGGAGGCGAGCGAGCCCGCAGGGGATAGCTCGCGGAGGCTGCGCTGCTCTGTAACTCGGGCCGTCATTGGAAATTCTGGCCCCGCCTTCTGCCCATTCTTCAAATGTAAAGAGGTGAAGCTCCTTTGTGTAAAGGACCATCCGGAGTGATCCGGTGGTAATGTGGTTTATCAGTCTGCCGTTAGGCAGCTGAAACACATACACGAAAGGAGCCTCACCATGAAAAAGTCAAGCATCTATCCGAATCGAAGTCAAGAACTGACTGCCCTATTCGAAAAGGCAAGCAATCCGTCAAAGCTGATGTGCGTGCCCATCGATTACGCCAAAAAGGATCACCTGGTTATGCTCTGTAACGGAAACGGCGAAGTGCTCCGAAAGCCATTTTTAGTCAAGAATTCCGTCGACGGCGTCAAGTATCTGCTCGGCCAGGTCAATCGTTCTTGCCGGCATCGTCACATTCAGTCCGACCATGTCTTTTTCGGTGGAGAAGATGTCAATTCGTATGCTGAGAATTTTGCCAACAGCATTCGGTCCAAAGGGTGGCTGGTGGCAAACGTCAATGCCCACGATGCCAAAAAACAGCGCGAGAACCTGCAGGCCAGCACGGATCGGCTGGATCTGATGGGTATTGCCACCATGCTGCTCAACCGCAGGGCCAACTGTTGCCCCGCACAGTCCGGCGTGTATCGCAACCTGCGAACCCTGGTGCGTCATCGGAAGAAGCTGGTCAAGATGAAGACCGAAGTCCGCAACCGGATCCACACCCTTATCGATCGGCTTTTCCCCGGCTTTCTGAATGAAAAGAAAAGTGGGATCCTTCCTTTTTCAAACAGCTCGCTATACCTGATGCAGGAGCGTTTCAGCGCACCGCAGATCCGTCGCCGTCAGCGGTCAGCCCTGATCCGTAACTTAGAAAAGCGGGGCACTAGAAAAGCCGAACAGGTTGCAGGCAAGCTTCAGGAATACGCATCTCAGGTCTTAACGACACCAGACGAATATACCGCCACGCTTCAGGTCTCTTTGGCCAACCACGTGACGCATTACCGGTGTCTGTTTGACGGCGCTCAGCAACTGGTGAATGAGATGGCGCAGCTGTTGGCTCAGACCCAGGGTGCCTTTTTAACCAGCATTAAAGGCATCGGCATCGTTCTGGCTTCAGGCGTTGCCGCTGAGATCGGCGACCCTCTGGTTCAACGGTCGACAGATCAACTGGCGTCGTATGCGGGCATCGTACCCAAAGTCAAACAATCCGGCGGCAGTCAGGGGTCTGCGATAACGAGCCACGTCAGCAAACGGAGCAACCATATTCTCTAAGACTTCGTCGTACAATCGGCATTCCATATTGGCCGTTATGGTCCCAAGGATTTATAAGACGATTTCAGTCGCCGCGAGGCTGCCGGTCAGCATGCTGACTTCGGGATAGCCCGTCGCTTTGTACGCATGGTCATGTGTATGATGCGGACATCCCAGATTTATCTGCCTCCTGACATGAGAAGTACAAAAATCAAGCCTGAGCGACGCGCTGATTATTACCTGGCCATGTGGTCATATCTTCGAGACAAGTGGAGTAAAGTCGGCGGACTTAATGTAGCGTTTGCCATGGACAAACCTTTGGGTCAATGGCGATATATCGTACAGGGGGTATATGGTATCAAGCTGAAAATGTAATCACGGACGGATGCCGGCCATGGCGGTAAAAATTTCTTGCATATCTACAAAAATCAGGTAGATATCAGCTTCGACAATTTTCAACGATGTTCGAAAATAATCGCAACGGGCTAAATCTTGCCTAAATGGGTGCTCAGGTGTTACCGTGGGAATTACCATAGCATATCAGGGAGATTCCCATAATCTCTGAATGGTAAGGTGATCTCAATAAATCACAAGCCACCAGAAAAACTTGATATCTAAATAACCTGGTATGTAATCACCACTCAAGCGACCAAAATGCCAACCACAACCCAAAGTGGTCACAATACATTTGGCAGATCTTGAATCGGCACTTGACCCTCCACGCCAATCCATTCTATTTATAACTATCGGGAATTGTAAATCGTTCCTCCCTCCATTTGCTAAACCTCCACAATTTTTTCGGAAAGCGCTTTAACCAGAAGTAATCCCGATATCTTGATGATTTGACGGTGCATCCTTCGACAATTCAGGGATAATCCTATGACCGAAAATCAAACGCAACGCAAATTGACGGCCATCCTAAGCGCGGATGTCAAAGGCTATAGCAAGCTGATGGGCGACGATGACGAATCCACAGTCAAAACCATCACCGCTTACCGAAAAATCATCTCTGATTTTGTTGACAAGCACTTAGGTCGAGTGGTTGATACCCCCGGTGACAACATCCTGGCTGAATTCAGCAGTACCTTGAATGCCGTCAACAGTGCCGTCGAAATCCAAAGTACATTGGAAACCGAAAACGGTAAATTACCTGCCACCCGACGCATGGATTTTCGCATTGGCATCAACCTCGGGGATATCCTTCACAAGGATGACCGTATTTATGGTGATGGCGTAAACGTAGCTGCCCGTATCGAAAGTCTTGCCGACCCCGGAGGTATCTGTATTTCCCGAGGCGTATTCGATCAGGTCAGAAAGAAAGTCCCTCAGGGGTTTGAATACCTGGGGGAGCATACTGTGAAGAATATTGCCGAACCGGTGATGATCTATAAAGTATTAACGAAGCCGAAATTTGCTGGAAAAGTGATTGGGGAAAAACGATTTCTGGGGCGGCTCTCCCGCAAGGTTGCCATGACGGCTATCCTGGTATTGGCGATTGTAACGGGTGGATTGATCACATATTACTTTTACCTTCATCAATCCGGAAGGATAGAACCTGCTTCGGTTGAAAAAATGGCATTTCCTTTACCGGATAAACCTTCAATTGCTGTTTTGCCGTTTGATAATCTAAGCGGCGACCCAGGGCAAGCGTATTTGAGTGACGGGATTACGGAGGATATCATCACGACCCTGTCCAAAGTCCCCAAACTGTTCATCATAGCGCGGAACTCGACATTCACCTACAAGAATAGGTCGGTCAAGATTCAGCAGGTGGCAGAGGAACTGGGTGTGCGATACGTGCTTGAAGGTAGCGTAAGGAAGGCGGGAAATAAAATCCGTATCACGGCCCAGCTGATCGATGCCGTTAAAGGCCATCACCTTTGGGCTGAACGATATGACAGGGATCTGAAAGACATTTTCGCCCTTCAAGACGAGATCGCCATGAAGGTTCTAACCGCGTTGGAAGTCAGGTTGGTCGGGGGACATACTTCTCTTTCAATCTCAAGGGGGACAGATAACTTGGAGGCGTACCTGACAGTCCTACAGGGCCGAGAGTTTCATGAGCGCTCGAACAGGGAAAACAATTTCCTGGCTCGACAAAAATTTGAGGAAGCGCTTGCGCTGGACCCCAACTATGCCGCCGCCTTCAACCTGCTTGCCCGAACCCACTTCATGGACGCCTGGCTCGGAAACAGTAAATCCCCCAAGGATTCGCTCATGACGGCCATTGATCTGACACAGAAAGCTATTGTCTTGGACAATTCACTCGCGGATTCGCACGCACTCCTCGGCTACCTCTATACCCTTATACGGCAGCACGACAAGGCGATTGCCCAGGGGGAGCGGGCCGTGGAGCTTGATCCCAACTCAAGCTTAGCCTATATTTGGTTGGGAGCCAGCCTCAATTATAATGGAAGAAATGAGGAGGCTGTGGCCATGATTGAAAAGGCGATCCGCCTTAACCCCATGCCTCCCAGTTCGTGGTATGTTTTTTCAAGCTCGTCCCTGATAAACGCAGGCCGGTATGAAGAGGCGATAACCGCGTCTCGGAAGGCCGTAAAACTGTCACCAGACAACATTTTCGCACAACTCGCACTGGTGTTGTCTTGTATTCTGAGCAGCCGAGATGAGGAGGCCCGTTCCGCAGCGGCCGAGGTTCTTCGTATACAGCCAAATTTCTCATTAGAAAATTTCGCCAAGAGACTCCCTTACAAAGACCCAGCGTATACTGAACGGTTGGTGAAGGCGTGGCGCAAAGCAGGGCTGAAGTGAGGGAAAACAATGCTCTACATGCGGGTGCTTGGCAAATATTATTTGGATTGCATATATTCATAAAAAAATAGCAGCCGTTTTGGAATTGTAAAACCTGCAAAACTCCAACAACCTTGCAGATATCAGCTTCGACAAATTTCACCGATGTTCCAAAATAATCGCAACGGGCCAAACCTTGCCCAAATAGCGGTTCACGTGCTACCGTGGGAATTACCAAAGCATATCGGCAAAATTAATATAGAATCCAGTTACTAAGATCGTCTCAATATACATGTAATCGGCTGATATTTGGTTTTCTGGCATAATATCCAAGTTTTGATCCAGACAAATTCCAGTTTATTTAAGCTAATCTACAAAATTCCAGAAATTCACATTACATAATCATACCTTCTGTATCACCTGGTGCTGAATATGAGCAAAGTCGGCCTGTATTAGACGCTTGAACTGGCATCCAAGCTTGTTGAACCGAACAAATATTAATTGCACACGTTGATATAATTATGCTAAGGTTCTTGAATTGTTGTGACTTCTCGTTGGATAGAAAGTTATTTGCATTTTCCCAATTGAATTATCTGAATTACCGAAAACAGGCGATCACTCTACATTAAGCAATACGAATAGATTCAACATACATCAACCAATTTTATTTTATCTCAGATAGCACCGACAAATCTGATTCTATCCCCGATAGGTGCGGATCATATATTTTATTAACCTTAATTTTGTTATCGAAATTCATAATAGCGTGTAGTAACTGAGATGAATACTGTCAAATCAAGTTTCAAATACTATAAGGAGGATTAAACTATGCCAGTCAAACTTAATCTATATTGGACGGTTATTCCGGATAAAACCCAAGAATATAATAAATATATTTTAAAAAAGTTTATTCCGGGGGTGAATCAGTTAGGCTTGCACACCGTGGCCGTTTGGTCGGTGCTGGTGGGTGCATATAGTGAAATAATGTTTGAATGTGTCACAAGTGACCTGGACCTGCTTGAAAAAGCATTGAAGGATAAAAAGTATAAGGAACTGAAGGCTAATTTGCTAAATTATATAAAAAAATATAAAAGCAAAGTTTTGGTTAAAACCGGTAAAAAGGATTCATATTCCACCGATATTAGTGAGGATACCATGAAGTTTAACCAGACGTGGGATTTAATCGGTGATAAAAAGGAATACGGCCGCTTTGTCAAAAACGAATTTTATCCTCTACTCGAAGAACTGGGCATATGCGTCGCCAGGGAATGGGAGGTCTTAATAGGAGATGGCCCCAGTATTATATGCGAAGGAAGAGCGAATGATATCAGCAGCTTACTACGCAATTTACAGGGCAATAAATTCCAAGAGGCAAAACTGAAACTTAAGCAATTAGTAGAAAATTATGAGAGCCGTATTCTTACATTTCATATCCGAAAAGTTAAAGGATATAAATCGGCAAGCTATCGTATTGTCTCCCATTGAACCTGGTTCTATAGCTGACTCCTAACCTGCATAGTATCTATGAAGGGACAATTCTAAGCAATCGCAGATATCATCTTGGAAACTACAATATTTTCAGACCAAAAAACTTGCGATTTCGATATATCTGTGGTCAGAGCATGGTTGGAATATGGTTATTTTTACCCGTACCCTCAACCGACATACCGATGATTGTCAATAGTTGATATGTATTAATATAACATCTGTTCTCTTTATTTGAAGTAAAACCATAAAATCCCAAGTAGTTAACGAATCCCCGCAACAGTCCTCCTTTCCTGGTACGTAAAGTAGACGTCTATAAATCCACCCAATGTGGGACATAAAATTGACGAATTTTGTCAAAACCGGAAAAGTGATAAACTTGCCGGTACTGATTTAAAGCACAGTAATTATTTAACATTCGGTGGTTTTACGTATTTTTCGTGTGATAGGAATTGTTCTTGCAGCTATGAATAAGGACTGTGTGGCACGTAAAATAGACGTCTATTGAATATCAATGTTAGAATTGGAATTCTACTTAATTCACATCATTTTCAGGTCATCTTTACTATGGAAAATAAAACAGAAAATAAATTGATTTACCGCCTCACCCTGGTTGCTTTTCTGGTAAGTATCATATCTCTTGCCCTGCTTATAGTTGGTATCCAATCAAACAGTAACACAAGCTTAACAATTTGGTTTATTCTCCTTCACTTGCTCGTATATGTGTCTGCACCTTTACATGGCATTATCTTATTAGGGTCACTGATCCAGTTAGTAAAAGGTAACGGAAGTGCTTTCAGGTGGGTTTATCTTTATTTGATTATCGCAATCAGCGGGCACTTGGTGGTTGGATACAGTCAGGGGGCATTTGAAGGTCAGCTTATTAAAATAGCTCGATTTAAAAGGTCCATCGTAGAACCGGCGCAGCTAAAACTGGAACAGGCCATTAGTCGAGGGCCATCATCAAAAATTGAAGATGTGCTTGCTGCTTTGGCTGATGGTGCAAATCCTAATGCTGGTATCTTTGATAACCGCTTACCTTATTTAGTGATTGCCGCAAGCAGGTCAGATGCTCCGGCTATTAAGGCACTACTGGATGCCGGTGCAGATCCGAACATGCGAGCTACCATAGAATATAACTCTATCAAAAATCCTTTACCTTTGGATGTAGTAACCTTTTCAGAATATAAGGGCGTAGCTGATAGTGTGGAATTGTTGATAGCTGCAGGTGCTGATCCCTCGCAATCAATCATGAAGATAGGAGCCTGTCGGCGGGGTGATTTGTCTCTTTATGACCGAACTAATAACTCTGGTGCCAGAGTTCTGTTTGATGTAGAAGGTCAAACTTGTCTGCATCACGCTGCTGACACAAATCAGGTCGCTTTCTTAAAGGCACTTTTATTTGATCCTGCCTATAAAGGAGAAAAGACTAAGGAAATGCTGGTGATGAGCAACCATATCGGCCGAACCCCATTGGATGTTGCTATAGCCAGAAAACATTTCGAAGCTGCAATTCTTATGGCAAAAGCAGGAGGGAAGGCAAACAAAGAGGGGCCTCTTAAAGATGTTCTGAGAAATCAGGCAAATGACCCTGTTCTGAATGAGTTGAAGGAGCTCCTTCTTAGTGAGTAACTATAAAAAGAGCCATTCTAACAAATCATTCCACTGGATTTCACAAACAAAGCGAAACCAGTGAATTCTCCGTTGCCGATAACTCCAACTGACCACCAGTTTGGGCAATGAATGCGCAACAAAGATGTACTCAATACATCACAGGCGGACGTAAATATTAAATCCAGACAGATTTATGTAAAATTAAAGTTGAGATAACGGCGGTGGACATCCACCGTCCAGACAACTTAGGGTCAAGTTAAACTAAAGGTAGGATTATTTTTCAGGAGACCCATTCCCCCACCTAAATTTAATGCTATGGCCGTGCAACGTCCCGATGCAATGGTTTTTAACGGCTGGGTGTCAATTTTAGAAGACGACCACCGGATTTGTCTTCGAGCACGTACAACGCCCCTTCGGGTCCCTGTTCGACCTCGCGTATACGCTTCCCCCATTTAAAGCGTTCGGCTTCTTCGGCAGTGTCCCCTTTCAAATCAACAAGAATAAGGGCTCTTGATACAAGTCCACCGATAATCGCACTGCCTTTCCAATCGGCAAACAGGCCACTGTCATAAATAACAAGACCGGACGGTGCAATGGAGGGCACCCAAAATGTCCGCGGGGGTTCGAATTCAGGACGGGTGTCATGATCGGGGATCGGCAGACCCGAGTAGTGGTCGCCGTTCGATACGATCGGCCAGCCATAATTTTTACCAGCAATGATCAGATTCAACTCATCGCCGTGGCGCGGACCCATCTCATGGACCCACAAACGTCCGTCGTCATCAAAATCGATGCCCAGCATGTTGCGGTGACCGACGGTCCAGAATTGCTTGGCAATCTCACCACGATCCTGCCACGGATTGTCATTGGGCACCGTTCCGTCGTCGTTTAAGCGCAGCACTTTGCCAAGATGGCCGTCAAAATTTTGGGCTGGTGTAAGTTTCTGGCGGTCTCCGGATGTGATGAACATTTTACCATCGGGGCCGAACGCGATACGATGGCTGTAATGACCTTTTCCAGTAACTTTTGGTTCCTGAACCCACAGTTTTTCCACCGACGCAAGCTTGAGCGGGCTGTTTTTTAGATCGAGCTTTGCGCGGACCACCACCGCACCGATTGTGGCGTTATCATCGGCGCGTTCGGCATAAGACAAATAGACCCAGGAATTGCGTTCAAAATCAGGATGCAGCACCACATCGCCCAGGCCGCCTTGACCCCCATAGGCGACTTTCCACAAGCCCTGCACTTCTGCTTTCGATCCGTCGTTGGTAACATGCCACAGCACCCCTCTCTTCTCGGTCACTAAAAGAGTGCCATCGGGCAAGAAAGTCATGGCCCAGGGCTCATCGAAAGTAGAGACCTGCGCGGCCAAAAGTTCGGTGCCCTTCGTGCCCTCAATTAGAAAGCCTCCGGCTGAAACCGGTAAAGCGATCGAAATGATAATCAGCAAGAGGATAATCAAGCGCATAGGTGTGAATCCCTTTTCTGTTTTTATCGATTTAAAGACGAAAGTTATAGGTGCAGGGCTTGGACGCACAGGCACGGACTCGATGCGAAAGGCACTTGAGATATTAGGTTACAGCTTTAAAATGAGTCCAAAATTTTGGCTATCTACAACCCAAACAAAGACCGATCCATTTAGTAAATCATACCGCCCACATATACACCTGCCCCCACAAAAACATCTTGACCCGGTACCCGATAAATATAGGTCAGTTTTTTAGAAGGCGTATTCTTTCCGGGTTTGGGCCACATATATTCAACCCATCCTTGCCCCACGTTGCGGGCAAGGTTGACAAAATGCACAAACAGCGCCTTATCCGTGGGGTCGGTAATCAGCAGGACATGATCTTGTTGAGTGAGTTCTGGCTGAAAAGGGTGTGCCAGCATTTTTCCATCTAGGTTCATCAAGAAAACGTATGAATCTTTCCAAACAAAAGAACCTTTAGAGTTGGAAATTTCTTCGATAGCGGCTTCCAACCCCTTGGAATTGATCAAGGCCGCCGCTTCATGGCATTTTATCACACATTCATCTTTGGTTGCCGATTCTTCTGCCCATGCGTTGACTGCAAGCAAACCTACAGCCAGGCTAAATGCAACGATAAAATATTTATTCATGGTATCCTCCGCAATCATTTGGGTTCGTCCAGGGTTGAATATGGTTTACGCCGTGTTTGCATCAATTGTTAGTCTTTGGGTTTAAGCCAAGGTTGGCCGACTGGTAATACATCACGGCCGAAAACCTGTGCATAGATGACATGTGCCATCATATATAATGCCGACAACGCACATAACATCAGTTCATAACCAGCCAATTTGGTTAATCCCGGAAAACCGAAATGCGCCAAGTCCAAAAGAATGAACCCAATCAGGAGCAAGGTAAACGTAACCGCCATGGCACCATGAATGCGCATTGCCGGAATCCACATGATTGCCGTGTAGATTGTCCACGCGACCAAAAACCATCCGACATCGGTAGTGCTTGAATGATAGATGTTGAAATGGTTAAGCAGGAAGATAATACCCAATGCAATCCAGAACGCGCCGTAGGATACAAAAGCACTGTAGCCAAAGTTATTGCCACACTTAAACTCCTGATAGCCTGCAATCATTTGCGCCAGCCCTCCAAAAACAAAGGCCATCGAAACGACCGGGCCAACTTCGCACCAGCCGACATTGTGAAACTGAAGCAACATTGTCGTGATACCAAAACCCGCTAAGCCAACAACCCCTGGATTACCGACGGGCGATTCATTTCCCATGATTAACGCTCCTTCCCTTTAGTGGTTAAAACATTCCAACGCCGATTCCATCAAAAGATGGACGACTGGGTTCTTGTCGTTAAAAATTCAAGAATTCTCATTCCTTTGTAGGAGTTTCCTTTGGGATTTAGCTTAGGGCCCCAGACGGCAATGCTGTATTTCCCGGGGTGGATCGCCAGTATACCTCCACCGACGCCGCTTTTTCCCGGCAATCCGACCTTAAATGAAAACTCTCCGGCTTCATCGTAGAACCCGCAAAGCTGCATGATTGCATTAATCCGCTTTGATTTGCTGGCATCAACGACCCTTATGTGGGTTATTGGGTGAACACCGTTTGCGGCGAGAAATAAGAACTCCTGGGCCAATTCTTTGCAGCTCATCTCAATTGAGCACAGGTTGAAATAAAAGTCCAAAACGATCTCGATGTCGTTTTTTATATTACCATATGACTTCATTAGGTTGATGAGGGCGGCGTTTTTAAAACCCGTCATCTTTTCAGACTCGGCAACCCGTTGACAGTAATCGATATTCTGATTTCCGGAAACCTTTCGCACGAACTCAATAAACTCCTGTTTGGGATTTTTAAAGCGGCTGACGAGCACATCACAAATCACCAGGGCACCGGCATTGATCAGCGGGTTGCGTGGGATGCCTTTTTCATATTCCAATTGAACCAATGAGTTAAAAGGCGTTCCCGATGGTTCAACGCCTACCCTGTTCCACAATTTATCAGCCTCTAATTCAAAAGCAAATGACAAGGCAAGTACTTTTGAGATGCTTTGAATGGAAAATTTATCATTGGAATCACCTAAACAATAGTTCTGATTATCTATGGTGGTGAGGTGAATTCCGAATTTGTTGGGATCGACATTGCGTAATTCCGGGATATACGAAGCAACGGTGCCGATGTCATCCATTTCCCGTAATTCGACAGCCATTTCCGAAAACAGTTTTTGATAGTCGATAAACGGTTCCGATATCATGCTGTCCACCATTATTTCGGCCATGCCTTGGATTTACACATCCGCGATGGCTCTATGCCGCAAGGAAAGGATGGTACTTTTCAGATTTCCATCACAATTGAACCGCGATAGCAAGCGCAATCCACGCGGCTTGTCGAAGCAAAGCAGAGATCCCGCTCCTTGGGCCCGTGGGGGAGCTTCAATTTACCGGTTAATATATGATGGGTTAAGTTGAACTGTGCCTTCACCTGCCAACAATATACGGGTTGCCGTTTTTGGACGACAAACCCACTTACAGCAATTTAGGATTCTGCTACCGTAAACAGGGACAATTCGACCGGGCGATATGCACATATAAAAACGCGATCGATTTGAAACCGGATCTGGCCGAAGCCCATGAATACATCGGGGAGGCCTATGCCGAAATGTCTAAATTCGACCTGGCCGAAAAACATCCGCAGGTCCTGAGAGACCTGGGTTCTGATGAGGCGGCTGAGTTGGAGGAGTTCATTCAAAAGCAGAAAGCCAAGTCCTGACCGATGGCATGACAGCCGGGTCAATCGGGAATGGATGATCAAAAAAGACAGATTCTGTTAAAGACTGAAAACCCTTTCATGTCATCTCTCCTCCGACAGGACGTTTATATAAATACATACCAGCCCAAAAATCCAGGGAACTGGATCAATAACGATGCGATTGAATTCTGCTTTGTCGGTCAATCGAACTGACCATGATAGTAATTTGGAAAACGTTGAGATTTATGTTTTTTTAGCATGGCCGTGACATATATTGCAATCTCTCCAATAGCCATTTCAATTGTGGGTCAAATCAGGTAAGTACCATTGCATGCTGCGACAGACCTTTTTGCATATCCCGGGTATCGGACCTAAAACCGAACAGGGCTTCTGGGCGGCCGGCGTGGATGACTGGGATACTTTTTTCGACGATGCATCCTTGAAACTGTCGGCATCCAAACGGGCGGCCATTGCCGACATGCTGACCGAATCCGGACGCCAGCTGGATCGCCGAAACCCGGATTTTTTCGCTCGGCGGTTGCCCGCCAGCCAGCAATGGCGGCTCTTCAGCGTGTTTCGTGGCCAGACCGCCTACCTGGATATCGAAACCACGGGGCTGGAGGCAGACTGCACGATTTCCACCATCGCCGTGTACGACGGATCGGCGATGATCACCTACGTGAATGGACAAAACCTGGACGACTTTGTCGACGACATCCGCCGCTACAAGCTTCTGGTGACATACAACGGCAAGTGCTTCGACGTCCCGGTGATCGAGCGGTTTTTTGGTGTGACGTTGAACCATGCGCACATCGACCTGCGCTACGTGCTGGCCGGCCTGGGATTAAAGGGCGGGCTCAAGCGCTGCGAGGCGCAGTTGGGCATGGGCCGCGGCGATCTCGAGGACATCGACGGGCTGTTCGCGGTGGTGCTTTGGAAGGCCTATCTGCGCAACCGTGACGAACAGGCGTTAGAGACTCTTCTCGCCTACAACCTGCAGGACGCCATCAATCTGGAAACGTTGATGGTCACCGCCTTCAACCTGAACGTTCGCCGGACCCCTTTCGATCGCCGAATTCGGCTGGTGGTGCCGCCAACACCCCCAAACCCGATTCCCGCCGACCGGCGCACCATCGCGCGCTACCGCAATGAAGTCAGCTTCATCCGATCCCTGCAGCCGCAGTGGTAAAACAAACGCCGGCCCCCTGGTATTCGAATCGGCAGCCCACCGGACTCCAAATTCGGGCATGGAGAGTTGTGGTCCGTCCAGCTGTCATTCGCCGACAACCGCCCTTTGATATTTGCACAACATAATTCCATGCCTACTTTATAGACTGGGCGGAGCACGGCAATAATTTGATGCTTAAGTATATATCAGAAGGCAGTGGGATAGATTCAGGAGAACGGAATGGCAATTCAAGTCATAATCAAAAGAGATGTCAAACAGGGTCGGCAAGCGAAAGAATTGGTCCCTCTTATTTTACAAATGAGAGCCAGCGCCATGTATCAGCCTGGATATATTTCAGGGGAAACCTTGTGCGACATGGAACATCCTGGAGAATGCATCGTTATCAGCAAATGGGAAACGATTGAAGACTGGAATAGGTGGGTCCAAAATCAAACAAGAGCCATGATTGATCAGAAGATTGAAACCTTAACCGGAAAAAAATCAGAATATCGTATTTATTTATCAATGACACCACAACCACTCGTTGAAAAAGAACCCAAGAGACAAGCTGGACACAATTGATCGCTGTTTGCCTGATTTTCTGAGAAACACCTCTGAGCCTCCTTCGGCTATTCTCATTACCCAACCTTAAGTATCCGTTTTAAATACTTATCATATGTTACCGGGGGAATAATAATGATCAATAAACAACAAACACTGTATGAACGAATCGGTGGCGATCAGGCTATCGCTGAGCTTATCCATAAGTTCTATGATCGTGTCGTCGCTGATCCAGAGCTAAAACCGTTTTTTAGGAACGCATCTATGGAAAAAATCCGACGTATGCAGCGTGAATTCTTCAGTGCAGCACTGGATGGTCCGATTACCTATACGGGTAAACCGCTTGGCTATGTCCACCATGGAAGAGGTATCACCAAACATCATTTTGCGCTTTACGTCGGTCACCTGATTCAAGCGCTTGAAAAGCTTGAAATAAATGAGCAAGATGTGCAAGACATTATCAGTCGAATCAATACGTATGCAGACGAGATCACCGGGACTGCGGGATCAATGGGGTAACGATCGATCCAATTTCGTGTGGGCCGAGGTCCGGACGGTGAACCCTCCCCGCGGCTTGCCACGGGGAGGGTTCAATTCTGTACAAGGATCGGTCAAGGCGTCCTTATTACAGAAGATGCTATTGAGTGAATACATGTAAAATCAAAGAAACGGGTAGTCATTGTACCCCTTTTCATCGCCGCCATAAAAGGTGTCCTGATCCGGTTCGTTGAGCGGAGCGTTGCGGCGATAGCGTTCAACCAGGTCCGGATTGGCCAGGTAGGGAACCCCGAAGGCCACCAGGTCCGCCGCATTCTCGGCGATGGCCTTTTCAGCGGTCTCCCTGCCGTAGCCGCCGTTGATCATCAGGGTGCCCTTATAGATCTTGCGAAGTTCGGCGGCCACCGGCTCAACGCCCTTCTGGCTCTTAAACGTGGGATGGCCGGGCAGCGGTTCGATCAGGTGCAGGTAGGCCAGGGGAATGTCGTTCAGCGCCGCCGCCAGTTGGCTGTAAAGGGCCAAGGGGTCCGAGTCGTGCATGTCGTTGAAGACCCCCCGCGGCGAGATGCGGAATCCGACCCGGCCCGGCCCCCACACCTCGACCACGGCGGTGACCACCTCCAGGGCAAAGCGCATCCGATTGGGGATGTCTCCGCCGTAGGCATCCTTCCGACGGTTGGCCCCGTCCTTCAAGAACTGCTCGATGAGGTAACCGTTGGCGCCGTGGACTTCCACGCCATCGAATCCGGCGCTTTTTGCCAGCCGTGCCGCGTGGGCAAACTGCGCTACCATAACCGGGATCTCATCGGTGGTCAGCGCCCGGGGCATAGTGGGCGGTTCGAAACCGTTGGGCGTGAACACCATGGCTTCCGCCTTGACGGCCGATGGCGCGATGGGGTCGCCACCGCCTGGCTGCAGGGATGGATGCGATACCCGGCCGGTGTGCCAGATCTGGCTGAAAATGCGGCCGCCTTTTGCGTGAACCGCATCGGTTACCGTTTGCCATCCCCGGGCCTGCGCCTCCGTGTAAAGGCCTGGTGTAAAAATATACCCGGAGGCCTTGTCCGAAACCTGGGTGGCTTCGGTAATCAGCAGCCCGGCCGTGGCGCGCTGGGTGTAATAGGTGACCGCGATCGGTTTGGGCACGCCGTTTTCATCGTTCCGGTTGCGGGTCATGGGGGCCATAACCATGCGGTTGGGCAGGTTCAGCGCACCCAGGGTGTAGGGGGAAAAAAGTGTATCGGACATGATAAGAATCCTTTCGATTGGCTACTTTTCTTGATCAGATCTAAAAGACCGGTCGTTTAAAATGGCTTAATTGCCGTAACAACACTGCCAGCATATCCAAAAAGGCGTTCGGAGGCTGAATGTTTCGGCTGAATTTCATGAGGATAGGAATATGACCGGTCGTCTAATTGTCAAGGCGGAAGGCTTTGGTCGGAGAACAGCGGTCGCAGGATGGAAGGTTGAAGGATGGATGACGGATCGAGGCGGCACGCCGATCCCTGAGGCCCTTGACCGGCCTTGAATTGAATGGCACCGCTATAGCAAGCGCTTTCCCCGCCGATTGTCGCTGTGAAGCATAGATACCTGGCACCGGTGCGGCGGGGGGGTTAGCCAACCAACGATAAACCGATTCCAGACTCACGGTGAACCCTCCCTGCAGCTTGCCGGAGCGAAGCAGAGATCCCGCCAACCGGAGCCTTGGGAAGGGTTCAATCGATGGCATCGAAAGGTAACCGGGTCGCGCCGCTACTAGGGCTTTTAGAAGCGCATTTAAACGGTATCGTTCAGATCAGCCGCCGGCAGACCCGACCCGGTTCAAAATGGCCCGGACTTCATCGCCGTTGAGAAACTGCATGGTGCTGCCGCTGGGCGACAGGTTGAACTTTACGAAGCCGCCGAACAGGCCCCAGCCGCCGTAGGATCGTTCGGTCACCTCATCGATGTCCGCACCGATCGTGTTAGATGGATTAAACTCGCGGATGTGGTGCACCGTTTGCCTCCCGTCGACGTAGCTGCTCTCGAAGAAACTGCCAAAGCTGATTTCGTCGCCATCGACCTCATAGGTCGTTGAACCCCGGGCGTTCGCGGTACGGGTGAACTCTTCGTGCCGCTCTATATCGATGCCCCCGACGTTCAAGAGGCGATCCGCGGACACTTTATACTCGTGGTCATTGTAAACCACCTCTACACTTCCATCGCTCCCGAAGGTAACGCGGATTTCGCCCTGGATATACTCCAAGGTGAAGGCCTGGGGGTCGAACTCGAGGCTGGCGTTGTCGACGACCCAGGTGCCGACGATGCCCTCGCCGCTCAACAGACCGGTCAGGGTCGCGGTCGTCTCATGGTCGCTTTCACCGCCTTCGGGCAGTTCCACCCAGGCCTCGAAGGCCACGGACATCGCCTCCTTTAGATCGTATGGCAGGTCCACTTGACCGTTGACGATCCAGATGTCCGGACCGCCGGTTTCTCCCTCGGAGACGGGCTTCGGATCGGAGACGATGCCGTCCACAGAGACGTACAGCAGCGCGTCAGCGGCGTTCTGCGGCAGGATCCCGTCCACCCGCACCCGATAGGGTACCGTGTCCGGTTCATCGTCGTCCAGTTCGCCCAGGATGCCGACCTCCTGGGAGGGGCCCAGGGTCTGCCCGGTATCGGGGTTCAGCAGGTAGACGATGTCGCGGATGCGCAGATCCCCACCGGCCGCACGGGTGCTGCGGATGAGCCGGCTGCCGGTGGAACTGTCAGTTTGCAAGTCGCCCAGTCGGTTGTAGGCTTCCTGGACGGTCACCCCCCATGTCGACAGTTCCTGGTACAATTTTTTAGAAGCGGCCATTGCACCGTTGAGCGTGGCAATGCCATTCCAGCCGATGAACACGTTCGTGCTTCCCCGGATGGCATCGACCAGACCGTTGGCCTCGCTGCCGTAGCCTTTGCAGGCGTTGAAGAAAACCAGGGTGTCCTTAAGCCCGCCGGCATATTTTCGGAAGAAATCGGCGTTGAGGCCGAGAAAGGCGCCGACTTTTTCTTCTATTGTGACAACCTCTACGCCCGGGCTCGTCAAATCTGCCTTCTCCTCTTCCGTAGATCCTGACAAGGCCGCTTGGGTGGTGAACACGAGGACGGCCTGGCAGGAACCCCCCTCGCAAACCACGGACCCGTGGGAACTGACGTGGATGACCTGGTAATTCTGCCAGCCCTTGAAATTGCTGATCGTAACCTGCCGGGACTGGTCGGTTTCGTTAAACAGGTATGTCACACGGTTTTCATACCCCCTGGTGCTGGCGAGGATCTCCGCCACCTGCGCCCCGAACTGGTAACCTTCGAAATCCCAATACATGGGTGAAAGCACCAGGGCGCTTTTCGGTTTGGTGTTCTGGCCGACCACGAAAAGGGGCAATTGATCGGACGGTGTGGGCAGGGCCACGGATTCGGGAACTGGCGCGCCCGGGTCGGCCGGGGCTTCATTATCGAGGATCACGGATGCGGAAGCTGGCGTGTTCAGGACAACGGATGCGGGGGCTGGCGTGCCCGGGCCCGGTTGGAAAAGGGCTTCCTTGCTGAGGATCCAGGTCCCGCGGCCGCCTTCGAGCCGGAAGCGCAGGGCCAGGTCGTCGGACATAATGTCGACCATGCCCTCCTGCTGGTTTAGCCAATCTCTGGCCTCGTCCATGGAGGCACCGCCTTCGATCATGGCCAGCGCTTCATCCGCCAATAACTGGCTGCGCTCCAGGATCTCCTCGGGAACCTCGGCCAGGCTGCAGGGGTAGCCTTCAACCTCACACTCGAGTTCGGCCTCAAGCGCAGCGGGCACGTTGGGGTCCGGATCATTGGCAGCGGGCAGGTTGTCGTCCGCGTCATCGTCGTTGATACTTGTGCCGCTGCCGTTACCGCCGCATGCCGAGAACATGAAAACCAGGATTATGAAAAGGAGTGTGGCGATCGCTGAACGCTTAAAAGAAGAGTGTTTATTCATCATGTCCTCCTTTTTGTATTCGACAGAACCCTTGCAAGGCCGGCCGCGAAATCTCGATTTAAAGGTCCCTTTTGCCGTCGCCCGCCCTGGCAAAGCCGGCTTCCGGTATCTCAAGGAAAAATTTGGAAAACTGGCGCCGAACCTGTTTCCTGAATGGACACGATCAAAGGACTTAACGCTTCCTGCTGCCGGACGATGGACTTGTCGAAGAGGAATCTGGGTTTTTCTCGGTGGATGGTACCCAGCTATTTTATTCCATCAGTAACGGCTGGCTTGAATCGCAACAGCGAGCGCATCAATTCAAATAGACAGAATTTCTTGCGGTCGAAGATTCCTTGCTGCTTGCTGCCATGTTCCTCAAATTTTAAACGTTCTGCGGTCGGCACCGCCATCAGTCGTACGTTCGAAAAACAAAAACCATAAATAAGCTATCGAAATGGCAAGTAAAATAGAATTGCCTGTGTTTGCGGAAAGAAAAGTTACCACATTGTGGTATTAAATTAGGGATAAGGAGCGATGACGATTTGTCAAGGAGGGCAGGTAAGATTGTCGCCCGGATGCACTGGCGACGGCTGTTAATTAAGTCAGAAAGCCGGCAGACAAGTTGAGGTAATACACCCGATTATTTTGAAAACATCGATCGGATCTATTCTACTTACGAAAACTCTCAATTCCTAACACTTGCAGATTGCATCATTTAACCAACTCCCGCTTCTCGATCCTGTCGGTCCGGAAGGCAAAACGGCCCGAAACTCGGTCCTTGCAGATAGCAGCGCAGCGTTTTTTCGACCACCTTGAAGGCGATCTCGTCCCAGGGGATCTCTTCCTCAGCCGAACAACTTCACCTCCGAGCTCTCGCGAGTCGGGTGAAAATCCGGCGCCACCAGGCGTGAGCAAACATCAGGTAAATCTGGCTGATATGAACGATATCGACCATCAGGTACGGGGTCAGGTCGGCCACCCGGCTGCCCGTCTCCTCCAGCGTCTCCCGCTGGGCGCCGTCGGCGGGGTCTCGCCGTTTTCCAGAAAACCGGCCGGCAAGGTCCAGTATCCCTCGGCGGGGTTCGATATCCCGGCGGCACATCAGGATGCGATCCTCCCAGACGGGAATGCAGCCGACCACGAGCTTTGGGTTCTGGTAATGGATCGCACCGCAAGCGGGGCAGACGTGGCGCGGTCGGTCATCATCGCAGGAACCGTGAGCGTAACCGGTCCGCCGCACTGGGAACAGAATTTCATCCGGTCAAATCTCCATCGGGTAACCGAATCATTCCGCCGAAGCAGACGTCGACATCGCTGCCGACCGATTCGGGGACGGTCGTGAATGATTCCCTGGTAACGATAAACGCCCTTCATCTTCAACGTATCGATAGCGATGGGGGTGCTTGTCCAGCGGACACATTCGAGTGGTGAGCGGCGTGTCCGGCGGTGATGGGGCTGGGCAGGTTGATGTTCCAGAACTGCCCCGGTGCCAGGTTTTATTCTAAAATGGACGCAAGGAATCCGGGCAACCTGCACCTTGCCGCCGGCCAGTCGACCGTCCAGTCACGCGCGATGTATTGGGACACGGCCATGGCGCGGACACCCAGTATGGCGGCTTCCCGGGCGGCGGCAACGGTACCCGACTGGTAAACATCGCTGCCCAGGTTGGCCCCCGGATTGATGCCGGCGATGACCCAGTCGACATCGGGAACCAACTGCTTGACGGCCAGGCGGGTGCAGTCGGCCGGTGTGGCGTGAACCACAAAAGTGTGACTGTCCGAGCAGTCCACGCGAATCGGCTTCCTCATGGTCACCCGGTGGCCCACGTTGGACTGAGGGGTCGCCGGCGCGACGACCCATACCTCTCCCAGCGCCTTTACCGATTCGACCAGCGCAGCCAGTCCGGGCTGGTCGTAGCCATCATCATTGGTAACGACGATTTTCAATTGTAACTCCGTTAGGGGATTGGATGAGTTAAAACAACGGCAAGATCATACCAGCCCGCAGGCAGAATGCAACCCCAAGCGTTAACCATCAAACATAGCGGGCGCAGGTAGGTACGATGGCTTTCCCCGCCGTCTGGAATCGGTGAATGGGTGACGGTGCATTGAACCCTCCCCGCGGCAAGCCGCGGGGAGGGTTCAATGTATGGATGATTATCGATTTCCGATTCGCTCGCCAACCCCGCCGCAAGCGACGGGGAAGGCGCTCACTATCGCGGCTCCCGGAACGATCCCGGATCCGTCGATGAGCGGTCCGGCCGCCCCGGACCGATCAGTCCGGGCAGGGGCTGTCGGCCAGGCGCTCCCAGCGCTTCAGCAACGCTGCGGAGGTCAATTTCCCCAGACCGTTGTTTTCGAAAAAAGAGAAGATGTCCATGCTGTTTCCCTGGCGCCACAGCCGTTTGAGCACCGCTCCGGTTTCGACGCGCAGGCACCAACGGCTGCCCAGGCGGCGTCGGAGGTGTTCGGCCAGCACCGCCTCGCCCATCCATCCCAGCAGATAGTCCGCACAGTAAAACTCCGGCACCAGATCGAACAGATGGCTTTCGGGCTGGTGGTAAAAGCCGGTGATACGGGCCATGGTGTCTGCATAGGGTCGGCCGTCGGACAGGTCGCCGCCGGCAAACATCTCATACTCGCTGATGAACTTGGCGGCGTATCGGCGGAAGACGGAAAGATCCTTCAGGTCTTTGTGGTAGACGATCGTGGCAACGGTTTTCTCGGGCAGCCCCATCACCGATTCCAGAACCGGCCTCGACAGGGCCATTCGCTGCAGCAGGAACGCGTACACCTCGGAGAGGTTAAACGCCGTGGCCAGTTCACGATTCACCGCCGGCAGCGACGGATCGGTGGTAACGGCCGACAGCCCGTGCCCCAGCTCGTGCCAGAGGGTTTCCACATCGATCCAGCCGCCTTCGGGCCGCATGAGAATGTGGACCTCCTGGGGTATCCTGACCATCACGGAGATGGCCTGCGCACTTTTGCCTGCCGCCGGTTTTATTTTCAAGAAAAGACCGGGATGATGGGCCGGATCGAGCCCCCAGCGCCTGAAAAAATGCAAGGTGATGTCGGGATTGTCCACCGGACATAACCGGTCCCATTGGCCGAGACTGAGCAGGTAGATCGCGTCGAAGCGGGAAAGGTCTTTCAGCGGACGGTTGAAGCGTCGGCGGCTCCACGCTTCCATGGCGGCAAAATAGAAATCGTCCGTCCGCTCGACCAGGGTTTTCATCTCCCGGTAAAGCCGAGGGTAATCGATCCCCTTTTTCTGGCCACAATAGTCGAGGTAGCTGTCAAAACCCAATTCATCGGTCAGGGCTTCCAGCAGGATGTTCCAGTAGTTCACGGCAAAGGGCTTGAGCAGTTTGCACAGCGGCCCGGTCTCCTGCTGCAGTCGCTGGCGCTTGAGCAGGGTGCTGGACTTCTGACACCAGGGAATGACTTCGGTGAAGTAAATCTTTTCGCCGTCGACATGGGCAGCCGCACCTCGGCTCCAGGCCTGCATTTCCGTTTCGTGGGGCATCAGCTTGCGCTGGAGGTAGTGATCGATCAATCCATGACGGATCCGCGCCCGGGTCGGATCGTCCCGGGTACCCGCTGCCCCGGCAATGGTTTCCGGCGTCAGGACCGCTTCGAATCCGGCGTATATCTGCTCTGGAGAGCCATCGGGCGGCAGGCCCTGCCACAGAGACAGCGCCCGTCTGGCCCAGCGGGTGTTGAGCGTCCGAATGGCCGATGTCAGCCGGTGCAGTTCATCTTGGGATCGTTTGTGGGTCATCGGTTCTCCATCCAAAGGGCTTGTTGCCCGCCCGGGCATATGATAAATCAGATCCTTATTGAGTATAAGACAAGCCGCTTTCGCCGACAACGCTTATCATTTTCAGGAGATCGCCATGAATCACCCAACGCCCACCAGGGAAGATGCCCTGGCCCTGCTCAAAACATACAACCAGAGCGAAAGCCTCATCAAGCACGCCTTCGCCGTAGAGGGCGTCATGCGCTACATGGCCAGAAAATATGACGAGGACGAGGAGGTCTGGGGCGTCGTGGGCCTGATCCACGACCTGGATTACGAGCAGTTCCCCGACCAGCACTGCAAAAAGACCGAAGCCATCCTCAGGGAAAACAACTGGCCCGATAGTCTGATCCGCGCCGTGGTCAGCCACGGATGGGGCATTTGCAGCGATGTGGAGCCGACAACCCAAATGGAGAAAGTCCTCTTCGCCATCGATGAACTGACCGGTCTGGTGGCGACCTCAGCGTTGGTCCGGCCCACCAGGAGTGTCATGGACATGAAGGCCAAGTCGGTCAAAAAAAAGTGGAAGGACAAACGCTTTGCCGCCGGTGTGGACCGGTCCATCATTCAAAAGGGGGCCGACATGCTGGGCGTGGAGCTGGGCGACCTGATCACCGACACGATCATGGGCATGCGGGAGGTTTCCGATGCCATCGGCCTGAAGGGAGACGCGTAAAGGTGTCTGCGACCCAATTGTTAATGTTCAACAGCATCCGCCTCCTTCACCCCCACAGCTCGCATTCTCCTTGCCATGGATCCAACCGGAGATGATGTAGGCCGCACAGCCCACCCCCGGGGTGACCCGGATGGCGGCCGTGGGGCAGTTCAAGGCGCAGGCACCGCATTCCATACAGCCGTCCTTGTCCACCAGCCGCACCTTTTTGCCGTTCATGGCGAACACCCCGTGGGGGCAGACGATCTCACACGACCCGCAGCCCACACAGAGCGTCTCCTCATATTCGAGGGAGGACACCCCGGGCAGGTATCTGAATTTTTCCATGGTTTTCTCCTTAGCAAACTGCGACATCGTAAGAACACCGGTCTGGGCCAAAAGATGCCGCTTGTGGCGGTGCGCTATCCCATGAATCCGGCACTCACCCACAGGATCACGGCAACCAGCGCGCCGACCGCCTGGGCCGGAATCGCCCGCCGCATCTCCTTTTCCACGCCGGTGGGCGAGGTGAAGGGCGTCGATCCGGTAAAGTTCATCGCCAGATACGAGCTGACGGCCATGATGAAGAGCGTCAGGGCCACCATTTCGGACCGAGCCAGCTGACCGGCAAAGGTGGCCGACAGCAGGGCACCCGCGGCGGCGCCGATCACGGCGCCTTTGAGGGCAAAGGCTCGGCCAGGCAGCCAGGAGAGCAGGATCGGTGCCAGGATGGCGCCGGCCACCACTGCCAACAGATAGGCCAGTATGGCCGACAGGCCCCTCGACACGGCGGTGGAGATTGAAAAGAAGCCCTGGCCCACACCGGACAGCAAAAACAGCGCCGGTATCACATAGAGGGACGGCTTACCCATGTGATTGAGTTCCACCGGAATCAATTCCACCCGTTCTCGAAGCGTGAAGGTGACCTTGCGCATGGCCGGGGTGGCCTGCATGCCCGCGTCCAGAAATGCCTTGATGTGCCTGGCGTGCACCGGCCCCCAGACCACCTCGAAGCCGCACAGGCGCTTCACCTGGCGGGCGGATACGCCGGTGGCTGAAAGCTGGGGCAGAATCAGGCGCCGGTGGGTGACGACTTTTTCCAGGGCCGCGGCGTTGACCCGTTCGGCCACCTCCCCGGTGGAGAAGGTTCCCTTGCCGGCTGCGCACCAGACGTTGATGCTTCTTGTGTCCAGCACCAGAATCCAGGCGTCGATGCCGGCGAGCCAACCCCGCAGGCTGTCAAAGGTGAGCTTGTAGTTGGCCGTCACCATCACCGGTGACCCTGCGTCCGGCGAACCGACGCCGTAGAGGCCGGGAGCGATGCGGTAACGGTCCCGGCCGATGCCCAGGCGGGCAAGAACGGTTCCAATGCGGTCATCGCGGTCCAATCGGCTGAGCACCCGCGGGACCATCCCGGCCGGCGTCTGCATAAAATCCGCCACAAACCCCCATAGGCGATAGCCGGGTTTTTCATGGGGGCTGCCCGGTTCGGGCCGCCTGACCGCCGCAGCAAGGCGCTGAATCCTGGCCAAAAATCGGAAAATCCGGTTTCAGGCCTGCGGCGGGCGTCTCGTGGCAGCTGCAAGGGGATGGGGCGGCAGGGTCTTTTTCTTCCGGGCAACATGATGTCATCGTTTCAGCTGTCTTTGCGCAGAATCAGACGGCATACCTTGCTCTCGGGCGCCGCGATAAAAAAGAACGAAAGGATAAACAGCGGAACGGCAAAGAAAAGCCCTACCACCGGAAGGATCAAAAACCCCAGAAAGCCCAACGCCAGGGCCAGGGGAAGAATGATCAACCCGATGGTCCGGCTCGACCACTTTTCACTTACGCAATCTTGTTTGTTCATATCAAACCTCCAATACGGGTGGGTTGTTAATTGGTACTCAGCTTTGTTTTTGCGACCCATATATGAAGATTACAACGATAACGGAAATATCAATGGGTGGTATGTAGACGGCTATTGGCAGGCAAAACCTATTAACGGGCAGAATACCTATTCAACCTGCGCTTGCACAATCTGGATTTCGCTCGTGCTGAAGGCGTTTACCGGCAATCGACGCGTCTTCAGGCGCAGTCGAATTTGTTCACATTGTAGGTATGTTTTTGATAAATACCAATTTTTTATTGGCCGGATCAGGCTCATAAATACGGAAATAGGCGATGTTATTGGCCTGATGAGACCAATAATCAGTAGTGGTATCGAAGTTGAGCGATGTGGATTGAATCGTCGGTAACCTTGTACACGAACCGATGTTCGTCATTGATGCGACGGGACCAATATCCGGAAAGTGCATGTTTGAGGGGTTCCGGTTTTCCAATGCCTTCGAATGGATTACATTTGGTCTCTTTGGTCAGAGCGTTAATGCGGCGGAGTATTTTTTTATCGGTTTTCTGCCAAAACAGATAGTCATCCCAGGCGTGGTCAGAGAAAATGAGCTTCAATCAATTAGGTCCTTCTCGGTCCCTAAGCCCTTTTCAAGTTGGGCGACAGATTCTATCAAGCGTCTCGCGTTTTTAGGAGATCGCAAGAGGTACGCGGTTTCTTCGAGGGCTTCGAAGTCCTCGAGAGACATAATGACCACAGAGTTTGAAGATTTGCGAGTCACAATGACCGGGGCATGGTCGTTACAAACTTTATCCATGGTTTTTGCAAGGTTTTGCCTTGCCGCTGTATAGGTTAACGCGTCCATTTGACACCTCCTGTACAGCATATTGTACATATAAAAATTTGATTGTCAAGCGGGGAAAAGTAGGGACCGCTTTAATTCACTCAACAACTTCCATCTTCAATCTAACGTCTTACTTTCCTTTTTTTTCCTTGGAAAAAATCTTGGACGCCAGATCGATGTCCTCGGGGCAGAAGACAAACAGGCATTTAGCCTCCGGGCCGGCCACGGATCCGTATACGTAGTTGATATTGATGCCCTCTTCACCGAATCTGGAGGAGAGCCGGGCCAGTTCGCCGGGCTTGTTGTCCAACTGAACGGCAATCACCGGCATGATGTCGAAGGTGTAGTCATGCTGGGAAAGCAAGTCGATGGCGGCATTGGTCTTGCCGTCTTCAGCCAGCAGGCGGATCAGGGCAAACTGAGCTGAATCTTTACGCATGGAGTTGTAGCTGGCAGCCGAAGCGATGCGTTTGAGGGATTTACCCCTGGCCTTGAATAGCTCCAATACATAGGCCGATGCATCCTGGATAGTCAGCGCATCGATATTGATGCCGGCTTCACCCATGAGCGTCGCCAGCCGGCCAAGCTCTCCGGGCTCGTTTTTCAGGAACAGGGAGATTTCCGTTCTGACCATGATAGTCCTCCTTCCCAGCCGGTGGCCGGATGCAACTGATTTTTCTGTTTACCCTAACCCGGATAAACCGGAAAAAAACAAATCGCAAGCACCAAATATCAAATAAATTCCAAATGACAATATCCAAATCTCAAATGAGATCAAAAACAAACAGTTGATTGTCCTTTTTGATTTCTCCAAGTATTGATGATTGGAATGTCCTTTTTTCAAGATCATAAGGTTTGGAATTTTGAATTTGGCTATTTTGATTTATTTGTCATTTGGTTTTTGGCTATCGTAATTTTGCCATTTGTCTTTTGTTTTCCGACATAAACAACACGAATTTCATGATTAAGGCAGTAACGATAGGGTTTATGGATTAAGATGGCGTTCGTTTATCCTTCAATATGTTGTTGGAGATCACCACCCGCTGGATTTCCGACGTGCCTTCGTAGATGGTGAACACCCGGGCGTCCCGGTAGAATCGCTCCACCGGATAGTCGGTGGTAAAACCGTAGCCCCCATGCATCTGTAGGGCCTTGGCGGTGACCCGGTTGACCATTTCCGACGCATACAGCTTGGCCATGGAAGCCTGGAGGGTATAGCGTTCCTTGCGGTCCTTCATGGCGGCGGCACTCAGGGTGAGTTGCCGGGCGGCTTCGATCTCGGTGGCCATGTCTGCGATGATCCAGCGCAGGCCCTGGAATTTGGAGATCTTCTGACCAAACTGATCCCGCTGCTTGGCGTATTTCACGGCCGCATCGAAGGCTGCCTGAGCCACCCCCAGGCTCTGAGCGGCAATGCCGATGCGCCCGCCGTCAAGCCCTTTCATGACAATCTTGAACCCTTCCCCCGCTTTTCCCAGCATATCCGATGCCGGCACCCGGCAATCCTCGAAATGCAGGTCCGTGGTGTCCGAGGCGCGCAACCCCATCTTGTCTTCCATGTGGCCCACTTTGAGACCGGGGTTGTCCTTGGTGACGATGAATGTGCTGATGCCTTTATGGCGGGCATCCGGATCGGTCTTGGCGGTAACGATGACCAGACCGCAGTTTTTGCCTGTGGTGATAAATCGCTTGGTGCCGTTGATGATGTAGTGGCCATCGTCTTTCACCGCCGTGGTCTGCTGGCTTACGGGGTCGGAGCCGGCTTCGGGCTCGGTCAGGGCGAAGGCGCCAATATATTTGCCCATGGCCAGATCCTTGAGATAATGCTGCTTTTGGTCTTCGCTGCCGTAATTCAGGATGCTTTCGCAGACGATGGAATTGTGCACCGACATGACCACCGCCGTGGAGGCGCAGGAATAGGCGATTTCGGAAAGGGCCAAGACATAGCCCACCGTGTCCGAATCCGACCCTTCGTAATCGAAAGGGACCATCATCCCCAAAAGTCCCAGCTCAGCCATTCGCTTCAGGTTTTTAGCGGGAAATGCCTTGGTCTTGTCGCGCTCCGCTGCAGTTTCAGCCACCACCTTGCGGGAGAACTCGCGAACCATGGACTGAATCATGAGTTGTTCATCGGTCAGCTTGAATGACATGGTGTGGTCCTCTACGGATTGTAAATCACGACAATCAGTTCGGCATCTGTTTCTCCGGTATTTTTCAAATGGTGTTGAATGCCGGAATTGAAATGCAGGGAGTCCCCGGCGCCAAGGGCGTTCACGTGTTCGCCGACCACCACCTCGATGGTGCCGTCGAGCACATACACGAACTCTTCCCCCTCGTGGTTGTAGCTGACGCCTTCGTGGGTTTTCATAGCATCGATCTTGACCCGGAACGCCTTGAGGTGCTTGTTCTCGGCCCCCGGAGTGAGGGTGGTGTAGGCATAGCTCGACGTCCGTTTGGTGTAGGCCTTGATGCGGTCCTGCATGCGGCCTTCGTCTTCCTTGAGCAGATCCCCGGAGTCGATCTCGAGGGCCCGAGAAATCTGAAGCAGAGAACCCACCGGCGGCGTGACTTTACCGGCTTCCACCTTCTTCAGGAAATCGATGGAAAACCCGGTGTCGTTGGCCAGGGTCTCGTAGGACATCTTTTTGTCGGTCCGCGCCTTTTTGATCTTCTTGCCCACGGGGATATGACGGGTGGTTTTTCGGGGGGGCATGGTACCTCCTTTCTAGTACTTGTAAAACCCTCTACCGGTTTTTCTGCCCAGCCAGCCGGCTTCCACATATTTTCTCAGCAACGGGCAGGGCCGATACTTGGAGTCCTTGAATCCATTGTACAGGGTCTCCATGATGGCCAGGCAGGTGTCCAGGCCGATCAGGTCTGCCAGGGCCAGCGGCCCCATGGGGTGGTTCATGCCCAGCCGCATGACCGTATCGATGTCTTCGCGGGTGCCCACGCCATGGTATAGGGCAAACACCGCCTCATTGATCATGGGCAGCAGGATGCGGTTGGCGATAAAGCCGGGATAGTCGTTGGCCAGGGCCGGCGTCTTGCCGAATTTCACCGACAGGTCCCAGGTGGTCTGGAAGGTATCGTCGGAGGTGGCCAGGCCGCGGATGACTTCCACGAGCTTCATCACCGGCACCGGGTTCATGAAGTGCATGCCGATGACCTTGTCCGGGCGACCGGTCTGGGCGGCGATCCGGCCGATGGGAATGGAGGAGGTGTTGGTGGACAGGATCACACCGGGCCGGCAGATCTCGTCCAGCTCCTTGAAAATCTTGAACTTGAGGGTCTCGTTTTCCGTGGCCGCCTCGACCACGAAATCGGCGTCGGCCATGTCCGCAAGGTCGGCGGTGATCTTGATGCGGCCCAGGATGGCGTCCTTGTCCCCGGCACTGATTTTTCCCTTGTCCACACGCTTGGTGAGAATCTTGGTGATGTTGGCCAGTCCCTTTTCGGCAAATTCAATCTTGATGTCGCTCATGATCACAGAAAGGCCGGCGGCAGCTGCCTCCTGGGCGATGCCGTTGCCCATCTGCCCCGCGCCGATGACGCCGAAGGTGTTGATGTCCATTGTTGTATCTCCCTCTATTAGGTGTATAGCCGTTTAGACTGAAGGCTTTTAGTTCATCATAAGTACTACTGTTTTTAAAAAACCGAAGGCGAATTGAACCCGCAGGCGTAGCAGCGCTGCGTCGAGGACTTCAATATGGTGAGAACGCAGACATGGGCCGCAAGATGCCATCTCTGGATGAACACTATCGTTTGACGACCATGGCCACCGCCTCCCCACCTCCCAGGCAAAGTGAAGCCAGTCCGGTTTTTTTGTCCCGACGAATCATCTCGTGCAGCAGGGTCACCAGCACCCGGCAGCCGCTGGCACCGATGGGGTGCCCCAAGGCCACACTGCCGCCGTTGACATTGGTTTTTTCCGCGGAAAGCCCCAACTCCTTCATCGCGGAGACGGTGGATCCGGAAAAGGCCTCGTTGACCTCGAACAGGTCCACGTCATCGATGCCGATGCCTTCCTTCTTCAGGCATTTGGGAATCGCCCAGATGGGCGCCACCAGGACGTATTTCATGTCAATGCCGTATGAGGCCTGGGCGCCGATGGCGGCCATGATCGTGCATCCCAATGCCTCGGCCTTTTCGCGGGACATGACCACTACGGCGGCCGCGCCATCGCTGATAATGGAGGCATTGCCGGCAGTGCCGACACCCTCCTTCTTAAATGCCGACTTCATCCTGGCGAGGTCTTCATAGGAGGTTTCACGGGCGCATTCATCCTTGGCGAAGAGGATGGGTTCGCCTTTGCGCCGGGGGATGGAGACGGGCACGATTTCGGCGTCGAAACGACCGCTGCTGATTGAATCGAGTGTCCGGCGGTAGGATTCGGCAGCGTAGCGGTCCTGGTCTTCCCGGCTGACGTGGTAGCGCTCGGAGCAGAGTTCGTTGGACATGCCCATGTGAAAATCGTTGACGATGTCCCACAAGCCGTCGTGGATCATGGCGTCCTGGAGTTGGCCCGGCCCCATGCGGTAGCCAAAGCGCGCCTTTTCAAGGTAGTAGGGAGCCATGCTCATGTTTTCCATGCCGCCGGCGACCACCACCTCGGCATCACCGATCTGGATGGCCTGGGCGGCCAGCATGACGGTTTTCAGGGCGGAACCGCAGACTTTGTTTACGGTTATCGCTTCGGCTTCCCAGGGCAGACCGGCCTTGACCGCGGCCTGCTTGGCCGGGTTCTGGCCGTAGCCGCAGGGCAACACCTGGCCCATGAGAACCTCGTTTACCTCGGATTTATCGATGCCGGCGCGTTGGATGGCTTCCTGGATGACGATGGCACCCAGGTCGGTGGCGCCGATGCCGGCCAGGGATCCGTTGAAACTGCCCAGCGGCGTTCGCACCGCGCTGACAATGACTGCTTCGTTCATTTCAGTTCTCCCAAATTGTTAAGGGTTCGAGGGGTCAAGTGAAGGAAACGTTCCCAGCACGTCCATCGCCTTGAACCCTTGATTCCTCGACCCCTTGGACCCTTCATTTACATGTTTCTCCGATATTGCCCCCCCACATCATACAGCGCGCCGGTGATCTGCCCCAGGCTGCAACACTTGACCGTTTCCATCAGTTCGGCAAAGATGTTCCCGCCGGAAAGGGCCGACTTCTGGAGCCGTGCCAGGGCCTCGGCGGCCTGGTCGGCGTTGCGGGTCTGGAAGTCTTTCAGTCGATTGAGCTGGGATTCCTTCTCCTCGGTGGTGGCCCGGGCCAGATCGATGCAGGAGGCCCCTTCCAGCAGATCGGCACCGTCGGCGTGGGGGTCCCTGAAGGTGTTGACGCCCACGATGGGGTATTCACCCGTGTGCTTGAGCATCTCGTAGTACATGGACTCATCCTGTATTTTGCTTCGCTGGTAGCCAGTTTCCATGGCCCCCAGCACGCCGCCGCGGGCGGTGATCTTGTCGTACTCCATGAGCACGGCTTCTTCCACCAGGTCGGTGAGATCGTCGACGACGAAGCTGCCCTGGTAGGGATTCTCGTTTTTTGCCAGTCCCCACTCTCGGTTGATGATCAGCTGAATGGCCAGGGCGCGGCGCACCGACTCTTCCGTGGGGGTGGTAATGGCCTCGTCGAAGGCATTGGTGTGCAGGCTCTGACAGTTGTCGTAAATGGCGCACAGGGCCTGCAGGGTGGTGCGGATATCATTGAGCTGAATATCCTGGCTGTGCAGGCTGCGCCCGGAGGTCTGGATGTGATATTTCAGCATTTGGCTGCGCACCGAGGCCCCGTACTTCTCCCGCAGGGCCACGGCCCAGATGCGGCGGGCTACCCGGCCGATGACCGTGTACTCGGGGTCCATGCCGTTGGAAAAGAAGAAAGAGAGGTTGGGCGCAAAGCTGTCCAGGGGCATGCCGCGGGACAGGTAGTACTCAAGGTAGGTGAAGCCATTGGCCAGGGTGAAAGCCAGCTGGGAAATCGGGTTGGCCCCGGCCTCGGCGATGTGGTAGCCGGAGATGGAGACCGAGTAGAAATTGCGCACGTTGTTGTCGATGAAATACTGCTGGATATCCCCCATCATCTTCAGGGCGAAATCGATGGAGAAGATGCAGGTGTTCTGGCCTTGGTCCTCTTTGAGGATGTCCGCCTGTACGGTGCCACGCACATTCTCCAGCACCATGGCCCTGATCCGCTGGTATTCTTCGGTTGACGGCGGCCGGCCGTTTTCCGCGGCATATTTGTCCACCTGCTGATCGATAGCCGTGTTGAGGAACATGGCCAGCATGATCGGCGCCGGCCCATTGATGGTCATGGAGACCGAGGTGCTGGGGGCGCAAAGTTCGAACCCGCCGTAGAGCACCTTCACGTCATCCAGGGTGCAGACACTCACCCCGGCATTGCCCACTTTTCCGTATATGTCCGGGCGGCGGTCCGGATCGTAGCCATACAGGGTCACCGAGTCGAAGGCGGTGGAGAGGCGTTTGGCCTCGCTGTTGGACGACAGCAGCTTGAACCGCTGGTTGGTGCGCGCCGGGTCGCCTTCGCCGGCAAACATGCGCGTGGGATCTTCACCCATGCGCTTCATGGGAAACACCCCGGCGGTGAAGGGAAAGTAGCCGGGCAGGTTTTCGCGCCGCAGCCAGCTGTAGATTTCACCAGGATCCGTGAAACGTGGCAGGGATATCTTGGGGATCTTCTGATGGGAGAGCGATTCGCTGTAGAGGGGCGCGCGGATTTCCCGGCCGCGGACCGTGTAGACCAGTTCGTCGCCGGAATAGGCCGCTTGGGTTGCCTTCCATCCTTTGACCAGTGTTTCCGCTTCGTCATCCAAAGCTTCGCGGGCCTTTTCGATTTCGCCCTTGAGCCTTGCCAGCAGAACGGCGGTGTCCCCCTCCAGGCCTTCACCGGCCAGGCACGCCGCCGTCTCCTCCAGGTGCCACACATGCCGCATAGCCTCGGCCTGGCTTTGGGTTTCGCGATGGTAGGTTCTGACCGTTTCAGCAATTTCCGCCAGGTAGCGGGTACGCTCCGGCGGGATGATGATGGTCTTGGAGGTGGATTGCTTGGTGTCGGGCCGGGGTAGGCTGGACTCGAAGACCACGCCGGTCTTCTCCCGGATGCCGTCCAGCAGGGCGTGGTACAGGGCGGTGACGCCGTCGTCATTGAATTTGGAGGCAATCGTGCCGAACACCGGCATGTCGTCGGGCAACCGGTCGAAGACATTGCGGTTGCGCTGCACCTGCTTGCGCACGTCGCGCACCGCGTCCTCACCGCCCCGCTTTTCGAACTTGTTGACCACGACGATGTCGGCAAAATCCAACATGTCGATCTTCTCCAGCTGGGAGGCGGCGCCGAAATCGCTGGTCATGACGTACATGGACAGGTCTACCAGGTCGATGATGTGGGAATCCCCCTGGCCGATGCCTGCGGTTTCGGCAATGACCAAATCGTATCCGGCCGCCTTGACCACATCCAGTACCTCTTCCAGGGCATCGGGGATTTCCGTGTGGGAGCGCCGTGTGGCGATGGAACGCATGTAGATCCGGGGGCTGTTGATGGCATTCATGCGGATGCGGTCGCCCAGCAGGGCGCCGCCGGTCTTTCTGCGGGACGGGTCGGCACTGATAATGGCGATGCGGATCCCTTTCAGGTCATGAAGCATACGCAGGATCAGTTCGTCAGTGAGGGAGGACTTGCCTGCGCCGCCGGTGCCGGTGATGCCGATCACCGGCACCTTACGGTCGCCGATCCTGGCTTTTAGCTCCTGCCGGAACTTGGCCAGGTGGCCGTTTTCCTTGGCTTTGGCCTGCTCCAGGGCCGTGATCAGGTTGGCCGTGAGCAGCTTGTTGTCCGCGTCCAGACCGGACAGATCCAGGTTGGCGCCATCGACACGGGAGTAGTCCATGAGCTGGACCATGTGGTTGATGATCCCCTGAAGTCCCATGCGGGTTCCGTCTTCCGGCGTGTAGATTTTGGTCACCCCGTAGGCTTCCAGCTCCTTGATCTCCTCGGGAACGATGACGCCCCCGCCGCCGCCGAACACCTTGATGTGTCCGGCGCCGCCTTCTTTGAGCAGGTCCACCATGTACTTAAAAAACTCCAGATGACCGCCCTGGTAGCTTGAAATGGCAATGCCCTGGGCGTCCTCTTCGATGGCGGCGTCGACGACTTCCTTCACCGAACGGTTATGGCCCAGATGAATCACCTCGACGCCGGTGCTCTGCAGAATGCGTCTGAAAATATTGATCGAGGCATCGTGGCCGTCGAAAAGGGACGTCGCCGTGACGACCCGGACGTTGTTGTTGGGCCGATATACCTGGATGTCATCGTTCATGCGTCCTCCTGTAGTGTGAAGCTATTTCAGCTTGCCGATCAATGCACTGGCGATGGTGTTCTTCTGGATCTCCTTGGTGCCCTCGTAGATTTCGGTGATCTTGGCATCGCGATAGAAACGCTCCACCTCGTACTCGGTCATGTAACCGTATCCGCCAAGCAGTTGGATGGCCTCGTCGGCCACTTCCACGGCGGTGCGGGCAGCATACATTTTGGCCATGGAGGTGAGCTTGGGATCGATGCGGCCCTGATCGAAGTTCCAGGCGGCCTTGTAGGTGATCAGGCGGGCCAGCTCGATCTTGGTGGCCATGTCGGCCAGTTTGTGCTGGGTGACCTGGAACTGGGCGATTTTCTTTCCGAACTGCTCGCGCTGCTTGACGTAGGCCAGGGCCCGGTCAAAGGCGCCCTGGGCGATGCCAAGCGCCTGGGCAGCCACCTGGATGCGGCTCTCATCGAAAAAGTGCAGCACGTGGTAAAAACCCTTGTTTTCTTCACCGATGAGGTTGGTCAGCGGCACGCGCACATCCTTTAATATCACTTCGGTGGTGGCCATCATGCGGATGCCCATCTTTTCGCCCACGTCGGCGGTGGAGAGACCGGGCCGATCCCCTTCCACCAGGATCAGGCTCTGACCACGGTAGCCGGGTTTGGCGTCGGGGTCGGTCTGGCACAGTACGCTGTAGAAGCCGGCCAGCCCGCCATTGGTGATGAAGGTCTTGCCGCCGTTGACCACCCATTCGTCGCCGTCTTTGACGGCGGTCGTGTCCATGAAGGTGATGTCCGAACCGTGGTCCGGTTCGGTGAAGGCACCGGCGGAGAGCATTTCACCCTCGGCCACGGCAGGCAGGTACTTTTCCTTCTGTTCATCGGTGCCGTAGTGCATGATCAGTTCCGAAGCGAACGGCGCCAGGGCGACGGCGCTGCCGATGGTGGAGTCGCCGCGGCACAACTCTTCGATGACCAGGATGTCCTCCAGCGAACCGAGTCCCTGGCCTGAATATTTTTCTGGGAAATGAACCCCGAGCAGCCCCAGGTCGCAGGCTTTTTTCCAGATTTTGCGCGGAAATTCATGCTTTTTTTCCAGTTCGAAGGCCAACTCCTTGTCAAACTCGCCCTTGACGAAATCCCTGACCGCCTTTTGAATGTCCTTCTGGGTTTTGTTAAGCTCAAATTCCATTCCATCCCTCCTGCGTTGTATAATAATGGTAATGTCCGACCCCGACATACAGGAAACAACAAATTGCATGCACTAAATCTTAAATGACAAACCACAAATAGCAAATCTCAAAAAGGACAAAGATAATAAATCGATATCACCCCGTTTCGCTCTCCCTTGGATCCTTAACCCCTCGACCCCTTGAACCCTGCGCGTTAAACGACGTTCTCACGACACATGCCCATGATACTGCCGGTCTGAAGATCAATATACTCGTCGATGCCGTAATGGTTGGCCAGAAACCAGCGACGGAACGTCCACATGTGTCCCAGCACCGAGATGTTATGGGCCACCAGGTCGAGCCGCCGCGGGGAAATGCTGGGCAGTGCCCCCGAGGCCATCAGTCGGGCCAGCACACCGGTGAAGATGCCGGTGATGCGGATTTCGTTTTCCAGCACCACCCGCTGCCACTTGCCCGGCAGCGATTGCGTTTCCTGATAAATCAGCAAAATGTGATCGTTCATGCGATGGCAGACCATGAAGTATTCGCGAATCACCTCGGCCAGCGGGTTCTTGCCCTTCTTGGCCCGGTTCAAGGCTTCGGCCACCCCCTGCTCGATCTCCGCGTGGATCGCATCGCACACCAGATAGAGGACATCCTCCTTGGTGGCGATGTATTCGTAGAGCGAACCGATGGAGATGCCCGCCGCCTGGGCGATCTGGCGAGTGGTGGTCTTGTGGAATCCATTCTCGATGAACAGGTTCACCGCCGCATCCACGATCTGCCGCCGGCGCTGTGCCACCAACGCCTGGTTTTTGACTTGTGTCGGAATTCCGTTATTTTCGTGTTTTTTCTGAATCATCTTCAACACTTTGAAAAAACGACATAATTTATGCCCACAACCAAAAAACCGAGCGAACGCTCAGTCATAATTTATTTTTTAGTTCAGACCGGTCGGTTTTGTCAATACCAAATATGCGATGGGCAAGATGGTTTTTCGTCGTGTTTCGCCGGGAAAATTCAACAGTCGCGCTTGACAATATGTAACAGTTGATACATCTATTAAGTAACAGTTGATAAAGAGATCGAAATGACTCCCCCAAAAAGTAAAAAATGGTTGCTGCTGATTCACCAGATCCCCCCCAAGCCAAACGCGCTCAGGGTTAAAATCTGGCGGCGATTACAGCAGGTGGGGGCCGTTGCCATCAAACAGTCGGTATATGTCATGCCCTGTTCAGAGCAGTCGCAGGAGGATTTGAGCTGGACGCTCAAGGAGATTGTCGCCGGCGGGGGGGATGGATCGATCGGCGACGTGCGCTTTGTGGCGGGGCTGACCGATGAACAGGTCATCGCCCTGTTTCAGACAGCGCGCAAGGCGGATTATCAAAAGATCGTGCAGGATGCGAACACCCTGCTCACCGACTGGTCAGCCGGAGAGGTCGTTCCCCAGGACCCGGCGGTCAAGGGAGCGGCTCAAGTATCGAAGCTGCAGCGACGTTTCGACGAGGTGGCGGCCATCGATTTTTTCCAAGCCCCGGAGCGGGGGACGGCTGAAATATTAATCCAGGACCTGACGGCACGGCTGTCCGGGCAGTCGACAAATGAAAATGCCGCCGTTCATGAACTTGACGGCCTGCGCGGCAAAACCTGGGTGACGCGTAAAAACCTTTTTGTGGACCGTATCGCCTGCGGTTGGCTGATCCGGCGTTTTGTGGACCAGTCGGCTGTTTTCAAATACGTCGACGCAGAGGCCTATACTCCCGAGCCCGACCAGATCCGCTTCGATATGTTCGACGGCGAGTACACCCACGAGGGAGACCGATGCACCTTTGAGGTGATGGTCCAGCGCTTTGGGCTCCAGGATCGGGGGCTTGTCCATCTGGCCGAGGTGGTTCACGACATCGACCTGAAGGACACCCGATACCACCGAGCCGAAACGGCCGGGTTCAACGCCCTGTTGACAGGCCTGGCCGCATCCCAGCCGGATGATGACCAACGTATGACACTGGGGATGCAGCTGATTGAAAACCTGTATGCCTATTTCCTGAGACATAAGGGGAAGCAGGCATCCTGACGATCATAAAGGAAACCCGCGATGGCCATTCGTGAACGCATAACGGGCGGCACCGCCGGAATCTCCGGTTTTCTCGCCCTGCAGCGCAGCACCGTCGGCGTGCTGGCCATGGTGGTCTTGGTGGGCATGGGCGAGCGCATGGCCGAGCGCTTTCTGCCCATTTACATGCTGGCCCTGGGCGGTGGCGTACTGGCCATCGGTCTGCTTCAGGCCATGGACAACCTGCTGTCGGCCCTCTACTCATTTCCCGGCGGCTATCTGTCCGACCGCCTGGGCACCAAGCGTTCGCTGCTGATCTTCAACCTGGTAGCCATGGCCGGGTTCGCCCTGGTGATCATGGTCCCGACCTGGCAGGCGGTGCTGGTCGGGGCGGTGCTGTTTATCTCATGGTCGGCCATATCGCTGCCGGCCACCATGAGCCTGATGTACAAGGTCCTGCCCACCCATAAACGCACCATGGGGGTAACCATGCATTCGCTGGTACGGCGTATCCCCATGGCGCTGGGCCCCCTGCTCGGCGGTCTGTTCATCGGCATATGGGGCGAGCGTAACGGTGTCCGACTGGCCTTCGGCGTGGCCCTGATCATGTCCATCGTTGCGCTTTTCCTCCAGCAGCGCATGATCGAAGACGACACGCCGGATGCGGTATCTTCAGAAAATGCCTGCAATCTGACGCCGGAAAAAAATCCGTTGAAACTGCTCCGGCTCATGAACCCGGCCATGAGGGGGCTGCTGGTCACCGATATTCTCATCCGGTTCTGCGAGCAGATCCCTTATGCCTTCGTGGTCGTCTGGAGCATGAAGGTGATAACGGCACCGGTATCGGCGTTGCAGTTCGGTCTGCTGACGACCATCGAAATGGCCACGGCGGCTTTGGTTTACATCCCCGTGGCCTACCTGGCCGACCGCAACGCCAAGAAACCATTTGTGCTGATCACGTTTGTCTTTTTCACCCTGTTTCCGCTGGTGCTTCTTTTCAGTCGCTCTTTCGAATGGCTGCTCGTGGCATTTATCCTGCGCGGGCTCAAGGAGTTCGGTGAGCCCACGCGCAAGTCCCTGATCATGGATCTCTCACCGGAGAGCTGCAAGGCCGGAATGTTCGGGCTCTATTATATGATCCGGGATGTTTTCGTCGCTTTCGCCGCTCTGGGCGGGGCGTTTTTATGGCAAATCAGCCCGCAGACGAACCTGGTTACGGCGTTCGTTTTCGGGATCATCGGCACCGTGGGATTTGCAATTTTCGGCCGCGATATCCAGGTGACTGTATATACCAAGGAGCGTGCATGACAACGCAATCGATTTCAGAACCTTCCATAGCGGTATCTTTCAAAGAAGCATTAAAATTTTGGGCCAAGCTGGGCTTTATCAGCTTCGGTGGACCGGCCGGCCAGATCGCCATCATGCACCAGGAGGTGGTCGAGCGGCAAAAGTGGATTGGTGAAAACCAGTTTCTGCGGGCGCTCAATTTCTGCATGCTGCTGCCCGGCCCCGAGGCCCAGCAGTTGGCCACCTATATCGGCTGGCGAATGCACGGGACGCTGGGCGGCATCGTCGCCGGTGCACTTTTCGTGATCCCTTCGATTTTCGTCATGCTGCTGTTAAGCTACCTGGCCGTGGCCCACATCGATATTCCGGCGGTGGCCGCCGCTTTCTACGGCATCCAGCCGGTGGTGGTGGCGGTTGTGATCGAGGCGGTCCTTCGCATCGGCAAGAAGGCACTCAAGCACCGCCTGCTCTATCTCTTTGCCGCCCTGGCCTTCGTCGCCATCTTCTTCTTGAAAGTCCCCTTTCCCTTGATTGTGGCCGGGGCAGCGGCAGGTGGGCTGCTCCTGCACCGCGGGTTGCCGCAAATCTTCTGCAAAGGCACCTTTAATGTCCAGACCCGCGAATGCATAGTCGAAGCTGAAACAATCAACGGCCAGAAAAACGTCGCGCCCTCGTTCGTCCATGTCGTGCGGGTCTTTTGCATCTGCTTTGGGCTGTGGGCCCTGGTGGTGGGAAGCGTATGGGGATTGCGCGGGCTCGAGGACACCTTGACCCAAATCGCTTTTTTTTTCACCAAGGCCGCTTTTGTCACCTTCGGTGGTGCCTATGCCGTGCTGGCCTACATCACCGATTTCGCCGTGGGAAACAGCTGGCTCAGCACCGAGCAGATGCTCATCGGGCTCGGCCTGGCCGAATCGACCCCCGGCCCGCTGATCATGGTGACCCAGTACGTGGGCTTTGTGGGGGCCTGGAACCTGCCCGGGGATCTCACCCCGCTGACCGCCGGCGTGCTCGGCGCCCTGATCACGACCTATGTCACCTTTCTGCCCTGCTTTTTTTTCATATTTGCCGGCGCGCCCTTCATCGAGGCCATGGCCGGCAACCCGCGCATCCAGGCGGCGCTTACCGGCGTCACCGCCGCCGTGGTGGGCGTCATCCTGAACCTAGCCGTCTGGTTCGGCTACAAGGTGATCCTGCCCCAAGCCGGGATCGACGGGTTTGCCCTGGTCGCTGCCGTCGTCTCGCTGGTGCTGCTTCAGAAATTCCATTTCCCCATTCAGTACCTGGTGCCCATCGGGGCGGCGGCGGGTGTGGTCTGGCGAATGGTGGTTTAACCATCCAATGAACAGGAGAAAATAGCATCATGAAATCCATCGACATCCAAACCTTGAATAACATGCTCGGCGCCGGAGATGCGCCTTTAATGCTCGATGTGCGCCGCAGGGCGGACTACGCTGCCAACCCGCAGACGATCGCGGGTGCCAGATGGTGCGATCCCGAAAATATCGACGGCTGGGTCAAGGAGCTTCCTTCAGGCCGCCCCATCGTTCTGTACTGCGTCAAGGGCGGATCGGTCAGCCAATCGGCGGTTGACCGGCTGCGCCGGGAGGGCCTCGATGCGGTATGGGTGGAAGGCGGGCTCAAGGCCTGGATTGAAGGGGGTCAACCGGTCCAGGCCGTCCTGCCGACGCCCTATACGATTCAACCCGCTGACATAGACCTGCTGCGCAAGGCCGGCGTCTCGCCAACAGATATCGACCACAGTGTCAAGGTGGCTGAAAAGGCCCTGGAGATCGCCGGCCGGACCCGCGCGGAATTAGATATGGAACTGGTCGGACGCGGCGCCCTTTTCCACGACCTGGGCAAGGCCAGGACACATGAGATTGAACACGGAAAATTGGGGGCTGAAATGGGGTTGGCGTTGGGCTTGCCAAAAGCCGTTACTGCGGTGATGGAAAAACATATCCGCGGCGGGCTCAGTTCCGAAGAGGCGGTCGAATTGGGGCTGCCGGTCAAAGATTACACCCTGGGTACCCTGGAGGAGCGCATCATCATCTACGCCGACCGCCTGGTGGATATTATCACGGACGGAATCGTGGCGATCGAAGCGGAAAAAGAAGCCGAAGATCGTTTCGAGGAAATCCTGCAGACCATTCCCAAGTATGGAAAGAATGATCGAACGCTGGCGAGGTACCTGGACTACCATCGGGAAATCCAAGGCCTGTTGAATGACTGATCCAGCATGATTGGAGTGCTCAGGTATCCGGTGCCGCTTCGGCTCGCTGATCAACCAGATGCTGCCGGGCCGTCAAGGTCGCTTCAACGTTTGAAAGCCATGAGACGGTGAAACAATCCTTTGATGGTCGGCGTAAGACGCGCACGATTGTATGCATCGCCGCATTGGCGAATCGCTTCGGCCATGGTCGGATAAGGGTGGATCACGTTGGCCAGCTTGCCAAGCCCCATGCCGCCCTGCATCGCCACGGTGATCTCACTGATCATATCGCCGGCATGGCTGCCGACTATGGTTGCACCCAGGATCTGGTCGGTGCCCTTCTTGACGTGGATCTTCACAAAACCGTCGGTCTCACCGTCGACAATGCCTCGGTCGACATCGGCAAATTCCCGCGTGAAGGTGGCAAAGGCGATGTTACGCTCAACCAGATCTTTCTCATAGAGCCCCACATGCGCCACTTCGGGGTCCATGTAAGTGGCCCACGGGATGAGTAGGTTGGAGAACTTGTCACGGCCGAAAAACAATGCATTGCGGATCACCAGGCGGGCCCCGAAATCCGCCATGTGCGTAAACTGGTATCGGCTGGCCACATCTCCGACCGCGTATATATCGGGGTTGGTGGTTTGCAGCCTGTCGTTGACCACAACGCCCATGCGTGCATCGTATTCCACACCAGCCTGTTCGAGACCCAGGCCGTCGACAGTGGGTTTGCGACCCGTGGCGATTAGCAGGGCGTCGAATTCCTGCCTGCGTTCCGCTTTGCCCTGATCGAAAACGATGGTCACCGGCGGTTTTCCATTTTGGCTCTCTACTCCGCGGAAATTGACATGGTAGACGAACGTGACCCCGTCCCGGCGCAGCGCGTTTTCCACAATCGCGGCCGCGTCCGGGTCTTCTTTGGGCAGAATGGCCCCGCTGCGTGAAAAGACGGATACCTGCGAGCCGAGGCGCTGGAACGCCTGGGCCAGTTCGATCCCGATCGGGCCGGCACCGATCACCGCCATCCGCCGAGGCAGGGCGGTCAAATTGAAGACAGTGGCATTGGTGAGATAGGGCGCTTCCTTGAGACCCGGGATATTGGGAATCGCCGCCGTGCCGCCCGTGGCCACCACCGCTTTGGCAAATTTGAGGGTCTTGCCGTTGACTTCAATACGGTTATTACCGGTAAATGCTCCCTTGCCGATAAAAAGATCCACACCCAGCTGATTGGCGTAGCGTTCAGCCGAGTCGACAGGCGCAATGCTCGCCCGCAGGCGACGCAACCGCTCCATGACGAAGCCAAAGTCCACCGAAACGTCACCGTCGATCTTGACGCCGTATTGGGATGCATGGCGCACCGCGGCCGCCGCCTTGGCACAGCGCAGCAACGCCTTGGACGGCACGCAGCCCACCGTGAGGCAGTCCCCGCCCAACAGGTGCGCTTCGATGAGCGCCACCCGGGCACCCACACCGGCGGCACCTGCTGCGGACACCAACCCACCGGCACCGGCACCGATCACCACCAGGTTGTAGGAAGGCTTGGGCTGCGGGTCTACCCACGATTTGGGATGCAGCAGATCCAGGAATCTGATGTTGTGTTCATCTAGCGGTTCAACACCACAAGCCTCGAGGTTCTCCTGGGCCATACCGGCCAAATCCGGATCGCGTTCCGGGACAGACGGCTGTAATAGAAAATCCTGACCGCCGGCCGACGTGAGCGGCAATAGGAAATCTGCCCATCTGACGGCGCTGCCATCGGGTTTGCGGGCCACCTTACCGTGGTCCTCATCCGAGGCGAAACGATAGAACAGATATTTATTCTCGAAGGGGTGTGCCTGTTGGACGTGATCGAACACACCGGCATTGAGCATCAAGTTTCCGATGCGCAATGCATCGGCTTCGTCACTGGCTATCTCTTCTCTCACAAACGTTTCGACTGCCTCGCTGCCCACGAAACACATCGCATACGTTTTCGGTGGGATGCCATATGTCCGATCCCGAATGTCGAGGAGACCTTTCACATGCTGGGTCAGTCCTTCAAGATCTTGGCTGTCAAAGGACGCTTCCTTACCATTATTCTTTTCATCGGCCATGGTTTTCTCCTCTCACACTACATTGCCTCTTTTAAAATCGCGCCCGACGGATCCGTCCTAACCGCCGGTGGCAAATCCGGGATACAACGTCATGCCGCCATCCACGAACAGGCTGATGCCGTTGATGTAGTCGGCCTGATCGGAGGCCAGCCACACGGCGGCCCGTCCGATGTCTTCGGGTTCGCCGATTCGCTTGTAGGGTACCAGCGTCATCAGTGCCGCATACGCTTCAGGGGTCTGCCAGGCGTCGGTGTTGATCGGTGTGCGAATCGCGCCCGGGGCAATGCTGTTGACCCGGATGCGATAGGGCGCCACTTCCTGGGCAATGCTTTTCCCATTTCATAGTTGACCACCACGTCCGCCCCGGCATGACCCAGCGCAATGGCGACTGCCTTGCCGATCCCCGAGCTGCCACCGGTTACCAGTGCTTTTTGTCCCTGCAAGATCTTCTCAGTCTGGCATTGGGGCATAACGACTTGCGGTAATTGTTCCTCATTCATTGATTTGTCTCTATTTTAGATTTTTATGGAAGGTAAATTACAATAGCCAAAAAACAAATTACAAATAAATCACAAAAACAAAATTTAAAAATGAAAATAAACAGTTGAGTTGTATCTTATTTGAGATTTGAGTATTGCAATTTGGAGTTTTTTTGAGATTTGTAGTTTGTCGTTTAACAGGTTGATGTTTGCAGTTGGTCGTTTCTGATTTGTCCAGGTTACGACTTATCCTGCCATCCCCCCGACTGTTGGATCAGTTTAGCCACAAGCCCAGTCCAGCCGGTCTGGTGGCTGGCGCCCAACCCGGCGCCGTTGTCTCCATGAAAGTACTCATGAAACAATATGTGGTCTCGCCAGTGAGGATCATCCTGAAAGCGGTGATGGCCACCGTATATCGGACGATGGCCGTTGCCGTTGCGCAGGAACAGGTTGATCAGACGACGTGACAGCTCTGTGGCCACATCACCCAGATTCATCATGTGTCCTGATCCGGTGGGGCACTCCACCTTGAGCGAATCCCCATAGTAGTGGTGGTATTTCTGCAGCGATTCGATCAGCAGGTAATTGATGGGGAACCAGATGGGCCCGCGCCAGTTGGAGTTGCCGCCGAACAGCCCGCTTTGCGATTCAGCCGGCTGGTAGTCGATGGTGTGGGACACGCCGTCCACGGTGAAGGTGTAGGGCCGGTCCTGGTGAAATTTGGAAACCGAGCGGATACCATAAGGGGATAAAAATTCCTTTTCATCCAGCATGGGCGCTAACACCTTCACCAGGCGTTCCCGATTGACGATGGACAACAGCCGCCGCGAGTTTTCTCCCGGATCTTTCACACAGGCGACATTGCCGCTGTCGCGCAGATAAACCCGGTTTTCGAAAAACCAGTTCAACCGGCGTTTAAAAACCGGCAGACCCTCGATCAGGTCATGCTCGAGGGTCTCGACGGCCAGAAGCGGCATCAGGCCCACCAGCGATCGGACCTTGAGCGGGACGAAGCTACCGTCCGGCAGATGCAGGGTGTCGTAAAAAAAGCCGTCTTCCTCATCCCAGAGGCTCAAGCCGCCCCGGTAGTCACCGGTCATGGCCCGGGCGATGCGCAGGAAGTGCTCGAAAAATTTACCGGCCGTATCCTGATAAACCGGATCGTCCTTGGCCAGTTCAAGGGCGATTTCTAGAAGGACCAGGCAGTAAAATCCCATCCAGGCCGTGCCGTCGGATTGATCGATGTGACCGCCGGTGGGCAAAGGGGCGCTGCGGTCGAACACACTGATGTTATCCAGCCCCAGAAAACCGCCCTGGAACACATTGCGGCCTTCTCCGTCCTTTTTATTGACCCACCAGGTAAAATTCATCAACAGCTTGTGAAACATGCCTTCCAGGAAGTGCGTATCGGGCCGCCCCTGCTGTTTGGCGTCGATCTTGTACACCCGCCAGGCCGCCCAGGCGTGTACCGGCGGATTGACGTCGCCCAGTTTCCATTCATAGGCCGGCAGTGCCCCGTTGGGATGCATGTACCATTCACGGGCCATCAGCGTCAGCTGGCGTTTGGCGAAAGCCGCATCGACCAGGGCCAGGGGGATCGCGTGAAAGGCCAGATCCCAGGCCGCATACCAGGGGTACTCCCACTTGTCGGGCATGGAGATGATATCGAAGTTGTTGAGGTGTTCCCATTCATGATTGCGACCGCTGGCCCTGGACGGGGGCACCTCGGGTTGTGCCGGGTCGCCTTTGAGCCATTGCTCCACGTTGTAGTAAAAGAACTGCTTGGTCCAGATCATGCCGGCCAGGGCCTGACGTTGAATCTGCCGTTGATCGGGACTGATATCGGTGCGTTGGACGGCTGCATAGAATGCATCGGCTTCGGCTGCACGCCGCTTAAAAGTGGTTTTAAAACCGTCAAAGGGGGTATCCGATGCGGCGGTTGAAAGGCGCAGCCGCAGCGTGCACGATCCATGGGCGGGAACCTGGAAGCGGTGCCAGGCGGCGGCCTTGGTACCTTCACCTGCCGGATTGACTGCATTATTCTCGCCGCCGATCACATGGCGATGAAAGGCGTCCTTGACATAGGGACGCTCGTTGGGCTGGCCAAACAGACGCTGGGTATTCGTGTCGTTGTCGGTAAACAGCAGTTGGGGCTGGCCCTTGTCATCCAGCCCGTCTGCATACAGAAAATACTCACCGGCCGCCGGATGGGAAAGGTGTACGCAAGGTCCGGCGTTGGATCCGTCGACCTGCCTGAGCATCGGGCGGCCAGGAACATCGCCCATGGGGCCGGCGTCGTATCCCGAACTCCAGGTGTTGCGAAACCAGATCGTGGGCAGCACATCTAAAGGGGCCGGCACGGGGCCGCGGTTATAGGCGGTTATCTTAATCAGTATGTCATCGGTGCCTGCCTTGGCATACTCGACAAAAACATCGAAGTAACGCTGGTCATCGAAGATGCCCGTGTCCGACAGCTCGTATTCGAAATCGTTAAATCCCCGCCGACCGTTTTCAGCCACCAGATCCGCGTATGGAAACGCCGCATGAGGATATTTGTATAGCATCTTCAGGTAGCTGTGTGTCGGTGTGGCGTCCAGATAAAAATAGTACTCCTTGACATCTTCGCCGTGGTTGCCCTGTGAGCCGGTCAGGCCGAAGAGGCGCTCTTTTAAAATCGGGTCGTTGTGATTCCACAGCGAAAGGGCCAAGCAGACATACTGGTGGCGGTCACAGATGCCGGCAATGCCATCCTCCCCCCAGCGGTAGGCCCGGCTGCGGGCGTGGTCGTGGGGAAAGTACTCCCAGGCACTGCCATCGGCACTGTAGTCCTCGCGTACGGTGCCCCAGGCGCGCTCACTCACGTAGGGGCCCCATTTTTTCCAGTTGGCCTTGCGGTCCAGATGATCTTGAAGCCGCTGATGCTCTGTGGTGGTTGTCATGATGTTACTCCTAAACATCATAGGTGGAAGACGCGGTGCTCCCCCCATGGCCCGTCCAATTGGTGTGGAAGAACTCGCCCCTGGGCCTGTCAATTCTCTCGTAGGTGTGGGCGCCGAAGTAGTCGCGTTGGGCCTGCAGCAGGTTCGCGGGAAGTCTTTCCGTACGGTACCCGTCAAAATAGGCCAGTGCCGCGCTGATGGCCGGCACGGGAATGCCCAGTCGCACTGCCGTGGCCACCACACGCCGCCAGCCTGTCTGGGCCGCCTCCACGGCCTGTTTGAAAAACGGGTCCAGCAGCAGATTGACCAGACCGGCATCGGTGTCGAACGCCTGCTTGATTTTTCCGAGAAAGGCAGAACGAATGATGCAGCCGCCCCGCCACATCAGCGCGATGCCGCCGTAGTTGAGGGTCCAGCCCTGTTGCGCCGCCACCTCGCGCATCAGCTGATAGCCCTGGGCGTAGGATACCATCTTGGACGCATAAAGCGCCTGTTCGAGATCGTCGATCATGGCTGCCGTATCGCCGTTGAAAGTCTCTGAAGGCCCGGTGAGCAGACGTGCCGCCGCGACGCGCTCGTCTTTGAGTGCCGACAGGCAGCGCGCAAATACGGCCTCTCCGATCAGGGTCAATGGCTGACCGACGTCCAGTGCGGATGTCACCGTCCACTTGCCGGTGCCCTTCTGGCCGGCCGTGTCGAGAATCCTGTCAAGCACCGCATCTCCCTGTTCATCTTTGAATCCGAGAATGTCACGGGTGATTTCAACCAGGTAGGAGTCGAGCACGCCCTTGTTCCATCGGGCGAACACATCACGCATCTGCCCGTTGGACAGCCCGAGGCCCGCTTTCATCATCTGGTAGGTTTCACCGATCAATTGCATGTCGCCGTATTCGATGCCGTTGTGCACCATTTTCACGAAGTGGCCCGCACCGCTTTCACCGACCCAGTCGCAGCACGGTTCGCCGTCGTCCGTGTACGCGCAAATTTTTTGAAAAATCGGCTGGATCGATTCCCATGCACCCGATGAGCCGCCCGGCATGATGGATGGCCCCAGCAACGCGCCTTCTTCTCCGCCCGAAACCCCGGCACCGACATAGAGCAATCCCATTTGCTCAGCCTCCGCCACGCGGCGCATGGTGTCGGGAAAATGCGAATTGCCGCCGTCGATAATAATGTCGCCCGCCTCGAGGTGGGGGGTGACCGATTCAATGAACGAATCCACGGCACGGCCCGCCTTGATCATGCACATCACCTTGCGCGGTCTTTTCAAAGCCCCGACGAGTGCTTCGATGCTGTGGCAGCCGATGATGTTTTTCCCGGCGGCGCGACCGTTGATAAAATCATCCACTTTGCTGGTCGTCCGGTTGAAACAGGCCACCGTAAACCCTTTGCTCTCCATGTTCAGGATCAGGTTTTCACCCATCACCGCCAGTCCGACAACGGCAATATCGGCGTCGATTTTCATGCTTTTCCCTTTCATTTGTCCTCAGTAGCGTTACCCTTCCTGAGAAGCCGGGCCCTTTGGGCCTGGGTGCGTTACGCGCTGTCGGATCCGGCCAACCGGTCTTTTTTCTCTTCAAGGCTCCTCATCAGGTTCTCGAAGGGTTTGGCAAAGGCGGCCACCCCTTGATCCAGCAGCTGCCGGGTAATCATCTCTAAACTGATGCCAATCTCGGCAAGGGCGGAGAGGCGGCTGCGTGCCCCTGCCACGTCTTTGTCGATGGTTACGCTTGCCCGACCGTGGTCGATGAAGGCCTTCAACGTCGCCGGCGGCAGCGTGTTGACCGTATCGGGTCCGATGAGGTTGTCCACATAAAGCGTATCGGCGTAGGCGGGGTTCTTGGTTCCGGTGCTGGCCCACAGCGGCCGCTGGACGCGGGCACCGGCGGCGGCCAATCGGTCCCAGCGGTCGCCGGCGAATATCTCCCTGAAACGGGCGTAGGCCAGCCGTGCGTTGTCGATGGCAGTAAGGCCTTGTAGATCGCTGCGACCAATTTTTTCCAGGGCGTCATCCACGGCGGTGTCCACCCGGCTGACGAAAAACGATGCCACCGATGCGGTTCGACCGAGTTTACTGCCGGTTTTATGCAGTTTTTCCAGCCCGTTGATGTAGGCTGTGGCCGCTGCCTCGTACTGCGCCAATGAGAAGATCAATGTGACGTTCACATTGATCCCGGCAGCGATTGCGCTTTCGATGGCGGGGATGCCCGCCGGCGTTGCAGGAATCTTGATCATCAGGTTGGCACGATCCGTCGCGGCGAAAAGCCGTTTGGCGTCGGCAACGGTGCCGGCGGTGTCGTGAGCCAGGGTGGGGCTGACCTCGAGGCTCACATACCCGTCACGGCCGTCTGTTCGATCATACAGCGGGCGAAGCAGGTCGGCCGCCTGCCGGATATCTTCAATGGCCAGGGCTTCATAGATTTCGTTGACGGACCTGTTTTCACCCGCGAGCCGCTGGATGTCCGCATCATAGTCATCACTGCCCGCGATGGCCTTTTCGAATATCGCCGGGTTGGATGTGACGCCCCGCACGCCCTGATCGATTAACGCCTGCAGGTCTCCTGTCCGGGTAAACGAACGGCGGATATAGTCAAACCAGACGGCTTGCCCGAGTTCGCTGAGCTGATCTAGTGGGGTCATGGTGAAATCCTTTCTATATGTGGCGCGCTTCGCGCGCCGGTTTGCCGAGAATCTAACTACAGGGCAATCCACAACAACCCATCCGCCACGCATGGCCGCCTTGGGCCAGCAGCGCATCAGCGGCCTCCGGTCCCCAGCTGTTCATGGGGTACGTGTGCAGGGGCGGCGCTTGTGAAGCGGATTCCCACCCGGAAAGAATGGGGTCGATCAGACGCCAGGCCACCTCGATGCCGTCGTTGCGGGCAAACAGGGATGCATCGCCTTTGAGCGCATCCAGAAGGAGCCGTTCATAAGCGTCTGGTAAAACGACATCCGGAAAGGCCTCGAGATAGGAGTGGCTCATGTTGACCGAACGGGATTCAGATACCGTATCCGGCACTTTTGTCTCAAACTGCAGATGGATGCCTTCGTCCGGTTGAATGCAGATGGACAGGAAGTTCGGCGTGAAGTGCGCGTTGCGTCCCAGATGGAAAATGACGTCCGGCGGCGGTTGAAATTCAACGATGATGGTGCTGCTTTTGGCGGGCATCGCTTTTCCGGATCGCAGGTAGAAAGGAACGCCCTGCCATCGCCAATTGTCGATATAGAGCTTGAGTGCGGCGAAAGTCGGTGTCTGCGAGTCCGCGGCCACACCGGCACTGGACCGGTAGCCCTCGTACTGGGCGCGCACGGTGTCGTGCAGAGAAATGGGGCGGACCGTTCCGAGAACCTTGGCCCTTTCGTTGCGAATCGCATCGGCGTCCAAAGATGCCGGCGGTTCCATGGTGGTCAGCGCCAGCAATTGCATCAGGTGATTCTGGAACATGTCCCGCAGCACGCCAGCCTTGTCATAGTAACCGCCGCGTCGACCCACATCCACGCTTTCGGCCACCGTGATCTGAACATTGGCCACGTATCGCCGATTCCAGACCGGCTCGAAAAGCGTGTTGGCAAATCGCAGAAAAATGATGTTCTGGGCCGTCTCCTTGCCCAGGTAATGATCGATGCGATAGACCTGATGCTCAGCGAAGGCTGCATGGACCTGTCGGTTCAACTCCCTGGCAGAGGCAAGATCCCGGCCGAAGGGTTTTTCAATGATGATCCTGCGCCGGCCGCTCTGCTCAGCGCTCATGCCGGCTGCAACCAGATGGTCGCATGCCGGACCATAAAAATCAGGCGCCGTGGCCAGATAGTAGAGGCGATCGGCCGGCTGGCTTTCGCTATCCATCAGAGATAATTGAAGTTTTTCGTAATCCGCGGTCGTGTCCAGGTCGCCTTTAAAATAATGAATATTCCGGGCGAATTCGTTCCAGGCCCGAACGTCGAAACCGGTGGCGTATTTCTTCACGCCGCTGCCCAGGTGATCCCTGAAGGGGTCGTCACGCCAGTCACGACGGGCGAAACCCACGATGCGCAGCCCGGCCGGTAGGCGCTTTTTGATGAAGTTGTTGTAGAGGGCCGGTATCAGCTTGCGCCGGGTCAAGTCTCCCGATGCGCCGAAAATAACGATGGTCGGGCCGGCGGCGTGTGATTCAGGAGTACTCATCAAGCGGCCTCCTTTTTCTCTGACTTTTGTAGTTTGTCGCCGTCGAGTTCTGCCGCTTCCGGCCTGAATTTCTTCTTGAAAAGGGCCAGCAGCTTCTTCACGGTGATCGGGAAAAGGCCGAGCACCACGAATGAGGCCAAAAGACCCGGCGACAGGATGCCGGACAGGGAATCGATTTTGGCCAGTTCCTTGCCGGCATTGACATAGACCACGGTCCCGGCCAACATGCCGATCTGCGACACCCAGAAAAAGGTGAACAGACGCATGCGGGTCAGTCCCATGAGCAGATTGATCACGAAAAAAGGGAAGATCGGAACCAGACGGAGGGAGAAAAGATAAAAAGCGCCTTCCTTTTCGACGCCCTCGTTGATCGTCTTCAGTTTGCCGCCGAATTTGTCCTGGACCCAGTCCCGCAGCAGAAATCGGGCGACCAGACAGGCCAGGGTGGCCCCGATGGTGCTGGCAAAGGAGATGACCACGGTTCCGACGACCAGACCGAACAGGCCGCCGCCTGCCAGGGTCATCACCGCGGCACCGGGAAGGGACAGGGCCGTGACCGCGATATAAATCCCCATGTAGGTGGCAATGACGAGAAAGCGGTGTGATAGGTAAAGCGCTTGAAATTTTTCCTGGGAGCCCTTGATGTAGTCGAGTGTCAAATATTGTCCCAGGTCGAAGTATCGAAAGGCCACAATACCCAGGGCGATCACCCCGAGGATCGCCACCTTGTTGATCCATTTTTTCTTCTTTGCCTGGGCCATCGTTTTATCCTTTTCGCAGCAGTTGTTGTCCATGGAACGCCGACCCCCAGAGGCCGCTGTCTTGATCGTCCATCAAAAACACCGGCATCCGGGACAACATGTGACCCATTGTCGGAGAATCGAGGAATTCCTTACTGAAATTCTCATGGGTCAGCATCTCAGGTGTTCTGGCTGCCACCCCACCGGCAATATACAAGCCGCCGCGGGCCAACACCGCAAGGGCAAAGTCTCGACAAACCCGGCCGTAAAACTTCGCGGCCCATGCCAGGGTCTCTGATGTTCCGGATAGTCGCCTGGTCACTTCCTCAGGCGCCAGATCTTCACCGCTGAGAAACCAGTGGAGATAGCGCAGTCCACGACCGGAAACCACCAGATTGCCAGTGATATGGTTCTGCCCGGATTTTTCCCGGTAAAACTGTTGAAACGCCAACTCCCGTTGAGAGACGAAGGGGAAATAACCGTGCCCCCCTTCGGAAGGCAAGGCCAAGAATTCTCCGCTGGACAGCGGTACCAGGATTGCCTTGCCCAGGGCGGTGCCGGCACCGATAACGCCGATGGTCCCGTTGGAAATGATTTCTCCGGGAAGGATACTACGGGCGGATTGGCCCACCGGAGATCGACTGGCATAGGCCTGGGCGACAAAATCGTTAATCAGTACCGCTTGTTGAAATGTGTTTGCCACCGCTTGGCTGGCCAGATCGATATCCCAGGCGATATAGGGCGGGGCAGAGTAGGATGCGTGTTCAACCGGTCCGGCAACCGCAATGACGGCAACATCGGCCTCGTCCACCGGCAGGGAAAAATCGGATGTTCGCAACTGCTCGAGAAGCTGCGCAAAAGAATCGGCGCCCTCGGTGGGCAGCCATAGCGTGCCTACCAGCGCAAGCGTTGATTCCAGGTCCGTCTGAAAATGGGCAAACCGACTGTTGGTCCCCCCGATATCTGCGGCAAGTATCGTTTTCATGGCCATTTTCTCATCGCATGCTTGGGTTAATGTTTTTTGGTGTGTTTTTCAGCATTCCGCTGCAGCCGCCCGGTCGACAAACCACTGCAATTCGCCGTCCGACAGGTTGACACGTCGGGCCGGCAGTTCCGGCTGCGCCACCTCTGGATCGAGCACTTTCGACAATATCTTCGCCTTGCCCGACCCGGCTGCCACGAAGATTACGTGGCGGGCATTGTTGATCACCGGTAGCGTCATCGTAATACGAACCGGCGGCGGTTTGGGTGCTTCTAAAACAGGAACCACCCAACGCCGATTTTCGTTTAAGGCCGGATGGCTGGGAAACAGGGAAGCGGTGTGGCCGTCTTCTCCTACACCGAGCAGCATCAGGTCGAATCGCGGCACTCGGCCGGCTTCGGGTTGAAAAACTTCAGCCAGGGTCGATTCATAGGTTTGGGCGGTTTCGGAAGGATTGAGCGAAACGTCCGCAGCATGAATCTGTTCGTCGGGGATACTGACGCGGTTGAAGAACTGCCGCTGCGCATGCCCGTAATTGGATTCAGGACTGCTCCACGGCACCCACCGCTCGTCGACCCAGAAAACATGCCAGCCTGACCAGTTGACCGTGTCGCGCAAGGGATTGGAACCCAAGGACGGACCGATGATGTCCATGAGCGAACCGCCGGAAAGGGCAACGTAGAACCGACCTTGAGATTCAAAAGTCATGGCTGCCAGACGGACGACATGAGCCGAAAGCGCGGCCGACAACGCGTCTCGGTTGGCAAGAATATTTACCTTGGGCCGTAAGTCCATGATCTATCCTCTGCGACATTACGCTATTTCATGGCAGGTCCTCTATCCGTTCTCGTCCAGCAGAAAAAATGGTGATGGGTGTCGAAATAAGTTAGTCGGTTGACGGAACACCAAACGGAGTCATCCCGGAAGCAGCGAAGCGGATATCCGGGATCCAGAAAGCCGATTGAGCATATGGATGACGCTATGGTTTGTCAGATAAAACTAACCACGATCCAAAATTTACGCAAGTCGTTTAGACGAATTGAGCGATTGTCGTCTGCTTACTTTTTGCGATAACATGAAATTGCATGCTGGTCGCCTATTTACCAACGCATATGAAGGCATAATGAAAAGTTCCTATTCATCTGCCCAGATCGATTTATATTCGAAGCTGCCCAATCCAATGATGTTGTATTTGACGATCTCGAAATTGGGACTCAGATCGAAATCCCTGGGAACGATTTGCGAATAATGGCGCATGATCAACTTGGAGCCATAGATATCGTTGATCATATGGTTGTCCACATTCGACGCCGGCAGCAATGCGGGGACGATCGGATAACCGACTTTTTGAAAGGCGTTGGCGATCATCCCCGAACAGATCACTTTGTATTCGGTACATCCCCCTAAACACGCCTGGATGGTTCTTTTTTTAAACGGATTAAAAAATGAGGGCAGGAGAAGCAGCACCAAATCCGTCAGATTTTCGTGGTCGTAATGATTGCCTAAATTACCGACGGCATCGTCCATCACGGCCTTTAAATCGTGCGGGGAAATGCCAAAGGGCCGGCATATCCGTATATTGTAATCCTGGTATTTACTCAAGGGGACAGCGATCACACCATTTCCCGCATCCGCCTCGATCAACATATGCTGCCGGTTCGTCTCACCGAGGCCATTCAATATGCTTTGCATGCCGTCGTCGGTGGAATGATCCAACCGGTTAGCGACATAAATGGCCGCATGGCTCCAGGCGCTTTTGGTGATAATTTGAATGATCTGGCTTAATTTGGATCGACCTTCGACCAGCAGTACATCGCCCGGTCGGATTTCTCTATACAGGTTCTGCATGTTATTGATGATCCGCTGCTCGTAAGAGGGAAGGGGTATCTCCAGCCGTTTGAGAAGATACCGGCCGATTCGATTCAACACATGATTGGATCGTTTTTCGGATTCATTTCGCATTTTTTACCTTTTAGGGTACCAACGCATGGGGTGCGCCGTATGCACTATCCCGATCCATGTTTAACCCAGAATATCACGCTGGCCACCAGAAAATAGAGCCCTGAAAGTTCGACAACCAGGAAAATCCAACCATGCACATAACTGATTGTCGTTGTAACGCTACAAAGCTTACAACCCACAACCCATTTAATATGCAACGAAACTGGCCAATCCGCGGGATGTGACAACAATCATTTGGTAACAGCCATCGTTTGAACCCTCCCCGCGGCAAGCCGCGGGGAGGGTTCACCGTAAGGATAAAATCGATTTATGGTTCGCTCGCTGTCGCGGTTCAACGGGGATGGCATACCGCCCGCAGGACGGATCGTTGGCGATTGGATCGGATCCTCGATGCAAATAGGGTTGAACCCAAACTGAGCGTTTCAATTTTTTACAGATACCATAATTGGTTGGTATACTTTGCTTTTGCGGTTTACCGATCTTAAAAAATTGAAACCCGTTGGGATTGCCGATCTCACCGCATAACCGGGGTCAGCCGACATCCCGCATAGTCCACAATAGCGGACATGCCAGCTTCCTTGGTTCTGCGGCAAGCTCGACAATCGCTTGGGTTGAAGAAACCGTCGCCGCGGTTGTAAGGGTTTGTGCAATCTGCCGACCAATGCAGCAAACGGAAGACACCGTTTCTGATTAAGCGTCAAGTTATTTCAACTTATCCAACACGACAACAGGGTTGTTGGGCTTCAATTCGACGACAAACTGTCATTTCTAATCAGTAAGGAGACGAATATGAATTCAAGAAGAACCTTCCAAGTGGTGGGCGCATTGAAAGCGCCTTTATGATTGATGCCGTATTGCAGCTTGAAAAATCGGCTCAATTTGATACCTTGGTAGGCAATACATCCCAGTGCGTTCACTTGATGAAGGGTATTTGATAGGAATGAAGGACTCGCCAAAAATAAATGCCGACATGTGGGTGGATCAATATGGCGACTCACTCTTTCATTTTGCACTTGCCCGGGTCAAGAAAAAAGAAATTGCCGAAGACCTGGTTCAGGAAACATTCCTGGCGGCCGTGAAAGCCATGGATCGATTCAAAGGGCATTCCTCTGAGAAAACCTGGCTGTTCGGTATCCTGAAACACAAGGTCATCGACCATTATCGTAAGAATAAATCCACCGTCCATGCCGGGGACCTATTGAATGACCCTGAAAACGTGGACGCCTTTTTCAACGCCAAAGGCGGTTGGCAGACCCGTCCGGCCCATTGGCAAACCAATCCCGGCAAGGTTCAGGAAACCAAAGAATTTCTGGATCATTTTTATCGATGTTTATCAGACGTCCCGCAGCGAAGTGCCGATGCGTTTGTCTATCGAGAAATTGATGGGTTGAATACTAAAGAAATCTGCGCGCGGCTTGACATTACCGCAAACAATTGTTGGGTGCTCCTGTATCGGGCAAGAATGTTGCTGCGAAGGTGCCTTGAACTGATCGGGCTCGATCGGCAGCAAAAAGGAAGTTCTAAATGAGACACTGGATGTTTCGCTGCAACGACGTGTCACAAAAGGTATCCCAGTCACTGGATGCGTCGCTGCCTTTTCATCATCGCATGGCGGTTCGGATGCACCTGCTGATGTGTCGCTACTGCGCCCGGTTCCGCCGCCAACTGATCATGCTCAGAAAAGTGAGCCGTCATATGGACGACGAACCGTCTGTAGATGAAACCACCGCAACGCTCTCCAACGAAACCAAAGAACGCATCAAAAAGGCCCTTCGCGTTATGCCCTAAATGATCATGACCGATACGTGTACCCTTCCCAGAACAAATGGCTGCCTGTAAAAATCAGCAATTGTCATACATTCTGATTATTTCACCAGTTGATTGTCCTTCAACACTCTTTACATAGCCGTTAACCACTTTCTTCATGGGTATGGGATTGTGACCCGGAAAATAAGCCTCATATTTTTCAACTGCATCTTCAACCAAGCCGGATGAGACGACATTGATCCGGGCGCCATTTTTCAATTCCAGGCACACCGCTTTGACAAAAGAGTGTATGCCGCCATTGACCATGGCGGCACTGGTGGTAAAATCTACCGGGTGATCGGCCAGGATTCCCGTACTGAGCGTAAACGAGCCGCCTGGGTTCAGATAGTCCTGACCGATTCGGACCAGGTTCACCTGCCCCATCAACTTGCTTTTCAATCCGATATAAAAATCTTCCTCAGACATTGAATCAAAGGCTGCCCATTTGGCATCGCCGGCGATGCAGACAACGGCATCGACTTTGCCAGCAGATTTAAACATGGATTCAATTGACTGGCTGTCGGTGATATCGACCGATATATCGCCGGAGTGTCTTCCGGCTATTAGGACGTCGTGCTTTTTTGAGAAATGACTGCTGACCGTTTTGCCAATGGTACCGTTTCCACCGATGATAAGAATTCTCATTATTTTCTCCATTTTTTGATTGATGTAACGTTGGGTCAATTCTTGATATAGGCTGCCAACCGATCGAGCGAATCAGGCATGTTCCTGCGCCCGAAACCGATACGAAAGGCGTTCAATCCCGACCCATAGAGGGTTCCGGGAAGCAGAAGCACACCTGCCTTCTCGACGAGGTCAGCACAAAACGCATCCACCGACACTTGCCGCAACATCGGGAATGCAATCGATCCCGCTTTCGGCCGAGTCCAGGCAAACAAATCCGTATGCGCAGCAAAAAAAAGATCGAGGCGATCGAGGTTGCTGCGAATGATCTGCCGGTTCCGTTCAGCAATCGCTTCGGCATGTCTCAAGGCCAGCGTTGCCAGAAACTCGCTCGGCGCACTGTTGCAGATGGTCGTGTAATCCTTGAATGCGGCGAGTTTGCGGAAAAGCTGCTCATTCCGGGTCGCAATCCAGCCAATCCGCAGTCCAGCGAGGCCATAGGTTTTTGACATGACGCCGAGAGATACGGCACGATCGTTCACATCAGCGAAGGCGGGCAGGCGATCGGAACGATTCAGTTCAAGTCCACGGTATACCTCGTCTGCCAAAATCACGAAGCCATGTCGTTCAGCGAGTGCCGACAGTTCGTACACGAATTCAGAAGTCGGCAGAAATCCAGTCGGGTTATGCGGGAAGTTGACAACAACGACTTTCGTGCGACCGGTAAGCACGTTCTTTAGAACCTCGAGGTCGAGGTCCCACGCCCGGTCCGGATCTCCACGCCACTCGGTGACATCGGCACCGACGCCTCGTGCCACCTCTCCCAAGGACTGGTAGTAGGGTGCGTGTACAATGACGTTATCCCCGGGCTGTAAGGCAACATTCATGAAGTTAAAAATCGCCTCTTCGGCACCGGCATGCACGAGAACCTGGTTGGCGGTTACCTGCTCATAGAGGGTGGTGATCGCCTGCCTGAGTTCAGGGTTGCCGGGGGATTCTGTGTAACCCAGCCACAACGATGAAAGCTGTTCACGGGAACCAGGCGCCATCGCCAGCAGTTCCCCCAATTCCATGCTCTCGCAGTCCGAGGCGCACAATAGATAGGGCGCTGAGAATTCATGTTTGGCGAAGTAGCGTTCGAGATGAAACTGATCCAGTTTCATTCAGCCTTTCTCCTGTTCATGGTTGTGGTTGGCGGCTAAATTAAGTCGCCAATAAACATTTGTCCAATGAATTATTTTGCCGAAGGCCTGTTCAGTGCATTCGATCGCATCGCGGATTTTTTGAAGGCGCCAAAAGGGGGTGAATTGTACCTAGGCGGTTGCCGTGTGCCTGCAGAACTACCGGAAGCGGTAATGGATCAGGCCGTGGGCCTGGCAAGATCTCTGGCGGAGTAGACAATCCAGGGAATATGACCGGTACGGGAGAAAAAGCATTTCTTTTTTGACCTAAGTCATTTCTGCCGCTATAGTATATCGGTAATCTTCAATCACTGTCCTCGCAAAAAAGTGCTGCTTGTCTGGATCTGCGCCGGCAACGCCGCCTCGCGAAGATGGTATCTCCCTCTTTTTTTGGACGAAAAGCGACCTTGCATCGGATCTCCCGTTAAGTGTCGATGCGTTAAGACCTCATCCTGTCTTAGGAGGTGTCCATGTCCGATGGTTCTTTCCTGTCTGCATTGCGATTTTTCCGCCCCAAAGGCGACCGTTCCGCTTGCCGTGAAGAGAAAACCGGTGATGGCTGGGCCGAGACCCGCTGCGGTCAGCGGGAGTGGGAGGATCTGTATCGCCGCCGCTGGCAGTACGACAAGAAGGTACGCTCCACCCACGGGGTCAACTGCACCGGGTCCTGCTCCTGGGATGTCTATGTCAAGGACGGCATCCTGGTGTGGGAAACCCAGGCGACGGACTATCCAGCCTGCGGCGAGGGGTTCCCCAACCACGAACCGCGTGGGTGTCCGCGAGGGGCCACCTACTCGTGGTACACCTACAGCCCGGTGAGATTGAAATACCCGCTGATCCGGTCCAGCCTGCTGGAAATGTGGCGCGAGGCCATGGGGCGGGCCGACGATCCGGTGGCTGCCTGGGAGAGCATCGTCAACGACGACGAAAAACGCCGCCGGTTTCATAAAGATCGCGGCAAGGGCGGTTTTGTCCGCGCCACCTGGGACGTGGCCGCCACGATCGTCGCCGCAGGGTTGATCCACACGATAAAACGTTACGGTCCGGACCGCATTTTCGGGTTCTCTCCGATCCCGGCCATGTCCATGGTGTGCTACGCCTCGGGTTCACGATTCCTGTCGTTGATCGGCGCTTCCATGATCAGCTTTTACGACTGGTATTGCGACCTGCCGCCGGCCTCGCCGCAAATCTGGGGCGAGCAGACCGATGTGCCCGAAAGCGCTGACTGGTACGAATCAAGCTATTTTATCGTCTGGGGCGCCAACCTGCCCATGACGCGTACGCCCGATGCCCATTTTTACACCGAGGCGCGCTATCGGGGCGCCCGGGTGGCAGCCGTTGCACCCGATTACGCCGAGTATGTCAAGTTCGCCGACACCTGGCTGCCGGCCAGGGCGGGGACGGACGCGGCCCTGGCCATGGCCATGACCCACGTCATCGTCAAGGAGTACTACATCGACCGCCAGGTGCCCTATTTTATCGACTACGCCAAGCAGTATACCGATCTGCCCTTCGTGGTGGTGCTCGACGAGCGTGGCGACACCCATGCACCCGGCCGGTTCCTGCGTGCCGCGGACCTGGGTGCCGAGACGAATAACGCCGGTTGGAAAACCGTGGTGGTTGACGCGGCCAGTGGTGATTTCCATGTCCCCAACGGCAGCATCGGGTTTCGCTGGAACGAAGAGGGGCGCTGGAACCTGAAGCTGGAGGAAAACGGGCAGCAGGTCGATCCACTGCTCAGTTTCGCAGACCAGCCCGATGGGTGGCAAACGGTCTCCTTCCCGGTATTCGAGGCGGCCGGCGTCGCAACCCGAAAGGGCCTGGTGCCTTTCAGAACTGTCGCCACCGCCTCGGGTGAACGGCGCGTGGTCACGGTCCTCGACCTGATGACCGCCCAACTGGGCATATTACCCAAACAGGCGCCGTCGCCCCTTGCGGACGATCCGCCTGACTATCCAACCGACTACACCGATCCCAAACCCTACACGCCCGCCTGGCAGGAAGCTATTACCGGTGTTCCGGCAGCTGATGTCATCCGGGTGGCCCGCGAGTTCGCCGACAACGCTGAACGGACCCGCGGCAAATCCATGATCTTTTTAGGCGCCGGCACCAACCACTGGTACCACAGCGACATGATCTACCGCACCATCATCAACCTGACCACCCTGTGCGGCTGTCAGGGGGTCAACGGCGGTGGGTGGGCGCACTATGTCGGCCAGGAAAAGGTCCGGCCCCAGGCGGCCTGGTCCCAGGTGGCCTTCGGTCTGGACTGGCGCCGGCCGCCACGGCTGCAAAACGGCACCTCGTTTTACTATTTCGCCAGCGACCAGTGGCGCTACGACAGCCTGCGGCCCGAAAGCGTGCTTTCACCGCTGGCCGAACAGAAGCCGATGCAGCACATGGCCGACTACAACGTGATTGCCGCCCGCCTGGGATGGCTGCCTTCCTATCCACAGTTCGATCAGAACCCCATCGAACTGGTGCGCGAGGCCGTGGCCAGCGGTGCCGAATCCGATGAACAGATCGTGGCATTTGCGGTCGACAAACTTAAAAAGGGCGAACTGCACTTTGCCGTGGAAGATCCGGACAATCCGGCCAATTTCCCGCGGGTGCTGTTCCTGTGGCGGGCCAACCTGCTGGGTGCCAGCGGCAAAGGTCATGAGTATTTTCTCAAGCACCTGCTGGGCGTGGACAACGCCGTGCTGGGCACGGCCAGCGACCTGCGCCCCGAAGAGATAAAATGGCGCGATCCGGCCCCGGAAGGCAAGCTGGACCTGCTGGTCACCCTGGAACTGCGCATGTCCACCAGCGCCATGTACGCCGACATTGCCCTGCCGGCAGCCGGCTGGTACGAGATGCACGACCTGAACACCACCGACATGCACCCGTTCATCCACCCGTTCAACCCGGCCATCGACCCACCCTGGGAGACCCGCACCAACTGGGAACAGTTTAAAACGATTGCCGAAAAATTCTCGCAGATGGCCGTCGACCACCTGGGGCCGGTCAAAGATCTGGTGGCCACGCCTCTGATGCACGACAGCCCCGGCGAAATCGCCCAGCCGGACGTCAGGGACTGGCGCAAGGGCGAATGCGAACCCCAGCCCGGCCGGACGATGCCCAGCCTGTCGGTGGTGACCCGCGATTACCCGGAGGTCTATCGCATGATGACCGCCCTGGGTCCCCTGGCTGCGTCGGTGGGCGTGGGTTCCAAGGGGGTCATGTGGAAGGCTGAGGAAGAAGTCGAGGCGCTGAAGGCTTCTCTGGGCACAATAACCGAGGAGGGCGTCGGTCAAGGACGGCCTGCCATGCAAACCGCCAAACAGGCGGCCGAAACCATCCTGATGCTGGCGCCGGAGACCAATGGCGAGACGGCGGTCAAAGCCTGGATCGGGCTGGAAAAACGCACCGGTCTGTCGCTGCAGCACCTGAGCCTACGCCGTCAGGGTGAGCGATTCCGCTTCGACGACCTGACCGTCCAGCCGCGCAAGATCATCACCTCGCCGATATGGAGCGGCATCGAATCCGAGGAGCGGCGCTACTCGCCCTTCGTGATCAACATCGAGGAAAAGATCCCTTTCCGGACGCTCACGGGCCGGGCCCAGTTTTATCAGGACCACCCATGGATGCTGGATTTTGGCGAACACCTGCCCCTTTACCGGCCGCCGCTGGATATGCTGAATGCCGCATCGATCCAGGTGCGCCGCGAGCCGGACCGGGAGATCGAGCTCAATTACCTGACGCCCCACTCCAAATGGTCGATTCACAGCACCTATTCGGATACCCTGACCATGCTGACCCTGTTTCGCGGCGGTGAGGCGATCTGGATCAACGATGAGGATGCCTTAAAGATAGCGGTCAGGGACAACGACTGGCTGGAGTGTTTCAACGCCAACGGGGTGGTCATGGCCAAAGCGGTGGTCAGCCCGCGCATCCCACCGGGCAAGGCGTTCATGTATCATGCCCAGGAACGCCTGATCAACACGCCGGGATCGAAGCTGTCCGGCCGGCGCGGCGGCACCCACAACAGCGTGACCCGCATCATCGTCAAGCCCACCCATATGATCGGCGGTTACGCGCAGCTCAGTTATGGGTTCAACTATTACGGCCCCATCGGGTCCCAGCGCGACGAGACGATCATCGTGCGCAAAGCCGGGGAGGTGGACTGGTATGAAGATTAAAGCCCAATACGCCATGGTGTTGAACCTGGACAAGTGCATCGGCTGCCATACCTGCAGCATCCCGTGCAAGAACGTGTGGACCAATCGCGACGGTGCCGAATACATGTGGTTCAACAATGTCGAATGCAAACCCGGCATCGGATATCCAAAAAAATGGGAAAATCAAGAGCTCTATAAAGGCGGCTGGCAACTCAATGGCGACACGCTGAAACTGAAAGCCGGCGGCCGTCTGCACAAAGGCCTCAACATCTTTCACAATCCAGACCTGCCGGTCATTGACGACTACTACGAACCGTGGAATTACGACTATGCCCGGCTGATCGAGAGCCCCAAACGCAAGCACCAGCCATCCGTGCGTCCCCATTCGCGTCTGACCGGCAAACCGATAAAACTCAAGTGGGGACCCAACTGGGAGGACGATCTGGCCGGCCTGGGCGAAACCGGCGCCGGAGACGCCAATTTTAAAAATTTAGAGATTGCGACCTACCTGCAGTTTCGCAACGTGTTCATGTTCTGGCTGCCGCGCTTGTGCGAACACTGTCTCAACCCGGCCTGCGTGGCCTCCTGTCCATCCGGCGCCTTGTACAAACGCGACGAGGACGGCATCGTCCTGGTAGACCAGGAGCGCTGCCGGGGATGGCGCTACTGCGTATCGGGCTGTCCGTACAAGAAAGTCTATTTCAACTGGAAGACCGGGCGGGCGGAAAAGTGCATCTTCTGTTATCCCCGCGTCGAGGCCGGCCTGACCACGCTGTGCGCCCACAGCTGCGTCGGCCGTATCCGTTACGTGGGGGTTCTGCTCTATGACGCGGATCGCATCGGCGAAACGGCGGCCGCCCCATCCGACCAGGCCGTCTACCCGGCCCACCTGGAGATCCTTCTCGACCCCAACGATCCCGACGTCGTGCGTCGCGCCGCCGCCCAGGGCATCGCGCCGAACATGCTGGCAGCCGCCAAGCGATCACCGACCTATGCACTGATCAAAGAATGGCGACTGGCCCTGCCGCTGCACCCCGAATTTCGGACCCTGCCCATGGTGTGGTATGTGCCGCCGTTGAGTCCGGTCAGCAGCCAGGTGGAGTCTTCCCAGGAATCGGAGGACATCGACCGCATGCGCATTCCCATGGCCTACCTGGCCAACCTGCTCACCGCCGGTGACGAGGCGCCCGTCAAAATGGCCCTCAAACGCCTCTCGGCCGTTCGTCAATACATGCGGACCCAACGGGTGGAAAAGCGTTCCGACACCGGCCTGCTCGATGCGGTGGGGCTTGACGAAGAGATGGTCGGAAAGATGTACCGCCTGCTGGCCCTGGCGCGCCTGGAGGATCGTTTTGTTCTGCCGACCAGGCCCGTCCAGGATGACGATAACTTCGCCCGGCAGGGCTGCTGCGGCTTTGGCGGTGCTATTTGACCGAATCAGCAAAGGAAGAGCGGAAGATGACCGATCACCCGACCGATTCGCTGCACGTGCTGTCCGTGCTGCTGCACTATCCCGACGAGGAGCTGTTCAACCGTATAGATGAGATTGCGTCTGCCGCCGACCAATCACGCCCGGCGGACGTCAAGTCAGCCGTCCAGTCGTTTGTCAGCGAGCTTAACACCCATAGTCTCATCCACATTCAGGAAAAATATACGGCCGTCTTCGACATCGATCCGGCAACGACCATGAACATGACCTACCACGCGTATGGCGACAATGAAAAACGGGCCGCCGCGCTGGCGCACCTGCAGCATAATTACGAGCAGGCCGGCTGGGAGCGCATGACGGGTGAACTGCCCGATTATCTGCCCATGATGCTGGAATTTCTCTCGATCTGTCCGTATCCGGAGTATGCCGAACCGGTTTGGCAATGCCTGCAGGGCGTGCAGCCGCTGGTTGCCCGCCTGGAAAAAAAGGCACCGGTCTACGCAGCCCTGTTGCAGCCGATCGCCAACATGGCAGTCGAACACTGCGCATCGGCTGACAACCGTGACCTACCGCATGAGGCCCATCAGTAGCCGCAGGAGGAAATCCATGGACTTTTACTATACGCTCATTTTCACTGTTTTTCCCTATCTGTGCCTCACCACCTTCGTGGTCGGACACGGCTATCGCTACGTCACCGACCGCTTCGGGTGGAACGCCCGCTCCAGCGAATTCCTGGAAAAAAAAGCCCTCTTTCCCGGATCGGTTCTATTTCACTGGGGCATCGTGTTCACCTTCCTGGGCCACGCCAGCGGCCTGTTGATTCCGCAACGCGTCTTTGATTTTTTCGGCATCGACAGCCAGGCGCATCTGGCCATCGCTTACTGGAGCGGCCTGGCGGTCGGACTGGCCGCCTTTGTCGGCGTACTGCTCCTGCTGCGGCGACGCCTGACCCACCCGCGGGTCCAGGCGGTGGCTCGGCTCAACGACACCATCACCATCGGCGCCTTGGTCATCGTCATCGGTGCCGGGCTTTTCAACGTGATATTCGGTCATTATAACGTGCTGGATACCGTCGCGCCCTGGATCCGGGGAATCGTGACCTTCACGCCGGATGCCATGCTGATGAAAGCGGTCCCCTTGAGCTATAAAATCCATGTAATCGCGGCATGGACCTTGCTCGGTTTTTCGCCCTTCAGCCGCCTGGTTCACATCTGGAGCCTGCCGCTGACCTATTTTTTCAGAAGCCATATCCTGTTTCGTCGTCGGGTGCCAACTCCCGGACTGCCAACGTCTATCCGCTGAACCGGTTGCCGACCGATCTTTATGTGTGGGTGTAACGTTTGGGTGAAACGTATGAGGTGATTCCGATGAACGATAATGACAATGTCTGCTATGCAAAATCCAGCCCGCGGGAAGCCCTGACCTGGTCGACCATCGCATTTTTCGGCGGATTTGCGGGTGTATCCGCCTTTGGCCCCATCGTACCGATTCTGAAGCAGACCTTGTCGCTGAGCCCGTTGCTGATGGGACTGCTGGCAGCCAGCCCGGCCTTGACCGGCTCTTTGCTGAGAATTCCCTTCGGCGCCATGGTGGATCGAACAGGCGGGAAGAAGCCGATCCTTATTCTTCTCACCATGGCTATCGTCGGCGTAGCCGGCATCACCCTCATGTTCGGTCTGTTTCCCGAACCGCAACCCGCCCACTATCCATTTTTTCTGCTCTTCGGTATTTTGAGCGGCTGCGGCATTGCCACGTTTTCCGTGGGCATCCCCTCGGTTTCCTATTGGTATCCACAGCGGCAACAAGGGTCGGCACTGGCCATCTATGCTGGCCTGGGAAACCTGGCCCCGGGTCTGTTCGCCCTGCTACTGCCGTCGCTGGTCGTCTGGCTGGGGTTCACCATCTCCTATGTGCTCTGGCTGGGGATCCTTGTGCTGCTGGTCGTGCTGGTCTATATTTACATGCAGGATGCCCCCTATTTTCAATACCGGGAAATGGGGCTTGACATCGATCCGGAAGCCCTGCTGCTGGCCTGCGGGGAAGAGCTGCTCCCTTCAGGCAACGCCATGGATTCGATACGCAAAGCCGGATCCGACTGGCGCACGTGGGTGCTGACCTATTTTTATTTTATTACCTTTGGCGGGTTTATCGCCTTGACGGTCTGGTTTCCGACCTATTGGTCAGAGCTGTATGCCGTCAGGCTGGTTCAGGCCGGACTGCTCACCGCCCTGTACTCACTTTCGGCCAGTCTTCTTCGTGTGCTGGGCGGTTATGCTGCCGATCGCATCGGGGGAGAAAAAGTCACCCTTCTCTCTTTTGCAATCGTGGCGGCCGGTGCGTTGTTGATGACCCTGTCAGGCCGGTCGATCGAGGGAGCGGTGGTCGGTGTACTCCTTCTGGCGCTGGGTATGGGGTTTGCCAATGCCGCCGTCTTCAAACTGGTGCCCAAATACAGCCCGGCTGCAGTGGGCGGCGCTGCCGGAATCGTCGGTGGTTTAGGTGCGTTCGGCGGATTTGTCCTGCCTCCAGTGATGGGGATGTTTGTAAAGTTCAATGGTCCGGCAGGATACGCCCAGGGCTTCAGCGTGTTTCTGGTATTGTCACTTCTGGCAATCGGTTTTATTGTTCTATTGACACGCCAAGCACCGGTGGGTGAAGCGACGAAACCATCACTCAGCAAAAAATAAGCAATTTGGCTTCTTGTACATCAGCGAAAGGAGACGCGCATGGATTTAACCACTTCCTATTTGGGCCTGAAACTTAATAATCCCATCATTGCAGGCAGTTCCGGACTAACCGATTCGGTCGAAAAAATACAAAAACTTGAACGGAGCGGCGCCGGTGCGATTGTTCTGAAATCCATTTTCGAAGAAGAAATCGTTTTCGAGCATGAAGATATTTTGAAGGAAGCGGAAGCCGACGGCGTCAACCTGGATCAGTTCGACTACTACGATTTTCATTTAAAAGGTGAAAAAGTAAAAAAATATGTCGACCTGATCAAGGAATCCAAGAACAAGGTGTCCATCCCGATCATCGCCAGCATCAATTGCGTCTATTCTCACGAATGGATATCCTTTGCCCAACAGATCGAAGAAGCCGGTGCCGATGCCATCGAGCTGAATATGTTTTTTTTGCCGTCGGATTTCAGCCGGTCCAGCCAGGAACAGGAAAGCATGTACTTTAAAGTCATTGAACGGCTATTGGAGTCTGTCTCTATCCCGATCGCGCTTAAGATCAGCTATTATTTTTCAAGCCTTGGCCAGATGATTCAACGGCTATCAAATTCGGGCGTTGCGGGTCTGGTCCTTTTCAATCGCTTCTTCAGCCCTGATATCGACATTGACAAGCTGAAAATAAAACCCTCCTTCGTATACAGCACACCAGCTGAGCTGGCGATCTCGCTGCGCTGGATCGCCATCATGGCCAACAAAGTGGGTTGTGACCTGGCTGCTTCAACCGGCGTTCACGACGGAAACGCGGTAGTCAAACAACTTCTGGCCGGCGCCAAGGCCGTCCAGGTGGTATCCAGCCTGTATAAAAACGGCCCGGAGCACATCCGCGCCATGCAGGACACCTTGACAAAATGGATGAAAGACAAAGGTCATAAAAGCATCTCGGAATTTAGAGGCAAGATGAGCCAGGAAGCGGCGAGCAACCCCGCAGTCTTCGAACGAGTTCAATTTATGAAGTATTTCAGCTGAAGGAGGCCAGCTATGAACAGTACGCCCAAAGGCGTAAAAGCAAAGGATCGCAACTTCCGATCATCCATATCCGTATCCAATAAAAAAGTCTGCGAGGATGAGGCGTGTATCGGCAAAGAGGTGAATGCCACAACCGAGAAGCCTGCAGAACCGAAACAACTGGATGAAAGCAGCAAAAAACCTTCGGGGACAAGTATATCCGTCAGTGGGAAGGAGGCCTGCTCCGAAGATGCGTGCATCGGGAAAAAATGAGCATATGGTTTTGTAAGAATCTCGGTGACGCGATGTTGGCCTTCCAGGGAGTGGGTCGTGTTGAAGCCGCTTTTCGGTCGGCATATGCAAACGCCAACTGCCCCGATGACGCGGCGGTTTTCCTTCGCCATGAATCGGGGCGCCTTCATTGTGAAGCCAAGGTCTACTTCTCACCTGCATCGGCGCATATCGCACAAACGATTGGGGCTGAGCCATGCAAGCAACCCGCGAATGACGGCCTGAGCCTGCTGGTTGGTCCTCCGGCCGCATGGTCGGTGCTGTTCCCGGAGGACCATTGAAATCAGCTTTTTCTTATTTTTAAGTAGGTCAATCCCGATGCAATCACCATCGGAACGACACCAATAACGATCAGAATCACATGCGACGGCATACTGACCCATTCCAGCGCTCGAATCCGGTCCGAGCCGATAAATTCAAGACTGCGGGCGTGCCAGTAGCCATTTTCGAGCACATCCCAAATCTGCAGGATCCCCTCCGGAAACAGATTGGTAATCACCATCAAAGCCAGCCCGATGTTGATACCCCAGAAGGAGAGCTTGACGAACTTTTCCGGCAGTACCCACTGTTCATCGGTCAGCACGTGGCGCAGGCCCAGGACCAGCAGCGCCATGGCAAGCATGCCGAAAGCGCCCAGCAGGGCGGCGTGTCCGTGGTTCAGGGTCAGGATGGTTCCCGCCTCGTAGTAGCTGACCACCGGCATATTGATCAGGAACCCGAAGATGCCGGCACCCACAAAATTCCAGAACCCGACGGCCATTAAAAAATAAAAAGCCCATTTGTGGGGAATGATTTTTTTGGGTGCCTTGGCGCTCTCCCCCGTACCGGTCAATTTGATAAAATCCCAGGCGTCCAGGGTCAACAATGTCAGCGGCACCACTTCGAGCGCCGAGAACATGGCTGCCAGCGCCATGGTAAAGTTGGCCTGTCCGGTCCAATACCAATGATGCGCCGTACCGATGATGCCGCCCGCCAGAAAGAGGATGGCATCCATGTAAATGACCCGCACCACATTGATGCGCCTGACCACCCCCAGCTGGTAGAAGGTGACCGCAACCAGAATGGTTACGAAAAGCTCAAAGAACCCTTCCACCCACAGGTGGATGATCCAGAAGCGCCAGGTGTCCACCACCGTGAAATTGGTAGTGCTGCCGAAAAAAAAGGCCGGCAGGTAGAAAAAAGGAATCGAAGCCGCACCCGCCAAAAACAGCAGCGAAATCTCTCTTCGCTCCGGATCTTTCAAAACCGGTGCGAGCACCCGGTAGAGCAGACCCATCCAGAAGCTGAGTCCGATCGACCAGGATAATCTGCCAGAAGCGCCCCAGTTCGAGGAACTCCCAGCCCTGGTGGCCAAACCAGGACCAGAAACGCCCAAACAGCTGATTGATACCCGCCAGTTCGCCCAACAGGCTGCCGACCACCAGAACCACCAGCGCCCAGAAGAGCATGTGCACGCCCACGGCATGCCCACGCGGCTCCTTCTGGTTTAATGAGGAGGCCAGCAGCAGACCGCCGGCCACATAGGCCGTGGCGATCCAGAAGATGGCCAGCTGAAGGTGCCAGGTGCGCAGAATATTGCTCGGTAGATATTGAGCCAGGTCGATGCCGTAGAAATTTCCAGGATCCGCGCGATAGTGGGCCAGGGCGCCACCGATCATGACCTGCGTTAAAAAAAGCAGCGCCACGATCACAAAGTACTTGATCGTCGCCTTCTGTCCCGCGGTGGCTTCACCGGCCAGCATTTGCGGATAAATGCCTTCGGGGCCGCCTTTCCAGCCCAGGTAATCGAATTTGCCGAAAACAACCAGCACACAGGCCAGTCCGGCCAGCAGCATGGCGACACTCAGCGCGCTCCAGAGAACCGCATCGCTGGTCAGAAGATTGCCGACCGCCGGGTCATAGGGAAAGTTGTTGGTATACGAATAGGACTTGTCCGGTCGGTTGGCGACACTGGCCCAGGCCGTCCAGGCAAAGAACGCCGTCAGCTGGCGAATTTCCTCCGGGTCATCGATATAGTTGTCGGGAAGACCCGAATTCGATATCGGGTGTTTGAAATAATCGGTCCAGACCGTGAGCTGCCTTTGGAAAGAATCCTTTTCCGCATCGATGAATGTCAGCTGTTTGTGATGCGGGATCGTAGCGGTTTTCTTTCAAAAGGATGGCCACCCGGGCATCTACCTGAGCCCGCTGGGGTTCATCCAATGCAGACAGATCCATGCCGAATTCCTGCCTGGCGATGGCCTGGCCGGTATCCAGCGAGAGCTCGTGCAGGTACTGCGCCGAAAGGGCAATGTATGCACGTGCATGCTGGACGAAATCGCCTGCCGCCTTTCGGTCACCGTCCCGATATCTCACAAGGGCGGCTTTCATTTTGGCGACAGCGATCACGACCTTGCTGGTGTTCTTTGAGCATCACACCGATTGGCCCGCCTTCCCTGCTGACGCCGACTTCTTCCAACGCCGGAAACAGGAGTTCTTCTTCTTTACCGTGATGGCATCGATCGACGAAGGTTGCAAAAAACTCGATCAATTGTTCCAGATGTTCAGGTTTGGCCAATTCGCCCGTTTTTTCAGCCTCCTTGCAAATGCTGTCCAAAACCCGCAGCGTAATTTTGACTGCCTCGTGTTCCATTTTTAAGTCTTCGATTGGTTTCATTTTGTATCTCCTTTGCAGAATTTGTTCTGCCTCACTCAACAGCAAACCACATGCCAAATTTTTTTGATATAAATTTCAATTTGTTATACATTTCGTTATCATTTTATAAACAAAATAAGTGTTTTCAAAACCACAACAATGTTGTAATTATAAAAACCATGGAACAGTTGGATACCATATTGTCGATGGCAATTGATTTGACCGCAGCCCTGAATGCCAAGGATCGCTATCAGCGGTTGCTCCATGCAATTGGACGGGTGATTCCCTACAATGCCTCAACGTTGCTCCGCCTTGACGGAGAAACCCTGGTACCCATTGCAGCTGTTGGCCTTAAAACTGATGCAATGGGCCGTAATTTTGTTCGCAACGATCACCCTCGGCTGGACATCATTTGCAATTCAGATGGGCCGGTACTTTTTCCATCAGACACAACACTTCCAGATCCGTTTGACGGTCTATTGCGTGCGGATGCAGATGAGTTTCACCGCATTCACGCCTGTTTGGGATGTCCATTACGCGTGGAGAATCAACTGATTGGTGTGTTAACCGCTGATGCAAAAGACCCCCACAGCTTCGATCATCTCGAACCCCGTTTTCTAAAGGCGGTGGCGGCCCTGGCCGGCGCCCAGATGCAAACCGTCAACTTGATTGAAGCCTTGGAGCAAAGCGCCAGGCGGCATGGACAGATTGCCACTGATTTGATGAGAGACGTTCAGATCGGCAAAGATAAACAGATCATCGGCAGCAGCCCGGCAATGGTCAGACTGCGCCGCGAGATTGAGCTTGTCGCCCGTTCGGACTTTACCGTTCTGGTCCAGGGTGAAACCGGCGTCGGCAAAGAACTGGTTGTCCGGGCGATCCATGCGGAATCCAATCGCAAAGACGGTCCGATGCTGTATCTGAACTGCGCCGCCATGCCTGAAACGCTCGCAGATTCGGAACTTTTTGGCCACACCAAAGGGGCATTTACGGGTGCCGTCAAGGATCGGGCCGGCAAGTTTGAGGTGGCCGATAACGGCACCCTGTTTCTGGATGAAATCGGCGAGCTTCCCCTTTCCATCCAGGTTAAACTGCTGCGCGCCATCCAGGAGGGAGAAATCCAACGCATCGGGTCGGAAAAATTAATAACTGTCAATGTGCGCCTGTTGACGGCAACGAACCGAAACCTCGAAACAGAGGTCGAGAAAGGCAACTTCAGGGAGGATCTTTTCCATCGCCTGAACGTTTATCCGCTCAGCGTGCCTGCATTGAGGGAACGACGCACGGACATTCCGCTGTTGGCCGGATTTTTCAGCGAGCGCATGCAGCGGCGCTTAGGGCTTGGCCCTGTCAGAATCCGTGCTGACGCGATGGAGGTATTAACGGGCTATTCCTGGCCAGGCAATGTCAGAGAATTGGAAAACATTTTATCAAGATCGATTCTCAAAGCTTCGGCTGACTCCCGTCCAGGAGAGCAAGTGCTTGTGAATCCAATTCATTTGGGCAGCGATTTATCTTCGACCCAAAAACCGGCGCCCATTGATTTCCAGCCGTCTCCGGCGCCATTGCCATCCGGATACACGCTGCGTGAAGCCACCAAAACCTTTCAGCGACAGGTGATTCAACGTATTTTGGATGCTAAGAAAGGGAACTGGGCCGCTGCGGCAAGGGAGTTGGGCATGCATCGAAGCAATCTTCACAATTTGGCAACGTGTCTGGAGCTACGCAAGACTTCTAAATAAGTCTCAATTCATCCCAACCTTAAGAAACCCTTGGTATCCCAAACATCTTGTATTTTCCCATCAAGCTGATATGATTTGCTAATCACCCCCTGAGCGGCTTTTGTCTAAACATGTCCTCTCGAAACACTGACGATTAATTTTTTTTCTAATTCAGTATCTACATTAGGAAACCAATTCTACTATAGACAATTGCCAGATTTACGAAGGATGGATTAAATCGCAACTCCCGGATACCTATTTAACACCGAGGTTGACCATGTCTGATAAGCCTACTTCTGAAGAATTGAAGCGACGCAGTCGGGGATTAGAGAAAGCTGAAACCGACCGTAAGTATACAGAGGATGCACTTGTGGAACAAAACCGAATAATGACAGTGCTTCTTAATAACTTAAGGGTCGGTGTGTTTATGGTTGAGGCACCCTCTGGGAAACCGTTGTGGGCAAACCGCGCCGCAAAGGATTTGCTTGGTCGCGGCATTGTTAAAGGTTCCTTAAGAGACAACCTTGCTGAGGTGTATCAAGCCTATAAACTTGGTACGAATGACCATTACCCTGCTGATCAGATGCCGATTTTCCAGGGATTACAGGGCCGTAGCCATACTGTAGACGACATGGTGGTTGTTCATCCGGACGGTAAAAAAGTTTTGTTGGAGGTCTTTGGAAGCCCTGTTCGGGATCTACAGGGCAACGTCACTGCCAGCCTCGTCAGCTTTTCGGACATCACCGAGCGTAAGCGGACGGAGGAGGAAAGGGAAAAACTGCAAGCTCAGTTCCAACATGCCCAAAAAATGGAAGCCATCGGCACATTGGCCGGAGGCATAGCTCACAATTTCAATAACATACTCATGGGGATCCAAGCTCTCACCTCATTGATGATGATAGGCAAGGAACCTTTGCATCCTGATTACGAATACCTACGAGGAATAGAAAAGTCCATAAAGAGCGCTGTCGAGTTGACCAGAGATCTCCTGGGCTTTGCAAGAGAAGGTAAATATGTACCAATGCCCACGGATTTGAATGCGCTTATCAAAAATGAAAACAGGAATTTCTGCAAAATGAAAAAGGAGATTCAGATTCACGGAAAGTATGAAGAGGATCTCTGGCCCGTGGAAGTGGATCGTGGGCAGATTCAGCAAACGCTTTTGAATCTTTATGTGAACGCCTGGCAGGCCATGCCAGGTGGAGGCGATATTTTTATACAGACCGCAAATGTAATTCCTGATGAATCTGACATCAAATCCTTTGCGATTGGTCCTGGAAGATACGTAAGGATTTCGGTGACTGACACGGGGATAGGGATGGATGAAGCAACCCGGAAAAAAATTTTCGAAGCTTTCTTCTCCACTAAGGGATCAGGTCAAGGTTCCGGGCTTGGGTTAGCTTCGGCCTATGGCATCGTTAAAAACCACGGTGGCTTTATTAACGTATATAGTGAAAAGGGAAAGGGCTCCACCTTCAACATCTATCTTCCTGCCTCCGAAAAGGAGCTTGTTGATGAAAAACTTGAATTGGACCGACGTAAAATTCAATACGGCCAAGGGACAATTCTTCTGGTAGACGACGAAGACATGATCCTCGATGTGGGACAAAAGATGCTGGAGAGCATAGGTTACAAGGTTCTGATTGCCCAAACCGGCAGTGATGCATTGGATGTATATAGAAAACGAAAGGATGAAATAGATCTGATCATCCTGGACATGATCATGCCGGAAATGAGTGGGGGAGAGATTTATGAGCAGATGAGAGATATTGATGCAGGGGTTAATGTCCTCCTTTCGAGCGGGTACAGCATAAACGGGCAAGCAAAAGAGATATTGGATCGTGGGTGCAATGGTTTCATCCAGAAGCCATATTCCCTAAAAGATCTTTCAATCAAGCTAAGGGAGTTGCTGGAGGGAAAAAAGCAGGACGACTGAGAAGATATTTATCCTATTCAGGCGTCTGGACAGATTACCATACCCATCTAAAGCACAAAGGTCATGATTGAATAAATGGGGGGAGTACTCGGTGTCGGGGTGAAGATCTTCCCGCACCGGCGAGAAAATTTCGATGACCACGGAATCTTTTAGGGCATACGCTCCGTGTACCGCATTACCGGGAATGCACCACCTGTTCCCCAGGCTTCAGTTGTAGACCAAGTCGTTATTGACAACCTGTATGTTTTTCCATAGCGTGACGCATAATCAAAATCACAAATTAAGGATACGCATATGCGAAGGGTGATTTTCAACCAAAAGGGTGGGGTCGGCAAATCGACCATTGCATGTAATCTAGCGGCATTGAGTGCTGCCACCGGGCAGAAAACGTTGCTGGTTGATCTGGATCCCCAGGCGAATTCAACGCATTATCTGCTGGGTAACAAAGCTGACTCACTCGAACTGACGCTGTTGGACTTCTACCAAGAGACCCTCAGTTTTACCTTTTTCCCTAAAAACCCAAATGAATATATTGAAGCCACCCCCGTTGACAACTTGGCGATCTTGCCGGCCCGGGAGGAGCTCGGCGAATTGATGTACCGATTGGAGTCGCGTTATAAAATTCGCAAACTCAAAGATCTGCTGGACCAGTTGGAAGGCTACGATGCGGTCTACATCGACACACCGCCGGCCTTTAACTTCTACACCCTGTCGGCACTCATTGCCGCCGACCGCTGTTTGATCCCTTTTGACTGTGACGATTTTTCGCGCCGCGCCCTGTATCGGCTTCTTGAACGGGTACGTGAACTCCAGCAAGACCATAATCAAAATCTGGAAGTGGAAGGCATCGTGGTCAACCATTTCCAGCAGCGCGCCAATCTACCAAAAGCGCTGGTGTCTGCGATGATCGAAGAAGGGCTGCCGCTTCTCAACACCTATCTTTCTCATTCGGTTATAATACGCGAATCGCATCAAAAAGCGACACCTCTGGTCAACCTTGCGCCAAATCATAAGGTTGCCCAAGAATTTCAAGCGCTGTATAATGAGTTGGCTAATCAAAAAAAATAGCCTTGATGGTTCCAACCCATCAGCAGCACAGAGCGCTTCTGACAGTTTATGATTGCGTATCGTCCCTATTCTGCCTGTTCGATCAGCCACCGGCATCGATAATTTCTGTAAGGAATACATCCCTCTTCAGACTGAACGTGTAAGGATCATTACAACCCAATCAGCCGGGGAGGTAACCATGAAGATTTCACTGATGAGGATATTCCATGCCCTGTCGGGTGCCTGCCTGATGCTTGCTATTATAGCCCCACAAGCATCGGCTACCGTATTGAGAGATGGCGGACAGACATACCTGGTGGACCGCACCGGTGAACGCTGGGACATTACGCAAGCCCTATCGATCGGATTTGACCCGGACCATTTTGAATTCGGTATCGGCCGAGATGCATTCAACCCACTGGATGATACCCATTGGCAGTCCAGTTCAAAGCAGAACGCTTCAGGGATGCGCGTTATCGGTGTTGCCGGGAAGGGTGACGCACACGCCTATTCGGTCAACAAATTGCGCCACCACGAAACGGCCAACACCTTTCTCGGATCGGAAGCCATTGTCGCCGGCTACTGACCGCTGGTCGATCTGGCGGCTGTGTACAGCCGTGAAATTGACGGTAAGAAGCTCACCATCGCACCTTCGGGATGGACTTACAAAAGAACCTTCGTGCTTTACGACAAAGAGACCGGCACATTATGGTATCCGAAAAAAGACGGATTGATGGGGATCCAGGGCGAGCTCTTCCAAAGAACGCTTCCCAAAATGAAATCAGAAGACACACGGTGGTCCACCTGGTTGAAAAGCAACCCCTCGACCCGGTTGATGAAATAAACCTTACCAAAGGCTGTTAATGCACATCCCTCGTGCGCTTAAGGAATCGTTGCGTCCTGCGCCACCGAGATACCGCCGATCGAAATAAAAACCAGCTATCCACGTTTGCCTGCATCTACCCTTCCCTGGATACACCGGCTTCCTCGAAAGAGGCCATCTCGTTCATGATCCGGCAGGCAGCATCGACCAGGTCAATAGTCAGGGCGCTACCGGTGCCCTCACCCAGCCGCATGTCCAGGTCGATCACCGGCGCCAGCCCCATGTGATCCAGGGCCGACCGCTGAGCCGCCTCCACCGAGCGGTGACCGCTGATCAGGTAGCCGCCAATCTCCGGGCGGATCAGGTGGGCGATGAGTCCGGCGGCTGTGGAGATGACCCCATCCAGTACGACGGCCACTCCTTTGGAGGCCGCGGCCAATGCCGCACCGGCGATCCCGGCGATTTCAAAACCACCCACCTTGCACAGGATGTCCAGGCCATCCTTCGGGTCTGGCCGATGAAAGTCCAGCACCCTGTGGATCACCTTGACCTTGTGGCGCATCCTTGCATCGTCGATGCCGGTTCCCCTGCCGGTGGCCTGTTGCGGGCTGACGCCGGTCGCCGCGCTGATGATGGCCGACGCCGACGTGGTGTTGCCGATGCCCATTTCCCCTAAACCGAGGATATGCAAGGGCTGCCGGCTGTGTGCGTCGAACACGCATTGCATGCCCGCTTCCAGGGCTCGGATGGCCTCGGACCGGGTCATGGCCGCCTCCAGGGCGAAATTGCGCGTGCCCCGGCGGATTTTGCGGTCGATCAAATCAGGGTGGCGCTCCAGGTCGGCATTCACGCCCATGTCCACGATGCACATGTCGATACCGTGGTGTCGGCAGAGCACATTGATGGCCGCACCACCGTCGAGAAAATTCCTGACCATCTGGCCGGTGACCGCTGAAGGGTAGGCCGACACGCCCTCCTCGGCAATGCCGTGGTCGGCGGCAAAAACGAACAGGGCCTTGTGTTCGATTCGGGGCGATAGTGTCTGCTGGATCAGGCACATCTGAATGGCCAGTTCCTCCAGTCGGCCCAGGGCACCTAACGGCTTGGTCTTGTTGTCCATTTTATGCCGGGCGGCAGGGAGCAAGTCCATGGACACCGGCAACACGGCGTGGCAGGTCTTGCGGAAAAGGCCTTGGGAGGCATCGGCCGCTGCCGTTACCGGATTGGCGGTGCGCTGCCCGGATCCATCCGAACGGTTCTCAGGTATGCGAACTCGCGTGTGGCCGGTGAAATCAAGTATGTATTTGAATGAACGCCCGGCAAGAATATCGGGAAGAATGTCGACCAATCCATGGGGGGGAAGGATCGCTTCGACCAATGCTTCGAATGCCCCCGGGTGGTCGGCAATAAGATCCACGGCCCGCACCATGTGCTCACGGGTCAATCCGTATGCACCGAAAACTTCCGCTTCCTTGTAGTGCAGGGCATTGATCAGGTTGGTTTCGATCTGCTGGTTTTTAGTCAATCCACTGAAGAAGGAGAGTCGTCCGCCCTTGGCCAGCTTGGCAATCCCCTGGCAAAAGGCGATGGTGTCAGGACAGGCATTGATCACCGCATCGAACTCGCTGCGGGTGGTTTCCCGCAGGCACTCGATCGCCGTCGCTTTCAGAAACGGTTCGGCCTTGGCGATTTTCTCGGCGTTTTTCTCGATTACCAGGGGAATCGCTTCCATGTCTCTGGCCACCAGGGCGGTGATCAACCCCACGGTTCCGCCGCCGAGAATGGCAATCCGTTCGCCTGGCTTCAGATCGAGCTTGTCCAGGGCATTGAGCACGCATCCGACCGGCTCGGCAAAGCACGCCAGATGGGGCGTGATACCCGCCGGTACGGCGATCAGGCTGGCTGTGGGTACCATGAGCCTGTCGCTGAATCCGCCATCTATGTGAAAGCCCATGATCCGCATGGATTCGCACAGATTCTCCCGGCCGCTTTGGCAATATCGGCAGCCGCCGCAGGCGGTGCCCGGCCAGACGGTGAATGCCTGGCCGCCGTCGTCTTCGGCAAGGATTTCATGCCCCGGCACCCGAGGAAACACCAGATCCCGGTGACCGTCGCGCCACATCTTGGCGTCCGTGCGGCAGACCCCGCAGTAATTGACTTTCAGTCGTATCATGCCGGCTTCAGGTTCCGGCATGTCCGACTGTCGGGTTTCTATCCGGCCACGTCTGACCAGCACCAGCTTCATTCACACCTCTCCTTTACAGTGGCGTCTCCGTCAAGGTCAGCCGGCAGATGACGGCTTGCGGAAATCCGCTGGCCCGAACGCCGGTCAATTGGTCTTTCACCTGCACCAGGCGATCAAAGGGAAAGACGCTGGCCTTGTCAAGGCCGACGGCCGTATAGGCGCCGTTTTTGACCCGAATGTATCCGGCACCGGTTTTAATGACGAGCAGTTCCATGAATGGTCCTTTACGCGGTTTAACAGGCTGTTAAGTCTGTAGCCGGCGCAGGCACGCCATGCCTTTTTCCGGCTCTCGGTTCTGCGCCGTCACCCAGCCCTCAAGGGTTCGCCAGGCGTTGCCACTGTCGATGGCCACAGCGGCGGCCTCCATTCCCGTTGCAATGGTGTCGGCCTTGCCGGCCACCTTCAGAATCAGGGCAGTATTGAGTACGACAGCCTGTCGGCGGGCACTGTTGCCATTCTCTCGCCCCCGGATTAGGGCAACAAATCGCCTTGACTCCTTGTCCAGATCGGATTCAGGGTGCAGCGCGGCCGGATCGCGAACGGAAAGCCCCAGCCGGGACGGTTCAAGGGTGAACGTGCGGATATCGCCGTTTTCAATTAATTCAGCACACCAGGTGAAGCCGCATACCGAGGCTTCATCCATGCCCTTATCCGTGCCATCAACCTCCCCGTGAAGCACCAGGGCGCGCCGATAGCCGATCGCCTTCATCACCCGGATCACCGGCAAGACCATCTCCCGCGCACACACCCCCCGAACACCGCAGCGCGGCATGGCGGGATTGGCCAGGGAAGCGGCGATGTTCAGGGTGGAGCCGAAATGAATCTGGGACAGGATGCGGCCCAATGCCATGGGATGGATCTTGGGGCTCATACCATTGAACAGGCCGATATTGGCGCTGCTGATGCTGCGGGCCACCAGGTCGGCATCGCACTCAACGTCCACGCCCAGGGCTTCGGCCATGTCCACCGTGCCGCATACGGAGGTGATGGCCCGGGCACCGTGTCGGGCCATGCGTACCCCGGCCGACGCGGCCACGATAGCGGCCGCCGTGCTGATGTTGAAGGTCTTGAAGGCATCCATGCCGGTGCCGCTGTTTTCAACCAGCGGCGTGTCGTCATCGGTGGCCACCTTGGTGGTGTCCAACTCGTAGATGGCCTCCCAGCAGGCGGCCACTTCCTGCTCGGTCTCTCCCTTGGCCCGCAGCGCCGCCAGAAAAGCGCCCTGCTGCATGGGCGTGGTCTCGTCTTTCAGAACGCGGGTGAAGGCCGCCCTGGCTTCGCCGCGTGTCAGATCCTGCTTGTCGATCAGTCGGGTAATGATTGCGCCGAACGAATGGTCATGTTGCATGTGACTCTGCGCTCCTTTTCCAATTAACGATTAGTCCGGCAAAACGAGCTCCAGGCAGGCATTTCAGGCGCTTGAGCGGCGGGAACATCCGACTTCCATAAAAAAAACCCGCGGCAGCATACACCTGTATCCATTCGCCAGAACAACCGGACGAAAACGATACGGACAGCTTCCAGCGGGTATCCGTTGTGGCGGGCATGCAAAGATGCCCCGGACTGATGACAGGCAGGCTTTCTGACTTACGGGTCTATCCTACTGGCCGCGCCTTCCCATCGATGGTCCATCGACAGTGGTGTTTCGCGGCGTTCGTTCCCGATCACAGCAACGGCTGGTATGCGATGGCGTTTCACCATCTTTCCTTTTAACGGACCGGCGGTTTTTCCCGGCGGCAATCCCGCACCTGTCAACCAAAATTTCTTTAACCTGAACGGGCAGGCTTTGTCAATTTCAGGATGGACGGCCGTAAGGATGAAAATCGATTTCCAGTTCGTTCGCTATCGCGATTCAAAAACACGCACGGGATGCTTCCCATTTTTAGAACCGCCGGATCGGTCGGCAGGGGCTGCACGGCAAAGTGAAAGCATATATCCTTGCCGTCAGGACGGCGCAATATGGTAGACCGATTGTGGATCGGAAATCGGGCCACCATTTTCAATCCCTGCTTGTTTTAAAACAAAGTCCTCGACGCAGGTAGAGGTGCCGGTGTAAGAAGAGACATCTCTGGTCCTGCCACCCGAAATCACTATACACCTATGAAGGAGGTACGTATGACTGGACAGCCGGCTGATCCCGGCCGTGTTGGCACTGTGGCTGGTCTTGGCTACAATGGCCGCACCCGGCCCCGCCGATGCACAATCAACCGATTCAAGGGAAACGGAACGCGCCAGGACTGGCTACCGCTTTTCCTACACGCCCATCTACCAGTTTGAAACCGACATGGACAGCGGCGGCAGTTTCGATGTCCAGCGCCATTTCCTGCGGTTCGACATCTCCCGGTTCATCGACCGGCACTGGACGGTGGGCCTCGGGCTGAGCCTCGATTACGAACGCTGGGATTTTTCCGGCATCGCCGGCTTGGCCGGCGTCGACCTGTGGGATGAGATTTTCAGGCCGGGCATCAGCCTTCCCGTTTTTTACAGCACCGGAGGCAAGTGGCGGTTCGGGATCATTCCCTCCATCGATTTTGCCGGTGCGTCCGGTGCCGAAGCCGGCGAATCAATCTCCTACGGTGCGGTGCTGTCAGCGGCCTACGCCTTCGGACCGGATCTGATGCTGGGCCTGGGCACCGGCATATTCGAGCGCCTGGATCAATCCGAGGTCTTTCCTTTTGTGGTCATCAACTGGAAGATCAACGACCGCCTGCGATTGACCAATCCCTTCCGGGCCGGGCCGGTGGGTCCGGCCGGGCTGGAACTGGTTTACGCGCCGGATGATAGCTGGGAAATGGGCATGGGCGGTGCCTATCGATCTTACCGCTTCCGCCTGGACGACTCCAGCGCGGTGGCCGACGGCATCGGCGAGGTGGATTTCTGGGCGCCCTTCCTGCGGGTGGGCTGGCGGATGGGCGAGCACTATCGCGTTGACATCAACTGGCGGAGCAATGGTGGGCGGCAGCATCACCATCGAGGATGAAAACGGCAACCAACTGGGGGAGACCGACTACGACACGGCGCCGTTTGTGGGGGTAACCCTAAAAGGGCAATTTTGATGAAGACAGCGGCGATAGGAATGAAAAACAACGAATCCTGACGGCAATGGCCGCCCGGCAGCCTGAACGGCTATAGATCAATCCCGAGTATTTTCATCTTTCGATAAAGCAGGGTTCGATGAATTCCCAACAATGCCGCTGTTTTCGTTTTGTTTCCATCGACCTGCCGCAGTGTTTGTTCGATCAGGAACCGCTCGGCTGACTTCATGGTGTCATTCAGATTGGTTGCCTCGGATCGCCTGGGAAACATAGTGGAATGAAACAGGTAGTCCGGCAGATTTTCCGGTTTAACCGTTCCGGACCTGATGTCAAACAAGCGTGCGCTGGACAACATGCAGTAACTCTCTTCCATTCCCGGGCCAATCATATTGCGCCATCGCTTTTTCTGCTGTGGGATGAATGCGGATTCCCTTTCCCGAAGGCCCTTTAACTGTTTTTTCGATAAAATAGTAGGCGAGGGGGATGATATCTTCTCTCCGATTTCTCAATGGCTCGATGTCAACCGGGATGCCGTTTATTCGGTAGTAAAGATCTCTTCTGAATTGTCCGGTCTTCATGAGGTGTTCCAGGTTCTGGTTGGTTGCAGAGACGATCCTGAAATCCGATGAGATGACCTTGACACCGCCGACTCGCTCAAACTCTTTAAGTTCAAGAACCCTGAGCAGTTTGGGCTGCATTTCCAGGGGCATGTCGCCGATCTCATCCAGGAACATGGTGCCCAGGTGGGCCAGCTCAAACTTGCCGGGCTTGCCTTTCGGGTTCGCGCCGGTGAACGAGCCTTTTTCGTAGCCAAACAATTCTGCCTCGAGCAGATCTTTGGGCATGGCTGCACAGTTTACGCGAATGAACGGGAAATGACGTCGGCTGCTCGCGTGGTGGATGGCGTGGGCAAAAAGCTCTTTTCCCGTCCCTGATTCTCCGGTGATCAACACCGGCATGGTGGTTCCTGCGGCACTTGACGCTTCGCTGACGGCCTTTTTGATCGATTCACTTTTGCCGATGATGCTTTCAAAGGTAAATGTGGTGGCGTGGACGGTGGCGAGTTCTTTTTGAACATCAACCAGCTTTGACTCCAGTTGTTCGAGTTTTTCGGCCAGTTTGGTAACCGTCGTGGCCGAATCAAACAGAACCAGGCCGACCACGGCGATGACCCGTCCGTTTTCCCGAATCGGCACCCGATGAACCAGAAAACCGGTATCTTTGAACTGATGGGGATAGTTGATTTCTGCAATGCCGGTTTTGGCCACTACAGGCAGACGGCTGTTGGAGATGACCTGCGTTACATGTCTGCCAAGAGAGGGTTCGATGTCAATGTCCAGAAAACGGGCGTAGGTCCGGTTGATATAGACGATCTTGCCGTCCGTATCGCAGATGATGACGCCAATCTCCATGTTCTCTACCAGGTTTTTAAAAAAACCGGTTCGGTAGATTGGATTGGAAAGGGTCGGCGTCAGTCATGACCTTGCTCAAATCCGCTTCAGTGTCGTTACGCAGTTGGTGGCGGCAGACCCCCCGACATTGAAGACAACGGCCACTTCCGGGACTTTGGTGGCCGGCGCCATCCCGATGGGTTCGCCGACCAATTGCTTGTAGGCCAGAGCATGCATGGAACACCCCGTCGCGCCGACAGGATGACCTTTTGATTTAAGCCCGCCCGACAGGTTGACCGGGCAACGATCATCCGCGGTAAATCGGCCGTCCATATAGTCCCACCCGGCCCGGCCGTCTGCCGACAGCCCCAAGGCTTCGGTGGTCAGGATTTGATTGATGGAGAAGCAGTCGTGAACTTCAGCCAGGTCGACATCGTCGATGGTGATCCCGGCCTCCTTGAAGGACTGGTCGACCGCCCGTTTGCCAGCAATCAGTTCGTGCATGTTCGGTCGCACACTTTCAGCCAGCCGCTCGGTAGTCATGCCGATGCCGGCGATTTCCACCGCCCGCTGGCTGATGGCTCGGGCCTCTTCGGTGGGTGCCAGGATCACCGCCGCCGCCCCATCCGAAATCAGGGAGCAGTCGTGCAGGCGCAATGGCGAAGCGATGACGGGGTTGCTGCCTTTGCCTGATTCCGGCAGGTTTAAAATGGCTTCGGGGCTAAACAGCTTGAGCCGATCCGCCGGCCCACCCTTGCTGAAATGGGCCAGCGGGTTTTCGATACCATTTCGATAGGAGAGCGCCGATACGGCCGCAAACATTTTCTGCAGTTCTTCCCGGGTATACCCGTAGTGGGCCATGTAGCCTTTGGCGTACTCGGCAAAAAGCCCCGGAAAGGTCATTCCGGTTGCAGCCCTCTTCCGGCCAGTAGGAAGAACAGGCCAGGGCATGGGTGACATCGGGGGTCGCCAGCAGGCTCATCTTTTCCACGCCGATGACGAGAACCCGACGGAAGCGGCCGGACTCGATGCCGAAGATCGCATTGTAAAGGGCCACGGAGGATGAGGCGCAGGCCCCTTCGGTGCGGGTGGTGGGAACGAAACGCAGAAATTCCGGGGCGACCTCCAGGCCCAGGGGCCCCACGTGCTCCTGGTTGACGAACATGGACGGTGAGCAGGAGCCGATCCAGATACCGTCGATGTCGGACGGGTGCAAACCCGCATCTTCGATGGCGCCCTTGCCGGCCTCGATGATCAGGTCGTAAAAGGATTTGGTATCCTGAACCTCTCCGGTTTCCCGGTTTTTTTCCACAAAGGCCCCGAACTTGGTGTTGTATGCTCCGATCATGCTGACACGACTCATGGCTATTCTCCTTTGCACCTTGATCCTATAATGGGTTTATTTAGGCCAGAAACATATTAGCAAATCACAATAACCAAAACTCAAATGACAAACAAATCACAATGACCAAAAATCCAAATTCCAAACCTGGCGATCTTGAAGGAAGGACATACCAACGCGCTATACCCGTGTAGATTCTCATTTAACGGTCGCCAAAAACAACTGAAAATATCAATGATGGTCAACAACTGATGTTTTGTAGCTTGTTTGAGGTTTGGATATTGGAATTTATTTGAGATTTGAAAATTGGAATTTGTTGTTTAATACTAAGTGCCTGCCATTTTTTGCGATCCGTTCATCCGACCTTGGTAATAAACATATTGATGGTGGGTCGGCGCTATCCCTTTGAGCTCAACCTCAACCCGCCGTGGATGAAATAGACATCGCCGGTAAGGGCTTCATTGCAATAGAGTTCGCACACCAGCGAAGCGATTTCATCCGGTTCGATCAGCCTTCCGATGGGGACATTGTCCAAAATGCGGGAGAGCGCCTTCTGGTTCATGCCTTGCAGAATCGGCGTGGCGACGTACCCTGGGGCCACCGCCACGCAGCGGATACGGTCGGCAATCCCCCGTCTGAAAAATTCGGCGGTAATCACTTTGGGCATCACCGAAACGGCGGCTTTGGTTGACGTGTAATTGATCTGGCCGGCGGTCCCCAGCGAACCGGTGGATGAAATCAGGCAGATCAGGCCTTTGTCCCCATTGTTGATCATCTGTTCGGTGCATTCGCGCACCGTGAGGAACACCCCCGTCAGGTTGACATCGACCACAGAACGAAACTGATCGAGGGTCATCTTGGCGGTGACTTTGCCGGATTCGCGGTCGGGGGCAACCATCAGGCCGTCCTTGATGATTCCGGCGAATGGCGCCACCAGGTTGATCCTGCCGAAGACGTCAATGGCCGTTGTCGCCAGCCGATGGCTGTCCGCCTCATCCGTCACATCGCACACCAGGATTTCGGCCCGGTCGCCGATGGCCGCCTTGGCCTTTTCCAGAGCCGGTTTTGAAACATCCCCCAAGAGTACTTTTCCCCCTTTTTTCACCCAGTATTTGGCAAACGCAAGGCCGATTCCGCTGGCCCCTCCGGTCACTACGGCGACTGAATCGTTGATCTCCAACATGATGTCCTCCTGTAATATTTACGGTTTTCATCATATAAGCAATTTCCATGCCGTCATCAAGATGCCCGATTGACGTGGGTTCAGCGTCTCGCGCGCCGATCGAGACCAGAGTGATTGTAGCAATTTTAGTACAACCTTTGCCCTGCTAGCACATGACAAATCGGTTTGAAATCATTCCAACCTTTACAAATATTATATGGTATCATAATGTTACATTGATATGGAGAAAATGAAGAGTGTTCGGCACATCTTTTGCTCACCTTATTTGAACACGTCAATCACAGCCATATCCATCCTATAGTAAAATTTGCCGCCGGGGAGGACCCGATGAATCTGGGAATGCTGTTTACGCGTCATGCGCGCTATCGGCCCGATCACACCGCTGTGGTGTTTGGGGATCAGCGCCTGACCTATTTTCAGCTTAATCAAAACATCAACAAGTTGGCCAATGCCATGCTGAGCCTGGGGATCCTAAAGGGCTCCACCGTCGCTACGGTTTTACCGAACTGCCTGGAGCTTCTTGAAACCTACTGGGCTGCGGCCAAAGTGGGTGCCGTGGTGGTGCCGATGAGCACCCTGCTGATGGAGGGCGCACTCCGATCCCTACTCAAAGACGCCGATGCGGAAATGGTGGTCACCAATGCCGCATTTGCAAATATTATCAAATTGATACATCCGGACCTGCCTAAACTTCGTCCTGGATGCTGCCTGCTGGTAGACGCAGCCGATAGGGCAGGTTTTCAACACTATCCTTCCCTGAAAGCGGCTGAACCGGACGGCGAACCCGAGGTCCCCGTCATCCATGGCGACGATACGTTTAACGTCATGTACAGCAGCGGGACGACCGGCCTGCCTAAGGGGATTGTTCACACCCACGCCATCCGCATTGCCTACGGAACCTCTTTTGCGGCGGCATTCAGAATCGCCCCGGAGAGCGTCACCCTCCACGCCGGCGCCATCGTGTTCAATGGTGCCTTCGTCGATTTAATGCCCACGGTTTTCCAGGGGGCCACCTATGTCCTGCTGCCGCAGTTTGATCCGGTTGATTATATCGAGTGCATTCACAGGGAAAAAGTCACCCATGTGATGATGGTTCCCGCCCAGATTATCGCCATGCTGAATGCACCCAATTTCGACCCCGACAAATTGGCTTCTTTGGAAATGATCCTCGCTTTAGGCGCGCCATTGCACCTCGAGCACAAAGAGACCTTGAACCGGCTGCTTCCCGGGCGCTTTTACGAACTCTATGGCTTGACGGAAGGTTTCGTGACCGTTCTGGATAAACTGGATTATCACAGCAAGCCCGCGTCCGTGGGAATCCCGCTGCCCCTGTTCGACATGAAAATCGTTGACGAATCGGGTGACGAGTGCCCGCCAAACCAGGTGGGTGAAATCTGCGGCAAGGGCCCCATACTGATGCCCGGATACTATAAACGCCCTGATTTAACAGAAAAAGCGATCGTGGACAGTTGGCTCCATTCCGGCGATCTGGGCTACGTTGACGACGATGGCTTTCTGTACCTGGTGGACCGCATCAAGGACATGATCATCTCGGGCGGCGTCAACGTTTATCCCAGGGATATCGAGGAGACCATCGTTCAGCATCCCGATGTCAACGAAGTGGCCGTATTCGGCGTTCCGGACGAGCGCTGGGGCGAAGTGCCCTTTGCCACGGTGACCGTGGTTCCTTCCGCAACCGTCTCCGAAGAGGCGCTCAAGGATTGGATCAACTCCCGCGTCGGGGCCAAGTTTCAGCGGGTTTGCGGTGTAAAAATAATCAAAGATTTCCCCCGCAACGTTGCCGGTAAAACATTGAAACGTGACCTCCGGAAAATGTTCGGGGAAGCACCGGCCAGAGATGGGTTGGGCAAGCCATAATGTATCAAAATGGATACATGTGTAGTATTTCCACTACAAAACTGCTGGCGGGAATCAATGAGGGGGTGATGCAGGCCAACATATCTTTTTCTATGATAGGAAGATCTGTTTCAAAGGCAACACACTAACCTAATACAAAAGGGGAGGAACGATGAAAAGATGTCTCAAAACAGCAGCAATTTTTTCGGTACTATTCCTGTTCGTCACGGGCATGGCTTTGGCTCAGGACAAGAAGACAAAGTCAGACCGAACGAAATTCGGCGCAGACAAAAGAATTGAAGAAGTCAAAAACCTAAAGGTCAAAACCAGCACCGAAAAACACCGCTGGAAAATGGTGCTTCCCTGGTCCAAAGGCCTGCTTTTCTATGACATGGCGGTCCATTTCTGCGACACCGTCCGCCTGGCTTCCGGTGGTCGCCTGGATATAAAAGCTTTTTCGGCCGGGGAACTGGTTCCCGCCATGGAAATTTTCGATGCGGTCAGCAAGGGTTCCTTCGATGCCGGCCATGACTGGCCCGGTTACTGGAAGGGCAAGAACGAGGCATTTATCACCGTCGCTTCTGTACCTTATGGCCTGGACGCCGAACTTTACAATATCTGGCTTTATGAAAGGGGTGGCCTGGAAGAGATGCAGGCCCTTTATGCCCCATACAATCTTTTTGCCCTGCCCGGTGGTCAGGTTGGCCAGGAAATGGGACTGAACTCCAGCAAGAGAGCTTCCACGATGGAGGATTTCAAGGGAATGAAGGTCCGGACCTGGGGCTGGTACCTTGACATCCTCAATGAGCTCGGCGCCTCTGGTGTTGCCACGCCGGGCGGTGAGGTCTATCTGTCACTTCAGACCGGTGTCCTGGATGCGGCCGAGTTCTCCTCACCGGCGGTCAACTATCCGATGGGTTTTGACGAAGTCACCAAGTACATCATCCAGCCGGGCGTGCATCAGCCCGCCTGCCAATTCGCCTTCTTTTTCAACAAGGATTCCTACGACAAACTGGGCGACGATCTGAAATGGATCCTCGACACGGCCGCCAAGGAGACCCAGCTGTGGAGCTACAGCTGGATCAACAACCTAAATGCCGAAGCCATCCGACGCTTCAAAGAAAAATCTGAAATCGTGATGATGGATGAAAAAGCCATCGTCGATTTCGCCAAGACGACACAGGCCTATCTGGAAAAAGTAAAAGAAAGATGCCCCGACTGCAAGCGATTGCTCGAGTCCCAGGAAGCCCTGAAGAAAGATTTTGCCGATTGGCGTTCCGCCAGGGCCGGTGTTACGCCGTGGCCGATGGATGAAGTGGTCAAAGGAAAACTGCACGAATAGTAAACGCCTCGAATAGGGCAAGCATGGTCCAACCGCGACCGGCTGGATTCGCCTTGACGGGCAGAATCCAGCCGGATATTCAATCATCCGTTTTTAAAATGCAATCAATTCGTCAAGCGGCGTTTCGCTTTATTTTCGCTAAGCCGTTTTTGTTTCAGGAAATCATTATCCAGTCATGTAGGTGGCAGGACAGACAGAGGAGGGAGCTATGCAGCGGCTCACGAAAATAATCGACAAGATCGTCGTTAAACAGGCGGAAGTATCGTCTCTGCTTATGGTGATCCTGGTGGTGATGATGTGCTACGAAGTGGTCAGGCGCTACTTCTTCAACGCACCGACGATCTGGGGCTTAGAGCTCACGACATTCATCTTCGGTGTGCATTTTGTCATGGGGTATGGCTACACTGAATATTTCGACGGCCACGTGAGAGTCGATATCTTCAGCAACAAATTCTCAAAAAAATTACAGGACATCCTATACATCGTTCTGACGATCGGCGTCACGCTCCCTCTCGTTGCCTTGCTTGGCATCTGGGCCTGGGACAATGCGATCATTTCCACCAAAATCCTGGAGGATCTTTCGTCGGCCTGGGCACCGCCGATCTGGCCGGTGAAACTGTTGATGGCCCTGGGGTTTACCTTTCTTTTTCTTCAAGTTCTCTCCAACTTGATTAAACGCCTTCTATCCTTCAGTCAAAAGGAAGCGGTTCGCTAAGGGGATGCTATGAGTCCAGAAATTCTCACTATCGGCATGTTTGCCACGCTTATTTTATTCATCGTGCTCGGGCTCCCTTTGGCATATTCGCTGGCCGGGACCGCTGTGATCTATGGCTTGATCGAAAACGGGTTCAACGTCGACGGTCTTTTAGGGTTTTTTATCAACAATGCCTGGGGCACCATGAACAATTTCGTGCTCGTGGCGGTCCCCCTGTTCATCCTGATGGCGCAGCTGCTGGATCGCGCCAAAATCTCGGACGCCCTTTTCGAAGCCCTCTACGTGGTCATGGGCCCCATAAAGGGCGGGCTCGGGTTGGCTGTCATCTTCGTCTGCGTGATCCTGGCCGCCACCACGGGCATCGTGGGTGCGTCGGTGGTCGGGATGGCCCTTCTTGCCGGCCCGAAACTTCTCGAAAAGGGTTACAACAAGGAGATGTCCGCCGGCCTGATCTGTTCGGGCGGCACACTCGGTATTCTGATTCCACCCAGTATCATGCTTGTGGTCTATGGAGGATTGACAGGGCTCAAAGAAACCTCGGTGGGCGCCCTTTTTGCGGCCGCCATCCTGCCAGGCCTGCTGCTGTCATTTCTGTATATGGCCTACGTATTTATCATGTGCCAGGTAAAACCCGCCTATGGCCCCCCGATCAGCAAAAAAGAGGCCGCCGGTTATTCCGCCCGGCGAAAGATGTGGATGGTGATCAAGTCCATGGTCCCGCCGCTGGTGCTGATCTTCGCCGTCATGGGCACCATCCTCGGTGGCATCGCCACGCCGTCCGAGGCGGCGGGCGTCGGTGTGTTGGGCGCGGCCATCCTGGCCATCGCCCGCGGCAGCTTCAACTGGAAGGTCGTCTACGAATCCTGCAAGGCGACGCTCAAGACCACCTCCATGGTCATGATCCTCGTCCTTTTCGGTAATCTATTCAGTTCCACCTTTCTCTTTGTCGGCGGGGGTGACGTCATCACCGACCTGCTCATCGGCGGGGACCTCCAGCCGGGGGTGATCCTCTTCATCATGCTCTTTGCTGTCTTTATAATGGGCATGTTCATTGATTGGGTGGCCATCTTGCTCGTCTGTCTTCCGGTTTACATGCCGGTCTGCATGGAGCTTGGCTTCAATCCCTTATGGTTCTCGATGCTGATCTGCATCGTCCTGCAGACCTCATTTTTGACCCCCCCCTTCGGCTATGCGCTGTTCTATTTTGCCGGTGCCGCGCCTGAAGGCAAATACCAGATGATGGAGATTTACAGAGGGGTGCTGCCGTTCATCTTCCTGCAGGCCATTGGCGTTCTCTTCTGCGTCCTCTTTCCGTCGATCATCACCTATATCCCAAGCATCATTTTCAGGTGATTGCAGGATTAAGTTCAATTCCGCTGAAGTGATCAGAACGGGAGGGTCCCGTTTCACGATCAACGCTCATCCATTGCTGGGCCAAGCGATTACTATTAAAGCAATCTGATAGCGATCCTCCTCGAAAAGCGCTTGCCCAGCTACAACCAAGGAGGTAAAAAAAATGGCGAAAAAGAGAAAACCAATCATTGGGGTGTGGTGTGTAGCTTTCCTGGCCGCCATGCTACTGTTCAATCCGATGCTTTTTGCCGGCGGCAAGCACAAGGGACATTGTAAAATAAAAGGACTTACAGACGTCAATATACACCAATATGTCGGAGGTGAGGATGGGGGTCTGGCGCATGTAACCTACTGGGGTTTGCCTGCAGCCGATCCGGATTACTATGGCGCGCTTTCTCCCGAAGAGCAGGCCAAGGTCGGAAAAATAAATGCCAACCTCCTCCACGCCGCGGCTTTTCAGCCCACCAATGCCGACATAGCCGGCACAGAGGTGACCGGCCTGCTCAAAATGGGCAAGCGCGTGCAGAGCATCACCTTCCGCCTGCCTGACACGTGGAACGGCAAGCTGGTGGTTGCCGGTACCCCGGGATTGCGCAACGAATACGCCAACGAGGCCGTCCTGGTACCCTGGCTGCTGGAGGCCGGCTACGCCTATATTGCCGGTGACAAGGGAATTCCCGGGGGGGCCAACGACATGATTTCAGGCAAGCACCCCACCCAGTACTGGGGCGACATGATGATCGATCTGGCGCTTCTCGGCCAGGAGTGCCTGAGAAAATTCGCCGGAGAGAGACCCAGCTACATCTATGCCATGGGGCTTTCCAACGGCGGCTACCAGACCCGTCGCGCCCTCGAGATCGACCATGAGCGCGTATCGAAACGCCAAAAGCGTCTGTTTGACGGCGGCGTGGACTGGTCCGGCGCTTACTGGCCGGATAAACGCGTGATGGACGCCGACGGTGACGGCAAGGTGTCCGTGGAAGAGTATGCAGCGGCGGATTCTTTGGTGGGCGCCATTGACAAGGGCACCCTGGCCATGGGCTGGTTTTATTCCGAAACACTTAGCACCCCTGAGGAATATGCCAAAAACCCGCGCTTTCCGGGTGCCTATCTCTCCATGGTCAACGCCGGGTTTTCGCCCGAATCAGCACTGTACTGGGGCTATTACAATACGAACTATGATGGTTATCAATACGTGCCGGGCTTCGAAATTTTCCGTGGCGTTGGCTACTACAACCTGGTTTCATATGTGTATCGCGCCGACCTTCGCGGTGACGATGCCGTCGTATCCGCAGCCTATTCATGTTATTCCGATCCTGCCAATCCCGACACGCCCCCACCGATTTACGACTGGCTGTTTGGCGCTGAAAACGGCGGATGGAACAGAGAAAGCGTCAGGTACGCGCTGAAGAATGCCAATACCGGTGAATTTTCGGTGCCCATGCTGAGCCTGCAGGGCCAGGCCGACGGCCTGGTGCCTCTACACTCCCAAGGGCTGGAATACAAGGACGCGGTTGAGCTCTATGGCAACCCGGACCTGCATCGCTTCTACATCATCGCTCACACCGGCCATGTTGATTCCCACACCGACGGCGGGTGGGGCGCCAATCCCTATTCTAAAGACCCGGATATCCCCGATCTGCAGACGCCCATGCAGGCATACGCCATGCGAACCTTCGGGTACTTGGTGGATTGGGTGGAAAACGGCAATGAACCGCCGAGCAGCAAACTTGTCGAGACCGATCCTGCCAACGATGTCACTGATCCTATCTTACTTGACTGGTAGGAAAAGCAAAGATCCCCTCGTTTCGGTTTTCGCTTTTTATAGAGAACCCGAAACGAGGGTTCATCCCTTTGTTAACACAGTTATACGGTGATACGCCAGCAGCGGTGGATGGTCTTGCGTTTGGAGATGTAATCTTCGGGGATGGTGCCGGCCGTGATCTCCTTCACATCGGCAGCCGCCAGACCATCCATGCGGGGTTCGAAGCTCTGGTGATTGGTGGAGAAGAAGAGCGTGGCACCCGGTCGAAGCAGGCCGACCACCGCTTTTAGCAGCCGGGGATGATCCCTGGCGATGTCGAAGGCCACGTTGTGGGTTTTGGTGGTGGAGTAGGAGGGCGGATCCACGACGGCCAGGTCGAAGCGCTGCTTTTCCCGTGCGGCTTTCTTCAGAAAGTCGAAGGCGTGCGCCTGGACCAATCGGTGGGCTTTCAGATCCATGGCATTGAGGACAAAGTTCTCACGGGCCCACTGGACCGCGCTGTCCGAGCGGTCCACCGAGACGGTCGAGCGCGCACCGCCCTTGGCGGCATAACAGGTAAAGGATGCCGTGTAGCAGTAAAGGTTGAGAAAATCTTTGCCGACGGCCAGCCCCCGGACCATCTGCCGGGTATCCCGGTGGTCGGCGAACAGGCCGGTATCGACATAGTCGGTCGGATTGACCAGAAATCTCAGATCCCGTTCGGACAGAACGATTTTCCGGTCGGAGTGGTCGAGACGTTCGTAGCGCCGGCCTTCCTGCCGACCGGCCCATCGCTGTTTCAGGTGTACCTTTTCCGCCGGCACGTCCAGGGCGTCGGCGACGGCACGACCCATCATGGGCAGCCATTCAGGCACAGACTGGCGCCGCATATACTCTCCGATCACCAGGTGCCCGCCGTACCAGTCCACCACGGCGCGAATCTCCGGAATGTCCCAGTCATAAAGCCTGAAGACTTCGATATTCTGCCGGTTGAAGCGATTGCGCAGGTGCTTGAATCGTTTTTTCACCCGATTGGCAAGCATCTGCCCCTGCCGCTGAAAGTGTTCGGGGATGTCGCTATTGTTCATGCATGCACGTTCCAAAATTTTTAAGTGGGCCCTTCCGGCAGTATGGCCGATCTGCCGGAAATGTCAATCGGCAATGGCCGCGCAGCCGGCTTCCCTGCCGTCATCATGGTTCGACCGTTATGACCTGGGTCAATGCATGCGGGCTAAGGTTTGAGTAAATAGAATACCTAATCCGAACAAACCGGTGCTGTTGAAAGGCGCAGGCCGTAAACAACAAATCGCAAGCTTCAAATTCCAAATAAATTCCAAATTTCTATATCCAAATCTCAAACAAGATCTAACACCAATTGTTGTTTGGAATTCCGAATTTGAGTATGGAGGTAGATAGGAGACACCATGAAATCACTGGCTCAAATGGAAAATCGGCTCAAGGAACTGGAAGCAGCCATCAAGGAGACCGAGGCACGACTTCCCGCGCACTCGGTCAAGCCGCCGGTGATGATTGACCTGCTGGCCTTGGAGGATGAATACGAAACCCTGAGGCAACAAATCCGGGCGCACCGGTCCGGCAACACGGATCCTTGTTGCAGCGGAGGCCCTGCCTCAACGGAATCGAATGATGCCTGAACCCAAACCGGTTCTATTTTGAACCGCGATAGCGAGCGCATTCCCCGCTGCTTATTGGAGTTAAGCAGAGATACCAAGCATTGGTGCGGCGGGGTTAGCGAGTGAACTGAAAATAGACTTTCATCCTTACGGTGAACCTTCCCCGCGGCAAGCCGCGGGGAAGGTTCAAACCGCCATGACGCAGCGCCTTAACCGCCTGGCCGGGGTTGATGTAAAACAAGAAAACCCCACCGGCATTAGATTGCGCCGGTGGGGCTTTATTATGTTTCTTTGCCTGTAATCACGATTGACGGCTTTGGAATATGGAATCAATAAAAGGGTTGACAAACAGCCAAAAGGTTCTATAATTCGATATATGTCAAACAATAAAAACATACCGATTGAACGGCTGGCAGACATTTTCAAAGCACTGTCCAATCCGAACCGACTGAAGATTTTTCTGTTGCTGACCACCTGCTGTCAACCGGGTACGGTGGGCATCTATGACAAGAACGCCGATGTAGACACCATGTTCATCGGGGAACTGGGCAAGGAGCTGGAGGTGGGCAAGCCCACGGTATCCCACCATATCAAAGAGCTTCGGCGGGTAGGCATCATTCGCACGGAACGCAGAGGACAGAACATTGCCTGCTGGGTGGACCCGGATGTCATCGAACAACTCAGGACCTTTTTTACGCGCTAAAAAAATTTAACCCTATTGTTCGAAAGTTGTCAAACAATAAAACCTAAGGAGCCGATCATGGAACACACCAAAGCTGAACCAGACGCCATCCGTCAACTCGTTCGGGATAATTACGGGAAAATCGCGAGCGCATTCGGAACCTGCTGCAACACAGTCGCCAGGAAACCTTGCTGTTCGGGAGCGGAAACCGATGCGAACAGGATCGGGTATTCCAATGCCCAGATTGAATCGGCCCCCGATGCCGCCACGATGGGATTGGGGTGCGGAAACCCGCAGGCCATCGCCGGACTCAAACCCGGTGAGACGGTGTTGGACCTGGGCAGCGGGGCCGGATTCGACTGCTTTCTGGCGGCGAAGGCCGTGGGTGAGACCGGCCGTGTCATCGGTGTAGACATGACCGACGGCATGGTCCGCAAAGCCAGAAGCAACGCAAAAAAAGCCGGCATCGGCAACGTGTCGTTTCGTGCCGGTGAAATTGAGCGACTCCCGGTCGCCGACGACACGGTGGACGTGATTATGTCCAACTGCGTGATCAATCTGTCACCTGAAAAGGAGGCCGTTTTCCGGGAGGCTTACCGCGTGCTCAAACCCGGCGGGCGGTTAGCCATCTCTGATATGGTGGCGGTTCGCCCCCTGCCGGCGTCGATGCTTGCAGACCGTCAACTGCACTGCGCCTGCATCGGTGGGGCAGCACTGGTGGCGGATATTCAAAAAATCCTGGAAACGACGGGGTTCGAAAAGATCGGGATCACGCTTGTGGATTCGAGCCGTGACCTGATCAATCAGTGGGCGCCCGGAAAAAATGCCCAGGCTTATGTGGTATCCGCATTTATAGAGGCGATAAAGCCTGGTAAAGACGGCACACGCTGATGGCGGCATAGGCAAATCAGGACTGGTGGTCATAACAATCTTGCAAAAAGGAGGAGGTATGCAAACCGTTTCCGCACGTATGGAGAGAGAAACACAGCGATGCTCTATACCGAATGATCCGCTGTGGCCGGAAATGATGAAAACCCAGGCCATGACTTATTTGAAACAGTACGACAGCTGCACCCAGAGCATCCTGTGGGCCTTCATGAAGGCGTTGGACATGCAAAACCGCATGGCTCTCCGCGCCGGGGGTGCCATGCACGGCGGCATGATGAGTTCGCTGACCTGCGGCGTACACACGGCCGGATTGATGATTCTCGGGTTGCTCGCGGGAAGGGAACGGCTGGAATCAGGTCTCGACGGGATGATGCCGATCATCTTGCCTGCCCAGCGCATGGTCAAAACCCTGACCGGGCGTATCGGGGGTCACTCCTGCCTGGACATGACCGGTGTGGATTTTACGGATCTCGAGGCGGCGATGACCTACAAACTGTCCGACGACCACGAGAGATGTGTTGATCGTGTGGGTGAGGGGGCCCGGGCCATTGCGGAAGTGCTGCAAGATCTGGACGCCAGGGGAGCGCTTTTTCGAATTTGACCTGCGGCGTGGGAACCGCCGTTGTCTCCGGAGTG
>CAVPJR010000036.1:0-17794 GCA_963705435.1 uncultured delta proteobacterium | reverse complement strand
GGCCATCCTTGAACTCGGTCAGGTAATCCTGATCGCTGACGAAATCCAGATCCAGCTTGGCCTTGGCACCCCAGGGCAGTTCCTGATCCACTTTGCCCCGCAGCCAATAGCGGTCCGTGTTGGGTCGATCATAGTCATCGCCGGCATAGCCCCATCTTTGGGTGGCTTCGGGGGTGCCATCATCGATCTTTCGGTCCTGCAGGCCGTCAGCCTTGATAGTTCCATATGAATCGTCGGCCAGGGCATAGCGGTATTCCAGGCCGACCTTGGTGCCCCTTTCCTGCATATAGTGCGTATACAAGGTGGCATCCGTGCTGTCGTTGATGGCCCAGAAAAGCGGTTGGTCCCAGTTAAACCCCCAGCGATCCGAAACGCCCGCCTCCGGAAGCAGCAGGCCCGTCTGGCGCTTGGTCTTGGCCGGAAACAGGATATAGGGCGTATACAGCACCGGCACATCCCCGGCCCGGAGTACGGCATGGGTGGCGGTGCCGTAGCCCTCGATGGTGACATCGAGCGTTCGACCGGTGATGACCCAGTCCGGCCGGTCACCGTCGCAGCTGGTAATGGATCCCTTTTCCGCCCGGTAGGTATCCTTGCCGGTTTTTTCGATGCGCTCGCCGTGAATGTAAAAGTGATTCTCCTTCAGGAAAACCGTGCCATCGTGAACCACACCGGTCTCCCGGTCCAGATCCAGTTCCACGCGCGCTCCCGTGAGAATATCGTCGCCAACGGTCATCACCACGTGGCCGTCGGCCAAGGCTGTCATGGCTTTATGGTTGAAGGAGACGGAATCAGCCGCCAGGCGTGTGGCCTGCTTTTCGATGATCACATTACCCCTGGCATGATAGGTGGTGGACCCAGCATCGTAGTCCACTGTATCTGCACTGATCTGCCAGGGGACCTTCGGGCTGCCGCTGAGCCGGTCTGTGATCGACTGGGCGTGGGCACACGACGCCCATGGCGTCAGGAACCAAAACGTCCAGAAAAGGAAGGTCAGGACCACTACCGGATGGTTTATGATCGGAAATGGTGGTCTGAATATGAACGGTCGCATCAGCAGAATAAAGGCATTGGCGTTTTTGGGGGAAAAGGCGGTCTCAGCATGGATCCTGCGAGGGCGGATGCAGGATAACCACTTGCACATAAATGAAAAATTCAATATAAAGCTATCTTGCTCGAAATTGCAACAACAGTTTTAAACATCGGCTGTCGACCGGGGCAAGCCGGTTTGTGCGGCGATCTTTCAGATGAAAGCAGAGGGTTCATGCGCGTACTGCTGACCAATGACGACGGTATCCACGCACCAGGATTATGGGCCTTGCACCAGGCCTTTTCGACCCGGCACCAGGTGACCGTGGTGGCGCCGGATCGTGAACGCAGCGCTGTGGGCCACGGGATTACCCTGCACCAGCCCATCCGTTTCGAAAAGACTAGGGTCAACGGCAGCCTGAGCGGTTTCGCCGTCAACGGCACCCCGGCGGACTGTGTGAAATTGGGACTGGCCGAGCTGTTGGACACCCCCCCCGATCTGGTGGTCTCCGGTATCAACCCGGGCGCCAACGTGGGCATCAATGTCAACTATTCCGGAACCGTGGCCGCAGCCAAAGAGGCCGCCATGGCCGGCATCCCCGCCATGGCCGTATCCATCATTGCCCCCGGCGAGCGGCATATCGATGCCGCTGCCCGGTTTGCCGAATCGCTTTCCCTGCAGGTGAAGGGGTGGGGGTTGCCCCAAGGGACCTTTCTCAATGTCAACTTTCCCGATCTGCCGATGGACGAAATTCGCGGGGTTCGCTGGAGCCGTCAGGGAACAGGGATTTTTGCCCAGCACTTTGAAAAAAGGCGGGATCCGCGGGACCGGGTCTACTACTGGCAAGGGTGTGACGGCCAAGCGGCCTACGACCAATCGGATATTGACGGGGCCGCCCTGGGTGACCGGTATATTTCGATTACGCCCATCAAATGCGACATGACCGATTACGACGTCCTGCGGGAACTCTCCCGGTGGGATATCAGTGTAACCCCTTAATATTTAAATTCTTGTTGATTCCGGTTTATCCGGTTTAAGGTGACACCGATGACCAAACGTTTTGTCTCTGAACTTGTTGCGGGCAGCGCCATTGACGAGGTGTTCCTGCTGGCTGAGCGCGCCATGGCCCATAAAAAAGACGGGAACCCGTTTCTGAACGTGACCCTGTCGGATCGCACCGGCCAGATAAAAGGGGTGGTGTGGGACCAGGTGGAGCGCATCGCAGCAGCTGTCGCCGAGGGTGATTTCGTGCATGTTCGGGCGCAGGTGGGCGAGTATCGGGGCGGTCTTCAGCTGGTGGTCAAGGACATGGCCCGGGTGCCGGCGGATCAGGTGGATGCAGGTGACTTTCTGGCGGCCACCACCCGCGACGTGGCCAAGATGTTAGACCGGCTCAAGGAGATGACCGCCCGGATGAAGACCCCGCATTTAAAGGCCTTGTTTGAGGCCTTCTGGGCCGATGACGGGTTTGTGGCCGCCTACGTCCGGGCGCCGGCGGCCAAGCTCATGCACCACGCTTATATCGGCGGCCTTTTGGAACACACCCTCTCCATGGCCATTTTGTCCGAAGCCATTGCCGGGCATTACAGCGGCGTGGACGGGGATATGCTGCTGGCCGGGGTGATCCTTCACGACGTGGGGAAGATCCGGGAATTGGAATATACCCGCCGTATCGACTATACCGATGAGGGCCGCCTGCTCAGCCACATCATTATCGGCCTGTCCATGCTGGATGAAAAACTGAAGCAGGTGCCGGAATTTCCGGACGTCCAGGCCCACCTGCTCAAGCACATGATCGTCAGCCACCACGGCGAACGGGCATTCGGCTCCCCCGAACCGCCCAAAACCATCGAGGCGGTCCTGCTCAACTACATCGACGAGATGGATTCCCGGGTCAACAGCATCCGTGAATATGTGGCCAAGGATCTGTCGGACGGCTCCTGGACCCCTTATCATCGGCTCTTGGAGCGCCATTTTTATAAAGGACCGGCAGACGCTGAGGCTGAGTGACGGATTATGTTCATTACTTTAGAAGGCATTGAAGGCTCGGGGAAAACCACCCAGGTCCAAGCCATTGCCCGATGGCTGACGGCAGCCGGCCGTGACTGCCTGACCACCCGGGAACCCGGCGGTACGCCCATCGGCGGTCAGATTCGTTCCGTCCTGCTCCACCCGGACAACAGCGATCTGGCGCCTGCGGCCGAACTGCTGCTATACGTGGCGGACCGAGTCCAGCATCTGGAGACGGTCGTGCGTCCGGCGCTGGCAGCGGGCAAGGTGGTGGTGTGCGATCGCTATTTCGATGCCACCCTGGTCTACCAGGGTTATGCCCGGGGTTTGGACAAAGAGATGATTCGCCAACTGCACCACCTGGCCTGCAAGGGCTTGACGCCCGATCTGACCCTGCTGCTCGATCTGGAGCCCGAAGCCGGACTGGCCCGCGCCTGGCGCCGGATCGATTCCGATACGGCCCATGTGATGGAGTCCCGCTTCGAAAAGGAGAAGCTGCTTTTCCACCAGCGCGTCAGGGCGGGATACCTGGATCTGGCACGCCGGGAACCCCGGCGGTTTGCCATCATCGATGCCGCCGCAGATGAGCGAGCGGTGCGTGCTCAGATTGAAAGCACACTCAAGACTCATTTTAAGCGCTGATCATCGATCATCGAATATAGATGGAACCCTTTGTCATGACCCACAGCATTTTGAATCATATCGGCAACACCCCGCTGGTGGAGATCCGGCGGTTGAACCCCAACCCGCATGTCCGCATACTGGCCAAGCTGGAGTACCTCAACCCCGGCGGCTCCATCAAAGACCGCCCGGCGCTGTCCATGATCGAGGAAGGGGAACGCTCGGGTGAACTGACACCGGGGAAAACGGTGATCGAAGCCACCAGCGGCAATACGGGGATTGGTCTGGCCATGGTCTGCTCGGTCAAGGGTTACCGGCTGCTGCTGGCCATGAGCGAGGCGGCCAGTGTGGAGCGGCAGCAGATCCTCAGGGCGCGCGGTGCAGAAATTCTGCTCACGCCCGGACATCTGGGCACCGACGGTGCCATCGAGGAGGCCTACCGCCTCGCCCGGGAGAATCCAGACGCCTATTTCATGACCGACCAGTTCAACAACCCGGCCAACTGGATGGCCCACTACAACGGCACGGCTGTCGAGTTATGGGATCAGACCGGCGGTGGGCTGACCCACATGGTGGCCACCATTGGTACCTCGGGAACCCTGATGGGGCTCTCCCGGCGGCTCAAGGAGTTCAACCCGGAAATCCGGATCATCGGCGTGGAGCCTTATCTGGGGCACCGGCTGCAGGGGCTGAAAAACATGAAGGAGGCCTATCAGCCGGAAATATTCGAAAAGCGGTTGCTGGACGAGAAGGTCAACGTCGAAGACGAGCCTGCTTTCGAGATGACCCGGCGCCTGGCCCGTGAAGAGGGGCTCATGGTAGGCATGAGCAGCGGTGCCGCCATGGTGGTGGCCGCCGAGATCGCCCAGACGCTGGAGCAGGGGACGCTGGTGGTGATCTTCCCCGACGGCGGTGAACGCTACCTCTCCACACCGCTCTTTGCCGTTCAAGAAAAGAACGACCTCAAGCTCTTCAACACCATGACTCGTAAAAAAGAGCTTTTTTTGCCGGTGAATCCGGGGAAGGTGTCCATGTACGCCTGCGGCCCCACGGCCCATGCGCGCATGCACGTGGGGGAGGGACGCCGCTTCATCTTCTCGGACCTGCTGGCACGCTACCTGGCCTATCGGGGATACGCGGTCAAGCAGGTGATGAACATCACCGATCTGGACGACAAGACCATCGAGGGTTCCGAGCAGGCCGGCATGTCCCTGGAGGATTTCACCGGCATGCACATCGATTCTTTTCACAAGGATCTTGGTACCCTGGGCATCCAGCCGGCCGACCACTATCCCAAGGCCAGCCAACACACCGACGATATGGTGGACCTGGCCGACCGGCTGGTCAAAAAAGGCTATGCCTACGAAAAGCTGCGTTCCATCTATTTCGACATCTCGCGATTCAAGACCTACGGCCAATTGTCGGGAATCGATCTCAACAAGATCCGTCTCGGCGCCACTGTGGACCTGGAAGAGTACGAAAAGGACAACCCCCGCGATTTTACCCTGCTCAAGCGCATCCGGCTGTCGGAGCTGAAGCGGGGCATCTACACCCGGACCGACTGGGGCAACATGCGGCCCTCATGGCACCTGCAGTGTGCAGCCATGTCCATGCGCTATCTGGGGGATTTCTTCGATATCCACTGCGCCGGCCGCGAACTGGTTTTCCCCCACCACGAGAACGAGATCGCCATCGCCGGTGCCTTGACCGGCAAATCCCTGGCCAAATACTGGGTCCACTGCGACCGTGTGCTGGTGGACGGCAAAAAGGTGAACGAAAAGGGTGATGCCCTGACCATTCAGGCCCTGCTTGACATGGGGTTCACGGGACGCGAGATTCGGTACTGGCTGATCTCGGTGAACTATCGCAAGCCGGTCCTGTTTTCCGAGGCGCGTCTGGAACGGGTGCGCAAAACCCTGAATCGTTTAGATGCCTGCATCAGGGCCCTGAAAAACGTCCGTAGCGGAAATGCATACGGGGAACTGGATCAGCTGTGCTACGACATCAAAAATGGCTTTGCCAGCGCGATGGACGATGACCTGAACATCTCCGCCGCCCTGGCCTCCCTCTTCACCGTGGTCAAACGGATCAACTATCTGATATTAAAAAGTGAAATCGATACTGTCGGAGCTGAAAAAGTATTGGAAACCTTGGCCCGCATCGATACCGTGGTCAACATCTTCGATTTTGAAGATGAAACGGATAACCCGCAGGTACGGCAATTGATGGCCGAACGGACGCGTGCCCGGCAGGCCAGGGACTGGGCCCTTGCGGATCGGCTGCGGGATCAGTTGCTCCAAATGGGAGTGGTCCCCCGGGATGATCGTGTCCGCCCATAAACGGAGAACACCATGAAAATCGTATATATGCCATTCACCTATCTGTCGGAATCCACCGCGCAAATTCTGACTGCCTTAGTGGGACCGGTGGTGGTCTACCAGCCATTGAAGACGACTATCCCCGAAAGCCTGGGAGCGCTGGCATCACAGGGGCTCGTTGAGATCCGCACGCCGATTACCCGGGATGACGACCGGCTACGCGCTGCTTTGACGGAATTCACGGACTGGGCGCGCATGAATCCGCGAAAAACGACCCCGGGTGCCGGTTTTTTCAGCCAACGACGGGGGGAAATTCCATTTTTCGACGAAACCGTCATCAACCGGATCCGCTCTGACATCAACCGGTTTCGTCAATCCGATGGTCCGGCAGATCTTGAGGTGGAAGCAACGGAGGTCGAATTCAGTGCCCGGCTGTTCCTGGCCCTGGCCCAGGAAAACGACCGGGCCACCGATCGCCTGGGCGATGACCTCAATCGGTTCAAGGCCTTGGAGAATGTTTTTCTGGAAACCCTGAAGGACGCCGATGAGGTGGGGTTCAACCGTCAGGCATTCGGCGCAGCGATCTGGCGCGACGATCCAGGTGCAAGGCTGACCGGGCAGCGGGTTCGTGCCTGGGCCACCCTGGCCGTTGCCGATGCCGTGCTGCCGGAACTGTTGATCACCACCAGTCGCGCGGTGATCGATACCCTGCTGGAAACCCATGGCGAAGCGCTGCGTCTCGACCGGCTGGCCGACATTCGACTTCCCATTCCACCGGCCGGCACGGCACCGGTATTGGGTAAGCTGCTGGTTGATCTGGCCAACCGGGAATCCCTGGCATCGACTGACCTTTCTTCCATCGCTATGCCGACCGGCGATGCGGCATCCGGAACGGCCGTCACCGTGACCCTTTTTGGCGCTGCCAACCGGACACCCGCCACCGTCATTCGGCGGATGGCCCCTGCAGCGCTTGCCTCGTCTGGAGAAAATAAAAAACCGAATTCGGTTTGCCACACCCTGATCACCCTGGTGGAAAGTTGATGTTGAGATCGGTGAAATGCCCTACTGGCGTGGAATTGCGGGGGATGTGGCGAGGCGCCGAAAAAAACGCCATCAGCGCTTGACTGGGTGTTTTATTTGGTATAAGCCCTTTTTCATTAAAAGAAAGCAGATGTTGATAATTGGATCAACACGCATAGAAAACTATTGAAAGGAGACTGTTAAGATGGCTTTTAACCCGATCGTTGACGAGGCCAAGTGCGTTGGCTGCGAAGAGTGCGTCGATGTATGCCCCGTAGAAGTGTTCGAGATGCAGGATGAAAAATCCGTTGTGGTCGCAGGGGAAGAGTGTCTCGGCTGCGAAAGCTGCGTGGAAGTTTGTGAAGAGAGCGCCATCACCGTCGAAGAGACCTAATCATCGACGATGTCAAAGACGTTCCAACCCCTGGCGGATCCCTCCGTCAGGGGTTTTTTTGTCCCCGTTGCATCCATCCCCCCATCGATTAAAAATGCCTGGAACTCAGCCATGAACCGCTACCTGATCGTCGAAACTGCCTTTGGCTACAGTGCCGTGGTCTTTTCCGCCGACCCGTTCAAATTGGTGGCGATCAAATTACCCACATCCGATCTCGACGCACTGTGTAGGCCCTTTGACGAGGCATATTGGCGAATCGACAACAACCACCCGGAAGCAATGAAGGTCGGTGCTGTCCTGGTCAGGTATTTCAACGGGGAACAGATCGACGATCCCCTGGCCGGTGATGGATCTTTCACGTTTCACCCCCTCCCAACAGGCTGTCTACCGCATCGTGGCCAAGATCCCATACGGGGAGACCGCATCTTACGGTCAGGTGGCCCGGCTTGCCGGCCTGCCCCGTGCCGCCCGGTTCGTGGGCACCACCATGGCCAACAATCCCTATCCGGTTTTAATCCCCTGCCATCGAGTGATCAAAAGCGACGGGTCACCCGGGCTGTTCGGCGGCGGAGAACCGTTGAAGGCCAGGATGCTGGCCCTGGAAGGCGCCCTCTGATCGTTGAACCGGGATCGTATGCGTACGCCCCGCCGCTTGTCGGAGCAAAGCAGAGATGCCGAGCACCGGGGTTAGCGAGCCACCGATAAATCGGTCATAATCCTTACCATTTTTTTTATGCGGCACCGTTTTAAATGCCTACGCTTTTCGCTGTGGCAAAGTTAACCCAAACTTGGCAGCCGAAGGAATGTACAAACAACAGATCCTAAATGAATGCGGACCACTTAAAGACGCCATCTACGAACAATTTTCAAGGATTGGCAAAGCCGTGTCGAGCCCCAAACGGCTGGAACTGCTCGATTTGATTTGCCAGGGCGAAAAAACGGTCGAGACCCTCTCCAGGGAAACCGGCCTGACCGCAGCAAACACATCACAACACCTGCAGACGCTCAAAGCAGCACGGTTGATCAAGGCCGAAAAAGAGGGCCTCTACGTTAAATACCGCCTGGCGGATGAAATGGTCTGCGAGTTTTTCCGATCCATGCGCGTGCTGGCGGAGTACCGTCTGGCTGAAGTGGATATGATCAAGCGTCGTTTCCTGGAAGGAAAGGAAGGCATGGCGCCGGTCAACCGAGATGACCTGTTGAGGCGTGTGGCAGAAGGCGGCGTCACCGTATTGGATGTTCGTCCAGTCGATGAGTACCGAGCCGGGCATATTCCCGGTGCGTTGTCAGTTCCTCTGGGACAGCTAAAGGAGATACTTGCCAATCTGCCCGCAGATCAGGAGATCGTCGCCTATTGCCGAGGACCCTATTGCGTACTCGCGGTTCAGGCGGTCGAAGTGCTGCGAGGAAAGGGGTTCAATGCCATTCGTTTAGAAGAGAGCGTTCAGGATTGGCGTGCCATGGGATTCCCCGTGGAGATCGGCGAGCCAATCCAAAGGTAACAATCATCCCAAAGACAAACTTACCATCGAGGAAACCATTTCGTGAGAAACGGAAGAATTACCCTCCTGGCTGTTTTGGCTGTTGCCTTAACGGTTGGCGCCTTGTGGCTGACCAACGGGGCGGTCGCGCCCAAGGAAGCGACTTGGAGCGATGTCGTTGTCGAAGCGAAAAACGGGGGCTACCGGCTCATTTCGACCGACGATTTATGGAGCCGTTACAGCCAGAACCGGGAGAGCCTGCTTCTGGTGGATACCCGCCAGGAATGGGAGTATCGCACCGGTTATATCCAGGAGGCTGTCAACTTTCCTATGGAACCGACCTGGCTTGCCCGCTGGCAGAAAAAAGGGGATCTGGGCAAGCTCTTGGGTGCAGACAAGGAGCGCACGATCATTTTTTACTGAGCTGGCCTGTCATGAGTCCGAAGCGACTCGGCAGCTCGGGTAGCTGTGCAACTCGGTTACAAAAATGTATTTCGCGATCCGCTTGGATACCCTGACTGGAAACAAAAAAACCTGCCCGTGGATGCACAACCGGCAGGACTGACCGGTATGGTCAATCCGCCTGACGCACCGGGCGTCCTCTGCGGGTGGGCCATGATCTGGACCCTGTTGGGCATATTCGTGGGCGGTATGGCCCTGAACCTGACACCTTGTGTCTATCCCCTGATACCCATCACGATTTCCTATTTCGGGGGAAGGAGCGACAGAAGGCAATTGATTGGCCACGGTCTGTGCTTCATTGGCGGACTGTCCATCACCAATTCGGTTTTGGGAGTCGTGGCCGCGCTGACAGGCGGGTTGATGGGGGCTATGTTGCAGAACCCCCTGGTGCTTGCCTTTGTGGCCGTGATTTTAATTCTATTGGCCACGAGCCTTTTCGGTCTTTGGGAGCTTCGCCTGCCCAGCGGTCTGATGCAGGCCGCATCGAAAACCTATGCCGGATATCTGGGTACCCTGTTCATGGGGCCGACCATGGGGGTTGTGGCCGCACCATGCATCGGCCCCTTTGTTCTGGGTTTGCTGGCATGGGTCGCCAGCATGGGCAGCCCGTGGCTGGGATTCATCGTTTTCTTTACCTTGAGCCTCGGTCTTGGATTGCCGCTTTTCTTCTTGGCCCTATTTTCCGGAAACCTCAACCGGCTGCCCCGATCAGGCGAGTGGATGCTCTGGGTCAGAAAGCTGATGGGGTGGGTTCTGGTTGGCATGGCGGTCTATTTTATCAGCCCGCTGCTACCCAGCGCGGCAGGAATCATTCTCCCTGCCATCGTTGCCCTTGCCGCAGGGCTGCATCTGGGCTGGATCGATAAAACCAAGGCCGGTTTTCGTGCATTCGCCGGATTGATAAAATCTGGAACTGAAAAATAGATCATCGTTACCTTGCCATGATTCCCACGGTCTGAATGGGCTCACTTCCCTTCAACGAGTATTCGCAAAATGGTCGCCCGATCGGCATCAGGATTCTGATTTAAGATCGCCGCCACGCGGCGGGCGGTGTAGGCGGTGGCGATGGAGGTGCCGGCATAGGTGCCCGGATCGCCCTTGTATCCCACCGGCAGGTCGGCCAGGCCCGGGGCGGACACGGCCACGAAGTCGCCGAAGTTGGACTGGTCCCATGCATCACCGTTCGGGTTCAGCGCCCCCACACCGATCACGTTGTCATAGGCGGCCGGATAGACCGGGTTTCCCGTGGGGGAATTGCCTGCGGCCGCCACCAGAATCAACCCCTTGGCGGCGGCATAGCGGACGGCAGACGCCAGCAATGAACTGGGCGTTTCCGACCCCCAGCTCAGGCTCAGGACCCGGGAGCCGTTTTCGATGGCATAGTCGATGCCGCGCATCAGTGTATAGGTGGAGGTAAACCCGTTGTCGTCAAACGCACGGATGGCGACCACCGGGCTTCCGGCGGACGTGTTCGGACCGGCCCCCAACGGGTTGACCGCTCCCGCGGCAATCAGGGTCATCTGGGTACCGTGGCCCAATTCGTCGCTGACCTCGGCGCCCGGTGAGACGGCATCGTATGTCGCCTGAACGAAGGGGCTGTTTTTATAATCGGAACGCAGGCCGCTGTCCATCACCGCCACCACGGTTGAACCGGATGACGGTGGTGGCGACGATGGGGGAGCGGATGACCGGGTTTCTCGCTTTGCCGGACGGCCGCCTTCCAGGGGATAGGCATAGTCCGGTTCGGCGGTTTGAACCCCCGGGGTGTTGGCGATCGTTTCGGTGATCGCCGGCACGTCACTGCCATGGGGCAGGCGCAGCCGGACGATGCCCAAAGGGGCGTATGCGTCCATGATGCTGGCGCCCAGCTGATCCAGCAGCGCCGCAAGGGCGGCTTCCGTGATCGTTGGGGCCAGTCGGAGCAGCAGGATGTCCTTGACGTGATAGGTGCCGTCGCCATGGTTGACCACGGTCAGGTTCACCCCTTTCTTCAGCGGCCGGGCCCGCGCTTCCTGGCCCTTGTAAAAGATACGGATTTCCCAAAGTCGGGGTTCACCGTCAACGGAGGCCTTCTCCTTTCTCCAGATGAGGGCATAGTCGACGGATTTCAAAATGCTGGTCATGGCGGCGCCGATGGGCCGGTCATTGAACGCTGCGGTGATTTTCGGATTGATGCGCGGATCGATGCGGATGCGAATGCCCTGGTCGGACAGCAGTCCCAGGATCTCTGAAAGGTCCTTATCCCTGGCGTTTAGGGTCAGCCGGTCACCGTCGATGCGCACAACGGGTTCCGCTGCCTGAGCGAGAAGCGGACTCAGCACCAGGCAAAGCAGGAGAAAACAACTTATTTTCATGATTGATCTCATCTGTGATGTCCTCGCCTTTTATGGGGCCTCTGCGGGAGACTCGGCTGTCCGTTGGATCGCTCTGGATGACTCCTCCACGGCAAATTCGGAAGCACTCTGGACCAGCTTGAAGGGGGCCTTCAAGGTTCTTCCCATGATGTTAAGCAGCCCTTCTCCGACCGCCGATGGCGACATCGGAGAGACCTTGACGTTGGCTAACGGTCCCGTAATTCTCAGGGGTATGGAAATCAGGGAGCCGCCGGCGATATAGTTGACAATGGGTATTTTGTTGACGATCCGGTCAATGGTCTTCAGCGGGGCTGCCAGCAGTGTGATATCCGCTTGCCGGGTATCGAGAGCAATAACGCCCTGGCCGGTAATCTTCAGGGAGTTTCCGTCCAGCAGGATCTCGCTGAACAGCAGCTTTCCCCCTCTGATCTCGGCCTTTGCGTATGCCTTTGTGTAACCGTATCCTTTTTCAGTGAGATCGGAATGCCCACCGGTGAACATTTCGGTAATATTGAGAACGGAAAAGATCTTCATCAGCACACTGGCATAGGCAATTCTTCCATTGTCCGATGAGAGTTCCATATGCCCGGACATGGATCGGACCGGGTTTTCCCGGGTAGGCGGCAGGTTGATTTCACCGGTGAGGTCATATTGTGCCTGTGCTTTTACCGGCTTTTGCCAAAGGCAGTTGGCCGTCTCCTGAAGAGATGCGCCCCTGGCCGTGGGGGTGACGTGAAGACTCACACCCCGGGGCGAGATTCCCAGCTCCCCGACGGTGGAGATGCCGCACAGGTTTGCCTGATGCACATGAACGTCTACAGCGCTGCTGTCAATCTGGACGTCGGCCTGCACCTGTGACCAGGTAAACCCGCCGTAGGAGAAGCCGGCAGTCTTGAGGTGAACGACTCCCCGTGGAGCAGCTGTTGATGCGGCATCCGATTTCTCTGCCGCGTCCGTTTTATTTTTACCGATGGCTTCAAAGACCCGGATTAATTCCTCGTCCAGCCCATCGGCGTCTACGTTGAGATCAAAGGTCAGGTTGCCGCCGCTATTGTCCAATTCGCCGTCCACAATCAACAGGCTGTTGCACAGGGATACCACCGAGGGCTCGATCTTCAGCTGGCCGCTGCTGCCACCAATGGAAAATTGCTTCACCTCGATGGGCTCAAAGAATAGGCTGAGAATCTGCAATCCTTCTCCCGCCAGTTTTCCGGTAAATGAAGACTTCAGCGGCCGACGGGTATCGATAACGGCCCGAAAATCTCCCTCGAGGCGGCCGGACAAGGTCTGGTTGTTTTCGAGAAGGCGGTCGGCGGTTTTTTTCTCCATGTTGCCGGAAAAACTTAACTCGATTCCGTCGGCGCCCTTGCGTGCGGAGGCCGTTGCCCGTGAACTGCCGTCGGCGAACTGAAGCCGTCGGAGGTTCCAGTCCTGGGGGGAGACGGAGAAATCCGCAAATAGGTCGACGCCGCCGGCAGTCTTCATTTGACCCCTGAAGGAGAGCGTCCGCGAATTCGACCAACCGATGTTGACACCGGACAGCTCGACCGGCGGCTTTATCTCCAGGTGCCTGGGGAGGGGCAAGCGGGTACTCAGCCAGGCGATGACCGCTTGCCCCATGGAACCGTCGATACGCCACACTGCTGATTCAGGGTTGAGGATGCCTTTGGATTGGTATGAAGTGACAAAAGATCCATCCAGAAATTCAATTTTTACACCCTCTGCCCGCTCCTTCCCGGGCGTATAGGTGATCTCGCCACCCGAGAGTCGGACCTCAAAGGGTACCAGGGGCGTGTTCATCCGAATCGTTTCCGGCGTGCCTGAAATTTCGAAAGACCACTTCTCTGGTTCTGTGAGCGGGCCGCTGATCTGCAGTTTAGATACGGCGGCGGTTCCGGATGCCCCATCGATATAGGTTTTGACCCTGTCCAGACCTTCGAATGAAGTCAGCCAGGTAAAAAGCGGTTGTGCATCGACCGCCACCGAACGGCTCGATATCATCAGGGTCGATGCTGTTTTCCAATCGATGGCGGCATCCAGTCCTTTGAACGTGGCGCCCTTGAAGTGGCCGCTGACATTTTTGAATTCCACCTGCTGGTCTTGGTAAATGACCTCGCCATCCATGCGTTCAAGGTCGGCATCGATGCCCGGAATAGTGACCCGGCCTTGCGTCAGGTGGCCTGATGCTTTCATTTTGTTCAGATGCCATCCGGTTTCATCGATATCGAATCCGGCAAAATAGGTGGCATCGGTCAGTTGTCCTTCCCTGGCCACGGAAAAGGCGCTGCGGATCGCGTTCAGGTCGCCGGCGATGGCACGGGTGACCGCACCGGCCACAGCCACATCCAACCCACTGGCGGCGGCGTGTACCTCGATGATCGACTTGCCGCCAGCATCCTCGGGCCGGATGCTGGCGGTGGCAGAAAGATCCAGTGCCGGCCGAACGGACTTGAGGGTATCGATGGACACGGACAAGCCCCTGCCTGCATAGTCTACGGCACCTGAAACGGCGACCGTGTCCAGATCTAGCTTCAGGTCCCTGCGCATGACCGTCAAGGAGGGAAACTGAAGGTCAAACCGGCCATTCACCGTTTCGGGTCCGTCGACGGTGAAGTCGACGTTGACGGTCGCTTGGGTATCCTCGATGGTGAGGCCGCCGGGCAGGGCGACATGGTACAACAGGGGACGCACATTGATGTCGGTGAGCGAGATTTGGCCCCTGGCCTGCATGGCCTCCATATCGGCGTTGGCACTGGCCTTCAGCGTGCCGGTCAGGTCTGACCGGCACTGCAGGCTCAGCGACAGGTCGCCGTCTTCATTTTCCACTGCGGCATGGATGCCGCTGATTCGAAGATCCGGTGCATCGGTGAACGCCAGAGTAACCGTTCCGTCCTCGATCCGAAGATCCGTTCCCGGGTCAACGGCCGCCAGGGCGCCAAAAAGGCTGCCGACGGCTGTCCTGAGGCCATCTTCAAGAGAAGCGCCTTTTTTCTCCTTCGGTGAATCCGGCGTCTTCGCCGGTTCCGAACCCATAAGGACCTTGACGTCGGGGGCAATCAGGGCAAGCCGGCGGATGCTCACCTGGCCTTTCAGGATGGGCAGGATCCTGGGGTAGGCCGACAACTCCTGTGCGGTGACTTCAAATGCGCCCGACCGATCCAGATGAATGCCCCGGGCCTTCAAGTGGGGCAGAGGAAAAAAGCTGATGTCGAGGCGGTCATAAACCAAGGTGCCGCCCGTGGCCTGGGCGGTTTTGCTGATGATGAACGATTTCACCATGTCGCGGTTGGCCAGCAGGTGGGTGGTCAGAACAGCGGTCAGCAGGAGAACCATAACGATGCCGGCACAGGCCAGACTGACCATGAAAAGCTTCCGGGTGCGACGCATCTATTGTCCTTCGGGCCGGGATAGAAATTTGCCCACCAGCATGGCAATCAGAATGGTCATGTACAACTGGCCGGTGACGGCGATGAGCACCGCAATGGATCGGGCCAGGTGGGCTTGAGGGGTCACATCGCCAAAGCCAAGGGTGGTGAGGGTCACAAAACTGAAGTACATATAATCGTTAAACTGCGGTACGATTTCACCGGGAAAAAGAATTGCCGAGCTTCCTGACCCATATACATATCGGTGCACCACATCTGAAATGGCCAGCAGCACCGCGCTGAGGACACCGAGCAGCAGGTATCCGTTGATGGAACTGAGGATAATGGTCGGCGTTACATTCCGGCTGCGGGCGATGTGGCGGATCATCAGTACAACGATGGCCACCAGGAACAGAAACGTCGTAATGAAGTCAATCAAGTAGACGACGTCATTGCCCACAAAATGGCCGATCCAGGTGGTGGCTGCCGTTGCCGCTCCCAGCGGCAGCAGTATTTTTAACGATTGGGTCGAAAAATCCAGCGAGAAAATGCCCGAGAAAAAAATGGCGGTCAGCAGCAGGTCGCGTACCAGGGAATTCCTATCCTTGAAAAGGGGGAACAGGATGATCAGGGCCAGCAGGCAGGCCAGCAGGATAATATTGTTGCGCGGCAGGTTTTTCAGCTTCATTGCCTTGATCTTTCAGGTTAAGCGGTTGCCCATGATCTTTTCGAGGATGACCTTGGTGATCAGGTAGGTGGGCTTGACGCCCTCCCTGCCCATGGCGCCGGCGGCCAGGGTGCTTCCCGTTTTGATGGGGTTGTCCGAGGCATAGTAGGCATAGCGAACCGGTATATTTTCACGGGCGTTGCCCTTGATGATGGCCGCGCTGATCGCCCGCTGAAAATGACCCCCCTCCATTTCCAATCCGATGGTCTTCCAGTCCGACTGAAATTTTTCGAGCATGTCCCGATTCTGCAGTGAGGTGCCCAGGACGGTGACCATGGGGCCCACGAACACGCTCTCCGTATCGGGAAAATCCGATGGAGAGAGATCGTTGTCGACCCGGTAGTTGTCCGAGGTGCCTTCGAAAACGTGGGCCGTGGCCAGCATGATGTCCCCCTTGTCGCCGGTCAGGATGCCGGCCTTGCCCATAATGGAGATGGAACTGAAGTCAAAGGCGACGGTGGCGCCGTTCTTGCTGTAAGACTCCAACAGGTTTTCCATGATTTCGAAGGCCTGGGCCCCGAAGGCATAATCGATCACCAGGATGACCGGGGCGGTTTCTGGCGATTCGGATGCGGTGATGTTGAGCTCCGGGTGCAGTTCCACCCCATTTAACCGGCCGGTATCGATGATCTGACAGTCGATGTGCGCGCCGGAGCGGTCCGGCAGTTCCAGGAAACCATGCGCCGCGGCGAAATTTTGGATCTCGTCCTGGTGCTGGCGCAGGTTATGGAAAAAATCATACAGGCTTCCGCTGGGCGGCTGCCCGGCTTTGCGCAGTGCCGCAAACCCGTATATGACGTTCAGCACACTGTGAAGGTTGGCGCTGACAATGTGAATCGGCCGCTGGTGCAGGTTCTGCCGAATCAGCTGCTCTTTGATATCCGAGGACCACTTTTTTTCGTACTCCTGCTGGCCGATGATGCGCATGAGTGATGGCGTCAGGTAGACGACGATGGCATCGTTCCGGTTGCTGTTTTCGGCGTCGATACGCTGGCCCAGGCTGTGAATCAGGTGAAGCAGACCGTTGTTGCTGCCATATTTTTTTTTGTTGGCTTCCAGATAGTGATACGTGTCCCGGGTTTCCCGGTAGGGTCGGCCTAAAATGATGCTCAGGCTCCACAGGGCCTGATCCAGAAAGGCATCGGAAAGCGGGTCTTGCTGGCGGACGGATTTATCCAGTTCGCTCCATTCGATGGTGAGATTACCCGAATCATCGGTCATGCGGCTGTGGATTTTGCGGGCCTCAACAACCAAAAAGGTCATATGGGTGAGAATGTCGTATATCTCACTGAGACCCCGGGTGATCACGAAACACATTTCGTTTTTCCCCACCCGGTAGCAGGTGCGCCGGCGCTTCAGGGGAATGGTCGGCTTCAGCGCGTCGTTTTTAAACGGGTCCTCCTCGGTGAGGATGATGCGATTGCACTCTTCGATGCCCTTGGGCAGGCGGTCGATGACGTATTCGAGACCCTTGAGTTCCACGATCCGGGGATCGTTCATGCTGCCGTAAATTTCCGGGCTCAGGTCTCGCAGGCACTGCTCCAGCGCCTTGCCCATTTTTCCGCACGGGCGATAGAACCCGCGGATGGCCGATGCGTCGGTCAGGGTTTTGAATTCACGAATGGCATGACGGGCTTTCTGGGCTTTGGTGAACGCTCTCACAGGTCATCCTCCATTGACTGTCATTGGGCGGAAATGATTACCATTTATAGCATATTCAGGGAGGGGTTGAATAGGTGTAAACCAGTCGGCGGGAACCGCGATCAACGGCCGGTGCGGTCCGTGGGCCGATTGATCCGCATTGGGGTAGGATGCCGCCAACCCCAGACCCGGGTTGGATAGCGAGCACATGGGGCTTTTCGACGGTACCAGGGTCGGTCCGATCATGAGCCGGAGGGACGAGTGTTGAAAATCGATGACAGGTGGATGATGTCGGTTCGCAGGTACCTGCGATCAAGCACCTGTCCCCGGTGACCGGCGGCGTGTGTCGAATGCGCATGGAGATGGAAGGG
>CAVPJR010000035.1:0-22164 GCA_963705435.1 uncultured delta proteobacterium | reverse complement strand
CAGACTGAACATCAAATGGCGGGGGTTGTCCTCGCCATTTTTTTGTCCTCTACAAGCCGGCGCCGTGGATTGACAATAAAATGGTGCGGTCTTGACGATCGTTCTTTCCGATCCGCCTGTCTGCCGGGCGATCAACGGTGATGGCCGAATCGGCCGGCCTACCCTGCGGACCTTATCCGAATACCGCAGTTGGCCCGTAGACATCATCGCCCTCGATTTTCAGGTTTTCATCCGAGCAACAATTTTAATCTCGATGTGGATGATATCGAACACCAGGTGCATGCCCAGATGTTCGAAAAAGCGGGTCGATCCATAGAGGATGTTCCAACGCGTCCGGTCCAGATCAAACCGGGCCTTGGCTATGATCGTACCATCAAGGGCCTGATAGACCGTGGCGGGGAAAGACAAGTCCGCCTTAACCCCTCTCAGGGCCAGTTCACCTTGCACATCGACGTTGGGTGCGCTGACATACGGCTCTTTCCTGGGCGTGCCCGATTGGATCGTGAATGTTGCCGTGGGGAACCGCCGGGTAAAAAAGAAGTCATCTGATTTGAGGTGAAATTTTTTCGGTGGCGGGTGTTCCCATAATCGTTCTCCTTTTTCACGCAGTCGGGCGATTCCAACGGCGGCAACTGCCCCTCGATTTGCCCGCGCAAGGGTTCGTACCGGGCCGGCAGCATCAGGGCCGTGCCCAGATCGTGGAGATTTTCATCCACGCTAAATCCCGGCGGATCGGTGGCGATTTCGAAAAGCACACCGCCCGGTTCGTTGAAATAGATGGACTGGAAGTAGGTGCGGTCGCGTACGTCGGTGACGGACAGGCCGTGCTGCTGAAGCCGCTGTCGCCATGTCTGCTGTTCCCGGCTGTCCCGGGTTCGAAAGGCGATGTGGTGGACGGTGCCGCCGCCGGACCGTCCCCTGCCGGCAGACGGATCGACGATCACATCCAGCAGGTGGCCGGGGGCGCTCTCGTCCTGCATGACAAACCGGTAGCGGCTGCCCTCATGCTGGCCGGGTGTCATGCCCATACCGTCAACGATGATTCTCTGCGTGGCATCGATCCGGTCCAGCAGCAGGGTTGCTGAGTGAAATCCGTTGATGGCCGTTTGGGGATCCGGTACTCGCCCACTCGGGTCGTCACCCGGCGGTGTCCCGACCAGTTCCAGGGGCAGGCCGTGGGGATCGGCAAACCGGATGACCGGTTCTCCGAAACGACTTTCGGCGGTAATGGCGATGCCGTATTCTTCCAGGCGTCGGGTCCAATAATCGACTGCGAAGCGGGGTACGGCAAAGGCAATGGCGGTGACCATGCCGGTCCCGGGTTTCCCCGGCGGAAGCTGTTCCCACGGGAAGAAGGTGAGTATGGTGCCGGGGCGGCCCGTATCGTCTCCATAATAGAGATGATAGGTGAACGGATCGTCGAAGTTGACGGTCTTTTTAACCATTCTCAGTCCCAGCACACGGGTGTAGAAACGGTGATTGTCTGCGGCCGACGAGGCCACGGCGGTGATATGGTGAATGCCGCTGATGGGCGGGTTGTCATTGGGTGGTTGCATACGGTCACCTTTTCGTTTGTCTTGATATCAAGATAAAAGGTTGAAAAAAAATAAAAGACTGATAAATTCAGTCGTCAACCATCATTTGCTGGGCCTCAAAGCCGATTTTTTTGAGCAGACGCACCAGTTCGACCCGCTCATCAGCGGTGAGCACGCTGGCTGCCTTTTCAAGGTTTTGGGCATGTCGCTTAAAGGCCCGGGAAACGATGTGGCGGCCGGTCTTCGTCAGGTGAACATAAAAAGAGCGGCCGTCCGACGGGTCCTGAATGCGCTGCACGTGACCCGCCTTTTCCAGCCGGTTGACGGCCGCCGTCATCGAACCGCTGCTCAGCAGCACTTTCTCGCCGATTTGGTTGATGGGCAGGGGCCCCTTGTGCAACAGTGCCTCCATGATGGCGAAGTCCGAAAGCGTCAGACCGGTTTGTCGAATGCTGTCGCGATCCACCCGGTCCACCGCTGTTGCCGCTTTCCAGAGCACGAGCCGTATGTGTGATCCGGTTTCCATTCTTTCAAGGTAAGGGTATATATCTTGACGTCAAGATAAATGGGAGACCGGGCAAACCCGGCTGCCTTCATAATAACCGGCTCTTTTTGGGATCCTCATCGGCCGCTTTTCTTTTCAATGGCGGCGATTTGTGGTAGACCCGTGCTTTAACCATCCTAGCGGGTTTGCGATTTCAAAATGAGGGTTCAGAGGATTGCCATATGATCGTCGACGGAAAACAGATCCGGCCCATATGGCTGGACGAAGACCGGATCACCGTGAAGGTGATCGACCAGCGCCAGTTGCCCCACCGGTTTGTCGTGGCCGATTTGACCACGGTGGACCGGGTGATCCACGCCATCCGGGAGATGTTCGTCCGGGGCGCACCGCTGATTGGCGTCACCGGCGCCTACGGGGTGATGATTGCAGCCCTGAACGGGAGGTCGACTTCCGACCAGGTGGAATTCATCATTCAGGAATGCGGACGGATCAAGGCTGCCCGGCCCACGGCCGTGAACCTGGCCTGGGGAGTGGATCGGGTGCTTGAAAAGGTGCTTGCCGCCGGCTCACTGGAGGCACGCATCGACGCCGCCCGCACCGAGGCCGCCGTGATTGCCGAGGAGGAGGCGGAGAACTGCCGCCGTATCGGCGTTCATGGTGCCGGGCTGATCGAGGCCGTCAGCCGCAGGAAAAACGGATCAACGGTCAACCTTCTGACCCATTGCAATGCCGGTTGGCTGGCCTGCATCGAATACGGCACGGCCACTGCGCCCATTTACGAAGCTTTCAATCGCGGGGTGGGTCTGCACGTATGGGTGGATGAAACCCGTCCGCTGAACCAGGGCGCACGGTTGACCGCCTGGGAACTGGGCAAACACGGGGTGCCCCACGCGGTGATTACGGACAACGCCGGCGGTCACCTCATGCAGCACGGCCGTGTGGACATGGTGATCGTGGGCACCGACCGATCCACCCACACCGGCGACGTGGCCAACAAGATCGGCACCTACCTCAAGGCGCTGGCGGCCAGGGACAACGACATCCCTTTTTACGTGGCCCTGCCGTCTTCCACCTTCGACTGGACCATGACCGACGGGGTGAAAGAGATTCCCATCGAAGAGCGCAACCCCGACGAGGTGCGCTACGTCCAGGGACTGGCCGACGACCGGATCACCCGGGTGCTGGTGCCCCCCGAATCCAGTCCGGCGGCAGACTTCGCCTTTGACGTCACCCCGGCGCGACTGGTCACCGGCTTTATTACCGAGAGAGGCATCTGCGAGGCCAGCCAAGCTGCGATCCATGGGTTGTTTCCCGAGCACTAACAGCCGGCTAAGATTGACGGCGTGCACCACGTCATGTGATCAACCCACTATATCCTTGACAACCCGTTGATAACCATCCATAAAACCGCCCATGCTTACTGACCTTGAAAAGAAAGTCATCGCTTCCATCCAGGGGGACATTCCCATCGTATCACGCCCCTATCAGGTGCTGGCCGAGGAGATCGGCATCTCCGAGGAGATCCTCATCCAGACCCTTGAAGATCTCACCGACCGGGGCGTGATCCGCCGTTTCGGGGCCACGTTGCGCCATCAGAAGTCGGGGTTTCAGGCCAATGCCATGACCGCCTGGCAGGTGGAGGAGGATCGTATCGAAACGGTGGGAAAAATCATGGCCTCGTTTCGGGCTGTTTCCCACTGCTATCGCCGCGATCCGGCCGACGGCTGGCCATACAACCTGTACACCATGATCCACGGCAAGAGTGAGGAGGACTGCCGAAACACGGCCCGTAAAATGTCCGAAAAATCAGGGGTGCAGACCTACCAGTTGCTGTTCAGCCGCCAGGAGCTGAAAAAGATTTCGATGACGTACTTTCCGGATTCGAATTAAGTAGCGCCAGAAACGCCATGTTTAGACCCAAATAAAAGACAATAACCAAAAACCAAATGACAAATAAATCACAATAAGCAAATTCAAAATTCCATACCAGATCTTGAACGCCACCGACACCCCCCACATCCTGCTGGTCAATCCCTGGATTCATGATTTCGCCGCCTATGATTTCTGGGCCAAACCGCTGGGGTTGCTGACCCTGGGGTCAATTTTGCGCGACCACGGGGCCCGGATCTCCTACCTGGACTGCCTGGACCGGTTTCACCCCTTGGCCGCTGAAGGGCCGTTGCCGCCTGCGCGCTGCGGGCGCGGTCCTTACCTGAAGACGGTTATCGCCAAACCAAAAGGTCTCGATGACATCCCGCGCAATTACTGCCGCTACGGCATTCCTGTCGATTGGCTCCGAAGGGGTTTGGCGTCGCTTGATCCTCCGGATCTAGTGTTGGTCACCTCGCTGATGACCTACTGGTATCCGGGCGTTCGTGAAACGATCGACGTCGTTAAATCGATTTACCCGGATGTGCCGCTGGTGCTGGGCGGTGTTTATGCCACGCTATGTGCTGATCATGCGAGGTGTACCTGCGGTGCCGATCGAGTGTTGAGCGGCCCGGGAGAAAGCGCCATCCTGCCGCTGGTGGCCGAACTCACGGGCTGGTCGCCTTCGCCCCGGTTCGACCCGCAGGATCTGGATGCCTTGCCGCGACCGGCCCTGGACCTCGAACACCGCCTGGCGCATGCGCCGCTGCTGACCTCACGCGGGTGCCCGTTCAAGTGCGCCTATTGCGCCTCCCACCGGCTTCAGCCCCGGAGGATGCAACGCAGTCCCGCATCCGTCGTGGATGAAATTGTCCACTGGCATGAGAACCACGGGGTGGACGATTTTGCCTTTTACGATGACGCCCTGCTGGTCGATGCCGAACGGCACATCATCCCCCTGCTGGAGGGGATTGTCGCCGCGGGCATCGGCGTGCGCTTTCACACCCCCAACGCCCTGCATATCCGGGAGATCACCCGGCCGCTTGCCCGGCTGATGTTTCGGGCCGGGTTCCACACCATTCGACTGGGCCTGGAAACCACGGCATTCGAAGGGCGGCAGACCATGGATCGCAAAGTGACCGAAGCGGAGTTCGTTCGGACGGTGGGGCATCTCAAGGCTGCCGGGTTCGGTGCCCGCCAGGTGGGCGCCTACCTGCTGGCCGGGCTTCCCGGTCAGGATTTCACGGGGGTCGAGGCGTCCATTGCCCTGGTGAAGCGGGCGGGTATCACCCCGGTGATCGCCCACTACACGCCGATTCCCGGCTCACCCATGTGGCCGCAGGCCGTGGCCGCTTCGCGATACGATCTGGCGGCCGATCCCATCTTCACCAACAACGCCATCTTTCCCTGCCGGAACGAGCAGTTTTCCTGGGAGGTGCTCACCCACCTCAAAAATCTGGCAAGGGTTTGAGGGCGCATCGTCAAATCCAAGCATCTTTTTCCTCTTCGTGCTGCGGACCCTTTCCTGAAGCATCTTGGCGGCGGCGGTGCAGGGGGTGTCTCATTCCACCGGTTCAAATCTTAGGTGGGCACTGACTTTCTGATATTCAGATTGACATGAACGCCTGGTTTTTCCTACACTTTAAATGCAAAGCGCGAACCGGGCATCTTTACACCGCCTCCCCACCGATATGTTGCCCCCAGCGCCACACAAAGGAATCCCATCATGCCGATGACCATTCAAGCCATCGTCTGTGCGGTCGATTTCTCTCCCTTCAGCTCTCTGGTGGTCCGTCACGGAGCGGCCATTGCACGGCGGGCCGGTGTTCGCCTGTACCTGATCCATGCGGTGCACGATCCCCAGGACGAGGTGCACCCGACAGCGGTGTTCGAGCGGGGAGGAGACCTGGCCCATCTTACCGATGACGCCCGGCAGCGAATTCAGGCGCTGATGGCCGATGCCGCCGTGGACTGGGAGGCGGTGGTGCGTTTCGGGGAACCGGTGGAGCAGACCGTCGCCTTCGTCAACAGTCTGGTGCCGAGCCTCGTGGTTTCCGCCAGCCACGGCGTATCCGGTTTTCGTCGGTTTTTCATCGGCACGGTGGTGGAACGCATGACGCGTGCACTGAACTGTCCCATGCTGGTGGTCAAGCCGGGCGAGGGTGAAGATCAAGACCGGTTCAACGGTTTCCATTCAGCCGTGGTTAGCTGTGACGGCCACGGTTACTGGCAGCGGATGGCCCCGCTGTTGCCCCTGCTGCAGTCCGATGCCGCTTCACGAATCCACATGGTACATGCCATGGAAGGACCCATCGTAGACGAGATGACGGATTCCGAAGCGGTATCGTATGGCCAGGTCCAGCAGGCGCTTCAGGATCGCCTGGACCGACGGTTGCGTGCACAGGGGCGGCGGATGTTTCCCCATGCCGATCATCTTTCCGTAGTGATCGCCCCGGGCGTTCCTCAGGAGATGGTGCTGAGGATCGCCCGGGAGCGCTCGTCGGATGTGATCGTCGTGGGTGTGCGCCGTTCCGGCAAGGTGAGCCGCTGGATATCCGGCTCTACGACCGAGGCGCTGCTGCGTCGCTCACCCTGTAGTGTGTTGACGGTGCCCGAACCACTGGAACCCATAAAGAGCGGAGACCCTCGTCGATGACGGCCACAGGCGTGGTTTGGGACCCGGTCTATCTCGAGCATGTGACCGATGACGGCCACCCGGATCATCCCCGTCGGCTCAAACCCCTCTATCTGCGCCTGCAAGATCCGCTGGTGAACTGCCGGTTCACCACGATTGTCCCGCCGGCGGCCACAGACGAAGAGATCCTTCTGGTGCACAGCCCGTCCTATCTGAAGCAGGTCAAGGCTACTGCGACCTCTCCAGCGTCGGCGCTCAGCGCCGATACCCTGACCTGCGACCGTTCCTTCCAGGTGGCGGCCATGGCCGCCGGCGGCACCATCGAGGCGATCCGGCGAGTCGTTGCGGGAACCCTGTCCCATGCCCTGGTGCTGGCCCGTCCGCCCGGCCACCATGCGGAGCGGACCCGGGCCATGGGCTATTGCATTTTCAACAATGTGGCCATTGGCTGCATGGCGGCGCGCACAGCCATGGGGCTGTCGCGGGTGATGGTGGTGGACTGGGACCTTCATCACGGCAACGGCACCCAGCACATCTTCGAGCGGGATCCCTCGGTGTTTTTCTTCTCTTCTCACCAGTTTCCCCACTATCCCGGCACCGGCCACTTCACCGAAACCGGCCAGGGGCCGGGAGAGGGGACCACCATGAACGTTCCCTTGAGCCGAGGCCTCGGGGACGGTGAATTTGCGGCCTTATACCGACGGCTGCTCACACCCGTGGTGCGCGCGTTCGAACCGCAATTGATTCTGGTTTCCGCCGGGTTCGATATCCATGCCGACGACCCGCTGGGGGGAATGAAGGTCACCCCGGTGGGATTCGCCGGCTTGACCCGACTGATCCTTGACATGGCCCGGCAGACCTGCGCCGGTCGGGTGGTTTTCTGTCTGGAGGGGGGATACCACGCCGGCGCCCTGGCCGACTCGGCCCTGGCCGTGATCGATGAGCTCACCGGCCGGACGTCGACCGACGTGGATGCCATGGCGGCAAGTGCGGATCCGGGCCGGTTGAACACGATCGTGGATCGATGCATCCATTCCCACCGGTGGTTCTGGAAGGAACTGGAAGGGCAGTTGTCCTGAAAACGACGATCGTAAAACCACAGGCGTATTCCGCAAACCCATGCAAAACCGGTCACAACGCAATTTCATCAGGCAGGGGGGCACATGAACAGGATCAGCATCATGGAAGCGTCTGTCCGTAAGTGGGACCGCATCATTGCCGGCAAGGGCTCCGACGGCGGCGTCCTCGATTGTCCCCCCTGCCGCATCTTTTACGTGCTTGTCTGCGCAGGGTGCCCCATTGCCCGGTATACGGGAAAAAAGTTCTGCAAAGGATCACCCTACATCGAATGGTATTGGCACCAGAACGATGTCCACGGCAAGATGTTTCGAAAAGTATACTGCCCGGAATGCGAACGGCTGGCCCGCAACATGCGGGACTTCATGGTCGAGATCGTCGACCACCTGAAGGCCCAACAAGCGGCCGCTGAAAGCGGGGAATTATCGTGATGATCCGGCGACAGGCACTGCCGGTTCTCGACACGGGCGGGTTCCGGTGATGTCATGGGTGGCCTTGGGCCTGACGGCTGAGACGGCGGTATTTTGTCTGGCCGGCATCGCATGGTTCCTGTCCAGGGGATATACATTTGCCGAAGCCGGCGCAGGCGCCGTCTTGATGGTATTCATGGCCCTTTCGCTGATCCATCAGATTTCCTTTTTTATCGGATCCCCGCTCCCCGGTTTTGTCCTGGAACCAGCCGCCCTGGCAGGACTTTTGATTGTTGGTTTCCGCCGGCTGCCGCACCTGTTCCGCAAGCTGGCATCGTCGACGCGTCTGGTTCGCCAGGAGATTTTTTCAGGCTGGACCATCGCGGCTGCATGGATGGTGATGGCGGGCCTGGTGGTGCAGGGGTGGTTGTCGACGGATGACCTGCTGAGCGCCCATCCGTGGAACGGCCTGATGAGCGGTTCGGTTTTCGGTGGCCCTGTTAGCATGGCGGAGATCGACGCGATCCCCCCGCTCAATGCCACGGCCCTGTTTTACCACACGGCCCGTTTTGGCCTGGGACCCAATGCCTGCGGCTTCGGTTTGTTGGCCCACATGGCCGTGGGCTTTTCCACCTATGCCCTGGCCCGCCGGTATACCTGGCCACCCATGGCGTTGACCGTTACCCTGATGGTTCTGAGTATGCCCCGACTGGTTTTCCAGGGAGTATGGCCATCGGCGGAACTGGTATCCACTGCGGCCATTGCCTTTTCCATGGTGCTGGTCTATCGACTCTTAGAGCAGCACCAGTCTGGAGATCTTCGCTTTTTCTTCCTCTGCATCCTGTTTTCGATTTATGCCAACCCGATGAGTATTGGTCTGGTCCCGGTATTGGGGCTCCTGCTGGTGGTGATCATGATCCGCCGGCACGGATGGCTTCTCTGGCGGGAACTGCTTGCGGCTAAACCGCTTTTAACCGTGATGACCCTGTTGGCGGCCACCGTGCTGGCTCAGGTTCCCGTCTTTGCATGGAACCTGGCCCACGATTACCCGCTTGTCGGCACGGCCATCGCATTCGATAACGACGGCATCCTCGGCGCCGCCGTCAACCTCGTCCGCTACCTGTTCATCAGTTTCGACCCGACTGAACCGGTGCAACAGATGCTGGTGTGGCTGGTGGGACTGGATCTGAGGGGCCTGGTGACGGGGATATACAACCGCCTGGTGATGCCGGTGTTTGGCCATGCCGGGGAGGTGGGTCCGTTTAGCTTGATTTTTTCCGGCAGCGGACGTATGGGCTTCGGTCCCTTTGCCTTGCTGCTGGTGGTGCCGTCGATGATCTACGCCCTGGTTCGGGGGCCGCGGCGCCTCAAGGCGGTGAGCGTGGCATGGACGGGATACCTCTACCTGGCGGCCCTGGTGGTTGCCTGGCATCCCGGCAGCCTCGCTGATCTGAGTCCTCTGTATGCAGCCAACGGCTTTGTCGTTGCCTTCGCCCTGCCTCCCTGGCGGCTCCGACGGCGCGGCATGCGGCTGCTTCAGACGACCTTCGCCCTTCTGCTGGCGTGGTCGATTGTCAGTGCAGGATGGACGCCGGTTTGATTGATCCTGCACCTTAGGTGTTGAAAAGCGGGCCGATGTGGATTACAAAAAAAGAAATAAGGAGATTGATGTGAATTCCATGAACAGGACCCTCGCGACCGTAGCCGTTGTCTTTGCCCTGATTGTCGTTGGCCTGGTGGCCTACTTTATGGTCAATAAATGGCACCAGAACCGCATGGACGTTGGCCGTCAGCAAGCCCAGAAGGAGTGCCTGGAAGTGATCCAAAAAATGGAGGCGGACATCGAAGAGATGCGCGCTCAGTTGGAAACTGAGCGGCAGATGCGTCCGGGAGATGAGGTTTTCCCAACGGTCTTCGGCACACCGGCTCCCGACCGGAATACCGATGCCATGCCTGCCGACTGCGAGCAGGTGGATGCACAGGTGCTCTCCTTTTTCAACTACCTGGACAGCCGGTCCAACCTATCGGTCCAGGAGGTCAAGGGAGGCAGCGCCGGATTCTTGCGTGAATGTGCGGCGCTGCTCATGGCCGATCCGCCGGTGAACATCGGGGAGATGCAGGAACTGTTTCGACTGGTGAAAAATGTGACCCATTTCTACCGGGTACTGGGCAAAAAACGCCTGATGCTGGCCAAGGATATCCTTGTTTCAGAGGAGCGGGTACTCGAACCGGCCATGGCGGTTTTCTTCGCTTCCATCGCGGAATGCGGCAAGCCGCTGATCGGCGATGCGCAGCCCTTGTCCATGGATCGGCTCTATGATTATGCCGGCTATTTTCTGAATACCCTGGGGGGGCGAAGCTATCTGCTGCGGCGCGAATCCAAGATGCGCATGTTGGTGAGTTATTACGCCATTTTAATTGTCGATCGAGCCAATGATGAGAAATTCAACCGCTACGGCATCGATGTCCGGCCCTATATCGACTATCTATTTTATGATATCTCCAACCAAAAAGGACTGACCTATCGGGAACGTTACCTCACCCGGCTTACCGCCTTGCGGAACAAGTACATGTAAAACTTTTGTCATATCGCCTTTCTTGACTTGTAGCCCGTCCCGGGTCCGGCTATGGATAAATCGTTTATAAACGATCTGCCTATATCGAACCAAAAAGTTGCAGGACGGTGCTATCCATGAAAATGCCTGAGTTGAAAATTGGTCATCTGATCAGCCGGGTGCCCATTATCCAGGGGGGCATGGGCGTGGGGATTTCCATGTCCGGCCTGGCTTCCGCCGTGGCCAATGCCGGGGGTATCGGCGTGATTGCCGGCGCCATGGCCGGTATTACCGAAAAGGATATATCCACCAACGGTATCGAGGCCAACTGCCGGGCCCTTTCCCGGGAGATCCGCAAAGCCAGGGAAAAGACCCGCGGAATCATCGGCGTCAACATCATGGTGGCCCTGACCCATTTTGCGGAAATGGTAAAAACCGCCATTGCCGATGGGGTCGATATCATTTTTGCCGGCGCCGGTCTGCCGCTGGATCTGCCTGGCTTTCTGAAAAAGGGTGACCAGACGCGGCTGGTGCCCATCGTTTCTTCGGGCCGGGCCGCCGCCCTGATCTGCAAACGATGGTTCCAGCGCTATGGTTATCTGCCCGACGCCTTTGTGGTTGAAGGCCCCAAAGCCGGCGGGCACCTGGGGTTCAAGGCCGATCAGTTGGACGATCCCGCCTTCTGCCTGGAGAACCTGGTGGGCGAGGTGGTCGCTCAGATGAAAAATGTAGAGGCGGAGCACGGCGTCCGCATACCCGTCATCGCTGCCGGCGGCGTGTATGACGGAAATGATATTCGACGATTCCTTAAAATGGGGGCCAGCGGGGTTCAGATGGGCACCCGGTTTGTGGCCACCCATGAATGTGATGCGGATATAGCCTTCAAACAGTCTTATGTGGATGCCAAAAAGGAAGACCTGATGGTGATCAAGAGTCCGGTCGGCCTTCCGGGGCGGGCGCTAAGGAACCAGTTCCTGGTGGATGTGGCTGCCGGTGCCAAACATCCCTTTCGCTGCCCGTACCACTGTATCAAAACCTGTGATCCGGAAAAGAGTCCCTACTGCATCGGCATGGCCCTGGCCTCGGCCAGGCGCGGCAAGTTGAAAAACGGGTTTGCCTTTGCCGGTGCCAATGCCTTCCGCGTGGACAAGATCGTTTCCGTTCAGGAGTTGATCGGTTCGCTGGAGGCCGGTTACGAGTTGGCCACGGCATAACGCCTGATAATAGAAAAACCAAAAAAGCCCGGGGTCTCGACAACAGAGGCGCCGGGCTTTTTATTTGCCTTGAAAAAAATCGCGATCCAGTCACTATCGGGCAAACCGATGCCAGTCGGTTTCCACGAACCATCGATTGTAAATTGTTTCGAACCGCCCGTCCGCCTTGATTTGAACCAGGAACTGATTCAGAAATTTTAGAAAATCCGGGTCGTTTTTGCGAATGGCCCAGGCAATGGGCTCCTTGGTAAAGGGTTTGTCGAGAAAAATCAGACTTTCGGACGAATGCATGGCCTTGAACACGGCATTGAAAGGCAGGTCGTAGACAAACGCATCGGCCTTGCCCTCCAACACACGCAGGGCACCCGCCATTTCCGTGTTCACCGGCATATAGGTGGCCCGGGGAATCATTTTCAGCACCGCCGCTTCACCGGTGGTCCCTGGCTTGGAGACCACCGTGTACGCGGAATCATCCAGGTCCTTGTAAGATTTGACCGCCTTTTCATGGCGGGCATTGAGCAGCACCGTTTGTCCCACGGTCATGAACGGATCGGCGAAATCGACTTGGGTTTGGCGGGCTTCGGTAACCGACATGCCGCCGAAAATAATGTCGAAGCGTCCCAGCTTGAGGGCCGGAATGATGCTGGTCCACAGGGTGTCTACGAACATCGGCTTGACCCCCAACGCGTTTGCCATCTCTATGCCGATGTCGATGTCAAAGCCCATCAGGCTCAGCTGACGGCCCTTTTGCCGCAACCCGCCGTGTCGGATCTCTTTTTGGCGCAGTCCGCTGCGGGTGTCGATCATCTCAAAAGGCATGATAGCCCACTTCCAGGCCGATGCGCAGTTCGCCGCGTTGGATGATGCCCGCCAAAGTGGAATCCTTGGAGAACGCAACGTCGGCGGCCAAGGCCGGTATGCCCCACCAACCCGCCACCAACAGGATTATAATCAACCGATAATTGAATTGTTTTAGCATTTGCTTACCTCCCTAACCCAGATAAACTGGAAACAACAAATTACAAATGCCAAATCTCAAATAAATTCCAAATTAAAATATCCAAATTTCAAACAAGATCAAAAAACCATCATCGATATTGGCAATTGTCTCTGGCCATTTTTTAGTGAAAATCCCTACAGTGGTAGCGAATTAGAATGTCTTTTCTTCAAGATCATAAAGTTTGGAATTTTTGTCATTGTGATTTATTTGTTATTTGGTTTTTGGCTATTGTGATTTAGCCACTCAGTGGCTGTACCGCCGAGCGGTCATCTTTGCTGTCAGGCAGGGCTTTTCGCGCCGGCCTCCTCTGTATCCGCCTCGGCGTTTTCCGCTTCTATGGGATCGATGGTGATATTGAACCACCCAAAAAGCATGGAAACAATCGGCGATATCCAGCAGAAGAAGTTGAAGGGCAGGTAGGCGATGGTCGGCACGCCCAGTGTGGCTGCCATATAGGCACCGCCCGAGTTCCACGGCACCAGGTTGGCGGTAACGGTGGCACTGTCTTCAATGGCACGCGACAGGTTTTTGGGGTGCAGTCCCTGGTCTTTATAGGCCTGGGCGTACATCTTGCCGGTCATGACAATGGCCATGTATTGGTCGCACAGGATCAGGTTGGATCCGATGGCGGTCAACACCGTGGCCGTAATCAGGGAGCCGGTGGACTGGGCTTTTTTGAGGATGACCGTGACCACCACGCGCAGCTGGTTGGTCTTTTCCATGATGCCGCCGAACATCATCGCGCAAATGACCAATGAAACCGTGTACATCATGGATTCGAAACCGCCCTTGGTGAGCAGGTTGTCGACCGCTTCCACGCCGGAATTGCTGGTGTAGCCGCCATAGGCCGCAGACAGGAGATCGCCGAAGCCGTTCTTCTGGAAAATCATGCCCAGGACGGCGGCGACGATGATGCCGATGGTGATGCCAGGCACCGCCGGGATTTTGCGAAACGCCAGGACCATGACGACCACCGGGGGCAGCAGCAGCAGGGGATTGACGGCAAACTGGGCATCGATTCCGGTGAGGATCTGGTTGACGGCCTCCAGGTTGGCCTCCCCGCCGCCATAAAAAAAGCCCAGGGCAATCTCAATGGCGAGCGTGATGGCGTAACTGAGCCCGGTGGTGTAGGTCATGTGCTTGATATGCGTATACAGGTCCGTGCCCACCATGGCCGGCGCCAGGTTGGTGGTGTCGGACAGGGGCGACATCTTGTCGCCGAAATAGGCCCCCGAGAGCACCGCCCCGGCAACGATGGGCAGGGGGAAGCCCAGTCCCGATCCGATGCCGATCAGGGCGATGCCGATGGTTCCCGCAGTCCCCCAGGAGGTGCCTGTGGCCAGTGAGGTGATCGAACAGATGATCAAGGTTGCCGGTAAAAAGATCTTGGGGTGCAGGATTTTCAAGCCGTAGTAGAGCAGGGTCGGCACCACGCCGCTCATAATCCAGACGCCGATGAGGATGCCGATAATGCCTAATATGACGATGGCCTGCAGCGAGTTGGTGATGCCGTTGAGCATGCCGGTCTCGATATCCTTCCAGCTGAACCCGGCGCGCAGACCCACCAGGGCCGCCACCAGGACACCCAATAAAATGGGCACGTGGGCGTCCGACTCGTAGCGTACGATGGCCAGGCTGATCATTGTGACCAAGGCCAGGATGGATACCAATGCTTCCCACAGGTAGGGATCTCGTTTTTCTCGTGGCGTTGCCATGATCGTTCTCCTTTCGACGTTTTTCAATTGCTTTTGATGAGCATGACCGGAACGGTCGACAGCTTGGCCACTTTGTCCGCCACCGATCCGAAGACCGCCTTTTGCAGCGGGCTTCCGCTGCCCATGACGATCAGATCGATCTTTTCGGACTCGACATAGCTCAGGATTTCCTTGTAGTGGGTGCCCGCCACCACGGTCGACTTGACGATGTCGAGGCCCTTTAAATGTTTGTCCTTGAAAACCTCCAGGGTCTGTTTGGCGCGGGAGAGGAGTTGATCTTCGAAATCGGAGGCGATGCTCTTAAAATCCGTCTCCGACGGCTGGGACACATAGGTGTCGACAAACCAGTCGAACCGTCTGAGCACATGCAACAAGTGGAGTTTTGCGCCGAACCGGCTGGCCACGGCGGCCACATAAGGGGCCACGACCGGAGAAATGTCGGTCAAGGAAACGGGAAAGAGAATGTTCTGGAAATCGACCATGTATGACTCCTTTCATTTGAAACCGTTCACCTGCAGGGTGGTGTGCAAAACCTGCACCCGACACCCATGAATGGGGTCGTTCATGCAAAGTGCACGGCGATGATGGACTCAAGTGTGGGCTCGCCATGATCGCTGTATTCATAGCGGATGCGCGTATGCGGGCGGTTAATTTTTAGCAGCCGGGAGAGATCCACGGGTGTGGCCACGATCACCAGATCGCAATCGGTGGCGTTGATCGTGGCCGCCAGGTCCTTCATCTGCTGTTCGCCATAACCCATGGCCGGCAGCAACGGACCAATTTCAGGATAGGCTGCGAATGTCTCTTTCAACCGTCCTTGGAGAAACGGCCGGGGATCGATCAATTCCGAGGCACCGAAGCGCTGGGCTGCAATCACGCCGGCGCCATAGGCCATGTTTCCATGGGTGAGGGTCGGACCGTCCTCGACCACGAGTACCCGTTTGCCCCGGATCAGTTCGGCATTGTCGGGAATTAGTTCGGAGTCGGCCAGAACGATGCGGGCCTTCGGGTTGTGGGTCTCGATGGCCCTGCGCACGGCTGCGACATTTTCCGGTGTGGCGCTGTCCACCTTGTTGATGATGGCCACGTCGGCCATGAGCAGGTTGGTTTCCCCCGGATGGTAGGCGGTTTCGTGACCCGGCCGGTGGGGATCCAGCAGGACGATGTGAAGATCAGGCTTGTAAAAGGGCGTGTCGTTGTTCCCGCCGTCCCAGACGATGACATCGGCTTCGGTTTCTGCCTGCCTGAGTATCTTTTCGTAGTCGACGCCCGCATAGGCAACCACACCCATGCGGATGTGGGGTTCATACTCCTCGCGCTCTTCGATGGTGCACCGATGGGTGTCCAGGTCTTCGTAGGAAGCGAATCGCTGCACCACCTGTTGGGTGAGGTCGCCATACGGCATGGGGTGACGGACCGCTACGACGGTTTTGCCCATTTTTTTGAGGATTTCGATCACCTTGCGGCTGGTTTGGGATTTGCCGCAGCCGGTTCGAACCGCGCAGACCGACACGACCGGTTTGGTGGATTCGATCATGGTGTAGGGGGCGCCGACAATGATAAAATCCGCACCGGCGGCCGTGGCGATGGAGGCTTTGTGCATCACCTCCGCATGGGTCACATCGCTGTAGGAAAAGGCCACCAGGTCCACCCGGTGGGCGTCGATCAGTTCGCGCAATTTTTTGTCGGGATGAATTGGAATTCCTTGCGGATAGAGACTGCCGGCCAGCTCTGCCGGATAGCGGCGACCATCGATGTCGGGAATCTGGGTCGCGGTGAATGCCACCACCTGATAGCGGCTGTTGTCCCTGAAATAGACGTTGAAGTTGTGAAAATCACGACCGGCGGCACCCATGATGATTACATTTTCGATTCGGTTGTTCATTACCGGGGACCTCCTGAAAATAGGATGGTTGTTGGATCGAAAAATGCTGAAAGGAAGATCTTTTTTCATACAATCATATGATGATATATTGATTAGATATTTTTTTGTCAACGATATTTTAAGCCCGCAGCGTCACCCGTCCTGAACCGCGACAGCGAGCGGTTTTCACGCCGCTGGTCGGCGCGAAGCAGAGATGCCGAGCAGCGGTGCGACGGGGTTGGCGAGCGAACTGGACATCGATTTTCATCCTTACGGTTGACTTGTTCGGGTGGTTACACATAATATGATTAAACAATTTGATGTTTGTTCCCCTGCCGTCCATGAAAGACTTTCGTGAAAAGCAAACCCTACCATCGCAAGCTCTATCAGTACATCGTCGAAGAACTGGGCCAGCGAATCGTCCAGGGGCGATACCAAGCCCCGGACGTGCTGCCCACAGAAGACCGGCTTTGCAAAGAACTGGGTGTCAGCCGGGGGGTGCTGCGCGAGGCCACCAAGGTATTGACGCAAAAGGGCCTCATCCAGACCCGCCCCCGGGTGGGTACCCAGGTGCTGCCGCGCGACCGCTGGAATCTGTTTGACGCGGATGTGCTTCTTTGGCGGCTGCAGGTGGAAGATAAATTCACCTTTTTGAAGACGGTTACCGAAGTGCGTCGAATCATCGAATCGGAAGCGGCACGATTGGCCGCATCCCGCGCCAGTCAGGCGGAAGTGTCAAGCATGAAGCGGTTGGTGGAACAGATGGTCAACATTTTGAGCGATGACGCCAATTATGTCTATGAGACATACCTGGATATCGATATTGCGTTTCACAATTCAATTTTAAAGGCCTGTCACAACGACCTGCTGTCCCAAATCAGCAGTACCATGCGTGAGGCGGTTCACCAGGCCCGTGAACATGACATCAACGACATCGATATCCAAAAGGAATCGTTGCCGTTTCATGTGGCCATTGTCGAGGGAATTGCCCGTAAAGATCCCGACGCCGCGTACAGGGCGTCCCAGAACATGTTCGACGATGTGTGGCGACACATCACCGGAGACTGAAGCGTCAACCATCATCCCTCTGATTGTTGGTTTGGTGCCATGTTCAAATATGATGGCCGCTCTTGGTGGAAGTCCTTTGTACGACCACCATTTTCTTAAACTGAATGGATCGGGAGGAACCATGAAAGTCGGAATACTCAAAGAGATCAAGACGGAAGAGAACCGCGTATGCATGACCCCGGCGGGCGTTGAAATCATGAAAATGAACGGGCATGAGATGCTGGTCGAGAAAAGCGCCGGTGCCGGCAGCGGTTTCGCCGACGAGGCCTACGTCAAGGCCGGGGCCCGGATGATCGACACGCCCAAGGAGATCTTCGATGCGGCGGACATGGTCATGCATGTCAAAGAACCCCTGCCGCCCGAGTACGACCTGATCCGGCCGGGCCAGATCGTCTTCACCTACCTGCACCTGGCCGCCGACGAGACCCAGACCCGCGCCCTGATCAAGAGCAAGTCCGTGAGCATCGCCTACGAGACGATCCAGAAGGCCGACGGCAGCCTGCCCTTGTTGACCCCCATGAGCGAAGTGGCCGGGCGCATGGCCATCCAGCAGGGGGCCAAGTACCTGGAGATGGCCCAGGGCGGCCACGGGGTGCTGCTGGGCGGCGTTCCCGGGGTGGACCCGGGCACGGTGGTGGTGATCGGCGGCGGCGTGGTGGGGGTCAACGCGGCCAAGATGGCCTGCGGGCTGGGGGCCAAGGTCTACCTTTTGGACATGAACCTGGACCGGCTGCGCTACCTGAGCGACGTGATGCCGGCCAACTGCTTCACCTTGATGTCCAGTCCGGCGGCGATCCGCAAGCTGGTCCAGTTGGCCGACGTGGTGGTGGGTGCGGTGCTGATCCCCGGGGCCAAGGCCCCGCGTCTGGTGACTCGCGAGATGCTGGGAACCATGAAAAAGGGCAGTGTGCTGGTGGACGTGGCCATCGACCAGGGGGGCTGTTTCGAGACCTCCAAGGCCACCACCCACGGCAAGCCGACCTATGTGATCGACGGGGTGATCCACTACTGTGTGGCCAACATGCCCGGGGCGGTGGCCAAAACCTCGACCCTGGCCCTGACCAACGCCACCTTGCCCTATGCGGTCCAGATCGCCAACAAAGGCTGGAAAAAGGCCATGCAGGAGAACGAAGAGATCCGGCTGGGGGCCAACGTGATCGACGGCAAGGTCACCTACCAGGCCGTCGCCGAGGCTTTCGGTATGGATTTCACGCCCATCGGCAAGATAGTCTAAGACAGGCTCATCGTTTGGGTAGCGTGAATCGGGCCGGTATGCCTATCGTCCAGGCGGCATATCGGCCCTTGTTTTGCTTTTGATCGGAAAACTGATCGGAAAACTCGACTATTTGCTTTTCCACGTCATCTCCAGTGCAACCAGAAGACCCTCGATCGTTGCTTCGGCATCTTTGATATGACCTACGGATGAAAACCCGGAGTCGAGTTCCTGAAACAGTTCTTCGAAGCGGGATGCGGGGATGGTTTTGGTTCTTCTGTTCACTGCCGGACGTGGATAAAGCCCGTCTTCGAAGAAATAGTTGCATACACCCGGTGCACCCCGGCGGCGGTAAGGCCAGTTCAGTTTCAGAGTGGTCAGCGTCTTCAACAGCGCGGCCGCACGAACGGGCTCTGAAAAGTCGGCGGTATCGATCATCCGGCCCATCCGGTTTTCCAGTTCGGTAAACAAGGCTGCCAGCAGTCGCCGCTCAGTAACGACCAGGCCATGCAGGTACCAGTGGTCCATACTCTGACGGACGGCGGTCAGCCACCGCACCGGCAGGTGCCGGACACTGGGACAGAAGTAAGTTCGGCAGGCCATGCCCCCATAGTAGCTCAAGCCGCGCCAGTCCACCCCGCCGTTGCCCCTGGCAAGCGGGTGCAGCAGGCAGCCCACCCGCCGGCCTGCGTCCTCGAACATTCCCAGGAAAGCGCAGTGGTGAAAATCCGGAAAAGGCCTTTTCCGAGGTTCGGTGCCCTCGATGCTGGCCTTGAAGGCATCGATGCCGGCCACCGTACGCGGCACTGCGGCAAACCTTCGTGTGCGTCGCATCAGCATGGCTTCCAGGTTTTCACGGGAAGGATCAGCGAGATTGTACAGCCCGCAGCAGGCCCCGCAGGAGACAGAGGGGCTTATCTGGCACAGGTAAACGGCATCCGGAGGAGGGGCGGGGTTCAACGTTCCCATATTCAGCTGTAAAAAAGGTTCGGCGATTATCGCCAAACCTTCGCAATTGGTGCCCCCGGCGTGATTCGAACACGCGGCGCACGGATTAGGAATCCGATGCTCTATCCCCTGAGCTACGGGGGCAAAAATTTGATTGTCACTCGATGCGTACCGACTGACCCGGGTAGATGGTGCTCCGGGGGGTCAGGTTGTTGATTTTTAAAAATTGATTCAGTGACATGTTATATTTCCGGGCGATGATGTACGGGCTGTCACCCCGCTGCACATAATAATTACCCGAGCCTTTGGCCGGCTGGGTGGGTGAACTCTCCTGTGAGGGGACCTTCAACACCTGGTTGATTTTCAGCCGGGTCGTCGAGAGGGCATTCATCTCCTGAATTTGTTGGGTCGTCGTACCATAGCGCTTGGCGATAATCCACAGGGAGTCGCCGCTTTTCACCACGTGTTTTTGATTCCACGCGTCGTGTGACGGCGCGACTGCACGCGCACGCGTCACGACCATGCCACGCTGGGGAATTTTCAGTTTTTTGCCCGCGACGATATAGCTGGATCGCCTTAAGTTGTTGGCCCACATGATGTTTTTTACACTGGTATGATACCGCCGGGCAATCGTGGACAGGGTTTCCCCCTTCCTGACCCGGTGATAAACAAACGCGGGGCGCGGGGGAGACGACACCGGCACCTGGTCTATCGACGCCAGCAGCAGGTCTTTTTTCCCCACCGGCACCCTCAGCGAATAGGTGGTGGGGGGTAAAACACTGTAGCGAAGCTCGGGATTCAGATCCTTGAGCGTGTCGAATGGGGTCCCTAAGGGGGGTGCCAGATCCTTCAGGTGGATCTGACGATCAACATCAACCCTATCGAAAGCCAGCGCCGGATAGACATCGATATCCGCCATCCCATATTTTTCCAGGTTTTCGATGACGTGCAGCGCCGCCAGAAAGCGGGGCACATAGCGGGCCGTCTCGAAGGGTAACCGGCCATAAAGATCCCAGAAATCATCCAAATAATTGATGTTCTGGGTCCGAATCACTCGCAGGACCCGTCCTTCTCCGCAGTTGTACGCTGCCAGTACGGTCGACCAGTCCCCGAATATGCTGTGGAGTTCCTTGAGGTAGGCGATGGCCGCGTCGCTGGCTTTTTCAAAATCGATGCGCTCATCGATATACTGGTCCCTTTTCAGGCCGAACTTGTAGCCGGTTGAAGGGATGAACTGCCACAAACCCAGTGCACGGGCACTGGACAGTGCCTTGACCTTGAATCCGCTCTCGATCAACGGCAGCCAGGACAGTTCGGCGGGTAGACCGGCGGCTTCCAACTTTTCAAGGATCATGGGCCGGTATCTGCCGGAACGCTTATAGGACTCGATAAAAAAGCTTTTTTCCGGCCCTCGGGTGAACAGGTTGATCTCTTTTTGTATGTTCGTGTTGAGTTCACGGGGAATGGCATTGTGGTTGCCATTGACCACAATATTTCTGGATGCGTAGATTTCGAGGATTCGTTTGGAGATGAGAAACCGCAGGTCTTCCTTTTGTTGAACCAATTTGGCCGGGTCGTCCGGCTCGACGGTCAGGATCAACGAGTAGGCCTTGTCCAACGCCTCCAAGGCACTTTCCAACTCACCGTTTTGCCAGAATGCCTGGGCGGCCTCGCAAAAATCCAGGGCTTCATCCAATTGCTGCTGGGTGCCTGGGGGCGCCGAAATGGTTTCGACGGCCGCCACATCACCGTCATCAGCTTCGTCTGTGGGTATCTCCACGGTAGAAGCGGCCGCAGTCGATTGGTCGGCTAGCTCGGATGTTGTTTGAGAATCATCGCTGTCGATGGGGATCGTGACCGGCTGTGACCCTAAAACGGGCGTGATTACATCAGACTCGGTGTCGGGAGCTTCAACGGCCGGCGATGGAGAGGGGGCGGTCGTGACTTGCGTATTTTCCTTGGCGGGTTGATGTGCACATCCAAGCAAAAGAATCAGGGCCAAACTGACAATGGGTCTCTTGTAGAATAAAGACAATGGGCGGTCCTTTTTTAGCAATGGTATTTAATGGTTGTAGAACCATGCGTGCCGATGCAAAACCGCATGTTTGTTGCGTCCTTATACATTGGACGTCGTTTTTGTCAAGCTGAGATGAATACAGCTGCTGTTAATTCATATCGTGCATTCAACGGGTGACTTTAATTGGAACAGAAAAAAAACTGGCCTGCTTCACTGGCAAAAGGCTGCACGCATGATTATATGTCTATGAAATTGTTTTATTTACTATGGTTTCAGGCCACGCGGTTAAATGGGTTACCCGATCGCGCCGAGCACACCCACCATAGCGCCGGTCGCCAAGCGAACATGCCGCCCATGCCAAGAGACCGTGCAGATGGCAAAGCCGCTGGACATTTATCGGTAAACGGTGGATCCTTATAAATTTTCAGGGGTCAGACAAATTTTGCTTGAAAAAATTAAATTTAGGGTATAAAAGACATCGTTTCAATCAAGCTTGCTGGTCCAGGCGTTTTCGGGGCCGCTGATTGGTCTGTTCTTTT
>CAVPJR010000034.1:0-39974 GCA_963705435.1 uncultured delta proteobacterium | reverse complement strand
AAGAAAGTTGTCGTTTGACAAAACCAAAAGTTCCTGTCCAATGGGTGGTCATTAGCCACTGGCTGGCTTCGAGGATCATGGCCGCCTTTTCGGGAATTCACACGGCCTGCGGCGTCCGAATCTGATAAGGCTGCCGGCGAACAGGTTTTGAACCAGACCATCATGACCGTGGCGATTTCCAAGGGTCTGGACACTGCGATCATGAACTCGCTAAACCAAAAGATGGTGGCCAACATCATCACGGCCGGGCGCTGGCCGGTTGGACAACTTCTGCATGAACTACCTTAAGGCCTTGCCGGCCGGTGTTTGAAAAGCGCGCTTGCTTCTGATGAGAATAACGTGAAATGTATCGGTACAGGATAGATCATAAGAACTGAATCTATCTGCTCTTGCAAAACCTACATGTTACTTGCGATGGCGTGGTGTTTTTTGTTGACAGGAGCCTTTTAATGGGTGCCAACACATGGCGGGTGCCTTGAATACGGTAGTGCTCAAGATGTTGTGGTCGGTCAGAAAGCCGATCGGGTTGCGATTGCATTTGGTAAGTTTTGTATGTCATGTGGTTCAGGCGAATTGGGATGCTTTGAAATAAGGCCAACAATTTGGCTCGTGTCAAAACCAGTGCATCCACGAAGTAACATTCACAATGGCTTGGCTGAACGTCAGTTGGCGCTCCCATCACTGGTCGGATGCGCGCAGTCGAAGGTAAAGCGGAGTGATTTGTTCCAGCGTAAAGTGGCGATCGGCTAACGTAAAGCCGCGCCTTGCCTCCATCACAACCAAATTCAGCGGGTAGGTGACGCTGGAATCCAGGCGCTGGATAACCATATCCAATCCGAAGCCATCGGGTTCCTTCATTCCTCGGTAGGTGATCTCCAGGCCTTCGGACAACAGCGGTTGGTTCAGTGGAAGCACGAAGCGATTGCCGGTCGCCTTTGCCGGCCACGGCCATGGGGCCGCCTCCAGCCTGCCGGCATCCCGCATGGCATCCTCGTAATCGAAATCCCAACTCCAGCCGAACCCGGGTGAGGTGCTTCGATATTCCGCGGGGACCGCATCCGATAATACGATCATCCATACGAACAGGAAACCCCCGGCCAGCAGCAAACCGGCAAGCGCCGCCAGTTCAATCGGGCGATTGTTTCTCATTTCAACGCCTTTGGCTTGTCATTCAGGGTCCATCTTCCTGCTGTTATCCTACCGTAAACGTAATTCCCTTTTTTCCGGGAGACAAGGGGGTCGAGCGACGGATGCCCACAAAGACAAAAAAAGGGGACGCCTTCAACATTCTGAAGGCGTCCCCTTTTAAATTGGAAAACGAAGGGTTAGACCACGGTCACATTGGCCGCTGCAGGACCCTTGGGGCCCTGTTCGATGTCAAAGGTAACCCGGTCGCCTTCGTTGAGAGATTTGAATCCGGTGGCATTGATTGCCGAATGATGAACGAAAACATCAGGACCGTCTTCCTGCTCAATAAAACCAAACCCCTTGCTGTCATTGAACCACTTAACGATGCCATTTGCCATGCTAACATCCTCCTACGAAAAAAAATTTTAATCATTGCTTCAGACTTCAGGCGCCACTTTGACAAATGGATCGATCCCTTAGAAAGAAACCAGGCCGCCAACACCGGCGAACCTATATAATCTGCATCTCATATCATGCAAAAGAAAAAAAGCAAGTCAATTATCAACCTTACACAGAAAACGGGGTGCTGGTAGACCGCTAATTGTCTTTTTCACATCAATTTCGAAGCCTGAACGGTGTCAATCAGCGTTTCAGGTGGGAGCCATTGTCGTCGGTTCAATCTCTATTGGCAGGCCGTCATTTCCTATTTTAGATCGTCGGCCGGTTTAATGGACCGTTTGGCTTCTTCGGCCAATCGATCCAAGGTGCCGTCTTTCTTCATGGCTTTCAGAACGGCGGCCAGTCGGGGAGCCAGCGCGTAATGTTTTTTATGCAGATAGGGAAATACCGGAACCACCTCCATGATTCCGGCCGAGACAATCCCTGAATCTACGAACGCCGCTTCACCCAACACACTTTCCACGGAGGTCTTGAGCCCAACCAGCACATCGATCCGACCGATCCGCAACATCTTAAGACCTTGTCGAATATTGTTTACACCCTGGAGATACTTGGTGTCCACATGGCCCACCAACCTTCTTTCCGTGACTTTGATGCCACGGGGATAGCCGATGACAAGCTGTTTGTCCGCAAGGTCCGTCCACCCGTTCAAACGGATGGACGCATCGGCCGCATAAGCGCCAATGGTTACAAAGAAGGTGGGTTCGTTGACCTCGACCAGATTGGGATACGTGGCTGCCAGGGCGGCATCGAATTGAATTCTTCCGGCCTCTCCGTCCATGCGTCCCGCATTGGATTCGGCCAACGCTCTTTCGGAGGGAAACGCATGCAACTCGAATCCATATCCCAGCCGCGCGAAGGCCTCATTGAATTTTAGCACCGAAAACCGGTATAGATAGGTGCCCTCAAGTTCCGGAATGGCCAGCCGGATGACGCCGTTGGGTTGCCCTGGGTCAGGAACCGTTTCGGGAGATGCTTCGAATGCAGTGCTTTGGGCTGATGGTTGCATGACATAAGTCAACATAAGGGCGAACAGGATTAAGATCCAATTCCAGCAAGCCGACGATGGACCCCGAGCGAAATTACGCGGCATCTTTATCCTCCTCCGGAAATAGGCAGCGATAGAAAAAAAGGGTTTCGACTTTCGTCGAGCCATCATCCCATGGCCTTGAACAACCCAAATATGCGATACAGCATCAACCGCCAGTAACTAAAACAACTTTGCCGATGTTTTTCCGTGCTTCAATATATGCATGTGCCTCACCGGCCTGTTCCAACGCAAAGGTTCTGTCTACATGGGGCCGAACCCACCCTTGCTCCACGCCTTGCAGAATTTCCTGCATCCATCCGCTTAGTTTGTCCATTTCGTGCCACATGTGGCCAAGATTGACGCCAAATACGCTTTTATTCGCATTCATCAACCGCAACGGGTTGTACCGAGGCGTCTGTGCAACCAGCTTGACAAACTGGAACAACCGTCCCATGGTTGAATCCGTGACCGTCGACACACCAAACAGTCCCAGCCGTCCCGTCGATCGAAGCGCCTTATAGCTCTTTTTCCAGTTGTTCCCGCCGATCGGATCGAGAACCATCTCTACCCCTTTCCCGTCGGTGAGGCTCATGATGCTGGAAAGAAAATCCTGGTTGCGATAATCGATGGGATAATTTAACCCCCTTTCCATCAAAAAGGAATGCTTTCCGACGCTGGACGTGCCATAGGTCGTGGCTTCAAGGTGCAATGAAATATCCAATGCGGCCAAACCCACGCCACCGCCTGCATTATGAATGAGCACCGATTCCCCCTTTTTCAGACCGCCCATGACATATAAAAGCTGATATGCCGTCAGATAGTTCAACGGTATGGCGGCAGCGTGTTCAAAATCAAGAGATTCGGGAATGGTAAAAACGGCCTTTTCTGGAACACAAACCCTGTCCGCGTATCCATCGAATCGGGTCAGGGCGACGACCGATTTGCCGAGGATTGAAGAATCGACTCCCGGACCGGCGGTTTCTGCAGTTCCGGATACTTCATACCCAACGACACAAGGAGGCTTTGGCGCATCCGGGTAGAGTCCCTTTCTTGCGAGAATGTCGGCAAAGTTGACGCCAATCGCTTTAACCTTGATGAGAACTTCTCCAGCAGAAGGTGTTGGATCCTTTCTTTCTTGAATTTCCAATACATCTGGACCGCCATATTTTGTAATTACGATCTGTCTCATGATATCTTCATCACCTTGTTCTTGTTATTGCCAGCTGAAGACCGTCCCGTCGGCGATACGTTGAGGGCAGGGTCAAGGACATCTAAAAGTACCATGCTTACGCCGGCGGCGACGAGCACGGCGCCGCAGCGGCGACCCGCTGTTCGCGGCGTCGGATCAGATCCAACCGCCTGGGCGGCAGGCCGAGGTAAAGGGTTACCGTGGCACCGGGTTGGGCCAATGATTGCGTAATTCCGTGATCATCCACGAGGCGCTGAATCGTATCTTCCCGGGTGGGGCCGCCGGGGCAAAGAATGTCCACCGCATCGCCTGAAACGATTTTGTTCTTCACCAGCACCCGGGCCCCTCCGTCAGGGGTCCTTTCGAGCACCTTGGCCACAAATCGATAGCCGGGAAGGATGACGTCATCCAGGTTGGCCGCTGTCTGGTCCGGATCGCCGAAGTAAAATCCGGTGCAGTAGCCCCGGTGGCTGATGGCGGACAGTTCGGCCAGCCAGTGCTCCTGGACCCGATAGGCGTCAGGATCACGATACCAGGCATCGATGGCTTCCCGGTAGACCTTTACCACGCCGGCCAGGTAGTGGATGCTTTTCATGCGGCCTTCGATCTTGAGTGAGCAGATGCCGGCGTCGATCAAGGCCGGCAGATGCTCGATCATGCACAGGTCCCGGGAATTGAAAACATAAGCTCCCCGGGGGTCTTCGGCGATGGGGAAGTGTTGGCCGGGGCGGGTCTGTTCCATCAGCGTGTAGTGGAACCGGCAGGGCTGGCAGCACATGCCGCGGTTGCTCTCCCGTTTTTTCATGTAACTGGACAACAGGCAGCGTCCCGAGTAAGCGATGCACATGGCACCGTGAACAAAGGCCTCCACCTCGAGGCCGCTTTTAGCGCTCATCTCGCGGATTTCCTCCAGGGTCAGTTCGCGGGCCCCGTTGACGCGGGTGGCGCCCAGATCCCGCCAGAAGCGGGCGGTACCGGTGTTGGTGGTGTTGGCCTGGGTGCTTACGTGAATGGGGACGCGGGGGAGCAGCCGCCGGGCCTGCATGAAAATCGCCGGATCGGCGACGATCAGGGCGTCCGGTGCGACGGATTCCAGGGATGCCAGGTAATCGGCAATGGCCTGTGCTTCGCTGTCCCTTGAGTAGATGTTCACGGCCACGTACATTCGCACGCCATGTTCACGGGTCAGGCGGCGGGCGGCCTGCATGTCCGCCAGTGAGAAGTTGGCGGAAAAATTTCTCAGGCTGAAGTCCCTGCCGGCCAGATAGACGGCGTCAGCGCCGTAGTGAATCGCTATTTCCAGTTTTTCCGGTGTGCCGGCCGGGGCCAGCAGTTCCACTTGGTTTGATTTTGAGTTCATCGATCAAGGTTCACATTTCGAGTAGCGAATTTATGAGCCAGATTCCAGCATTCGAGAGCATGGCTTCGCCTCAAGCTCAGCTATCTTGCGCACAAACTGCAGCATTCATTGCGGACTAAACGTTTTCCGCCTTCGGTCTGAACCACTGATCAAGCAGGTGCGCCATCGAGGCATTCAGCGCCGGGGCTGAAAAGACCTCGAGGGAAACCACGCCGCTGAATCGTTTCAATACACCCATCACCTCTTCCATGTGCGCCGGCGACAGCCGGTTCAGCGGCAAATGGTCCTGCACGCCATCCACCCCGTGCAGGTGGGCAATGCTGATCCGTTTTTTCCAGCGGTCGAAAAAAGTCGTCAGGTCAACCTCGTGGGCCATGAGATGGCCCATGTCCATGCACACGGAAAGGTCCAGATCCTCGATGACGGGTGCGACATGTTCAACGTCGCCGTCCAGGTTTTCCACACTGATCCGACGGCTGGGAACCCCGGCCGCCAGGACCGCTTCCAGGGATGCCGCCGAATTGGCCTGCCAGCGCCGATGGTCCGGCTCGGAAGGCTCTCGGATCAGGTGCAGGGTAAAGGTGGTGGGGTTCAGCGGCGCGCAGCGGTCAATCAATTGCCTTAACACGTTCACCGCCGTTTGGCGAACAGCGGCGTCCCGATGCCCCAGATAAATGTCCGTGGGCAGATGCACGTTATAGGTGATCTGGCCTGAACGGGCCTGCTGAACCAGGTCCCGGATCAACGAGGCGGACGGCAGGCTGTCCCTAAAACGGCTTTCGAAAAAGAGCAGTTCAATTTCATCTACAAACGGGGCCAGGTGGCGGACGTTGTCCAGGTAGCCCGCCGGGTAGACGAATGAAGGGCAGGCCAGTGAGAAGGGCAACCGGTTTTTGCAAACGGTTGCCAGGGGTGGAAAAGACGCTATTGTTTTTTTTTTGTCCGCCATGGATTGTTTAACCGGGATGAACTGGAAATAACAAGCCACAAGCATCAAATCCCAAATAAATTCCAAACAGCGATATCCCAATCTCAAAAAAGATACAAACCGAAGCATTGGAATTTGGAATTTTAGTCATTGTGATTTATTTGATATTTGGCTTTTGGGTATTGTCGTTTATCTTTTATTTTCTGAGATGAAAATTCGAATTCCAGGGCTTAGATACTAAAATGGCATCGGTAGGAGCAGCACGGTTATTGCCGCCACCATAAAGACCAGGAGTGCGGTGGTCAGCATCAGCCGGCAGGCCTGCCGGATGTGGGCCGGTCTGGCGTCGGCGAATCCCACGCCGATAATGGGCTTTTCCACCAGCCGGCCATGGTAATGGTTGGGGCCCCCCATCCACAATCCCAGGGCGCCGGCGAAGGCGGCTTCCGGGTATCCGGCATTGGGACTGGCGTGGGCGCGTCCGTCCCGGCAGGCAGTGTCCATTGCCGCCCGCCCGCGTCCATTCAGCAATTGTGCGGCCAGGGCGATGAAGGGTACGGCCAGGCGTGCTGGGATGAAATTAAACACATCGTCCATGCGAGCGGCGAAGCGGCCGAACAGCAGGTAGTGATCGTTCTTGTACCCGACCATGGAGTCCAGGGTGTTGACCATTTTGTAGGCCATGGCCAGGGGGGCACCGCCCAGAACGGCGAAGAACAGCGGGGAGACGATCCCGTCTACCAGGTTTTCGGCCACGGTCTCTACGGCGGCACGCGTTACACCCCTTTCATCCAGCCGGTCCGCCTCCCGGCCCACAATCATGGAAACCGCTCGCCTTGCGGCGCCAAGACCCGATTGGCCAAGTGCGTCGCCCACGGCCAGGGCGGCGTCGGCCAGGCTGCGGGCGGAGATGCAGACGTATATCATCACGGCCTGAACCAGGATCCCGGCGGCGGGGTGAACGGCTGCGGCGAACCAGACCAGCAGCAGGCAGATGAGCCACACGGATACGACCAGCAGCGTCGCCATGAGCGCACCGGAAAGCAGCGGTTTCAGGGTCAGCCTCCGAAATCGAGGCTCCAGCCAGGCGATGGCCCTGCCCATCCATCGCACCGGGTGGGGCAGCCACAGCGGATCGCCCAGCAGCATGTCCAGGGTCACGGCCAGGGTCAGGGCCAGGGCCAAACCTTCAGTGGGCATGGCGGCGTCCCGGGTTGGCGTGGTCGCGACACAGTTGGACCAGCAGCTCGGTCGCCCGGCGATTCTCCGTTTCGCTTTTCAGGGAGATGCGGATAAACGCCTCGGACAGACCGGTAAAGTTCGCACAGTCGCGGATCAGGATGCGGTTGTCGGCCATGTGCCGCCACACCGTCTGCGCGTTCAGTCCATCGGGCAGCCGGATGAGAACAAAGGAGGCGGCCGAGGGGAAGCACCGGGCGCCAGTCTTCTTATGGATACATTCTTCTATTCGCCTTTTCTCTTTTTCTAACATATTTCTGGTGGATGAAAGAAAGGGCTCGACCCGTTCGGGACGGTCCATGAGCCATTGCACGGCCGCCTGGGCCAGGCTGTTAACCGACCAGGGCAGGGCCAGGGGAACAAGGGTCTGCATCAGCGGCCCCGGTGCCTTGACGAAGCCGATGCGCAGTCCCGGGATCCGAAAGGCTTTGGACATGGAGTTGAGCACCATGACATTGGGCAGGTCCGAGCCGATCATGGTGGCATCTGCCGGCGCCGGCGCAAAGGGCAGATAGGATTCGTCGACCACGAAGACCGTGTCGGGCATGGACCGGCACAGGGCGTCGACATCCGGCCGGGCTACCAGGGCGCCCGTGGGATTGTTGGGATTGCACAAAAAGACCAGGTCAGCCGGCGTTGCCGTGTTCCGGATGGCCTGCATATCCGGCACGAAATCGTCTTCCTCCCGGCAGATCAGATGGTCGCAGGCCACCTGATTCATGGTGCAGGCATCCCGGTAGTCGGAATAGGTGGGACCCACCACCAGGGCCTTTTTCACACCCAAGGCCCGGGGAATCAGGTAAATGAGCTCGGTCGTGCCGTTGCCCGCCATCACCTGCCGGGGATCGATGTCGTAAAACCGCGAAAAGGCGTTCACGATGCCGCTGGCATCCACTTCGGGCAGGGCTGCGATGGCCGATATACCCGCCTGTAAATGCTCGAGCAACGCCGGTATAGGGCCAAGGGGATTGACGTTGGCGCTCATGTCGCTGATGTCCGATGGCCGGCATTTCAGCCGCTGGGCCAGTTGGTAGATGTTGCCCCCGTGTCCGCCGATCATGGGACGCCTCCCACGCACACCGCCAGAAACAGAACCGCCTCCAGGATCTCGGTCATGGCGCCAAGCAGGTCCCCGGTGACGCCGCCCAGTTTTTTGCGGTAGATGAAGATTAGGGCAGCGGTAGCGGCTGCGAAAACCAGGTTCAGCAGGAGTCCCCGCCATCCCAGAAACAAGGAGAGGATGACCGGTGCGGCAACGTATTTAAAGTCCACCGCGGACAAGGGCGTTTTAAAAAAAGCACTGCCGGTGCCCTCCCTTCCCCGCGCATAGGGCAGAACGCGTATGCCCACCATCATGGCCGAACGGGCATAGGCCGGAACGATCATCAGCGCCAGAAACCGTCCGTGGGTGATACTCCCCACGGCCGCGGCTTTAACGAGCAGCACGCAGGCCACAACCACCAATCCCATGGCGCCGACCCGGCTGTCCTTCATGATGGCCAGGGCTTTTTCCCGTTCACGCTGGCCGTACAGGCCATCCGCCGTGTCCGCCAGACCGTCCAGATGAAAGGCACCGGTGACGGCCGCCAGCAGCGCCACATCCAGCGCCCCGGCCACGACAGGCGGCCAGACGGCCGAGGCGATCAGGTCGAACAGGGCCAGAATCAGGCCGATGGCCAGTCCGGCCAATGGAAAATGGACGATGATCCCTCTGGGATCGAACGGTCTGGGTCGTCCCAGGGGAATTGCGCTGATGAACTGCAGCGAGGCGATGAATGCGTTCATGGGGCCGGGTTCTGAAAAGGGGGTTTGATGGTCACGGGGATGCCGGCGATGGTCCAGACCACGCGGTCACAGGCGGCGGCGACGGCCTGGTTGGTCCAGCCGGCCAGGTCACGGTAGAGCCGGGCCAGGCGGTTTTCCGGGACGATGCCGGCACCCACCTCGTTGGAGACGAGTATCACCGCGTGGGGGGCCGTTTTCACGGCCTCGGCCAGATCGTCGATTTGTCGCCGAATCTGTGGGGGGTCCTGGGTCTGCGTGAGCAGGTTGTTGAGCCACAGCGTCAGGCAGTCCACCAGCATCACCTCCGCCGCCGGGCTGTGGGCGCGGATGGCGTCTGCCAGATTGACGGGGATTTCCAAGGTACGCCAGGTGTCGCTGCGCTCGCGCCGGTGACGGTCGACCCGGGCCTGCATCTCGTCGTCATGGGGTACACAGGTGGCCACGAACACCCGGCGTGGACCCATGCCTTCGGCCAACTGCAGGGCGTGGCTGCTTTTTCCGCTGCGGCAGCCGCCCAGAACCATTATTTTGTCGGTGTTGGTCATTTTTTCCAAGACGTCCGCTTCAGCAGGTCTACCGGTCCATGAAATGCTAAATGTGAAGATGTTAACCCTGATAGACCGGAATCAACAAATAACAAGCACCAAATTTCAAGTAAACTCCAAAAACCAATCTCCAAATCTCAAATAAGAAATAAACCGATGATTTGGAATTTGAGGTTTTAGTCATTGTGATTTATTTGGAATTTGATTTTTGGTTATTGTGATTTATTTGTTTTTTATTTTTGATCTTTACCAGAGTGCTAATCCGTTCCATGTCCACATGGCAGCGGACATGATCGGCCAACAGGGCATACTGCTGCATTTTGGCCTCCAGGCCGCCGACGGCCGGTACGTCGATGCCGGTAATCCCCGCCGCATTCAGCCATTGGGTGATCATTGCCGGGGTGTCGAACAGGCCGTGCATGTAGGTGCCGATGATCCGCCCATGGTCAACCTTACACCCGTCGGCGTCACTTCGGGCCTCGCCGTTTCTTTCATGGACCACCAGCAGGGGCTTTCCTCCGTGTAACCGGGTCTGGCCCATATGGATCTCATAACCGGTCCCTTCCATCCCGTCCCAGGAAAACCGGCTGAGGGTCGTGGTCTTGGGTGCCTGGAGCACGGTTTCCACCGGCAGCAGGCCCAGGCCGGCGGTCGCTCCCGGTTCGCCTTCCAGGCCGTTCGGATCGTGGACCCGGCTTCCCATCATCTGATAGCCCCCGCAGATGCCGGTGATGCGGCCGCCGCCGGCGTTGAAGTCGGCGATGCGGGATGTCCAGCCGCTGGTTTTCAGCCACGCCAGGTCGAAGCGGGTGTTTTTGGATCCCGGCAGGATCACGGCGGAAAAGGCGCTTAGATCCTGGGGCGTTTCCAAAAAGTGAACCGTCAGGCCCGTCACCCCCCGCAGCGGATCGAAATCGCTGAAGTTGGAAATATGGGGGATGCGGATCACCGCCACCGCGGGTTTTCCATCCGCATTCACCGCAATTGCTCTGGGGCGTTCGATGACCACCGAATCTTCGGGGTCGATGCGGATGTGGTCATACCAGGGCACCACGCCGAAAACCGGCAGCCCGGTTCTCGCTTCGATCCACTGCACCCCGTCCGCGAAGAGCCGCAGATCTCCCCTGAACCGATTGATGATGAATCCGGCCACCCGGTTGCGGAAGTGTCGGGGAAGGCAGTCCAGGGTACCCACCAACTGGGCGAAGATGCCGCCGCGGTGGATGTCTCCCACCAGGATTACCGGTGCCTCGGCGTATTCGGCCATGGGAAGATTGACGATATCGTGGGCCATGAGGTTCACTTCGGCACAGGAGCCGGCGCCTTCCATCACCACCAGGTCGTATGTCGATCGCAGACGGTCAAGGGCGGCGTTGGCGGTCTGCACCAGACGTGCCTTTTTCTGGTGATAATCCATGGCCGTCTGGTTGCCGATGGCCTCGCCCAGGAGCACCACCTGCGAGCCCACGTCGCTGGTGGGTTTGAGCAGGATGGGGTTCATGTCCACGTGGGGGACGATGCCGGCAGCCTCGGCCTGGACGATCTGAGCCCGGCCCATCTCCAGCCCCTCCGGGGTCACCCCGGAATTGTTGGACATGTTCTGCGACTTGTAGGGCGCCACCCGCAACCCCCGGTCCGCAAAAATGCGGCACAGGGCGGCGGCGATGACGCTCTTGCCCACGTCGGAGCCGGTGCCCATCACGGCGAGGCAGGGGGCCGGGGAGGGGTAAGGTCGATTTCTTGATTGATCGGGAAGTACCAACGACGTTGCACCTTTAACGTAATACTTAAAGCGCTGTTATTTTTCAATCCCGGTCCGGGCGGCCACCCCATCCTGGTAATAGTGCTTGACGGCTCTCATTTCCGTCACCAGATCGGCCTTGTCGATGACGCGTGTGTCCGCTCCCCGGCCGGTGATCACCAGTTCCACATCGCCGGGCTTTTGGGTCATGATCGCCAGAATCTCTTCAACCGGGAACAGTCCGCACATGGCCGCCACGTTGCCCTCTTCCATGATCACCACCTGGTAATTGCCCGAAATGAGGGCACTGCGAATGGCTTCCAGACCCTTTTGGCCGGCGGCCCGATCTTCCGGCGACGGCTTTCCCTTGATGAACCGGCCCAGCCCGAACTGCTCCACGGTGATGTGGTCCGCAAGGTGCGAGAGGGCCTTGATTTCGCTGTAATCGCCGGATTTGATGAACTGGGCGATGTAGACCTTCAGGCCTGCACCGGCGGCCCGCAGGGCCAACCCTAAGGCCGCCGTGGTCTTGCCCTTGCCGTCTCCCGTATAGATTTGCGTATAACCTTTTTTAAGGGCCATCATTTATTTCCGATATCATATTTGCCCGCATAACCCCGCGGCGTAACCATAAACCCATCATAATTAAAGGTGCTCGAATTGCCCACAAACACAGTGGTCTGCATATCCACATCGGCCCGGTGAAGATCCGCCAGCGTGGTGAGCGTGACCCGCTGGTTCTCACGCATGGCGCCGGTGACGATTCCCACCGGTGTGGCCGGGTCACGGTGCCCGAGGATGATCTGTTGGGCGAGGGCCAGGTGCTCGGCCCGGCGCCGGCTTTTCGGGTTGTAGATCACAATCACAAAATCGGCCCTGGCCGCCGCGTCCAGCCGGGCTTCGATAGTCTCCCAGGGCGTGAGCAGATCGCTCAGGGATATGGCGGCAAAATCGTGGGTCAACGGTGCCCCCAGAAGCGATGCGCCGGAGCAAAGCGCGGGGATGCCGGGCACCACCTCGACAAGCAGTCGGTCCGGATCTTCTGCACTTTCGGAACTGCCGATGGCAATGGCCCGTTCCCGACACATTTCCAGCACCAGCCCGGCCATGGCATAAACTCCCGGGTCTCCGCTGGAGATCACGGCACAGGCGGTGCCGGACAGGGCCAGGTCAAGGGCTGCCGATACCCGGTCCACCTCTTTTTTCATGGCCGTACTGACGATCTGCTTGCCTTCGATCAACGGCCGGATCAGGTCGATGTAAGTGGTGTACCCGGCAACGGCGTCGACGGTTTCAAGCACCCGGGCGGCGCGTCGGCTCAGGTGCTGCGGTCCACCGGGTCCGATGCCGACGATATACAGGTGTCGGCGGCCACCGCCACGGTGACGTTGGCCGTCTTTTGTTTGGGAACGATCAGTCGCCCCCGGTGTGTCGCCAGCAGGGCTGCGGCTTCGCATACGCTTTTGACTCCTATGTGTTTTTCAACCATGGTCGACGGGGTAGGCACCTGCACCACCTCTTTGAGCCGGTCACGGGTGAATACCGTTAATGGCAGGTTCAGGGATTCGGCCAGGGCCAGCAGTCCGGGCTCGTCGGCCTTCAGGTTCACCGTGGCTATCGTGCGCAGGCTGGAGATGGCCAGACCGTTCGTTACGAACGTTTCCACCAGCAGATCGCGCATCTCTTCAACATCGGTGCCCCGGTTGCATCCCATACCGGCCACCAATGACCCGGGTCGCAATACCAGTACATGGGGGGGCAGGTCAAGGCACATGTGGTCCACGAAAATCCCGGCATCGTTTCGGCCGAATGCATCCACGGCAGAGGCGATCACCTGGTCTTGCGGCAGCCGGGGGGCCACCATCCCCAAGGGGTCGTAAATGAAGATCGGGTTGCCGGTGATCAGGGCCATGTTGACTGATTTGATGGCATCGGGATTCTCGATGGTCAGTCTGTTTTCCGCGGCGATGATGTCGATGGCCGGCACCTGGTTGACGTCGGTGGCAGTGGTGATCACCGGCAGTCCGCCAGTGGTCCGGGCCACTTCCCGGGCCAGGGCGTTGGCTCCGCCGATATGGCCGGAGACCAGGCTGATAGCAAACTGTCCGGCCTCGTCGCAGACCACCACGGCCGGGTCCGTGGTCTTGTGGGCCAGACCCGTGGCGATGCTCCGCACCACGATGCCCGTGGCCATGATGAAGATATGGCGGGAAAACCCGGCGAACTGCCGGCCCACCTCATCTTTCAGCCGCGCAAAGCGCACCGCGCCGGGGATGGTCGTTTCCAGTTTCTGGGATAGAAACAGGGTGCAGCCGGGTATCCCGTCGGCGATAATCCGGGCCAGTTGGACCCCGTTTGGGGTCAGCGCCCAGACGGCGGTGCGTTCAAGGGCGGCCGACTTCACTGCTGGTCCTCAGCCTCACGGTAGCCGTGGGCAAAATGGCGGTCGTAAAGCTTGGAGTGGTGGACCAGGGTCGAAAGGCTTACATCCAGCACGCGTCCGACGACCACCAGGGCGGTCCGGGTGATCTTCTCTTTTTTTACGGTTGCGGCCAACTCCCCGGTAGTGGTCCAGAGGATTTTCTGATCGGGCTGGCTGGCTCGGTAAACCACTGCACAGGCTCCTTCGGAACCATAGGCCTTTGAGAGAATTCGCGTCATCTCGTCGACCATGGAAATGCTCAAGTAGATGGCCATGGTGGCTCGGTGGGCGGCAAGGGATGCCAGGGATTCGGTTTCCGGCACCGGCGTCCGTCCGGCCAGGCGGGTGAGAATAAGGGTCTGTGACACCTCGGGCAGGGTGTATTCGACGCCCAGGGCCGCAGCGGCGGCAAATGCGGCGGTGACACCCGGGATCACCGTGTAGGGAATGTTGCGCCGCGACAGTTTGGCCATCTGTTCGAAAATGGCCCCGAAGAGAGAAGGATCGCCGGTGTGCAGGCGAACGACTTTCTGACCGGCCAGCCAGGCGTCGGCCATGGTCGAAATCATTTCATCCAGGTGCAGGCCGGCACTGCTCAGGTGGCGGCAATCCGGCCGGGTCCATTTGAGCAGGGCCTCGGGCACCAGGGAGCCGGCATAGACCACCAGATCGGCCGCAGCCAGTGCCTGCTGGCCCTTGACCGTGATTAGATCCGGATCGCCGGGGCCGGCGCCGCAGAAGATGATGGGGCTCAATGCGTTGGTTTCAGAATCAGGTATGGGGGATGCGTGAATCACGATGAATGCTTTCTTTTTAGGTGTCAGGGCAGGCAGCCGGTGATGATCCAGACGGGGTTGGCCGCTTCCAGACGATGGCTGAAAGGCATGGCGGTTGCCCGGTTTATCTGGATCTGGACCATTTCCAGGTCAAAACCGAGGCCTTCCAGGGCGTACATGGCCGTAGTGAGGTTGTCGATCAGGACGGTGTTGATCACGATGATGCCTGCCGGCTTCAGGCGGTCGGCGGCCATGCGGATAATATCGCTCAGGGCCTTGCCGCCGCCGCCGATGAACACCCGGTCCGGGTCGGGCAGATCGGACATGCCGGCGGGCAGGCGGGCCTGGACGACCTGCATGTTGCCGATGCCGAAGCGGGAGCGGTTTTCACGGATGTGCCGGATCCGCGACGCTTTCTGTTCCACGGTATAGATGTCTCCCCGGGTGATGGTCAGCCCGGCTTCGATGGAGACCGAACCGCTGCCGGCGCCCAGGTCCCAGAAGACCGCCCGGTCGAACAGGCGCAGCCGCGACAGGCTCACCGCACGGACTTCGGCCTTGGTGATCAGACCCTTTTCATGGACGAAGCGATCGTCGGGCATGCCGGGAAACAGGGCCGGGGTGGTCTGCCGAACCGGATCGGGCTTCAGGACCACCAGATTGAGATCGGAAAAAGTCATGGTTCGCGCTTCCGCCGGCGTGATCCGAACGATCCGTTCGTCCTGCAAGCCCAGCCGCTCCAAAACGCACATGCTGACGTCGGAGAAGCCATTTTCCTCCAGGATGCCCGCCAGCCAAGCCGGGCCATGGGCCGGATCGGTGTAAATGGCCACCGTATCGCCGCCGGCCAAATGCCGCAGCAGTTCGCCGGTGTGGTTGCGGCCATGCATGCTCACCACGCGGACGTCCTGCCAGGGCTCGCCCAGACGGGCGAAACCGGCCGCCACGGTGGAGACGTTGGGCAGGATGTGCACCCGCTCGGCACCCAGACGGCGCACCAGAAACGCGCCGATGCCAAAAAAGAGAGGATCGCCGGAGGTGAGCACCACGATGGTGTGGTCGGGCATCTTCTGATGGAGAAAATCACCCATTCCCTTAAGGTCCCTGTCGACCACACGCCGCCGGCAGGCCAGATGGTCGAAATGCGCGAGGAGCCGTTTCCCGCCAACGAGAATGTCGGCGGCCTCGATGATTGATCGCTGCCGACGTGTCAGGTCGTCCGGGGAGACGCCCATGCCGATGACGGTTACGGGTGGGGCCACAGGGGAATCCTTTTATTACGCCTGGCTCGGATAAACTGGAAACGATAAATACTGGCGTCTAATCATTAAAAAGAAAACAATTCACAAATTACAAATCTCAAATAAATTCCAAATACCAATATCCAAGACCACAAGGTTTGGAATTTTGAGTTTGATTATTGTGATTTATTTGTCATTTGGTTTTTGGTGATTGTCTTTTTCCGTCTTCAGTCCTCAGGCATCTGATCTCAACCATGAATGCGCTGCCACACTAGCCCCAATCCGGTTGCGTGTCAACCGCTGTGGTACCGTCGTAATCGAAAATGACGCAGCGGACGCGAAGCTTGCCGGCGGAGAATCCCACCGCGCAGTGTCGGGCCTGCGCGGCCACCTGGGCGATTACTGCCGGTGCTTTTGCCTTGAGCGGGTCGAAGGCGTGCCGGGCGGTGTTGGCATCGGCAATCCGGCGGGCCAACTCCGGGTTTCCGGTCTGCTCCAGCGTCCATTGGGCCAGGGTTTCCAAGGTCAGTTCGGATTTTGCAGCGTGTGTGTGGGGGACGTTCTGGGCCATCTTAACCGCTTTGCCGAAAAAGACGGCGAGGGTCGCCGATAAAAACTCGCGTGTTGCGGCGGCGGTCATGGCCGCCTGGAAGAAATCACCGATTTGAATGAAAGACTCGTCGGCCAGCGACGGCCAGCAGTTCTGGGCGAAGCGTTCGCTGCGTCTGCCGGTGGTCAGCACCAGATGCGTCAATCCGGCGGCCCGGGCTACATCCATGGATTTTTGGATGGTGGCGATATACGCATCGTGGGACATGGGCCGGACGATGCCGGTGGTGCCTAAAATGGACAGGCCGCCGATGATTCCCAACCGCGCGTTGAGGGTTTTTTGGGCCAGCCGCTCTCCTTCGGGTACGAATACTTCAACGTGTATACCGGCATCGGTGGGATGCTCGTCGAGCAGCGCATTGATGCTGTTGGTGATCATGGTGACGGGCCCTTGCGTAATGGCCGCGCGGCCTGTTGGAATCTCGAGGCCGGGTTTGGTCACCACCCCGACCCCCGCACCGCCGGTGATCCGGACAGGATCCGCAGCCGATCGTTTTTCCAGGGTCACTTCGGCACCGATTTCGGCGCCATGGGTGATGTCCGGGTCATCGCCGGCATCCTTGATCACCGTGCAGCTCGCCTTGTTCGATTCCACCAATTGGCACCCATGCACCGTGATCGTCGTGGTCTCCCCGGTCAAGAAGTCGATTTCCACCACTGCCGGCACCTGGCCGGTAAACAGCAGCTGAAGGGCTGCTTTGGCGGCCGCGGCGGCCGCCGCTCCGGTCGTGAAACCGGACCTGAGCTTTTCCGGCTGTCTTTTCACCGTTTCCTTTTCCTCAACTGGTACTTTTTTACCGCTGCGTTGTGCGCTTTGATGGTGGTGGAGAACTGATGGGTGCCGTCTTTTTTCGAGACGAAATAGAGATAATCGCTTTGGGCAGGAAAAAGGGCCGCTTCCATGGCAAGGGCCCCCGGGCTGGAAATGGGACCGGGTGGCAGTCCCTTGATCTTGTAGGTGTTATAAGGGGTATGGGTTTCCAGGTGCCGGCGTTTGATATTTCCGTCAAAATCGGGGATGCCGTAGATCACGGTGGGATCGGTCTCCAGGCGCATGCCTTTTTTCAGCCGGTTGTGAAAAACCGAGGATATCAGCGGACGCTCTTCGGGTGCGCCGGTCTCTTTTTCGATGATGGAGGCCAGGGTGACGACCTCGTGGACGGTCATTCCCATCTCTTTTGCCTGCTGCTCCCAAGCCGGTTTAAAGGCGGCCCTGAACTGTTTGACCATCGTGGCGATGATGGTGGCGCTGTCCAGCCCCCGTGGAAAATAGTAGGTATCCGGGAACAGGTACCCTTCTAATGTATCGGCCTCGATGCCGAGGCTTCGGGTTGAATCCGGATTGCGGGTTGCCTCGAGAAAGGTTTTTTCCGATTCCAGGCCGGCCGCTGAGACCGCCGCGGCGATTTGAACCAGGTTGTATCCTTCCGGGATGGTGAGCCGGTAGAGGTATACTCTGCCCTCCACCATCTGGCCCAGGATTTCCCTGGGCGTCATGGCCGTGGAGAAAAAGTATTCCCCGGCCTTGAGCAGTTTGTCCTTTTTGTCGAGCCTGGCCAGGATCGTGAAGCGAAGGGCATTCGAAACCAGGCCGTCGTGTTGGAGGGCGTCGGCAGTCTGCTTGAGCCCCTGGCCCGGGGGCACGGTGAACAATTTCTCCAGGACAGCCGTTCCCACCGGGCGATCCGCCCAGGCCATGAGATGCATGTACAGCACGCTGGCCGTACAGATTCCCACAAAAATCAGGGAAAATACGATAAAACCCAGTTTTTTAAGCATTCTCCGGTACTTTCGGTAATCAGTATTTATCGGAAGCCTACCATAAAGCATGCCATCGACGCTTGTCAAAGGGCTTCTGGTTGTCGGGTCTCTGGTCTCTCGTCTGTGGTTTCTGGTTTCGTGATCGGTTTTTTTCCGTCCTCGATATCCGTATCTCGGTTCTGGGTTTTACTTTTTGCACGAGGGTGGGTATATTTAATGTTCATTCCAATGCTGACAGGAGACCGGTGACCATGACCCAGCGCCCCCATGATAAGGATCATTACCACGGGTTCGAGCAGGGGCCCATTCGGCCGCCCAGCGAAGCCGGCAGCCTGCTGGTCCGGGTGACCCGCAACTGCCCCTGGAACCACTGTGCCTTCTGCCCGGTTTACAAGGGGGCTCGCTTTTCCGTTCGCCCCGAAGCCCATGTCATCGACGATATCGATTTGCTCCACCGGCATGTGGAGACGCTGAAACGGCTTGCCGACGGATCCGGGCACATTCTCCGTCAGGATATCAGTGAACGAATGCAGGGTCTCGCCGCTCACGAACGGCAAGCCTTCGGGGCCGCACTGAATTGGTATGCCGGCGGCATGCGCGCTATTTTCCTGCAGGACGCCAACAGCCTGGTGGTCAAGCCCGATCAGCTGATCCGGATCTTGCGCCACCTTCGATCCCGATTTCCCTGGGTCGATCGGATCACCTCCTACGCCCGCTCGCACACCATCACCCGCATCAGCGACGACCACCTGAGGCAGATGCGAGAGGCGGGGCTGAATCGGGTCCACATCGGCCTTGAGTCCGGATCGGACGCGGTGCTCAACCGGGTCCGTAAAGGGGTGGATAAACGCACCCAGATCAAGGCTGGACAAAAGGTAAAAAAGGCCGGCATCGAATTGTCCGAGTACGTAATGCCGGGACTGGGGGGCAAGGACCTGTCCAGGGACCATGCCTTGGAAACCGCCGACGCCCTCAACCGGATCAACCCGGATTTCATCCGCTTGCGTACCCTGGCCATTCCCGGCGGGATTCCCCTGGCCGAGGAGCACCGAAGCGGGCGATTCGTCAAGCTGAACGATGTCGAGATGGGCCGGGAGATCCGGTTGTTCATCGAGAGCCTGGACGGCATTACCAGCATGATCGTCAGTGATCACATCCTCAACCTGTTCGAGGAGGTCCAGGGCCGCCTCCCCGAAGCCAAAGCAGATATCCTTGCGGTGCTGGACCGGTTCCTCGATCTGTCACCGCAGGATCAGTGCCGCTTTCAGGTGGGCCGCCGCCTGGGCATTTTTTCCCGCCTGGCCGACATGAACAGCCCTAAAAGGCTTGCCAAGGTGGATGCCTTTTGCGCCCAGCACGGTGTCACGCCGGACAATGTGGATGGGATGGTCGATGAGATGATGAAGCGCTTCATATAGTGCCCGATCCAGAAACAGCATCTTCCGTCCCAGCCCGGCGTTCTCTACTTTCACAATCCTCGACGTAGCGCTGCTACGCCTGCGGGTGCAAAATCTCTGCGGCCTTGGCCTGAACCGCAATCTACCGTCTCTGGATGGGCCCCGTCGCAGTAGACAATTCCGTATTTCCGGCAATTGTCAACAGGACGCAATCGACCATGGGACTCAATTACAACTTCAAGGCCGCCAGGAAGAAAATCGATGCCCTGGATAGTGATGAACGCAGGGTTCTCGAGACCATTTGCCAGGATATCCACCATGCCCAGCAGGCGCTGTCCCATAAAGCCGCCCCTATCCTGGAAGGCTGCATGGCCGGCTGCCGGGGGCTTTGCTGTCGGAACATCCATCCCGCCGACATCATTAACGAGTGGGACCTGGTATACATTTTGGCCATGGCGCCGGCGATTGAAGACGCCGTGGCGGCCTGCCTTGCCCGAGAAAGCTTTTTCCCTTCAGACTGTATTTTCCTCGAAAACGGCACCGGACCCTGCCTTTTCCCCGACAACCTGCGGCCGGAGCGATGCATCATCTCCTTCTGCCGGGTGGAGTCTTCCGTGGAAAAAGAGATCGGCCGGGTGATGGCAGGCTTCAGCCGGCTGATTCGTTTTTTCATGTTCAGGCCGCTTCGCTGGCTGCCACGCTGGCTGAGGCCGATTCATTCCGCTCGCCACGACACCAACGGTTAAATTTTGACGGATTCGTAAAAAACCCGATATCTGCGTTACGCTTCATCCTTCGTCACTGCGGCGTACGCTCAGTACGCCTCATTCCTCAGGATTCGCAAGCCTTGATCTCGGGCTTTTTACGAATCCGTCGGAAATGCGACTTTTTACGAGTTCATCAATTTTCTATTGCGGGTTGACACACCCATGTCGAACCTATATATTCCTATATAACGATATGGAGGAGGCATGAAAGAATTCATCCGGGTCATGAAGGCCGTTAGCGATCCAACTCGTGTCAAGATACTGAAAATACTAGAAAAACGCATGATGTGCGTCTGCGAACTGCAGACCGCCCTTGGCGCCGCCCAGTCCACGACCAGCAAACATTTAAAAATATTGGAGGACGCAGGGTTGGTGGCATCCCACAAGGATGGGTTGTGGGTAAACTACACGCTGGCCGACGGTCGCCAGAGTCCCTTTGCGGCATCTCTGCTCGGCAACCTCCGGCACTGGCTCAACGACGAGTCGGAAATATCGGCGCTAGTTGAAAAGACGGCGCACATCGACCGGTTTGTGATCCTGAATAAGAACTGATTTTTTTATTTCTTTAATATGCATAAATAGCGATATATAGAGTTATTAATCCATTTATTCGGAGACGGCCACCATGAGTGAGGCACTGGTATTGTCCGGTCAAAATGAAACACTAGCGGGTTCGCATGATAACGATGTCCAGCCCGAACCCAGCCAGATCGACTGGAAGGGCATCTGGAAACCCCTGAGTCTGATCGTCGGCGGATTTCTGCTTTTCTTCTTCCTGCCCATGGACAGCGCCCGGTTTACCCAATCGGTGATCGAGTCCCTGGCCCTGGCAAAATGGTATGCCCAGGAACATGTCCTGCTCTGTCTGGTCCCGGCATTTTTCATAGCCGGCGCCGTTGCGGTATTCGTTTCCCAGGGCGCGGTGATGAAATACCTGGGCGCGGGTGCCAACAAGATACTCTCCTATGGTGTGGCCAGCGTGTCCGGCTCCATCCTGGCGGTGTGTTCATGCACAGTGCTGCCTCTGTTTGCCGGCATCTGGAAGCGCGGCGCCGGACTGGGACCGGCCATCGCCTTTCTCTACTCGGGACCGGCCATCAACGTCCTGGCCATCATCCTTACCGCTCGCATTCTGGGACCGGAAATCGGAGCGGCACGTGCCGTCGGGGCCGTCGTTTTCAGCATCGTCATCGGCCTGTTCATGCACCTGATGTTCAGGAAGGAAGAATCGGCCAAGGCCGCCGCCGCCATGCACATGCCGGTGCCGGAAGTCGAGCGGCCTTTGTGGCAGACCACCCTTCTGTTTGCAGTTATGGTGGGGCTGTTGATTTCCGCCACATGGGGTCGGCCGGACCATGCCGGTGGTTTCTGGTCTGCTGTTTTTGCAGTGAAATGGTTGCTGGCCGGCGGCTTTGCCGCCCTTCTGGGGTTCATGATGGTCCGTTGGATGGGGGTGAAGCTTTACAAACTGATTATCGCCGGTATTGCTGTCCTCATCCCGGCGCTGGCGATTCCCCAACAGCCCCTCGTGGCCTTTTCCGCGGGACTGCTTGCCTTCGTGGCGCTGATGACCACCACCCGCGGTGAAACCGAGTCCTGGTTTATGGCCTCCTGGGATTTTGCCAAACAGATCATGCCGCTGCTGCTGGCCGGTGTGCTTGTGGCCGGTTTGCTGCTGGGACGGCCGGGCGCGGAGGGCTTGATTCCCTCGACGTGGATCAGCGGCCTGGTTGGGGGAAACTCATTATGGGCCAACCTGTTTGCCTCGGTCGTGGGGGCGTTCATGTATTTTGCCACCCTAACCGAAGTGCCCATCCTTCAGGGGCTAATCGGTGCCGGTATGGGAAAGGGACCCGCTCTGGCCCTGCTGTTGGCCGGCCCGGCATTGAGCCTGCCCAACATGCTGGTGATACGAAGTGTACTGGGAACGAAGAAAACCTTAGCCTTCGTTGGCCTGGTTGTCATCATGGCCACGATCAGCGGTTTGATTTTCGGACATTTTTTTTAAAAGGAGAGGAATATGGATATCAAAGTACTGGGGCCGGGGTGCCCGAAATGCCAGCAGACGGAAAAGATCGTCAAGGATGCCGTTTCTGAAAGCGGTATCGAAGCAACGGTGGAAAAAGTCACGGATGTCATGGAAATTGCCGGATACGGGGTATTCGGAACACCGGCCGTGGTGGTCGACGGCGAGGTGAAGTCAGTCGGCAAGATTCCCAAGAAGCAAGATGTTCTCGGTTGGATCCGGTAACAGCTGGGCAACTAATGTAAATGATGGATCTGAATACGCTGGGTAGATCATGGAAAATCACTGAGACTTGTTGCGCAGCAAAAGAAAAAGGGTCGATCTCATGGAGCGAGGAAAACGCCGATATAAAACATTGATGGTTCTTACCTTAGCTGCGCTGGTTTTTGGTACGGCTGCGATTGGTTTCAGTGATCCCGGAATCGACTTCGAAACGCTCCCGGTCAAGGGCATGGTGACCATGGTCGATCTGGGGGCTAAGAAATGCATTCCTTGCAAGATGATGGCGCCCATCCTTGAAAAGATCGAGAAGAAATACGAGGGCAGGGCGGCCATCGTTTTTATCGATGTTTGGGAGCATCGGGATCAGGCCGGTCGATTCGGCGTCCGGGCAATTCCCACACAGATTTTCTACGATGCCAGCGGCAAGGAAATGTCCCGCCATGTGGGATTCATGTCTGAAGACGATATCGTCGAGACATTGAGCCAGTTGGGCGTCAAGCCGTAACTTAAACACAAGCGGGATGAACTGGATGCTTGATTCTCTGTTTCTCACCGTTAACGCATGGATGACAAGCGGTTCGACAATCGCCTTTATCGGTTGTTTCGCCTGGGGCATGGTGAGCGTTATGTTCAGCCCATGCCACTTGGCGTCCATCCCGTTGATCGTTGCCTATGTGGCAGGGCAGGAGACTGCTGTAGATCCTAAACGGGCGGGACTTTATGCTGGTGCATTCACATCGGGACTGTTTGTCACTATCGCTGCGGTTGGAATCATCTGTGCCGGATTGGGACGCATGCTTGGAGATGTGGGCCTCTGGTGGCAAGTTCCGGTGGGTGCTATTTTGATCTGGGTGGCATTGGGAATGCTGGGGGTGCAGGCCTGCTCCGTGTCCGGGTCGATGCTTTACCGGTTGAACCTGCGCGGCGTTCACGGTGCTTTCGGATTGGGTTTGGCCTACGGCGTTCTTTCCGGTACATGCACCTTCGGCTTTATCGCCCCCATTCTGGTTGTGGTGACCGTCCAGCAAAAATGGGCAGCCGGGTCGTTGATGGTGATTCTTTTTGCATTGGGGCATTGTCTGCCGATCGTTGTCGCCGGTAGCTCCATGGCCATGGTGAGAAAATTGACTGAAAACCACGCCTGGCAGGATGCGGGTAACTGGTTTCAAAAGGGTGCCGGTGTGGTCGTCGGTTTAATGGGGTTGTATTTCATGGCACTCCCTTTCATTGACGGTGGTGGCGTGTGACTGCTGTCGCATCATGGAGGTCAATATGCTGCTCGAGTCCTATCGGCTGGAAATCTTCAACAACGAGTGCATGCCCGGCGCCATGACCGTGCAGTGCTTCGCCCACCTGGACCAGAATGTTTCTGCGGCGCTGCCGTTCTTGAACGCTGAACTGGGCGGCTTCGCCTACATCAAGGATCCGCCATCGGTAACCTTTAAAATGCACGGCAAACTGCTTACTGTGCACAGCAAGAAGATCGCCGTCAATGCGCTCAAAGATGAAGCGGAAGCCCGCAAGATCCTCGAATGGATGAAACGGGAGATCAACAATGCCTGGGAGAAACACGACACCATCACTCCCCGATATGAGGGCCTGCCCCGACCCCAGGTGATCCAAATATTAAAATGTCTCCCCAAGACGAATTGCCGCGAGTGCGGTGAGCCCACCTGTATGGTATTCGCCACCCGTGTGGCCGAGGCGGCCAAGGGCAGCGACGCTTGTCCGGCACTTACACCAACCGCTAAAACAACCCTGGATGCCTATATGAAACCCTATGCCATAGATGTGGATGGCATACCGTGGTGAGTCGAGGCAATTCGTTGCCATTCTGCCAGACTACAAACATTTCATATTCAGCTAAAAAAACCAACGGAAGCGATCCCCAATGAAAGACAAACTGAAAATTCTTTTCCTGTGCACCGGCAACTCCTGCCGCAGCCAGATGGCCGAGGGGTGGGTGAACCACCTGAAGCGCGACGTGATCGAGGCCAGATCGGCCGGCATCGAAACCCACGGGCTCAACCCGCTGGCGGTCAAATCCATGGCCGAGGCGGGGGTGGACATCTCTCACCACCGCTCCAAACTGGCCCGTGATTTTGTCGGCGAGCCCTGGGACTTCGTGGTGACCGTCTGTGGCCACGCCCACGAAACCTGCCCCTATTTTCCAGGTGGCGTACCCATCGTTCACGTGGGATTCGACGACCCGCCGGCATTGGCAAACGACGAACCCACCGAGGAAGCGGCCATGGTTCACTACCGACGGGTGCGCGACGAAATCCGCACATTTGTCGAATCCCTGCCTGAAATATTGAAACGACCATCGTAACCAGGAGCGAATCAGCCGATGAACGACAACACCGCAGACCATAACGACCGCAAGATGACCAGTATTTTCGAGCGCTACCTCTCCCTGTGGGTGCTCTTGTGCATCATTGCCGGTATTCTGCTGGGAAAAGTCGCTCCCGGCGTGGCCCGGACCCTGGACGGCATGGCCATCACGGTGAACGGGGCGCCGGTGGTCTCCATCCCCATTGCCGTCTGCCTGTTTTTCATGATGTATCCCATCATGGTCAAGATCGACTTTGGCGAAGTGATCAAGGCGGGCAAGAGCGGCAAGCCGGTTTTTCTGACCCTGTTCATCAACTGGGCGGTCAAACCATTCACCATGTATGCCATCGCCCTGTTTTTTCTCGGTACGCTCTTCTACGGGTTTATCGGGCCTGATGCGAAGGATCTGGTGAAGATGCCCTTCGGCCTGAACCTGCCGGTGGGAGCCGCCCATGGCGCCGGCACGGTGATCCTGGCCGACGGCATCAAGATGCTGGAGGTGCCTCTTTGGCGCAGCTACCTGGCCGGGTGCATCCTGCTGGGCATCGCGCCGTGCACGGCCATGGTCCTGGTGTGGGGATTTCTTTCCCGGGGCAACGACGGCCTGACCCTGGTGATGGTGGCCATAAACTCGCTGACCATGCTGCTGCTCTACGGCGTGCTGGGGGGCTTTTTGCTGGGCGTGGGGCGGCTGCCCGTGCCCTGGCAGGCCCTATTGCTCTCCATCGGCATCTACGTGGCCCTGCCCCTGGTGGCCGGCTATTTTTCCCGACGCTGGATCATCGCCGCCAGGGGGGTGACGTGGTTCAAGGAGAAATTCCTGCACGTGCTCACGCCCATCACCATCATTGCCCTGCTGGTCACCCTGGTGCTGCTCTTCTCTTTCAAGGGGGAGGTTATTCTGGGCAACCCGCTGACCATCATCTGGATCGCCGTACCCCTGTTGGTCCAGACGGTGCTCATCTTCTGCCTGGGATACGGGCTGGCACGGCTGCTGAAACTGCGTTACGAGGATGCCGCGCCGGCGGCCATGATCGGGGCGTCCAACCATTTCGAGGTGGCCATTGCCACGTCGACCATGCTCTTCGGCCTCTCATCGGGTGCGGCCCTGGCCACGGTGGTGGGGGTTCTCATCGAAGTGCCGGTGATGCTCATGCTGGTCAAGGTCTGCCTTCATACCCAATCATGGTTTGAACATGAACCGCGATAGCGAGCGAAATGGAAATCGATTTTCATCCGTTTGAAGAGGTTGATCCGCCTCCCGATCTTATTCAATCCACAGCCAATCGCAATAATCAGGATTGCTGCGATTTTTCAGCCTTCTGCTGATAAACAGGCAGTGAGATGGTGAAGGTGGTGCCTTCTCCTATCTGGCTTTCCACCTTGATGTCCCCGCCATGGTCCTTGATGAAGCCGTAACAGACCGACAGGCCCAAACCGACACCCTTGACGCTGTCGGTTTTGGTGGTGAAGAAGGTTTCGAAAATCAGATCCAGGTGCTCTTCCTTGATACCGACGCCATTGTCTGCAATGGTGATGTGCACGAAGTAGTCGTCCCCTTCGGTGGCTACGGTGAGGCGGCCGCCTTCGGGCATGGCATCGCGGGCGTTGGAAATCAGGTTGATGAAAACCTGGCGAAGCTGGTTCTTGGAGGCATGGACCAAGCCGAGGTGATCTGCGAAACTGTGGACCACTTTGATGGAGTACTCCCAGAGCTGCTTTTCATACAAAAGAAGAATTTCATCTAAAATCGTGTTGATGTCCACCGGGGCCCGCTTCTCCTGGTCAGGCTTGGAGAAGGACAGCATCTTGCGCAGCATGTCCGTCACCCGTACTGTCTCCGACAGAGACATCTCCAGCAGTTTTCGGCGTTTGTTGCCTACCGGAATTTCGGTTTTCATCAGTTCCAGGGTGTTCATGATCCCGTAGAGCGGGTTGTTGAGCTCATGGGCGATCTGGGAGGTGAGCCGGCCCATGGCGGCCAGTTTTTCCGATTGCAGAAGCTGCTCCTGGGTATTGTGGAGCTTGCGCTCCATCTTCAACTGCTCTTCCAGATCCACGAATATGCCCACCGAAGCAATTTCCCGGCCTGTCTCATCATAGATGATGTTGGCCGACAAGTTGCCCTCCACCGGATTTCCGTCCTTGGCCTTGAAGGTCATGGGATAGGAGCGCAGTTTGCCCTTGACGCCATAGTCATCACTTCGCATCATGCGCATCACCTGGCGCGCCATGTCCCCGGGATACAGGTCGCGCACGTTCATCCCGCCGATGGTCTCCGAGGCCTGATACCCCAATGTCTCTTCGGCGCCCTGGTTCCAGATGATGATGTTGCCCTTCATATCCGTTCCCATGATCGCGTTGGGGGAACTCTGGATGATGTTGTTGAGAAAATCGTGAGCTTTTTTCAGCTCCTGTTCCATCTTTTTACGCTGGGACTGGTCCACGCAGATGCCCTCGTAGCCCAGCACGTTGCCCTTGGGATCGTAGCGAACATGGGCGGTGAGCAGAACGGTAATGGGGGTGCCGTCTTTTTTGCGGAAATCCACCTCGTAATCGACCACGCGACCGTTTTTTTCGATCATCTGCTGGAAGCGTGTGCGATCCTCCGCCTCGAGGTAGATGTTCCGGGCCAGGTCCAGGTCAAGGAACTCGTTTTTGTCTTCATACCCCATCATATCCAGCAGGGCCGGGTTGGCATCCAGAAACTTGCCTTCCTTGCTGCTGATGTAGACGCCGGCAGCCATGTGCTCGAAAAGGCTGCGAAAACTCTCCCGCGAGGTCTTGAGCCGGTACTCCTGGTTCTTGCTGTGGGTGATGTCTCGGTAAAGGCTCAACTTGGAGATGCTGCCGTCGTTATTGTGCAGGGGGATTTCCAGCAGGTCGTAGGTCTTGTCCACTGTGGGCACATAGACCTCTTCGTTTGTGTTGCGTTGGTTGTCGAACACCTCTTCGGCCCGGCACCAGGGGCAGGGGGCAGCGGTGTGGTTGATCACCTCGTGGCATTTTTTGCCGACGCCGTCGCCGAACACCCGGATCATGGCCTTGTTCATGAATTCGACCACATAGTCGTCGTTGACGATGTAAATGCCGTCGGCCATGGCATCCAACACGCCGGTCAGTCCGTGGGCTTGGGTTACGTCCATAGTTTCCTCATTGATTTCACCGTTTCGGTCATCTCGCAGGCGATGCGCGCGAACTCAGGGGCCATGGCCGAAGAGAGGTTGAACATCTGCACCCGTGAACCGTCGATGCTGATCTCTTCCAGGGTTTTTCTCACAAAATCAACTTTTTTGCGCGTTCTTCGATTTCCTTCCAGGAAATGGCATTCTCCGTCCATTCAGCCGGCCACATATATGCCGTCGGCACCGGCCTCCAGGCCTTTGAGCAGATGGATCACATCCACCCGGCCCGTGCACGGGACTTGGACCACCTTGACACTGGCCGGGTAGTTCAGCCGCATGGAGCCGGCCAGGTCGGCGGCCGCATAGGAGCAGTATCTGCAGCAGAAGGCGAGGATTTGCGGGTCATTTGTAATCGTCATGTCTTCCCTCCAGTATTTTAGTTGCTAAGCTGTTGAGCCGTTAAGCTGATGGGTATTGCGGGGCACTTTTCTATTGTCGCGGCCGAAAGCCCTCCCACATCGCCACCCAAGACCACCCCTAAACGGGCTTTTCCTTGACACCTGATCCGAGACCTGAAGGTTTTTTCAGTCCTCAGTCCTCAGTCCTCAGTCCTCGGACCTCGGTCATCCGTCCTCCGGCTCTGTCTCACGCTGCGATGAACAAGGCCTCGATCTTTGCGATCAGCTGGCCGTCAGTATAGTGGGCCAGGGTGATCGCCTTGCCCGGACACTCGGCCACGCATGTGCCGCAGCCATGGCATTCGGCCGGATCGATGACCGCGTGGCTGTGCTCATCCACCTGGGGAATATCGTAGGGGCAGGCCCGCACACAGGTGAGGCAGGCGGCGCACTTGCCTGAATCCACCGTGGCCACCACGCCGCCCACCATGATGGCGTCGCGGGAGAGCAGGGTCATGGCCCGGGAGGCGGCTGCCTTGGCCTGGGCAATGCACTCTTCCAAAGGCTTGGGATAGTGAGCCAGCCCGGCCAGGTAGATGCCTTCGGAGGAGAACTCCACCGGCCGAAGCTTGGCATGGGCTTCGACCAGGAAACCATCGGCATTCACCGGCACCTTGAACAGTTCGAACAGTTCGCGGTTGGCGTTGGGTACCACGCCGGTGGCCAGCACCAGCAGGTCGGGCCTCAGGCGCACCGGCATCCGCAGCACGTGGTCGGTCACGTCGAGAACCAGGTGGTTGTCGGCGTCAGTGGAGACCTTCGGCGGATGTTCCGGTTCGTAGCGGATGAACAGGATTCCCGCATCCCTGGCCTCCCTGTAAAGATCCTCGCGGAAGCCGTATGAGCGGATGTCCCGGTAGAGAATGGTCACCTTCTTTTTGGGATTGATTTTTTTTACGGCCAGGGCGCTTTTCAGGCTGTGTGTGCAGCAGATTTTGCTGCAGTAGGGACGATTGTCATCCCGGGAGCCCACACACTGGATGAAGGCGACGCTCTTGGCCAAAACCAGGCGCTTGTCGTTGTTGGCGACTGCCGTGTCCATGTCCAGGTGGGTGAGCACATCGGGGTGGCTGCCATACAGGTAGAGGTCCGGTTTGTATTCACCGCCGCCGGTGGCGATGATCGTGGCTCCGTGGGCCACCAGCGTTTCCGTCTGGTCGCCGTTCGTCGACACCAGGGTGGTGGAGAAATTGCCGATACTGCCCGTGGTGCGTTTCACCCGCGTGCCGGTAAGCAGCCGGATGCGCGGGTGGGTTTTTACCCGCTGGATGGTGTCGGCCAGGTAGGGGGCGATGGGTTCACCCTGCCAGGTGGCGTTGAGCAGGTTGGCCACCCCGCCCAGTTCAGTGGATTTTTCGACCAGCACCACCTCAGATCCCTGGTCGGCCACACCCAGCGCCGCCTCCATGCCGGCCACGCCGCCGCCTATCACCAGGGCGGTCTTGGTGATCGCCAGGCTCACCTGGTGCAGGGGCTCGATATGGGCGGCCTTGGCCACGGCCATGCGCACCAGATCCTTGGCCTTGGCGGTGGCCCGCGCCGGCTCGCTCATGTGCACCCAGGTGTTCTGGTCGCGGATGTTGGCCATTTCGAACAGGTACTTGTTCAGACCTGCATCGCGAATGGTCTCCTGGAACAGGGGTTCGTGGGTGCGGGGGGAACAGGAGGCCACCACCACCCGGTTGATGCCCTTTTCGCGGATGATCGCTTTCATGTGGTCCTGGGAGTCCTGGCTGCAGGTGAACAGGTTGTCCTCCACGTGGACCACGTGGGGCAGGCCGGCCGCATAGTCGCGGACCGCCGGTACGTCGGCGATACCGCCGATGTTGATGCCGCAGTTGCAGACGAAGACACCGATGCGTGGTCCCTGACCGGAGACATCCAATTCCGGTGGCAGTTCGCGCTTGCGGGACAGCGTCCAGCGAGAATCGGACAGCAGACTGCTGGCGGCGGCGGCCGAGGCCGAGGCCTCCATGACCGAATGGGGGATGTCCTTGGGTTCTTGAAACGCCCCGCACACGAAGACGCCCTCCCGGTTGGTGGCCACCGGCTTCAGACAGTGGGTCTGCGCGTGGCTGTAGTGGTTCAGTTCGACACCCAGCCGTTGGGCCAGGGAGACGGCGTCGGGGTTGGGTGCCAGGCCCACGGAGAGAATCACCATGTCGAAGTGCTCTTCCATGTTGTTGCCCGACTCTGTCGCATAGACGATGCGCAGACGGTCGTCCTCGTCCGGGAACACCGAGTGGATTCGTGAGCGGATGTGCCGCACCCCGTGGTCCTCCCGGGCCCGGTTGGCGTACTTGTCAAAATCTTTGCCGAAGGTGCGCATGTCCATGAAAAAGATGGCTGTGTCCAGTTCTGTGTCACTGTGCTCTTTGGCGATGACCGCCTGTTTGTTGGCATACATGCAGCAGACCGACGAGCAGTACCCGTTGTCGCAGGCATTGAGATCCCGGGACCCCACGCACTGGAGCCAGGCGATTTTTTTGGGCGGCCGGTCGTCCGAAGGCCGGACCAGGTGGCCCGCATAAGGGCCGGAGGCGGAGAGAATGCGCTCGAACTCCAGGCTGGTGACCACGTTGGGGTGGCCGGAATAGCTGTAGGTCTGGTAAATGGACGGATCGAAGGGCGCGAACCCGGGGGCCAGGATGACCGCCCCCACGTCGATCTCATGGATCTGCTCGGTCATCTCATGGCACACCGCTTCGGCCAGACAGGCCGAGACGCACTGGTAGCACTCCGAGCAGACACCGCAGGCCAGGCAGCGCTGGACTTCCCGCTGAACCGCCGCTTCATCGAGGCCCAGCTGGACCTCGTCGAAGGTGGCTTTTCGTCCATCGGGCTCGGCCATGGGCATGGCCTGGCGCGCGATGGGCACTGCCGTGGAGAGGTCCACGTCTTCCACCGGGAACAGCTCTGTCTCCCGGCCGGTGCTGAGGTCTTCGCCCACCAGGTAGCGCCGGATGGATTCGGCCGCGGCTTTGCCCGCGGCAATGGCGTCCACGACGGTTTTGGGGCCGGTGACCGCATCGCCGCCGGCAAAAATGTCCGGATCGCCGGATTGCAGGGTCACCGGGTCCACGTTCATGGTTCCCCAGTCGTTCAGGGTGCAGGCACATTCGTCGGTGAGGCAGGCCCAGTCGGATTCCTGTCCGATAGCCGGGACCACCGCGTCCACCTCGATGGTGAATTCGGAGCCGGCGACGGGTTCAGGGCGCCGCCGGCCGGAATCGTCGGGATCGCCCAACTGCATGCGGATGCATTCGATGGCCGTGACCCGGCCGTCGGTTTCGACCACCCGCACCGGGTTGGTCAGGGTCATGATCTCGACACCCTCCTCCCGGCACTCTTCGATCTCTTCGGCGTTGGCCGGCATCTCCGCTTCGCTGCGTCGATAGATGATGAACGGCTTTTTGGACCCATTGCGCAGGGCGGTTCTCACCGAATCCATGGCCACGTTACCGCCGCCGATGACCGCCACCCGGTCGCCCAGGTCGATCCGTTCACCCAGGTTGGTGCGCAGCAGATAGTCCATTCCAGGCCACACGCCTTCATATTCTTCGCCTTCGATGCCCAGCACTTTGCACTCCAGGGAGCCGATAGCCATGAAAAAGGCCTTGTAACCCTGCTCGCGCAGCTGGCCGATGGTGGTGTCCGTTCCCAGGTCCACACCGGTTTGAAATTCGACGCCCAACTCCCGCAGAACGGCGATCTCGTCGTCGATGATCTCCCTGGGCAGACGGTAGGCCGGGATACCCAGGGCCAGCATGCCGCCCAACGTCTCGTGTTTTTCGAAGACCGTTACCGCGAATCCCTCGATGGCCAGGAAATAGGCGCAGGCCAGGCCGGCCGGTCCGCTGCCCACCACGGCCACTTTTTCCGGTTTGGCCGCCTTCTTTTCCGGAATGAAAGCGACGTCGTTCTGCCTGGCCCAGTCGGCCAGAAATCGGTGCAGCGCCATGATCGAGACGGGTGTATCCACTTTGGTGCGTGTACAGGCCGTTTCGCAAGGGTGGTGGCAGACCCGGCCGCAGATGCCGGGGAAGGGGTGCTCGCTGCGGAACAGCTCGAAGGCTTCCTTGTATTTACCCTGGGCCATCAGGGCGATGCAGCCCTGGAAACTGGGGTTGGCCGGGCAGGCGGCCTTGCAGGGGGCCGTGCCTTTTTTCTCGATGGTATAGGCACTTGGCATGGCCTGGGGGTAGCGCTTGAAAGCGGCCTTGCGGTTGGCCAGGCCCTGGTCGAAGTCGTTGGACACCTCGACGGGGCACACCTTGCTGCATTCACCGCAGGCCGTGCAGCGTTCCATATCGATGAAGCGGGGCCGTTGGCGCAGGGTCACGGTGAAGTTGCCCGCGTCGCCGGCGATCGACTGCACGTCGGTCATGGTGTACAGGTCGATGTTCAGGTGGCGGCCGGCTTCGACCAGCTTGGGGGAGATGATGCACATGGCGCAGTCGTTGGTGGGGAAGGTCTTGTCCAGTTGGGACATGACCCCGCCGATGGCCGAGCTCTGTTCCGCCAGGACGACCCGGTAGCCGGAGTCGGCCAGATCCAGTGATGCCTGTATGCCGGCGATGCCGCCGCCGACAACCAGTACCGAACCCGTTGTTTGTTTTTTCATATTCTTATTCCTCCAATTCCCCAATTCCAAAAATTCTGAAGTCAGATGTCTGAAGTCGGATGTCCGACCTCGGTCTTCAGACATCCGTCCTCGGTCCTCAGTCTTCCGACCTCCGTTCTCAAACTACAGCCCGTAATTCGCCAGATCAGGTCCCAGGTAGCTGCGTTCGTTCTCGCCGAGGATGCCCATGGCCAGACACATGATGGTCCAGAGGTGCAGCACGTGGTAGCTGCCGCCGTAGTGGCTGCCCATATCCTCGATCTGGCTGTGGCAGTTGTGGCACGGGGCGATGACATATTTGGCCCCGGTGGCCATGACCTGGTCGTACTTGACTTTGCCGTAGGCCCGCCGCTCTTCCGTAAAACCGCCCTGCAGGGCGCCGCCGCCGCCGCCGCAGCAGTAGTTGTTCACGCCGCAGGGGACCATGTCTACGAAGTTCTCTTCTCCGACCACGGTTTTGACGACGAAGCGCAGCTCGTCGGCCATCTCCTCGCGCAGGGTCTTGCGTACGATGTTGCAGGGGTCCTGAACCGTGAACTTGATCTTGAGGTCCCGGTTCCAGTCTGAATTGACCTTGAGCTTGCCCTCCCGGATCCACTGGCCATAGAGCTGGATGATGCTGGTGAATTCAAATTTGTGGGGGATGTTGAACTTGCGCAATCCTTCCAGGATCGCAAAGTAGGAGTGCCCTCACTCGGTGTTGACCACCATCTTGCAGCCCAGGTTGTTGTCGATATGATCGACGAACTCCTCCATGATGTAGCGCCAGCCCTCCTCGTCGGCCAGGAACAGGCAGTAATTTTCACCGGCCCACATCACCGACGGGTAGGTCCAATCGGCGTCCACCAGGTGCAGGATCTTCCACAGCGGCCCCAGTTCGTCCGGTTCGGTGACCGGCTCCCGGGAGTTCTGGTTGATGGCCATAAAGGCCCCCACCCGGTCCACGGACACCTGCATATCCTTGAAATCGGGCTGCGTTTCGCGGATTTCGTCGGCCACGTCCTCCACGGTCCAGATGAAATCTTCGGTGGGCACGCCCATGGCGTTGCCGGCGCGGATATGCTGGTCGCAGGAGCCGCGGATGCCCTTGGGGCGCTTGTCCCGGTCCCAGGACCCGCGCATGTTGTATACCAGTTTGGGGATGTTGATCTTCATGGGGCAGGCATTGACGCAGCGGGCGCACATGGTGCACACCCAGGCCCACTTGGATTTTTTGACTTCCTCATCCATGCCCAGGTTTACCATGCGCAGGAGCTTGCGCGGGTCCATGTCCATCAGACCGGATGCCGGACAGCCGCCGGTGCAGGTGCCGCAGGTCATGCAGCGGTCCAGCAGGGCGTCTGGCACCTTCTCCAACACCATTTCCTTGAATTCACACTCCAGATCATCCAGTTCGATGGGTGACGTCATGATGATAACCTCCTCGACCACTCCGGTGGTTAGGTTGAAAGGCTGAAGGTGCGGATACTAACGGTTTTAACAAGCAACCGGCAGCCTTGAGTCCAAATCCTTAATTTGCCTTATCTTCAGCCGGCCATGCAGGCGCGGCATTGCGTGACGGGTTGCCGTTGGCACGAATCAGCGGGTGAGCGTCGGCTTGGAGAAGGTACACCGGTCAATGCTGCCCCTGGAATCAACTATCTGGCAGGGCTGATGACTGAAAGGACCGATATTCAGCAGCGTTTATTGCAAGTGTTCGGTCTGGCCCCCTCTTTACTTCGTGCCTCCATTGAAATGGTAGGTTGTGGTTCAGATCAAGGCCGCAGAGATATTGGAACCGGAGGCGTAGCAGCGCTACGTCGAGGATAGCGCTGAAGCTTCACTACGTGCTCAATATCTTGAGAACGCGGATATGGGCCACAAGATGCCATTTCGAAGTTAAATTACCTGATTTTGGCCGCGTCTAGAGTAGGGCTGGATCTTGTCGATGCCGCCCAGGGTGATGATGTGGACACCGTCGCAGATGTCGCGCAGCCCCTTGATGGTGTCGGCGAACAGCTCGATGCTGGCCTTCTGCTTGTTGGGCGCCTTGTCCAGCTTCTGGATGACCCAGTCCGGAATCAGGCCGGCCTTGAAGTGCCGGTTGATAAAGCGGGCCATGGCCGCGTTTCTGAGCAGCATCACCTCGGCGATAACAGGAACACCGAAGGTCTTGACCTGGCGCAGGAAGCGTTGGAACTGATCCAGATCGAAGATCGGCGTGGTCAGAAAATAGCCGGTGCCCAGCCCGCGCATGGTCTCCATCTCCTGCATGCCCTGTTTGGGCACATTCTTGCCCCAGATGGATTCGACGCCGGAGCCCATGATGAACTCGACCTTTTGTTCCAGCTGTTTGCCGTCCACCGTCCGTCCGTCCTTCAAGTGTTCCAGGACCGATCCCAGCTTGCCCGAATCCACATGGAAGAACATGGTTTCCTGCAGGCTCTCGCCGGAGATGCGATAGTCCTCGGTGAACACGAGCAGGTTCTCCACACCGGATTCGTGGGCCTGGGTCAGGTCTTTCTGGAGCTGGATGCGATTCTTGTCCCGGGTGGTGGTCTGGTAGATGGCGTCGAAGCGGTTCTGGTTGAGCAGTTCGCAGGTGCGGATGCTGTCGCCCACGACGCCCTCCAGTTCCACCTCGGCAATCGAGACGCCGTCCATGCGGCCCCGAATCCGTTTCAGATTATCGACCAGCGCTTCGGGATCGTCGTCGCCCATGGGGGCCTGGACTTCCGAGGTGACCACAAATTTCTTTTTTTCCAGCGCTTCCTTGAGTTTCATGCTACGCCTCCTTATTGATGGCCGCAATGCGACTCGAATACCTATTTAAGGTCCAGCAGCCGGGCAACCTCCTCCTTGAGCTGGGGCAGGGGAAGCGGCTTGGAAAAGCAGATGTCGGCACCGTGGCCCTTCATCTCCTTGAATTTCTCCTCATCCAGGTAGGCGGACAGGACGATGATCTTGGTTTCCTTGGTGGCCTCGTTGGATTTGATCTTGCGGCACACTTCGTTGCCCTTGATGTCCGGCATCATGATGTCCAGGATCATCAGGTGCGGGTGGAAGTGGTTGACCTGCAGTCCGGCCTCGAATCCGTCCGATGCGCTGATCACCTCGTAGTCGAATTCGTCTTCCTCCAATGCCTGCACGATGGTCTCGACGATGATGGGATCGTCATCGACCACGAGGATGCGCTTGCGTTCATCCCCGATTTCCGTATCCGGGATCGGGATGCCCTGGCCGCGCATGAACGTCTCCATGTCGCTTCGTTTGATGCGGCGATGCCCGCCAACGGTTTTGTAGGCCTTGATGTGTCCGGCCTCGATCCAGTTGATGATGGTTTTCGAGGAAACATTGCAGAACTTGCTGGCCTTGAAGACGGTGAGTGTGTCCTCCATTTTCCAATCCCTCCTTCAATCGAGTGGTTGTTTCTTATGCTATGTCATCTAAAACACGGTCGCCGCGGGTTGTCAATAAAAAAATATAAAGAATATAAAAACTATAATAACCTAACCTAAAAAGGTCATAAATGGTATAGTTATTATAGTAAATCTAATTAATATAATAATGACATGGTAACGGTTTCCTCAAAATGAGTACAAATACGAGGGGCCGTCAGGCGCGAAGTGTGTATCGTATTTACGAACACGACCACTTAGTCGAATGGCCGGGGAGGGCGGATGAGGTGCCGGCAGCAGGATTGCCGCCTGCTTTTCCAAGGGATTTCGGGTCGAAACGATGAGACACGCAGCGCAAGGAGGCGCGTGTGAGGGAGTCGGCAGGGAGTTAGGGCACGAGATCAACGGAAGCGGTGAAGGTTGACCATCGAACACCGGCTGTTCGGATGCGACATGGTTGATTAAAGTTGTTTTTTCTGGTGCGCTGCCGCATCTTAGACCCCAGGCCAAGGGTGGTCAGCCCGTTTTCAGGTGTCCATCGGTTTACATTCGAACAATTGTTCATTGACTTCGGTGCCCCACCCGTTGCCTTTTTGCTGACAGGCCAGAACGAATCCGACGCTTTCATACAGGTGCCTGGCAACGTCGAGCCCCTCGAAGGTCCAGAGAAAGATTCTTCGGTAGGCTTTTTCCACGCAAAAATCGACTGCGCGGTTGATCAACTGCCGTCCCATCCCTTTCCCGCGCAGGGCATCGGAGAGGATGAACCATCTCAGATGGGCACCGCTATCGGCAGCATGCGTGCCGTCGATAGCGATGCCGCCTTCGACCCGGCCATCGACGGCAGCCAGCCACAGGGCATCCCGGTCCGCATCATACGCCCTGAGAAACGCAGCCAACTCGGTGGACACCTTGGCTTCGAAAAAAAGGTCGAATCCCCAATGGTCGGCATAGTAGGTGCCATGCAGTTCGGTGATCCGGCCGATGGCTCCCGGAACGTAACCCCTGGTGACGGTGACGGTTGGATCAGGCGCCATGACTGAAAAATTCCTTGTAGATCCGATAATGCCGGGTTTTTTTGTAAGTGGTGGCTGCGATGGCCGTTTGATTGAAATCATACACCGATGCACCCGGGCAGGACATCAGAATGGGCGAATGGGTGGAGATGATGAACTGCGCGTGGCCGGCGGCGCCCATTGCCGACAATACTTCCAACAGGCGCAATTGGGTTTCAGGCGATAAGGCGGCTTCGGGCTCATCCAGAAAGTGCAGCCCCTTGACCTGGTAGATGGATTTGAAATAGGCCATGCAGGATTGCCCGTGGGATTGGGTGACCAACGATTGGCCGCCGAAGTAGTCCAGCAGGCCGGGATTGCCGGTTGCCCATTCATCAACCAGTTGGGAGAAATTCCGAAACAGATCGGGAGAAAAAAAGGATCCGGGCACCGCCCCGTCGGCCCACTGGATGTCCAGGGAGAGATGCAGCATGTTCTCATATCGGTTGGCCTTGTACCTCGCCCGGTGCATGCCTTCCCAGATGTGGATATTGCACCGCCGGCACAATGCCTTGAGCAGGGTCGACTTGCCGGTGCCGTTCTCGCCGGTGAAAAGGGTCACCGGCGCGGGAAAATCAATGGCTTTGGTATGCTGTATGATCGGCAGGTTGAAGGGATAGGCATCGGTCGTCGGGAACCGGTCGTGGGCAATGCTTACGCTTTTCAAATGCATGAATGGGCTCCAGTGGTCTGCCGATGGCTGCTTGGGCAGCTCGTCGCCGTCGAGATGAAAACTGCGGTTGAATCAGGATTGGACTCCTTTTCTTTTTTACCACCTTGTTAAAGCGGAAGCCGTCATTTCTGTCAACACCGGACCGGCAGCCGATCGACGGTTTGATTTCACCACACCATTTTTTTATGGTTAACATCCGTTTCCGATGCGCGTATACTGTAATGAGGCATTTCAGGAAGTTCCGAATTGAGGCTGGGAACGGTGTGGCGGGTCGGGATACGATATGGGAAAATCCATTCAACTGAAAATCGGCGGCAATCGGTTTGATCTGCCGCTGCCGGATGAGGCGGATATCCTGATGATCCGGGAGCCGCAGCAGACAGTCACCCGTCAAGGCTTTGCGGCTGATCTGAAGGTTGCCCTGCCGTCCCGTCCGCTGCATGGACGGCGGGTGGCCGTGGTGGTGGCGGACAAGACCCGGCTGTGCGGGTATGACCGGTATTTGCCCATCCTCCTGGATGTCCTCGAAGAAAAGGGGGCGTCGAAAGAGACCATCTGCGTCTACATCGCCTATGGCACCCATGCGGCCCAAATCGACGCCGAGTGCCGGGCCGCCTACGGTGAAGCCTTTTCGCAATACCGCTTCGTCCACCACGACTGCACCGATGACGCGTGCTTTGCCGATATGGGCACCACCCGGCGCGGCACGCCGGTCCGCATCCGCAAGGATATTCTCGACGCCGATCTCGTGATCACCTTTGGCGCCATCTCCCACCACTACTTTGCCGGCTACGGTGGGGGGCGCAAGCTGATATTCCCGGGCCTGGGGCAGCGCGCGGCCATCTACCACAACCACGGCCTTTTTCTCGACCCGCAACGCCGGACGCTTTCCGCCGGGTGTCGATCCGGTCGGCTGGCCGGCAACCCGCTGGCGGAAGACCTGGCCGAGATCGAAGACCACCGGCCGGCTGATGTGGCCATTCACGGCATCCTGGACAGCCATGGCACCGTTTGCCGGTTGATGGTGGGATGCGGCCTCGATCACTTCCGAAAGGCCTGCGAATGCCATGGGCAACACTGCGAGATAGAGGCCGGTAGGGGTTACGGTATGGTGGTGGCGTCCTGCGGCGGCTACCCCAAGGATATCAATTTTATCCAGGCCCACAAGGCCATTCACCACGCCGCCGCATTTGTCGAAGATGGGGGCACCCTCATCGTTTTCGCCCGCTGCAGCAACGGCATCGGGTCGACAACCTTTTTGCCCTGGTTCGACATGGGAGGGTGGAATGCCGCTTTTGCGCAGCTCTCACAAAATTATCAGGGCAACGGCGGTACGGCCCTGGCCATGATGGAAAAAACCCGGCGAATAAATATCTTTCTGGTTACCGACCTGTCGCCTGAAGTCTGCCGAGCCATCGGTGTCACCCGAATTGAACCTGCGTCGGCGGCGCATCGGGTCAAGCAGCACAGGGGGTCCATTGCCGCGATTCCCAATGCCAGTCTGCTGGTCAAGCGATGGACCCGGGGTTGATAGCGACGTCATCCGGACCTTGCACGAATCCTGAAAAATAGTATTCAACAATTAGAACACCATCCATATTCTCCTGCCGGAAAAAGCAACTCGAACCAAACCAGGCGCTTCTTGACAAGGCCTCCTTCAGCTTCTGAGAGGGCACCATTTTGAGGCGGCGTTTATCCGGCCG
>CAVPJR010000033.1:0-8041 GCA_963705435.1 uncultured delta proteobacterium | reverse complement strand
TCAAACCGTCCACCGAGAAAATCCGCTGGAAGATGGTCATGCCCTGGTCCAAGGGCCTGCTCTTCTACGACATCGCATCCCACTTTTGTGACAGCGTGCGCCTGGCCTCGGCCGGCCGGCTGGACATCAAGCCTTTTTCCGCCGGTGAACTGGTCCCGGCCATGGAAACATTCGATGCCGTGAGCCAGGGCACGGCTCAGGCCGGTCATGATTGGCCCGGCTACTGGAAGGGCAAAAACGAGGCCTTCGTCGCCTTTGCCTCGGTTCCTTTCGGGCTTGACGGTGAGGGCTACAACATCTGGCTCTACGAAAAAGGCGGCGCCGAAATGATGAACGACCTCTACGGCCAGTTCAACATGGTGGCGCTGCCCGGTGGCCAGTGCGGCCAGGAAATGGGGCTTTTCTCCAATAAAAAAGCCACCAGTATGGCTGATTTTAAAGGGATGCGCGTCCGGACCCCGGGCTGGTACATGGACATCATGAACAATCTGGGAGCCTCGGTCAGCCCCCTGCCGGGCGGTGAGATCTATCTGGCTCTTGAGCGCGGTGTAATCGATGCGGCCGAATTCTCCTCGCCGGCCATCAACTACCCAATGGGCTTCGACGAGATCACCAAGTACGTGATCCAGCCCGGTGTTCACCAGCCAGGCATCCAGTGCGCCCTTTTCTTCAACAAGGAGGCCTACGACAAGCTGCCCGATGACCTGAAGTGGATTATCAATATCGCCGCCATGGAGACCCAACTGTGGTCCTACAACTGGGTCAACGGCCTGAATGCCGAGGCCATTCGCCTTTTCAAGAAAAAAGTCGAGATCGTCAAGATGGACAAAGACACGCTGATCGAATTCCGCAAGGTCACCAAGACCTATCTCGACGGTCTCAAGGAAAAGTATCCGGACGTCAAAAAAGTTCTTGACTCTCAGGAAGAGTTCTTGGAATCTTTTGCCGACTGGCGCGATGCCCGCAGTGGGGCGACCCCATGGCCTTATGAAATCTACATCACAGGACGGACGACCGAATAAGGCCGACGTCGGATAATTCATACTGAAAACCGGCCGGATCCCACTGTTTCGGACAATGGGATCCGGCCGAACGGAAACGATTCGAGGAAGCAAACATGCTGGCGAAAATCAGTAAGGCTATCGACACCATCAATACCAAACAGGGAGATGTGACCTCGCTGCTCATTTTACCCTTAGCGATCGTGGTCTTTTACGAGGTCATCATGCGCTATGTCTTCAACGCGCCCACCATCTGGGGATTCGAAGCGACCATCTTCCTCTACGGGTTGCATTTTATGTTTGGTTATTCCTACACCGAGGTCCTGGAAGGTAACGTCAAGGTGGACATTTTTACGTCCCGCATGTCGGAAAAAACCCGGGCGATTCTGAATATTATCACTCATTGCGTTTTTTTCCTGCCCGTGTTTTCCTGCCTGACCTATTATGTCTTTCAATATGCCTTAACGTCAACGATGCAGCACGAAGTCAACTCCACCAGCTGGGCGCCGCCCATTTGGCCGTTCAAGCTCATCATGGCTTTTTGTTTCTTTTTACTGCTGATGCAAGGGGTTTCAAACGTGCTCAAGAGCATCCTTGTGCTTACCGGACGAACCGATCAGACTGCAAAGGGGTAGGACGATTATGAGTGTAGAATTCATGACCGTGGCGATGTTTGTGACCCTTATCCTGGCCATCACGCTGGGACACGAACTGGCTTTCACCCTGGCGGCGGTGGCGACCTTGTTCGGCTTGATCGACAACGGTTTCAACATCCCCTCCCTGTTTTTCATGTTTGCCAACAACGCCTGGGGACTGTTCAACAATTACACCCTGGTGGCTATCCCCCTGTTCATCTTCATGGCCCAGTTGCTGGACCAGTCCAAAGTGGCCGAGGCCCTTTTCGAGGCTCTCTACATCGTTCTGGGGAGCGTCAGGGGCGGTCTGGGCCTGGCGGTGGTTGTGGTGTGCACCGTTTTTGCAGCCACTACCGGCATCATCGGTGCGTCGGTGGTCGCCATGGGCCTTCTGGCCGCTCCGGCCCTGGTTGGGAAGGGGTATCAGAAGGAGCTGACCAGTGGTATCATTTGCGCCTCGGGCACGCTTGGAATTTTGATTCCGCCGAGCATCATGATGGTCGTCTTCGGCGGGCTGACCGGGATGAAAGAAACCTCGGTCGGCAACCTCTTCGCAGGGGCGATAATACCCGGCCTGATCCTCTCCGGGCTCTACTTCGCGTACATATCCGTGCGCTGCCCCATCAATCCCAAATTGGGCCCGCCCATCAGCAAGGAAGAAGCCAGCAAGTGGAGTGCCAAGCAGAAATGGCTCATGACCCTCAAGAGCCTCGTTCCGCCTCTGGGCCTGATCCTGATGGTCATGGGAACGATTTTAGCCGGTATTGCCACACCCACCGAGGCCGCCGGACTGGGAGCGCTGGGTGCCTTCATTTTGGCGCTGTTCAACCGGGCCGTCAGTTGGAAGATGATCGTCAAGGCCAGCCGGGCTACGATGAAAACCACCGCCATGGTCATGACCCTTTTTATCGGCGGTATGTTTTTCAGTACGGTCTTTCTGAGCATGGGTGGCGGCGACGTGGTGGCCGACCTTTTTATCGGCAGTGGCCTGAACCGCTGGCTGTCACTGGCGATTATGATGGGCATCGTTTTTATGATGGGCATGTTCATCGACTGGGCCGCGATTCTACTGGTGACGGTGCCGATTTTCCTGCCGATCGCCATGGAACTCGGCTTCGATCCCCTCTGGTTTGCTATCCTGATGTGCGTCAACCTGCAGACGTCTTTTCTGACGCCGCCCTTCGGCTACGCCCTCTTTTATTTCGCTGGCGTCGCGCCGCCGGGATATACCATGATGCACATTTATCGCGGCATCATCCCCTTTGTCATTCTCCAGCTCATCGGTCTCATCGTTATCGGCTCTTTCCCGGAGCTGGCCACCTACCTGCCCGACTTGTTCTTCGGCCGATAAATTTTTACCCCGATAAATTTTACCCCGGAACGATCCGTTCCGGGGTAAAAATTTATTAAGCGAAAGCGATCTAGTCGATGCCGGAGGCTTCCCTGATGCTCCTGGCAATGACGGAAATGTCCTCGTCACCGTGGCCGCGGGCGATCAGACCGGTCTCAACTTGCTCGACGTAGGCCGTTACGGGCAGGGTCACGCCCAATTCGCGGGCCACATCCAGGGCAATGTCGAGGTCCTTGCGGTGGAGCCGGACCTTGAAACCCAACGGATAGGAATTTTTGATCATGTTGCCGGAGCGGTTGATCATGGCCCAGGAACCGGCGGCGCCGCCGCCCACGGCTTGAACGACTTTCTGCATGTCCAGACCGGCCTTTAGACCGATGGCGATTCCCTCGGCGACACCCCAATACGTTCCGGCCACGACGATTTGGTTGATGGCCTTGGTGAGTTGACCGGCCCCGATCGGTCCCACATGGGTGATGGTTTTACCCATAGCCTCCAATACTGGCCGCACTTTAATCAGGTCAGCCTCCTCTCCGCCCACCATGATCGACAGTGTGGCCTTTTGGGCGCCCTCGGAGCCGCCTGACACAGGGGCGTCCAGCATACGGACGCCCTTTTCACCCAGCCTTTCGGCTATGCGGCGGGTGGCGCTGGGACTGACGGTGGACATGTCCACGACGATGGTTTCCGGCGCAGCGCCACGGATGACGCCGTTTTCACCCAGAATGATCTCCTCTACGTCGGGTGTGTCGCTGACGCAGGTGATGACCACTTCGGCACTTCCAGCGGCTTCCGCCGGAGAGGCGGCCCGCTGGGCACCCGCTGCGGCAACCGCCTCTTCCTTATTCCGGGTGCGATTGTGCACGGTCACCTTGTGTCCGGCTTTCAACAGGTTGAGCGTCATCGGAGAACCCATGGTTCCCATACCGATAAAAGCAACGTTCATGTTGACCTCCCTTCCATTGTATCAACTGTCATGACGATTCGTTGATCAAAACCGCCCTTTCCCTCACACCAGTACTGCTGCTGCTTCCAGCAGTGCAGCAATCGACAGCAAAAGCCGTAAATGCAAAGCAAAAAACGGAAAAAGGAAACTGAACCGAACCTTGCAGAAAACCGTTCCGGCTGTTTAAGTGCTGCACATACTCCGTCCAGGAATAGGTCAGACCCAGGCAGAGCCGCCGAAAACGGCCGACAAGAGGACCAGGTGTCGTTTCATCTTCCCATTTTCGCTGAGTTCTGAGGTCAAGATCGGGCCGCGCAGTTTTTTCAACCGGGGGCCATCTTCACACCTTATCCTCTGCCAGTCGCACCACCAGTACCGGTGTTCGGGATCGGTGGATGACCCGTCGGGCGGTGCTGCCCATCAAGGCCTCGGCAAACACACCCTGGCCATGGGTTCCCATGACGATCAGATCACAGCCGGTCTGTTCGGCCTGTTTCAAAATGTGATTCACCGGTTCCCCGGTTTTGACGGCAATGTCACCGGCGGCAAAGTCATGGTCGACCATGTCCGGCCAGGCCTCCCGGTAGACCGTTTCGAGTCTTTTTCTTATGGTCTCAATTACTTCCGTTTCCTGACGTTTCCTGATCTCTTTCCACTTGTCTTCGCCGAACATGGAGACCAGCTGTAAAGTTGCGCTGGGGGAGAAGTCCTCGATAACATGCAGGATGATAATTTTCGCCCCATAGCGGTTGGCAAGGCTGGCGGCATAACCGAATGCGCGGCGGGCGTTTTCGGAAAGGTCCGTGGCATATAAAATCTTTTTAATATCCGGTAACATTTTCTCTCCTCCTCTCATTATGTTTGGTTCGCGATCTCGCGCCGGCGCAGCTCTTTTCTGATGATCTTGCCCGTGGCCGTCATGGGTAGTTCGGAGACGAAAGCGATCTCACGGGGGTATTCGTGGGCGGCCAGACGGCTTCGGACGTGGTTTTGAATATTGGACTTGAGGTTCGCGCTTCCCGTAACACCCGGCTTGAGGACGACAAAGGCTTTAACGATTTCGGTGCGCAACTCATCCGGAACCCCGATTACCGCTGCCATTGCCACTGCCGGATGCTTGATCAGGCAATCCTCTATTTCGCCTGGGCCGATGCGGTACCCGGCGCTGGTGATCAGATCGTCCTGACGGCCGACAAACCACAAATATCCATCCCGGTCCTTGCGGCCCGTGTCCCCGGTCAAGCACCAATCTCCGACAAATTTCTTACGCGTGCCCTCGTGGTTCAGCCAGTATTCGAGGAACATGACCGGATCGGGGCGTCGAATGGCAATGTTGCCGACGGTTTCGGGCGGCAGCACGCGTCCCTTGTCATCGACGATTTCCACCTCATGGCCGGGAACGGCGCGACCCATCGAACCCGGCCGAACTGCCATGATTTGGGCACAGTTGCCCACCACCAGGTTGGCTTCCGTTTGTCCGTAGAACTCATTCACCGTCACACCCAGGGTCTCCCGGCCCCACTCGAGCAGTTCCGCCCCCAGGGTTTCACCACCGCTGCCGACGCTGCGGAGCCGGAAAGCGTGACGCGTGCCGGGATCTTTGACCTGACGCATCATTTTGAGGGCTGTCGGCGGTAAGAAAGCATTGCGGATGTCGTGTTTGGCCATCAGGTAAAAAGCGAATTCCGGATCGAATTTGCGGGCACGATAGGCCAGAACCGGAATGCCGTGGTGCCAGCTGGGAAAAAGCACATCGATCAAGCCGCCGATCCAGGCCCAATCGGCCGGGGTCCAGAATAGATCACCCGGCTGTGGGAAAAAATTGTGCGGAAATTCCACCCCGGGTAGGTGGCCGAGCAGGGTTCGGTGGGCGTGCAGGGCACCTTTCGGCGGACCGGTGGTTCCGGAGGTGTAGATGATCAGAGCCGGGTCGTCCGCTCGCGTGGCGACAGGCGTGAAATCGTCGGAGCCTTTATCTATGCAGTCCCAAAAATCGACGATCCCTTCCCTTTTGCCGCCATGCACTGCGATGATGCTCTGCAGATGGGGCAGTTCCGCGCGGATGCTCAGAACTTTGTCCAGGTTTGCGGTGTCGGTGATGACCACTTTGGCTTGACTGTCGCCAAGGCGATACGTCAGGGCATCCGACCCGAAAAGGGTGAAAAGGGGTATCGCAATGCCGCCGATTTTATAGGCGGCGATATGGCCAATCGCCGTTTCCGGACACTGGGGCAGGAGGATTCCCACCCTGTCCCCGGGCTGCAGGCCGAGGGCGTCGAAGGCATTGGCCAGCTGATTCGAAAAGCGTTTGAGATCCTGAAAGGTAAATGTTTGAACGTCGCCGGTATCTTTTTCATATATCAGAGCCGTTTGCCGGCGTTGATGGGCGTTCTTATCGCAGATGTCGACGCCTATGTTGTAGAAATCGGGAATGTGCCAGCGAAAACTGTGATAGACCTCTTCGTATGATTTACCTGGATTCAACATGGCGCCTTGCTGGTGATTTGCGCTTGGTCATTTGCCGGTGGTCTGGCAGTGGACGAAGACGGCGAATCTTTTGTGAACCTTACGACCACCAACGGCCTGTTACTCAAGGCTAAATAAATATTTTATCCGGATTCATGAGACCTTTGGGATCGATCAGATCTTTGATCTGCCGCATCAGGACATAGCTCTCACCGTGCTCCAACTGCATGAACTTGCGCTTGCCGATGCCGATGCCGTGCTCACCGGTGCAGGTCCCACCGATTTCCACCGCGCGCGTGACAATCCGCCGATTGATGTCTTCGAGAATCTCCCATTCGTTCCGATCCGCTGGATCACCGACCAGCACCACGTGCAGGTTGCCGTCACCGGCGTGGCCGAACACATATCCCACGGCCTTTTCCTGATCGACGATGTTTTGGGAAAAGACGACCATCTCCGGGTAGCTCGAAATCGGAACCGCCGCATCGACGATCAGCGTATCCTTGCCCGGGTGGGCGCGGTGGATGGTTTCCCAGGCCTCATGGCGCGCGCGCCAGAGTTCGGTGCGCTGACCCTCATCGACCCCGGACCTGAAACCGGTGGCGCCGCAGTCGCGGCAGAGATCCTCGGCCAGCCCCGCAATGTCATCCAGCATGGCGCGGCTGATGCCATGGAACTCGCAGAAAAGCGTGGGGGTTTCGGCCAGCCCGAGTTTCTTTTCACGGTTCATGAGCTGTATCAGCTGCGGCGGCAGCAACTCCAGGGCCGCCGGACCGAGCCCGGAGCCCATCAGCACGGCCACCGCATTGGAGGCATCATCCAGGCGATCGAAGGTGACGGTGGCCGCCAGATGGTGCGACGGGATGCCGGTCAGCCTCAGGGTGGCTTCGGTAACGATGCCCAGGGTTCCCTCCGATCCGACGAACAGGCGTGTCAGATCGTATCCGGAAGAGGATTTCGGCGCCTTGCAGCCGGTGTGGATGACAGATCCGCCGGGAAGGACCACGGTCAGCCGCATCACGTAATCTTTGGTGGCGCCGTATTTAACGGTTTGGACGCCCGAGGCGTTGTTGGCGATCATACCGCCGATAGTGGCGTCGGCTCCGGGATCCGGCGGAAAGAACAGGCCGTGGCGACCGGCCTGCCGGTTGAGCTCCTTGCGCAGGACTCCCGGTTGGACATCGGCCTGCAGGTCCTGGGGACGAATATCGAGAATGCGGTCCATCCGGGTCAGGTCCACCACCAGACCGCCACGCGTCGGGACCGGGTTGCCTTCCGTGCTGGTGCCGGCACCCCAGGGAGTGACCGGTACATCGTTGGCATAGGACCAGGAGAGAATTTGAGCGACCTCTTCGGTCGTAACGGGCCAGATGACACCGGCCGGCAGCAACCCCCGGTGGGGGGAGATGTCACGCCGGTGCAGTTCGCGGTTGGACGGGCCGGTGGAAAACCGGTCGGGTGAAACGATGGACGACAGGGTGTTGGTTTGATCTGTGTTGAGGTCTTGCATGGCGGCTCCGAGTGTCCGTCCATAAATGGCATCTTTTTTCGGCCCCGGGCCTGCGTTCTCCGCGGGTTTCCAGCTGCGGCGTACTCCAGTACGCCTCACCGCAAACCCTTGTGCGGCCTTGCCCAACGAAAA
>CAVPJR010000032.1:0-129034 GCA_963705435.1 uncultured delta proteobacterium | reverse complement strand
TATTTTCTCTACGGCGAGGCCCACCTGGCGGCCGTTTATGTCCACCACCGCCTTCTGCAATGCCGGCGTTCCGCCGGCACCCTGAATAAAATTAATGAATGCCTCGTTGTCACGGGGAAAGCAGGGACCGCCGAAACCGAGCCCAGGTTTGATATATTTCTCACCGATGCGGCTGTCGTTGCCGATGATCTGGGCAATGCTGCTGGCGTCAGCCCCCTGAACCCTATCACAGATCGCTGAAAGGTTATTGGCGAAACTTATTTTCATGGTGCAGAAGCAGTTGATGGAAAGCTTGGCTATTTCCGAATTGATCAATGAGGTACGGGCGATATGAGGTTCATTTTTGCATGTACGGCGGTAGATATCTTCTATTATTTTACCTGATTGCGCATCGGATTGGCCGATCAAAACAACATCCGGATGTAAAAAGTCTCTGATAACACTGCCGATGGCTATGAATTCAGGGTTATAGGTCAGGCCGATATCTTTCCCGACCGCCTTGTCAGTTTTTTTTTCAAGCAACGGAAGGAGCACCTCTTTGCAGACACCAGGCATGACAGTGCTAACGATATTGACGACATAATATGATGCTTTGGTTTTTAGAAATGGTGACGCGCTTTCCAAAACCTCAAAAATATACCGATTGGAAAAAGCGCCACTATCGGTTGACGGTGTTGGGACGATAATAAAACTAACATCGCTCTCCATTATAGCTTCACCCATCTTGGAGGTGAATTTTAATGAAGTCCGATGAGTTTGAAAATAATTATCCAGACCTTTTTCATGAAATGGCAGATGGCCAGAAACCAGTTTTTCAATGTAGGCGTCCTGTATGTCCATGCCTATGACCTGATACCCGGCACCGGCCAGACACACAGCTGTACACAACCCTAATTTTCCTAGCCCGATTACCGCTATACGCATGCTATTTATGATCTCCTCGCTGTGCCAGGTAACGTTTAGCCCGCTTGGCACAAGCTGTACTTTCAACGATCAAGTTTTCATATCCATTGTTACGCCAGGAAGCCGGCTCGGATGGGTTGTTGGGGTCGTGTTTGCGCGTGCAATACAGTACTTTCGGAATGTGGTTAAATCGAACGCCTTGCATTGCAAATCGAAGAAATAGATCATAATCATTGGCATTTCTATATTCCGGATCATAAAAACCGAATTTATGATGCAATTCTCGGCGATATAAACGGCTGACCCCCAGATGAAACCAGTCAGCAAAACAAGCCTGAAAAGAAAAATCCGGCTTTTTCAAATACTGCAAGATTCGTCCGGCATCATTGATGACGAACAGGTCCGAATACACAACATCGGTTTTTTTACCTTCCAAAGCATCGACCATTTCAGTTATGGCATCCGGAAGAAAATAATCATCTGCCACTAAATAAGTACAATACTTACCGACTGCGACTTTAAAGCCCTCGTTGTACGATTTTGTCCCTCCAATGTTCACCTTGCTTCCCAACACCCGAATGTCACGATGAATGGGAAAACGTTTTTCATACTTTCTAACATGAACCGTTTTGCCGTCTTCCTCTTTTAAATATGCAAGATAGCTCACGTCTTGATCTATCTCTTTGGTGAAATAGGATTGGATAATTTCAGAAGTATTGTCAGTCGAGCCGAAATTACAGATGATAATCTCGATATTCGGATAACTCTGAAACATAACACTGTCCAGGGCAATGGGAAGGTATTTTGCTTGGTTGAAAGTAGATACGATAATACTGACCAGTGGATAAGAATTCATTAATTTTTGACCTGACTCATTTGATGCATAACTTGCTTTTCGATCCAGCAATATGTTATTTCCAGTCCGATCGCCAACTGACCATTGGGAGACCATCCTAATTTTTTCTTAATCAACTCGTTATTTGAATTCCTACCGCGGACCCCCTGAGGTCCTTTTATGTGATTTTTTGCTATCTTTTTGCCTGACACCTCAATTACCATGTCTGCAAGGCGATTAATGGTGACCATTTCAGCCGAGCCGATATTGATGGGCAGATCATAGTCTGAATCCATCAATCGCCTGACACCTTCAAGGCATTCCGAGATATACAAGAAGGAGCGGGTCTGGTTACCATCTCCCCATATATCAATTTCACCATCCTTTTCTGCCATGGCCACTTTCCGGCATATTGCCGCAGGCGCTTTTTCTCGCCCCCCGTCCCAGGTACCCTCTTCTCCAAACACATTGTGGAACCGTGCAATTCGAACCTGGATACTATAATTCTTCGCAAATGAGCGGTACAACCGCTCACTGAACAGTTTTTCCCAGCCATATTCGCTGTCCGGGCAGGCCGGATACGCGGAATCCTCTCTGCAGACAGGATTGTTCGGATCCATCTGGTTGTACTCCGGGTATATACAGGCCGAGGATGAGTAAAATATTTTTTTGACATTCACTTGGCGACTCGACTCGAGGACGTTCAGATTGATCAATGCAGAGTTGTGCATGATTGCTGCATCATTATCCTCAACGAATACAAACCCCGCGCCTCCCATGTCAGCTGCCAACTGATAGACTTCATCGAAGGGTCTGTCTACGGTGTTATTGCAGGTGCCCGGGTCGCGCAAATCCCCCAAGATGAATTCATCCGCTTCCGTTTGGCTGAATTCAGGCCTTTTCAAATCGACGCCACGTACCCAAAATCCTTCATTTTTCAATCGCTTCACCAGGTGATGGCCGATAAAGCCACCTGCTCCGCATACGAGCGCTGTTTTTTTCATTGTATAACCTCTATCAAGCATAAAAATTTCTGAACCAAATTTCTTCTAAAGCCTCATAGCCGGGTTCACCGCCCAACCAAGGCTTTCCGCCCACAAAATGGATCACATGGTGGTCAATTAATGCCCAGTGATCAGGCGTTTCACTGTAGATGCGTTTACCGGCATTATATTTGATGTCCAGTTTTCTGCCAATCCTTAAAATATGAATTCAGGAAGCCCTGATCACCGCCATCATAGGTATATAACGTGTCTTTTTGGACCATCATATCATCAAAAATGGCTTTGTCGGGTCGAATGACCATGACGCCGCTGTTGAAGCGATCTTCCCAATATGGTGTGCAGGCACAGGCGGCAAAGTCTTCGGTAACCTCATAGAAAAGGTGATCAATACTCTTGACCACAATCAGATCGCTGTCCAGATAGATGATTTTCTCATATTCTTCGTAGCTGAAGACATGAAATTTGGTATAGGTGTAAGTAAAATCATTCAAGCGGGGTTTGTTGTCGCCGATACCGGCTTTGACCGATTCTATTTTTTCGACCGGCCTGCAGATGATGTCATGGTCGATCAGTTTACTTATGCCATCATCCGAGAGTTCAAGGATCATTGCGATCAGTGGAAACCGTGTTTTATCCCTTAGCGATTTATATAAGCAAACTGCACCATCGACATATTTATCCCGAGCAACAAGGGTAAAATAGGCATATTTGGGCGTTCCGGTCTGTTGCTGTTTTTGTGTTATTCATAGCTCCGCTTTTTCGATTACACATCGAAGGCTGTTGATGATGTTCATTCACCAAGTCATGGTACCAGCCGAGCATTCTTATTGAGGCAATGTCGATAAATGTCCGATTCATCGCCAATTGAACCGTCCATTCACTGAATGGTTATCATTATTATCGCCTGGGGATCGTCACCTTAGTCAAAATCGCACCAATCGTCTGCACTCAGCCTTGTCCGACTGGCCACGTTCAATCGCTTGCAATTCATTAGTCGCCACGTGGCAAATTAGCCGTCAGAATGCTCCGCAGTCTGCAGCCAATAATGTAGGTATCACTGTCTCGAATTCGGCTCCTTTCCAATTGGTCAGAAACTGTTCCTCAATTTGGCCAATGATTCTTTTTCACTCTCATAAACCCGTTTGACGCCATCTCCCATGGCCCGTTCGATCAGACGTATATCGCGAACCATCTGTGCCAGTGCTTTCGGTTCTAAAGATATCGCATGATCACTGCCCCACATACCCCGGTCCAAAGTAATGTGACGTTCCACATAGCAGGCACCCATGGCAACAGCTGCGAGGGTCGGTGCGATACCGTCCTCATGTCCGGAGTAGCCGATAGCACCGCCAAATTCATTCTTCAAGGTATAAATCATCGACAAATTAAGTTCTTCCGGATTGCCGGCATAATTGCTGGTTGTATGCACGATCAATAAGCTTTTCCGGATCGAAAATCGACACAGCCGTTCTGATCTCAGCCATGGTCGACATGCCGGTGGAGAGAATGACCGGTTTTCCCTGCAACTGGGTATACGACAGCAGTTCATGGTCTGTCAGGCAGGCGGAGGCTATCTTGTAGCATGCCGGCTTGTAATGACTGATGAAATCAACCGATGCTTCATCCCAGCAGGAAGCAAACCAGTCAATCCCCTTGCTCCGCAATGGCGGTCGATGATATCATAGCCTTCGGCATCCGAACTCCATGCGATGACGGTATTGGAGGTAGGTCATGGTTCCCCAGGGCGTGTCGCGGATCACATCGCGCTGAAGCGCAGGAACGCAGTGATCCGGCGAGCGTTTCTGAAATTTGACGGCATCACAACCGGCTTCTGCGGCACGATCGATCAGGGATAATGCAGTCTCCAGGGACCCATTGTGGTTGATGCCCACCTCGGCAACGATGTAGACGGGGTGACCGTCACCCACTTTGCGGTGGCCGATCCTTATTTCGGATCGTCCGGCATTCTTTTTTGGCGCATATGGTTTTAGTTCCGCCACAATTTTCTTTCGATGGAATCGTTGTTGAGCCGCCTGGTTTAAATCACTGTCAAATATCAGACAATTTTCTTATTTTAATCTGGTCACCGGCGATGGTCCTCACCTGCTGGAAAATTTCTTCCTGCCGTCCGAACGAGGTGATGACCACCGCATCCGGCAGTATTTCCTTAATATCCTCAGGGGACCGGATTTCCAGGCCGTTGAAGATGCGCCCTTGCTTCGAATCATCGCTGTCCACAACACCGATGATCACCAAGGCGGTTCGTTTGGCTGCCGCATATACGATTTCAGCGGTTTCAGCTACGCCAAAAAGCACGACGGTCCGGATGCCTTCATTGTAAAAATCACTGAGGATATAGGCAATTTCGTTCTTCACGGTGCCATACAGCCGAACGATCTCGGCTGAGTAATCCAGCAGTGACTTTCGGAGCATAACCCGTCCGGCGTCGGACAGGTGATACTGCTGGGTTCGATTGGTTTTTCCCAATACGGTAATAAAGCCTTCCTGCTTCAACCACTTGATATAGTTGTTGACCATGGAACTGCTTAAATTGGTGTTCGCAGCGATTTTATGTTGGCTGGCATCGGGTTCTTCGTAGATGGAAAAAAGCACCGAAAGTAGTCGTGACTGTTTTGTGGGGCTGAGGAATTTTAGCGGAAAGGCTTTAATCATGGGTATGATGTCAGGTTATGGTGAGGCTGGACGTCATCTTGGATGATGGGAACAAGCTGATGGCTGCCAACAATAACCATTCATTGAATGGATGGTAACCGTCCATAGACCATTGATGGTGGATTTGTCAAGGCGACAATCATTGTTCATCGCGCCCAAAACAATGGATATCGTCGTTCTACCCATCGACAGCCGGACCGCATGGCTTAAGCTTAACACGCCACCCGCCGGCTGATCATCTTTTCAAAGGGTAAAATGCAATAGAGATCAGCCCGCAACCCTTCGTTTGAAGTACTGAATGGTCTTGCTTAGCCCCTCATCCAAGGAGACGGTTGGTTGCCAGTGGAGTTCGCCGCGGGTAAAAGAAACGTCTGGTTTGCGTTGTATGGGATCGTTTTCGGAAAGCAATTTGAATCGTATTGATCCTATTGGGTGCGACTCCCCGATGCATCGGGATCGATTTTCAATCCGAGATGGGTGCAGAACACAACGAGATCCTTCCACCCTTACTTCGCAATGTGATGTAAAATCTCGTTATCCATTTCCTGGTACTGGTGCACCGCGATATTTCGGAAACCCGTCATGGCTTTGATGGATCAGCTTGATATTCTTCATGAATCCTGCGGATACAACGTTCTATTATGGCACCTTTGCTTAAAATGACGTCATCAGGTTTGATAGGCACGCTCCACCTCGATTCGCTGCCGTTTCAGTTCAACATAAAGGGCCAGACAGGTTGTAACTGATTGATATGATATTTATTTAGAAAATACAAGCCGGCAGTCACGATATCGGGCACCACCGCAGGGGTGCTTGGCGGTTCAAGTTTCCAATTTGCTGACCGATAAGTATTAAGGGACCAACGGATAACAACCCGTTCGCGAAAAGTGGGCCTTTTAATGAATGTTAACAGCAACCGCCCTGCCGACCGCCAGGACCTGAAGCGGCGGATCCGCCAGTTGGAGTCCATCGCCGCCCTGTCCGGTGGTATCGCCCATGACTACAACAACCTGCTGACCGCCATCATGGGCAACATTTCCCTCGCGCTGGAACACGTGAAATCCGATGTTAAACTATCCGATCTGCTGGAACAGGCGCTCGCCGCATCGCGGGTGGCCAAAACGCTCACCCGCCGGCTGATCACCTTTTCAAAGGGCGGACAGCCCGCAAAAAAACCAACCGATATTGTCAGCGTGATCGAAAACACGGCCGCGTTTTCCCTCAGCGGCTCCAACATTCGCTGTGAATGGGGACCGTCCAACGGCACCTGGTCCGCATCCATCGATGCGCAGCAGATCGGCCAGGCCGTCCATAACCTGATGATCAATGCGGCGGAATCCATGCCTTCCGGAGGGACCGTGTTCATCAGCTTCGAAAATACGATCGTCGACAGTCCCAACAGCATCCTGACCCCCGGCAGATACATCGATATCGCCATCCAGGATCAAGGCGTGGGCATTCCCGCCGAACACATCGAAAAAATTTTCGACCCCTATTTTTCAACCAAGGCAAAGGGTGCCGTCAAGGGCACAGGATTGGGGCTTTCGATTTCCCATTCGATCATTTCCAATCATGGCGGGGAGATTACGGTCACTTCGCGGGTTGGCGTGGGCACCACGTTCCACGTCCTGCTTCCCGCCTCGAAAGCGTCGGCGGGTCGTGGCCGACCGTTGAAGGCCGAGGAAAACCGCGAGAAACCCGACAAACCGGTTTTGGGCCAGGGTCGAATTCTGGTGATGGACGATGAGGCCATGATCCTCGAACTGACCGGGAACATGCTCGATTATTTAGGCTACGATGCCGACTTTGCCGAAGAGGGGCAGTGCGCCGTGAGGAAATACCAGGCCGCCCTCGACGCCTCAGCGCCTTACGATGCAGTCATCCTGGACCTGACCATCAAAGGCGGCGTGGGCGGCCAGGAAACCATCGAGATGCTCAAGGAGATCGACCCCACGGTCAAGGCTATCGTTTCCAGCGGTTATTCGGACAACCCCGTGATTGCAAACTACAAGCAATACGGTTTTTGCGAAGTCGTGGCCAAACCCTACGAAATGGTTGAATTCAGTCAAAAGCTCTATCGGGTGGTTAACGACAGCTGAGCCACACTGCACATTTTACCGTCAGGCGTTTGTGATGCAAAGGGTCGCCTCCTACCGTTCCTGATATTGACAAGTCTCAGTCTAACAAATAGAGTAAACTTAATAGATTAAACTCTCTGCTGGTATTGTAAAGCTATGAAAAGCATCAATCATATATGTGAGCAATATGGTATAGCCCTTTGCTATCTTTTTGGTTCCCAAAAAAAACAGGGCTTGGCTTGCTTAAAGGGAGAAAAAATCGAAGTGGAAGATGCCGAATCTGACATCGACTTTGCCGTCTCGTTTATTTCAACACCGGAAAATGCAGTCGATACCTATGCAAAACTATCCCTGGAACTCGGAGAGATTGCCCTTCCTTTTCAAGCCGATCTCGTTTTTCTGCATGAAGTCGACCACCTGATTCAGTTGGAGGCCATCCAGGGCATAAATATCTATGCTGTTGATGGCACCGTTAGAGACAGCTATGAATTAAAGGTCATGGCATTTGCCGGAGATGAAACCGTGATTTTTAAAAAAAATGAGAAAGACTTTTTAGAGGCAGTTCGAGATGGTTATTTCCAATTTAAATACCAAGCTGATCCAGGATAGGCTGGGTTTTGTTGTGGGTTGGGTTGAAAGGTTGCGCCATCTTTCGAAGCTGGATCGTGACGATTTTTTTATTGGCGATAACCCCGCGATAGCCGAGAGTTATCTGAGGCGATCGCTGGAGGCAATTTTCGATATCGGCAGGCACATCATTGCCAAGCATGCGGGAAAAGCGGCAGTTGAGTACAAGGAGATCGCCCGCCTGTTGGCGCGTAATGCAGTGATATCAAAAGAGCTGAGTAAAAAACTCGTGCTGATGGCCGGTTACAGAAACCGCATGGTACATTTTTATCATGAAGTGACAGATGAAGAATTATATTCCATCCTGACCAACAATCTACCGGATATCCAAGTTTTTATTCAAGAGATGGGGGCGTTTCTGGAAGCCTACAACGCCTTCAAACGAAATAACCACCAACCCTGAAATACCAACCAGGTTGGATGCCGCGTGACCCATTGCCCTCCCCGCGGCAAGCGGTGGGGAATGCGAGCGCTATCGCGGTTCAAGAGGTAACGGATGAAGAGCGGACGCCTAAAGGCTATCGGTTGGATGGGCATGGTCCTGTTTACAGCCACATTGACCGGTTGTACCCTGTTTAATCATACCAACGGATACGAGACGCAGGCGGTCGACACGGATCCGATCATCGCCATCCTCACCCCGGACATCGAAATGCTTTACCTCTTGTGGCATGAATTGGATCAGACTTACAAGGATTTCAAATTCATAGAAAGCGGGTTTCTATTCGATCCGGACGACCGGCAATTGGCCTACATCCAGAAGGCCGGCCTTTACATTCAGGACGCCGCTGTCAGGATCCACCACCGGTGGGAGCAGCTCTCCGTGATCCATTACATCCGTCCTGAAATGATGCGCGACTACTTGACCTTGAATGTAAAGGGATTGACGTCGGCCATCAAGGAGATTGAATACGACGAGAAATTCTTAACCATCTACGGAACATTTATTACCCACGAGGCCGTCACGGATGAGTTGAATCGTGCCAGGGAGCGTATCAAAGCGAATATGGGTGTGCTGAATCAGATTCTGGAGCATCTGCTGCCGATTGAAAACACGACAACGCCGTCGACGGTTCTATAAGCAGGTGTCGGATCGTCGCAAGCGGTAGGGCTACAAGAACTCGACGGCGAACCCCTCTCCGCTGGTCCACAGCACCCTGGCCCGCCGTTTGATGTTTTTCTTGCCGCTGGTAAAAGGGATGCTGATGGTAATGAGATCGCCTTTTTGCACCTGATTGACCGACAGGGTCAGCACGAAAGCACCGCCGACGCTGATGTCTTTCAGCGTTCCGCCAAAGGCATACCCTTTCAGGGAAAAAACGACATCGCTGTGATACCTTTTGCGTTCGTACCGCCTTCTGAATTCACTGGTGCCCATTTAAGCGCGTTTCCTTTCACGATCGGTCCACGTCCATCTTGTTTTGCTGCAAACAGCGTTCCAAGTGCGACAGCGTCGGGAAATTGCGAAATCTCACGGTTCAACCGGGTTCCCGGTACAGGGCCAGTATACCGGACCGGGCCACCTTCTTGATCCCCATGGGTGCCAGCAGACGCAGCAGGGCTTCGATTTTTTCCATCTGGCCGGTCACCTCGATAATGTAGTGGGTCAGTCCGGTATCCACGATGCGGGCCCTGAAGCTGTCGACGATGCGCTGAATTTCAGATCGGTGCGACTCCTGTGCGTTGACGCAGATCAGGGCCATTTCCCGCCTCACCGCTTCATCGCCGCTCATATCCCTGACCTTGATCACGTTGATCAACCGCCGCACCTGTTTCATGATCTGCTCCATCTGGTCCGGGTTCGTGTTGGTGGTAATCGTGATGCGGGACATATCCGGGTTGGCGGTGGGGGCGCCGCAGATGGTCTCGATGTTGTAGCCGCGACTGGCAAAAAGCCCGGACACCCGGGCAGTCACCCCCGGCTCGTTCTCCACCAGCATGGTGATCGTGTGTTTTTCGGTTTGCATGGGCTTGCCTCCACCGCACATGGTTAAAGGATAACCGGGAAAAATGGGGATGCGGACGTTGTATCAAAAACGAATACGCAGGGCAAACGATTAGACGCCCGGTGATCGAGGCAATCACGCGCAGGCGTTACTCGGGAGGATTGAGCAGCGTCCGAAGGGTTGATGAACTCGTAAGAAGTCACATTTCCGACCGATTCGTAAAAATCCCGAGATCAAGGCTTGCAAATCCTGAGGAACGAGGGGTACTTACGGTACTCCGCAGTGACTAAGGATGAAGCGTAACGCCGATATCGAGCTTTTTACGAATCCGTCAAGGGTTGTCCGTTCAAAGGCGCCTTCAGTCGGAAAAAATCGCCAGTGCGCCCTTTCGCAGTCGGTTCCACGAGTCGGTCCGATCAGTCTTGTCGGTCGATCGGTGAAGTTCGGCCAGCACGTCAGATACATAGGCTTCCTTGCGCATGCCCACCAGGACGGTGGAAACACCGGCGGTGGAAGCGATCGCACGAATGGCTTTCTGGCTCAACGTACCGGGTTGGGCCCACGCCGGGTCAGCCTGGCCAATCATGTTGAGAATTTTCTTCTCCAGGGCCACCGCGTCATCGGCATAAACGGACGCCACGGCGCGGAAGGCACGGTCGAGGGTTTTTTCGTGGGATGGGATCCAGGCGGCCAGATCGGGATTGGTGTCCGCATAAGGCAATAAAAAATCCATCACACCCTGAATGCGGGGAAGAAAGATGCCGTCCCTGGCTTCCCGCCACCGTTCATAGGAGCCGAAGGTTCGCCAGTGATGTTTGAGCGTGTCGGCAAAGCACCCCTGCTGTTTGATACGCACGCCCAGTCCGCCGGGAACCGATTCCATATCGGGGAGAATCTTGCGCCACAGCCGGGTTTCACTTTGGGCCAGGTCCTTGATGGATTGGATAATCTCAGCGTAATCCATCCGGCTGCGCACCTCGATGCTGGCCAGACGGACCATGCGTTTGCCGGTAAACGCATTCAGGGGACGGTTGACCAGCACCCCGAGCCTTTTCTCACGCGCCACGTCCAGAACCGTTTTTTGGTCCGGCTGGTTTTTCTGCACCGCCGCACCCGTTTCGAAGAGGTTGAAGGGAAACTGGATCACCCGAAAATGATGGTCGTGGCCGATGGATTCGGCAATCTCACATACCCGCTGCAACGCGGTGAATTCGGAATCCTTCGTAGGTGCGGGGAAGGTGTTGGAACTGATGCCGTAAAAGCGGATGCGCCCCTGCTGCACCGCCTCTTCAAGAAAACGGAAGGCCCGCTCGATTCGCCGGTAGTACTCCTGATCAGCGCGCTCACGGTCCACCCCATGCTTGTGGGCCCACCCCAGGTAATACTCGGGGTTGTGCAGCAGGTACCCGTCAAGGGTGTCCAGACCCAGTCGCTTGAGGGACCGGTCAATCTGGTCGTCGAGAAACCCTGGATGAATGCAGTGTTCCAGGCCGTCCGCGTATTCGACGACTTCCTCGAAGGGATTGCCGTCATTTTTACGCTGCTGACTCAGGGCATAGTTGTTTCCTTGAAGATAGCCGCCCTTGGAGACGACCACGACCTGCTCTCGATCGATCCGGCCCGATTCGATCAGCGCCGATAGCACCTCTCCAACCAACTTTTCCGAACCACCATCGGCGTAATTGGCGCTGGTATCGATGAGGTTGACGCCTTCGGTCAGGGCTTTTTTCAGCGCTTTCGCATGGGCGGTCACACCGGCATTGACCCGGTAGCAGCCGAAACCGGCACCGCTAACCAGGAGCCCGGTACTGCCAAATGGCGTGAAGGCAAGGTCCGAAAATTGGTCGGCAAGCTGTTGTGTGCCCTCAGGTGTGGCGTATCCAACGATCATTGGGTTATTTCTTCCTGCGTTCGGAGAGGGCCTTTCGCTCGGCCTGCAATTCGCTGAGCAGCTGCGCCAGCGGCCATGTTTCCGACGTCGGCGTCAACGCTGCCCACAGGGACGGCTGCATGCCCGTTTTTCGGCAGACCGTCATCAGTCCGTGAAGCTGGTTTTCCGTGATGCCGGAAACGATGATGGCCCGGGGGAGTGCAGACCCTGTGCCCGCTCCGGCACCATCGGGAAGGCCGAGCAGCGCCGCCAGGGTCTCCTTTTCATCTTTTTCGTTGGCCCAGACAACCCCGACGTTTTGCAGACCGGCCATTTTCAGCACGGCCCCAAATTTGGATTGGGCGGAAGCGGAAAACCCGCAGAGCAACAGTTTGGGGTCGCCATACATGCGGCTGTCGGAGTGCTGGACCTTTTCGAAAGTACCGTCTGTCATTTTAAAACTCCGGTTGAAGTGTTCAGGGCGGCCGGGCCGACGGATCAGGAGATCACTGCCTTGGGCCACTGTCTGATGATCTGCAGGGTTTCCTCGCACGAATGCGCAGCTGCATGTCGTGGGGCAGGGAGAAAAGTCAGTTTTGCTCTGGCAATAGCCCGGGCACTCGGGTTCACCGGTTTTTCTTATCTGATAAACCGGTCCGTCATAAAGATGTTCGAACAGCCCAACATGGCAGGCCAGGGTGGTTCCGCAGCCGTGGTTGAATAAAAAAAGGCCCTGCGTCCAATCGTCGAAGGTCGGCATGTATCCCACCAATTCGATCGTCGGGTCCTGGATGAAGTCATCCAGACGCCTCCATTGTTCCTGGCAATTGGTGCAGCTTTTAAAAATTCAGGGCAACATGCGTGGTCGTCGAGGCGCTTGAGGTCATTGTTCACCCATTCTCCGCACGGGTCTGCGTTCGCGCCAATTTCATACGACATTTTTGCGCGGTATGCAAATCGATTTAAACGCCCCTGCACCCGGTCAACCGGGCATGCTTTCGGCTGCCGGGGTACTGCCGGCAGATCGCCGGCCTGACATCATGGATGGTGCAGACATAACGATTTGGGTCAGGTGACCGGGCCAACCAGGGGCACGTCTCGGCAAAGTCGTTGGTTCCCGGCTTAATCCAGATGCGACAGGCAGTGACCTGTTCGTTCTGTTTGATGATGCCTACCCACTCGAGGATATCGGTCCGCCCGAGATCCTGCCAGCGTTGGTAATCGGTTACACTGCACCCGTCATGGTAGTTCAACGTCCGGCAGCATCGGCCGCACTGGCTGCAGACAAAGCGCGCCATGTCGGTGTCGATCCAGATGCCGGGCAACGCATCCGGTTCCGGTCCAGAACCGGCCTTGACATGCGCGCCGAACACCAGGGTACAAATGCGGGCCAGGTGCTGCGGATCCGGTGGGTATCGATCCAGACGATCCAGAATCCGTTGCTTCAGATTATCTTCACTGGATGGGATCAGTTTCGTATTGCCGGACATCTTAGCCCAAATCGATCGACTGTGAGCATCCCGCAAAACATAGGCCCCGTCACCAAAAACCATGGGCCATATCACGGCAAGGAGATTAAACTGGGAGGCATATTGCGCAAAATCGCCGCGAACGGCCTCCAGGGCTTCCTCGACGGTTAGAAAGAGTCTCTCTTTTTCAGGCATTTAATTTACCCATAGGAATATGGGACACAAAATTTGAACCGTAAGAGCAGCTTGCTATGTTCATGCTGCAAACGGAGTCACCCACCTCCGAACACAGAGAAAAGAAATAGAAGCGGATGTTTTAAAGGATAACACGACTGGGAGATACGGACAAACCCCCTGTCTATCGACATTCACATCGACAATCTCCAATTTCTTGAATTCCTATATTGACTTGAAGCAGGGTTTTGAAATAGGTTCGCTGGAATTATCCTGTAAACGTTCACCTAGCCGTACCAACTTCATACCCTGCGAAAATAGGCATAGACTATCGACAACCGGGTGCCATATGCACCCAGATATAGCCCGGCATTAGGGTCAGGGGGACTGAAAGGGAGCACATGAACCTATTTTTTCTGTCAATTCTAATCATTGCTGCAGGCGGCATCCTTTCCCTTTTGTCGTTCAGGCAATTTACCTTGATGAAGATCCTGGGCGTCCTGGGAATCAGCATCGGCAGCTGTCTGGGCATGCTCGACGCCTTGTCCAGACTTACCCACGATGGAACCGCCAGCGCCTCTTTTGATTACCTCAATACGCTCTCGCTCGCCTTTCAAATTGATGGGTTGTCTGCATTTTTTCTTTTGGCCATCTTTGCCGTTTGTCTGCTGGCTGCCATCTATAGTTTCCACTACATGAACCACCCGGAAAAAGCCCTTCGTACGGCCACCAACTATTTTTTCTTCAGCCTGTTGGCCGCCTCCATGGCCCTGGTGGTGGTCGCCGACAACATGATCACCTTCCTGTTGTCTTGGGAAATCATGTCCCTATCCTCCTTTTTCCTGGTCGTCTACGATTATCAAACCCCGGGGAACAGAAAAGCCGGTTATATCTATTTCATTTTTTCCCATGTGGGGGCCATGTTTATTTTTTCTGCCTTCGCGATCCTCTATGGGCATACGGGCAGCTTCGGATTCGATGCAGCCGACATTACCCATTCGACCAAAATCTTGATTTTTGTACTTGCCTTTATCGGCTTCGGCTCCAAGGCCGGCGTGTTTCCCTTTCACGTCTGGCTGCCCCATGCCCACCCGGCGGCGCCCTCGCACATATCTGCCGTGATGTCCGGCGTGATGATTAAAACCGGGATTTACGGCATTTTAAAAATGTACAGCATCTTGAACCTGCACACACCGATAATTGGCGGCATGGTCTTAATTGCCGGAATGGTGACCGGTATTTTAGGTGTGGTCTACGCGCTTGGCCAAAATGATATCAAGCGGCTCTTAGCCTACTCGAGCGTTGAAAACATTGGCATCATATTGATCGGCGTGGGGGTTGGTATGATCGGCGTGGCAATGGGCAATCCGATCATGGCGGTCCTCGGTTTTTGCGGGGGAATGCTGCATGTGTTGAACCATTCCATCTTCAAGTCTTTGCTGTTCATGGGCGCTGGAGTCGTGGTTCATAAAACGGGGACGAAATCCATCAACGCCCTGGGCGGCCTGCTCAAAAACATGAAGATCACCGGCGCCGCCTTTCTCATCGGTGCCTTAGCCATTTCGGGCCTTCCGCCCTTTAATGGTTTTGTTGGCGAATTTTATATATACATGGGCGGGTTCCGGGGGGTGGCAGCCGACTCTTCGGCCTTTGTTATCAGCCTTTGTGCCATCGTCAGTCTGGCGGTCATTGGTGGGTTGGCCCTGGCCTGCTTTACCCGATTGTTGGGTGTCGTCTTTCAAGGTGAACCCCGAAGCCAGGTCGCTGTGGATGTCAACGAAAAAGGAGCCTCCATGTTGATCCCCATGGTCATCCTGGCAGCTGCCTGCGTCATCATCGGCGTCTACCCCGGCGCATTCATGTTCATGGCCTTGAAAGCGGTGGCAGCACTTAATCTGGGCTATAGCCGCATACCCATCGAACCCTTTGCCCAGATGTCCGCCAGCATTACCCTGGGAGCGACCCTCTTTCTGGCTGTGTTGTTGATCATTCTGGCCTTTCGTCGAATTTTTTACCAGGGCAAAACCATCGGACGCAGCGGCACCTGGGGCTGCGGATTTACCCAGCCCACGACCCGGATGCAATACACCGGAACGTCCTATGCCGCTTCGATTCTGGAATTCTTCAAACCGGCAGCACCGCTTGAAGAAACCCATCAACCGGTCAACGGCTTGTTTCCGGAGAAAACCTATTACCGTAGTCGCATGCACGACATTATCGAGTTGAACATGAACCGGGCCATCGTCAACCCTGTCCTGTGGCTGTTCGATAGACTGCGTTGGATTCAACACGGAGATATTCATCTGTACATCGGCTATATCCTTCTGGCCATCGTCATCCTGCTGTTTTTCGTTTAAAAACGATGAACGTCGACCATCGAATTATGAATATTTAATAAACTGCAATGTTAATGGGAAACACTTATGCTTGAATCGATCCTACTATTGGCGTTTGCTCTGCTGACGGCACCGCTATTTGCCGGCATCATTTTCAAGGTGAAAGCATTTTTCGGTGGCCGTAAAGGGTCACCGGTGCTGATCAATTACTACACGCTGATCAAACTGTTTAAAAAAGGATCGGTGTACAGCAAAAGCACCACCTACATCTTCCGGTTGGGCCCACTGGTCTCATTGGGATCGGCAGCCACGGTGCTGCTATTTTTGCCCATTGCCGGACATGCGCCAGTCCTCACCTTTAACGGTGATGTGATTTTTATCCTTTATCTGTTGGGGATCGGCCGCTTTTTCACCATTGCCGCCGCCATGGACACCGCTTCACCGTTCGAGGGCATGGGCGCGGCCAGAGAAGCCTACTTTCCGATCATCTGCGAAGCCAGCATGTTCATGATCCTGATCTTGTTCTACCGGCTGACCGGCGATCTGAACCTGGCCGCCTACTTTTCCGGCGCCCAGCCCTTCGGTTTCTGGCAGACGGCCGGATCGCCCATGCTTTTCGTGGTCATCGCCTTTTTCATCATCCTGCTCACGGAAAACGCCCGGGTGCCGGTAGATGATCCGGCTACCCACTTGGAACTGACCATGATCCACGAGGTCATGGTGTTGGATCACAGTGGTCCGGATTTCGGATTCATCGAAATGGGCGCGTTTCTGAAAATGTTTTTCTACGCATCGATCGTTTCCCGCATGATATTGCCCTTTGAACTGGGCCATCCGGCATTGAATCTGGGGCTATTCTCCCTGGGTTTGTTGATCGTCTATGTAGCCGTGGGCGTCACGGAATCGGTCATGGCGCGCTACCGCATGGACCGGGTACCCAAGTTTGTGCTCACCTCTTTCGCCCTGGCCTTTTTTGCAACCGTTATCACCCTGGAGTTTATAAAATGATTCATCCGGTCGATACCATTCTATCCCTGGCGCTGCTGTCGATCCTCTTCTCCTTCGGGTCCAGCCGCCTGCCGGGCCTGATTAAAGTAATGGCCTTTCAGGGCGTGGTGGTGAGCATCGTACCCCTGACGATCGGCCATGAGATGTCCACCGGCAGCGTCATCTTCACCATCGTGACGTTGACCATCCGGGGCATCATCATTCCCGGGTGCATCTATCTGGCCATCAAAAAAGTAGCCATTGGACGTGAAGTGGAACCGATCGTCGGCTACCACGCCTCCATCCTGGCCGGTTTGCTGCTGATCGTCGGGGCCACCTTTGCCAGCCATCGCATCGATGTGCCCTACAGCAGTGTCAGCGCCCTGTTGCTGCCCGCGGCCATCTCTCTTCTGGGTGCCGGCATGTTTCTGCTGATGGCCCGTCGCAACGCCATCGCCATGGTCCTGGGCTACATCATGATGGAAAACGGCATCTACCTGGTGGGCACCACCTTCTCCACACGGGCCCGCCACATCGTGGAATTCGGCATCCTGCTGGACGTGCTGGCCGGTGTCATGATCATGGCCGTCATCCTGCAGAATATCAAACAGACATTTGACGACGTGGATACGGCACGCTTGCGAACCTTAAAGGAATAGGTGGTGGTTTCATGCTTGAAATCGTTTTTCTGATACCATTTTTCACCGGTGCCGCCGCATTCTTTCTGCCTGATAAAATCGGGCGGTGCCTGCTGGTACTCACCGGCGCCATTCACCTGATACTCTCCGTGATGGTCTGGGCCGGTGGGCTGGCGCCCCTGTTTCCCGACTATTTTGCGGTCACGCCGGAAGGATTGCTTTCCCTGCTGGTGATTTCCCTGCTCTTTTTCCTGATATCCATTTACACCATCGCCTATCTCAAGGCATCCGACATCCATGCGGAAAACATCTTCACCGGGTCCATGCTGCTGTTTTTGTCCACCATGACCATGGTGACCCTGTCCGACCATATCATGGTCATGTGGATTGCCATCGAGGCCACCACCCTGGCCAGCGCGCCGCTGATCTACACCCACCGGTCGGCAGCTTCCCTGGAGGCCACCTGGAAATATGTGCTGATCTGCTCGGTGGGCATCGCCATGGCCCTTTTGGGATCGGTGCTGGTCACCGTAGCCATGGACGTGGGCAAAGTGGATGCGCCCATCTCGTTTTCGGCCATGACCGAAGTGGCCAAAAGATTGGATCCCATGTGGCTCAAGGCCGGTTTTGTCTTCATCCTGGTCGGCTACGGCACCAAGATGGGCCTGGCCCCCATGCACACCTGGCTGCCCGACGCCCACAGCGAGGCGCCCAGCCCGGCCTCGGCCCTGCTCTCCGGCGTACTGCTCAACTGCGCCTACCTGGGTATCTTCAAAACCAACAAGATCATGCACGCCGCCGGGCTGGCCGATTTTTCCGGCCCCATTCTTATCGTTTTCGGCCTGGTTTCGATCATGGCCGCGGCCACCTTCATTCTCAAGCAGACCGAATACAAGCGCATGCTGGCCTATTCCAGCATCGAGAACATGGGCATCATCGCCTTCGGCACCGGCATCGGCGGACTGGGCGCCTACGGTGCGATGATCTGCCTGATTCACCACAGCCTGATCAAATCCAGCCTCTTTCTCACCTCAGGCAATATTCTGCTGGGATTCGGCAGCCGGCTCATCGAAAAGACCGGCAACCTGGTGGGCCGAATGCCCAAAACCTTTGTGGCTTTTTTTGGCGGTTTCGTCGGCATCTCCGGATTTCCACCCTTTGGCATCTTTATCGGTGAACTGCTGATTATCATGGGTGCGTTCCGAACCGGCAACTATGTGGCCGCCGGTTTCTTCATCCTCAGCCTGTGCGTGATCTTCGCCGGTTTCGCCAACAACATCATGAAGATTTCATTTGACACCTCGGATGCCACCATCCGGATCAAGGAAGCGCCCAGTCTGGTCTGGCCCCAATACGCGCTGCTGTTAACCTCCCTGGTGCTCTGTTTCTGGATGCCGGACACCTTGTACCAGACCATTATCCATGCGGTGAACGCCATCGGTGGAGGATTTTGATGACCATGAATTTTAAAACCATTGCCAACGGGGAGGCCATCTCCATTGAAAGCATCCCCCATCTCTCCTTCGATGACTTTTCGACCCAGGCGACAGCGATTGTCTCCGGCGGCGGCAAGGTGGTCCAGTTTTTTGCCTTCCAGGTTGACGACACGATACGGCTTATGGCCGTATTGCGCACTGATGTACTACTGGTTGCTGCCTGCAATGCACCGGAGACGTACCCGGCCTTGACCGTCCAGTGCGAACCCTTTCACATGTTCGAGAGGGAAATTGCCGAGCAATACGGTATCCGTCCCGAGGGCCATCCGTGGCTAAAAATGGTGCGCTACCATGCCAACTGCCGCGGCGTTGATGATGTCTTCGGCAACGACTATTCCGAGGATATTCCTGGTAGATACGACTACTATTCGGTCGCAGGGGATGAAATTCACGAGGTGGCCGTGGGGCCGGTGCATGCCGGGGTGATCGAGCCCGGCCATTTCCGGTTCAACTGTATCGGCGAACGGGTGCTCAACCTCGAGATTCAACTGGGTTACCAGCACCGGGGTGCGGAGAATTTGCTTCTAACTGCGGATAGCAAACGGCTGCCGTTCATCGCCGAGAACATTGCCGGTGACACCTCTGTCGGCCACAGCCTGTGCCACGCCCAGGCCGTGGAGGCCCTTTCCGGCACCCTGACCGATGACGGCGCCAAGATCATCCGCACCATCGGGCTGGAACTGGAGCGCCTGGCCAACCATGTCGGCGACCTGGGCGCCTTGAGCGGCGACGTGGCCTTTCTGCCGCCGGCCAACTACTGCGGCCGCATGCGCGGTGACTTCCTCAACATGTCCCTGCTGCTCTGCGGCAACCGATTCGGGAAAGGACTGGTGCGCCCGGGCGGTGTTCGGTTCCCCATGGACGACGACAACCGTCGAGATTTAACCGCCCGCATCAGTGAACTCAAACCCCAGGTCAAGCATACGATCGACCTTCTCTTTTCCACCTCCAGCGTCCGTTCCCGGTTTGACGGATGCGGCACGGTGAGCCGGTCCGATGCGGAAAGGCTGGGGCTGGTGGGCCCGGCTGGTCGCGCCTGTGGGGTGGTCTACGATGTACGCCGATGCTTTTCCACCGAGCGCTATGAATACTTGCACATTCCGGAAAATGCCGAGTCCACTGGAGATGTCTATGCCCGGGCAAAAGTCAGGGCGGACGAGGTGATGCAGTCTATCGGGATCATTGAAATCCTTTTATCCCGCCCAGTGGAAACAGAGATCATCGACGGTATTGAAATGGTGCTGGCACCCGATTCGTTCGTCGTCACCCTCAACGAAGCCTGGCGGGGTGAGTTGTCGCACTGTATCCTCACCGATGCAGCGGGAAAAATACTACGCTACAAGGTCAAGGACCCCTCGTTCCATAATTGGAATGGCCTGTCCATGTCCTTGAGGGACACGGGAATTTCCGATTTCCCGCTGAACAACAAGAGCTATAACTTGTCGTATTGCGGGTTTGACCTATAAGAGAGCGAATCCATTATGCTAAATGTGCTCAAAAACCGGTTCGAACAAGGCTGCAAAACCTCCAAATACCCGAAGGAAAACGTCCAGCTGCTGCCCCGCTATCGCGGCCGGCCGCAAATCAACCCGGATGCGTCTGCGGAGGTTGCATCCGCATGTGCGGCGGCCTGCCCCCAGGAGGCCATCGATGCATCGGCCAACACCATCGACATGGGACGCTGCGTCTTCTGCGGCACCTGCGAACGTGTTTCCAAGGGCACCTTCGTGACGTTCACCCAGGATTTTGCCGTCGCGGTTGCCGAAAAGGAACACCTGATCACCGCCGGTGATATCCCGGACCTCGCCGCGCATTCCCGGCAGCACTTTAAAAAGCTCTTCGGCCGGTCGCTCCAGCTTCGCCAGGTGTCGGCGGCCGGCTGCAACGCCTGCGAAGCCGACCTGAACGTGCTGGCCACCCCGTTTTTCGATCTGGCCCGCTTCGGCATCAACTTCGTGGCCTCCCCGCGCCATGCCGACGGCATCGTGGTCACCGGCCCGATTTCCCGCAACATGAAGACCGCCCTGCTGCAGACCTATGAAGCCACCCCCGAGCCTCGCGTGGTGATCGCCGTGGGCAGCTGCACCCTGTCCGGCGGTCCCTTTCCGGGGCAGCCCCGAAGTATCCGACGGGCTGGACACCCTACTGCAGGTCGACCTGTTCATTCCCGGCTGCCCGCCGCACCCCATGAGCAATTTGCATGCACTGTTGAATTTTTTTAAATAAAACACCACAGGCCCTGTCGATCCATTCTGACAGGGCCTGTGGTGTTTTTACGGCCGGATAATAATGGTGGGGTACAACCCTTCCTTATCGCCCTTGGGATAGGGCTGAAGGGTATTAAAGGAGATGTTCTGGTTGCGCTGGGCATGCCCGCGATTCAAATTGCCATCGTAAAAGGCGCCGTTGGCTTCCAGGATATGGTGAATCCGTTCCTGGAATGCACTCACAAAACTCCCGCCGCTGCCTTCGAAGAGCATACTGCCCTTACAGATACGGGTGTCGATCTTTGAAAAGGCCTTGAGTGACATGGTGTTGGCTTCAAGATCCTTGGCTTCATTGATCAACCCCCATACCAGATGGCCGGGTGGGATGGTCAGCGCATTACGGGCATCGATGATCGTGTGTGGCATGATAATGCTGTCCTGGCCGATGCTGAGCCTGGCGTTGGGTCGCCCCCGGAGAAAACTGTTGAATCCCACAAACACGTTGGTCGCCAGATCCGCTTCGATAATCTTGGCACCGTGGGCGGTGACATTGTTGCCCATGAGTTTGGAGTTGATGATATAGCAGTTCTCCTGGGCATTGGCCCCCCGGCCGAGCGAAGAGTTCTGTAAAAACGCGCGCTGAGCCACCAGAACATTGTCTCCGATATGGGTTTTGGGCTTGATGACGGCGAAACGGTCTAAAGACGCACTGGGGGGGACCGTCACCGGATGTTCGATGTTGACCACGTTGAACACCCGCTGAAAGGCTTCCTTGCGATCTTCCACAAAGTCCATGAATACGCCTTGGGGAGGGCTGCCGCTGGCAAAATAGATGTAGTTGTTCAGTTGACTGATCGGATGACGGTACATGAAATTGAAATCATCGGGCTTTCGGACCCAGACGGTTCCCGGTTCGATACTCAAGTGGCTGATTTCCCCGGCTTGCACATAGGAATAGGCACCGATGACGCAGTCCCGCATGGTGGTCAGATCCACCGTCGAAAAGGGCCCCAGATAACAGCCGTCCAAGGGTGATCCATGGATATTGGCATAGTGGGTGGAGACCGTGTCCCGAATAAAAAACGTCTCGAGCGTTTCGGGGTCATGGGAAAAGTTGTGCACCAGGGTCTTGATCAGAAAGCAGTCATCGATTGTGATCTCTTCATCCTGATCCACCGGGATATTGAACTCCTGGTATTGAAACAGATCCCCGTTTTTTTTCAGTTCGTCTCCACGAATGTCGCTCTTGTACAGCAGGGAGTTGGTCACACGAACTTTACCCAAAAAATAGCTTCCCGACAGGTTGGTGTGCTTGAACACCAGATTCAGCGGATGGTTGGGGGAAATGCCATAGAAGGCATAAAATTTCGTCATCTGCTGTGTGGGGATAAGGTTGTAAACAAAAGGATTTACGTCAAAATCCCGTTCTCGGAGATTGATGTTTACGCGTTGGATGATCCGATCGTAGAGTTTTTCTAATTCTTTCATCGCTGCGCCTCGCCTGATCGTTGTGATTCGGATTCCTTCATGGCATTAAAAACCGCACTGAATACATCAGCCAGCCTCAACACGCCGACGATATCAGTGCCACGGGTGGCCAGCAACGACAGATTGGATCCGCTGGTCAACTGGTGCAGGGCGTTGTCCACGGATGTGTTTTCATCCACAAACTCGCCTTCGGTGAGCCGCTGCATGAATTCGGTCACTTTCAATTTGGCCGCTTTGGAATAGACATCCAGAATCGGTGGGGAACTTTTCAGGTATTCTTCCTGCTGCAGGGAAACGGCTTTGCGGGAAAATCCGAATTGTTTGAATTTCCGGATTTGATCCAGATTGGCATCCCTGGGTTCCAGGGCGCAGAGAAAGTCCATCTGGCTGAGCCTGCCAATGACCTGTTTGTTCTTGTCCAGAATCAAAACGGCCCGGTGGGAGTAGCGGCTATCCTGAAACTTTTCCTGCGCCTTTTCCAGCGCAAGCACCGATTCATACAGCGTCGCCTCCTCAGAAACAGTGGCGTACTCCGAGATCGGTACCATCATATCTTTGACGCAATAGTTCTTCACAGGGAGTCTCCGGTTTAAGGGTTTAAGCTGCCATCAGTCTTTTTTGGGAACGCAACCCAGATTTTGGCGTAACTACCATTAATCTGTCGTTAAATCAATCGAAACCACTATTATCACAAAAATTGGTTAGGAAGTAGCGTCACCGAACCTTCGGCTAAAGACCGCATAACGGCTTCGTTACCCGTCATTACTCTTTTCACCGGTTGCCAATAGGTTAATTGCAGCCCTCATTCTCTTGATATTACCCACCTCCTATGGTAGACAACGCGCTGGCGTTCCGAAATAAAATCCCCCACGAAAAATTAAATCATAAATATAATGGGTTGAACGACCCAACAGATAAATAAGGGAGAGGAGGTAAGACGTGAAAAAGTACCGGATTGACGACCTGATGGTGCCGCTGTCGGAGTACGCAACGGTCACCGTCGGGGCAACCCTTCATGAAGCCATTTTAGCGCTGGAAAAAGCCCAGGAGGAGTTCGACCAGACCAAGTATCGGCATCGCGCCATCCTGGTGTTGGATAAAGCCGGCACCGTGGTCGGCAAAATCAGCCAGCATGCCGCCCTGAAGGCACTCGAGCCCCAGTATCTGAAGATGACTTCCAGTTCATCGGCGGCCCACTATGGCTTCAGCGTAAACTTTCTGAATGATCTTCAGGAGCAGTACAGCCTATTGGACGGCGCCCTGGAAAACATCTGCCAGAAAGCCGCCAAAATGAAAGTCGAAAACTTCATGTCCACCCTTTCAGAAGGGGAGTTCATCGACCTGGGTGCATCCCTGGATCGGGCGATCCATATGCTGGTCATGGGACATCACCAGTCCCTGCTGGTGAAACAGGCAGGCAAGGTCGTAGGTGTATTACGGCTTACCGACGTGTTCGCCGCCGTTTTCCATGTGCTGAAAACCTGTGAATAAGGGGAGAAAATAGATGAGTAACGACGCGGCAGCAAATCCAGCAACCGGGCTTGGCTGGAAAAAATACATGTTTATGTCCATTGGGATCATTCTGTTCGCCATCGTTTACTATTCACCGCCCTGGCCGGCCGCCCTCGATCCCGAGGGAAAAGCCTTTGCGCTCTCTCCGGAAGGCAAGGGCGCCCTGGCGGTGTTTCTGCTGGCCGCCACGTGGTGGGTGTTCGAGGTGGTGCCCATCGGCGTGACCAGCCTGACCATCGGCGTCCTGCAGGTGCTTTTCTTTATCCGCCCGGCCAAGGACGCCTTCAAGGATTTCATGGACCCCAGCGTGCTCTTTATCTTTGGTTCGATCGTGGTCGGCCTGGTTTTTACCAAAACCGGATTGACCCGCCGGATCGCCTACAAGATGCTCGGCATCGTGGGTGAAAAAACCAGCATGATCTACCTGGGGTGCTTTGTCCTCACCGCCGCCTTGACCCACATCATGGCCCACACCGCCGTGGCGGCCACCATCTACCCGTTGCTGGTTGCCATCTACGCCATGTACGGCGAGGGGGACAAACCGACCAAATTCGGCAAAGGCCTGTTTATCGGCATGGCCTATATTGCCGGCGCCGGATCCATCGTCACCCTGCTGGGGGCCGCCCGCGGTGCCGTGGCCCTGGGCTTTTTCAATGAAGTCGCCGGAAAGACGGTCGGTTTTTTTGAACTATCCTATTACATGGCGCCCATTGGCTGGCTGATGACCTTTCTCCTGTGGGGCTTTTTCATGGTGGTCATGAAGCCGGAAAAAAGAACCATCCCGGGCCTGCGTGAGAGAGCCAAGAGGCTGAGCGAGGAAATGGGGCGCATCTCCAGAAACGAAGTCACCGCCGCGGTCATCGTGGGCGCCGCCATCCTGGTATTGGGCGTGTCGGCCGTGTTGAAGTCCACCATGCCCGAATTTACGCCGCCCCACAAGACCGCCGTACTCCTCACTTCGACCATTCTTTTCTTTGCCACGGGGCTTCTGGACATCAACGACCTGGAAGAGATCCCCTGGAACATCATCCTGCTCTTTGCCGGTGCCATGAGCATCGGGTTCTGCCTCTGGCAAACCGGCGCCGCCGAGTGGATGGCCGTGAACTGGCTGACCATGTTCAAAGAGTCGACCGGATTCGTCTTCGTCATGAGCATCGCTTTTTTCGTCATGATGATGACCAACTTTATTATGAACGTGGCGGCCATCGCCATCTCCCTGCCGGTGGCCCTGGTCATTGCGCCCTACCTGGGCGTGTCCGGAGAGGTCATCCTGTTTGCCTCCCTGGTGGTGGCTGGCATGCCCTTTCTCCTGCTGGTGGGCGCCGCACCCAATGCCATCGCCTACGACTCCAAGCAGTTCACCACCGGTGAATTTTTCTTGTGGGGAATCCCAGCCAGCATTATCTTGATGGTGGTCACGGCCTTTGCGGTCAAGGTGCTCTGGCCCATCATGGGCATGCCCATTTCGACCGGCGGCTGACACGTGCAATCGTCGCCCTGACATCATCGAAACAGCCTTGCCGCCGACGGCGGCAGGGCTGCTCCCATCGTTAACCGCGGCTCAGCAGAGCACGCTAACGATTTCAGCGAGGGAAGCCAATGAAAAAGATTTTCGTGAAAGCGTTGATGATCCCCATCTCCGACTATGTGTCTGTCAAAAAGACGGACACCCTGGTTGACGTCCTGCAGGCCCTTGAATCGGCACGGCAGGCCAATGCGCACGCCCATCGGGATGCCATCGTGGTGGACGACAGCGGTAAATTCCTGGGAAAGGTCACCATGATCGACATCTTCCGGGCACTTGAGCCCGGCTATAAGAAAGTCATGAAAGGCCGCGCGACCGGTACGCTGACCAACGAGTTCGTCATGAAAGCGGTAAAGGAATTCAACCTGTGGTTGGAACCGGAGCAGGATATCTGCCAGCGCGGCAGCAAAAAAACCGCCGCCGAGGTCATGCACGTTCCCGAAAAAATCGAATTCCTCCAGGAGAACGACACCATCGAAAAAGCGCTGAACCTTTATGTCATGGGCGTTCACCAGCCCCTGATCGTCAAGGACGGCAACACGGTCACCGGCGTCCTGCGATTCGGCGATATTTTCGAAGCGGTAAGAAAAGCCCTGCTGGCCTGTAATATTGACCGGTAGCGCCGTTTAGTATCAATTCCCGACACGGGTAAAATGATTATTTAAAAGCGTGGATGGATATCAGCCATCCGCGCTTTGCTTTTTGGGTCATAGTTTCTGGACTCTGGTCTTTGGTTTCTGGTCTCCGTAATCCGACCTTCTACCTTCTACCTCAATCCCTTGATGGGTCCCCTACCCTTTACACCCTGGCAAAAAGCCCGACAGCCCTTGCTCTTCATTGAGTTTTTCTCCTGCCCAGTAATTTTAAAATAACATATCATTTTAGTCTGTTACCCACTCTTGATGGACAGTTCAAAAATGGCACGTCCATTGCTCTATGGTTTTCAGCGGTGAGAAATCATCAGTTAACATTCAAAAGCAATATAGAAAGGAGCGTCCCATGACACAGAAGATGAAAATCATGGCGGCCGTGGATTTGTCCGACTATTCCGCAACGATTGTACGTTACAGCGTGTGGCTGGCCATGCGGCTGGATGCCGAACTGGTGCTGGTCAACGTGATCAATCAGCGTGATCTGGACATGGTTCAGCGAACCATGACCGGTTATGAGGCCTTTTCGTACCCCAATTACCTCACCGAGCAGGTCAAGGATCGCGAAACCAAGATGAAAGCGATCATCCAGGCGGTTTATCCGGACATGGTCGATTGCAGCTATCTGGTCCAGACCGGCCTTCCCTACCGTGAACTGCTCACGGCGATCGAAAGCGAGAAGCCTGGCCTGATGGTGGTGGGCACCAAGGGCCGCAGCAACCTGGCCGACGTGGTGGTCGGCTCGACGGCTCGAAAATTGTACCGCCGTTCGCCCATACCACTGCTGACGATACCGGCGGGTTTTAGCGATCTACCCTGAAATGAGACCAGGGCCGATGGGTCGCTTATTGCGATCGGTCCGGCAAACAAAAAAAGGAGAAAACCATGCTGATCAGATACTGGATGAGCAAACCGGTGATAACCGTCGATAAAAATGACGCCATGCAACGGGCGGCCGCCCTGATGAAGGAAAACCGCATCCGGTCGCTCCCTGTGGTCGACAAGGGCAAGCTTTGCGGCATACTCAGCGACCGCGATCTGAAGCGGGCATCGGCGTCGGATGCCAGCAGCCTGGATATGCACGAACTGCTTTACCTGATATCAAAAATCAAGGTCGCCGACATCATGACCCGCGATGTGGTCACGGTGCATCAGGACTGGACCGTGGAAGAGGCTGCGGACCTCATGCTGGCGCGCAAGATATCCGGCGCCCCCGTGGTGGATGACGAAGGCCAATTGTGCGGGGTCATCACCCAGACGGATCTGTTCAAGGCCACCTTGTACATTACCGGTTTGAAAAAGCGGGGATTTCACCTGGCTTTCGTCCTGGAGGACACCCCCGGCTCGATCATGGAAATCGTCAATGTTATTCGGGAATTCGGCGGCCGCATGGCCAGCATCCTCTCCACCTACGAACGGGCGCCCACGGGATACCGCAATGTCTACCTTCGATTCTATGGCGTGTCGAGAGACAGAATCGATGACATGCTGAAGATTCTCAAGGCCAAGGCCAAACTGCGCTACATGGTGGATCACCGCGAAAACAGGCGAATCCTATTTAACAACCAATCAAAGGAGGCATAACCATGAAAAAGGCAAAATTGGTGTTTTTCATTATCATCGGGGCTTTCCTGGCGGCTTGGGCGGCTTCCCCGGTCGCTGCCGCCGGTGTTGAAAAAACGCTGAAGCTTTACAGCTCCAACCAGGTATACAAGGCCTTCGACCAAGAGCAGGTGGAAGCTTTTTCCAATGCCACCGATATCGAGGTGAAGGTTAAAACCGCCAGTTCAGGCTCCAGTTTGTATGCTTTGATGAGTGGGTATTGTGATATTGCCAGTACAGCAAGAGCGATGGACCGCCGCCATCAGGATTACGGTTTCCTTCAGGTTCCCTTCTGCCGGGATCCGATAGCGGTGATCGTTAACGATACATGTGGCGTTGACAACCTTAGTGAAACCCAGCTTCAGGATATTTTTAGCGGCGGCGTCAGCAATTGGAAACAAGTGGGAGGGCCCGATCTTGAGATTACCGTCATCGTACCTTCCACAGATACGGCAGCCAATAAAAACTTCCGCCGACAGGTAATGAAAGACAGGGACATTGAATATGATTTCATGGCCCATGACTCCACCATGGCCATTGAGGCGGTGGCACACTTTCCTTGCGGCGCCGTCTCGTTCATCTCACGGGGTGCAGCCTCTCATGAAAAAGCCGTCAAGGTTGTCAATATCGACGGAAAGTCCCCGACGGACAAGGATTATCCCTATTTTCAGACCTTTTACTATGTGACCCGGGCGGAACCATCCGGTGCGGTCAAGCAGTTTTTGGACTTTACCTTCACCGATGGGGCACAAAACATGATCCGGAAAAACGGGATGATTCCCCTTGAAAGATGAGTGCCGCACGATTGGGGGAAAGGGCCATACGATCCTTTGAAGGTGGAGCAGGATCATGAGCATTGAGCAACTTGACTGCATGTTTCACCCCACGTCCATTGCCGTTGTCGGCGCCTCTGACCGTTCAGGATCAGTGGGGCAAGCGGTGATGCGCAACCTGATCGACGGTGGATTTGAAGGTCCTGTCTACCCGGTCAATGCGAGGCATCCGCTGGTCATGGGCGAGAAAGCCTATAACGCCTTGAGCCACATCGAGTCGCCGGTGGACCTGGTGGTGGTGGCAACCCCCATGGAGACCGTACCGGAGATCATCGCCGAGTGCCGACGAATCAAAGCCGCCGGCGCGGTGGTGATCTCTGCAGGCGGTAAAGAAACAGGCGAACGCGGCCGACAGCATGAGGCACAGATCTATCAGGCCGCGGCGGGCAGCGAGGTCAGAATCATCGGCCCCAACTGTTTGGGTATCATGTGCACGGCCGCCCGGCTCAATGCCAGCTTTGCCGCCCGCATGCCCCTTGAGGGCAAACTGGCCTTCATCTCCCAAAGTGGCGCCATCTGTGCGGCCATTTTGGATTATTCGGTAAAGGAACATATCGGCTTCAGCCATTTCATCAGCCTGGGATCCATGCTGGATGTGGATTTCGGAGACATCATCGACTATTTAGGCGGCGACCCCAAGGTCAGCAGCATCATCATGTACGTCGAAAACCTGACCCGCCACCGCAGCTTCATGAGCGCGGCCCGGGCGGTGAGCCGAGTCAAGCCCATCATCGCCTTAAAGGCGGGCAGAACCCGGGCCGGGGCGGTCGCGGCGGCTTCGCACACCGGTGCCATGGCCGGCGAAGATGCGGTCTACGATGCCGCCTTCGAGCGGGCCGGCATCGTTCGGGTCAAAACATTCGAAGAACTTTTCGACGCGGCGGAAATCCTCTCCCGCAAGGGCCGTTCCCGTGGGCCCGGGCTGTCCATTCTCACCAATGCCGGCGGTCCCGGTGTCATGGCTGCCGATGCCCTGGCCGACTACGGGGCGGAACCCGTGGCCTTGTCGGCAGACACCATAAGCCAGCTCGACGCCGTCCTCCCCGAATACTGGAGCCGCGGAAACCCTGTCGATATCCTCGGTGATGCCACGGCGCAGCGCTATGCCGACGCAGCCCGGGTGCTGCTCAAGGCCCGTGAGGTCCAGGGGCTGCTGGTCATGCTGGCCCCGCAGGCCATGATCGATGCCACCGATGTGGCCCGGGTTCTTTCCGAACAGCTCCAAAACGCCAGCATGCCCGTGCTTACCTCCTGGCTGGGTGGTGTTGATGTGGAAAAGGGACGGGAGCTTTTCAACCGGGCCGGTATCGCCACCTTCGACACCCCGGAGCGGGCCGTGCGTGCGTTCATGAACCTGCATCGCCATGCACGCGACATCGAAATGCTCCAACAGATTCCACCGCGTTTGTCAACGCGAATCCACGTGGATCGGGAAGCTGCCGGCCGCCTGGTCGAAAACGGCCTGACATCCGCCAACGGCCTGCTCACGGAAACGGAAGCCAAAACCCTGATCGCGGCCTACGGCATCCCGGTGAATCCAACCACTGCAGCTGCTTCCGCCGATGAAGCGGCTTCCATGGCACAAGACTGTGGTTTTCCGGTGGTGATGAAAATTCTTTCCCGGGACATCATTCACAAATCGGATGCCGGCGGTGTCGCTTTGAATCTGAAGACCGCTGACGAGGTCAAACAAACCTTTACCGATATGGTCACCAACGCCCGCACCGCATTCCCTCAGGCTAAAATCGACGGTGTGACCATACAGCCCATGATCCTAACACCGGACTGTGAATTAATACTGGGCGTCAAGAAGGATGCGGACTTCGGCCCGGTGATTCTGTTCGGCATGGGCGGTGTGCTGGCCGAACTGCTGGGCGACCGCGCCATCGCCCTGCCTCCCCTGAACCGCCTGCTGGCCGCCCGACTCATGGAGGGCACCCGCATCGACCGGCTGCTCAAAGGCTATCGCAACCACCCACCGGCCGACCGGGAACGACTGGAAGAGGTGTTGATCCGGCTTGCCCAGTTGACCACCGATTTCCCGCAGATTACCGAACTGGACATCAACCCGATGGTCATCCAAAATGGTCAGCCGATCGCCGTCGATGCCCGCGTGGTTCTCAAGCCGGCGTCGGTCCAGGCCCCGATGCATCTGGCGGTCAGCCCCTATCCGGCCCAGTATGAATCTCGGGTGAACGTGGCGGACATCGGCGAACTGCTGATCCGCCCCATCCGTCCGGATGATGCCCAGTTGCTGGTGGATCTGTTCGACACCCTTTCTCCCCAGAGCATCTACTACCGGTTTTTCTCTCCCATGAAACAGCTTTCACCCACCATGCTGGCCCGTTTCACCCAGATCGACTACGACCGTGAGGTCGCCCTGGTGGCCATTTTGGAATCGGGTCCATCGGAAAAAATGCTGGGGGCCGCCCGCGTCATCCTTCAGCACAACCTGAAGGATGCGGAATTTGCCGTTCTGGTGGGAGACCCCTGGCACGGCAAGGGCATCGGGGCCAACCTATTGGCCACCTGCCTCAACATCGCCCGGGAGCGCCGGTTCAGAATCATCTGGGGGACCGTGCTGGCCGAGAACAAAGGCATGCTGGCACTGGGCCGCAAGCTTGGTTTCACCATCAAGCGCGGCGGTCAGTCCGGCGAATTCGATTTGACCCTGGACATGACCCAGTTGCCGCCCGGGGTCTCTTTTTGAGCCTGAACCACAGACGGTATATCTACATGCCGGACCTCATTCAGAGAATTGACCATGAGAAAAAACAATACAATTCTCATCGCTGAACGAAATCCCAACATCAGGCGTTTTCTCAGACGCGAACTGTCGGCCTGCGGATACCATGTCTTCAATGTCGAAAACGCAAAGGAGTTGTTGAAACTGGTTTACAGCCGCAGCCGGATCGACCTGCTCGTTCTGGATCCTAATTTTCCAGGTATGGAAGCGATCGAGACAGCCAGTAAGATCGCAAACCGGATTCCCCAACTGCCGGTGGTACTCTACTCCATACTGGGAAACGACGACATCTCCGCCTTTAACGCTGGAAACATTTTTCTGGTTGAGAAAAATGGCCAAAGCATCGACATTCTCAAAGCCGTCATCCAGGATATTCTAAAGGATACCGGCATCCAGGAGCCGTCTTCCCTGAAGTTGAAGCGCTGACGCTCTCGGCGCATGTCGCCACGCCTTTAGACAATATGCATCCTGCTTGACCGTACGATCAAGGGTGTTTTTTCTGACAATCAGGGCAGATATGGCTGCTTCGCTGGGCCACGACGATGCGCAGGATCGTGCTGCCGCAGCGTGGACAGTGCCTGCCCGTGCGGCGAAAGACGTTGAGTGCGTCGGCGTTTCCCCCCGGTCGGTTGCCCGGCAGGTAAAAGTTGCTCTTGCCCTTGCCCAGGGACGTGCCCAGGTTCTTAAGCCCTTTGTTCAGGACATGCGGAATCGCCCGATGCAGGTTCCCGGCCTCATGAACGGTGAGCGAACGGCTGGTGCGTTGCGGGTGAATCCCGGACTCCCAAAGGGCTTCATCGACGTATATATTGCCCAGGCCGGCGAGAAAATGCTGGTCCAGCAGCAGCGGTTTGATCTGGCGATTCGTCGTCTGCAGCATCGCCGAAAACCGTTCGACCGTGAAGGTTTCGTCCAGCGGTTCGGGGCCCAGTCGGTCCAGAATCTTCTCCGGCGCGGCGGTCAGCCAAACTCGACCGAACTTGCGGGTATCCTGAAAGCGCAGGGTGTGTGTTTCGCCAACGTCCAGGATCACATGCTCATGTTTGTTGCGTGGCAGTTCCCGGGGCTCCCAGTTCAGCCGTCCGGTCATGCGCAGGTGGATCATCAGGGTCAGGCCACCGGACAGATCAAACAGGATATATTTGCCGCGGCGGGTGATCTGCCGGATCGTTCGACCGTTGATTGTCCTGCAGAAGTCCGCAGGGTCCGGTTCGGCGATGGTTTTGGCCCAGTACACCGCTGCACCGGAAATGCGGCGACCGGGGATGATCTTGCTGCGCAGGGCATCGACGACGCTTTGGACTTCGGGTAGTTCAGGCATGGCGGGGATCGGCGCTGGCGCAAAGGCGTCTTTGCGTTGGTGTTAACATGCGTATGGGTTCATTACATATGATAGTTATGACAGCCGTGCGGCGCTTCGTCCCGCTAGCCAGCCGGTTGAGAAAGCCGCCTGCAGATTGTACCCACCGGTATCGGCCTGTATATCGATCAGCTCTCCGGCAAAAAAAAGCCCTTTTGTTTTCCGGGATTGCATGGTCCGCGGGTCAATCTCTCGCGTGTCCACTCCTCCAGCGGTAATAATCGCCTCGGCAAAAGGCCTGCATCCCGTTACGTCCAGCCGGAAATCCTTGAGCCAGGTCCGGAGGGACCTGCGTTCTTTGGCAGATATATGGCAGGACGTACGCTCGGCAGGGACATCGATGCCATTCAGGCAAACCGGAACCATTTCCCGGGGGATCAGCCCCCGCAAAAGGCTGCTGATTGGCTTGATCCCCTGTGAAGCGATGTCGCGCTGAAGACGCGCATCCAGTTTTTTTTCATCAAGCGCGGGTTTGAGATCAATGGAAAAGACGACTTTGTGCCCGCTGTTCAAGCTGTCGACGGCGCCACCGCTCAGGGTCAGAATCGATGGTCCGGTGATGCCGAAGTCGGTGAACACGACCTCACCGAAATGTTCCCTTTTCTTCCTGCCGTCGATCAGCATCCGGGTGAGGACATTGCGAAGATTGAGTCCGGCCATCTGTTTGGCATCGCCGCCGGATGTGACCAGCGGGACAAGCGCTTGACGGACCGGAATTACCGTATGCCCCGCGGATTCGGAAAGGCGGTAACCGTCTCCGGTTGAGCCGGTAGCCGGATAAGATGCCCCTCCTGCAGCAAGAATAACGGCATCACAGGCGATTTCCCTGCCCTGAGAAACCACACCGGTAATGCGTTCATCATGGATCACTAATTTATCAACGGCAGCGGAGTGGAAAATCCGGACCCCGGACGTTTGACTCCATCGCAAAAGCGCGCGATGAACATCCGGCGCTTTGCCGCTTGCCGGGAAAACTCGCCCGCCTCTTTCAGTAACCAGCTTGAGGCCCAGGGCATTGAAGAACGCCATGAGTTCGCCGTTGAAAAAGCGGGCAAAGGCTTGACGGAGAAAAGGGCCCGTTTTGCCGAAATGGGCTATAAAGTCTGATACCTCGGCGATATTGGTGATATTGCAGCGGCCCTTTCCGGTAATACATAGCTTGAGGCCGGTCCGTTTCATTTTTTCAAGCAGACGTGCATCCGCGCCTGCTTCAGCCGCCTGCCCCGCAGCCATTAATCCTGCCGGGCCACCGCCAATGACAATGACTCGGCGTGCTTTCATCTTCGTTGGTTCTGGCACTATGAACTCAGAATATTTTCCATCTCGAAGAACAAATCCTGCTCCCGGATGACACCGACGACTTTATTTGACGATACCACCACCAGCCGCCTGGCATTTTCGGTATGCATACGGTAAGCAGCCTCCATCAGACTGGCAGAGGCATCGATGACCGGCGGTGCGGGGGACATGACTTCATTGACTTTCAGCCGGGATTTTCTGCGTGTCTCAGCACCGAACATCCCCTTCCAGAACATGGGCGAGTACTGGATGCTGTCTGCGGTCGACGGTTTGGATGCTGAAAGGTAGGCGGGCATGATCATTTTCAGCAGATCGGTAATCGCCACGATGCCGGCAACCGCTCCCCCCGCTTCCATCACCAGGACAGAGCGGTGTCCGGTTTCCATAATCCGGCTGGTCGATATTTTACAGGCGAATGATGCTTTCAGCTCGGCGATGGCCGTTGCAACGCTCTGGTCGCCGGACAAGGTGGTGTACTCTTCAAGGGGGACCATGGCCTCATGGACTCGTTTTTCCGGTTCTTCGATGGGTATCTTGTTCTGGTGATAGGCCTCCTTAACCTTGGCGGCGAGCAATTCGATGTCGCACGGCTTGGATAGGTAGTCAAAGGCGCCTTTTCCCAGGGCCTCCTTGGCGGAAGGCAGTGCGCCATGTCCGGTAAGCATGATCACCGGCAGATCGGGTTTTCGTTTCTTAATCTCGTGCAAGGCCTCGTGGCCGTCGATACCGGGCATCTTGATGTCGAGAATGACCACATCCGGGTCATCGTCAAGCTTGCCCAGCGCCTCCTCGCCACTGCCTGCGATGATGGTGTCGAATCCCTTGCGGTTCAAGATTTTTTGAGTGGTGGCCCGGAACTGGGCCTCGTCGTCAACCATTAGAACCTTTATTTTTTTTTCCATTGGTACGTCTCCTTTTGGTTCCGGAATCTCGCTCCGGGTACGGCAATGGCTATTGGTAAAACGGCGAACCGTATTTCATAAACGTGGAGAGTAATCGCACAACACCCGCATCAGGTGACGCAAGCTGATTCACCGATAAGGTGGCCCCTTTTCAAAAGATCTACCGGTCTCATAGTCGTATGTCCGAAGCGAGAAGCCAGTGAAATAGAAGGATCGTTACCACAATCGAGAATCCCACAATCGCAAGGGACCGATACCACCTGAAACCGAGTCCATAGGTCATTCCGGTCCCGATCAGCCACCATTTCCAGATTTCGGTATAGACCACAAGTGCCGGCACCCAGGAGACTAGCAGGGTCACGCCGGTAGAAAGGGCATAGATGCGGAACCATCCGACGAAGCGCACCTTGCTTTTGCCGCTGACCTGGGCGGCCGCATAGCCCAACCCCGTCAGCAGGAACACCATGCCAATGGCGTTGGCCAAAAGGGTTCCTCCCATCACAAGAGAATTGGCCGGCACCGTGTACACGAGGGCCGCGATGCTGTGGACGATGGCGCACACGCTGAGAAAGCCCGCGGCCTGGGTCATACCGAGCGATTCCGGCAAGTCCCCGAAAAATGTCCGGGGATGCCCCAGAAGGCCCATTACCGTTGTGGAATAAAATTTCAGCCCAGTCAGGTCTGACCGGCTTGCCATGGTGGTGATCATTGCAGAATTCCCAGTTTATAAAATAGGCCAGCCAGGAAGAGAATCAGGGACAAGGCGAAATAGAATTTTCGCTCTGCATCCCGGCTAAAATAGATTTTCCCCTTTTCAACCCGCAGGCTTGCGTTTTTTCCATGCGTTGGCTTATCTTCGATACGATCCATGATTGTGTCTCCCTTGACGTGGTTGGGCTAGAAACTCGGCAGTACACCGAATCCAAGCAGCGGCCAGTAAACGGAAGAAATAATGAGCAGCAAGATTTGAGAAAAGAACCACATGATCACGCCCACCCGCAAGAAATCTTTCGGTCCGAGGTAGCCGCTGGCGTAGACGATGGCATTGGGCGGCGTGCCGATGATCAGGCAGTAGGCGAAGGAAGAAGAGACGGCCGTGACCATCGCCATGAACGGGATGAAGGTTGTCCCCGGGTGGGCCAGGCCGGCGATGTTCAGCGTGACGGGGCCGACGGCGGCTGCAGCGGGGCCGTCCGCCATCAGGTTGGTCATGGTGGCGGTGATGCCGCTGGCGGTGGCCATCAGCGGCAGGCCGGAGTCTATGCCGAGCGGCGCCAGCACATCCAGGATGCTGCGGGCCATCCAATAGGCCGCGCCCGTGCTGTCCAGGGTTCTGCCGAAGATGATGGCCCCGGCATAGAGCCAGACCACGCCCCAGTCGACCTTGCTCTGGTAATCGCGCCAGTTGGTCACCCCGGCAAACAGGTAGGCCACCGCCCCGGCCATGGCGATAACGCCGATACCGAGCCGCACCGGCAGCACGCCCGAATCGAAGAAGGTCTTTTCGGTCAACCAGCCGAAAATCATGACCACGAATATGATCAGGGCCACGATCTGCTGTCGGTTCCAGCCGCCCATGCGATCGATTTCCTCTTTGAGCTGGACCATGGCCGGTGCCAGGGAGGTGATTTGCGGCTTGAAGCGCCAGTTCATCAGGAACCAGGTCACCGGGATCGTGATGATGACGATGGGCATGCAGTAGAAAATCCACTGCAGGTAGCCGATGTCCATGCCGAACATGTCATTCAAATAGGTGATCATGATGACGTTGCGGGCGCCGCCCGACGGCGCGCCCGGGCCGCCGATGTTGCAGGCCATGGCGATGGTGATCATCAGGAGCTTGGCAAGCTCGGGGTCCTCCGGGATTTCGCGGGTCAGGCTGTTCTGGTAGAGCAGGATGCCGATGGGCAGGAACATCGCCGCCAGGGCATGGTCGGAAATGAAAGCCGCCATCGGGCTGATGATGACGAATAAGATCAGGGTGATCCATTTCACATTGGGCACGGCCAGTTTGCGGAACAGGATCAGGCACATGCGTTTGTCCACACCGGTTTTGACCAGGGCCACGGCGAACATGAGGCTGCCCATGATAAACCAGACGGCGTCGTCCCAGTAGAGCATGGGAACATCTTTTCGCGAGGCCACGCCGGTGAAGACCAGCAGCAGGCCCACGCAAAAGGAAACGCCCGGCAGCGGGATGCATTCGGTCAGAAAACAGAGCACCACGAAGGCCACCATGGCCATGGCGACCTTGATGTGCCAGGCCCCCGTGTCGGCCGCCTTGCGATCCTTCTCGGCCAGATCCTCGTATTTCAGACCGTCCCGGCGCAGCGCCAGGCCTTGCTGCATGATCTCCTCGTACTTCTCGGCGTTGACCTTTTCCTTGATGAACGCCATGGCCCGGTCGAAATTTTGCTGATCGGCCTGGAGCTTCTGGCTCTGCGTCCACTTGAAGTCGCGTTTCTCGAAAGCGCCTTTGCCCAAAGATCCCATGAGCATGTTTTCGTGCATGATTCTGGCCGTCAGCAATTCCCACTGCTCGGTATCGGCCGTTGGCTTGTCGAAGAGCGACTGGGTAAAAAAATTGACAACCGCTTTGGGGGCAACCTTGTATTCAACCCCGACATCCTTCATTCCATATGGGGTGGGCATGTATAGAATAACGAACAACAGGACCACGGGTATGGAAAAAATCTTCCAGTCGACATATTTGTCATATCCGGTCGCTTTTTTGGTGGTCGTACTTTCCATGTGCGATTCCTCGTCTCGGTTTTTACGTGTGAGGTGATTCGTCAAAAGATCTCAAAAGATCCCGTTTGTCCAGCCTGCAGTCAATGCTATTGGCCCTCAGGCCCATCCTTGATTATCTTTCTCGGCGACCCCATGTGCTTGCGCAGCTGGATCAGTCTTATTTTTTCCTCGAGCAGCTGCAGCCGGGCATAGGCCTCCTCGGCTCTTTGGATCAAGTCGTCGATGTCGGCCGGTTTCATCAAATAATCCGAGGCGCCGGTCTTCAACCCCTGAACGGCCGAGTCCACCGTCGCATGACCGGTCAGCATGATCACCTCAACCATGGGATACTGCTTTTTAATGGCCTTGAGGGTTTCAATGCCATCCATTTCGGGCATCTTCACGTCCAATATGACCACGTGGACCTGTTTCTGGCCCAGCAACTCCAGCGCCGCGCGACCACTGGAGGCAATCAGGGCGTCATAGCCTTTTTTGTGCATCAGTTTCTGGGTGGTTGACAAATATCTTTCCTCGTCGTCGACTAACAATATCTTCACGTTCGCCATCTTCAGATCTCCTTTTCTAAATGCGTTCAGCCGGTCGATTTCAGTCTGACCGTAAAGGTTGTCCCATGGCCTTCCTGGCTGGTCACTTCCATCCCCCCCCCCATGCCTTCCACAATCCCGTAACACACGGAAAGACCCAGGCCGGTCCCTTCACCGACCGGTTTGGTGGTAAAAAATGGAGAGAACACTTTTTCCAGGTTGGCCGGGCTGATACCGCAACCGTTGTCGGTCACCTGGATTTCGACAAACCCGTTGTCATCTGCCAATGCCTTCACGGCCAGAGCACCGCCGGACACGCCGTGGCTGGACAGGATGGCATCCATGGCGTTGTTCAGCAGATTCATGATCACTTGCTGAAGCTGGGCGGGATCCCCGTGAACAATCATCGTTTTCGGCTGAATGCGCTGGTCAAATGATATGCCGTGCACACTGGCTTTTTGTTGGATCATCTTGGTCACTTCCGGCAAGAACGTGTGCAGGTCGATGTCGACGGCTTCGGGTTCGCTTTGCCGGCCGAATTTAAGGATTGCCTGCGTGATTTTCGCGCAGCGTGAGATCTGCAGGTTGATTTGATCAAATGAATCCTCCAATTCCGTCAGCGTTGGGGAGGCGGTGAGTTTACCATCCGCTTTCATCTCATCGAGAAGCGTTTCGATCAGCGACTGCTCGCTTTTGATAATCTGCAGCGGGTTGTTGATTTCATGGGCAAAGCCGGCGGCCATCTCACCCAGTTCCGCCAAACGGCTGGTACCGATGAGTTTGCGGGACAGGGTTTCTTTTTCCGAGTTCATTTTTTCCATACGACGGACGATGCGGTCGGTCATGTAAAAGGCGACAACGACAATGGCCGCCCCGCCAAGAACAAAAATGAATGCCGCCCGATAGATCGTCGCGTAGAGCGTGACAAAGGCTTCCTTGGCTTTCTGCCGGGCGACGAGGGTCCACGTACCTTCCTTCAAACTGGCCATGGCGTAGAGATAATTTTCACCGCTCTCGTCGCGTTGGATCAAGCTGACGATCGTCTTTGGACGCATCGCGTAGCGAACGTTATCCGTGGTGATCGACAAAATACCCCCACCTGAGCGCCTGCTGGTCTGCAATTCGCCGGTGTCATTGACAATGTAGGCTTCTCCGGTTTCACCGATATGGATGCCCCCGACGAGCCTTTCAAACAATTTAGTATCGATTGTCGTGCGGATGACCCACTGTTGTTGGTCGATTCCGCTGGCCATGGCGATGATGAAGTGGGGCGCTTGACGGTAGCCCATGAACACGTCGCTGATGTAGACGCCGCTTTTGGTGACTTCCATGAACCACTCGGCATCCCGGTAGTGGCGGCCCACCAATTGATGGGGGCCCTGGTAGGAGACATGCATGCCTGAGGCGTTGAAGATGCCGAGGTCCTCGAAGGCCCCCGACACCTTCTTCAACCGTTCGAAAACAGCTTTCAGGTTGTCCGGATCGCTGAGCTCGGCGAAGGTATAGGAGCTGACAATGAACTCAATATCGCGCCTTCTCTCTTCCAGGAAGTTGTCGATCATGTGCCGGTGATCGTCGACAACCCGCTGCATGTGCGCTATCGCCCCGTTTTCCAACGTTGTTTTATGGGAATAAAAGCTGAGGCCCATAATCAACATGAAAGGAATGAACGGGACGAGAATCATGCTGGTCAGCAGGATGCCGCGCACGCTGTTGGGTTTGACGTAATTTTTTTGCATGGGTCCCTTGATTCAAATTGTCGGTGATGAATGATCCAAACGTTGCCCTGATCATCGGCATTGTCTCAATGCTATCAATTCCCATGCCAGGGCTGCAGATATTTATCTACCATAACCGACGGTAACCGTTACTTATTTTCGAGTTTTTTGCCGACAACCACTTGGCTTTCCTGAACGGGTGTCTGATTCTTTTACAGCCTGTAAAACAATATGGCGGCGTTGACCAAAAATGAAGGCGCGACAAGTGGCCTTAGCGCATCGAGGTCGGTCTCTTGGCCACCGTGGTTTCGATTTGGATGTGATGTTTGTCCATTTTTGCGTGGAGCGTGGGGCGGGACAGGTCAAGCAACTTGGCGGCCCGGGAGCGGTTGCCACCGGTCATTTGAAGCGCTTCGCTGATCAATACGCCGGAGACCCGCCCCATCGCGCTGTCGAAAAGATTTTTCTGAGCACCCCCTTCGAGGGTCTTGCGGGCCCATTGCCGAATCGCATCATCGGTGTCCCCCTCCAGGTTGACGGCACTTGAGGACATGGCGCCGATGGTCTGATGAATATCGTCGTCGCCGATGGGGGCGCCCCGGTTGAAGATCAGGGCTTTTTGAATCGTGTTGGCCAGTTCGCGGATATTTCCCGTCCAGGGGTGAAGGGTCAACAGCGCCAGAGCGCTGTCGGTGATTCCGGGATTGTCAATTTCAAGTTCAGCTGAAAACCGGTGCAAGAAAAAACCGGTCAGCAAGGGGATGTCGTCGGTACGCTCCCTCAATGGCGGCAAGGTGATGGTAACCACCTTGAGCCGGTAGTAGAGGTCTTCCCTGAAACTTCCGTCTTCGATGGCGTGTTCCAGGTTGCGGTTGGTCGCGGCAATCATCCGGATATCTACCGGGATGGTGTCCCGGCCGCCGATGCGTTCGACGCTCTTCTCCTGCAGCAACCGTAGAATCTTTGCCTGAATGGCAAAGGGCATGTCGCCGATCTCGTCGAGGAAAACGGTTCCTCCGTTGCTCTGCTCGATCTTACCGATACGGCGGTGGGTGGCGCCGGTAAAAGCCCCCTTTTCATAGCCGAACAGTTCACTTTCTAACAAATTGTCGGGTATGGCGACGCAGTTGATCACCAGAAAGGGTTTATCCGATCGCAGGCTGTGCTGATATATCGCCCTGGCCACGAGCTCTTTGCCGGTCCCGGACTCACCCCGCACGAGAACGGTGGCGTCGGATGTGGAAACGCGGCCGATGGCCTTGTAAACATCCTGCATTTGTTTACTGCGCCCGATGATGGCCTCTTTGGCACCGACCTCGGGTTTGCCATCCAAGGTCACCGTCGAGCGCATGAAACGGCCGGCCTCCACGGCCTGCCGGATGAGGGCAAGCATCTCCGGAATGTCGAACGGTTTTAAAATGTAATCGAAAGCCCCTAATTTGGTCGCCTCGATGGCGGTTTCGGTCGTCCCGAATGCGGTCATGATGATCACCGGCAGTTTCGGTTCGATCCGATGAATCGTCCGAAACGCCTCAATGCCGCTGATGCCCGGAAGGCGCAGATCCAGGATGACCAGATCAGGCAGGTCATCCTCCTTCACCATGGCGAGGGCACTCTCACCGGAGGCAGCGCTCTTCACTGCAAAACCCTCTTCGGTCAGCAATTTGTGGAAGCTGGTTCGCAGACCATCATCATCGTCGACAATCAGGATCGTATTCAAGACGCGCCTCCAATAATTGGCAGCTTGATGGTGAATGCCGTTTCTTCGAATTCAACCGACGTTACATCGATACGGCCCCCATGCTCATCGATGATGCGGGCGGCGATGCTCAATCCGAGCCCGGTCCCTTCGGCCTTCGTCGTGAAGAACGGCTCCATGACCTTGCCGATGATCGCCGCCGGTATGCCTGGCCCATCGTCGGATATCCGAATCCGGGCCATTTTTCCAAGGTCCGGGTCCTGAACGACATCTTCTCTTACCGTGACGGATCCACCTTTACCCAACGCCTCGCAGGCATTGATGAAAAGATTGACCAACACCTCCTTCAGTTGTTCCGGATCGGCCGAAACGTGGGGGAGGTGTTGAGAACGGATCACCTTGACTTTTACTTCGTAGGATTTCAGGCGATGCGTCAGCAGCGAAAGCGCGTTGTCCACGACTGAAGACGGACTGACCGGTTGCATAACCAGCTTGGGGGGACGGGAGAACTCGAGAAAATTCTGCACGATGGTGTCGATGTGACGGATCTCTGCCGAGATAACATCGAAGTCATCTTTTTGGTCGGCATTCAGGTTCAAGGTGCGGTTCAGGGAGAAAAGCCGCATTTTGACGGAAGTGAACGGGTTGCGGATACTATGGGCCATGCCGGCGGCCAGCTTGCCCACCATGGCCATTTTTTCGACCTGCTGAAGATGCTCCCGGCTTTTGGCCAATTCGAACTGGGACTGGTCGACATTCTGGATGAGACCTTCGACGCTTCGCCTCAGTGCAGCCACCACGTTGTCTGGTGTTTCGACCGCACCACCCGGTGCAGTTTCCTGAAGCAGCTTCGAAATTGGGTATAGCACCTGCTTTACCAGGGTAAGCACCAGGCACACCGACAAAATGATGGTTATGGTGATGGCCATCCCGGCGATGGAGCGAAGCTGCACGGCTCTGGCATTGCTGAGCTGCTGGGCGGAGCGAACGCTTTGGATATGCATTTCCTTGTACTTTTCGCACAGCGCCTAGAATGGTGAAAAACTGTTCACGAACCGTCTGGTGCAGTTCGGAGCCGACGTCGCGGTCTCCGGCCTTGTAATGCGCAATGACCTGATCCTTGAGCGCAATATACCGGTCATACAGGATTTCGATCTGATCGATGGTTTCCGCCTGCTGATGGTCTAAAGCGGACCGGCGGGCGTCGTCGAGCCGGGCATCGAATATCCGCCGGTAGTCGTCCAGGCGGGCGAGCCAATCCGGGTTCCCATCCAGGTAATAATAGGAGACAAACCCCTTCTGATTGACGATTGCGGTCTCCAATGATTCGGCAACCTGCAAGGCGGCGACGTTCTTATCGATAATATGGAGGATGACGCCTTCTACGCGGTAGGTGTACCAGACCATCACCAGGCCGCCGCAAAATGTGATTCCGACCAACCCGGTCAGGATCATATAAATCCGGTGTTTTAAATTAAATCGGTTCCACCACATCATTTCGCACACCGCGGACCATCAATCCGGTTTGAACAATCCCCCGCTACGGCGCATGAGCGCCTGGGCTTCGGCGACACGGAGGCGTTCGGCATGCGCATCTTTCTGTTTACGCGCAGCCTCCATCTTGGTGGTCAATTCTTCAAAATCAGCCGGTTTCAGCAGATAGTCGAAAGCACCGGACTTTAACCCCTTAATTGCCGTATCGACGGCGCCGTGTCCGGTGAGCAGGATGACTTCCACAACAGGATGTTTAGCCTTGATCTGCTTAAGCGTCTCGATACCGTCCATGCCCGGCATTTTGATATCGAGAATGATCACATCGATTTCCGGCAGCGCGTCTCCCTCGGTTTCAGCCAACACCGCCAGGGCTTCCTGTCCGCTGAATGCGGTCCGGACCCGGTGACCGGCATCAGTCAATCGCAAAGAAAGGATCTCGACGAAATCGCGTTCGTCATCGACCAATAGTATGTTAATCGGAAGTTTGATCATTGATATGTTCTCCTTATTGGTTGATATCCTCAGTTTGCTTGTCGGTAGATTCGATTGGTTTTCTGGGTATGCTAACGCTAAAGATGGTCCCTTTACCCAACTTGCTATCGACTTGAATCTGTCCGCCCAATTTTTCGATGATTCCCCGCGAGACCGAAAGGCCCAACCCCGTTCCTTCACCCGGCGGTTTAGTGGTAAAGAAGGGTTCAAATATTCTGGCCAGGTTTTCCGGCGGAATTCCCGGGCCATTGTCCCGCACGACGGCGATGGCATCTTTTTCGTTGCCGGTGATGATTATCTCAACCAAGCCACCCGGTGCAACCGCCTGAAGCCCATTGGAGACCAGATTGATCAGGACCTGGCGAACCTGGTATGGATCGCTCCAAACCCGCATATCTTTTACCTCGCATGCCGCAGATACCTCGGCTTGGCATTCGGCAGCGGTCTTGCGGGTTAATTCCACCACCTCGACGGCCAGTTCGGATAGGTTGAACTCCTTGGTCATGGTGTCGGCCGACCGGGCGAAACTCAACAATTGGTGGGTAATCCGCCGGGCGCGCTTCACGCTCGTTTCGATTTTCTCCAGGGCCAAATCGAGATCTTTGCGCATCGCGGGCGAAATGGATTCATCTTTGGCAGCCCTGCTTTTGAGCCAACCGGCCGCATCATTGATGATTGCCAGCGGGTTGTTGATCTCATGGGCCGTCCCGGCCGACAGCGTTCCCAGGGCGGCCAGCCTGTCGGCGGCGATCAGCTGCTCTTCCATTCGGACCCGGAAGCGCTCCTCCCGGGCTTGCTCCTGGCTGCGGACGAGTTTGTCAAACGCCTGCCGGATCTTGCCGACCAGGTGCTCGATTTCAATCGGTTTGGTCAGGTAGTCGAAGGCGCCGGCCTTGATACCGGCCACACCTTCGTTCGTGTTTACATTTCCGGTGATCAGGATGACCTCCGTATCCGGATGCTCCTGCCGGATGCGTTCCAGCACGGCCAGGCCATCCATACCCGGCATTCTGACGTCCAAGAGAACCACATCCACCGGCTCCTGAGCCAAGGAGGCCAGGGCCTCGAGGCCATTGCCGGCCTGATTGATCACCGCGCCCCGCTTTTCCAACCGCCTGGCCAAGGTTTCCCGAAAGCCACTTTCGTCATCGACGATCAGAATCCGTGTTCTACGTTCGCCGCGCCACATCATCGCCTCCTATACCAGGCCCAGTATTTTCCACCAGACGGCACACACCAGTACCAGGGTTGCCAATAAAATGGGAGTCGCCACCAGCCCCGCCTTGGTCAGATCGGAGGATTTGAACTGCCGATAGGAGTAGGCGATGGCGTTTGGGGGACAGCCGATCACCAGCAGCATGGCAAAAGAGGTGGCCATGCCCAGACAGAGTGCCATTACGCGCGGGTCCACCCCCTCCAACTGCGCCAGGGGGATGACAATGGGCAGTATCAGGGCCGCCGCGGCCACGTTGGCCATGGCGTTGGTGACGACCGCCCCGAAGACGGCCACCCCGGCGAACATGATCAGCCAGCCGCTGCCCTTGAACAAGGGGAAAAACAGGTTGGCGAAGTATCGCGCCGCGCCGGAGGCATCCATGCCCAGGCCGAGGGAGATGCCGCCGCCGAAGATAAACAGCACCGTGCCCCATTCCAGATGCTTGTGGATGTCTTCCCATTCAAGCACCCCGGCAAGGACCAGCGCGGCAATGGCCAGAATCCCCGGAATGGAATAATCGAGGCCATGGGCGCCCTTGGTGAGCCACATCCCGAAAGCGATAACCAAGATGGCCGTGGTTTTAATCTCCAGGGCCGTCCAAGATCCCATCTTTTCGTCGAACCGGGGCAGCTTGAAGCTGCTGTCGGGGCGGTAGACGAAGTACAGGATCAGCACGGCCAGGGGCACGCAGATCAGGCCGGCCGGTGCCGCGAACTTGATCCAGTCGAAAAAGGTCAGTTCCAGGCCGGTGAACTCTTTCAGAAATGCCGCGGCAACCATGTTGCGACCGCCACCGACCAGCGTGATCATGCCGCCGGCCGAGCATGCGAAAGCGACTGACAGCATCATGAATTTGGCCGTCCTGGTGTACGGTTTGATTCCCGCCGCCCGCATCAGGGGCAGCATGGTGGCAATGCCGATGGCCGCGGCAGCCGCATCGTGAAACAGGCCCGACGCATACCCGAGTCCCACGGACAAAAGAAAGGTAAAGCGGGTGACGCTGTCGCCGGCTTTGCGGGCGATGGCCTGACCGAGGCGCTGGGTCAGCCCGGCCTTTTCCATGGCGATGGCATAAACCAGGCAGCACATGATGAAGACCACGACCGGGTGCATGTAGGGCGCCCAGGCGCCTTTGACATCGGTCACCCCGGTCAGAATGAGCAGCACGCCGATGCATACGGCGGTTATCTCCAGTGGAATCGGCTCGAAGATGAACAGAAAGAGTAAAAAGGCCAGGGTGGCCAGAAACCGCTTGGCCGTGGGTGACATGCCATCGACGTATACCACGCGGACATCGGTCAATCCAGCCCGGACTGCCGCTTCTTCTAGATGTTTGGCGGTTGCCTCGGGTTGCCCCGGGTTGATCGCCCTCAGGACATACCCCTTGGTTTTCTGGCCGTCGTTGGCGTCAATGGAAAAATCCCCCCCGACCTGGCTTAGGATTGTTTTTTGGGGATCGCCGATGATCTCAAACTGGGTTCCTTCCGGGCGTGGCAGGAGCATGACGAGCAATCCGATTCCGATTGCCATGCATAACTGTACTAATTTATTTTTTAAAAACATACCCTCTCCCTAAACTTTTTCAGGTGACTCCGGTTAACATCAGGGTTTGCAGGCCGCATGAATGATGTCCAACAGATTCTCAAGACCACAGGGCTTGGTGAGATAGTCGAAGGCTCCTTTTTCTATGCCCTCACGGGCCGCCTGTTCCGATCCGTGGCCGGTCAGGATGATGACCGCCAGATCGGGGTCCATTTTCTTGAAAATCTCAAGGACATCGATTCCGTCCATGTCCGTCATCTTCAGATCGACCACAGCCACGTCGAAATCGTTGTTCCGCAACGTCTGAATGGCCTGCTGACCCGTGTTGGCGGTGGTTACGTCGAGGTTCCGCTTGCCCAGGCGCTTGGAAAGCACCTCCAGATAGCCGACCTCGTCGTCCACCAGAAGCAATCGGATCTTACCTTTGATGGGTGCCATGTTTCCTCACTTAAAAACCCCTTCTCAGGGCGATCATCTGTGCCTTGGCCTGGAGTATCTTCTCTTCATGCTCGCGTTTTTTTACCACGGCCCGGTCGATTTTGGCCAACAGCAGATCGATGTCGCAAGGTTTCATCAGATAATCAAATGCCCCGGCTTTCATGCCTTCGATGGCGCTTTCCACGGTCGCATGACCGGTCAGCATAATGACCTCTAAGTTGGGGTGCTTCAGTTTGATGGCTGCCAGGGTCTCCAGGCCATCCATGCCCGGCATTTTGACATCCAGGATGACCACATCGAAATTCGAGGCACCATCACGCGCTTTGAGCGTGTCAAGGGCTTCCTGCCCGCTCAGAGCCGAGGCCACCTTCAATTCTCGTTTGGCAATACGCTTGGACAACGTTTCCAAAAAAGGTGCTTCGTCATCCACCAGCAGAACAGATGGGGGAACTAAAGTTGAGCTTCGGTATGCCATGGTTATCCCTCCTTTAAAGGTTGGCGCACAGATTGGTTGCAACGCTGATCTTAAAGGGCGCCGATTTTGTCTTTTGAGACCGGTAAAAAAACGGAAAAGGTCGTGCCCTTGCCTTTGGTGCTTTGAACCTGGATGTCTCCGCCCAGCTTTTTAATGATCCCGTAGCAGATCGAAAGACCGAGCCCCGTCCCCTGCCCCACCGGTTTGGTCGTGTAGAACGGATCAAAAATTCGGGCGAGATTGGCTTCGGCGATCCCCATGCCGTTGTCCGCAATTTTGAGAACGATTTGACCGTCGCTCAACTGCGTGCTGATATGGATATTCCCACCCGAGGAATCCATCGCGTCGACGCTGTTGTTGAGCAGGTTGAGCAGGACCTGCTGCAACTCCGCAGACGATACCCACACCGGCGGCAGACCGTCGTCCAATTGGGAGTCTATCTGAACGCTGGCGTAACGGGTTTTCTGATCGACCAGGGTAATCATCTCCTGAACCATCTCATTGAGATCGATCTGCTTGACCGTCGGGTCGGTCTTGCGCGCAAAGGACAGCAGCTTGTGGGTAATCTCCTTGCAGCGCCCCCCCTGGGTCTTGATCTGGGTGGTGGCCCTTTCGATTTCGGCAAGGTTGTCCGCTGTGGTTGGATCATCCTCCGCCAACAAATCCTGGATCCAACCCGCTTCCTCCACCATGATGGCCACGGGGTTGTTGATCTCATGGGCGATGCCGGCCGCCAGCTCACCGATGGAGGCCAATCGGCCCGCTTCAATCACCTGGTCACTCATTTTATCCTTTTCGATAATGACTTCCTCGATCCGGAGGGTCATGCGCCGTGACATGAAATAGGTGAAAAGGGCGACAACCACGGCCCAGAAAAGGAAAAGGAGGACGGCGATGATTTTTGTCGTGTTCCAGGTTGCATAAGCATCCGACACCTCCTGCTGGAAGATCAGTATCCATCTTCCGTTGTTCAGGGGGGTAACGGCAAAGATAAGGTTTCGGCCGAATGCTTCCGAATTTTCCTCAAAGAGGGCATTGTCGGTGGCCAGATTGGCAATAAGGACTTTGTCGGCCTCCAGCTTGGCTCCCAGGATCCCCCGGTATGACCCTTTGAGGGCGTCAACATCGAACTGGGGTTTGGTCTGGAGTTCTCCTGCCCGGTTAAGGATAAAAGCAATGCCGGTCGTTCCGATTCGGATGTTGGAGACCAGGTCATTGAACGCATTGAAGTCGACGGTGGCCCGCAATATCCACCCCTGATCGTTCCAGGGTATTTTCACCGCTACGATAAAATGGGGCGAACCCCGCAGGCCGGTGAAGACATCACTGATATAGTATTGGCTTTGCTGGGTCTCAGAAAACCATACGGCGTTGGCGTAGTCGGCTTGGGCCAGGTTGAAGGGACCCGAATAAGCCTGCTGGACCCCCTGGGGATCGATCAGGCCCAGATCGACAAATACACCGCCATACTCCTCGCGCAGGATGGCCAGCTTCTTGGTCAGAAAAACGGTGTCGGCCAGGTCTTCGACGGGATGCGACCTGGCCAGGACACGGATATCTCCAAGACGGTCGGTCAAGAAATTGTCGATCGTCCGGCTGTGTTTTTTTACCAAAACCGTCAAATGGTCGGTGATCTTGGTCCGGTAGGCATCCCCGAATTGCTGAATGATGATAAATCCGATGAAAAGCAGCGGCACCCCGGCGACCAGCATCACGGTCAGCACCAGGTTTCTGGTTTTGGGTTGCTCGTGGCGATCGGGTAAGGTGTCGATTTTCATACTGTAGTCCTGCCGTCTGTTAGTACATGCTTGTTTTGCCGGCCACCGGCATCTATGATCAACCGGGTTTCGCTAAATACTCTACCGCAACCTTTATGCCACAATTCAGCCAACCGTCCGAAACCGGAACGTTGTTTTTTTTTGGTTTTAATTTCAGAAGGATAAAAAAAGATGGGACGGCAGGAACAGGGCTGCGGAAGATGCCTGAATGGATTTTCAGGTGTCAAAAACCTTTACACAGGTAAAGAATTATTTATCAGTTTCCTCGTGGGACGGCATATTAAGACCAAGCTTGGCCAATTTGTAGAGCAGCGTCGGCCGGGAGACCCCCAGCCGCTTGGCAGCTTGGCTGCGATTGCCGTTGCAGGCGGTAAGCGTTTCTGCGATGATCAGCCGCGTCAGGTGGTTGGTCAGGTCGGCCAACAAGTTGCTCTTGCCGCTGCTCATATTATTTCGGACCCAACGCTTGATGACCGCATCGAAGTTTTCGGGTATGTCTATCTGCACCGTCTCTTTACCGGAGACCAAATACGAGACCTCTTCGGCGCTAACCGGACGGCCCTTGCTGAAAATCAGACTTTTTTCAATCGTATTGGCCAATTCTCGCACATTGCCGGGCCAATGGTAACGCTTCAGGATCGCTTTGGCTTCCGGCAAAATGTCCGGATTGCGGACACCCAGGCTCTTCGAAAACTTGGCCATGAAATAGTCTGCCAACAAAGGGATGTCCTCAACGCGCTCCCTGAGCGCAGGTAAGCTCAAAGAGACGACATTGATGCGATAGTACAAATCCTCACGAAATCGACCCGTTTTTATTTTAGCTTCGAGATCGGCATTGGTGGCGGCAATAATCCTGACGTCTGTCTGTATCGGTCGTTGGCCACCGATGCGCTCGATGCTCTTTTCCTGCAATAAACGCAGCAGCTTGGCCTGAACGCCCAACGGAATATCACCGATTTCATCTAAAAAAACCGTTCCCTTATCGGCGTATTCGATTTTACCGATCCGTTGCCGATCGGCGTCAGTGAAGGCCCCTTTTTCATAGCCGAACAACTCACTTTCCAGCAAGCTTTCCGGAATGGCCACGCAATTGACAATCACGAAAGGGCCGTTCACTCTTTTCGAATGCTGATAGATCGCCCGGGCAGCAAGCTCCTTTCCCGTACCCGATTCACCGCGGATCAACACGGTCGCATCCGTCGGCGCCACACGACCGATGGCCTTGTAGACCGCCTGCATGGGTTGCGACCGTCCGACAAAATGATCGCCGCTGGTTTGAACCGGGTCCTGGTCAAGGCTGATCGGTGACCGCATGAAACGCCCGGTTTCCAGAGCCATACCAATCAACTTCAACATTTCTTGGTCGACGAATGGTTTCAGTACGTAATCGAATGCGCCCAGTTTGGATGCCTTGATAACGTCATCCGTGGTAGCGGTCTTGGCCAGGATGATAACCGGACAACGCTGCTTGTCCTCACGCAATTTAGAAAGGGTTTCCTGGCTGCTAAGACCCGGCAGGACGGCTTCCATGATGATCAGGTCGAGTGGCGTGTGATTGATCGTCTCAAGCATCATCTCGCTTGATTCGGCTTTCAGGACCCGATAGCCCGAATTGATGAGAAGGCGCTCGAGTTTTTGGCGCATGCGGCAATCTTCATCAACGATCATTATTCTGTCCACCGTTTTGCCTCCATCCTCAAGATTTGGCATGGGTTGCGCAAATCGACCTCGCACGCAACTGAATAAAGCCGTCCTCTAAGCACTACCGAAGCGGCATCAGCTGGCCGGCACGACGCCGTTGGTGATCTGCGCGTAGGCGCTGTGGTTATGGATAGATTCGAAGTTTTCGGCGCTGACGGAAAACCAGGTGATGTTATCGTCGGCAATCAGGCGTTCGGAGATGTCCCGGACCACATCCTCGACAAATTTCGGGTTGGAAAACCCCCGTTCAGTCACATGTTTCTCATCCACCCGCTTCAGCACCGAAAAGACATCGCACGAGGCGCAGGATTCGACCAGCTCGATCATGTCCTCCAGCCAGATGAACTTTTTGAATCGGGTTTGAAGCCGGACGATGCCGCGTTGATTGTGGGCGCCATGGTCTGAAATTTCCTTGGAACAGGGGCAGACCGAAGTGATGGGTACGTTGACTTCGGAGACCAGGTCGATGTCGTTGCATGAATTGCTGGACCCGGTAATCCGGCAGTTGTAGTCCATCAGCCCCGGTGCATGGCTTACCGGGGCCTGCTTTTCGATAAAATAAGGAAAACTCACCTCGATATGCGCCGAGGCGGCGTCCAGATTCCTTTTCATGGCCTCCAGCAGCACGGAAAATTTCTTCAGCGAGACCTCCGGGTTCAACAGGTGAAGCATCTCGACGAACCGGCTCATGTGCGTGCCTTTGTATTCCTGGGGCAGGTCCACGTACATGTTGATGGAAGCGATGGTGCTCTGGGATCCGTCGCGGCGGTCTCTGACGCGTATGGGGTAGCGCAGGTTTTTGATGCCGACTTTGTCGATCGGGATATTGCGGTGATCCCGCTCATTTTGTACATCTTTCATGATCTGCCTATTGGCTGACGAAGTTGCGCATAACTGGTCATTTTAACAGGTAATCCATCTTCACATGGCTCATGGCCCGGAAGATATTGCCCTTGATCTTGCGGTTGGTTCGGTAAAGCCCGTCCAGCATGGCTTTGATTTCCGAACGCGTGGTCGCCCCGGCCGATGGACACGGATTGGTGTAGAGGGGAAAGGCCTGGGCCTCGGCAAAGCGCCGGATGCTGTTTTCATCGACCATCGCCAGTGGTCGGATCACGGTGAATCGACCGTTGAACAGTTCCTGCCGCGGCACCATGGTGCTGATCTCCCCGGCATAACAGATGTTTAAAAAAAGCGTTTCGATGAGGTCGTCCTTGTTATGCCCCAATGCCAGTTTGCTGCACCCCATCCCGTCGGCGATTTCGAACAGCCGCTTGCGTCGCAGCCGGGAACAGAGAAAACAGGGGTTTTCCCGGTTCTCGGCACTGTGGGCGACAATCCCGTGGTCCGTTCGATCGACAGTCAGGTGAAAATCCAGCTGCTGGCAGGTGTCGGCCAATCCGTCAGCAACACTATCCGGAAAACCGGGATCGATATAGATGGGAAACAGGTCGTAGCGCACCGGCACCCGCTTTTGCCGTTCGGCCAGCGCCCACAACAGGGTCAGGCTGTCCTTGCCGCCGGACAGCCCCAGGGCAATGCGGTCGCCGTCTTCGATCATGCCGTAGCGGTGGATGGCCTTTCCAATTAGGCTGTTCAACACTTTATATGTGTAACTGTGCCGGGACAAGGTGAACGCTTTCGGGTCGACCGGCTATTGATCGGCGTCGATCTTTTCTACGACCTTTCCGGCGGCAATTTCCCGCAGGGCGATGACAATATCCTCGTTTTTCGGGGAACTGACCAGGTATTCGGATCCTTCACGGATTTGCCGCACCCGTGCGGCAACCATATGAACCAGCTTAAAGCGGTTCGGTACTTTTTCCAGACAATCTTCAACAGTAATTCGTGCCACGGAGGTCCTCCTGTTTACAATATTTCCACCAGTTCGTAGACCCGCTTGCCGGCCGGAGCGGTGAGCACAATCTCATCCCCAGGCTTTTTCCCGATAATGGCCTTGCCCAGCGGTGAGGTGACCGAAATGCGTCCCTTCTCGATGTCGGATTCTTCGGGGCCAACCAATTGGTATTCCACCGCCTCGCCGGTATCCACATTTTCAAGCATCACCGTACAGGCGAACACCGCTCGATCTTTGGGCAGGTTGTCCACTTCGATGATTTCCGCGTTTCCCAGCTTGTATCCCAATTCACTGAGCCGACCTTCGATAAAGCCCTGGCGTTCTTTGGCCGCATGATATTCGGCATTTTCACTGAGATCACCATGGGCGCGTGCCTCTTCAATTGCCCGGATCACAGAGGGTCTTTCGGTGGATTTGAGGTGTTCCAGCTCTTTTTTCAGCGTCTGGTAACCTTTTCGGGTCATGGGTATTCTTTCCAATGGGCGACTCCTAAATGATTCTCTATTGCAGAAAAACAGATCCCCACGGCAAAGGCCATTGGGGAATCAAGTGGTTCCGGATTCTTATTGCGACAACGGCGTAACGGGCGCTTACTACGCTTGGCCGATCTTAATTCATTGGTAAGCTGCCAAATTCCCTACCATTTGCCCAGAATGCTGCTGCCGGCCTGGACATTATCGCCAACCACAACCCGGATGTCCGTCTCAGGGGGCAGATAAACGTCCAGCCGGGAACCAAAGCAGATCATGCCAAATCGATGTCCCCGTTTCAACACATCGCCGGGTTGAACGGCACAGATGATGCGCCGGGCGACTAAACCGGCAATCTGGACGAATCCGACCTTTTTACCGTTCGGACTCTCCAACAGCAGGGCGTTGTGCTCGTTGTCTGTCGACGCCTTGTCGAGGTTGGCTGAAAAAAATTTTCCCGGGTGATAGTTCACCTGCCGGATCGTCCCCTCGTGGGGAACCCGGTTGACATGCACGTTAAAGACGGACATGAAAACACTGATCCGCGTGCAGGCCCCTTCAAAGTAAGGCGTCTGGTCCACCGGTTCCACTTTTATGACCTTGCCGTCGGCCGGCGAAACCACCACCCCCTCGCCGGTCGGGACCAGACGATCCGGGTCCCTGAAAAAATAGCAGATGAATCCGGTGGTGAAAAGCCCCAGCACGGCCAGCCATCCCACGCCAAGCAAGGCAAAAACAGCGGTGGCAAAAGCGGACGCGAATATAAACGAATATCCGGCCTTTGCCACTGGAAATGCGGTCTGACTGGGCGGATCGGACCAGTTCGATTGTGTCATCGCGTGCTCCCCGGCGCCGATGGGTGCCGGTAAAAACCATTTCCAAGCTTTTATTAAAGGGTTACCTATATCCAATGCCTGCGCCCGTGTCAACAGCTACCCGAAAACCGACGGAAAAACGAATCCATCGCCCCATACCAGAGGTCCAATGGGGTCACCGGCCGGCCATTTGAATCTGCGCGTCGGACTTGCGGACGTATTCCGGAATCAGGGCATCGATGGGATCGACATCGTGATGCTTGAACCGCCGCATGGCCAGCATGCCCACCGATGCGGCCCGGATGATGTGTTGCGTGATATCGGCGAACCGGATGCGCGGGCACCGGTTGTTAAAGACCTCCCGGTAAAGAAGGGCGCCGGAGCCTACCAGGATGGCATTTTCCGGCAGGGCCGCTGCCGCCGTTTCCGGCGCGGCAACCGACACCCGTGTCGCCGGTTGAACAGACCCGCGGAACTGGGTGTAGTAAACTTCTCCCCGCCGTGCATCGATCATGGCAACCACCGGGCACTCGTGAAGGGCCAGCGGAAAGGCCAGTGCCGCCAGACTGCTGACCCCAACCACCGGCGCCCCCGTGGCTGCAGCAAGCCCCTTTACCGTGCTGATCCCAATTCGCAGTCCGGTAAAGGTTCCCGGCCCCCGGGTGACGGCTATACCGCCGATATCCTCAGGTTCGCATCGGCATCGCTCAAGCATCCGATGGATCATCGACATAAGATAACGGGAATGGGTTTTTCCCGCGGTATAAATCTCCTCGGCAAGCAAACGGTCGCCACGAAACAGGGCCACGCTGCAACTGGTGGTGGAGGTGTCCACGGCCAGAAGGTTCATGACCGGGCTTTGCCTGCGGGCTTTTTTTTGGCCTTCGGGGCCTTGGCTTTTTTGGGCAGGGCAGGCTCCAGGGCGATCGCCAGGACCTCGTCCATGTTGCGGACGGGAACGAACGTGAGCTTGCGCTTGACGTTCCTGGGGATCTCCACGAGGTCTCTTTTGTTCTTTTCCGGGATGATCACGGTATTGATGCCGGCGCGAAGGGCCCCCAACGCTTTCTCCTTCAATCCCCCGATGGGCAGTACACGCCCTCTCAAAGTGATCTCACCGGTCATGGCCACATCCTTGTTGACGGGCCGTTCGGTCAACGCCGAAATCAGGGCCGTGGCCATGGCGATGCCTGCCGAGGGGCCATCTTTGGGAATGGCGCCGGCCGGCACATGGATATGGATATCCCGGTTGTCGAAAATCTCATCTTTCACCTTGAAGAGGTCGATATTGGCCCTGGCGTAGCTCAGTGCCGCCCGGGCCGACTCCTGCATGACCTCACCCAACTGGCCGGTGAGAATCATCTCCCCCTTCCCGTTGATCAGCGAGGCCTCCACATACAGCACTTCGCCACCAACCTGCGTCCATGCCAGGCCGGTGGAGAGTCCCACCTGGCTGTGTTCCTTGTCCATCTCCGGGTAATACTTGGGCGGTCCCAGGTATTTTTCCAGGGACTGACGGGTCAACTGAAACGGGCCTTTCGCCCCCTCGGCAATTCGTCGTGCCAATTTTCGGCACAGGGTCCCCAACTCGCGTTCAAGGTTTCTCAACCCCGCCTCGGAGGTGTACTCGTTAATGACCTGGACGACGGCTGCATCGCTGAAGCGGATCTGACGGGGCTTGATACCGTTCTCCTTGACCTGCCGCGGAATCAGGTGCGTTTTGGCAATCGTTTTCTTCTCGTCCTCGGTATAGCCCGACAGGTTGATCACCTCCATGCGGTCCAGCAGCGCGGACGGGATGGTATCCGAGATATTGGCGGTCAGGATGAACATCACTTTGGACAAATCAAAGCTGAGATTGAGGTAGTGATCACTGAATTCAAAATTCTGCTCGGGATCCAGTGCTTCCAAAAGCGCCGAAGAGGGGTCGCCCCGAAAGTCGGCACCCAGTTTGTCGATTTCATCCATCATGAACACCGGGTTGTTGGAACCGGCCTGCTTCAAGCCCTGGATGATTCGCCCGGGCAGTGCCCCGATGTAGGTGCGCCGATGCCCCCGAATCTCCGCTTCGTCGCGTATGCCCCCCAGGGAAATGCGCACGAACTTTCGTTTCATGGCATTGGCGATGGCCCGTCCCAGCGACGTTTTTCCCACACCCGGAGGGCCCACGAAACAGAGAATGGGCCCCTTGGTCTGGGGGTTGAGTTTGCGAACGCTCAGGTACTCCAGGATGCGGTCCTTAATTCGTTCCAGGCCATAGTGGTCCATATCCAGAACGGATTTGGCCTTTTTAATGTCGATGACGTCGGTCGTGGACTTGCTCCAGGGCAGTTCCACCATCCAGTCCAGATACGTTCGAACCACCGATGATTCTGCGGAATCGGGGTGCATCTGCTCCAGCCGGCGAAGCTGTTTGTCGGCTTCCGCCTTGGCATCCTGACTCATTCTCGCGCGTTTGATCTTATTTTTGTACTCGTCGATCTCCTGGGTGCGCTCGTCCAGTTCTCCCAGTTCCTTGTGAATCGCCCGAACCTGTTCGCGCAGGAAATAATCTTTCTGGCTCTTGGATATTTCGTCCTTCACCTCGGACTGGATCTTGGCCTGCATGGCAGACAATTCCACCTCGTGAAACAACAGGTCGTTGACTTTTTTAAGGCGCTCGAAGGGGTCGATGATTTCGATGATGGCCTGGGCTTCGTCAATTTTCAAGCGGAGGTTCGAGGCCACCAGGTCCGCCAGCCGGCCTGGATTGTCGATGCTGGTGAGAATGGATCCCACCTCGTTGGTGTACTCGCCCCGCAAGGTGAGAATTCTCTCGGAATATTCCCTGACATTGCGCATCAGCGCCTCGGCTTCCAGATCGACAGTGGAGGATTCAGGCTCCTCGATGATCTCGATCTTCACACGATACAAGGACCGCTTGCGCACATATTTGGCAATCCTGGCTTTGGCGATGCCCTGAACGAGTGCCTTGACACGCCCGTCCGGCAGCTTGAGCATCCTCAGGATCCGGCTGACCGTTCCGATCTGGTAGATCTCTTCAGGCTTGGGGTTTTCGATGCCCGGATCGATCTGGGTTGCCACAAACAGGTAACGGTCCTTTGAAATCGACTCTTCGATGGCGTTGACCGACTTTTCACGCCCCACAAACAAGGGCAGCAGCATATCCGTGAAGATCACCACATCCCGCACCGGCATCATGGGAAGGATCGTTGGAATGATCGCTTCCGGATCGTCCTCCTCGATGATGCTGATCAGATCATCTTTATCCGTTTCGCCCATCTTGACTCCTGGAGATATCAATACCCAATTTCATATACAGCCCTGCCAACATGGCGGTTTTGCAAAATGTCTTTTATAATAACACTTAATTTTTCTTTGACAATGGTACGCCGGTTCTTTTAAGAAGCGTTAGCATCGTGATTGGAAACGCTTCCAGAACGTGCCGATCCTTCGGGCCAACACGCAAAAACAGGCTGACATGACGACACCACTGACGGTGAACATTCTGGCATTTATCTTCGGCGCCTGCATTGGCAGCTTTTTAAACGTCTGCATCTATCGCATACCGGCCGCCTTGTCCATCGTTCATCCGGGTTCGAGCTGTCCCCGCTGCAAATCGATGATTCCTTTCTACGACAACATCCCTATCCTCAGCTATCTGCTGCTGATGGGAAAATGCCGTAACTGCAAGGCACCCATCGCCATCCGCTACCCCTTCGTGGAGCTGTTGGGCGGGCTCTTCGCTCTGGCTTGCGCCCTCTCTTTCGGCCCCACGCTGCACGGGCTGATCGTTTTCGCCTTCATCGCGACCCTGATCGTGGTCACCTTTATCGATCTGGACCACCGGATCATTCCGGACACGATTTCACTGCCCGGGATCCCGCTTTTCTTCCTGGCCGCACTGGCCGTCCCCAGCGTCACCTGGCGCGCCAGTGCCATCGGCATCGTAGCGGGTGGCGGAAGCCTTTTCGCGGTTGCCTGGGTTTACCAGCTCATGACCGGAAGGGAGGGCATGGGTGGTGGAGATATCAAGCTGCTGGCCATGATCGGCGCCATGGTCGGTTGGCAGGGTATTCTGTTCACCCTTTTCGCCGCATCGGCCATCGGCACCATCGCCGGCCTGCTGGCCATGATCCGATCCGGAAAAGGCATGCGGCTGGCCATTCCCTTCGGCCCCTTTCTGGCCATGGGGGCGGCCATCTACCTGTTTTTCGGCGAAAGCCTGATTACCTGGTACTTCAATTTTCTCCGGTAGTTAAGTTTAGATCAAGGCCACTGGGATATTGTGAACGCTGCAGGCGCAGCAGCGCTGCGGCGAGGACGTGAATATCCCGAGAAGGCAGAGCTGGACCGCAAGATGCCGCTTCTGGAGGGACACTACTGGATGGAAAGCAGGTACGTGCGCAGGTTCACTTTCTTGCCTTTGATGCCCAGCCGATCACGGATGGCGTATCGATAGCCTTCGACCGTTCGGGTGGAGATGCCCAGCATGCGGGCGATCTCCCTGGCCTTTTGGCCTTGCTTGACCATGCTGGCCACCTTGATCTCAGTCGGTGTGAATCCGAGGTAATCAAAGGAAAGCTTGCGACTCAACGGCGAAACGATTTCGTTGAGGTTGGACTCGAGGATGTCGAGATAGGCTTTTTGCCTGGCGTTCACCCCACTTGTTTTCAACTTGTTTAAATAGGGGCGGATCAGGGATTTGACATTATATAGAACTTTCTCCTCCAAGGCCGTGCGGTCTTCATCCCGTTTTTTCAAAAGCACTTTAAGTGCCGTGTTCACTTCAGAAAGGTTGTCGGATCGAGACGCCAGTTCACGGCCTTTGGCCGCCAGCGCTTCCTTGCTTTTCATCTGGTCGGAAATATCGAACATGATGCCATTGACGTAGCTGTTTCGCTGCCCCTTGACGCAGGTGGCAATGACATGCATCCAGCGCCACTGCGCCAGGCCGCGATGAAAAATCCTGAATCGATGGTTGAATTTGAGATCCGTGTGCCCCTTGACATAGGCGTAACGCAGCGCCTTGCGGTCATCCGGATAAACGTGGAACCACTCGTACACCTCCTGCGACTGCGTGACGCCGGCGATATCTTTTGCCGACGGACTGACAAAAATCACCTTCAACCGCCTGGGACGGACCGGATTCACCTGAAGCCGGAAGACGGCAAAATCCGAGGCGGTCTCCATGAGCAGCTGCTGGCTGGCACGGCTTTCATTCAAGTCTTTCTGAATCTGACGCTCGCGGGTGACATCCCGGCCGCAGCCGACGGTGCCGATCATCGCCCGTGATTCATCCAAAAGCGGCGCCTTGTGAACGTCCAGTACCAGATATTGCCCGCGGACCAGCCCGTCCTCCACAAACCGCATGGCCTTTTGCTTGGATTTGGCGATCTCGTCTGAATTTTCACACACTTCACCGAACGTGTGGCGCTGGCCGTTTGCGCGCTCCAGATCGGCGAAGTAAACGTCATTTTTACCCACCACCGCCTCTGGACTTTTACACATGAGCAGCCGTTCGCACAGGGCCCGGTTGGCGAACAGGTAGCGGTTGTCCATATCCTTGGCCCAGATCATATCCGGCGCGTTATCGGCAATGCGCCGGGTCAGTTTGGCCAGCGCATCGAAATCGGCCTGCCGTTTGGCAAGTGACCGTGCTAATTCCCGGTTTTCCGCCTCGAGGGCTTGAATCCGCGTTTCCAATTCATCCCGGCTCATCGTCTTTCCTGGCGTCATGTCATCCCCGATCCGCTGGATAATAACCATGCAACTTTACCGGTTAGGCAATGCCGATAAACTCGAAATTCATCTTGGACTGAAATTTCTCCACCCGTTTGAATATCTCCTTGAGCATGGTTTGTTCGATGTGGGTCAGTTTTTTGGGAGTGATGTAATTGTCCGGCTTTTTATTGTCGTCCATGACTGCGGTGATCTGCCGCACAAAACGCAGCTGCATGAGAAAGCTGTAGGCTTTTTCCAATTCTTCATATTCCTGAAGAGAAATGACTTTCTTGATCCTGAGCTGATCGAGCCGTTCCAGTGTATTGGTCTCATCAATCCTGTTTTTAAGAGCATACACCCGCGCAAAATCAACGATGGGGGTCATGGCGCTTTTAATGTCGAATGCATTGCGATGACGACCTTTGGATTCAACCACAAAATTGCGAAAAAATCCGAGAGGCGGCTTGAAATTGAGGGCATTTTCTGTCAGGTGCCGGAAAAAACCAGACCACCCGTCTAGCGAGGCAAACAGATGCCGACGCAAGTCGGCAATCAGCGAGTCTTCTCCAAACCCGCGCCGGAAATCGAAGAAAATACTGGCCTGAAGGAGGTTCTCGGCTTCGGCAGCGTGAATCCAATCGCTGAAATAGGCCTTCCATTGTCCTAAGGGTTGACACCACTGTGGATTCTTGGCCATGATGCCGCCGGTACAAAAATCGTAGCCGGCCTGGTTCAACAGCGTGCAGGCGATTTCACCATACTGTCTGAAATAGCGGTCTACCGAATCGGCGGCGGCCGGCTGCGGATCCTGGTATACGATGGCGTTGTCCTGATCGGTTTTCAGGGTCTGTTCCTGCCGGCCCTCACTGCCCATGATCATGAACACAAACGGCACCGGCGGAGGCCCCATTTCGTCCAGGGTCATGGACATGAGCTTGTTCAGTATCGTGTCGGACACCGTCGTAATAAACCGGGTCACATTTCTGGCCGTCGCTCCGTTGTGGATCAAGCTTCGCACCAGTCCGGCCAGCTGAAGATGCTTTTCGATGATCTTATCCATACCGGGTGCAAGCTGAATCTCGCGAAGCAGAAACAGCGGAGACTGCCCCTGGTAGGTGAGAATGTCTTTGGTGGACAGCATGCCGATGATCTTGTCGTTCAGGTCCACGACACCCACATGTTGAAAATCCTCCTCCATCATGGTCATCATGGCCTCGAAAACCAGCGCTTTTTCTGAAATCGTTCGAAGCGGAGCCGACATGATGCCGCCTACCGGCTTATCGATGGGATATCCACGTGCAATCACCTTGCGGGAAAAATCCTTTTCGGTGACGATACCCACCTGATCGGAGTCTGTCGAACGGATGAAGGCATAACTGCTCTTCTGGCTGTCCATGGCGATGGCGGCCTCCCGAATGGAAACGTGGGCATCGCAAAAAATTGGACTCCGCGAATAGATCTGTGACAGCGGCTGATTGAATAACTGATGGCTGTCCTCTTTAGGCTGAAGGGTTTTGGCGATAATCGCCGCATAGGAACGACTGAGCATCCGCTTCCCGAAAGTGTCGGAAAAAAAATCACGGAATGCACTGTTTTTTTCGCAGATGTCGAAAAACACCTGGCCGGGCAGCACACCAAAGGTTGAATCTTCAACCACCGCCATGGTGCGCACCGCCAGCCCGTCATTCACCAGCATGGATATGCCGCCGAAGATATCCCCTTCGGACAGGAACTCACGCATGGTTTTTTCCCCGTTCTTTTCATAATACCGCTCGGCGGCACCTTTCAGCAGAATGTACAGATAACCGACCCGGGTTTTTCCCTGGACGAAGAGAACGGTTCCTTTCGGAAAGGTGACGCGGGAGAGAGATCCGGCGGCGCGTTCGATCTCTTCTTCCGGCAAAAAGGTGAAAGGATCGATGCCGGACAAAAACAGGCGAGCCTGGCCGGCCTGAGTGATGGCATCCAATGACTCGTCGAAAATATTCTGGCTGAAATTGGCAAGAAAGTAATCGTAAAAGGCCTTGTTTTGGGTGCAAACCGCCATGATCTCGCTGTCAGGAATGGCAATGGCATCGACATCGGTGTCCGCTTGTGCCGTCCTGAGGGAAATGCCGGCATTGAGCATCACCGTTATTCCGCCAAAGACCTCTCCCTTTTTGATGTAGCCGACTCGTTCCGACTGGCCCTTTTCCTCATGATAAAGTGAGAGCTGGCCCTTCATGATCACCAGTACATTCTCGATTCGCGTCTTTCCCTGGATCGATACCTGATGTCCTTTGGGCAGATGAATCAAGTCGGCCTTGGACACAACCCGATCAAGCTCATCCTTGGTGAGAAATGAGAAATGGGGCATCGCGGAAAGGAAACGAAAAATGTCAGGTTTCATCGGGTGATCCCCTTAGAATAGACAAAGGGTGCTGGATCGCTCAGGCGTGTGATTGTCAGCTGTCCGCTGCGCTTCTCCTGGGCCGTGGATGGTGGCAATTAAACCATCAACGCTCCGGGATGTCAACTTTCCGGACCACTGTGATATCATTTCATTCAAGGATGTTATACAACCCCATCGCTCAGGCCGGCCCACTGGCGACCGCCGTGGCCGGCGGTTATCGCCAGGTATGGGCGCATCACCGCAGCGGCTTGACAGCAGGCCATCGCTCCGGCAGATCGGCGTAGCTGGCCTAGAAGGTGGATTGAAAGGCGATGGCGAGCGCCGGCCCCGTCGATGGTCGAAACGAAGCGGAGATCCCGCCATCGGGGTCGGAGCGAAGCAGCGATACCGATCACCGGGGCGGCGGGTTTGGCCAGCCAACGGGGAATCGATTTTCATCCTCAGTTAAGGATCGGGTGGTCTACAGCAGTTGGTCCATTTTTTGGGCCACTGCCTGAAAGGCTTCGGAAACCGGGGAATCCTTGTGTTGCTGCTGATAGGAGACGCCTGCGTCTCCGCATTCTACCATTTTCGGGTCGAAGGGAATTTTTCCAAGAAATGGAATGCCGGCGGCAATAGCGGTTTTTTCCCCGCCACCGGATCCGAAAAGATCGATAAACGAATGGCAGTGGGGACAGGCAAGCCCGCTCATGTTTTCAATAAGCCCGAAGATCTCCATCTTGACCGTTTTACAGAAGTTGATCGATTTTCTGACATCCGCCAAGGAGACTTCCTGGGGGGTGGTAACAATGATCGCCTTGGCATCGGGAATGGTCTGGGCCACGGTCAGCGGCTCATCGCCGGTTCCAGGAGGGGCGTCAATCAGTAGGAAGTCAAGGTCGCCCCACTCGACTTCCCCGATGAACTGCTGGATAGCAGCGTATTTGACCGGACCACGCCATATGATCGCCTCATCTTTGGTTGGTGTCAGCGACTCGATGGAGACGGCGCTCAAGTGCTTCGAATAACGCATGGGATTGAGTTTCCGGTTGGCACCCAGATCGAGCATTCCGGATAGTCCCAGCATGCGGGGGACATCGGGTCCATGCAGATCGACATCCATGATTCCCACCTGGCGGCCCATGCTCGCCAGGGCCAGTGAAAGATTCACAGTGATGCTGGTTTTTCCGACACCGCCCTTGCCGCTCATGACAATGAACTTGTGTTTGATGCGACCCAGCGCACCCTTGACATTGGCGTCTCTTTTGGCCTGAGAGTCGGCCTGCTGATCGGCCTTTCCCATGCTGCTTTGAATTTGTACCATCTGTTATCTCCAGAACAGGCCAGCCCGCCAAAGCCGCTCCCGCAAAAGGCACCCGGCAGGTGCTTTCGGAAAACGGCACTGTCGAAGGTGTCGATAGCCCGGTTCGACCGACTACTGGCTCAGGAAACGGTGAAAGTCATCCTGCCCGCACGCGGGGCATCCTTCCGGCCGGCCGGTGCCCAGTGGCTCTTCCCACTGATGTTGACATTTCCGGCATGAGAACCGGCGCTTCTCTTCAACCATTTTGTAGTTTCCGCCATCGATTTTGATGGCTTTACCATTTATCAGCGCATCGGCCACCGTCTGCCTCGCCTTGTGGAGAATTCGACCGAATGTCGCCCGTGAAACCCCCATACACTGCCCGGAATCTTCGTGGGACAACCCATCCAGATCGGCAAGCCTGAGCGCTTCCCGTTCATCCACAGTAATGCACACCTCGGCAAGGTCAAGCATGGGGATGCCCCGTGGCTTGAAAAAGCTGATTTCTGGATTGAATGCCACGAGTCGGTCTTTTCTGGGTCTTCCCATGAGCCCTCCATTATAGCATATGCTCGGTTAAAAGCTATTTGACTTACCGCCCTCCTGACTCAAGCCGATTTTACCCGGCAGCCGGGAACATGATGACGCCAACCGAAGGGGGCAATATATGGTGTCTGTTATCCACCGGGCGGATGTGATCGACCTCGTCGAGCAAGCGATATCAGCGGGGGCGATTGGGCCCGATGTTTGAGTCAGGGATTTCCGGCGGTTCCATTTTCGGGTTGACCTGGGTGAAGTACTCACGTGAGTCTTTCACGAAAAGCCAATAGGTGCCCACGATCGCGCACAGCAGCACCGTTACGCAGAGCATGGTTGAAATTTTATTGTGGGGCGTGACGAAGAAATAAAAAAAATCATTGAGTACAATAAAGATATTCCCCACCACCACCAGCGCTCTGGCCCATTTTTTAATCAATACATGCAGAAAACATAAACAAAGGCTGACCACGGCCATTTTCATGATGTCTTTATCCGAACCCGCCACCGCCGCTTCGGCCCAGAATAGCGAATAGATAAAGATCGGGTGGCATACCCAGGCCACAACCAGAAAGGCGACGCTTTTTTTGAAGCTGGCGGGAGATTCGATGAAACGGGCAACGTAATCATTCATTAGCGGCTTGGTTTCTCCATCGGGTTAACATCGCTGAGGGACATTTAGTGGATCTGGTTTCAATCGACGGGTGAACTCACCGTGAGCGTCTGGCCCACATGGATCACCGTTTTTTCAGTCAATTTATTGATCGATCTCAGTTTTTCTACCGACAGGTTATACCGCCGGCTGATGCTGAAGAGGGTGTCACCGGCAGCCACCGTGTGGGTCTTCACCGTCGCCGCCTGCTTTACCGGCGGCTTGTTGGCCGGAGCAGCCTGGGGTGCAGGCACCTTTTCAAGATTGCCGACCTTCTTCAGGGTGTCGTCGGTTTTCTTTTGCAGGGCGTCCAAGCTCATCGCCAGGTGGTCCATTCTCAGGGACATGGAGGCTTCCGATCGATCAAACCGGGTTTTAAACGTTTCAAACGACTTGGCCTGCTCCCAGATGCGGGTGACTTTTTCATCCACGCCATCGTATTTTTCCAGGCGCTGTTCCAATCGTTGGATTCTCTGTTCCAGCGCGCTGATGTGCGCCTGGTCGGTGGGTTCATTGATGTTCGAAAAAAGAAGCATCACCAGCAGTACGACGCCGATGACCCCCGCGATACCGATCCCCCAATACAGATATCGCACCGGCTGGCCCGAAAGAATGGCAGCCGTTTTCAAACCCTTTTCTTTAAAAGACGCGTAGCCGTCATCTTCGTAATAGGGGTCACTTTTCTCTGGTTTTGCAGCTTCACCGTCACCCGTATCTTTCCACTTCATTGCGGTGCCTCCACAGCTTCCGTTGACCTGATTGTGAGGGTTTAAGAAATGCCCAATGAATTTACCTCTCTATAAACCAAAAGGGCAATGGACATCAACCCCAATTCGATTGTTTTTAGCGGGCGGAAGCCAATGTCACGGTCATGCTGGCAGCCGTCATGGCTACTGAAGCGTCCCGGACAGCGGGCCGTGTCCGTATTGACCTGTCCAGGCATTTCAATTATGGTTGATCCATCTTTTCTTCTAATCCGCAGGAGATGACCATGGCTGATCACTCACACCGTTTTATCGAAGAATTCGATGGATTTATCGGATTCGGGCTCAACCCTGAATCCGACATGGATGCCGTGACCTATTATCTCCAGAAATTCTCGGATGACCAATTGATGACGCTTCTCAGAACGCGGCTGACGGACGAAGATCGCCAGGCCATCTTCGATTTGCTTTCAGGCTTGTTGCGAAAGCACCTCACCGAGCCTGAATACCACCGTTATTTTTTAAAAGACAACCGTAACCACTGAACCCATGGAAACAACATGCTCACCGACAGGCAACTGAAACGCTACGCCGACGTATTGCTCTGGGGACTGACGACCGCACGCAGCAAGCCTTTTAAAAAAGGCGATGTGGTAATGGTCCGTTTTAACCTGGACGCGATTCGTCTGGCGGAAATCCTTGAGGGCCGGATCCTCGAAATGGGCTTGAACCCGGTGCGCCGGATTAACCCGACCCCTGAGATGGAAAAGAATTTCTTTGGTCTGGCCAACCGCCGGCAGCTGGTCTTCGACCCGCCCGGGGAAGCGGAGCTTTACCGGAATCTCAATGGTTCCATTTTTCTCCACGCCCCGGCGTCGATTACCCATTTGAGCGCCATCGATCCAAAAAAGATCAGCCGGTTCACCCTTTCTAAAAAATTCTTGCGGGATATTTTAGAAGAACGCGAACAGGCCGGACGTTTCAGTTGGACCCTGTGTATGCTTCCGACTGCTGAACTGGCCCACCACGCCGGTCTGGCCGACGGAGACTATGCCAAACAAATCGTCAAGGCCTGTTTTCTAAACCGACGCGATCCGGTCAAACATTGGAAAGCGGTGTACAAAAATGCCGCGGCAATTAAACGCTGGATCAACAGCATGGCGGTGAAATACTACCATATCGAGTCCGCGACGGTCGATCTTAAGATCACGCCAGGTGAACAGCGGCGATGGATCGGCATCTCGGGCCACAACATCCCCAGCTTCGAGTTGTTTGTCTCACCGGATTGGCGGGGGACCAGCGGGGTGTATTATGCCGATCAGCCCTCATACCGCAGCGGGAACCTGGTAAAGGGGGTGAAGCTGACCTTTAAGAAGGGGGCCGCTGTTGCCGTTGATGCCCAATCCGGCAGCGATTTCGTGCAAAAGCAGCTGAAAATGGACCGCGGTGCGTCCAGGCTGGGCGAATTCTCACTGACCGACAAGCGGTTTTCAAAGATCGACCGGTTTATGGCCAACACCCTGTTCGACGAAAATTTCGGCGGGCGTTGGGGAAACTGTCACGTGGCACTGGGTGCCAGCTATGCCGATACCTACAGCGGGAATGTGCAATCGCTCACCAAAGAAAAAAAAACCCGCCTGGGGTTCAATGATTCGGCGCTTCACTGGGACCTGGTCAATACCGAAAAGAAGCGGGTGGTGGCGTACCTGGCCGACGGTTGCCGGACGACCATCTATGAAAATGGATGCTTTAAATATTAGACTTTGTATTTACCGAAATCCTCGGGCGAGAGTTTATCAAGATATTTGGCCCACTTTTTCCCCTCTTCGCTGTCGTCCAGAACCTCTCCGGTCACCTTGCCGCCCTGCGATTTTTCGATTACCCGCTCATCCACGAAGATGGGCGCATGAAAACGAAGGGCCAGGGCGATGGCGTCACTGGGCCGGGCATCCATGGTAAAGGACCGCTCTTCCGAAGCAAAGTGGATCTCTGCATAGAACGTATTTTCCTTCAGGTCGCAAATGTCGATCCGGTTGATGTGGACATTGAGCACCTGTGTCAGGTTCTTAAACAGATCATGGGTCATGGGTCGGTCAAATTGAATATCCTGAAGGGCCGACGCGATGGAGGTCGCCTCGAGCAACCCGATCCAAATGGGCAGGGTTTTATCCCCCTCTTCGGTTTTCAAAAGGATAATGGGAGTATTTGACGCAGGATCCATGGCCAGACCCGCGATGTTTACCTTATGCAGCAATGGTCGTCTCTCCTTTTTCCGGCGCGGCGTGCTTGGGTTCGCGAATCAGCCGCCCCCACAGCGAGTGTGCGTGTGCTCCTTCTATCATTATATCCGCAAAGGTCCCTGTCAACAGTTCTTTCTTGGCCAACCGGTCGTCGGGAACGTCAAAATGGATGATGTGGTTGGATGAGGCGCGGCCGGACCATCGGATGGGGGGGGATGCACTGTCGGTGTCATCAGTTTTGAGACCCCGGCTGGGACCTTCCACCAGAATTTGCAGGGTCCGGCCAACCATGTCCTGGTGCTTCGCCATGGTGATTTTTTCCTGAAGATTCAGAAGCGCCTGAAGTCGCTCCTTTTTAACCGATTCGGCAATCTTGCCGGAAAAGGCCGCGGCCGGAGCGCTGGGCCGATCCGAGTACATGAATGCAAAGAGCCCGTCGTACCGCACCGTTTCAATCAGATCCAACGTGGCCTGAAATTGTCGATCGGTTTCACCGGGAAACCCCACGATAAAATCAGAGGTGATGGCGATATCGGGGCATGCAGCCCTGAGCCCGGCGATCTTCTCGAGGTAGGTGTCACGGGTATACTTGCGATTCATGCGTTTTAGTGTGCCGTCATCACCGGATTGCACCGGCAGGTGGATATGGTGGCACAGTTTTCCAAGACGGCCAAACGTGCGCATCAGATCATCGGAAAGGTCTTTGGGATGGGAGGTGGTAAACCGCATCCGTTTTAACCCGCCGACATCGTCCACGCGCGCCAGCAATTCGGCAAAGCTGCAAAGCCCCTCCTTATTCCCGTAGCTGTTGACATTCTGCCCCAGCAGGGTCACCTCCCGGACCCCCTGTTCCACGCGCATCCGAATCTCTTCAATGATGCGGTCCGGGTGGCGGCTGGCCTCCCGCCCGCGGACATGCGGCACCACACAATACGTGCAGTAGTTGTCGCACCCGCGCATGATGGTGACAAATGCCGACACCTGGCCGTCGGATGCAGGACCGACCACCGGACCATCCGCGTCGATGGTGTCCGACAGCTGCACATCCACGATGCGGCACCGGGAAGATTCGATGCGACGGACCATCTCGGGCAGGCGGAAAATCGCATGCGTCCCGAAAACCAGGTCCACATGAGGCATGCGTGTTAAAATGGCGTCGCCTTCCTGCTGGGCCACACAACCGCCTACGGCAACGATCAGGGAAGGGTTGGCGATTTTGATTTTGGCCAGGCGCCCGAGAAAACTGAAGGCCTTTTGCTCGGCTTTTTCACGGATGGTGCAGGTGTTGACGACGACCATGTCCGCCGATTCGATCGCATCGGTCCCGGTATATCCCAAAGGCGCCAGCACACCGGCAATCTGATTGGCGTCATATACGTTCATCTGGCAGCCGATGGTGCTGATATGGAGCAATTTTGACATCATTGAAAGAATCGATCCCTTCTGGTCAACGGCGACTTATCCGTTTCCACCGGCCGGCCCTCTGTATGGTTCATCTGAACGGTCGTCCGTTTCTGCATCCTTAACGGGAACCACTCCCACATCGCCGCCAAGGCCGGTCATGATTCCGTCCACCATCCGTTCACAGCCCGGTGCGATGACCACCTGCACCAGGGCCTGTCGAGGGTCCAGGGTGGACATAACGGCCACATTGTCATAGGCCTCAAGAATAAATTTGACAAAGCTGATCCGGCAGCGGTCTATCCGGTAAACGCGCCTGGTTGTTTCCACTGTCACCTATCACCCCACCGTTGTTGTTGACAACCCGAAACCCACAGAAATGCCGTGAGCGGCGTCACGGTGTTTCTTGCTTGTTTGGATCCGGCCAATAAGATATGCCCCATCTATGGAAAAACAATGGCAGACCATCAATCCGGACCCGGAAACGGTTCGCAGCCTGTCCCGTCAGGTTCAATGCAGCCCGCTTATCGCAAGGCTTCTGGCCATCCGGGGCATTCAATCCAAGGTCCAGGCCACCCGATTTCTTCATCCATCGTTAAGCGATCTTACCCCGCCAATGGAACTGGCGGGTATGGGCGACGCGGTTCTGCGTATCCACCGGGCGCTGGCGGCTGGCGAAAAAATTCTCGTATTCGGTGATTACGATGCCGACGGCATCACCGCCACAGCGGCACTGGTCGGCTTTCTAAGGACCTGTGGTGCGCGGGTCAGCTACTACATCCCCCACCGGATTGCCGACGGCTACGGTCTGGGCGCCAATTTCATCAACAAGCGGGCGATTCCGGCCGGCGTCAGCCTGATCATTACCGCGGACTGCGGCTCAGGCAGCCGTGAGGCCGTGTCTTTAGCCTGGCAGGCCGGCATCCATACCATTGTCACCGACCATCATCCGATTGCCGGATTTCCCGGTGATGCCGTCGCCGTGATCAACCCCACTCGACCGGAATGCCATGCGAATCTTGCTCACCTGGCTGGCGTGGGTGTGGCATTTTACCTGATCATTGCCCTGAGAGCCCACCTGAGGAAAACGGGGTTCTGGAAAAACCGCCGTGAACCCAATCTGAAACACCTGTGCGATTTGGTGGCGCTGGGAACCATCGCCGATGTCGCTCCGCTGATCGGGGAGAACCGGGTACTGACCACCGCCGGCCTGCGGCAGATCGATCAGGGCGCTCGGCCCGGCATTGCGGCATTGATGGGTATGAGCGGGTCGCCGGACACCCCGACGGATGCGGAAGCCATCGCATTCAGACTGGCCCCTCGCCTCAACGCGGCTGGCCGTCTGGTGCACGCCCGTATGGCCTGTGAGTTGCTGCTCACCGACAGCAGAAAAAAAGCCGATCGCCTGGCCAGGGCCCTTTGCCGGCTGAACAATCGGCGCCAATCCATGGAGCAAGACCTGCTGGAAACGATCCTGGAACGCTTGACCCGCCCACCTGGACCGATGGCTCAGCCGGTGCTGGTGATGGATGGCAATCGATGGCACGAGGGGATTCTGGGCATTGTGGCCTCCCGCCTGGTCCGTCTGTATAATCGGCCCGCGGTCGTGATCAGCACCCGCAACGGCATGGGAAAGGGATCGGCCCGCAGCATCGACGGCATTGACCTGTCGGCTGTCCTGGAACGCTGTGCGGATCTACTGGATCGATTCGGTGGGCATCCCATGGCGGCGGGGCTGTCGCTCCCCACTGCCAATATCACCGCATTCAGAAGCCGTTTGGAAACGGTTGTGGGTCAAATGACGGCCGATCTCGGCGCAGTACCGACACTGTCAATAGATGCCCACGTTCCGCTGGAGACGATCACGCCGGAACTGATGAACAGCCTGGACCGTCTCGAGCCATTCGGTCAGGGTAACCCGTACCCGCTTTTCATGGACACCGGGGTGCGGGTACACGCAAGCAAAACCGTCGGAGATCGCCACCGCCAGATGGTTCTGGAAGGCGGGTCCGGGAATGGTGGGAGGCTCCCGGCCATTCAGTTCAACGTCGCGGGCGTGCCGATGGGGGTGGATCGGTTCAAGAAAATCGCCTATCGGCCCCAATGGAATTACTGGAACGGCAGAAAAAGCCTCCAACTCATCGTCGAGGCAACCGACCCGGGATCCTGATGCCCGATTCATCCTGCTGATAAATGGGTGAACGCCTGTGGCCGCCCACCCTTCGCATCGATTTTTTAATCGACAGGTTACTTTTTTGTCTTGCAATGGCCCGGATATCTTTCTTATAAGGAGTCAGTCAGAAGGCATGTACCCATCCATTAACCACAGGTGACCATCCATGGCAAAAGTTTTCAGACCCAGCAATCGCGAATCCAGTATTCTTTCCAGAATCGAATCTTCGAAAGAGCATGCCAGACGCACGGCAATCAATATCGTCAGGGATGATCCAACCCGGTTCGCCAATCCCATCGCCATGAAACTAATCGAAGAACATCTGGTGGAGACCACCAACAAAAACGCCCTGGAAGAAGAGATCCTCAAATGCCTGGACACGCTATGCCATGCCGATGAATTCGATGTGGACTACCAGATCGCTCCCTTCAGGAATCTGGTCCAGCAGCCCAACGTGGTCAGCCTTTTTGTGACCGCCTTCGTCATCGAAAAACTGATTAACCACAAATCGGTGGTGGACATCTTCGGATCAGACGCAGACATTTACCTCTGCGTGCACAAGCAGGTCGCCAAGCTTCTTCCCTGAGCGAAACCATGGTCCCCAGTTTCCTGCCCCGACTGGTCAACAGCCCTTTTGAAGATCCAGCCCTGTTCGTCCCCTTTCGTTATCAGCACCGCGCCATGCTCTTTGACCTGGGGGACATTGCGTCCCTGCCTGCCCGCGACATTCTCAAAATCACGCACATTTTTATTTCGCATACGCACATGGATCATTTTGTGGGATTCGACCGACTGCTGCGCATTTTCCTCGGCCGGGACAAAGACCTTTTCCTGTGGGGTCCACAGGGTTTTCTGGCAAACCTGGAGGGGAAGCTGGCCGGTTATTGTTGGAATCTGGTGGAAAACTACCCGAACCGATTCATCCTTCAAGCCGTCGAACTGCACCCGAACCGGGCCATCGTCAAAAGCTATGCATGCCGTAACGGGTTTACGGCCGATGGCACCATCCGGGAAATGCCCTTTGACGGTATCGCCTTCGCTGAGCCGGCGTTCACGGTCAATGCGGTTCATCTCGACCACGGCATCCCCGTCCTAGCGTTTGCCCTGCGCGAACGGTTTCACATCAACATCATCAAAAGGCAGCTGGAAAGCCTGGAATTGGCTCCGGGCCCATGGCTGAAGCGCTTCAAGGCCATGCTCTACAGGGGCGCTGACCCGCAAACACCGGTGGTGATTCCATCGCCCAACCATCCAGGCTCGGATTTGCGGTTTCCCTTGGGAGAGCTGCAATCGGCCATTGCGCGCATCACCGCAGGCCAAAGCCTGGCATATGTGGCCGACGCCGCCGGAACCGGCGAGAATTTAAAAAAAATCCGGAAGCTTGCGGCTAATGTGGATCAACTGTTCATCGAGGCGGCGTTTTCGCATGCCCAGCGGGACATCGCCAGACGAAAACGTCATCTTACCGCCCGTCAGGCAGGTGAACTCGCCCGTTCCTGCCGGGTGAAGCAGTACCACCTGTTCCACTACTCTCCCCGCTACGCGGATTGTCCCGACATGTTAGAAGCGGAAGCGGACAACGCCTTCGCGGGGCAAAAGACGCCAAGGGATGAATACTGAGGACGTTGGAAGCGTTAAAATCCTTTGGAAGCGGTTTTAGGGGATGGATGGGTTTGGCTGGTCTATAGAGAAGGCGGGATTCGTTCAACACCCTTCACTTCTCACCGATCTGCCATGAACGATCCGGTACCAACCGGCACCGGTGGCGCCATGGTTTCCTGAATCCGGTAGAAGGAGTCCCGCCTTGCCGGCGTAAAACCGGCCCGGCGGATGATCGTGACGACATCGCCGACGCTAGCCTGGCGGTCGTGACCGGCCTCTTTGTGGACATGTTCTTCCACCAGCACCCCGCCAAAATCATCAGCCCCTGCCAGAAGCCCCAGCTGTCCCGCGGAAATGTTTTCCGAAAACCAGGATGACTGAATGTGGCGGAAATTATCCAGCACCAGCCGGGCCACGGCGATGATTCTCACGTATCTGGCCGGGTGGGCTGGATGTTTCACCCGTTGCGACAGCGGCGTCCGGTCCGGTTTAAATGACCAGGGGATAAAACTGGTAAATCCCGGGGTAAGATCCTGCAGGTGGCGCAGCCGGAATAGGTGGTCGATGATGTCATCATCGGTTTCCACATGGCCGAACATCATGGTGGCGGTGGTCTTGAACCCGATGCGGTGGGCCTTTTCGCAGACGTCCAGCCACTGGTCGGTGGTGGCTTTACGCGGGGCGATGATCTGGCGAACCGATTCGGTGAGAATTTCGGCACCTCCGCCGGGGATGGTTCGAATACCGGCATCCCACAAGGTCTGCAGCACGTCGGTAACGGAACAATTCTCCCGGCCGGCCATGAAAACGATCTCCGCCGGGCTGAATGGATGGATGTGCACATGCGGACAGGCGCTGCTGATGGTCGCAATGTAGGCCTGCCAGTCCTGCAGCCTGACTTTTGGATTGTGCCCGCCCTGGAGCAGCACCGTGGTCGCACCTTTAGCGGCAGCGGTTGCCACTTTCTCCGCCACCTCCTGCGGGCTGAGCAGATATGCGTCTGCATCGTGGTTTTTTCGGCAGAAGGCGCAAAAGGCACAGCCGGTCACACAAACATTGGTGTAGTTGGGATTGGTGTCCACCACAAACGTAACCGTGCCGTCCGGAAAACGCCGGACCCGCTCCTGGTGCGCCAGATTCATCAGCTGACCCATCGGCAAGTCGGAAAGCAGTTCAAGCGCCTGAGCGCGATCAACGCGTTGTTTTTTATCGGGTTTAGAATTTGGCGATGGTGATTTATTGGTCATTTGTTTTTAGGCTGTCGTGATTGACTGACTCAACGGTCAGTTTGAAAAAGCGGGCTGCGGCCCAGCTCCTCAAACTGCCTGAAAAAGCGCTGCTGACCACGGATGTCCCGCTCGTCCAGGCTCCGCCGGATCACCTGGAAGTACCGCCGGATAATTGCCGGCGGAAGGTTGAGGGTTCCGGCTGCCTGCGATATGGCCTGTTCAACCAGGTACGGCTCACGGGCCCTAAACTCGTCCAGCCATTCAAACATGGCCGATTTGATCGCTTCGGCAGCGTCTTTTCTCACCACCCACCGGGCAAAAACGAAGGGAAGCCGATGGATGTCGAACCATTTTTTCGAGAGGTCCGAGATGAATATCGGCTGAGCATCGCCCGCTGTCTGGCCTTTGACCAGGGCACGGTCACCGATCAGCAGTTCACCATCGGGAACCCCGCCATCGGCGACGATATGCGGAAGTCCGTCGACCCCGTGGAGTTGCCTCAAGAGCAGGTACAGCAGCCGGACGCTCGAGGCCGACTCGCCGGTCAACCGGATGGTTCTCGGATAATGCATCTCTTCAAAGGAGACCTGTGAGAAAAAGAGCACGCTCATGGACTCCCCTTCGGCGGCAATGCCGAAGCGCCCCACCGTTTCCACCACCCCGTCAAGCGCCCCCAGCCCGCCGACCGGCACCGCGGCGGCAACGACCGCACCGGACAGAAGGGCCCCGATGCTCGCCCTGGGCACCACCGGCACGAACCGGCATCCACGGGGAGCGCCCAGCTGCCGGTAGGGTGCCATGTTGGTGTAAGGAATCATGGCCACCGGTGCGGTCATTTAAGCCCGCCTCGGGGTGAGAACACACCGTCTCGCTCCACTGGCGTGAACCCGGCCGTGATAATGCTTTCCTCCATCTTGGCCCGTGCCATCCCCACCGGTGTGGCTGCGCCGGCCAAGTGGGCGATCTTTTCCTCGCTGATGGTGCCGTCCATGTCGTCGGCTCCCCAGCTCAACCCGGCCGCCCCGGTTTCCAGCCCGGTCATGGGCCAGTATGACTTCAAATGGGGGATATTCTCCAGCACCAGCCGCGATATCGCCAGCACCGACAGGGTTTCCAGAGGCGTGGGCCCGTTGTCGATAAAATTGCCGGCTCCCGGCTGGAATGGCAAGGGGATAAAGCAGGAAAAGCCTCCCGACCGATCCTGGGCTTGTCTTAAAATCAGGAGATGCTCGATGCGCTCATCCCAGGTGTCGCCGAACCCGAAGAGCATGGTGGCGTTGGTGGGTATCCCTTTGCTGTGGGCCAGCTGGTGGATGCGCAGCCAGCCGTCGGGACTGGTCTTGTTTTTCCAGTGCTGCCGGTAGAGCCGGTCGGAAAAGATCTCCGCACCGCCGCCGGGCATGGCGTCCATCCCGGCGGCCTTGAGCTGATCCAATACCGTCGATTCGGGCAGGCCGGCGGTTTTGGCAAAATAATCGATCTCCACGGCCGTAAAGGATTTGATGTGCAACTCCGGATATCGGTTGCGCAGGGATCGAACCAGTTCCAGGTTCCGCGCAAAGGGCCAGATCTGGTTCAACCCGCCGACAATATGCACTTCCGTGGGCCCCAGTCGCTCCACTTGGTCGAAGATCGCCGGCTCTTCCAGCACGTAAGCATGGGCGGCATGTTTGGATGCGGCGTAATTGCAGAAGGTGCACCCGCTGCCGCAGATGTTCGTGGGATTGATCTGCAGGTTGAACACATAGGTGGCCTGCCGGCCAAAGCGCTGTTGGCGGTTGGCCAGTGCCGCCACACCCAGCCGGTGAAGGCGGTCCGGCGTGATGGCGTCGGCCAGGCCGTAGGCCTCTTCCCTTGAAAGCCGCTCACCGAGCGCGCTCTTTTGCAGGGCTCGCTCAAAAACATCATTGCCCATGGTCAATGGTACCTAGTTAATGATCAGCATTCAGGTAAACCGAGGGACTGCCACATGTGGTCTACCCTTTTTTCCACGTCCGGATCAAATTCAACGGGTCTGGGATACCCTGTTTTCCAACGGGCGTCAATGGCGATGGGGAAATCGAAAATCAAGCGGTTGCCGGCAACCGTCCGGCCGGCCGGATAAAGATCGGCCAGGGGATCGAAGCGGGTGAACCAGCCCCAGAGCATCAGGGTCGGATCGTTTAAGGGGACATCTTCGGACACGATGATGTGAAACAGATACTCACTGGATGCCGCATGGCGGATCAGCGCCCGGCGGACCGCTTCCGTATCCCGGCAGGCATCCTTGACCTTGACCATTAAAAAGGCCGGTCCCAACGCCGCTGTCTCCAGCACATCCGGGTGCAGATCAACCGGTTCGGGGAGATGCCGGGGTCCTTCGCCGCGAATGGGCTGGCCACTGTCGGTGGCCAGGAGAATCAACCGACTGCCGGTGTTCATGGCCGGCCCGGTGAAATCCAGGGTGTCCTGGGCCGTGGGGGCGAGCAGGAAAATGCCGGTTTTTGCATCCAGGTGCATCCACAGGGCCCGGCTCACCGCCGCCATGTCCCGCACGTTCACACGATGGTCGACGGTGATCATCACCTTGGTCAGGGATACCTGCCCTTCTCCGAGCATGCCCAGCGTATGCTTCAAGGCTTCTTTGGGATAGCGCTCGGCCACCGACATGACTGCCAGGGAGTGAAAGCCGGCTTCCGGGTAGGCCCACAGGTCGACCACCGCGGGCCGGATCATCTTCAACAGCGGCAGGGTCATCTCCTGCAGGGCTTCGCCCATGTAGAAATCTTCCTGTACCGGCTTGCCCACGACCGTGGCCGGATAAATCGCGTCTTTTCTCGCCAGCACGCGATGAACCCTGAACACCGGGTAATCGGCGGCATGGGAGTAATGGCCGAAGTGGTCTCCGAAGGGCCCTTCCCATTGCAAGTCACCGGGGGTCACCGACCCCTCCAAGACAAATTCGGCACGGGCAGGTACAAGGTGGCCGGTCGTTTTCCGGGCGATCACGTCCAGCGGCCGGTTCATCATGTATGCGGCCAGCAGCCGCTCGTCGATGCCTTCAGGCAGCGGGGCCACCGCTGCGGCAATCAGGGCCGGCGGTCCGCCGAGCACCACGCTCACCGGCAGGGGCCGGTTCATGGCGGCAGCCTTGTGATAGTGAAACCCCCCGCCTTTTTCGATCTGCCAGTGCATGCCGGTGCTGCTGCCGTCAAAACGCTGCAGCCGATAAATACCTAAATTGCCGGTGCCATTTTCCGGGTCTGTGGTGTGCACCAGCGGCAGGGTGAAAAAGGGGCCACCGTCCTCGGGCCAGCAGACCAGCACCGGCAGCCGATTCAGATCGGGGGAATGGGAAACGGTTTCAAGAACCGGCCCGTTGCCCACCTTGCGCAGCCGTGCCGTGGAAAGGGCCAGCAAATCCCGACGGGCCTTGAGGATGCCCTTGACGCTGGGCGGCATCAGCGTTCTGGAAAGCCGCAACACCCGCTGGCCCAGCTCGGCCGGATCGCCGCCGAAGGCCAGACGGGTTCGCCGGCGGGTGCCGAACAAGTTGGTGACGGCGCGGTAGGGGGAACCCGCGACGTTTTCAAAAAGCAGGGCAGGTCCGCCGCTGGCCATCACCCGGTGCTGGATGATGGTCATCTCTTGATTGGGGTCCACACGAACAGAAATGCGGGCCAAATCACCGGTTTGTTCCAGATGGGCAAGAAAAGCGCGCAGATCGACGAAACTCAACGGATATCCTCCCATGTACGGGAAGGCTGTTGACCTAGCAGGGCAAGCACCCGATCCACGTAGGCATCCAGCAGATCGTCCATGGACACCGTTTTCGGATCGGCTCCGGCAAACATGAAAAAGGGCGGGCTCATGGGCATGATCACCGCACCGGCCGCAGATGCCCGCCGGGCGTTGTCCAGATCGATCAGGGTCAACGGCGCTTCCCGCAGGCAGAGAATCAGCGGGCGGTGCTCCTTGAGTTGGCAGTGCGCCGCACGGGTAATCAGGCTGTCACCCAACCCGGCGGCAATCTGAGCCAGGGTGTGCGCCGAGCAGGGCAGTACAACCATCCCCACGGCGGCAACCGACCCAGACGCTAGGGGCGCGAAGAGATCGTCGGGCGTGAATAGCCTTTTTGCATGGGCTTCGATGGCTTCCATACCGCCGCATTCGGTGCCGGCGACGTTCCTGCCCCACCGGCTGGCCACCAGGTCAACCGGCCAGGGAGATTTTTCAACGAGCAGCCGGGCGCCATGAATGCCCGACGCACCGGTGATACCGAGGATCAGATGGGGGGTGTCTGCTTTCACCATAATTGTCGCTCCGTTCACCGTCCTGACTCATGCAACCATGGGTGCCAGGGCACCGGCAATGCCGGCAAAGGTGGAGATGGGGAAAAACCGTTTCGGCACGGGAATGGTGGGGACGTACATCAACCCAAAAAACACGGCCGCCGCGGCCAGAAGCATCCAGGCCATCGCGCCGCCGCCCACGGTCTGGACCACAGCCACCAGGATGCCCCATGCCATCAAGTGAACCCCGGCCGCCACCCGGATGGCGCCGTCGGCACCCAACATGGCCGGCAGGCTGTAGATGTGGTTCTGCCGGTCACTCTCCACGTCCATGAGCGCATAGATGATATCCGCCCCGCTGAGCCAGCAGAATACAAACCCGGAGAAAAGGATCACCGCCCCTGAAAATTGCGGGTGACCGGCAGCCGCCACATAGGCGCCCAGGGGCGCCAGAGCCAGACAAAAGCCGATGCCGAAGTGGCAAAAGGGGGTGAAGCGCTTGAGCAGCGAATAACCCAAAAGCGGGACAAGCGGAATGGGAGACAGGATCAGACACCAGCCGCCCAGCATCCAACAGGCCATCAGGTAGACCAACAGGCCCGCGAAAGCGATGGCCAAGGCCAGGGTCAACGTCATTTTCCCGGCAGGCAGTTCCCGGCCGGCGGTGCGCGGATTCAACCGGTCGATGCGTCGATCGAGCACCCGGTTCATGGCCATGCCGAAAATCCGGGCGCCCACAGCGGCGGCGACGATCAGCAGCATCACCACCATCGATGGGAAGCGGTTCCCCGCCCCCAGCCAGGCACCGGTAAAAATCAGAGGCAAGCTGAAGGCGGTGTGCTCGATCCGGGTGAAGTTCAAGATGTTTTCCAGCGTCGATTCAGGTTTCATGGCTGTTTGTCTGTTGGGTTTATGGATAGCTCACGGGCCAGCGCATCGGCGATGCGCCCCGATACCCAGTCTATATGGCTGGCCACGTCCTGCCGCCCGTTTTCATCGGCGGCATCGCTGATGCCCTTGATCATGGCACACGGGATGCCGTAACACCTGGCCACCCGTGCCACGGCAGCACCCTCCATGTCCGCCAGGTCGCCGATGCCGGCCAACTGGCTGCGCCGGAGCGCATCAAAAACAGGTCGATCCTGGGTTACCAGCCGCGCCGCTTTGAGTTCACTGAACCACCGGGCATCGCAGGCAACGGGTTGCTCTGCCCGGCCGAACCGGTCGCAGTCGCTTTCGACGGCGGAACCGATTCGGAAAAGGTCACCGACAGACCAGCCGTCGTCCATGGTCAACCGGCCGCAAAGCCCGGCGTTGACCAGCCTCGAAACCCGCTGGTCCAGCACCAGGTGGGTGGCCGCAACAGCGGCTGCAACCTTGCCCATGCCGCTGATGATCGCGATGAATGACCTGTGGCTTGCGCCGGTCTTCCTGAACATCAAAAACGGCTGGGCGGCCAGGGGCTCGGCTGATAGTTGCGACAAGAAGGGTTCCGCTTCACACCGGGTGGCATAAACGATGCCCACCATCAAATCGCACCGGCGTCGCGAGCCATCGATTCCAACTTCTCAATCGCCCGACGTCCCAAGTCTGTCTGCGCCAGGCTGAAATCGTTCACGAAGGTGCGGACGTGTGCCTGAAGCACCGCATCTTCCATCTCCTGGGCGTGCTGTCGGATGTAAGGCAGCGTCTCATCCGGATCGGCCATGGCCTGCCGAATGCTCGTGTTGACCGCCGCATCGATCTGCCGGATCAGTGCTTTTCCCAGGCTCCGCCTGGCGGCAATCCCGCCCAAGGGGACGGGCAGACCGGTCATCTCTTCCCACCATGCCCCCAGATCCACCACCGGCGTGAATCCGGCGTCTTCAAAGGTAAAGCGGCTTTCGTGGATGATCACGCCGCAGTCGGCCTGCCCTGAGGTCAATGCATCAAAGATCCGATCGTAAGATGCAAAAAACCGCTGGTCGGCATCCGGGGCCCACAAACGCAGCAACAGGTGGGCGGTCGTCCACCGGCCGGGCAGCACCACCCGGCAGCGATGGATCTCCGCTTGCGTTAACTGCTTTCTGGCAATCAGCACCGGACCGCAGCCAAACCCCATCGCCGCACCGCTGTCGAGCAGCTGGTATCGATCTTTTACCTCAAGCCAGGCGTAGAAAGAGAGCTTGGTGACGTCCAGCACCGCATCCATGGCCATGCCGTTGAGGGTCTCTATATCGTGAAGGGCCGGCTTCAGCCTATATCCGTCAACGCCGACGGCACCATGGGCAATGGCGTTGAACATATAGGTGTCGTTGGGACAGGGAGAATAGCCGAATGTCAGTTCCTTGGCCATGTGACCATCCTAACGGTTCAAAAACGCATCGATTTTCTCGACCACGTAGGCCTGCTGGGATTCGGTGAGCTCCGGATAGATGGGCAGGGCCAGGGTCTGATTGGCGGCCTGTTCTGATACGGGGTAATCACCGGCCTGACAGCCCAGACCCGCAAAGCATTCCTGCAGATGCATGGGAACCGGGTAGTAGACCTCTGTTCCGATCCCCTGCTTGCCGAGATAGGTCCGCAGGTCGTCCCGGCCGTCGTCGACACGGATGACGAACTGGTTGTAGATATGCCGGTTCTCTTTTTCCACCGGCGGGTGGACGCGGTCCGTCAGCCCGGCCGATGTGAACATCTCCCGGTAGCGTGCCGCATTGTGTTGGCGCGCTGCGGTCCAATCGTCCAGATAGTCCAGTTTGACGGCCACGATGGCCGCCTGCAACGCGTCGAGACGAAAATTGCCACCCACCACCTTGTGAACGTATTTGGGTTTGGCGCCGTGAACCCGCAGGATTTTCAGCCGCTCGTTGACTTGCGGATCGCCGGCTGTCACGATGCCGCCGTCACCGAAGGCCCCTAAGTTCTTGGACGGGAAGAAGGAGAAGCACCCGTAGTCTCCCATGCTGCCTGCCCGCCGGCCCTTGTATTCAGCACCGATGGCCTGGGCGGCATCTTCAATAACCACCCACCCGTGGATCGCAGCCACATCCAGAATGGGCGCCATATCGGCGCACTGGCCGTAAAGATGAACCGGGATGATGGCTTTGACCGTGTTCAATTCATCTTCAGACATGGTCGCCACCGCGGCGCTGAGTCTATCCGCAGAAAGATTGTAGGTGTCCGGGTCGATGTCGACGAATACCGGCGTGGCACCTACCCGGGTGATGGCACCGGTCGTGGCGAAAAAGGTATACGGTGTGGAGATCACCCGATCTCCCGGCCCGATCCCCGCCGCCATCAGGGACAACACCAACGCGTCCGTTCCCGATGAAACCCCCACCGCATGCTCGGTCCGGCAGTAGCCGGCGATTTTTTTCTCCAGCGCCTCCACCTGGGGGCCCAGAATAAAATACTGGCTTTCGAAAACCTGTTGGGTGACTTCCAGAACCCGATCCTTAATGGTCCGGTATTGGGCTTTAAGATCCAGCAGTGGGACATGCATATTAATCGTCCTTTTAATTTACCTCGGAAAACATAACCAGGATAAAGCGGAAACACAAAATTTTAAAAAACAAATCTCAAATAAATTCCAAATTACACTATCCAAATTTTAACCTATTGTTATTTACTGTCTATTTCAGGATTAAGATATCGAGATAGTCATCCAAGATCAGTTCCTGGAAAATTGTCGACCATTGTTCCGGTGCCCATTGACGCCACTGTGTTTCATGGCGCTGGCAGCGTCGCTGCAGCGGGTCTGGACGGCGGCATAGCCGAAAATGCCATTGACGTCACGGGTCATGGCCTCGCAGCAATGGAGACGCACCGCTTCAGGCAGGGAGACAACGGCTTCGCCCTGATCCTTGAGGCAGATGTGCACAAAGCCTCTGCAAGAACCCGGATATCGCTGCAGCGTCCGATGAACCCGTTTCAGGGTTTCCCGATCCGTAAGCTCGGGATCCACCATCAGCCGCACCTCCACGGTCCAGGTTGCTTCAGCCTGGTCCATGGGAATGATGGCATCGGCAAGGATCTTTACCCCATTCTCCTCGACCTGGGCCTGGCCCTGCACCAGGACCGGGGTATCCGACGAGAGCAGGTCGGCACAACCCGCATAAATGGAAGGAAAGATCACCACTTCCACGGTCCCGTGCAAGTCCTCCACGGTGGCAAAACCCATCAGCTCTTCCTTGCGGGTGCGGATCACCTTGGAACTGCTGATGGTGCCGCCGATGCGCACGGCGCTCTTGTCGGCCACTTCCCGGATGCTGAGGGCATCCACATTGGTAAATTTCTCCATGGTCTGCTTGTACCGGTCCAACGGGTGTCCGGTGACATAGAAGCCAAGGGTCTCTTTTTCCTGTTGGAGCTTTTCCCGATCGTCCCATTCGTCGATGGCAGGGATCGACGGCTGGTTGATGGCCAGGTCTTCTCCGGAACCGGTATCGAACAGGCTCATCTGGGCGCTGTTCTTTTCGCGCTGAATGCGCTGGCCATAATCCAACGCTTCTTCCAGCACCGCCATGAGGCGCGAGCGGAATATTCCGGTGAAATCCAGGGCCCCGCATCGGATCAGGCTCTCCAGCACCCGCTTGTTGACTTTGGTCAAATCCACCCGCTGGAGAAAGTCGAAGAGGGATAAAAATTGTCCGTTTGCTTCGCGCTCCTTGATGATCAGGTCAACGGCGGCTTCACCCACATTTTTAACCGCCGCCAGGCCAAAGCGGATGCGGCCGTCGACAGCGGTGAACACCGTGCTGCTCTCGTTGACGTCCGGCGGCAGCACCTCAATGCTGTGGCTGCGGCACTCGTTGATAAACTTGACCACTCCGTCGATGGTGTCGATTTCGCTGGTGAGCAGGGCCGCCATGAACTCGACCGGAAAGTGAGCCTTGAGATAGGCCGTCTGGAAGGCAATCAGCGCATAGGCGGCGCTGTGGGATTTATTGAAGCCATAACCGCCGAATTTTTCGATCAGATCGAACAGCTCAGTGGCAATGGTTTTGTCCACACCGTTTTTTACCGAACCGCTGATGAACTTCTCGCGGTGTTTGGCCATCAAGGCTTCAATCTTCTTGCCGATCGCCTTGCGCAGACTGTCCGCATCGGCCATGGAATAACCGGCCAGCTCACCGGCCACCTGCATGACCTGCTCCTGGTAGACCATCACCCCGTAGGTTTCCCTGAGGATCGGCTCCAGGCAGGCCACCGGGTAGGCCACCTTTTTGCGGCCGTGTTTGCGGTCCACAAAATCGTCAACCATACCGCTGTCCAACGGGCCGGGACGATACAGCGCGACCAGTGCGGTGAGATCATCAAAGGATTCCGGATGCAGGCGGACCAGCAGGTTTTTCATGCCGCTGGATTCCAGCTGAAACACGCCGGTGGTGTCGCCGGCCTGGAGCAGGGCAAACGTTTTTTCGTCGTCGAAAGGCAGGTCGGACAGATCCGGTGCGGTTTTTCCCTGGGCGGTGATGCTTTTCAAGGCCTGGTCGATGACGGTCAGGTTGCGCAACCCCAAAAAATCGAATTTCACCAGGCCGATATCCTCGACCTTTTTCATATCGAACTGGGTGACCACCTCCCCTTTTTTCCCCTTGTACAGGGGCAGGTAATCCACCAGGGGCTTGTCGCCGATCACCACCCCGGCCGCATGGGTCGAGGCGTGGCGGGAAAGCCCTTCAAGGGCCCTGCTGATATCGATCAATTCTTTGATACGCGGGTCCGATGCCACCATCTGAGCCAACTTGGGTTCTTCTTTCAGGGCCTTGTCGATGGTCATCTTCAGGCTGTCGGGAATCAGCTTGGCAATGGTATCCACCTCCGCCAGCGGGAGTCCCAGGGCCCGTCCCACATCCCGGATCACCAGTTTGGCTTTCATCTTGCCGAAGGTGATGATCTGGGCCACATAGTCACCACCGCCGTAACGGTCGACCACATAGTTGTACACCCGTTCCCGTCCGTGAATGCAAAAATCCACGTCGATGTCAGGCATGCTGATACGTGACGGGTTTAAAAATCGCTCGAAGATCAGACCGTGCTCGATCGGATCCAGGTCGGTGATGTTCAGGGCGAAGGAGACCAGGCTGCCAGCGGCGGAGCCGCGGCCGGGTCCCACCGGGATGCCGTTCTCCTTGGCATACCGGATAAAGTCGGCGACGATGAGAAAATAGCTGGGAAATCCCATCTCTTTGATGGTCTTGAGTTCGTATTCCAGGCGTTCGCGATAGACCGTTTCGTCCAGGTCCGCCTTTTTCCTGCGCACCACCGCCATGCGGCGGTCATAGCCTTGGCGCACCTGCTGGTCAAACAGCTCGTCGGCGGTCTTGCCCGATTCGGAATCAAACTGAGGGAAGTGGTAGGTCTTGAAGTCGAACTCGATGTAGCAGCGATCGGCAATGGCGACAGTGTTTTCGATGGCTCCGGGATAATCGGCGAAATAGCCGTTCATCTCCTCGGGGGATTTGAAATAGAGCTGGTTGGAATCGAAAACGAAACGGTCGGTATCGGCCATGGTCTTCTGGGTCTGGACGCACAGGAGAATCTCGTGGGCCTTGGCGTCCTGTTGGTTCAAGTAGTGGCAATCATTGGTGGCCACCAGCGGAATACCCAGCTTGCCGCTGAGTTCGACCAGGCCCCGGTTGACCTTTTCCTGGGCCGGAATGCCGTTGTTCTGCAATTCCAGGAAATAACTCCCTTCTCCAAAGGTCTGCTGGTAGTAGCGGGCCGCTTCCTCGGCCTTGTCCATCTGGTTGGCCAGAATGTATTGGGGAACGTCCCCTTTGAGGCAGGCGGACAGCGCGATGAGGCCTTCCGCGTGGGCGGCGAGCAATGCCTTGTCGATGCGTGGCTTGTAGTAATATCCTTCCATCTGACCGATGGTGGCCAGCTTGCACAGGTTGCGATACCCCTGCTGGTTTTCGGCCAGCAGTACCAGATGACGGGTGCCATCCCGATCAAGGGGGGTTTTGTCGGCAAGCGTTCGCGGGGCCACATAGCACTCGCAACCGATAATGGGTTTGATGCCGGCGGAAGTGGCCTGTTGGTAGAAATCCAGCGCACCGAACATGGTGCCGTGGTCGGTCAGTGCCACCGCCGGCATGCCGAATGCCTTCACTTTTTTGAAAAGGTCTCCCAGCCGGATGGCCCCGTCCAGCAGGCTATACTGGGTGTGCACGTGAAGATGGACGAATTCGGATGTTGTCTGGGTCATGGTCGCATCAATTTTCCAACCGGTAGTTGGGCGCTTCCTTGGTGATGATCACATCGTGGACATGGCTTTCACGCATGCCGGCTGCGCTGATCTTCACAAAACGCGCCTTTTGGCGAAGCTCTTCGATGCTGCGGCAGCCCACATACCCCATACCGGCCTTGAGTCCGCCAATGAGTTGGAGGATGTTCGCAGACAGGGTTCCCCGGTAGGGCACGCGGCCGACGATACCCTCAGGCACCAGCTTGTCGTCGGTCTCCTGTTCGGTCTGATAGTAACGGTCCTTGCTGCCCTTTTTCATGGCTTCCAGGGATCCCATGCCCCGATATACCTTGTAGCTTCTACCCTGAAAAAGGATGGTTTCCCCCGGACTTTCCTCGGCACCGGCGAAGAGGCCGCCGACCATGATGGTATGGGCGCCGGCGCCGATGGCCTTGGTGATGTCGCCGGAAAACTTGATGCCGCCGTCGGCCATCAGGGGGATCCCCGTCTTTTCCGACACCTCCCGGCAGTTCATAATGGCTGAGATCTGGGGCACACCGATACCGGCAATGATTCGCGTGGTGCAGATGGATCCCGGACCGATGCCGATCTTGACCGCATCCACACCGGCGTCGATCAGCGCTTGGGCACCTTCACCGGTGCCCACATTGCCGGCAATCAGCTGCAAGGCGGGGAAATCCCCCTTCAGTCGCTGGACCGCCCGGATGACGTTGCCCGAGTGTCCATGGGAGGTATCGATAACGATGACGTCGGCGCCAGCTTTGAGCAGGGCCTCCGCCCTGGGCATCATGTCCTCTCCCACACCGATGGCGGCACCCACCCGCAGGCGTCCCATGCCATCTTTACAGGCATTGGGGTATTTTTTGATCTTCTCGATATCCTTGATGGTAATCAATCCGGTCAACCGCCCGTTTTTGTCGACCACCAGCAGCTTTTCGATACGGTGGGTCTGAAGCATTTTCTTGGACTCTTCCAGACTGATCCCCTCACTCACCGTCACCAGGTTTTTACTGGTCATGACGTCGCTGACTTTTTTGGTCATGTCGGTTTCGAAACCGCAAATCACGGTTGGTGACGATGCCCACCAATTGCTCGCCCCGGGTCACCGGAACCCCGGAGATGCGATAATGGGCCATCAGCTTCATCACCTCTTCAATGGGCCGATCCGGTCCGATGGTCAGCGGGTCCACGATCATGCCGCTTTCCGATTTTTTGACCTGATCCACTTCCATGGCCTGGTGTTTGACGCTCATATTCCGGTGGATAAAGCCGACCCCCCCCTCGCGGGCCATGGTGATGGCCGTCTGTGCTTCGGTCACCGTATCCATGGCCGCACTGACGATGGGGATGTTCAGCGTCAATTCACGGGTCAGGCGGGTTCGGGTATCGACATCCTTGGGAAGGATATCGGAATAGCTGGGCACCAGCAGGACATCATCAAAGGAATACGCTTCCTCTGCGATCAGGTTGGTCATGGGATCCTCCGCATCCAAATGGAAATTTGAAAAACTAACAAATGAAGGGGGCTTTATCAATCTTTATTTGGCTGCTTGACACCCCCGGCAGGCCGTAATAAGTTGTGCTCTTTGTTATAATTGAGCGTGCCGAAGTCAGACGCGATCGACCATTGGACGTCTCACCATCGGCCATGGACGTCATCCTCACCCTTTTTACCGACTGGAGTTTGAACCCCGCCATGCTGTTCACCATCAATCCAGAAAACCCCCAGCAACGACTGATCAGCCGGGTGGCGGATATATTAAAAAACGGGGGGTTGATCGCCTATCCCACCGATACCTACTACGGCATCGGATGCGATATCCTGAACAAACGGGCCATTGAACGAATCTACCAACTCAAACAGCGCAATAAAAATCAACCCTTCAGCTTCATCTGCGCCGACCTGAAAAACATCAGCCAGTATGCCAAAGTCTCCAACTATGCCTATAAAACCATGAGACGGCTTCTCCCCGGCCCCTATACCTTCATTTTGACAGGCTCCAAACTGGTCCCCAAGATCATGCTCACCAAACGCAAGACCGCCGGCATTCGTGTCCCCGCCAACAACATCTGTCTCGCCCTGGTGGAGGCCCTGGGCAACCCCGTGATCTCAACCAGTGCCACCGCGGCAGACGGCGAGGTCTTTCACGACGCCTCCCTGATCAATGATCACTTCGGGTCGAGACTGGATGCGGTCATCGACGGGGGGCCGGTGTCGGGCATGCCCTCCAGCGTGGTCTCCCTGGAGCAGGATATGCCTGAAATCATACGTAAAGGGTTGGGAGATGTCAGCCTGTTCACTTAGGGCTGTCAAATCGTTTGAGCAGTTGGCTGGCCTCTCCCCGGTCCATGTCGTCAAGCGCAAAGTGAAGGGCCATTTCGGCCAGAACCGATTTATTGTCGACGGCACCCCATCGAGTTTCAACTGATGGAATTTGCGGGTAAACCGGTCCAACAGGGCCTCTGAGAAATAGAAACCGGCCTTTCTTTTGGGCACCGCCGGTTTGGGAGCCGCCAATTTGGATGCCGGGCGTCCGGTGGCCACGGAAACCGGGTCCATGCGGTTTTCGTCAAAAAAGTCTGGGAATGGTCTTGTTGTCTGATGCCGTCATCGATCAACCTTTCTGCCAGCTTTCGGTAGTCTTGTGCACCCGATGCGCTGTCGGCGAATTCGAAGATGCTCTGCCCGACCACCGGCGCCTCGCACAAACGGACGTTGTGGTGGATGGGATTGCAGATCTGTTTGCGGAAAAGACGCCTGAGCCGATTGTAGATGTCATGGCTCTGACGGGTACGGCGGTCGAACATGGTGGGCAGGATATACTTGAGCCGCAGGGATTTATTCAGTTGCTGGACAGAGACCAGGTATCCGAAGAAGGTCTTAAGACCCTCCAAGGCAGGTCCCTGGAGCGCCACCGGGCAAAGCACCTCTTTGGCGGCCATGAGGATGTTTACGCTCAGGACATCCCACCCCGGTGCACAGTCGAAAATCAGGTAATCCAGCCCGTTGTTTTTCGGTGTCAGGCTCTGGTGCAAGATGGCATGCCGATGTTCGCGAGGCTGCTCTCCCAACCAGTTTTTAAGCTCCACCAGCTTGATACCGCCGGCCAGCACCCATAGATTGTGGCGGGCCGAGTGAATGGCCTCTTTCTTTAAGATCGTCCTGCCGTTGCCGTCGTGACCGGTAATGAACTCATACAGTCCGTGGGGCGGCGCAACACCGAGGAAGGTCGTGGTCTGCGCCTGGGTGTCGCAATCGACGAGCAGCACCCGCTTGCCTGCCAGGGCCAGCCCGTGGGCAAGGTTTACCGCTGTCGTGGTTTTCCCCACACCCCCCTTGGCCATGGCCACCGCGATGATTCGCATGCGCTTTCCTTTTCGAATCACGGCCCTTCAGGCAGGTAACGGTATTCGGCATAGATGCCGGGGTGAATGACCCTGGACATCCAGTCGGATATGGATGAGGACATCAGGTAGCGAAGCAGTGACAGTTTTTCGTCGCGGGCATAAACCGGAACCACTTCACCATCGATACCGCCCAATTCCCCGGCCCATTCAAGGGCATCTTCAAAATTGCCAAGACGGTCCACCAATCCTCGGGCCTTGGCATCTTCACCGGTAAAAATGCGCCCGTCGGCGACCTGTTCCACCTGGGCACGGTCCATTTTTCTGCCTTCGGCAATGGCCGTGACAAATTGTTCGTGGATGTTGCTGGTAATGGATTGCAGGATTTCACGCTCGTCGTCCCGCATTTCCCGGGTTGGCGAACCGGTATCCTTGTAAGGCCCGCTCTTGATAACCACGGGCACCATACCGATCTTGTCCAACAGCTGCCGAAAGTTGGTGTATCCCATGATGACCCCGATGCTGCCGGTGATCGTACCGGGGTTGGCAACGATGCCGTCGGTCGCGCAAGCCACGTAGTAACCGCCGGAGGCGGCCACGGCACCCATGGAGGCGACCACCTTTTTGGTTTCAACGGTCTTGCGAATCTCCCGGTAAATTTCCTGAGACGGCCCTACGGCACCGCCGGGGGAATCGATGCGTATCACGATGGCCTTGATGTCTTCATCTTTACGGAACCGGCGGATGGACTCGATCGTATCCCGCGCATCGACAATCGCCCCTTCTATTTCAACGACCCCCACCGCCTCGCCGTCGAAACCGCCGGACCCCCGAGCCATCCAGGCCGCCATGGCCATGACACCCAGGGTAAGACCGGTAAAAATGGCAAAAGAAACCAGTAAGAAAAAAAGGTAGGGATGGCGTCTGGAAAACATGTCAGTTTCCTTCTTTCGGTGTAGGCCCAGGCAAGATCGAAAAAGCCTCAGCCGGCGCAATCAGCGGACCATGAGCGAAGAATAGAGAAGGCAGGTCGAAAAAGACGGAGCGGACGGCAACGGCCGGGCAGTCGGCGCCTGGCGGTTCATGACGATGAATGCCGGCGGGCCTTTCAGGCAAACCGCCGGCATTCATGATTTGAGTCAATGGATTTATTGTTCGTCGTTGTTGAGTTTTTCCTGCAGGTTCTCGCGAAGGATTTCGCCGAAACTGGAGGTTACCGGCCCCATGTTGGTGACGTACTCGGTCAGCAGTTCCTGATCATCTTCCATATCGAGACGCTTGATGGAGAGACCGATGCGCCGCTCGTCGCTGTTGATGTTCATGACCTTGGCGGTCATCACCTGCCCCACTTCAAACTGGCCCACCGGGGTTTTGATCTTCTCTTTGCTGATTTCGGAAACATGCACCAGCCCTTCGATACCCTCCTCAAGCTCGACGAAGACACCGAAATCGGTTACATTGGTGATGGTACCGGTGATCTCCTTGCCCACCTCATAGCGCTCGGCAACCGTATCCCACGGGTCGGCCTGCAGCTGCTTGATGCCCAGGGAAAATCGCTCCTGACCCTTATCGATTTCAAGAACGATGGCCTGAATCACATCACCCTTCTTGTAGATTTCGGAGGGATGCTTGATGCGCTTGGTCCAGGAGATGTCTGAAATATGGACCAGGCCGTCGATACCCTCATCGATTCCGATGAACAGGCCGAAGTCGGTGATGTTCTTTATTTTTCCTTCAATGGTCGTACCCACCGGATATTTGTCGCTGATCACATCCCAGGGATTGGGTGCAGCCTGCTTCATTCCCAGGGAAATCCGCCGGTTCTCCGGCTTGATATCCAGCACGAGGGCATCCACGATCTCGCCCACGGAGACCACCTTGGAGGGGTGGCGGACCTTGCGTGTCCAGGACATTTCAGATACGTGAATCAGGCCTTCGATACCCTCTTCCAACTCGACAAAGGCACCGTAATCGGTCAGGCTCACCACCTTGCCGCTGATACGCGAACCCACGGGATACTTGTCGATGGCGCTGGCCCATGGATCGTCACGTAAGCTGCTTCATACCCAACGAAACGCGCTCACGCTCCAGGTCCAGGCTCAGGATCTTGACATCGATCTTGTCGCCCACGCTGAACAACTCGGACGGGTGCTTGACCCGACCCCAGGAGATATCGGTAATGTGCAGCAATCCGTCCACGCCGCCGAGGTCGACAAAAACGCCGTATTCGGTCAGGTTCTTGACGATACCGGAGACCACTTTGCCCTCGTGAATGGTGGCCAGGGTCTTGGCCCGCTTGCTTTCGCGCTCCTCCTCCAGGAGCACCCTTCTGGAAAGAACGATGTTGCTGCGTTTGCGGTTGTATTTCAGAATCTTGAAATCGAATTCCTTGCCGACCATTTCATCCAGGTTGCGAATGGGTCGAAGATCCGCCTGTGATCCGGGCAGAAATGCCTGAAGGCCGATATCCACGGAAAAGCCGCCCTTGACGCGGTTGGTGATGGTTCCGGTGATGGTTTCATCGGCTTCGTGACGTTTCTTGATGTCGTCCCAGACCTTGACCTTCTCGGCTTTTTCCTTGGACAGGACGACCACTTCATTCTCGTCGTCCCACCACTCCACCATGACTTCGACGGTGTCGCCCACTTGCGCGCTGACTTCGCCATCCACTTCGAATTCCCGGATGCGAATCTGGCCTTCGGATTTGTAGCCGATGTCCACCAGGACGTGGTCTTTGTCCACAGAGATGATCTTTCCGTTGACCACCTCACCTTCGGCAAACCGCTTGAAGCTCTCCTCATACAGATCCATGAGTTCAGCCATGCTTTCGCCGGTAACACTGTCTTTCTCGATCGGTTCTTCAGTTGATTCGTTGTCTACAAAGTTGTCCATTGACTGATGATTACCCCCTTAGCCGCTTTTTATTTTACTGCAAACGCTTGCGCATGCAGTATAGCCTGAAGACAATACAGAAGCGTCAGGCAAAATGCAATGATTTATTTAACGTGGCGGCCACGAATCGGTCATGCAAGGTATCGTCGGGCGGCCGTCGAGCCAAAGTCAATGTTCAAAATCGATGTCAGGCCCGGGGTCAAGACGGGTCGATCACTCCTGGCGGACACGTGCCATCATCGAGCCGACCACCTGTCGGGCAGTCATGGTCGTCGAGTCAATGGTGACCGCGTCGTCGGCCGGCCTCAGCGGTGCAATATCACGGCTGCTGTCGTTTTGATCCCTGCGGCGGATGTCCTGCTCGATCTGCTCGAGCGTCTGGACCATTTCCTTTATCGTATTGCGCAAAGCGACGGAGCGCCCGCTGTCGGACCGTGGCATCCAGAAAAAACTTGAGGTCCGCTTCGGGAAATACCACCGTTCCCATATCGCGACCCTCGGCCACCAGGCCCCCGGTCCGTCCCATTTCCCGCTGGATGCCCAACAGTGCCTGTCTCACCACCGGGCGGGCCGACACGGCGGATGCCAGCATGCTGATCTCGGGAGAACGGATCCGGTGGGTGATATCCACACCGTTCAAAACCAATCGGTCCCCCTCAATGCTGAGCCGCAATGTCTTACAGACATCACCGAGCCCCCGATCATCGTCCGGTTGGATACCGGCCGCACGGACCCCAAAGGCGACGGCCCGGTACAAGGCCCCCGTATCGAGGTATCGATACCCCAGTTCCCGGGCCAGCATTTTGCTGACCGTGGTCTTTCCGGCACCGGCAGGTCCGTCGATAGTAATCAGCAGCATCGGTTGATTGGCCATTTGGCGTTACCTGGGCGAATCCGCTATCGGTGTATCTTTTCGGGAGAGAACCGTTTCCAGCGCTCGCAGAAAACGCCGGTTTTCCGATTCGAGCCCCACGTTGATGCGGATATAAGTGGGAAAGCCGTAAGCGCGCATGGACCTGACGATCACGCCCTGCCGCAGCATGTTTTCAAACACAACATCCGCCGGCTGCCCGACGTCGATGAGAAAGAAGTTGGCCTCGGTTTTAAAGTAGGTCAGGCCCATCCCGTCCAACGCCTCATACAGCTCGCCCAGCCCCCGATGAACCAGCCCTATCGTCTGCTGCAGAAACGCCTGATCATCAAGGGCAGCAGCGGCGGCAACCTGAGCCATGCTATTGACGTTGAAGGGCGGCCGAACACGGTTGAGAAGCTCCGCCAGTGAAGCCGGCATGATGCCGTACCCCACCCGCAACCCGGCAAGGCCGTACACCTTGGAGAAGGTGCGCAGGGTCACCAATGGGCGATTCACGTCGGACGGCTGCCCGGTTTTCAGACAATCGGGATTGCTGGCAAACTCGATATAGGCCTCGTCCACGACCACGACCACATCGGCCGGCAGCCGGGCCATAAAACGGTCAAACGCCGTCTGGGTGACCACCGTGCCGGTTGGGTTGTTGGGGTTGCACACGAACACCAAGCGTGTGTCGGCGGTCACCCGTTCGGCCATGGCGTCAAGATCCATGGTCAGGTCCTTCAAGGGCACGGCGTCCACCACGGCACCGGCGGCGCTGGCCGTAATGGCGTACATGAGAAATGAGGGGCGCGGCACGATCACCCGGTCGCCGGGCCGTATCAGGGCCCGCACCAACAGGGCGATAATATCGTCCGAACCGTTTCCGATCACCACGTTCGCCGGCAAAATACCGTTGGCGTCGGCGATCTTGCGCGTCAGCAGGTGGCCGGCACCGTCCGGGTAGCGGTGGAGCGCTGCCAAACCGTTGCGGATGGCCGCCAGGGCCTTGGGAGAAGGTCCCAACGGGTTTTCGTTGGATGCCAGCTTGACCGAATCGCTGATGCCGTATTCTCGTTCCAGGGCCTCCAGCGGCTTGCCGGGAACATAAGGCTCGATGGCCTGGATGTAGTCGGGAATCGTCAATTTCATGGTCTACCACCGGTCGAAAAAACAGCCGGGCGCTCGGCCCGGCCGTTGATGCAGGCATGTCAACGCGCCACAGGATCATCCGCGGCATGAGTGTGGGTCTATTTCCGGGCGGCCTTCTCACCGGCAGCCACGGCTTCCATGTTCAAAGGGATCAATTTGGGTTTCTTGCTGAACTCTTCCTTTATACAGTTTTTCAGCGTTTCCATGGGAACGATGCCGCTTCGGCCCACGAAGGCGGAAAGGGCCACGATGTTGGCGGCCTTGACGCTGCCCAGATCTTTGGCGATGTCCACCACCGGCACCCGCAGTTCGTCAACATCGTCACGGTTCGACCCAAAGGCGATCAGCGAGCTGTTGATGAAGATGATGCCGTCTTTTTTTACCGTCGGGGCAAATTTTTCAAGGGAGGGGCCGTTCATGGCCACCAGGTGAAGCGGATTTTTAATGATCGGCGAACCGATGGGCCGGTCGCTGATCACCACCGTGCAATAGGCCGTTCCGCCTCTCATTTCAGGCCCGTAGGAAGGAACCCAGGCCACTTCGTACCCCTCCTCCATGGCGGCATGCGCAAGAACCTTGCCGATTAACAGGATGCCCTGTCCACCGAACCCGGCGAACATAATTTCGCTCTGCATTGTGCCTCCTTCAGTCACGTCCGGCATTGCTGATCCATGTGTCATGCCGGAACTTTGTAGTCCCCCGGTTGGTAGTATGCCAGCAGCGTCTTTTCGGTCCATTCCACCGCCTGAACCGGCGTCATCCCCCAGTTGGTGGGACAGGTGCTGACCACCTCGACAAGGCTGAAGCATTTGTTTTCCAGTTGATAGGTAAATGCCTGTTTTATCGCTTTTTTAGCCTTTGTGATATATTTTGGTTTGATCACCGTCTGGCGGCTGATGTAGGCCGGGGTCTGCAGGGCGGACAGCAGCTCGGCCATCTTGATGGGCATGCCCACCTCGTCGACCTTTCTGCCGAAGGGGGAGGTGCTGGTGCGCTGGTCCGGCATGGTGGTGGGCGCCATCTGGCCGCCGGTCATCCCGTAAATGGCGTTGTTGACGAAAATGGTGGTGAATTTCTCGCCCCGGTTGGCCGCGTGGATGATCTCGCCCATGCCGATGCTGGCCAGGTCGCCGTCTCCCTGGTAGGTGAACACCATCAGGTCGGGCCGCACCCGCTTGATGCCCGTGGCCATGGCCGGTGCACGGCCGTGGGCCGCCTCCTGAAAGTCAAAGTTGAAGTAGTTGTAGGCCAGCACGGCACAGCCGACGGGGGCGATGCCCACCGTGCGCCGCCGGATGCCCAGTTCGTCGATGGTCTCGGCCACCAGCCGGTGGATCACGCCATGGGTGCATCCCGGACAATAGTGGGTGTGGGTATCGGAGAGGGACTCCGGTTTCTTGAACGTCTTTCCCATTTTACCTGTACTCCTTAGCTTGTGAGCCTGAAATCCCTTGGGGATTGCGTGTCGATCAGGCGATACGTTGCTTAACCACGTCGATGACCTCTTCGGGGGTGGGGATATCACCGCCGCATTTGCCGTACCAGCTGACCGGAACCCGCCCCTTGACGCTGCGCTCCACATCCTCGATCATCTGGCCCATGCTCATCTCGATGCTCAGCACGTGGGTGCACGACGGCTTCATCGCCGCCTCCGCCACGGCTTTTTCGGGAAACGGAAAGACCGTCTGGGGGCGGACCATGCCCACATCGATGCCCTCGGCCGTCAACATGTCGATGGCCGTGCGGCACACCCGGCTCATGGTGCCGTAGCTGACGATGAGCCCCTGGTAGTCGCCGTCGGTATGGTATGCTTCGGACATCACCTCTTCGGCGCGCATGCGGTCATATTTGGCTTTCAGCACCAGGTTGTTGTCGTTGAGTTGAACCGGGTCCAGAAACAGGGATTTGACCAGATTGCGGGTGTTGCTCTTGCGATGGTCCATCCCGTTGGTGGCCCAGGCATCCTTGTTGGACGGCTCGCTTTTCAAATGGTCGGGAAATTCAACCGGCTCCATCATCTGCCCGATGAGGCCATCGCCCAGAATCATCACCGGATTGCGGTATTTCTCAGCCAGGGGAAAGGCCTTCATGACCATTTCAACGGCCTCCTGAACGCTGGCCGGTGCCATCACCAGCAGGCGGCAATCGCCGTGGCCGATCCCCTTGGTGGCCTGGAGATAGTCTGCCTGGGAAGGCAAAATGCCTCCCAACCCCGGTCCGCCGCGCATGATGTTCACAAAGACCGCCGGGCACTGGGCCGCGGCAATGTAGCTGATGGCTTCGCTCATGAGACTGATTCCCGGACTGGAGGAGGTGGTAAAGACCCGTTCACCGGCTCCGGCGGCCCCGAAAATCATATATCCCACGGCCACCTCGCTCTCCCCTTGCAGAAAAACACCGCCGACCTCCGGCATGCGGCGGACCAGATATTCGGCCACCTCGGACTGCGGGGTGATCGGATAGGCGAAGTAGTTCAGGCAACCGGCCCGGATGGCTGCTTCACCGATGGCTTCGTTTCCCTTCATCAATACCTTTGCCATGCTGCTCCTCCATTTACCGCCCTTCAGGCGTTCGGTTCTTCGGTTTCTTTGATGGTGATGGCGACATCCGGACACATGATGCAGCACATGGTGCAGTAGATGCAATCTTCCGGACGCGCCTGAAATGCCGGGTAATAACCTTTTGCATTCACATCGGGAGATATTTCCAGAACATTTTTGGGACATACGGTGATGCACAGGCCGCAGCCTTTGCAGCGGTCCTTTTCGATGCTGTGTTCATACGCCATTGATAGCTGCTCCTTATCGCGATGGAATCGTGTTCCATTGGGAATGCGGCGATGCCGTACCGATAGATGGCCGACATGCCGGTAGTTGGTCTTTTGCTGCAACAGGGATGTCAAAATGCCTTTTTGGCCAATTGAACCCTCCCCGCGGGACCGATACTCGGGATCTCCGCTTCGTTTCGACCAGCGGCGGGGAAAGTGCTCGCCATTGCGGTTCAGCCCTTTGACGCCGATGCGCCAGCGTCCAGCGTGTCTGCCCGCTTCCAGGGTGGCACCAACTGCCGCCTCAGGGCAAGCACCGGGCAATGGATATCCTTTTTATCGAGCCGGGTCAACAGTGCCGCCGGCGTGGTGATAAACACAAGGGGTATGTTGGCGGCCTCAGCCACGCGTGTTGAGAAGGCGTACCCCGCCAGAATATCCTGTGTCGGTGGTCTCTTCCATGAAGTTGGCATTGCCGATGATGCCGGTGATGGTCATCCTGGCCCTGGCCTCGATCGCTTGCCGCATTTTCAGGCATCCGCTTACCGTATCCGTGTGAGGGCGATTGGGATTGATCACCTGAAGCACCTGCAGCGTTTTCCCCTCCATCGCATCGGCAAGCGCGGCCAGGACCGTTGCGCCCACGTCGTCCCCCCCCACATCCAGAAGGGTCAGCCCGGAAGGATGTCGCAGCATACCGGACACCTCGGGGGTGAGGATGGGCAGGTCTGCCTGCATGTACCGGTCGGGCGGCAGCACCACGTCAATGCCAAGGCGGCGCAGCGCCTGGCGGGCTTCTCGGGTCCTGAAATAGGGGTTGACCAGATCCAGGTCGGCTAACCGAACCGCTGTTCCCTTTGCATTCATGTGAACGGCGAGGTTGATGGCAACCTCGGTTTTTCCGCTGCCGTACGCGCCGACAATGATCACGATGCCGCTGAGTTCAAGTTCCAACTGACAATGGGTCCTTTGCTGATCGTTGACCTCGCCGTCCGGCTGGTGGCAGGTACATGCCACCAGCGATGGCGATCGTGCGGCCTGTTTTCGGGAGTTCGAAACGAGAAATGAATTACATATTTTCAAAAACCGGCTGTGTCAAGGGATTTGGACCTGCCGATGGATTTCGCCTTTTACTGGCAGATGCGGTGTGCTAAAAGACAATGGACTCACAAAGTCGCTGTGAACACTATCCCAGCAAAGGATCGATCCAAATGACAGCGGTAAAGACCGGTCTCGACATAATCTCCGAATCGCCTCCCACGCCGTTGAAACACCGGCGTATCGGATTGCTGTGCAATCCGGCTTCGGTGGACAGTCGCTACGCGCATGCGCGTGAACGGATTGGACGGGCCTTTCCGGGTCAGCTAAAAGCCCTGTATTCGCCCCAGCACGGCTTTTACGCGGAGAGGCAGGATAATATGATCGAATCCGCCGACCGGTTGGATCCGGTGACCGGCTTGCCGGTGTTCTCCCTTTACGGAAACACCCGCATTCCCACGCGGGCCATGATGGACCCCATCGACGTCATGCTGGTGGACCTTCAGGACGTGGGCACCCGGGTCTACACCTTTATCTATACCCTCTCCCACTGCATGGAGGCGGCACGGCAATACGATAAAAAAATCATCGTCCTGGATCGACCCAACCCCTTGGGCGGGCGTCAGGTGGAAGGAAATCTGCTGGCCCCCGGCTGTTCATCTTTCGTGGGCCGCTACCCCATCCCCATGCGCCACGGCCTGACCATCGGCGAATTGGCGATCCTGTTCAACACCCGGTTTGGCATCGGCTGCGACCTCGAGGTGGTTTCCATGCAAGGCTGGAAAAGAGCGATGACCTTCAGCCAGACCGGCCTGCCCTGGGTGGCGCCGTCGCCCAATCTGCCCACACCGGCGTCGGCCATGGTCTATCCGGGCCAGGTGATCTGGGAAGGCACCAATATCTCGGAAGGCCGCGGAACCACCCTGCCCTTCGAGTTGTTCGGGGCGCCGTTTTTAGTGCCCGATCGGCTGATGGAGAATATCGACACGAGCCTTTTGAGCGGGGTCGTGCTCAGGCCGGTTGAGTTTGAGCCCACATCAAACAAATGGGAGGGCCATCCCTGCAAAGGGTTTCAAATCCATGTCTCCGACCCGGGGGTCTATTCACCCTACGCCCTGTCACTGGCATTCTATCAGGCCATATACCAGACCTACCCCGACCGCTTTGCCTACAAGCAGCCACCCTACGAGTACGAATACCAACGCCTGCCCATGGACTTGATTTTAGGTGACCGCCAGATCCGGTTTCAGATCGAAACCGGGACGCCGTTGACGACCATCATGGCGGGCTGGGAAGCGCCGCTGTCGGCATACACGAAGATGATTGAAACGATATATATCTACAAATAAAAGCCCCGAGCGGCAGGCCGTTCGGGGCAGCATGTTCAATTTCGGGATGGGGGCGTGTTTATTTTTCGGTTTTCAGGGTCTCAATCTCTTTCTTGAGTTCGTCAATCTCTTTCTTGTACTTCTCGGCATCGTCATCGGCGGCGCCGTCATCAGCGGTATTGTCGTCCTTTTTCCAGGTGTCTTTGAGTTCATCAAATCCCAGGTAAAGCGCAAGCCCACCGCCGAGCAACAGCATCACCGGGATCGCACCGGCCAGAAGTTGAAGAAATTCACCGAACCATACCGACAGGCCGATCAAACCCAGGACTGCTGCCACTGCTCCACCAATTAACGTTTTCATAGAGAATCTTCCTCCTTCTTGAACCTTTTGAGTTAGTCAGATTAAAATGGCTTCATCGGTCCATCCATGCGCATGAGGCTGCGATGGCGCGACGTGCTTGGCGATTATCTTGGTTTTCTCCGGCCGTTGCCGGGCGCCTCGTATTTTTTTTTGGAATATCAATGGGATTTCAATTAGATAGCAACTTGGTGGTGACGCTATCAACAGTATGGCAATAACATAGAAGCCAGAACAGCGCAAGCATATTTTTCTCCGGTGAATATGGCGTTGCAAAGGGGCAAGGGTTCTGTTATTTTTTTGCAATATCATCAACGTCCATCCGTCTTGGATTCTTGCATTCTCAAATGATGAACAATCCAAAAAAACAGCCGATTTCTTCTCTTGCGCTGAAGATTCACCAGTGGATCAACCGTCTGCTTAACCATTCACACGACCACTATTTCTGTTTTCTGCCATCACCCACCGGGACCATTTCCGCTTTTCTTCTGAATCGCCTGTTCTCAGGGATATTCATGGGCGGTGAACAGGCGGATATCGTTAAAAACATCCCCGATGGGGCGATTATCGTCTATACAACCAAATATAAGAGCCGCTTCGAATTTCTCTTCGCCCATACCCGGTATCGACAATCGCGCCAGCCGGTGCCGCAACTGGCCTTCGATTCGGACATCTATCTCTGGCAGCCGCTGTCGCGGATATTCCGTATCTGCCTGGCCTACCTGGATGAGCTGGTTCAACGTCACCGGATCCTGGACCCCTATCGCAGTGGGTACTACCAACGCGCCCTTCTCGCATCGGGTTGTGGCTTACTCTCACTGGTTGAAAAAAAAGGGTTCTATCGCCGGTTCGTCAAGGAGAAAACCGATCCGCTGAGTTACCTGATCCAACTGCAAAAACAGATTGACCGGCCCATCTACCTGGTCCCCCAACTGATGTTTTTCGGCAAGAAGCCCTTACCTGCAGTTCCCAGCCTGGTGGACATGTTTTTCGGCACCTCACAACGTCCGGGAAAAATTAGAAAGATCGTCACTCTGATCCGGTATCCCGGTAAAATTTTTGTGGAGCTTTCCCAGCCGCTGAACCTGCGCCAGTGGCTCAGCCAATCGGCGCAACCGGATAAACCCATCGATTATCAGGCCCTTCAGCTGCGGCGCCAGCTCCTGTTGCAGAACAACCGGCACCGGCAGAGCATCACCGGACCGATCTTGAAATCCAACGAAGAGCTCAAAGAATCCATCCTCACCAGCGACCGGATGGGGACCTTTATTAAAAAGCATGCCGCATCCCGACAGGAACCGATCCATAAAATCCGAAAAGAAGCCGATGGCTATCTGGATGAAATCGCCGCACGCTACAGTCCAACCGTGATCCGCATCATGTCATCGGTGGTGGGGTGGATCATCAACTCCATGTTCGACGGCGCCGTCGTCGACAGGGCCGGTCTGGCAAGGGTCAAGGCCATCTCCAGAAAAGGGCCGCTGATTCTCATGCCCTGTCACAAGAGCCATATCGACTATCTGATCCTGTCCTACGTGCTTTACCAGAACAACATGCCCTGCCCGCATATTGCCGCGGGCAAGAACCTCTCGTTCTGGCCGCTGGGCCCTATTTTTCGCGGAGGTGGCGCCTTTTTTCTGCGACGGACCTTCAGGGGGGCGGTGCTTTATGCCCGGGTCTTTTCCGCCTATATCCATAAGCTCTTGGAGGAGGGCTTTCATATCGAGCTATTCATCGAGGGGGGAAGGAGCCGAACCGGCAAACTGCTGGTTCCCAAGCTGGGATTGATCTCCATCCTTCTGAATGCCTATCGCAATGGGGCCTGCGAGGATATGAACTTCGTTCCCGTATACATCGGCTATGACCGGATTGTCGAAGAACACGCCTACGTTCACGAAGTGGAAGGCGGCAAAAAAGAAGATGAGAACCTCGGTCAGGTGATCCGTGCCCGGCGCTTTTTGAAAAAGCGTTACGGAAAAATATATATCAACTTCCACGACCCTATCTCCACGCGTGATCTGCTGGCTGACGCCCCGGTGCCACTGGACCGGATGGCCCAAAAAGATTTGAATGCACTGTGCCGGAACCTGGGCTGGCGGATCATCAACGCCATCGACAAGCAGACCGTGGTCACTCCCCACGGCCTGGTGGCCGCCGCCGCCTTGAATATTTCCAAGCCCCGCTTCACCCAGGAGGAACTGATGGAGGCGGTGAATGCTTACCTGGCCTTCGCCACCGCCCAAAACGCCAAGCTGGCAGACACGATTATTCTCAACCCGGACGGTGCCATGGAATATGCCATCGACCGCTACCTGTCGCGCAAACTGCTTGAAAAAGCGCCCGGAGACAAGGAACTGCCGGAAGATCAGGCCGACTACACGGTAAACGTTGCCAAACGATCACTGCTGGAGTTCTACAAAAACAACTGCATTTCATATTTCGTACCGGCTGCTTTCACCGCACTGGCCATTTTAAAGAAGGATGCGTTCCAGTTCAATGCTGCCGAACTGCACAATGAGTACCAATTTTTCCAGGATTTTTTTAAATATGAGTTTGCATTCGATCTCGATCGACCGCCGGTACATTATGTGAGAAAAACCATTAAATCATTTATCGATGACGCGATGCTCATGCCCCACCCAACTATCCCCGACAGTTACCAGATCACCTCATCGGGATATCGCAAATTAAAGCTGTTTGCCGCCTTTTTAAGGCCTTATTTCCAATCCTATATAGTGGCGCTCCATTTTCTGAGAACCAACCGCAAGGAAAAGATGGAGACGAAGGATAAACTCAATAAAATCCAGAGCATGGGCCTCCAGATGATAAAAAACAAGGAGATCGAACTGATCGAATCGGTGTCCAAGGTCAACTATGCCAACGGCCTGAGCTATTTTTCCACCAACGGCATCAGAAATCATGAAAATGAGGCGGCCATCTCTCATTACGAAACGCTCATCCAGACCTACTTGAATCTGTTGGGTCCATGAAAGCGCTGATTCTGGCAGCAGGGTTCGGCACCCGGCTGGCACCCCACTCCCGGACATTTCCAAAGGCCCTGTTCCCGGTTGGCGGCATCCCGGTATTGGGGAGAATGCTGGGCAACCTGAAACGGGCCGGCTGCACCGCTGCTGCCGTAAACGTCCACCACCTGGCCCATCATATCCGGTCCTATCTGGCGGAAAACGATTTCGGCATGCCGGTGACCCTGAGCGTTGAACCGGAAATTTTAGGCACCGGCGGCGCCATCCGACACCTGGCCGGCTTTTGGGACGACGAGCCGTTCATGGTGGTCAATGCGGATATCGTCACCGACATCGAGCTGGCTGAGGTTTATCGCCGCCACCGAATGCGTGTGGCTCAGGTAACCTTGGTCATGCATGACCGCCCCCCCTTCAACCAGGTGTGGGTGGATGAGCGGAATCGAATCGCTGGCTTCGCACGTTTTTCCAACCCTGAGGACCCTGGCCGCCACCGGGAAATGGCCTTTACCGGCATTCATGTCATGGACGCCGCCGTGATCCGACGCATACCCGATGATGGGTTCAGCGATATTATTGCCGTCTACCGTCAACTGTTGGACGACGGCGTGCCCATTCATGCCCATGTGGTTCACAATCATTACTGGCAGGACATGGGAAGCCCGGATCGCTACCGGGAGGCGGTAGTGGATGCCATGGCCCCTGGCGCATTTCAATCGGCCTTCCCCGGCTATCGGGAGGCTGCCATCCATTGCCGGGAACTGACCGGCGATGGTTCAGACCGCGGCTGGTTCCGCCTGACCGCCGGCCCATACCGGTTGGTCCTGGCAGACCACGGCATCACCACCACGCTGCCGGGCAGTGAAGTCAACGCCTTCGTCAAGATCGGCACCCACCTTCATACCTGCGGTCTGCCGGTGCCGCGAATACACGCCCACGACGGTTTCAGTGGGCTGGTATTTCTGGAAGATTTGGGAGACTGCCATCTGCAGCAGATAGTGCGACAAAGGCCAGATGGCAGCGGCGTGGAGAGGCTGTACCGGAAGGTCATCGACACCCTCTTCGACCTGACGATAAAGGCTGCCGACAGATTTGACCCGGGCTGGACCTGCCAGAGCCCGGCCTACGATGTTGCGCTGATACTCGATAAGGAGTGCCGTTATTTCGTGGACGCCTTTTTAAACGGCTACCTGAAGCTGGCGGCGGCCTATGATGACCTGGCAGCGGAATTTGAACACCTGGCCACGAACACCATCGACCACGGCTTGAACGGGTTGATTCACCGGGACTTTCAATCCCGCAACATCATGATTCAAAACGGCCGGCCCCATCTCATCGACTTTCAGGGAGCGCGAACCGGCCCGATCCAGTATGACCTGGCTTCGCTGCTGATCGATCCCTATGCCGGATTGACCCCGGACCTTCAACAGCGGCTCTTGATGCATGCCACCGAGCAGGCGGCACGGCTGTGGAAATATTCCCCGGACCGGTTCATCCGGGGCTATCGCTACTGTGCCGTCACCCGAAATCTTCAGATGCTTGGGGCCTTTGGATTCTTGAGCCGGGTCAAACAAAAAGACGCCTTTGCGCGCTGGATTCCTGCTGCGGCGAGCATGCTGGCAGACCACATCCGCGCTGCTGATCAAAAGGCCTTTCCCAAACTCACCGCCATTGCCAAAAAAATCGGTTTGGGATAATGGGGTGGTGTCATCCCCTTGCCATGAAACGGTGCGGACCCATCAAAAACAAGGAAGCATCACGATGAAACCAGTAAAGATAATGATCAATGGTCTGCCGGGAAACGTCACCTCCACCATCGCCGGCCACGCCTTGCAGGATCCCCGCCTCATCGTGTTGCCCCACTCCCTCACCGGACCCGAGATTCAAGCCGACCGGCACACCATCTCCGGAAGCGTCATCGAACTCATCCGGCCGGCCGATCGCAATAAAAAGATGGATGCGCTGATCAAGACGCACGGGGATTTCATCAGCGTCGACTTCACCCATCCCTCGGCCGTCAACGACAATGCCGAATTTTACTGCGAACGGGGTCTGCCGTTTGTTATGGGAACGACTGGCGGAGATCGGGAGAAACTGATCCATACCGTTCTCGACTCAAGGGTCTGCGCGGTCATCGCACCCAACATGGCCAAGCAGATTGTGGGATTTCAGGCCATGTTGGAATATGCGGCCAGCACATTTCCGGGCATTTTCCTTGGCTACACGTTGACCGTGCAGGAAAGCCACCAGGCCGGCAAGGCGGATACCAGCGGCACGGCCAAGGCCATGGTCTCCTGTTTCAACCGCATGGGCGTCGATTTTGCGCAGGAAGCGATCGCCATGGAACGGAACCCGGCGGTTCAACGCGAGCAATGGGGAATTCCCGAGGCCTATCTGTCCGGTCATGGATGGCACACCTATCGGCTGACCTCTCCGGACAACACCGTTGTCTTTGAATTCCAGCACAACGTCAACGGCCGCGACATTTATGCGGCGGGCACCATGGATGCCGTCTGTTATCTTGATCGGAAACTGAAAAAAGGTGAAGCAGGTCAGGTGTTTACAATGATCGATGTGCTGAAATCGTAATACCCGATAGGGGGTGCCCCTTTTTCGGTTCCTATGCCTGTTGGATCAACTCACGCGCTTTGTCCAGCGCCTGCGGCAGATTCTGAGGCTGGGTGCCGCCGGCCTGAGCCATGTCGGGTCGACCGCCACCGCTGCCGCCTACCACCTCGGCAATCGGTTTGATTATCTTGCCCGCATGGAACCGGTGGTTGAGGTCCTTGGTCACCACGACGATCAGCAGCGCCTTGCCATCGGTCTCACACCCTAAAACCACAATGCCCGAACCGATGCGGTCTTTGAAGCGGTCGGCCAGCTCCCGCAGGGCGGATGGCTTATCGACGGTGACCTGTTGGATGATCGCGGGTGTCCCGTTGATATCCAGGATCTGCTCGCCGCTGCCATCGGCCTGCATTTCGGCCATTCTGGTCTTGAGCCGTTCCGTCTCCTTCTCCAGACTTTTCAGCGACGTCAGGGTCGACTCGATCCGTGTCACCAGGGCATCCGGCTTGTCTTTGATCACGCGGCTCAACTGCTGCAGAATCCGGCTGTTTTTTTGCACATGATCCAGGGCGGCGCTCCCCGTTAAGGCTTCGATCCGTCGCACCCCGGATGCCACGCTCGATTCGGAACTCACTTTAAACAACCCGATGTCGCCGGTACGGCTGGTATGGGTGCCCCCGCAAAGTTCCCGGCTAAAGGTATCCAGGGAGATAACGCGAACCCGGTCGCCGTATTTTTCTTCAAACAGGGCCGTGGCGCCGGATTTCATGGCATGATCCATGTCCATCTCCTCAACAGCCACGGAGACATTTTGCCGAATACGCTGGTTGACGAAGATTTCGATGCGCTCCAGGGCGTCGGGATCGATCTGGGAAAAATGGGTGAAGTCGAATCGAAGCCGATCCGCCGCCACCATGGATCCAGCCTGCTTCACATGGTCCCCCAGTTCATGCCGAAGGGCTGAATGCAGGATGTGGGTGGCCGTGTGGTTAAGGGCCACGGCGGCCCGGTGATCGCCGTCCACGGTGAGCATGACCGTCTGACCGTTTTCCAGGCGGCCGGATTGGACCCGCCCTTTATGGATAATGATGCCGGTGGGATCTTTAAGGGTGTCGGTAACCATCATCTCCATACCGGGAGCGGTGATCGTCCCATGGTCACCCACCTGTCCACCGGCTTCTCCGTAAAAGGGCGTGGCCGTGGTCACCACTTCCACCGTGGCCCCCGCATCGGCGGCATCCATGCTTTTGTTGTCTTGGACCACCAGCACCACCTGTGCTTCGCAGGTCAGGGTGCCGTATCCCACGAATTCGGGTTTCTCGCCCGAGGCGCTCAATTGGCGGTAGGCATCGGAAACGCCGGTAAAGGTGATTTTGGATCGGGACTGCCTGCGCTGCTCGTCCATGCGCTGCTCAAACCCGTTGGTGTCTAACGTCATGCCCTCGTCACGCACCACGTCGCGAACAATATCCACGGGGAACCCGAATGTATCGTAAAGCTTGAAGATCAAGTCACCGGGAACCTGGCTGATGCCCTTGTCCCGGATCTCGGCCAGGGCGTCGTTGAGCACCCGCAGCCCGTTGTCCAAGGTTTCCGAAAAGCGTACCTCTTCGTTCTCGATGACGTTGGTGATAAAAGCCGAGGCCGTCTTGAGATCCGGGTAGGCCGGCACCATGATGTCAAACACCACCCGTGCGGTTTCGTGGAGAAAGGGTTGGGTCAGGCCGATGTTGCGGCCATAGCGGATGGCCCGCCGCATGATCCGACGCAGCACATATCCCCTGCCCTCGTTGGATGGCAGGACGCCGTCGCCGATAAGAAAGGCAGCGGCCCGGCTGTGATCGGCGATCACTTTCATGGCCACATCGTCGGTCTCGACGCGGCCGTATGATTTCTGGGCCAGCGCCTCGGTGCGCTCGATGATGGGGTATATCAGATCGATGTCAAAATTGGTGTTTACATTCTGAACCACTGAGGCCATGCGCTCCAAACCCAGGCCCGTATCAATGCTGGGCTTGGGCAACGGGGTCATGGTGCCCGAGGCATCACGGTTGAACTGCATGAAGACCAGGTTCCAAATCTCCAGAAACCGGTCGCAGTCGCAAGCCACGTCGCAGTCGGGCCGACCGCAGCCATGCTCGGCGCCCCGATCCAGGTGAATCTCGCTGCAGGGACCGCAAGGACCGGTGTCTCCCATGGCCCAGAAGTTTTCCTCCTCCCCTAAACGTATCATCCGCGACTCGGGGATGCCGATGCGCCGGTGCCACAGATCGTAGGCCTCGTCGTCATCCAGGTAAACCGAGGCCCAGAGCTTTTCCGCCGGCAACCCGTAACCGTTGGTCAGCAGATCCCAGGCGAAATCCACGGCCTTCTCCTTAAAGTAGTCGCCGAAGGAGAAGTTGCCCAGCATCTCGAAAAAAGTGTGGTGCCGAGCCGTATAGCCCACATTCTCAAGGTCGTTGTGCTTGCCACCGGCGCGGACGCACTTCTGTGAGGTGGTCGCGCGAACATAGTCCCGCTTCTCCTCGCCCAGAAAGGTGCGTTTGAACTGCACCATCCCGGCATTGGTGAATAGCAGCGTCGGATCGTCCTGGGGAATCAAGGACGAGCTTCGCACCACCCGGTGGCCGTGTTTCTGAAAATAGTCGAGGTAAAGTTGTCTAATCTCGTTGCCGGTCATAACCGTCTCCTAATCCTGATCAACCTGAAATAACAAATCTCAAGCACCAAATTACAAATAAATTCCAAATTACAATATCCAAATCACAAACAAGATACAAACCATCAGTGGATTGTCATTTTGATTTTTCCAAACATTGACGATTGGAATGTCCTTTCTTAAAAATCATAGGGTTTGGAATCTTGAATTTGGTTATTGTAATTTATTTGTTATTTGTTTTTTGATTATTGTTTTTTATCTTTCGGGTCTGTTTTTTCCGTTTTCGCATCTGTTTTGGCCTTCAGCAGGCCCACCGCCTCCCGCACCTTGAGGTCCACGGTTTCCAAAAGGTCGGGATTGTCCTGGAAGAATTTTTTCACGTTTTCGCGCCCCTGGCCGATGCGCTCGCCATTGTAGGAATACCAGGAACCGCTCTTGTCGATGATGCCGGCATTGACACCCACATCCAGCAGATCGCCGGACCGGGAGATGCCCTCTCCGTACATGATGTCAAATTCCGCCTCTTTGAACGGCGGGGCCATTTTATTTTTGACCACCTTGACCCGGGTCCGGTTCCCCACGACTTCCTGTCCGTCTTTGATGGCGCCGATGCGACGAATGTCCAGCCGAACGGAAGAATAAAATTTCAGGGCATTGCCGCCGGTGGTGGTCTCCGGGTTGCCGAACATGACGCCGATCTTCATGCGGATCTGGTTGATGAAGATCACCGAGGTCATCGTCTTTCCGATGGTGCCGGTAAGCTTTCTCAACGCCTGAGACATGAGGCGTGCCTGCAGCCCCATATGGGAATCGCCCATCTCTCCCTCGATCTCCGCCCGCGGCACCAGGGCCGCCACACTATCGATGACCATCACGTCGATCGCGCCGCTTCGAACCAGCATGTCGGCAATTTCCAGGGCCTGCTCACCGGTGTCGGGCTGAGAGACCAGCAGTTCATCGCAGTTAACCCCCAGCTTGCGGGCATAGATCGTGTCCAGGGCATGTTCGGCGTCGATAAAGACCGCGATGCCGCCCTGTTTTTGGGCGTTGGCAACGGCGTGCAGGGCCAGGGTCGTTTTTCCCGATGACTCGGGGCCGAAAATTTCGATCACGCGGCCGCGGGGAAGTCCGCCGATGCCCAGGGCGCGGTCCAGTTCGATGGATCCGCTGGAGATCACGGGAATGTCTACGACGGGGCGTGCCCCCAGTTTCATAATGGCGCCCTTGCCGAACTGGCGCTCGATCTGCCCCATGGCGGAGTCTACCGCCTTGGTTTTATCCGCTGAAATGGCCATGCAATCCTCCAAGGTTGGTATCAGGGTGAAAGAACATCATTGAATGCCTCCCGCGATAAGTTGCAGGCAGGCCCGTCAAACTATTTTCGGTTTACTCGATGTCGCGTGTCGATCTGCCGGATCGATACGGTGCTCATAATCAGCCTGGGAGTTTCTAAACCGCCAGGTGCGATGTGTGCAGCAGGGTGTATTCAGGCCCACTGGGTGTGAGAATACTTTTAAAAAGCATCAGTCGGTCCACTCGGAAACCATCTGAGGCAACCGCTTTCAAGGGCACCAAGGATTCGCCGATCAATTGCGCATCAATCCGTCGGCGGATCCGGCCGATAGTCAAGTGCGCGCCAAAGCCACGGGTCTCCCTTTTGAAGCCCACCGATTCCAAACCGGATTCGAGGCCTGTCTGAATCGTCTTCAACCGGTCGAGATCACCGGTCAGCCCCACCCAAATCACGCGCGCATGACGAAGATCCGGGAAAACGCCCACCCCCTTTGCTGTCAGCGAAAAAGCAGCTGTCGCGCCGGCGGCGGCATCCATCTGAGCGGCAGCTGCAGGAACCCGCGACGGATCGATATCGCCGAGAAACTTCAGGGTCAAATGAATGTTCTTCGCCGCCACCCAACGAATGTTCCTTCCCGGCAATTGAAGCTGCGCCTGAATCTGCATCAAAAAGAGAGCCACCGCATCAGGGATCGGCACGGCGACAAAGGCGCGCAAGGTCTTTGGCATTGAGGCTCCTGAGTGGTCGTGTTCATAAATACGACCACTCAACATCCCGGTGTCTGACATGGAGGCCGCCAACGGGAATCAGGCCGCAGGGAGGGTGAACTGGGGCGTGCCCAGTTCAAATGTGCCCGATGTAATCCACTGTTTCAGCGTCTCGGCGATCTGTCGGGCCTTGACCATGCTGGAGAGCGGAACCGTTGGCACCTTCTTCCCCTTGAGGGTGATGACGCCGCTTTTAAGCGCTGCATAGCTGACCTGCCCCAGATTGCTTGATTTACCATTGGGGTAGTCGTTGCCGTAGTCCACAATCTGGGTAAACAGGTCGGCGTCTGAAACCGCCGTAAATCTGGCCATCTCCTCATCGAGTATGGGAATGGGGACACCCAGTCCCACCGCCAATGAACACCCGTACCCCTGGATGCTGACGCCTACCAGCCAGTCCGGACGCATCTGCTGCATGTCTCCCATCACCCATAGGGTGCCTGCGGGGGTCAACGGTGTACCGTTGGCTGCCCGCTTCACCCCGGGACGGTGCTGAGTGCCGTGCCAGGTGACATAACCGACGCCGCCGCCCAGGAAAATCCGTGTACCCAGCCCGATGGTCCGGTAGAAGGGGTCGTTGAACAACGGGCTCAACTGGCCGGCCGAGCAATAGTTGGCGTTACCCGCCCTGGGTTTTAGCGCCCCCATGTAGGTGTAGACGGTTTTATTGGTCAGATTCACCGCACAGTTGTAGTTCTGATAGGCATTCCTGGGGTTGCACAACGTTGCCTGAGGCAACGATTTGAGCGTAACGATCTTCTCATATTCCCGGCTGGGGTAACAATCCGTTCCGTAGGCGGTGGCCTTGATGTGCATCTTCTTGCCCGCCACCAGATCCTGGATGACGTGGCCGCCGCCATAAAGGAATTCACCGGGATACACTTTGTTCAGGGGGTCGTCTTCGCACGGCTCAGTAGCCCCGATGTAGCAGTCTACCGCGGCAACACCCCCGTAGGCGGGCACATTGTTGATCCACACCCGGTTGGCCTTGGTGCCCGGTGCCGAGTGACCGAAATTGATAAAAGCGCCCGACGAGCACATGGGCGCGAAGGTCCCCGTGGTCACCACATCCACCTGGCGGGCAGCCTCCTGCGGGCCCTTGTCCGCGACGATGTCGATCATCTCCTCGGCTGTGACGACAACCACGTCGCCGGCCCTGATTTTGTCGTTGATCTGCTGAACCGTTTTTTGAACCTTAAGGCGTCCCATACCGCCGTCTGCTCCTGTAGGCTTTAAGATAATCTATTTGGACTGCGTTATCGTTCGTCGCAGTATTACCATACACCTTCCTCCCTACTAGCCTTGCCAAATAAATTATCTTAAGGCCTATTTCGGGGTCCCGCGTCATCAATTTTGGCGCTGATGTTGTTATTAATCCATTCGTCGTCCCACCACTCCACCGGATTGACATAAGTCTGGTGAATCAGGGTGCCGTAGTGCAGGTGGTCACCGCCCGCCAGACCCGTCAATCCGGTCTTGCCGATGGAATCACCCTTATTGATCATCTGCCCGACGGCGACATCGATTTGGCTCAAATGCGCGTAGAGGGTGAACAACCCGAACCCGTGGTCTATAATGATGGTGTTGCCATAGATGCCCTGATCACCCGTGAAGGCCACTTTCCCACGGTTTGCAGCCGGTACCGGGGAATGCGCCGTAGAGGCCAGATCGATCCCCATGTGCACCTGACGGTCAATCACCTTGCCGCCGTAAAAATAGGTCCGGTGGTCGGCGTAACGGGCACGGTTGGCAGACCGGGGAAGCCGCAAAAAAGGACCGTCCCAAAGGATATCCGTTTCTGTATGCTGGGTGATCCGGTGTATCGCCTCGGTATCCCTGCGCCGCAGTTCGCGGTTGACTTTGAGGAAAAGGTCGGCGCGGCTGCCGCCCGATGATTCAGGGAAGTAGCGCTCGAAATCGGGCATTTTCTGGTCAAAAAAGGCGTCGGACAGATTGATCGCGTCTTTTCTGAAAGACCTGGTGTTGATGTGATGGACCAAACCGGCCGTCGACCGGTTGCCGGCGAAGTCTTCTGCGACAACCGCCAGTCGGGTTTCTTTGCCTTGTTGGAAATCCAGGGCAAACAGGGCCATGTGGACGGACGGATCTTTGAAATAACCGGCATATCCGGGAAAAAAAAGATCGCCCACCGTCACCCCGCTAACCGGGCAATCCTCCGACAGCCGATATATTGCCGCGCCACTGCCTCCCTGGTTGAGATTGTGGGAGCGGCTGATCAGGTCAATCGACGGCGCCTTGGTGTCGATCTGGATCTCCTTTTCCAGGTAAACCCGATTGCCTTTTCCCCACTTGCGCAGCGAGTAATCCCAGGCCACGACACGGATGACGCCCTTTCCGTCGGCCAGTCCCATCGACTGAGGGGAGACCGGTGCTTTGACTTGCACCGACTTGTCCTTGCCGCCGGCAAAAAAACCGGCAGAAGGGTAGGTTCGCTGCAGGACCTCCACCTCCCGGCCCTCGACCAACAGGCCCATCCAGACTTTGCGGATACCGCTGCCGGTATCATCGACATTCACGGTAACCGTCCGCGTTGCGCCGATAAAAGGTGACTCGAGTTCAATTTCCAATGCAGGTGCCGATCCTTCCAGGCGGATGATGGCCAGCCATACGGCAGGGATACTGATCAGCAGCGCCACAGTGACAATTAAGATCAGTCTGAGCGAGCTTCCTTTTTTATTCAACGGATTCTTTCCTTTCGGCGCTGTTCTGTAGCCGTCTATTGAGTTGGGGACAATACCAGTTAAGCCACCGGTAATCAAGGCAAAGTTTTTCACGGCTTGACTTTTTAACCGCCTGAGGATACATAATAAAACATGATTCCAATCCTCTTGAAAGTTGATATTGAATGAAAACGGCCAGCCCCTTTTTTTTGATCAGCGGCCCCTGCGTCATCGAAGATGAGGCGGTCACGCTGCGCATCGCCGCCCGACTCAAAGCGCTGACGGACAGCCTCGGCATTCCCTTTACCTTCAAAGCATCCTACGACAAGGCCAACCGGACCGCCATCACCGCTTTCCGGGGGCCGGGCATTCAGGACGGTCTGCGCGTGCTGGCCAAAGTCAAAGAGACCCTTGACGTGCCCATCCTGTCCGACGTTCATCGCATCAGCGAAGTGGCGGCGGCGGCCCAGGTGCTTGATGTCATCCAGATCCCGGCATTTCTCTGCCGCCAGACCGACCTGCTCCTGGCGGTCGCAAAAACCGGAAAACCGGTGAACGTCAAGAAAGGCCAGTTTTTGGCCCCCTGGGATATGGTCAATATCGTCGAAAAGATTCGTTCGGTGTCCAGCGTCCAACCCATGATCACCGAGCGTGGTGTCATGTTCGGATACAACAATCTGGTCGTGGATTTCAGGGGGATCCACATCATGCAGCAAACCGGTTGTCCGGTGGTTTTCGACGCCACCCATAGTGTTCAATTGCCCGGCGGCGCGGGAACCCATTCCGGCGGCCAGAGGGAGTTTGCCCCGGTGCTGGCCAGAGCTGCCATGGCGGCCGGTGCAGACGGAGTTTTCCTGGAAGTTCACGAAGACCCGGACAAAGCCCTCTGCGACGGCCCCAATTCACTCCCCCTGGACCAGTTGCCCGCTCTGCTGGTCCAGCTGAAAGCCATCAAAACCGCCCTGGCCACCTGACATCATCCCATGATCGACACCCGCCTGAAACAAATAACCCTGATACTTCTGGATGTGGACGGCGTCCTGACCGCTGGCCAGGTGATTTACAACGACAGCGGCCAGGAGACCAAGGTGTTTCACGTGCGCGACGGTTTGGGCATCCGCATGCTGATTGAAGCAGGCCTTACGGTGGGCATCGTTACCGGGCGCCGTTCCATGGCACTGGTTCACCGGTGCAAAAATTTAGGCATCAACCTGCTCAAAGACGGTGTCCGCGACAAGGCCGCCGCCCTTGAAGAGATATTGAAAGAGACCGGCGTGGCGGCCTCAGCCACGGCCTTCGTGGGAGACGACCTGCCGGATTTGCCCATCATGCATCGGGTGGGGGTGCCCATCGCAGTCGGCGATGCCCACGATCGGGTCAAGCAGGCCGCCATCATGACCACGCGGGCAATGGGTGGTTGTGGTGCGGTGCGTGAAATCAGCGAGCGGATCCTGCAAGCCAGGGGAGATTGGGAACCGATGATCAAAAGGCAGTTTTCATGAACAGTCGCCGTTTGATTCAGCGTGTATTGCTGGGCATTGTTGTGCTGGTGCTGGCCGGCACCATTATCGTATTTATCGGGTATCGCCGGATGACCCGCGATCCGGAAGTACTGTTGGACCTGGTAAAAAATGAGGCCGACATGCAGCTCAACAAGATTCGCCAGACCGCCATGAAAAACGGCATTCGGGAGTGGCGGCTGGAAGCGGACTCGGCAACCCTTCTGGAAAAGAAGAAGACCATGCTGCTGGCCAGTCCGGATGTGGAGTTTTTCATGGACGATGGGGATCATGTGCACCTGACCGCCGAGCAAGGAACGATTTACACGGACTCCAACCGCATGAATGTCTCAGGGCAGGTATCGGCCAACACCAGCCTTTACCGGTTCCAGACCGACGCACTCGACTACGACCCGGCCGCCAGGGAACTTCGCGCAGATACACCGGTGACCCTCTCCGGCGAGTCGTTCACCCTGCATGCGGACACGATGACCATGAACCTGGAAACCAGTATCACCCGTTTCGAAGGTAGTGTGGAAGGAACAATCAGTGAAGATCTCGAACTTTAGAACCACTGCCGGCTTGTTGCTGACCATCCTGGTTTGCTTGGTGCTATTGCCTTCGCTGACCACCCAGGGTGAAGCCGGAACCGAGACCCCGACAGCAACATCGGCTGATCCGGAAGCAAAAAAAATCCATATTTCGGCGGAGCGGCTCATATCCAACACAGCTGACAACAACGCAGAGTTTATTGGCCATGTAAGGGCCAAACAGGGAGAGACCCTGATCATCGCGGACAGCCTCAAGATTTTTTTTTCCGGCGGCTCCGAAGCTGGGTCCGCTTCACCTGCCCAGTCCCTGAAGAAGCTTGTGGCCACTGGAAACGTGGAAATTAAATTCGACAATAGGCTTGCCGTTGCCCAGCAGGCAGTATATATAACAGCACAGCGCATGCTAATCCTGACCGGCCCGGGGGCCATGATAACCAGCGGCGACAATACCATCACCGGCGAAACCATCACGTTCTACCGGGCTGATGGGCGGTTCACCGTCGAAGGTGGATCCAACGGTCGCGTCAACGCCGTCATTCTCCCGGATGAATCAGGATTGGAGTAGCCCGTGAACATGCACCCCGTGGGAAACAGCTGATGGCTGCCTTGTCTGTTCGTGAACTGGTCAAGGTCTACCGGGGCAGAAAAGTGGTGAACCGGGTCAGCCTGAAGGTGGAAAGCGGACAGGTGATCGGCCTGCTGGGGCCCAACGGTGCAGGCAAAACCACCACTTTCTACATGACCGTGGGGTTGATCAAACCAGACAGCGGTCAGGTTTTTTTTGATGATATGGACATCACGGAATACCCCATGCATATCCGGGCAAGGACAGGGGTCGGATACCTGCCCCAGGAGGCCTCCATTTTCAGAAAACTGACCGTGCGTCAGAACATCCTGGCGATTCTGGAGACCCTGCCCCTGTCGCGCCAGCAGCGCCATGAACGCACTGACCGCCTGCTGGAAGAGCTGGGTATCGCCCACGTGGCGGAGTCCAAAGCGGCGGTCCTTTCCGGTGGCGAGCGCCGCCGGCTGGAAATCACGCGGGCCTTGGCAACGGACCCGGCCTTCATGTTGCTGGATGAGCCCTTTGCCGGCGTCGACCCGCTGGCGGTGATCGACATAAAAAAGATCATCGCCCACTTGAAGAACCGGAACATCGGCATCTTGATATCCGATCACAATGTGCGGGAAACCTTGGGGGCGTGTGATTCGGCATTTATTTTGAGCGACGGCAAAGTGATCGAAACCGGAACACCGGAACAGATCGCTTCGAGTACCATCGCCCGACGAATTTACTTGGGAGACGAATTCAGACTCTAAGATGGCAATTGAACTCAGACAACAACTCAAACTGACCCAACAGCTCATTATGACGCCGCAGCTCCAAATGGCGATCAAACTGTTACAGCTGTCCCGTCTTGAGCTGGTGGACACGATCAGACAGGAACTGGAAGAGAATCCCACCTTAGAAGAAATACAGGAGACCCCCGACAAATCCAAGGAGAACGAACCCGAAGAAGCGCCAGCCGCCGCCGCTGAAGAGGCTCGTGAAGTTACCATCGACGAGAAGATCAATGACGAAATCGACTGGAGCAATTACATCGACGAGTATAATTCACCGGGAAAAGTCAATTTCGAGTCCGAAAGCCGGGATGCACCCCAATACGAGGCCTTTGTCTCCTCCAAGGAATCGCTCAGCGATCACCTGTTATGGCAGCTGTTGATGCTGTCACCCACCGAAATCGAAAAGCAGGTCGGCAGCCTGATTATCGGCAGCCTCAACCCTGACGGATACCTGCAACTGTCTGTCGAAGAGCTCTCCGAGCAAAGCGGCGTTTCCATCGAAATGGTCGAGGATGTCCTGGAAACCATGCAGTCCTTCGATCCGGTGGGCATTTGCGCCAGGGACCTGAGGGAGTGTCTTCTGCTTCAGGCCCAGCATCTGGATCTGGAAAACAGCTTGGTGACGGACATTATCTCCGACCACCTGAAAAATCTGGAAAACAAGAATTACAAGGCCATTTGCAAGGCCCTGAAGGTCAAACTGAAAGAAGTCATTGCCGCGGTCAGCGTCATCCGCGCGCTGGAACCTAAACCGGGGAGGCAGTTCACCGAAGAGACACCCCACTATATCATCCCGGATATCTACGTCGACAAGAGCGAAGGTGAATTTATCATCGTCCTGAACGACGACGGCATGCCCAAACTTCGAGTCAACCCTTTCTACAAGCGGGCCATCACCAAAAAGAACGAGGTCAGCGCTAATGCCAAGGAATACATTCGCGACAAGATGCGATCGGCGGCCTGGCTGATCCGCAGCATTCACCAGCGCCAGAAAACCATTTATAAGGTGATGGAGAGCATCCTGAAATTTCAACGGGACTTTTTCGAAAAAGGGGTGACCCATTTAAAACCCATGGTGCTCAGGGATGTTGCCGAAGATATCGGCATGCATGAATCCACCATCAGCCGGGTGACAACCAACAAATATGCCCACACCCCCCAGGGCATTTACGAACTGAAATATTTTTTCAACAGTTCCATCAAACGCGTATTTGGCGAGGATATCGCCTCGGCCAGCGTGCAGGCCAAGATTAAAAAGCTCATCGAAGGGGAAAACCCGAAGAAACCATACAGCGACAGCAAGATGGCCGAGTTGCTCAAGACGGACAATATTGACATCGCCCGTCGCACGGTGGCCAAATACCGGGAGATGATGGGCATTCTGTCCTCCAGCAAACGAAAGCAGTTCTGATGGCGCCCCAGGCAGTCAACCACGGGCTTTTCGTCCCGCCTGTGTTTAAATTCGGCGGGGGGCGTATCTGAACCGGTTGACCACCCTCTGCCGACCGGTATTCCCAAAAGGAGGCACCGACCATGAACACATCTGTTCGATTCAAGAACCTCGAACCCTCCGATGCCCTCAAATCTTATGTCAGCGAAAAACTGAACCGAATGGAAAAATACTTCAACGGCCCGGCCGAAGCCAATGTGGTCCTGTCCATTGAAAAATTTCGCCACAGCGCTGAAATCAACATCATGGGAGACCGGCTGATCATCAACGGCAAGGAGGAGACCGGGGAGATGTATTCAGCCATCGATATGGTGCTGGACAAGTTAGAGGGCCAGATAAAAAAAAGCAAACAGAAGGGTCGTAAATACCGATCCAAGGGAAAACCCGGTGCCATGATATCCGAGCAGGCGATGGATATGGACGGTGAACAGCCCCGGGTGCGGGTTCATCATATTGAATTCAAGCCAATGGACGTGGATGAGGCGGTGATGCAGATGGACCTGATAAAAGACACTTTTCTGGTCTTCACCAATGCGCGAACGGAATCGGTCAACGTCCTGTACCGGCAAAAAGACGGTAACTACGGATTGATCCAACCGCGCGCATAGCAGGTATTAACAGCATCCGGACAGGCTTAAAAGAATAACAACGGGAATATGTCGGATCCAGTGAGACAGCGATGAAAATACTAGATGTACTCGACAAGGAAGCGATTCTTATCGATCTAAAATCCAAGGACAAAATAGGCATATTAAATGAATTGGTGACCCCTGCCGCGCATATTACCGGCATCGACCACAACGAAATGGTGCGCGTGTTGATGGAGCGGGAACGATTGGGCAGCACCGGTATTGGCGGCGGCATCGGCATTCCCCATGGCAAGCTTAAAAACCTGGAGAAATTGGTTCTGGGCTTCGGCTTGAGCCGAAAGGGTGTGGATTTCGAGTCCATGGACGGTCGCCCCACCCACCTTTTCTTCCTGCTTATCACCCCCGAACACTCAACCGACCTTCACCTTAAACTGCTGGCCCGCGTATCCCGGCTGCTTAAAAAAGAGCCGTTAAAAGCGTTGATGATGAAGGCCACCAGCGCCGATGAAATCATCGCCATCATCGGTGAGGACGATGACGATTTTTAGCCGTATACCGGGCATCCGCCTCGATCTCCTGGCTTCCTAATTATGTGAGAACCGCGTTGTGAAACGGACCCCCATCACCATTGTCACCGGAAGATCCGGCTCTGGAAAAAGTACGGCTCTGGCCGCCTTTGAAGACTCAGGTTACTACTGCGTCGACAACATGCCCGTCGCCTTGCTGCCTGGGTTCCTGAATCTACCGTTGGACCATGCCGACGCGTTCACCAGCTTGGCATTCGGCATGGATCTTCGGGAAAATAGCTTTATCCGGCAATATGAATCCATCCTCGATATATTAAAGGGCATGGGCTTTGACTTTCGGATCATTTTTCTCGAAGCTGACGAGAAGACCCTGCTCAGACGCTACAGCCAGACGCGTCGACGCCACCCGCTGGCAAGGGATAAGAGCATTCGCGATGCCATACGCTCAGAAAAAAAATTACTGGCGACACTGCGGCGCAAGGCCAATCAAATCATCGACACATCGGATCTGAATGTCCACGACCTTAAATCCATCATCCGGAAAATTGCCACCCTGGGCACCGGAGACGATGCGATGAATGTTCAGGTAATCTCATTTGGATACAAGTATGGCCTCCCGGTTCATGCCGATCTGGTTATGGATGTCCGTTTTCTGAAGAACCCGTATTTTGAGCCGTCACTTCGGCCGTTGAGCGGGAAAACAGAAAAAATTCGCTCTTTTGTCTTGAACTCTGACCAAACCTGTTTATTTTTAAGAAAATATTTTGATCTGCTGGACTTGTTGATTCCCCAATATGAAAATGAAGGAAAATCATACCTCACCATTGCCGTCGGTTGCACAGGAGGTCGTCACCGCTCCGTCGTGATCGCCAGACAATTGTGTGATCACATTTCGGCATTGGGTCGTAAAACGGAACTGACCCATCGCGATATCAACAAATCCAAATGACCATGAAGATGACATCCGGTTCCGTTATCCCCATTCACCCGATGAAAGACAGGCAGATATGATTGGCGTTTTAGTGGTTACCCATTGCCGGCTCGCAGATGCATTGCTCGAGGCGACGGAATTCATCCTCGGCGAACGACCCGAGGCCATGACTCCCCTATCCATCGATCTGAACGAAAACGCGGATAAGTTGCGCAAAAAAATTGCCGACGGCATTAAAAAACTGAAAAGCGACGACGGGGTTCTGATTCTCACGGACATGTTCGGCGGAACGCCATCCAACCTGAGCTATTCGTTTCTCGAGGAGGGGCGCATCGAGGTGATATCCGGGGTAAATCTGCCAATCTTGATCCGGGCAGCCAGCGCCCGAAAAAATCAGAACCTTTCGGAACTGGCGACCAATCTTGAATCGTTCGGTAAAAAGAGCATCTCTTTGGCCAGCGGCATATTGAAAGGGAACAAAAGAGGTTAACCATTAAGGAGGGTAAGATGAGCATTAAAATTGGCATCAACGGATTTGGCAGAATCGGTCGCGTGGTTTTCCGGGCCGCCATGAACCATCCGGACGTGGAAGTCGTAGCGATCAATGATTTGACGGACGCTGCAACCATGGCGCACCTGCTGCAATATGATTCGGTCCATGCCAAACTGGATATGGCAATCAAAGCCAAAGACGGCGCCATCGAGGTCAACGGCAAGTCCATCGCCTACACGGCTGTCAAGGATCCCGAACGGCTGGCCTGGAAGGATTATGGTGTGGACATCGCCTGTGAATGTACCGGCCTATTCCGGGACCGCGACAGCGCGGCCAAACATCTGACCGCCGGTGCGCGCAAGGTGATCATCTCCGCCCCCGCCAAGGATCCGGACATCACCATCGTCATGGGTGTCAACGCCAACAAATACGATCCCAAGCAGCACCACATCATTTCCAATGCGTCGTGCACCACCAACTGCCTGGCACCGGTGGCCAAAGTATTGCTGGAGAACTTCGGTATTAAAAGCGGGCTGATGACGACCATCCACTCCTACACGGGTGATCAGCGCCTACTGGACTTCCCCCACAAGGATCTTCGCCGGGCCAGAGCAGCGGCCCTATCCATGATCCCAACCACCACCGGTGCAGCCAAGGCCGTAGCCCTGGTGCTGCCCGAATTGGATGGCAAGCTCAATGGCCTGGCCATCCGTGTTCCTACCCCCAACGTCTCCATTGTCGATGTGGTGGTCAACGTGGACAAAGCCGGCGTGACCAAATCCGATGTCAATGAGGCGCTCAAGGAAGCAGCCGAAGGAACGCTCAAGGGCATCCTGGGATACAGCGACCTGCCATTGGTTTCCACGGATTTCAATGGCTGCCCGCTCTCATCGATAGTGGATGCGCCGACCACGTATGTCGTGGCCAATATGGTCAAGGTGCTCTCCTGGTATGACAACGAAACCGGTTACTCCAACCGCATGGTCGACCTGGCCGCCATGATTGGCAAACAACTTTAATAAAGGAGAAAGTGACCGATGAGCAGCCGAACGCCATTGATTGCAGGCAACTGGAAAATGCATAAAACCGGTTTCCAAGCCGTGGAGGCCGCCAGTCAATTGAAACGCCTGGTCGAGGATGCAACGGACGTGGAGGTGATGCTTGCCCCCGCCTTTACCGCCCTCTACCAGGTGGCCCAGGCGCTCAAAGGAAGTACCATCGCCGTGGGGGCGCAGAACCTTTACTGGGAGAAACAGGGTGCTTTCACGGGAGAAATCTCACCGGAGATGCTGGTGGAGGCAGGTTGCACCCACGTAATCATCGGCCACTCTGAACGCAGATTGTTTTTCGGCGATACCGATGCCAGCGTCAATCGTAAAATCCGGGCAGCCCTTTCGGCGAGTCTTGTCCCGGTGTTTTGCATCGGTGAAACAGAAGCGCAGCGTGAAGCCGGCGAGACATTTTCAGTGCTTGACAAACAGGTTCGAGTTGGTCTAAAAGATTTTGTTTTTGGTGATCTATCCGGTCTCGTCGTTGCCTACGAACCGGTCTGGGCCATCGGTACCGGAAAAACCGCTTCCAGGGAACAGGCTCAGGAGGCCCATCAATTCATCCGGTCACTGCTCGAGACGCTATTTGGAAAACCGTTTGCCAGTGCCGTTCGCATCCTCTACGGAGGGAGCGTAAAACCAAACAACGTCCAGGCGCTTATGGAAATGCCCGATGTTGACGGCGCCTTGGTCGGTGGGGCCAGCCTGGACCCGGAAACGTTCAGCAAGCTGGTTTTCTATAATCATTGATTGAACCGTAAAAGACGATAACCAATGTCCATACTGCTGATAGTCATTCACGTAGTTGTTTGTATCGCCCTGATCATGATTGTGCTGCTCCAGACCGGCAAAGGGGCGGACATGGGCGCTGCCTTTGGCGGCGGCTCCAGTCAGACCCTCTTCGGGAGCACCGGGGCATCAACGTTTCTGAGCAAAGCGACCACGGTGGCCGCCATCGTATTCATGCTCACCTCTTTGACCCTGGCCTACATGTCCGGCGGCAAAGTCGCGAAATCAGTGGTCACGGACGTCCAGGTGCCCATTGAACAGCAGTCGCAGCAGTCGCCGGCACAAGACGATGCAGCGCAGTCGCAGGCACAAGACAATGCAGCGGGCTCCGATACGAAATCTGAGTAGAGCCAACTAACACGCATGCCGAGGTGGTGGAATCTGGTAGACACGCTATCTTGAGGGGGTAGTGACCTACGGTCGTGCGGGTTCAAGTCCCGCCCTCGGCACCATATTTTTCATATAATAACGGGGGTTTGGAAATTTCCAACCCCCTTTTTATGTTGATCAGATGTTGATCAGGCAATTTCACCCTCACCTAAATGACAATTGATTCCGCGAACCGTGAAGAACGTCCGGGGACGATTATGGCGAAGCATGGTTTGCACTTGATTGTCGCTTGCACGCCGCCGAGTGAATTCCGCCATTCCAGAATAATTATCCTAGTCATGAATTTCAGTTTTGCTGAACCAGATCAAACATACCAAGACAATGCAAAATTTGGATTTCACACCTTACATTTAGTGACAGGAATAGATTGCAATTGATTCATGAGATAGACTCGACATACAACAGCAATTGCAAGCCTTGCACTTACTACTATTACGGTTTACCATTAGGTGGACAAAAATTCAGGAAGGCCAACCGCTACATCTGGTGGTTGGCCTTTTCCGATGATTAGTTGACTTTCAATTTGCTATCACAGGTAAAAAATGATGGCGGATTACGCCAACGACCATGCAGATATCAGTTCTGAAAATTCCTGCGATTCCGAAAAATAATCACAAGATCCCAAATCCTCATGAGCCCTTTCTTAACGTCATTTGAAAAAGGAGACAGCCCCAATGATGATCCTTATAAGGGATGTAAAAGGAAATGAGCTTGAACTGGACCATGGCAGTGATGTTTATTTGAAGGACACTCGAAGCGGCCAAAAGTTTCACTTTGAGTGGCCGGACCTGCCAAAAATGTTTCAGCATGAGCTGGATGATCTGGCTTCCCGAGCTGTAAGGACCATGGAGCAAGCAAGGGAACTGATCACGGCAAGCTCCGGTCTCTGCTGATAGGCAATTCTTTACAGCACCTGCCCACCGGCTTTAAGATAGCTTAGCCTTAGCAGAAAGGAGTCGAATATGGATATTTCAATCACAGACCAGGACGGGAACACGCTGGAAATCACCTTGGGTAGTGACGTCTCCCTGGTTGATTTTGTCAGCGGTTCAGACAGCACCCTCGCCTGGTCTGAGATTTCCGAAAACACCCAGGAAATGCTCTATCAACTGTCTGATCAGTGTTCTGAAGCTGTAGAGGCTGTGAAGGCTGAAGCGGCAAAGAGCCTTGATGACCTGTTGGATATCGAAGACTTGGACGATAACGAACCGTTTGAGGCTGACGAATAGCGAAAGTGTAAATTAAGTGGGGTGGGAAGTAGCGGCTGCTCCGTCCTTCATGAATTGGGGTATCGACGAACTAATATAGTTCTGCTGGCGCCTCCAGTCCTCGAATGATTGATGCCAACAACCTTGCAGATATCAGTTCATAAAATTCCTGCGATTCGAAAAAATAATCCCAGCGGGCAAAATCTTGCGCCGGTCAATGTTTAAATGGTAGGCTGTTGATCACCAAAGCGTATCGGCAATAAAATCGATAATTCCTGTTGGTAAGATGATCTCAATCAAAAGGCAGTAACTTTTTCAGATATGTTCAACGCTTGTTGTGTAATCACAACTCACTTGAAATTTCGTCCAACCACAAGATATAAAAATACATAGAATTTGCCTTCTTTCCAAAGACTGGCACGATACCCGACGTGTATTACCCTGTCTACTCAGGGGCGATTTAAACCACTGTATTCCTGTTTAAAAACATATAGGGGTACCGGATGAAAATAATAGCACTGTCCATTTGTATTTTCTGCCAGATCGTTTTACCCACATTTGCTCGGGATACTGTCCAGCCGATACGAATCGCTGTAAAAGAGTTCCCGCCGTTTGTCTTCAAGGACCTGCGGGGTTTCAGCATCGACATGGCCAGGATCATCTGTGAGCGGCATGGTCTGAAACCGGAATTTGTCTACTACAATACGGTGCCGGCGGTTCTCAAGGCCGTGGAGACCGGTGAGTGCGATCTCAACTTTTCCGGCACCACCATTACGGCCGGTAGGGAGAAACTTGTCGATTTTTCCCACCCTTTCTTTGATTCGGGACTGATCGTTGCTGTTAAAACGACTTCTGAAAACGCGACCCTGCATTTTGTACTGAAGATCCTGAAAGTCATCGGTTATTCCCTGCTTGTTTTTCTGGTTGGACTCACTGTTGTTGCGCATGCGATCTGGTTTCTGGAAAGAAACGACGACCGTGCCAGAGGTTTTCCGGTTGACTATAAAAAGGGCATTGTAGATGCATACTGGTGGGCGATTGTGACCATGACGACGGTCGGTTACGGTGACAAGTGCCCGAAAAAAGTCCTCGGCCGGATTATTGCCTCAGTCTGGATGATCATCGGTATTATCTGGTTTGCCGCCTTCACCGCCTCTTTGAGCTCTTCATTGACGATCAACCGCATCGGGCTCGGGGAGATAAAGGGGCTGACAGATCTCAATGCCAAGAAGGTAGCCGTGATAAAAGGGACCACCAGTGAAAAGTTCCTGCGCTATCACGATGTGACCGTCATGGTGGTTGAAACGCTTGACGATTTGATACGGAGCTTGAAAGCCGAGACCGTCGAAGCCGTTGTGTATGATGCACCCGCCTTGATGTACATTGCCAAAAAGGACCCTGAGATCAAAGTGGTGGGGGAGATGTTCGATGTGCAAAAATACGGGGTGGCTTTCCCACAGGGCGGGAATAGTCCCTACAAGGAGATATTCAATATCGCTATTCTGGAAATGCAGGGCAGCGGAGAATACCACCGGATCTACAACAAGTGGTTTTGAGTATTAAATAGCGCAACAACCGATATCTGCTAATGTACAAAACGTCATACGAAAAAATGAGCGGCCTCAACATCTGGGATTTGGCATTTTGGATGATTAGTTGCCTTTCATTTTGATATCAAAAGTGAAAATTGGACAATGATTTTTTGGATGTCTCCAACGACCTTGCAGTTATCGGCCCCGGCAATTTTCAACGATGTTCGATTATAATCACAGCGGACGAAATATTGCCAAAATAGGGACTATGGTGATACCGTGGAGATAACCGTAACACATCAGAGAGATTGCCATAATTTCCAATTGGCAAGGTGATCTCAATAGATCACAACCCAACCGGTTTTTCAGATATATTCATTGCCTGGTGTGTAATCACCACCCACCAAAGATTTCGTCTGACCACAATATGTGGGGCACCCTTAAAATCAACATTAATGTCACTAACGACCTAAGGAACCAAGTTTCATAAGGGTCAGTTTTTGTAAGATATTAAAGATAAAACTCTATTTGGACAAATTGAAATACCAACAAAGCTGATATCGATTATGATTGGCCCTTGACACCCTTAGCAGATCCATTCTATTTATAGTTAAGAGCGTATGTTCACATTCCCCTTCCATTTCTGATAGAATAGCGGCAATTGCGAAGATCTCAAGTAAACCGCCCCCTTCTTGGTTGTTGAATCGACTTTAGCATGCTCAAGATCCCCATAATTCTGACAATGAAATGATTGATAATAGGGGGCCATTTTTTAAAACCTCGCTTGATGTATCCGGATAGTGTCGAAAAACCTACTTTCACGTAATTCCGGCGAATGCGTGAATCCATATGATCAAGGCGGTTATAAACTCTCTCTCCTTTACGTGAAAGTGACACTATTGGTAGTGGTTCCAGGCGTATAACCCTTCTCTTGACAAGGAGGCATGCAATGAGGGCACTCAAAATATTACAAATGGCTATGGCAATTGTGCTTGTTACCATGCTGGGATTATCATACGCGCAGGAAGACTATAAGGGATGCAGTGACCATCCAATGTTTTCCAGAATACAGAATTTTTATATCTCCAGCTGTCAGGAAGTTGAATACGATGCTCACACTTTTTATGATGAAAAGGGTAAAAAGCAAGTCATCGAAGGTCATAAATGGCGCATAAGTTACAAAATCAAAAAAGGTAGTGCGCCGGCGGGTGTACTTAAAATTAATAAAAACTATATCAATGCAGTCAAGAAAATCGGTGGCCAGGTTCTTAAAGAAGGCGGACATTGCTTCATGAAAGTTAACCAAGCCGGCAGGGAAACATGGATCGAACTGAACACCGCAACGACGACTACCGGAGACAACTACAGCCTGATCATTGTTCAAACCGCTGCTATGGAGCAAGAGGTGATAGCGGATCCCGATGCCATGGCAAGTGACATAAACGCAACTGGGCATTTCACGGTTTACGGGATTTACTTTGACCATGACAGCTATACAGTCAAATCAGAGTCTGAACCTGCCGTCGCAGCGATCGCAAAGATGCTGAAGGGGAACGAGAACCTTAATGTTTATGTGGTTGGTCATACCGACGCCACCGGCGGGCCAGCATACAATACGGAGCTATCCCGTAAACGCGCTCAAGCGGTAGCCGATCAATTGGTTAAGAAATACAGTATCTCTCAGGAGCGCCTCAAGGCCGCAGGCGTTGGCTCTTTATCGCCAATCAGTACCAACAGAACAGAGGAAGGGAAAGCGCTTAATCGGAGAGTGGAGTTGGTGGAGATGGGAAGCCAGGAAACAGGTCAGGCTTTAATTAAATCGCCTGTGCAGAAACATACCACTGGGGTTACACCAAGTAGTGAGTTTGAGGCTCTGCTGGATGCCGCAGTAGTATCTTACAGGGAGGGTAACATGGTTGAAGCGGTTGATAATTTAGAACTGGGAGTTTTATCCATATGGGATGAGGTGCCCCTGACCGTAAAAAAACTAAAGCTTGTTGATGACATGAAGACCTATGAAACCAGGCAGAACAACACCTTTGGTTCCGGAGACAAGATGCATTTCGTTGTGCATCTTGTCGGCTACAAAATGAAGCCGGTTGGAGATTCGTATTCGATTAACATCACGACGGATGTTTATTTCCTTCGGAACGGTGAAAAGTAACCGGCGAGCAGAGATTTCGGGAAATTTGAATTCATTTCACCCATACAAAAAACGGAATTCCAGCTTGAGCTGACCTACTGGCTTACCGATGCACCGCCGGGGGATTATGATGTGCAGACTGTGATCCACGATCAGAATTCTGGCCAAAGCACGAAGTTTGCAACGCCAATTAAGATGAAATGATGGGTATGAATATACCTGCAGTGAAACACAATTAGTGCATCACCAGGGAGAACGCCGTCCCCGACAGCTCTCAGCCGGACCAGGAGTGCATGATGGCCCAAAACAGCGTTAACGGCGACAAGGTAAGCTGGAAGATGGTCTGCGATTCACCCGATGGCAAACCAAAGCTGACCGGCGAAATCACCTACCATGGAGATACGGTTGAGGGCATCCTCAGGATTGATATGCAAGGCATTGAAATGACCCAAAACATGAGTGGTCGGCGAATCGGGGGAATGAAAGTCGTGAAGGAGAGTCAAGGATGGTCAGGGGAATATTCAGCGTCATTTGTGGACTTGAAATCATCAGGTGAAAAGCTATTCAATTTATGGTTAAAATGAACATTCTAATATATGCATTGGTTATTATAGTCATCTCCCCTTTATGCCTATTCGCGCAAACATGTTGTGTTCGTTTTGTTGGAACTTCTCAGGTTGCTGTCCCCCCGGGTGAGTCAGCAAGTATCGCAAGAGACTCATTTGAAATTGTCTATCATACAAGAGAATATGGAGGTGGTCCTCTTTTACAAGATTGCCCATTAAAAGTAGAACTTATGTCTTCCACACTTTTGGATATCGAATATTTAAGGCTAAGGATCTGGAGTTGATGCGGCTCATCAGACGAGCAGTACCTTAAGACCCCCACCTGGGGCTCACGGTCGATGAGAAACCATCTGCGCAGGCTGGGCTATAAAATCAACCGAAAACATGTTCAACGGCTGATGCGACTGATGGGCCTGGAGGCTATCTATCCCCGGCCTAAAACCAGCCGGCCGCATCCGGAGCATAAGGTATACCCTTACCTTTTAAGGAACCTGAACATCGAACGACCGAACCAGGTGTGGTGTACAGATATAACGTATATCCCCATGAGCCGTGGGTTCATGTACCTGGTAGCCATTATGGATTGGCATAGCCGCAAGGTGCTTTCCTGGCGGCTGTCCAACACCATGGAAACTGACTTTTGTGTTGAGGCATTAGAAGAGGCGATCCGCCGGTACGGGACCCCGGAAATCTTCAACACCGATCAGGGCTCCCAGTTTACCAGTGAAGATTTCACCGGCGTACTAAAGGACCATGGCATTGCCATCAGTATGGACGGCAGAGGTCGAGCCCAGGACAACATCTTCATCGAAAGGCTGTGGTGGACCCTGAAGTACAACTATATCTACCTCCGCTCTTTTAACAACGGTGCCGATCTTCGGAAGGGGCTGCGCGGCTGGTTCTCTTTTTACAACCGGGAGCGATTCCACCAGACACTTGACAACCTAACCCCGGATGAGGTTTATTATGGTCTACCTCATCCATTCGCGGAGGCGGCCTGATGCCTCCCTTAACGAATCGGCTCAGAGCTTATCCTATACGTCAGGTTGTCCAGCCTTTAGGGTCCATCGCCATCTGACAATTAGCGACATTGACGAGGTGCCTAGCATTTCAAATTCAAGCTATCTTTTTCTCTCTCATTTTCCATGCAATGCGTTGATCTTTGAAACTCCTCCTGACGTCTCTGGATCTTCTTTCAGGAACATGAAAAGTATACGAGATGTAGCGTCTTTTTATTCCACTTCTTCGATCATATTTATGGTAATCTGGATCTGGCATAGGTGCCTCCAAAATAGAAGAAGTTACATCCACACTGGTCATAACTAATTATATTTTTTCGATTTTTCGTAACATCGACACAGGACGCCAAAGAATTCTGTGGATTCGGTTCGTATAAAACACCTCCAAACATCCCACACTATCGAACGTTTGAGTGAGAGTTAAGGATCTCTTCTTTCAGATATCGTAAAAATACATATCAATCCCATTCCCAGCAATACGAAGAATATAGGCTCCAGCATTAGAGCAGACCTTTCTCTTTCAGGTTCAATCGTTTGCGCATCCCCGTTAACAACCTTTCTGGACTAAAAGTCTGTCGATGCTATATTATGGTGATTGATCAAGCTATGGTCGTTGTAAATTGGCGGAATGACCAGCATCGTTTATCACCACCTGGTCTCCAAGCAACGTTAATGGCAGCTGAAATCGAGGATACTTAATAACAGATCGGAAAGGCAAATGTGAGCGAAAATAGCTAATCAGA
>CAVPJR010000031.1:0-4476 GCA_963705435.1 uncultured delta proteobacterium | reverse complement strand
TGCTGAGGCGTTTGTCCAGGGTCACCAATTCCCCACCTGTTTTGCGGGTGAGCCAAAGGTAGGAGGCGTCATAGGTCGTCAGGCGCGTCCGTGTCGCCAGTTCGATGACGTCCAGGTGGTCTACGGCGAGGATTTCGATGGCCAGCTGCCCGGCCATGCGAAAGGCTTCACGAATCTGATCCACCAAACCGGGGTGTTTGGCGGCTTTTTTGAAGGCAATGCTGGTCAATTCAAACCATAACAATTGCGGCGCTACCAGAGTAGATGACGAAAGCTGTTTCGCAACCGTTTCCGCCTCCGGCTCGCCGAAGGCCAGCGCCCCCAACGCCGATGCATCCACCGCTTTAACGACCATTTCTATCCTCTCTGACCATCGCGCGCGCCTCGGCCGGCGTGCGCAGCCCAAGGGTCCGTACCCCCGCCAGAAACTCGGAGGGGCTTAGGGGGCTTTTTTGGCCGGCGGCCTCCTCGATGATGGCCATCAACTCCCCCTGAAGCGAGCGGTGGTTTCGCGCCGCTCTGGCGCGCAACTCTTCGGCAATTTCGTCCGGAACGTTTTTGATGGAAATGTTGATCGGCATGTCGAACCTCATTTATCAATTTGAATCCAAATTGGATCTAAATTGGATACTTGTCAAGAAATATGAAAAATCAAATTTTCACCAGAAGCAACATCTTTTATGAGGATAATTTTAATAAGAAGTGGGGACGTGAAAAGTGGAACATCGTGCAGAAAATTCATTTCTCGCCAACAAGATCATCGATTAACTGATCGTCCCCAAAGGGGAATAGAAAAGGGGCGGTCCGGCAAGATGACCTCAGGAAAAAACCTCTGGCCATCTTGCCGGTGCCGGCCCCGGGATGAGGCTGCTGCCGGTTTACTTCTTTTTCTTTCCGCCCGGCCGCGGCAGTCCGATGACCGTGCCCTCGCGACGAGGATCGGCCCCGCCGTAAAGTTTTCCGGTCTGAAGATCGATGACGACGCCCTGCACCGATCCGATGGTGCCGAGATTTCCAAACACATGCCCAAGATCCCCCAACTCTTGGATCACCTCTTCCGAAAATCCCGCCTCCCGGGAAACCGCTGCCCCTGCCGGGGTGCTGGTGGTGGAAGAGATGCGCGGGGCGTCGATGGCTTCCTGGATGCTCATGCCGTGGTCGACGAGATTGAGGGTGATCTGGAACACCGAGTTGATGATGGTGGCGCCGCCGGGAGAGCCGTAGGCGGCGATGGGCTGATCGCCCTTAAACAGCATGGACGGTGACATGCTGCTGCGCGGACGTTTGAAGGGAGCCACATCATTGGCGCCGGGGTCGAAATCGAGGTCGCCGGGCGGGTCGGTCCCGGCCCGCGGCGTGAAGTTGAAGTCGGTCAGCTCGTTGTTGAGTAGAAATCCGTAGCCGGGCACCATGATGCCGGTCCCCCAGCCGGCCTCGATCGTGGTGGTGTAGGAGACCACGTTGCCCCATTTGTCCACCACCGAAAAGTGAGTGGTGTGACCGTCAGGCTTGGTCTCCGCCAGTGCGACCTTGTTAGCGCCACCGTTTAAGGATACCACATCGTAAGGCCGCGGATCATCCGGAAGGGCCTCGCTCATGCGGCTGTCCGGATCGATCAGGGCGCTGCGCATGGCCATGTACTCATCGTCGATCAGGCCCACTTTGGGAACATCGACGAAGTCTTCGTCCCCCATCCAGACGGCCCGGTCGGCAAAGGCCAGGCGCATGGCCTCGATCATCACGTTGAGGGTGCGAGTGGCGCCGAAACCGAATCCCTGACTCGCGTCGCCCATTGGGAACCGCTCCAGCATCTTGAGCATCTGGACGACGGTCAGGCCCCCGGAGGAGGGCGGCGACATGGATTTCAAGGTGTAGCCGCGGTAGTCGCCCACGATGGGCTCGCGGACCTTGACGTCGTAATGGTCCAGATCGTCCAGGGTCATGCGACCCACACCGGCGGACCCGGCCTGGGTGCGTTTTTGGACCTCAACGATGGCCGCGGCGATTTCACCGCGGTAGAAGACATCCGGGCCCTGTTCCGCGATCAGGCGCAGGGTCTTGGCCAGATCGGGCTGCTTGAGCAGATAGCCCTCGGACAGCGGATCGCCGTTGAGACGGAAGACGGCTGCGGTTTCCGGCTGCAGCGCCGTCCTGAAGCTGGCGGTGTCGGATGCCAGGAAGCGATTGATTTTAAACCCGTCCTCGGCGAGGGGAATGGCCGGCGCGATGGCTTCGGCCAGGGTAATGGTGCCCCAGTTTTCAAGGGCGGTGGCCACCCCCAGAAGGGTTCCCGGAACACCCACGGCCAACCCGCTGGTGGAGGCCGCGGTGAAGTTCAGCCCCTGGAACATGTCCGGGGTGGCGGCGGCGGGGGCCTTCTCACGGGATTCCATGATGACGGTCTCGCCGGTTTCGGCCAGGTGGATCATCATGAAGCCGCCGCCCCCGATCCCGGAGAATTCGGGTTCCACCACGTTCAGGGCGAATTGAATGGCGGCGGCCGCATCGATGGCATTGCCACCCTGCTCCAGCACCCGGGCGCCGACCTCGGCCGCCAGCGGTGTGGAGACGGCCACGACGCCCTGGCGGAAGGCTTTGCCGGTCCATGCCGGCGGTCCGGCCTTGTCGGGTGCCTGGGCGGTGTCGGGCAGCACTGTGCCGGGCGGTACGCCCGGAGTTTCAGCGGGCCGGGCGGCCATTGCAGTCAGCGGCCATGCAGCGGCCATCAATGCCAGGCAGAGAATCATTAACAAGCTTCTTGCTGGCCACGGATTTTTTGCTTTCTTCATAGTTACCTCCTTTCACCTGCAGTTAAACGCCAAAGAGCCCTGACAGATTCAGAGCGATTTGAGCCCGGCCCCGCCAAATGCCGGTCGAGCCGGGTTCGGTCGATAGGGTGCTAAGGGCTCCTGCCATACCAACGGAACGGGGCGGCAGAACCTCGGAACTGGTCGTACGGCTGGTATCCGGTTCGACGGCATGGTTTGAACCGGCCTTGTCCCACGGGCCGTCTGCGGTCTTTACCAACCGCAAACGGCCCGTGCCTTCGATGCTATCTCCGCCGCGTGTCGTGCCGGGCTCAAATTACACCTGCGCACTGAAAATGGTGTTGCCCACCAGGCGGAAGGTGTTCTCCTGATCCCCGCGGAAGGTGGCATCGATCCCAATCAGCACGGTGTCTTGGTTGCCCCCACCATCGCTTTGAGTATGCACGTCGGCGGGCATACCGGCAGCTCCGCTGGATTCTCTGCCCGGTCAGAAGACGGCGGCCAAGGCAACCGTCGTGTTATATTTTAGCCTTATGATGGCATCGGGTTCGAATTCGTAAGCATAGGCCGCGGAGAAATCCTTCAGTAATAGACCGAGCTGTTCGAATTCCGGGTAGGCGGCTTTTGCCAGAATGTCATCCTGGACAACGGCCTGGGGCAGATCGAGGAATCCGCGACGGAAGATTTCGATCTGATTGCGGACCATGGCATCCTTTTCTGAACCACGAAATTCATGGCGCCCCAGACGGCCCATTAATGGGCATCCACACCGTTTTCATCCCGCGCGGGAGTCTCCAGGGTGTGAGCGTAGGCACCGTCTTACATGGATTTTCGTCTTCGGGGACGACATCCCACCACTGGTTGGCCGGAGGTTTGCCCGTGGACATACGGAGCTTTGGCCATGGCAAAAAAGGCAGCACAAGCAAGACAGAGCAGGTGGTGACGACAAAGCATCGGGTCCATCGGTCAAAGCTTCATAAAGGCCTCCCATTTTAATAACGGGGCCTATTGGATGATTTTAACGGCTTTGGCTATGATGAACTGACTGTGTTTGCGATCGATCACCTCCTTTCCTGAGATAAGATATTTGAAGGAACGGGCATGCCGTATGGAACATAGGAACGTGCATTTTAGGTGAAACGAGTATGTCAAGAGCGTGGATAGCTGTCAATACCGATATGATTTTCAAACAAGATTTTCTTACCAAAATGTAAACACATGTAAGTTGAGGGCCCAATGATTTATGAATATGTGCGATGATAGATGATAAAGGGGTGGTGCTCAAGGTTCAATCTTGACGTTTCTTTTGTTCGCCACTTTATAAATGGAAAAATCTTTTTCGTCAACAGTAACAATGCGCTGCATGCCTGTTTCCGCGGCCAGGCAGACGATAGTGGCGCCGGCAAAATCCATCGGCAAATCAGTTTATTTATTCATCAGGCTTTTGGTTTTTTTCATACTATCAGTGCTTGAAGGTACAGTTTCGACGAAAGATTCTAAAACAAAATCAAATGCCGATCTTCTGTCAACCGGGGCACCGAGAAACAAAAAAGGGGGACAACCAATTAACGTATTCCAGCTTTTGCCTCCCACGGGGTAGAAGCGGAAACACCGGAGAGATGGCAGCGTCATATGGATTGACACGTTCGGTTTGAAAAGAATAAAAAGGGCCTGTGCCCTGCCCGTGGCGCCATAAGTTATCTTTCCG
>CAVPJR010000030.1:0-49349 GCA_963705435.1 uncultured delta proteobacterium | reverse complement strand
GCAGCAGTATCGGTTCGAGGGTGTCATATACAAACGCGGCATGATCCAGTGTTCGACCCCGGGTGGGGGCTGATTTAAGTTTCATTGTCGTTCACCGTTTCCGATGATGAAAAGCTCTGCACGGGCAACGATCACCAGGTCTAACCAGGCCAGCCAGCGTCACGGGACGGAAGTCAAAGGAAGGCCTTGCGGCGGTTCGACTGGTTAAGCACGCATGTCCGACACTCCGCGATTTGTGAAAACATTATCAATAACTTGTCCATGATGCAAGATGCGATCGGCATGACCGCTCATGTCATTACTATTGACAGGTGTTTGGTATCGACTCAATAATAGTGGATGTCTCAGACGTCCGGCAACTGTCTCTTATCGGGCAGCCATCGATGCCTGTCTGCGGGTTCTTGCCAACCGAACTGCCGGACGCACAGCGGCCGCCTTCCATGATTATTCACAGCCTAAGGAAAGGAACGTGCGCATGCCCCACGAAGATGCCGACACCATTGCCCGGGAGATCGCCTTGGAAAACCGGGAGTGGATCGAAAGCCTGGACTATGTGTACGAAAACCAGGGACCCGCACGCATTTTAGAGCTGCTGCGTCACCTTCAGGTGCGAGCCCAGCAGCGCGGCGTTCAGATCCATTTTTCCGCCAACACACCCTACATCAACACCATACCGGCGATCAGCCAGCCCGCCTTTCCGGGCAGTCGGGAGATCGAGCGCCGCATCAAGAGCATCATCCGCTGGAATGCCATGGCCATGGTGGTGCGTGCCAACCGCCAGCACTCGGGCATTGGCGGCCACATCTCCACGTTTGCCTCCAGCGCCACGCTCTACGAGGTGGGATTCAACCATTTCTTCCGGGCCAAAGGCGCCGGCCATCCCGGGGACATCGTCTTTTTCCAGGGACACGCAGCGCCGGGCATTTACGCCCGCGCCTTTTTAGAGGGCCGCATCAGCGAGACGCAGATGGAAAATTTCCGACGCGAAATGGCCGACGGCGGGGGCTTGAGCTCCTATCCCCACCCGTACCTCATGCCCGACTTCTGGCAATTCCCCACCGTCTCCATGGGCCTGTCACCGATCATGGCCATCTACCAGGCCCGCTTTAACCGTTACATGGAGGACCGGGGCATCCAACCACCTGACGACCGGCGGGTGTGGGCTTTTTTGGGCGACGGCGAAACCGACGAGCCTGAAACCTTAGGCGCCATCACGCTGGCATCCCGGGAGCGATTGGACAACCTGGTTTTTGTGATCAACTGCAACCTCCAGCGCCTGGACGGGCCGGTGCGCGGCAACGGCAAGATCATCCAGGAACTGGAGGCGGCCTTTCGCGGGGCCGGATGGAATGCCATCAAGGTGATCTGGGGAAACGACTGGGATCCGCTGCTGGCCCAGGATGATCAGGGCCTGCTGGCCAAGCGCATGGAAGAGGTGCCCGACGGACAATACCAGATGTACTCGGTCGCCGGCGGCGAATACATTCGCCAGGATTTCTTCGGCCGCTATCCACAGCTGACCCGCATGGTGGAAGGCTACACCGACGAGCAGTTGCAGAAGCTGCGCCGCGGCGGTCACGACCCCCAAAAGGTATACGCGGCCTATCAGGCGGCAGTGACGCACAAGGGCGCCCCCACGGTGATCCTGGCCAAAACCATCAAGGGCTATGGTCTGGGAGAAGCGGGAGAGGGGCGCAACGTCACCCACCAGCAGAAAAAACTCAACGAACAGGAGCTGCGGCATTTCAGAAGCCGCTTCGGCATCCCCATCCCGGATGACCAGATCCAGGATGCCCCCTTTTACCGGCCCGATGAAGAGAGCGAAGAGATCCGCTACCTGAAGGAACGGCGGCGGGCCCTGGGCGGCTACTTGCCGGCGCGCAGCGTATCGGTGCCCATCTTCCGGCCGCCGCCAAAAAACCTGTACGCTGAATTTTTAAAGGGGTCGGGTGACCGGGAGGTGGCCACCACCATGGTCATGGTTACCCTGCTGGCCAAGCTGCTGGCGGACAAGCAAATCGGGCGCTATATCGTCCCCATCGTGCCCGACGAGGCTCGCACCTTCGGCATGGAGAGCCTGTTTCGCAAAATCGGCATCTACTCCCATGTGGGCCAGAACTACGAACCGGTGGACAAGAGCAGCCTACTCTATTACAAAGAGGCCACCGATGGTCAGATATTGGAGGAGGGCATCACCGAAGCCGGATCCATGGCCTCGTTCATCGCCGCCGGCACGGCCTACTCCACATTTGACATCAACATGGTGCCCTTCTTTTTTTTCTACTCCATGTTCGGGTTCCAGCGCATCGGCGACATGATCTGGGCCGCCGGTGACATCCAGGCCCGGGGCTTTTTGCTGGGTGGCACGGCCGGGCGCACGACCCTGGCAGGAGAAGGACTGCAGCACCAGGACGGCAACAGCCACATCCTGGCCCTGCCCAACCCGTCGCTTTTGGCATACGATCCGGCATTTGCCTTTGAAATCGCCGTCATCGTTCGTGAGGGGCTTCGCCGGATGCTGGAAGAGGGTGAGAACCTGGTCTACTACCTCACCATCACCAACGAATTCTACCCCATGCCCGAAATGCCGGCCGGTGCAGAAGAAGGCATTCTCAAAGGCCTTTACCCGTTTTCATCATCTTCTCTAAAAAAACCCAAAGCCAGGGTCCATTTGCTGGGCAGCGGTGCCATCTTCAACGAATGCCTCAAGGCCCGGGACATATTGGAATCGGACTACGGTATCGCCGCCGATTTGTGGAGCGTCACCAGTTACAAGAATCTCTACTGGGATGCTCAGGACACCGACCGCTGGAACCGACTCAACCCGGAGAAAAAACCCCGCCCATCTTTTTTGCAGCAGCAGACCGCCGGTGCCTCCGGGGTATTCGTTGCAGCCAGCGACTACCTCAAGGCCCTGCCGGAAACGATTGCCCGCCACCTGCCCGGTCCGGTGGTCATGTTGGGCACAGACGGCTATGGCCGCAGCGAAACCCGTGAGGCGCTGCGCGACTTTTTCGAGGTGGACGCCCGGCACATTGCCTTTGCGGCCCTTTCCGCCCTGGCCAGAGAAAACGCCATCCCCATGGCCACGGTAAAAAAAGCCCGAACGACCTTGAAGATCGACCCCGATCGCATCAATCCCTTGTTCGCTTAGAAGAAGGAGACCCCATGATACAGGCAATAAAAGTTCCGGAAATTGGCGAAAATGTCGAATCGGGCGTCGTGGTGGCCGTCCACATCAAATCCGGAGACACGGTGGCGGTGGACGACACCGTGATCGAACTGGAGACGGACAAAGCCCTGGTAGAAATTCCATCTCCGTTTGCCGGCCGGGTAACTGAAGTGCTTGCCGAGGCCGGTGCCCAGATCAACGTAGGCGATGTGATCGCCAGGGTGGAGACCGACGGTGAGGCAGCCACGGCGAAGGACGATGCGCCGGCGCGAATTCCCGAGACACAGGGCCCTGCATCCGAAACCGGGAGCAGCGCCGAAGAGACGTCTCCGACACCAGCGCCACCGGCCCCAGATACGGAAACGGAAGAGATTTCACCGGTGCCCGAGAGCAGCGCAAAGGAACCTTCATCTGCACCGGCGCCACCCTCTTCACGCGCCGCAGCACCGGCAGCGCCTTCGATCCGGCGCCTGGCACGGGAGCTTGGCGTGGACATCGTCGACATCAGCGGAAGCGGCCCCGGCGGCCGCATCACCGAAGCGGACATCAAAACCCATGTTCGACAGCGACAATCGGGCGATTCAATGACGGCCGGTCCCCCCACCGTAACCGGAACGCCGGCGATGCCCGATTTTAGCCGCTGGGGGAAGATCGACATCGAGGAGATGGAAACGGTCCGGCGGCTGACGGCCCTGAGCACGGCGGCCTCCTGGACGACCATCCCCCATGTCACCCAGTTTGATGAGGCGGACATCACCAGAGTGATGGCATTCATCGAAAAAAATGCTCCAAAAGTGGAAAAGGCCGGGGCCAAGCTGACCGTAACGGCCGTCATCACCCGCGTCTGCGCCGAAGCCCTGAAACGGTTTCCGCGGTTCAACGCCAGCATTGACGTCGCCAACCGACGCATCATCCTCAAGCAATACGTGCATATCGGCATCGCTGCCGATACCCCGCGGGGCCTGTTGGTGCCGGTGATACGCGATGCCGACCAGAGAAGCATCGTCGACCTGGCCAAAGCCATCGGGGACCTGGCCGAACGTGCCCGCAACAAAAAGGTCAAGCCCGACGAGCTGGAGGGCGGCACCTTCAGCATTTCCAACCAGGGAGGCATCGGCGGGGTGGGGTTCACCCCCATTGTGTTATGGCCCCAGGTGGCCATCCTGGGCGTGAGCCGATCCGCCGTCAAACCGGTTTTTGTGAATGACCGCTTCGAACCGAGAACCGTGCTGCCCCTTTCGCTCTCCTACGACCACCGCATCATCGACGGGGCTGACGCGGCGCGTTTCCTGCGCTGGATTTGCGATGGACTGGAACAACCCATGACCCTTTTTCTCGATTGACCCGCTGATTTTCGATTTATCTGAAAAGCAGAAAAAGCGGAAATTTTGATATTTAAAAGTGTCCTTCCACAAAGGGTGGATTTTGGTTCAGGCCAAGGCCGCAGCGATGGTGAAACCGCAGGCGTAGCAGCGCTACGTCGAGGATATCACCAGAGTGAGAACGCCGGCCTGGGCCAAAAGATGCCATTTGTGGGAGGACACTGGAAAGCGAGTATCATCCATGGCTGACAACAACACACAAGTGGCTGTCATCGGTGCCGGCCCCGGCGGTTACGCGGCCGCCTTTCTGGCCGCGGATATGGGCCTGACCGTCACCCTTATCGATCCGGCGGAAAACCCTGGCGGTGTCTGCCTTTACCGCGGATGCATTCCCTCCAAGGCCCTGTTGCACATCGCCCGGCTGATTCACGAAGCGGCCGATGCCGACGCCTGGGGGGTCTCTTTCGGCAAACCCAAAATAGACATCGACCGGATGCGGCAATGGAAAATGGATGTGGTCAACGGGCTCACCGACGGGCTGGGACGGTTGGTGGTCCAGCGCAAAATTACCCACATCCGGTCCACTGCCGTGTTCTCGGACGACCGAACCCTGTCGCTGACGGATGCTGACGGAAAAACAAGCACACTGGGTTTCGAGCACGCCATCCTGGCCACGGGCTCCCGTTCATCAGAAATTTCGATGTTTCCAACCAACGACGACCACATCTGGAACTCGAAAAAAGCCCTGGATCTGGAATCGGTGCCCACGACGCTGCTGGTGGTGGGCGGTGGCTACATCGGTTTGGAGTTGGGAAGCGTGTATGCGGCTTTAGGGTCGGAAGTGACGGTTGTGGAGATGCTGCCCCACCTGCTGGCCGGTGCCGACCGCGATTTGGTGCGCTTTCTTACCAAGAACCTGACCGACCGGTTCAAAGCGATCCTGCTGAACACCACGGTGGCAGCGGCCAAAATCCAGAAAAACGGCGTCAAGGTGACCTTCCAGGGGCAGGATGAAACGCCCCGAACCCAACTGTTCCAGCGGGTGCTCGTGGCGGTGGGCCGCCGGCCCAACGTCGCCGGCCTTGCCTTGGAAAAAGCAGGGGTGTCGCTGGATGAAAACGGGTTTGTCCAAACGGACAACCGCTGCCGGACCACAGCGGCAGCGGTCTTTGCCATCGGCGACGTGGCCGGGCAGCCCATGCTGGCCCACAAGGCCGCCTACGAAGCACGAATCGCCGTGGAAAACATCGCTGGAAAAAATGTGATCGCTGATCCCGCAGCCATCCCGGCAGTGGTCTTCACCGACCCGGAGATCGCCTGGACAGGCCTCACCGAAGGGGCTGCCAAAGCCAACGGGCTGGCTGTCGCAGTGACCCGGTTTCCCTGGGCGGCATCTGGCCGCGCCGTTACCTTGGGCCGCAGTGACGGGCTCACCAAGCTGATCATCGATCCGGACACCGAGCGCCTGCTGGGTGCAGGTATCGTGGGACCCGGCGCCGGGGAGTTGATCGCCGAGGCAACCCTGGCGCTGGAGATGGGCGCCAATGCCACCGATGTGGGGTTGACGATTCATCCCCATCCCACCCTGTCCGAAACGTTCAAGGAGGCTGCCGACATCTTTCACGGCACGGCCACCCATTATTACCGGCCGAAGCGGACCAAGAAATAATACCGATTGGACACTTTTTACACATTCGTAATATTAGACTTGCATTTATCGTTATGCATGATATGGTTTGAAAGTCATAAAGGACTGCCGGTGTTGGCGGTCCGGTTTCTTTCTCAGGGGTTGATCCATTTGTCTAAGTGGCACCTGAAGTTTGAAGCAATGATTAATTTTTTTTTATTCGTAGGAGGATGTTAGCATGGCAAATGGTATCGTGAAGTGGTTCAATGACAGCAAGGGGTTTGGTTTCATCGAGCAGGAAGACGGTCCGGATGTATTTGTTCACCATTCGGCAATCAATTCCAGTGGGTTCAGATCTCTCAGCGAAGGAGACCGGGTTAGCTTTGAAATCGAGCAGGGTCCCAAGGGACCTGCCGCAGCTAACGTGACTGTGGTCTAACGCTTCGTTTTCCAATTTTTAAATGGCCTTCCGTGTTAACCGGAAGGCCATTTTTTTTCCTTCGAGACGCCATTGACAATTCTCCGCCGCAACCGACGGGGACCGCGCTCGCTATTGCGGTTCACAACCACTTCTTGCGCCTGAAAAAGACAAGCATGCCTGCGATAATAATCAGGATGATGATCCACACAAACAGATAGCCCCAGCGCCAGGTCAGCTCGGGCATGTGGGTAAAGTTCATGCCGTAGATACCGGCGACGAAGGTGATGGGGATGAAGATGGTGGCAATGATGGTAAGCACCTTCATCACCTCGTTCATGCGGTTGCTGATGATGGACAGGTAAAGATCCTGCATGCCGGACAGGATATCGCGGAAGGACTCGATGGTATCGATGGTCTGGATGGTGTGATCGTAAACGTCACGCATGAAAAGACGGGTGGCTGCACCAATGAAATCAACGTCGTCTTTGAGGAAATGCGCGATAATCTCCCGCAGTGGCCAAACCTGCTTTCTCAGGTAGATCAACTCCCGCCTGATGTGGTGAATATCTGCTAAAATCCCGGCATCGGGATGGTCGTCAATGGCCTCTTCCAGAATTTCCAGCCGCTCACCCAGTTTTTCCAGAATTACAAAATAGTTGTCTACAATGGCATCGATGAGCGCGTATGCCAAATAATCGCTGCCACCGGTGCGGATCCGTCCTTTGCCTTTCCTGATCCGCTCCCTGACCGGCTCGAACACATCGCCGGTTGACTCTTGGAAAGAGAGCAGGACATTTTTTTTCAGAATCAGGCTGATCTGCTCCGAAGCGATAAGATTTTTTTTTGCATCATGGTGGAGCATTTTCATCACGACAAAGAGATAGTCGTCGAAGGCCTCGGCTTTGGGCCGTTGGGAGGTGTTCAGCACATCTTCCAGAGTCAGCGGATGAAGGCCGAAATGCCTGCCGATATGCTCCATGACGGCGATGTCGTGAATGCCGTCGATATTGATCCAGGTGGTGGTCGCGGGCTTCAGACTGGGCAACGCCGCTTCAACCCGGTCCAAGGATCTCTCCAGCAGCGTTTCCGCGTCATAGTGCAGCATGGAAAGACGGATGTCGTCCGTTTTTTTTTCTCCCACGTGGACCAGGGTTCCGGGAGAACTTCCGGCCTTTTTTGACGATTTTCGAGTGAATCGGGACATTGGCGATCCTTTGAACGGGCAGGTAACATGGCACCGGTGGATGAGCAGCAAACCTGGCCCACAGGCCCAGTCTCTTTGGGTTGAACCGCGATAGCCAGCGCATTCCTCGCCGCTTGTCGGAGCGAAGCAGAGATCCCGCTCATCGGGGAGGCGGGGAGGGTTCAACTAAAAAAGTGTAGCGCAAATCACGCGGTTTGTAAATTTTGTTGTCGATCTGGGGCCATGTCTGCGCATCCCTTCTTATCACCCGGTAAAAAAGGCTGACACCCGGGGCGGTAGACCGGTCCGAATTACTTCATAACCATTCGTTAATATATGTAATTTTTTACCACTGAATTGGTATTTTTCTTGCTTTGTATGCGTGGCAGGCAAACCGCGATAGCCAGCGCTCGGCCCGTCCCTTGCGGCGGGGTTGGCGAGCGAACGGGGAATCGAAAAAAGGAAGGAGCCGTCCATGAAATGCAATGTAGGCAAGACCGACCGGATCATCCGCATCGTCGCCAGTCTGGCGTTCATAGCCCTTGGCGCCGGCTGGTGGAAAGGCTTTTATGTGACGGGCGCCGCTGTTTTCCTAACGGCCGTGATTGCCTGGTGTCCCCTCACTGCCGCACTGGGAATCTCCACCTGCAGGGAAGAGGAGCGAGAAGATATACCCGCAGACACGGTGAGTACCGACAAGGACAAGCTGATTCGAGAGCGCCGGTTCAAATGAGAACACCCCCTTGCCGCAACATACAATATGAGCCTTGCCTCCTCTTTTTAAATAACACGTCCGAAAACGACTTGTCAGCCGGCTAAAAACATCCGAAGATGGCGCAACACATAAAGGGAAATGGTTTTTAGGACAATGCCGGAATTCCGCCACCATGACTAAGGGCTAAAGATGAATACCCTTTTAGACCGTGCTGTCTGTGATCGTGCCAGGCTGGCCCGGGACCCGCGCTTTGACGGCCTCTTTTTCATCGGCGTGAAGAGCACGGGCATCTATTGCCGACCCATCTGCCCGGCCCGGTCACCCCGGCCGGAAAACATCGTTTACTATCCCACGGCAGCCGCAGCCGCATCGGCCGGCCTGCGCCCATGCCTGCGCTGCCGGCCTGAAACGGCCCCTGACACACCGGCTTGGAACGGCACATCTGCCACCGTCGCCAGGGCCATGCATTTGATTCGCCAGGGTGCCCTCGACGGCAGTTCCGTGGAGGATCTTGCCGAACGGCTGGGTGTCGGCGCCCGGCACCTGCGCCGTCTGTTCCGGCAGCATATCGGGGCCTCGCCCAAGGCCATTGCGGACAACCAGCGCCTACTGTTTGCCAAACGGCTGGTGGTGGAGACGGACGTACCCATCACCCAGGCGGCCCTGGCCGCTGGCTACGGCAGCCTCCGGCGCTTCAACGCCGCTTTTCGCAAGCACGTCGGCCGCACGCCGTCTCAGCTTCGCAGCAGTCGCCCGCAGACACGCAGGCAGTCCGATTATGGATTCAGCTGCACCCTGACGATGCCCTACCGGCCGCCATACGATTGGGACCGGATGTTGGCCTTTTTCCAGGGGCGGGCGATTCCCGGTGTGGAATGGGTGGATGACGGAGTCTACCGCCGGACCATCCGGTTGTCCACCACCGGAGGAATCATCGCTGTGGGACACGCCAAAAAAGGCCACGCTTTGGAACTTGAGGTGTGCATGACGGACAGCCGGGAGTTGATGCGGGTCGTTGCGCGGGCACGGCGCATGTTTGACCTGGATGCCAATCCCAGGGCCATTCACCAGACCCTGATCCAAGACCCACTGTTGGCCGAACGGATCCGCAAAACACCGGGACTGCGTCTGCCCGGATCATGGGATCCCTTCGAAACGGCTGTGCGGGCGGTGGTGGGCCAGCAGATTTCGGTAAAGGGCGCCGTGTGCCAGCTCGGTCATATCGCCCGCCTGCTCGGCGTCCCGTATGAGGCAGATGGCAAGCCTCATTTGACACGGCTCTTTCCCGATGCCGCGGAAATGCTGGCAGGCGATATGGCTGCCATCGGCATGCCCCAGAAGAGAAAAGAGACGCTTCGACAAATGGCGGGACTAATCCTTTCGGGATCACTAAAACTGGACACGGTCGGAGAATTGTCCCGCTTTATCGATACCATGACAGCCATACCGGGCATCGGGGATTGGACGGCGAACTATGTGGCCATGCGCGCCCTGGGGGAGCCCGACGCCTTCCCCGCCTCAGACCTGGGCATCATGAAGGCCCTCCAGATGGGGGACACCCGCCCGACAGTCAAGCAGGTGACGAAGCGTGCCGACGCCTGGCGCCCCTGGCGGGCGTATGCGGCGATTTACCTGTGGCTGGGATAGGAGGCACAATGATCTATGATTATGTTCACACCGATCTGGCCGGCACCCTGGTTCTGGCCGGAGACGAGAATGGGTTGCGGCACCTGAATTTCATCAGCGGAAAACATCCGGTAGCCATCCAAGGGAATTGGCGGCGGGATGCGGCCCATTTCACAGCGGTTAAAACACAGCTTGCCGCTTATTTGGCAGGCGAACGCAAAACCTTCGACGTCGATCTGCTCCCAGAAGGCACGCCCTTTCAAATGCAGGTGTGGTCGGCCCTTTTGGAGATTCCTTATGGCAAGGTGGTCTCCTACGAGTGGATTGCGCGGCATATTGGCAGACCTGGTGCCATGCGGGCCGTGGGCGCCGCCAACGGGCGCAACCCCATCTCGATCATTATTCCCTGCCACCGGGTCATCGGTAAAAATGGCACCCTGACCGGCTACGGTGGCGGGCTTGACCTCAAACAGCGGCTGATCCGGCTGGAAAATCCGGAGGCCTTTTCGGGTTTATAAGGATCAGGGAGCTTGCTCGAACAGAAGATGAATGGCATCGGGGGATTTGAAATCAACTTTGTATCCCGGACCGATGACACCCTTGGCGGTGAGCATGATTTCTTTTTTTCTGACGGTGACGCCTTTGCGCCCCTCCATGAGAAGATAGGTGCCATTGGAGCTTTGGTCGGTGAGATAATAGTTCCCATCCTTGTACTCGACCAACGCGTGGGTCCGAGACACCCGGTTGTTCACCACCTGGATGTCATTGCTCTTCTGGCGACCGATCTCCACGCGAGTGTTGGTTGCGTTTACAAGGACCACCACCTTGCCGTATTTCAGGATCAGGCAGGATCCCGGCGCCTTTTTGTGCTTCGACGAGGGTTTTTTGAGCGCTTTTGCCTTCAGGCCGTAAAAGCGCAGGAAGTCCCCGCACTTTCCGCAGGGAATTTGAGGCTTTGGTCCTTTGACGCCTGCCTCGTCAATCGTGTTTTTAAAACCACACTCCTCACAATAGATGATCATCATCGACTATCCGTGGCTCCGGGTGCGAGGAACCCCCCACTCAGGGTAAAGCATTTTCGCAGTGAACGACAAACTGCTCTATATCAACTCAAAACCCCTCAATAATCAAGTCTTTTTCAGGTCGGTTCCTTTTCAGACGTTGATCCGGGATTCAACGCATCAATGGTCTTGGCCGCATCATCGGCCTTGACCTTGGCCTTGATCGCCTGTCGATGAGCCCGTTCGACATCGGATTCGGCATTCTTGATTTCCGCTTTGAGTTCCTCATGGGCATCCAGGGGCACTGCACCGGAAACGCCTTTATTTTCCAAGGCGTTGAGCCGGCTGTTGAGCCGTTCCAGGTCTGTCTGCTTTTCGGCTGCTGCCTTTTCAGCGTCCGCGGCTTTTTTACGCGCCGCATCCAGCTCATCGGCCGCCTGGGCAATCTGGGCGGCCAGTCCCTCTTCGGGGGCTGCATCCAGATCGATGTCCTCAGCGGCCATAACCACAGCAGAAACCGGTAACCGGGGTAGGGAGCGCTCGAATGATTTACCGGTGGGGTCGAGAATGCGGTTCTGCTGGATCTTCAGGGGCAGAAAAACAAAGGCCGCATCGGCCGATTGCTGGACAATCGTGTCGGCATCGAAATTCTCGACGATTTCGGCGGCCGCATCGATGCGAATGTCTTCCATCCGTTTAACCAATTTCTCTTTTTCAAGTTCAATCTGCGTGCCATCGCCCTGCGTCAGAACGCGCAGCGTGGTTTTGTCCCATGGTTCGTTGCGGGTCATCAGATGCGCCAGCAGCAACATCAGGCGACTGGTGGCATTGCCCTGCCACCACACATCGATCCGGCGCCCTTCCCTCGGATGGGCTTCTAGCCGATTCCAGGATTCCGGATCCATGCGCAAGACCACCAGGTTTTTTCCCTGCCGGAAAATCAGCCTGAGGTGTTTCACGTAGTTATAGGCGCCGATGCCGGAAATGGCTTTTGCGGATTCCCCCATCCAGTTGAGGACCACCGTATTCGGGCGCAGCGGACCGATGCCCGAACTCTGGATGAGAATCCCCATGGCCTGGGTGAAATCCGGCGAACACACGGTAAGGGGAAACATGGCATGGTGGCCGGAAGCAATGGCCTCGGCCAGCGCCCGGTGGGCTGATTCCTGCGCTTTTCTGGCCGCGATTCCCTCACCTTCGATGATCTGTACCGCCTCCGTAAAGCCAGTGCCGCCCTCGATCCAGGCGGCAAAGGCCAGCAGCGGGACACGACGATTTGTATCCTGCGTAAATACGAGAAGTTGGGGACGCCAGTCGCGGGCATGCTCAGGATCCTCTCCGGCGGCAAGCAGATGCAGGCGCACGCGCTGCAAATGATGGGATCGGGCGCTGTCGGCCCACCGGGCCGGGCCGGCGGTTCGTTTGAGATACTGGTGTACGGCCAACAACAGGGCGATGGCCGCCGCCCCGCTCTTGAGGTCGATGGCCAGCATGGCGCCGACACAGATAAAGAAACCCGCCAAACTCAGCGGGGGGGAGAACCATTTGAAGCGCGGTCGAAAAGATGGGCTCTGGGTTCTGGCCTCGAAAAAGGTGGCATAGTTGAGCAGCCCGTATGAAATCAGAAAAAACATGGAAACCACGCTGGCCACCAGGTTCAACTGCCCCAAGGCGATGGTGACAAAGGCGATGCCAGCGGAGAGCAGCACGCCCCGTCGGGGGTTGCCCGACGGTTCACTGACCGTGGCAAAAGGTGTCAGCACGGAAAATATCCGGTCGGCAGACAAGGACTGCAGGATTCGCGGCGCGCCCATGAACGACGCCATGGCCGAGGAAAGGGTCGCGGCAATCACCCCGGCATCGATGAAAAACCCCACGGCGGAAACGGTTTTCATGGCTGCGTAGTTCGACGACAGGACCCGGTTGGTGAGGGCTCCCGCAAACAGGATGGCCACGGCGAAATAGACTAAAATAGAGATTCCCACGGCCATAAAGGTCCCCCGGGGAATGCTTTTCCCCGGGTCCGCCAGGTCCCCGGACATGCTCACCCCCTGGGTGAATCCGGTGACGGCGGGAAAAAAGATGGCAAAGAGGATCCAGAAGGAGGCCCCATTTTCCGGCGCCGCCCAGTTGGCGGCCAGCAGCGCCGAATCCCAGCTGCGGATGCCACCGATGAAAAAAGAGAGCAATGCGGCGATCAGAAGGGCCATGACCACAAACTGGAAGCGGGTGGCCCAGTCCGCACCCAGCCATGCGAAAATAAAAAGAAAGGCCACGGCACCGGCAGCAATCAGCTGAACGGTCAACGGATGCACCTGAGGAAAAAAGGCGGCCACCGCCTCGGCGAAACCGATGCAATAAAAAGCGATGGACACGCTTTGCGCCAGAAAAAGCACCAGGCCGATGGAGCCACCGAATTCCAGCCCCAGGGTGCGCGAAATCAAGTAGTAATCACCGCCGCCCTTCACCTTGAGGTTGGTGGCCACGGCAGACAGGGAAATGCTGGTGAGCACGCTGATGGCGTTGGCCAGGGCGATAATGACCAGAGCTCGGGCCAATCCAACGCTGCCGATCACGTACCCGAGCCTTAAAAAGAGAATGATCCCCAATATGGTCAGCACGCTGGGGGTGAACACCCCGGTAAACGTGCCCAGTCGACCGGCAGAAAAGTTGGAGTGAGTGGATGATTGCTTGTGCATGGATGGCCTTCACCTTCCTCATGGCGCACAACGATGGGATCGAGATGGGAAAAAGAAACAAACCACGGGGATCATAGGTGATTTTAAAAAGAAGGTCAATTGTAATGCCGAGGTGCCCGGCAAGCATCATTGCCGAATGCATCATGGTTGCATCCGCGGACCGATCTGAATCCGGTTTCACGAACAACGGGTCAAGTTTTTCGTGAAACGGCCGAATATGGAGGTGAGATTCAGACATAGAGGATGGATTAAATCATGCGGGCGTTCGTTACAAAAGGCAGGCTTATCGCTGCAACGGTTACTATCATCATTCTGATTGCCGTCTTTCTGACCGGCGCCCGTCATGGCTATGATCTGGGGTACACCGACGGGGAAAACAGGGCCAACGGCTGGTGGATCGATAAAAAATCACACTACTACGAATCAGCCGAGGTCAGGAAAAAGCGCATCAACCTCAAGCACAATCATATTTGAGGCCATCTTGATTCATCGCCATCGCAGGTAAGATTATCAGCAGAATCCGCCAGTCCCATGGATAGAACACGACAAAATTGTCATCGTGTGTGCAATTTTCGTAGCCCGTCCGCCTCAGATGCATCCCTAAAGAAAACAAAAATGACGACTGGGTATTAAGTCCAATCGCTGCGTTATGCGGCACGCCCCCTTCCCTGTGACTTATGAGAACGATGCCTCATTCTTCGGAATTGGTAATCTTTGATCTTGAAATTTTAACCAAGTCGGCTATATTAGAGATTATTTCGAGTTCATCAACGTTCATTTCACGACTAAAGCTCGATAAACAGGCACGTTATTTGCCTTGATCTTTGGTTCGGTTTTCAGGTGGAGGGTTTTTGTTCCCTCTGAATAAAAACGTTCCATCACGACCATTTTTTCGCTGATTGCGTGTCTCCAAGATATCGAAATCCATCTAATTTGATGTTATCTCGACTGGTTTCATCGAAACGCTGACTGCCTTCTGCTTCCTTTTCCTATTCCGACACGCCTTAACCTTTGACAACGGATCCACCCACCTTGGGGCTGCCCCTATAGCCCATGGCGGTAAAGGCTTGCCAAGGGTATTCAATCTGAAACTTGGCCCGACAAGGTCACCCATTTATAAAAAGGAGGTGATGCCTTAAACACCCGATCGTGTCATGTTTTCATCAACGCACAGATCCAATGTGCAACAACCTATCAAGAGGGAGGCGTGTCAATGAAAAGATCCATTCAAATTTCTGTTATCATCGTTATCCTGATTAGTTGTTTCACCGCCCTGGTATGGGCCGAAGGCGCAACGAAGGAAGAGGTGATTGCAAAATGCGAAGAGGCAGCCAAACTAGTTCAGGAAAAGGGTGTAGAGCTGGCCGGCCAGACTATCGGAGACAAGGCGGGACCGTTTGTCTGGAAAGACACCTATGTGTTTCTGATGGATCTGGATGGTAAAATGCTTGCCCATCCCATCAAGCCGGAACTAACCGAGAGAGCTGATATTCTCGAGGTAAAAGATACCGACGGTAAGCCCCTGTTCGTGGAGTTCGTCGAGGTAGCCGGTAAAAAGGGCGACGGCTGGGTAGACTATATGTGGCCAAAACCAGGCGAGGAAAATCCGGTGGCCAAGAGCAGCTATATCTATCGCGTTGAAGGCACCCCTTATTTTGTCGGGGCCGGCATCTACAAATAGTATACTAAAAACTGCCAAGTCTTACAAAAAGCCAGCGCAAAATATCCGCGCTGGCTTTTTCTTCACACCAACGACCCCATACCGGATTGATCCCGGGGTCAACCCGCTGACGGGTCTTTTTGGCGCCCCGCGCTGTCGGCCATTTGGTCGGCCAGCGCCTGAAATCGTCTGGCCTCGTTCTCGTTGCCTGTGGTTTGGTATATCCGGCCGACCTTGGCATAATACACGGAGGCTTTCTCAGGCTGATCCTGGGCCAATGAGAGATAGAGTTCCAATATAGTGGTGTCGTGCATGCCCGCGGCAAAGGAGAGATCGGCAACCTTTTCCTTGACCAGCGGATCGATGCGGCGGTGACAGCTGTTGCAGTGCACCATGATCTCCTGGTACATCCGGCGCGCATGATCCATTTCGTTCAAGGCCTCGTGGGTTCTGGCCAACGCACCTGCAATGGATTCGTCCCAGCCATAGGTCGCTAAGAAATCACGGTAGAAGGTTTTGGCGACGTCGAAGTGGCCGGCCTGAAAAAGGGTTTCACCTTTGAGGACAAATACGGGCAGAGATGTCGCCAACTCGTCGGGGATCGAGGCCAACAGTGAATCGGCCCGGTCGAAGTCGCCTTGATCCCAGTAGATTTCGCATAAGATCTGATAGGCCGGCAAGGTGTCCGGGTGGTGGTGCAGCAGCGTCTCCAGCAGCTGTCGGGCCTGCTCGAGCCGGTTGAGTTGCAAGCTGGCCGTGGCCAGTTCCAAAGGAATATAACTGTCCGCCGCATCCCGGGCGTCCAGGGCACGGGTGAGGTAGTCTGCGGCAGTTTCGAAATCGCCGTTGTTCAGGGCAAGGTAGCCGGTTTTAAAATCGGCACCATAGCCCAGATAGGCCCGCCGCACCGAATCGGGCAACGTGCCGCACAAGGCCCTGAAGGCTTCTTCCGGAGACAGAACGTCCGCGTTATCTTCTTCCGGGTCCCAATCATCTTCCGGCGCAGAAAGCGTCTGGCGGCGATCAGCGGTAAGCGTCGCCTCGATCTCCCGGCGTTGCTGGGCCAGGGTCTCTTTTAAGGCATCATCGCCGGTCAACGCCAGGGCCAATTCCACCAAATCCAATGCTTCTTTAAAATCGCCGATTGCGGCCAGATCTGACGCATTGCGGTGATGATCACGGGCCAATGCCTCTCGGGTGGCCGCAATCTTCTCTTCAAGCCGGTGCAGCGTGGCCTGATCCTGGACTGTGGCGGCTTCCAGTTTCCGTTGAGCACGTTCATATTCGAGTTTGGCCGCGCCCCAATACCCGGCCGCAACCAGTGCATCCCCTTTTTGTTCGAGCCGCTCGGCAGATGGGCCCGAAAACAAGTTGAACCATGCCATTACCGATCTCCTTCGCATCTGCCCCAACGCCTAATCAACCAGCGGAAAAAAACGACGTTGTCGATCCCCTGAACAAAAAGAGACAAGGCCCGAAACAGGGCCTTGTCAAGAGGGAGGAAGGAGGAACGTTTTACCGTTGCACAATTATAGAGCATTTTCCGTGCCGCTTTTTAAGGTTTTTATTTTCTCGTTTCAATGCAGTTCATTTTATATGCTTTAGGGCAGTAAGGCTTCGATGGATGTCAATTTATTGACGCCCGATGGCGGTCTGCGTGTCAAAAAAGATGAGGGGGCAAAACCCAGGGCGCAAAGCCTTGCCCGAGATAGAATCACAGAAGCAGTGACAACCTTCCTTATTTGTAGCCCAAGGCGACGAGTCCCCAGTTCAAGAGCATAAAGATCAGCATCAGGACGGAGAGCCCTCCCATCAGCCATGCCAGCGTTTCGACATCTGGCTTGCCTTTCTTACGGCCCCATCTAAACAGGGCATACCAGCCATAAAAATAGAGGCCGATCCCAATTGCTTTCCACATATCCCATCTCCTTTCGGAAGGTCTCCTTTTGGGGCCCACATGCGTTACACGTCATGCAGTGTCTTCATCTTATCAAGACGGTGCCGAATCCATTTTAGGTTGGAACCCTTAATGGGAGCAGGCTAACAGAGAATCACGCCCCATGCAAACAAAGGAGGTCTCAATCTGTAACCAACAGGAGCCCCCTTGACGCAAAAAATGGCCCTATCGGCTATACGTAAAGCCATTTTCCGTCTCGTCTGTTACATTGAACTTTTTTGCGGTGACGGGACACGATCTTTAAAACAATGGTTTGGCGCCTTGAGCTTTAAGCAATTCCAGCATCTCGTCAAATTGGAATTTTTTGGCATACTCATAGGCATTGTAACCCTGATTGTTGACGACATTGGGATCGGCGTCGTGTTCCAGCAGGACTTTGGCGATATTGACGTGATTGTAATAGGCCGCGTACAGCAGCGCAGTCTGGCCCTCGTCGTTCTTGCGGTTCACGTCGGCCCCCTTGTCGCAAAGGTATTTCGTCATGGGAAAGTGGCCGTAATAGGCCGCGTAGATCAGCGGTGTGAAACCATGGCGGTCGGGCGCATCGATGTTCACACCTTTGGACAGGTAGTCGTTAACCGCTGTGATATTCTGATCGATGGTGGCGGTGTGGATGCTTTTGACGCAGCCACACAGGCAAAGGATGGCCAAAATGATTGCGATTTTTTTCATCTTTCTCTTTCCTGAATGTTGTTAAGTATGAATACGGTTGAGCAAAACATCTTGTGTTTAGCAAATATCAAAACAGTATCGTCGATCGTTTGTCGGTCTCTCCTTGCGGCACGGCAGCTGCCATAAGATAGATGCAGCGAATTCGGCGATCCCGATCGACGATAGGGCAAACCGGTTATTCGGACACGCTGACTTTATTGCGGCCGGTCCGTTTCGACATTTACAGCGCATCGTCCGAACGATTAAAGAGAGATGTCATGCTGTCGTCGGCTCTCAGGTTGCTGACGCCAATGCAAATGGTTGGTCTAAGCGATATGCCGTCTTTCTCGTAAGGGTGGGTTTCGACACGCATGCGGAGCTTTTCTGGAATCTGGCGCGCCTCTTCGGCTTGAACATTGGGCATAAAAGCCATGAATTCATCGCCGCCAAAACGACTGGCCAAACCCTTATTCTCAAAAACCGCCTTGATCAGTGCTCCGGTTTCGGCAATGGCGTATGCACCGAAAGAATGGCCATGGGTATCGTTGATCTGCTTGAGCCCATCCATGTCCATCATGATCATCGCCAACCCCTTGCGCTTCGTTTTAGCCACGGCAATGTACCGATTCAGTTCTTCATCGAAGCGGCGTTTGACGATCAAACCAGTCAATTCATCGATATTCACCAGGTTGTCGATTTCGGTCTGATATTGCAAATCAAACACGTCGGACCAGCCGAATCTCAGCATGGTCTCACCGATCAGGATCTTGTCCGACTCTTTGAGAATGGTTTCGGAAATGCGGGCCCCGTTTAACAGTGTCCCGTTGGAACTGCCAAGATCCTGGACACGATATCCGTTGCGGTCGGGATCGAAATCAATCGCGATGTGAAGCCGCGACACGTGGTTGTCGCGCAGCAAAATGGTCGCTTCAGGCGACCGTCCCAGGGTGATGCGATCATCTGCAAGCATAATCCGGCGGCCGACCTGATCACCACCCAGATAGGTCAAACCGGGAACCTTTTTTACGAAATCCTTATCGCTGTATTTCTTCACCCTGGCGATGATTGTGTCGATATATTCGGACATTACCGGCCCCCCTTTCAACCGATAATGGCTTTTTTCGGCGCTGCCTCGACATTTATTCCTGATATCTGTAAATATGCGAAGATGATGATACCGTGTCAATCATGTCCGTGCATGAATAGAAAAAACCGGTGCAATCTGGCCGGCATTGCGTTCCTTCGCATTATACTGATGATCGATACCCGAAAACCTGTTTAGAAAGGGTGGCATGGGCACCGCTAAGTTACGCAGTGCCGGCAAACTAACTTTTATTCTGTACGATTGATGGTAAGGCGGGGTCAAATTGTTGACCTCGTCATTTTATGGGGATTAGGGGTGAGGGTGGTCTCTTAAGGTGTGTTTCCGCTTCCGGAAGACCATCGACGTATGGATTGGTAGGTGTCTGCACGAAGACAGAATCACACGGCCATCTGTTGAATCTGAGCCACCAGATGATCCTTGCTCTGCCTGACGTCCTCCAGCGCTTCTTCCGGCCCCACCCGGTCTATCTTGAAGTTCATGTATTCCGTGACGATTGCATGTGCCCGGCCTCCCGGGACCATCAGGCCATCTTCGTTCAGTATCGTCATGATCTTATTCATGGCTTTGGATTTATCCATCATGATCGCTTTCTCCAGCATCCTGTCAGACTGAGGACGCCGGTAAGAAAAAGGATTGAGGTGGATGGGTCTGTTAATAACGGCTTTATGATACAAGATGTTGATGTCTGTCAAGCGGCTTTTTCCATATGTGGTGGATTCGTCGGTGGATGATCGTTGCACACAAAGTTGATATAATCTTGTTTACAACTCAATTTTAAATCGTTACATTAAAATAATCATTGTATTTTAATGTATTTAAAGGAACCCATCCTTGATTATTTCATTAGAAGCACTCGACAGCATGTTTGAGCAAAATAGCAATCAAAAGCAACACATTCATCGCGGCGGATGCCACGATTGTGGATGTGCCGTTAAAATTGAAATATCTAAAACGTCTGTGGGTTATGGGCTGCTTGGAGGCGTCTTATGTCATCAGAATATAAAGGAATTTTTTGCATTATGCATCAATTGTTATGAAAAACGCTGAGAATCGATATTGTTGAATTAATCTTATGAACGTTGCCATAAACTGAAAGAAATTCATGCAACCGCCAGCCAATAAGGATGATCGCAGAGAAGGAAGAGATCGACGCCAGTTCTTCTATACGGCTCACGTGCCCGAGAGAAGATCCGGAAAGGACAGGCGGTGTAACGGGTGTCGAAAGATTCTCATGGGAAATAGAAAAGGAAAGAAAGCGGCAGTAAGACACTGATTCAGAGATAGAAATTTAGTCGGTGAGTCCCTTGGCACCTCACCATCCTGACCCTCTGTAGTTGTTTTCCACCGTGCTTTGCACGCCTTCATTGCTTATCACCTGATCGTTATTAAAGGGCAAAAAATCAACAAACAAGGGGTTGCACATAGAATGCAACCCCTTGAAATTATTGTGGTGGAGATGAGGGGGATCGAACCCCTGACCTCAGCGTTGCGAACGCTGCGCTCTCCCAGCTGAGCTACACCCCCATGAAGCGTTGGCCTTTTTAAACCAGGCTTGTAATTTGTTTAGGTCTTTTTGACAACGGCGTCAAGCGAATCAATTGTCGTGGGTCAGCATCACCAGACTGGTTTTTTCCTTCAACAGGTCGTCCACCAACATCAGCCGTTCGTTGACCACCTCCGTGAAACTGGCCAGCAATTCGGTCTTCAGCGGCTTGCCCCGGCTTTTTTTGACCTTGTTGGGGTCGATGGATTTGCCGCCCACGCGGACTTCGTAGTGCACGTGGGGACCGGTGGCCACGCCGGTCTGCCCGACCCGGGCGATGACCTGGCCCTGCTCCACCATTTGCCCTCGCTTCATCAGCAGCCGGCTGCAATGACCGTAGTAAGTCTGATAGCCGTTGGGGTGCTTGACGATCATCAGCTTACCGTATCCGGCCTTGCGACCCGAAAAGGTGACCTTGCCGTTGGCCGTAGCCATGATGGGCGTACCCATGGGGGCGCCGTAGTCGATGCCGGTGTGCGGCTTGTAGCGCTTGGAAACCGGGTGGAAACGGCGGATGGAATAAGAGGAGGTCATCCTGCCGAATTTCAACGGGGTTCGCAAAAACATCTTTTTCAGGGGCTGGCCGGTTTCGTCGTAGTATCCGTCAAACTGGCCGTCGTTGAATAAAAAGGCGGAGAAGGTCTTCTGCTGGCCCACGTATCGGGCGGCCAGGATGTCCCCGTACTGCACAAACTCACCGTCTTTGTAGCAGCGTTCATAGACCACGGCGATCTGATCGCCTTTTCGCGGATAGAGATAAAAATCGATGTCCCAGGCAAAAATTTCCGCAATCAGACCGGCCACCTGCTGGGTTTCACCGCTGTCGGCCACGGCCTGGTAGAGTGAGGACTCGATGGTGAACACCTTGGCGACCACCTGGCGGTCCAGCACGATTTTCCGCTTGTGAACGGTATAGTCGCCGTTTTCTTCCTTGACGGCCTCGTATTCGTCCAGGGGACTGGTTTTGTAGACAAACTTTTGAATCAGGTTCTGGCCGTCGACGCTGACCTCATAGTAATCTTTCGGCCGGGAGCAGCGGAAGTCGAAAATCGGTTTGAAGGATCTGGAGAGGGAGAGAATCTCCGCCGGTGGAATGTCGAAGGCGGTCAGGGCATCGTATAGGGTGCCGTTGCGAATGAGCCCCTCTAACACACTGATAGGTGTCGCTTCTGTCGCAAAGGTCTCATTGACATCGGTGTCGGCCTGGAGACCGGTAGCCGCGGCAGGCAGGGGAGACAAAATAAAAAGCCCCCCCGTCAAGGCGATCCAAAACCATACTGCAAGCCTATTACATTTCCAACGCATGTTCGACGTTCCTTTCAAGCATTCTGCTGATTTCAGGATGTTTTCGGTCGGTTCTATGGATAACTTTAGCTTGCATGGCTGCATCTTTAGCAGTTGCGCTTCTGGTAATCAACCGTTATTTCTACGATTTTATTCATCGTGGGAATAGTGATGGCGTTTTTTACAGGCAGTTGCCGGCGTATCAATCGGGATCTTAACGGATTTTAAATGCCTCATGCCACCGATCGGATCCTTCGGCCAGCAGCACATCGTCCGGGTTGATGCGCACCACGACAATATTGTCCACGGATCCGCCTTCTTTGATGAGGCGGTTGTTGATGACGACAAACCGCGCGCTAGATTCCGGTGCCCACACCAGGGCCTGCAGGTCAATTCGCGGGTCGCTTCTAAAATGTTTATCGGTTTCACGCGCTGCCGCCGGTTGGTTGGTCGCCGCTGTCTCCGCCGGGCGGGGAGCGGGGTCTTCGGTGGGGGCAGCGACCGGTATGGTTGTCGGGGCAGCAGTCTGCCGCAGCGGCTGCGCCAGTTGCGATGGTGTTGGCTGCACGCTCGACGCGGGCGTCGGCGTAGCGGCGCGCAGCGGTTGTTTCTCGGGTTGATCCGGCGTGACCACGGCCATGGCGTCGGAAACGCGAACCTCGGAAGCAGGCGCATCTCCGGTGGGTTGGCGCGGGGCTTCATCCATCAGGGTTTTGCCGGGGGGCGTCTGCGGTGGCTCGTCAACCGTCAGGCGGGTCTTCGGCGCCTCGGCAGCAGGCGGCACGACACTGTGATTGGGTTTGGGTAACGATTGTGACGGCAGCGCCGACATGGATTCCGCAGGGCGTGTCTTGTTCATTTCCCGCACCTGCCAGAGTACCACACCGGCAACACACAAACCCACAACGATACCCAGCGGCACCCACCACCGACGACTGCGTTTGCGGTGGGGTGATTGCGCGGAAAGCGGGGCCGGCCATGGGGTACCCGCGCTGCGATCCACGGTGGCTTCTTGCTCTGCTTTTTTCAATGCATCCAGAATAGAACTCAAGGCTTGCCGCTCCTTAAACCGCCTTTATTGCCCCGGGCTGCCGCCAGCCAGACGGGGACCATTCAGCGATGGATCTTCATTGTAGAGTGCGATTTTCGTCATGGGGCCCACCATCCCGTCCACGTTCAGTCCGTTGCGGGCCTGAATCGTCTCGACGGCCAGCCGCGTGGTGGTATCATAAGCGGCGGTCATCGCTTCGATGGGAAAGCCCTTGGCTTTCAGGTGTACCTTGAGGGATAAAATGACTTCTCCGGGTGACGAGATCGGAATGACCCCCGTGTAGTTGAAATAGTTTTTCCATAAGATATGCGCCACCCCATTCCACCGTCCCGCCAGCGATGCGCGGGCGACGGAAAAGGTGTCGTCACCGTCAGACAGCCGGAGTTCATCTTCTTCAAAGCCGACCAGGGCCATGAACCGGGTATCGCTGCCGTCCGGAGGGGGAAATTCCAATATGCACGGCAGATTCAACTTTTTTATCAGGCTCAGATTACCCTTGACGCGAAAGACTTCCATATCGCTGTGCAGGGCGGAAAGACGAAAAAAAGTGTCGCTGTCCACCCCATCCACCGGTCCGACGCCCTGGGGGTGTTGCGCATTCCATTGTTTCAGGACGGCCGCCATCGCACCGACGCGTGAGTTCAGGGCCACCGTGGCGGCCAGCATCTGTTCAAGGTCGCGAACAGGTGTCGACGGTGCCGGATCAGCGCTGGTGGTGGTCTCGGCCGGTGGTTCGGCCGGCGCCGATGCCGGTCCTGCTGAAACGGGCTCGGGTTCCGGCAACGGCTCAACAGCCTCTGGGTTCGTTTCTTCAGCGGCCACCGGAGCATTATCCACCGCTGGTTCAGCAACCGTCATCTCAATTTTATGGTGAACGACCGGCGCTACGGCCACCCGGCGGTCGCGGTGCAACACCATCTGGCCGACGACCAGCCCAGCCACCAGCACCAACAGCAGGCCGATGATCAACTTTTCCCGAAAATACTTAGGCTTGCCAGACCGTTTTTTTTTCCCGTCCAGTTCACGAATGGCCCGCCTGACGATTGTTTGGGTGATGCGGTGTTCGCCCATGGCAAAGGCGGTAAGCAGGGTGCGATCGCAGACGATGTTGATCAGCCGGGGGACGCCGTTGGAGTAGTTGAAGATAGACCGGTAGGCGCCGGCGGTGAATGCCAATCCCGGTTTTCTGGAGGCGATGTGGATGCGATGGCGAATGTACTCGCGGGTTTCTGACGTCGTCAGGGGAATCAGGTGGCAGCTCAGGGTGATGCGCTGGTTCAGCTGGCGAAGCGCTTCGGTCTCCAACAGATCTCCCAGCTCCGGCTGGCCCACCAGAATAATCTGAAGCAGTTTGCTGGTGGTGGTTTCCATATTGGAAAGCAGCCGCAATTGCTCCAGCACATCGGCGCTCAGATTCTGGGCTTCGTCCACGAGCAGAATCACGTGCTTGCCCTGGGCTTTTTTCTCCAGGAGAAAGGTATTGAGCCGGTCGATGAGGGTTTTTACCGACGCTGTGTCCGAGGGGATACCGAATTCGTCGTTAATGGCTTTGAGCAGCTCAAGGGCGTCGAGCTTGGGGTTGAAGATATAGGCCGCTGCGGTATTCTCGTCCAGGCTTTCCAGAAACATGCGACAAAGGGTCGTCTTGCCGGTACCCACTTCGCCGGTGATCTCAACGAATCCCTCGCCATAGCCCACGGCATAGTTCAGGTGGGCCAGCACCTCTTCATGAATCCGGGACAGGTAAAGGTACTCCGGGTTGGGTACCAGTTTGAACGGTCTCTCTTTAAAACCAAAAAAACGATTGTACATGGGCGTTTGCCAATTAATAGATCGTTGGGTTCACCAACCGGAGCAAACCGGGGGCGCACGATTGCCATCGGCGGTTGCCCGTCAATCGGGCGCCGAGAAGCCCCGTCAGCCTTCCAGTTCGGCACCCACACAGCCGAAAAAAAACCGCTCACCCAGGTGGGCGCGGAGGCTGGCCGCTTTTTCCAGCCCCGTGCAGTGAGACACACCTAGCCGTCGGATGCCGTATCGGTCGAGGGCCTTGAGCGTCTCGTCAAACTGGCCGGGCTGGGCAAAGCCCAGATGGGTCCCGCCGACGACTGCATAAATGCGGTCCCGCTGAAACTTCTCCAGAACATGGTCGAAGATATTAATCATGCCGGCATGGGCACAGCCCAGCACCAGGATGAGGCCCTTATCCGAATCGACCACCAGAGACAGGTCGTCGGCAATGGGATCCGGGCACACGGCCATGGCGCCCTGGGGATGAAGGGTCATGTTGGGATCCGGCGTTTCAAAGTCGTTGTTTCTGGGGATTTCACCGCTCAGATAAACCCCCGGGCTGATTTCAACCGTATCGCGATTCAGATGGAATTGGGCGCCCAGGGATTCGAGGTATTCGCGCCGGTGGCGCATGCCGATGTAACGGGTGGTGGTACCGTCAGACCAGGTGCGTGAAGCGAAGATATCCGGATGGCCGTAGACAGGTACCGGGCCGGTCTGTTTGAGCACCTGCGGCAGTCCGCCGGTGTGATCGTAGTGGCCATGGCTGATGGCGATGGCCTGAATCGATGCCAGTTTTTTGCCCAGAATCGCGGCATTGCCGCAGAGGCCCATGCCCTGGCCGGTGTCGAAGAGCACGCTGCCGGCCTGGGTTTCGATAAAACAGGCAAACCCATGCTCGCCCACGACACCGAAGGGCCGACCCACGGAATTTTCGCACAGAATGGTCAGTTTGGTTTGCATAAGGCGCTTTTCGAAAAACGGTGATTGCCCGACGCCCTACTGGGCGATTTTACTGAGCCGATTCTGAATGTAAGCGTTGCGGAAGGCTTCATAGGGATTCATGGCGGCATTTTTCAACGTTTCGTAATCGCCGATGCGAAAAGAGGTGTCGTTGACAATTCTGACACTGTAAGCGATCACGTTGGTGGTCGTGGAGGTCAATTCACCCGCATCCACATTGACCAACTGCATGAACGAAACCGGGTTCAAGGCCCAGTCCCCGATACTGCCCACCGTATCGCGCAGGGTTGACGGGCCGAACAGCGGCCAGATAATAAAAAGTCCGTTGCCGACGCGGTAATACCCGAGTGTCTGGCCGAAATCCTCTTCGGGCGGGTTGAACGACGGGTTGTCTCTCACCAGGTTGAACAATCCCAGACACCCTGCCGTGCTATTGACCACGAACCGGCAGAACTCGCCTTCCGCGGATCTCCATTTCCCTTGAAAGAGGCAATTGACCAAGCGAACCGGCGACAGAAGATTAAAAAAGAAATCTTTTACGCTTACCCGGACCGGTGTGGGAACGACCACGCGATATCCCGAAGCCACCGGTTTGAGCACCCAGAAATACAGCTTGTCGTTGAAGGCAAACATGGCCCGGTTGAACCCGACAATGGGGTCGGCAACCGCTTGCAGCATAAGGTCTTTATCCCCATAGCTATCGCCGCTGGGGTCATCGAAAGGATCGAAGGGAATGGGATCCGCCGACACCATAACATTCTCGGGCGGTGCATCGGCGCTGACGGCGGTCGGGGGACTGGCCCATGCGACACTGACCATCAGCACCAATACCATCAAGATCAAGAACGATCGTCTGGGTTTCATCGCCATCGATTGATTCATCGTTTGAAAGTCGCCTGCCCGAACCGGGCCAGCCGCTGGATATGCAACATCAGCTTTGATTCTACCATTATTCAGCAAGACGCTTATTTTGTTCAGCCAGCTTGTCGTTAAGCTGCTGGATCAGTTGGGTCGGTTTATCCTTGCTCAGGATGCTGGCAAACTGCGTGCGGTAATTTTTTACCAGGCTGACGCCCTCGACAATGATATCGTAGACCATCCACCGGTCTTCACCGCCCTTGAGCATTCGGTAATTGACAGGGATTTTTAATGTTTCTCTGACAATCTGGGTTTTGACTTCGGCGTAGATGTCCGAGTAGAAATCCTGCTCGAGGTAAACGATCTGCTCGTTGTGGTACTCACCCTGAATTTTATCGATGTAGGTGTTGCCGAGAAACTGGGCGAACACATCGGTGAATGCGATCTTTTCCGCATCGCTGAAATCGCTCCAGTTTCGAGCCACGGCCCGTTTGGCAATTTCATCGAAGTCAAACATCGGCTTGACAACCTTCCAGATTTCGTCCCGCTGGGCCGATTTGGTGCCCTTCATCTTGTATTTGGAATCGTTGAGAATCACGATGACGGCATCGACGGGGGCTTTGATGGTCGCCATGGGTTCCGTGGCGTCCGCTGCCGCCGGGATTGTCGTCAACATAAAAAAAGCCAGTGCACCGATCATATGTTTAAGGATCATCTCATCCTCCGCAGTCTCTTATTCCATTTTGCAACCAGGCCCTGCCGGCGCCGGCTGCGACGCTACCGACCTGCCGCCTGGGGGTCGGCTTGAACCGCAATGGCAAGCGCATTCCCCGCGGCTTGCGGGGGGGGGATAGCACTCGCTGTCGCGGTTCAATGCCGGGCGGAATTATTTTTCAGCATCTCCGAAAACGTATTTGCTGACCAGTTCCTCGATGTCCAGAGCCGACTCGGTTTCGATGATCATGTCTCCGGCTTTGAGTATTCTGTCCGAGCCGCCCGGCGTCAAGCGGATATATTTATCGCCGATCAGTCCGGAGGTCTTCACCGAGGCGATGACGTCATCGGTGAGGATCACGCCTTTTTTGATTTTCAGACTGACAATGGCCACCTGCCGTTGATTGTCAAGGTGAATATCGGCCACTTGGCCGATTTCTACGCCCGCCATGTCCACAAGGGCGCCGGCCTTCAGGCCCGAAACCGAATTGAAGCGCGCATCGAGCGTATAATAATCGTCGCCGAACCACTCCATTTTTCCCAGCTTGATGGTGAGGTAAGCCACGCTGATCAGGCCGACAAGAACAAAGACGCCCACCGCGGTTTCGACAGATGTTTTTTTCATATTTCCTCCTCAGCCGCAAAAGCAACCGATGCGGCTGCCATCCTTAGCCCTCGCTTGGCGCAACGTTGATTGCCTCCGGGTCCTGCCCCCGGATAAATTGCCGGATCACCGGTTCAGTGCTGTTCTGGATTTCCGCCGGGCTTCCCTGAAAGATGATCCGGCCCTGATCCAGCATGGCGATACGCTGGCAGATGTAAAACACATCGGGAATCTCGTGGCTGACCATGACCCCGGTAAAGCCGAAGGCTTTCTGGTATTGGGCAATCATGGCATGGGCCGCATTCTTTCGGATGGGATCCAGGCCCGTCGTCGGTTCGTCAAAAAGCACAATCTCCGGTTCGGTCACCAGGGCCCGCGCCATGGCCACCCGTTTTTTCATGCCACCGGAAAGCTGGGACGGGTATTTGTCTTCGATTCCGGCCAGATCCAGCTGGGCCAACTTGTCACGCACACGGCGCTGGATTTCACGAAACGGAACCCGGCCCTTCTCCTTCAGCGGCAAGGCCACATTCTCATAAACGGTCATAGAATCAAACAGGGCCGTTCCCTGAAACATATAGCTGAACTTCATCTTCACCGTCCGGCGCGCGGCGGCGGGCATGGCGTTGATCGCCTGGCCCTGGAACCGGATTTCCCCCTGGTCGGGTTCCAACAGGCCGATAATATGCTTGAGCAGAACACTCTTGCCGATGCCGCTCTTGCCGATAATGGCCGTGACCTGGCCCTGGTAGATGGACAGATCCACACCCTTGAGCACGGCATTGTCGCCAAAGCGCTTGAACACCTGATTAAACTCGATCAACGGCACGGTCATGGTTGTCTCACAGCAAGAACGAGGTCAACACATAGTCGGCCACTAGAATCATCACACAGGATAAGACCACCGCCGACGTGGTGGACAGGCTAACGCCCTTGGCGCCAAAACCTTCCTTGCGCAGGTGGGTCGTGTATCCTTGAAAACAGCAAATCGTGACCACGATGGCGGCGAAGCAGAATGATTTGGCAAACCCGCCGTTGATATCTTCCATCAGTACGCTGGACTCCACCCGGCTGAAATAGAGCCCGGAATTGATCCCCAGCAGCAGTGAGCCGGTCACGTAGCCCCCGACAATCCCCACCACATCGAAAATGGCCGTGAGGAAGGGAAAGCTGATCAGGGCAGCCCCCAGTCGGGGACTGAACAAAAATCGTATGGGGTTGATGTCCATGGTCTCCAGGGCGTCGATCTGCTCGGAAATGCGCATGATGCCGATTTCCGCGGCCATGGCCGAACCGGCCCGGGCCACGACCATGATGGCAGCCAACACCGGTCCCATTTCCCGAATCAGGCTCAAGGCCACCGCCGCTCCCAACAGCCCCTCGGAACCGAACTTAACCAGCGTGTAGTAACCTTGCAGGCCTAATACCATCCCCGTAAACGCGCCGGTGAGACAGATCACGAACACCGATTTCGTGCCGATAAAATAGACCTGGTCGATAATCTTCTCAGCCTGGAGGGGAAACGAAAAAAGATGGATGATGCCGCGAAAAAAAAAGATGGCCACCCGGCCCAACTCCTGGACAGGGGAAATGGCCATGCGGCCGAGACCGGCTAACATATGCGTGATTGTATAAGATTGAGCCATCAATTCGATACCGCTTTTTGTTCCTCAACGGACGTCGTGGTGAATCGGATCGGCGCCCTGGACGACGGATAAGGCTGTAAAAATAGCTGAATTTGCCGGTAATGTAAAGAAAAGAAGCCAACGGCCCTGACCGGACGGTTCTTCGCCCATGCTTTGACTCGCCTGCCGATTTCCGGTAACCAGTGGCCAGATCAACCTGATTTTACAGGCCGGGAAACCTTCATGACACGCCATTGCAAGAATAAAGAGACGCCCTTTAAAAAACATGGCACCTATGCCTTGGTTTTCCGCAGTTCGGCGCCCTTTCAGGCGGTCGCCGGGAGACTCGGACCAGTGTTTCTCTCCAGCGGATACTGGATCTACGTGGGCAGCGCTTTCGGCGCCGGCGGCCTGCGTTCTCGTTTGTCCCATCATCTGAAGCCATCGCACCGGCCCCACTGGCATCTGGACTATATCAAGAGCGCCCTGGTTCCCGTTGAAATCTGGACCACCACCGATCCGGTCAAACGCGAGCATGATTGGGCGACGCTTTTTTCTGACTTCAATGGGGCATCCCGCCCGATTGATGGATTCGGTGCCACGGACTGCAAATGCCGCTCACACCTGATCCTCCTGACCCGACCGCCGGGCTTTTGTCGTTTTGAAAAGCAGGCCCACAGGGCCATCCCGGCACACGGTCCTCTCTTCAGGGTCGATCTGACAAAAGGCCCGTTCATTACCTGAAACACGCGGCACGAGCGCACACATTCGGCGCTGCAGACGACCCCCACTTTTGGGCTAATGTTCGATTCTATTGACTTCTCACCGGCCTTTGCCTAAAGTGCGCACCGACCGACCTTCGCCTGTTGACCCGTCCGCTAAAGTCCCGATCCACGAGAGGAGACGCCCCATGACCGATACCGTTAACACCATCGATGATCTGTCCCAGGAGCAGACCGCACGCCTGGTCATGGATGTCATGCATCGGACCATCATCCACTATGCACTCTGGTTCACCGAAATCCGCCACCAGATGGGCATGGAAAAGGCCCTGGAAGCCCTGTCGGTCGCCTCGGGAAAAAGTGTGGGCATTCAGCTCAACCGGCTGTCCAAGCTTTTAGGGTTCGAGATGCACGACGGCATCCCCAGACCACTGCTGAACCTGCCAAAAAAAGATCTGCTGGCACTTCTTGACGGCGCGGCCATCAACTGGCTGGCCAACGACGGCGTCTGGTTTCAGTCCGTGGAATTCACCAGCGGCATGAACGACGCCAAGCGATGCAACGACTCATGCTGGGCCCACTTTTCCCCTTTCGAGGCCTGGGCCGTCAAACGGTTCCTGGGACTCGGCGACCAGCCCGGCCTGGACGGGTTAAAAAAAGCCCTGAGTTTTCGTGTCTACGCCCGGATCAACGTGCAGTCCTTTACCGACGAGGGGCCCGACGCCTTCATATTCCGCATGAACGAATGCCGGGTCCAGGTGGCCCGCAATTGCAAGCAACTGCCCGACTACCCCTGCAAATCCGCCGGGCTGGTGGAGTACACCTATTTTGCCCGTGCCATCGACCCGCGCATTCAAACCGAATGCATCGCCTGTCCCCCGGACGACCACCCGGACGATTGGTATTGCGCTTGGCGTTTTTCGCTTGAATAGATGTGAAATTGGGGAAGAGGGGCGTTTATCCGCGCCCCGATCAACTTGAGAGTCAACTGCAAGTGCCCGCCTGAACAAACGGACCGATGGCGCCAGGCCTCTATTGACATCCGTGCCGCTTTTATTTAATCAAATAATTGATCAAATCTCTTGTCATCGCATGAAAACCACCTGCGATAGCCCTGTGTCCAGCAAGGAAGATTAGATGGCCCCCTCAAAGGCAAAACAGACGCCGGATGCCGGCCACACGCGCAAGGCCTACCAGGGCATCCGGCAGATGCTGTTTCACAACGAGATCGTACCGGGGCAGAAAATTGCCTACCGGGATCTGGCCGAACGGCTGGGCATGAGCCAGACGCCCGTGATCCAAGCCCTGAAGTGGCTTGAATTTCAGGGTCTGGTCCGACATGAACGCCATCGCGGATATTACACCGAGCCGGTCAGCATCCAGGAAGTGGATGAGATTTACGAATTTCGGGAACAGATCGAGCTGGCCCTGCTGCCTCGCACTCTGGCCCGCATGGACAACGCTTCAATTAAAAAGCTGGAGGACGCATTAAATGCCCACCTGAAAGCCTCGCGGGAGATCTACCTGTACGGCCGGCTGCTCAGGGACATGGAGTTTCACCTGACGCTGGCGGGCCTGTCCGGCAACCGGGTCCAGCATCAGACCCTGCGACTGCTGTTCGACCTGCTTTATCTCAAATACGGGGGCAACATCCTTTTTTCCACCTCGATGGACAAAGCCGACACCGCCCATAAAGAATTGTTCGGCCACATTCGCGACAACCGGTTGGATGATGCCAAGGCCGTGCTCTCCCGGCACATCAACAGCGTTAAACACCACGTCCTCAGCGGACTTGCACGGCTGATGAAGGAAAAAGACAAGGCCGGCTTTTAGCGCTGCCCGGAGAAATCGCTGCAGGCGGGCTCGGAATTAGCAAGGGTGATCACTTTATCCCTGTCAAGCATGGCCCGAATCACTGACAGCCTGCGGCTATCCAGATTATCATAGCCGGCAGAAACGATGACCCAAGCCTTTCCCATACCCTTTTGGGCAGGCCCTATCTGCCTCGGCCAGTTCCGACATCGCGCCCTCGGGTCATATCGCCTCCATGTGCCGCAAACCGGTTAACTGAATGCTAACGACTGGGCGTACCTTTATGTATGATCCTGCAACCATGCTAAACAGAAGCGCGACCAAGGCAGCCCTCAAGGCGGGCCCTGCGATAGCGCCCCATCGCCAGAAAACCCTGGTAATGGGGCTGTGCCTGGGAGCATCCACCATTTCGGTGGTATTGGTTTCGAGGCCGACCGGAAAGACCAGCCAGATGGGTCAAAATCGGGTTCAGCTTATCAGGCATGGCCGCTATCCCCACGAAGGCGACCATAGACAGACACTTTTAACGGTCCTGTCGGACTTCGATCCGTCTGCCTGCGACAAGCTGGCGGTCACGGGGCGCCGATTCCGCGAGAGTGTCAACCTGTCTTCCATCTCCGAACCCGAAGCGGTGGGCTACGCTTACCGTTATCTGAAACCGGAGGGTATCAACTGCCCGGCCATCGTGTCGGCTGGCGGAGAGACCTTCATGGCGTATGCCCTGGATACCGCCGGAAATATCTCCAACGTATTTACCGGCAACAAATGCGCATCCGGCACCGGTGAATTCTTTCTGCAGCAGCTTCACCGCATGAACGCCACCCTGGAGGATGCCTCACGATGGTCCGATACCGAAGTGCCCCACCCGGTATCGGGGCGCTGTTCGGTGTTTTGCAAATCCGACTGCACCCACGCCACCAACAAGGGCGTCCCCAGATCCCGGGTCGCCGCCGGTCTGTGTTGCATGATGGCCGAAAAGATCCTGGAACTGCTCAAGAAAATCCCTAAACGACACATCATGCTGGTCGGCGGGACTGCCAAAAACCGCATGATGGTGTCTTACCTGCGACGCCACGTCGAGGGTCTGATTGTCCCGGAACAGGCGCCGTATTTCGAAGCCCTGGGGGCCGCGCTCTGGGCCCTTGACCATCCCACACGACCCTTTTCGGGGCAATCGTCCCTGTTCACACAGTCCGCTACCCACATTGATCGCCTCCAACCGCTGAACGCCTTCCGCAACCAGGTGACCTTCAAATCCATGGGGCGGGCCTCGGCCAAAGATGGCGATCTCTGCCTGCTGGGGCTCGACGTCGGCTCCACCACCACCAAGGCTGTTCTGCTCCGCCAGATGGACAACGCACTCTTGGCATCGGTTTATCTGAGAACCAATGGCGATCCGGTGGCCGCATCCCGACAGTGCTATGGGGCGGTTTTAAACCAGGTCAGGCAATCGTCGGACCCGGCCACATTGCGCATTATCGGGCTGGGTGTGTGCGGCAGCGGTCGGCAGATCGCCGGATTGCACGCCCTCACCGATGGCGTGATAAATGAAATCATCGCCCACTGCACGGCGGCGGTGCATTTCGATCCAGACGTGGACACCCTGTTTGAAATCGGCGGCCAGGACGCCAAGTACACCCACATCACCGCCGGTGTGGCTTCTGATTACGCCATGAACGAAGCGTGCTCAGCCGGAACCGGCAGCTTCCTGGAAGAATCCGCCCAGGAGGCGCTGGGGGTAAGCGTGCAGGACCTGGCCAGGATTGCCCTGCGGGGGGAGCATCCACCCAATTTCAACGACCAGTGCGCGGCGTTCATTGCCTCGGACATCAAAAACGCCATTCACGAAGGCGTCCAGCGCGCGGACATTGTCGCCGGCCTGGTCTATTCCATTTGCATGAACTACACGAACCGCGTCAAGGGCAATCGGCCGGTGGGTCGTCGAATCTTCATGCAGGGCGGTGTCTGCTACAACCGGGCGGTTCCCATGGCCATGGCTGCCCTGGTGGGAAAACCCATCATCGTACCCCCCGAGCCGGGGCTGATGGGCGCTTTCGGTGTGGCCCTGGAAGTGAAAAAGCGCCTGAAGGCCGGCTTGATAGCCCCGGCCGCCTTTGACCTTGAAGCCCTTAAAAACCGGGAGGCTCAATTCGGTAAGCGGTTTACCTGCCGGACCGGTGGCAGCGGCTGTGACCGCGGCTGTGAAATCGCCATGGTAAGCATCGATGGCAAAAACATTCCCTTCGGCGGCGCCTGCAACCGCTATTACAACCTGAACAAGCAGATCCAGGTGGATGCGGATGCCCTGGATCTGGTGAAACAGCGCCAGGATATTATTCTGAATGTCGAAAACTCCCTCCTGAAAGGACAGTCACCCCGGTCACCGCGCGCTACCGTGGGGATCAACCGGAGCTTTTTGTTTCACTCCTATTACCCGCTGTATGCCACCTTTTTCAACAACCTGGGGTTTGATGTCCTGGTGCCCGATACGCCGTCCCGCGAGGGAATCGCCGAGCGGGGTGGGGCCTTTTGCTACCCTGCCGAGCTCTCCCACGGATTTTTCCATCGCCTGATCGGCCTCGACCCGCCACCCGATTATCTGTTCCTGCCGCAAATAAAAGCCATTCCCAGTGAATGCATTGAAATTAATTCAGATCTGTGTCCGTTCGTTCAAGGAGAACCCTACTTCCTACGAACGACCTTTCGCCGGCACCTGCAACGTACTGGCATCACAGCCGACCGGGTGCTGTCACCGGTCCTAAACCTGAAATCCGGTTTGGCGTCCGCAAGAGCCCCTCTGCTGGAAACCGCACGAAAAATGGGCGGCGGTTCACATCGGCGGATATCTGACGCCATTGACCGGGCTGTTGCCGCCCAGAACGCGTGTGTCGATCGGATCAAAAGAATCGGTCAACAAGCCCTGCAGGCTTTGGCGGAAGATCCCCAGCAAATCGCTGCAGTCATCTTCGGCCGGCCCTACAATGCCTGTACGGAGGAAACCCATATGGGTATTCCCCGAAAACTGGCCTCACGGGGGATACTGACGCTGCCGCTGGACTGCCTGCCCACAGAAAACGGGTTTTCCAGACGCCACATGTACTGGGGCATGGGTCAGCAAATTATCCGGACCGCCCGCCTGGTGGCTGACCATCCCCAGTTGTTCGGCGTCTATATAACCAATTTTTCCTGTGGCCCTGATTCGTTTTTGATCACCTACTTCCGTGATATCATGGGGCAAAAACCTTCCTTGACCCTTGAGCTGGATAGCCATACGGCCGATGCCGGACTGGAGACGCGCATCGAAGCCTTCCTCGATGTGGTGACCGCCTGGCGGCATCTGCGCTCACCGATCACACCCAAAGCGGCGCTCGAAGCGTTTGTTCCCGCCCAGACGGAATTCAAAAAGGACGTGCCCGGTATACGGACATCATCCGGCCGTTGGCTGCCCTTGACAGACCAACGGGTCACCCTGCTGCTCCCCTCCATGGGGAAGCTCACCTCCGAGGCCCTGGCTGCTGTGTTTGAAGGTGAAGGCATCAACAGTGCAGCTGCTGAACCGGCGGACGAAGCCGTACTCAAACGGGGACGGGCAAACACCACGTGCAAGGAGTGCCTTCCTTTGCTGTTGACCACCGGAACCCTTTTGGACCATCTTCAGCGAAATCGTCGCCCTGATGAGGTGCTGCTCTATTTCATGGCCACCGGAGCCGGACCCTGCCGGTTCGGCCAATACAAGGTTTTCATGGAGGACCTGATCAAGAAGCGGGCCATTGAAGACGTGGCCCTGTTTTCTCTCAATTCGGAAGACGGCTATGGCGGGCTGGACAGCCGTGTCCACCACAAGGGTTGGCGTTCGATCGTCATCGCGGATGTCATGGAAGACATACGCGCCATGCTGCTGGCCAATGCAGCCGATCTGGAAAAGGCCCTGGTTCGTTTTGATAGCGTGTGGGTCCTGTTGATCCAGGCCATTAAATCCGGTCGCCCCGGGGCTGTTGAGCACCAGCTTGACCGTGCTGCCGAAAAGCTCAAGGAGATCGAGCTAAGACAGCCGGTAGAAGCGGTGCCGGTCATTTCTCTGGTGGGTGAAATTTTCGTTCGACGCGACGGTATTTCCAGACAATACCTTACCGAGCGACTGGCCCAAAGGGGCTTTGCTTGCGTGTGTGCACCGGTGGCCGAGTGGATAAACTATACCGACTGGCTCATAACCAAAGGCCTGTCGTGCAATGGCCCCATGACGTTGTGGAAAGAAATAGGCTTTGCGCTCAAGCGCCGCACCATGCGAAGAACCGAAGCCCGGATTAAACAAAAGCTGGCCCGTTCCGGACTGGTCCACAGTCCGGTGGTCAACATACCCGACATCATCCGCCATGCATGCCCACACATGGCACCCGATCACATTGGCGAAGCCATCTTGACTGTTGGAAGCGCGCTAAGCGAAGTGGCCTCAAAGACCTGCGGGGTGATCGCCATCGGTCCATTCGGATGCATGCCCAATCGCATGGCGGAGGCCATTTTGAACGAGGTAATGACGGCAAAAGACAAGCTGGATGCAACCCCGGGCGATCGTCGGCTGCAGGAAGCCCTCGCAGGCATGGGAGCCCTGCCTTTTTTGGCCATTGAAAGTGACGGATCGCCCTTTCCACAAATCATTAATGCCAAGCTGGAAGCCTTCTGCCTGCGCGCCCAGCAACTTCATGAACGGCTTCAGGCCGTGCGTGGAACCAATGGGTTTCTCGGCCGCAATGCGTGCCGGCACACCCGCAGACAATAGCCGCACTGCAGTGTCAAGCACGGCGACCGGGGTTTGGCGGAGCAGGGGCCAGAGCAAAACCAAGAGCAGCCATCCATCGAAGGAGCTTTAACACCGCCAGTTCTTTGGCTTTGGCCTCCACGTCCACCGTAATGTCCAGGTCCCGCCAGCAATCGGGGAAATCCGCCGGATCAATAAAGTCGTGATGAGGCCGGTACGGTCCCTGCTTCCAGCCGTTCAGCGGACTGGAAAGATGAAAGTGGGGCTCGCGGTTCCACGTGGAAATGGCTGCTTGCGTGGTTTGTTCGATGCTCTTTCCATCGGGCAGGCAGCGGTGATGGTGGACATCATAAACCAGGGCCACACCGGTTTGCATGCACACAGGCAGCAGATCCGCCGGCGTGTACACCCGGTCATCGTTTTCCAGGGTGAGCCGGCTTTTAACATTCTGGGGGAGATGGTTGATAACCGCGACCAGGCGTTTCAATGCCGTTGCCTTGTCCCCGTATGCCCCACCGCCGTGGATGTTGATCACGTCGGCGGCCACCCATTCGGCCACCTGGGCATGGTATTCCAGATCCGCCACCGAGCGGTTGACCACGCCGGCATCAGGCGAGGAAAGCACCAGAAACTGATCCGGGTGAAAGGAGGTCCGGATGCCGTGTTTGAGGCTGAAGTTCCCGCATTGCTCGAAACGCGCAACGATCTGGCCTCCCTCCGGCAATTCCTGCAGCTCATATCCGGCATCGGGGTGGGTTTTTACGGGCAGGATCTGGCTGTTGATCCGAAAGGCGCCAATGCCGTGGTCTGCGCAAAATTCCAATGCACGGTAGAGCGCATCGGCGTTGTGCATACAAATGGACGCCAGATGCGTCGCCCGAGCCGCCACGGACAGCGACAGCAGGTACTTGGCCGTGGTGCGCCGGAATTTAATGGGAGCCTCTCGAAAAATGCAGCAAAGGCCAAAACGAATCATGGCGTCACCTCAAAAAGGATAGGCGGTTGGCATTGAAATGATGGGAACCCTAAAATGATTATCTGTAGCAACATGGCTACTATCTGATAGGATTCAAGGGGCCCAGCGGTCCAACCAAGTTTTTTTTCTGATCGTTCTCCCCCTGCTGCTGCTGGCTGCCATGGTTGAGGGCCGCGGGCATCTTGCCGAATGGTTTTCCGGATAACTAAAAGCCGCCACAAAATTTCCTAATGTCTGTCCTGAAAACGCCGATGGTGTAGGGTAGCAGGCGCGATGGCAGGCGCGACACCCCAAAACGGAAGATAAGGATCGATAAACGATGGACAGCCTGACCCAGATAATTAAAAAAGTAAGCCGCTTGGATCCCATTCCCACGGTTATCCACAAAGTTCTCGATCTCGCCGGCGACCCAGAATCATCACTGAGTGACCTGGTAGAAGTGGTCGAGCGGGATCCGTCAATCACCGCCAACCTGCTGAAAACGGTCAACTCCGCCCACCTGGGGTTGCCGGTCAAAGTCGATTCCGTCAGCCAGGCCGTCTCGATGCTGGGCTTGCAGCAGGTCGTGGAGATGGTGCTGTCGCAAAACCTGTCCGGCAACCTGCAGCGTTCCCAGAAGGGATATGGCCTGGCCAAGGGAGACCTGTGGCGCCAGAGCCTGGCCGTGGCCATGGTCGCCAGAACCCTTGCCGGCCAGCGGGACCTGATGAGTCTTCCGGCCATCTACACCGCTGCCCTGCTCAAGGACATCGGCAAGGTCATTCTCCACGAATTTGTGGCCGAACAGCTTCCGGCGATCCAGAAATTGGTGGCCGAAAAAGGCATGAGTTTTGTCGAAGCCGAAAAAGCGGTGCTGGGGATGGATCACTCCACTCTGGGGGGTATCATCGCCAAGCAGTGGCATTTCAGCCCCCATATGACGTACATGATCGAAAACCATCACCTGCCCAATCCCGCCTCGCGAAACGACCCGGCCACCGCCACCCTTTATGTGGCCGACATGGTGGCCATGATGGTGGATACAGGCATCGGCGTGGACCGACTGGCCTACCATGTGTATCAGGATGTCTTCAACGACTTTTTCCCCGACAAGCAGCAGATCAAAAGCCTGATGATCACCTACAAGACGTTTCATCGTGAAATTCAAAATTTTATGGAAGCCGCCTGAGCCCGCTCCCCTTGACAAATCAGCATCTAAAATTAGCTTCTTTTGTTACGATCATGAAGAGTGGCGAGAGGGACCTGGCCCGTTGATCGCCCGGCAACCTGAAAGGTCAAGGTGCCAATTCCAGCCCTGACGGGAAACATGCGGCCCCATCTGCAATGGCAACGATCCAGCCGCCGCCTTCCCCTTAAGGCAGGCGGCTTTTTTGTTTGCCAGCAAAACAGACCCTGCCCAACCAAGGAGAACCGATCATGACAGAATTGATAAGAGGCTTTGCAACCAAAGCAGTGCATGCCGGCCACACGCCGGACCCCACCACCCATTCCCGGGCAGTGCCTTTGTACCAGACATCCTCGTTTACCTTTGACAGCTCGAAACACGCCGCCGACCTCTTCGGCCTCCGTCAGTTCGGCAACATCTACACCCGCATCATGAACCCCACGACAGATGTGCTGGAAAAGCGGGTGGCGGAGCTGGAAGGCGGGGTGGGCGCCCTGGCGGTCGCATCCGGCCAGGCGGCGGAAACGCTGACCATTTTGACCCTGGCCCAGGCCGGCGACGAGATCGTCGCCTCGGCAGAACTTTACGGCGGTACGGTGAGCCTTTTTTCGCACACCCTCAAAAAGCTGGGCATCACCGTCCGCTTCGTTTCCCCTCACGACCTGGACGCCTGGGAGGGTGCCGTCACGAAACGAACCAAAGCCTTTTTCGTGGAAACCATCGGCAATCCCAAGCTCGACATCATCGACCTTGAGTCCATTGCCGCCATTGGCAATCGTCATGGTATCCCTTTGGTGGTGGACAACACGGTCACGACCCCCTACCTCACCCGGCCTTTCGACAATGGGGCGGCCATCGTGATCCACTCGGCCACCAAGTTCATCGGCGGCCACGGCACCTCCATCGGCGGCATCATCGTGGATTCAGGCACATTCGACTGGGCCGCGTCGGGCCGGTTCCCCGATTTCGTTGAACCGGACCCCGCCTACCATGGATTGAAATTCGTGGAGACTTTCGGCAACCTGGCATTTATCCTGCGGGCCCGGGTACTGGGACTGCGGGATATGGGAGCGGCCATGAGCCCCTTCAACGCCTGGATGTTCATCCAGGGGCTGGAAACCCTACATTTGAGAATGCAGCGCCACTCGGAAAACGGCATGGCCGTGGCCCGCTTCCTGGAAAACCATGGCTGTGTGTCATGGGTCCGTTATCCCGGGCTGGAATCGTCCCCAACCTACCCCCTGGTCGAAAAATATCTCGCCAGGGGACAGGGGGCGCTGGTGGGATTCGGGATCAAGGGGGGTCAGGCATCGGCCGTCAAATTCATCGAAAGCCTTCAGCTCTTCAGCCATCTGGCCAATATCGGCGACGCCAAGAGCCTGGTGATCCACCCGGCCTCCACCACCCACGAACAGCTCTCCGACGCCGAACAGCAGGCCGCCGGCGTCACCCCGGATTTCATCCGTCTGAGCGTGGGCATCGAGGACATTCAGGATATTGTGGATGATTTGGACAACGCCCTGACGGCCGGCGTGGCTTGTCAGGGGTAGATTGATACTTTCTATATCAGTGATAGGGCGGCACCCACCACACCGATTCGGCAAATTGAATACCGATGGAGAGCTCCGCTTCCGATTTTAGGATTTCGGTAATCGTGCCCACGGTGGACTGTTCTCCCGGAATGCCCGGGAAGGCGCAGCGCAGCGTAATCGTCTGATCGATTTTAAAAGCGTTTTCCGCCTCTTCTGACCGCTGAAACATGCAGCGTGCGCCGCTTTTGCTGATATCCCGAATTATACCCGTGACGAACTGGCCTCTGTGAATGGCTTCGATATTTGCCGAAACGGAGCATTGGATTCGCTTGTGGTCGCGCAAATCGAAGGTGTTTACGTCCGTCGGCACCTTGATTCGCCACAGGCGGACCGGTCGGTCGATAATTTCCACAATCGCGGACCGGAATTCAACCATATCGCCTTGAAATTGGCATCTGGCGTAGAGGCTTTCCCCTTCTTTTTTCAGCAGCATCGATTCAGACAAGGGAACGACGACAACGTCGCTGTTGTCTTCGGGACCGATAAAAAGCCCTTCGGTAATTTCACCCTTCTCTTCGTCAACAAACCTCAGCAGGGTGCCCCGTTGCAGCTTCAATCCATGTTTGTCCATACCCATGATTTTTCCTTTACGTCATACCGGTTTATCGTTTACCACCAATTATGAAGTAATACATATTCATACGGCTGTAAAGCGGATATCTTTTTTGATCAATGAGTTACGATTGAGGGGATGATTTCAGGAAGCACGGCACGCCTCACAAGTGCCGATGGGGCTGCTTGCCCATCAGATGGGCGTGTTCGTGGGTGTGAATATCAAGCTCCTGGTCAAAACGGATCCGTCCGTCCGCCATGGTATAGATATGCTCCGTGGTTTTGGAGAGAAAATCAAATTCGTGGGAAATGAGCACAAAAGAGAGATCCAGTCCGTTGAGAATGTCGATGAGCGTGTTCTTGGTCGCTGAATCCAGGCCGGAGGAGGGTTCGTCCAACAACAGCACCTCAGGCTCCATGGCCAGCACCGTGGCCAGGGAAACCAGCCGCTTTTCCCCACCGGACAGCTTGTAGGTGACCCGGTCCTCGAAACCGTTCAGACCCAGAAAATCCAGGATGTTTCTGGCAACGGTCACCGCCTCTTCGCGAGATTTTCCTAAATTCAGCGGTCCGAAGGCCACATCCTCCAGCACCGTTGGCGAAAAGAGTTGGTCGTCGGCGTCCTGAAACAAGAGTCCGATGCGCCGGCGCACCTCGATAAAATCGGCTTCCGCCTCCCGCGCCTGGCCAAACGCCTCGACCGTCCCGGAAATGGGTCTGAGCAAGCCCATGATGATGTGAAACAAGGTGGTCTTGCCGCTGCCGTTGGGGGCCACCAGGCCGATGCGGTCGCCGACATGCAGGTGAAAATCGAGATCGTTGAGAACCAGCGGACCGCCTGGGTAACCGTAGCGGATCTTGGTCAGGTTAAAAATAACGGGACTCATGGGTTGGCGCCTTGAGATGGATTGGAACCGGCCTGCACCGGGAAATGACAGCTGCCATGTACCATGGGCACACGGATCGCATCAACTCATTTCACCCACTCCAGCGTTACCAGCAAACCCAGCGAAAGGCTGACGCCAAGACAAAAAATCGGGTTCAGGGGATTGGGTGGAAACGCGCGAAGGCTGACGAACCGGCCGTTGAAACCCCGGCAGATCATGGCACTGTGCACCCGCCGGGCCCGCTCCGAAGCCCTGACGAAGAGCATGCCCACCAGGTAGGCATAGGTCCGGTAGCTGTGCAGGTTGGTCTTGGGATGGAAGTTGCGTATCTTCATGGCCCGCACCAGGCGCTGGTACTCCTGCTCGATGACGAACAGGTAGCGGTAGGTGATCAGGAGCATGTGCACCAGCTTGTCCGGCAGCCACAGCCGGTTCAGGGCGTGGCCGAGGGTGTCCACCGTCATGGTGGCCACCAGGGCCATGAAGGCCACCATCAGGCAGACGGTCTTCAAACTGATCTGGGCGCACAGGGTCACACCCGGGCGGGTGATGGTCAGCGGTCCCACCGTTGTCAGCGCTTCTCCTTCATAGGACCAGGGCAACACCGCCCACAGCAACAACAGAAAGACGGCCGGCGCCAAAAGGCGCTGCAGAACCGTCTGAAAATACAGCCGGGCCGACAATGCCATGAAAAGCGACAGGATCAGGGCGATGAAAAGCGATGTAAAGTCATAGGAAACGGCCACCACGACGGCAAACGCCGTGGCGCCGACCACCCGCAGCCGGGGGTCGATGCCGTGTATCCATGAGCTGCCCTCGGCAAAGGATTCCCGGATCATGGACGCCGGTGCTCCTTTCGGTAGCGCATATAGGCGCCCAGCCCCACCAGGCCGATGATGTAGCCGATGCCGCCGACGATGTCGCTCATGGAGGGTCCTTTTTCCTGAGATGCCGCTGCCATTCGCACCAGGGGCCTAATCTTCTCTTCGAGCTGACGGGCGACGATGGCCTCGATTTCCCGGGCTGTCAACACCGGACCCGCTGCTGCTGGAACCGACGCCCGGGGTGCCTCCAAAACGGTCGGATCGGACGGAGACGCATGTGTTGCGCGCGGGGTGAGTTCACCCTGGCCCAAATCAGCGGCGGAAAGCAGCCACGAATTCTGGTGCCCCATACCAGCGGTGAGCACGATCTTCAGATCGGTAATCGACGGCGCCTGAAAAGCAAACGCCCCGTTGTCATCGGTCCGGCCCTCCAGCAGCAGGTTCCCGCTGCTGTCAAACACCTCCACTTTGCCTGCTTTGACCATTTTGCCGCCGCTGAACTTGCTTTCCGTGAAGACCCGATCCCCTTCGGCCCATGCGAAAACAGTCACCTTGTGGGCATGGGCAGCATGAGGGGCGGCAAAGCAGCAGAGCAACGTCACGGCCAATCCGACAGCCAATCGTTTCATATCCATTTCCTTTAACTCACTTTTTTGCCTGTTGCCCAACCGCAGCATCATAGCCGGGCAGCATCTCCGGTTTGACTTTCTTTAGAAAGGCCACGCAAAAGACCGTGACAACCCCTTCGATCACCATCACCGGCAGGTGGGCGGTAACTACCAGGCCGGCCACTTCAAGAAAGCTGCCTTCCGTGAACATCAGGCTGACACCCGCCAGAACCGCGCCCAGAAAGACGGAGCCGGCACCGCAGGCAAACGCCGCCGGCACGGCGATCCGCGACGGTTTCAGAATGAACGGGCCGAACAGGTGGTAGCAGAGGACCGCCGGCAAGGCCATGATCACCGTGTTGACACCCAGGGTGGTGATTCCCCCGTACTGGAACATCATGGCCTGAAGCAGCAGGGCCGTCATAATCGCGGGAAAGGCCGCCCAGCCCAACAGCAGCCCCACGATGCCATTTAAGATCAAGTGAACGCTGGACGGCCCCACCGGCACATGGATCAGCGATGCCACGAAAAAAGCGGAAGAAAGCATACCGGCCTGGGCCACGCGGTCCAAGGCCAGTTTTTTCAGGCCGATGGCCGTACCGGCCAAGGCCACGGCCGCCCCGGCAACCAGCACCGGCCCGCTCAATACACCTTCTGAAATGTGCATCGTCGATTATTTCCAATCGTGAAAGTATACCCAGATCACGGCACCCATCTCCACATCCTTGTCCTTGCCGTCATGCTTGATCGTGTAGTCTGCTGTGTTCAAGGCGGCAAACCCCCACCATCCCGAAACAGGTGCGGAATAGGTAAAAAGGCCGTTGCCGTCGGCCTTGACGGTTTGGGTGATCATATAGTCCGTGGGTGCGTGGACGGTCTTGTCCCGGTTGTAATACTCCACTTCCACGTCGGCGTAGGCAACCGGTTTGCCGTCCATTTTCACAATCCCCTGGAACACATTGCCCGCATAAAGGCCGTAGGGTTTAGAGAGTGGCACGATCTCGGTCTTCAAGCCCAACTCCGCATCCCAGCCCTCGTCATCGCCGAAAGCGGTGACCACGGTTTTGGTCAGGTGCACGATGAAGCAGTCTTCGGCCGGCTCCCAGTAAGGCTGGGGCTCCATGTGGAACATGTAGACGCCGGGGCGTTTGATGGGGTAATCGGCAGTCCAGGCCGCATGATCCATCACCTTGGCAGGTTTCAGTATACCAAGTAGCTCCTGGTTTTTTCCATTGACCGACACCGCAAAGACCTTGGGCTTTTCCAGCTCCATGCCGACCATTTCCATAGGGTGGGAAAAAGAGAGGGTTAAATTGATCGTGCGACTGTCCGCCTGCATCACCATGCTGTCAGAAGGAATCAGCATGCCGAAATGAGCCATAGCCGGGCTGGAAAACAGGACCACAGATGCTGCGATTGCTGATCTTACACCCGTTTTAAATGAACGCATCGATTTCCTCCGCTTTGTATAATATGTCATAAGATGGGTTGTGACTCAAATCGATTGGCCAATTAAAGATTAGAAGCCACCATTAGCGAATCCATCCGTCGGCCGCCAGCAGAAACAAAAAAGGCCGCGACGTCACCCGTCCTTCTGGACGGAAACCTTCGTGGCCTAAATTTACGGATTGTTCGCTTTTTGCAATGGAAAAGACAAGCTTCAGCCTGTCCACTGGATATGAGCCATATCCCAAAGAACCGCCAGGGTCAAGTTGTTTTTTGGGAATCCCGTTGCGGCGGCAAAGGGCCATCCACGCGCTGCTAACGGATGTACTTAGACCGCAGGATATGATAGATCAAAAAGGCGTACAACCCATGCCAACAGATGTTTGCAGAGCCGACGCCTTTTAGGAGAACTGTGTTAAATCCAGCCGAATCCGCCCATCTGATCGTTTTCGGTCGATACCCTCGGGTCGGAATGACCAAAACCCGTCTGATCCCTGCCTTAGGGCCGGCCGGTGCTGCGGCACTTCAGAAACGACTGGCCGAAAAAACCGTGGCAACCGCCCGCCAAGCGGCGATGCGGATCGGTGCCCGGCTGGTGTTCTGCCATGACGGCGGCAATGCGCACCAGCTTTGCCAATGGTTGGGCGGCAGGCCAATCCGATATCTGGCTCAGACGACCGGGGACCTTGGCCGTCGCATGCACCTGGCCATGCAGCGCGCGTTTGATGTCGGTGCCCGCCGGGTGGTGCTAGTTGGGACGGACATTCCCGGACTGACGACTGAACTATTGGAGGAGGCCTTCAGCGCGCTGCATGAAAGCCACCTGGTTTTTGGGCCGAGCATCGATGGCGGCTATTGGCTGGTGGGCATGGCAAAACCCGCAAACATCTTCGCCGACATCGTGTGGAGCCGACCGGATGTGTTGGAAAGGTCCCTGGCCTTGGCCCGCAAAAAAGGGATGACGTCCCATATGCTGGCGCCGCTGAACGATTTGGACACGCCGGACGATTTGGCCCGGGAATGGGGCAGCGATCATGTGCCGCCACCCTACCTGTCGGTGATCATTCCCACGATTGATGAAGCGCAACAGATGCCTCGAACCCTGGCCGCCGCTGCATCCCCCGATGCGGAAATCATCGTCTCCGACGGCGGCAGCACGGACCGCACCGTGCAAATTGCCAGCTCCCTCGACGCCCGCATTGTCGCAGGTCGGCCGGGCCGGGCCGGCCAGCAAAACCGGGGAGCGGCCGCCGCGCGAGGCGAGGTGCTGCTTTTTCTCCACGCAGACACCCAACTGCCCCGCAATTATGTGGATCATGTGTTCGAAACCCTGATGGACCGGCGCACCCGACTGGGGGCGTTTCGCTTTGCAACGGACATCCATACGCCAGCCATGCGATGCATCGCTTTTTGCACCAACCTGCGCGCCGGCTGGCTCAACCTGCCTTACGGCGACCAGGGGTTGTTCCTGCGCCAACGCGATTTCGCCGCAGTTGGCGGGTTTCCGGATGTACCCCTCGCCGAAGACCTCTACCTGGTTCGCCGGATGGCCCGCCATGGCCGCATCGCCATGGCTCCGGCCGCAGCTGTCACCTCCGGCCGACGGTGGCAGCGCCTGGGGCCAATGCGAACCACGCTGATCAACACCATCCTTGCCGTCGGCATTTTAGCTGGTGTTGCGCCAGGGCGCTTGGCGCCGCTGTATCGTTTGCCGGCCCAAAAGGCCAACCCATGAAAAGACCCCAACGATCGCCCAGAAAAAGCAAACCTGAAGCGGGTAAAAAGCCTGGACTGCTGGTTGCCGTGGTGGCCAATGAACAAGGTGAGATCTTCGACCTGGAAGGATTTGCCGCCGTGGGTGCCGACGGACAGCTGCTGGCGCCCATGACCACGGGAGACACCATTGAATTGCCTTACGGCAGTGAATTGATGTTCCTGCCGGACCGGGTGCCCGTGGTCATGGAGCTGGAAACCGGGCAAATAGGGCCTGTCGAACGTAACCCCTATGAACCGGGCTCACGAATTTTTCCGGTGGCGGCCTTTAACTCTCCCGGCGTGGTACTGACCCGAACCTGCGCCTACGAAGAGCGCCCCGGCGCAGCCATTCTACCCTTGTTTTCCTACGGTGCGGTAGGCTGGCAGGGTCAGGGATTCAGATCGGCGGGCATCGTGGTGGATATAGAACCCCGCCAGGACCTGCGGCGAATGCCCAGGGAAAGCATCGTGTCCGGCGTCGAACAAATGCGAAGGCAGTTGCCGGACAACCGTCTGGTAAGGCATCTGGAGCACTGCGCGTTGACCTACGGCTGCCCGGCAGGCAAGAATTTCTTCTTGGGCCGTTACGAGGCGCCCCTGCCCACCTCGCGCGCCTGCAATGCCCGTTGCCTGGGCTGCATCTCCCTGCAGCATAACGATCGGATAACCAGCAGCCAGAACCGCATCGCCTTCACTCCGTCGGTGGAAGAGATCGCCGACGTGGCCCTGGCCCACATTGCACGCGTAGAAAACAGCGTGGTGAGCTTCGGTCAGGGATGCGAAGGCGATCCGCTCATGGCGGCCCGGACCATCGGCCCGGCAATTGCCCGGATCCGTGAAAAAACCGCACAGGGAACCATCAACCTGAACACCAACGCCAGCCTGCCGCATCTGCTGGCACCGCTTCTGGATGCCGGGCTGGACAGCCTGCGTGTGAGCATGAATTCGGTTCGGGAAGCCTGCTACACCGCCTATTTTCGTCCCAAGGGATATCGCTTTTCACAAGTCGTGGAAAGCATCGACCTGGCCATCGCCAAAGGCAGGCACGTGGCCATCAACTATCTGAACTGTCCGGGCTTTACCGACAGTCCCGAAGAAGCGGCGGCGTTGTTTGTCTTTTTGGAAAAGCACCCGGTGCACCAAATTCAATGGCGTAACCTCAACTTTGATCCCCAACGCTATCTCCAGGCAATGAACACCGTCACCCCCCTCGGCCCGCCCGTAGGAATGGCGCCGCTGCTGCAGATGATCCGCAAGCGCTTTCCCGATCTTCAGTACGGCTATTTCAACCCGCCGAAGGAACTTTTCCTTCAGACTGCATAGGGAACCGTCATGAAATGGATTGCCGCAAAAGTGACCTTCGACAGCCCGGACCGCGCTCTGGCGACAGACCTGGTGGCCGATATCTTCTACGATCTGGACCTGAAGGGCGTCGTCGTGGACGACCCGGACATGGACACGGAGCAGGACTGGGGTGAAGATGCCGTCCCCCCCCAAAAACACCCGGCGTCACGGGCTATTTTGCAGACACGCAAGGTTCGGGCGACAAGTGCAAAACCCTCGAAGCGGCGCTGCAGCGGCTGGCGCGCGTCACCCGCATCAACACCCGTGTTGAATACACCCGCATCGACGAGCAGGACTGGGCCGAGGCCTGGAAGGAGTATTTCTGGCCGGAGAAGATCACCGACACGATCGTGGTCAAGCCCACCTGGCGGGAGTACACGGCCGGACCGCAAGAGATCATCCTGGAAATCGATCCGGGAATGGCCTTTGGCACCGGCTCCCATGCTACCACAGCCCTGTGCATCCGCATGATCCAGACCCATCTCAAGCCCGGCGACGCCTTTCTGGACGTGGGCACCGGATCGGGCATCCTGATGATCGCCGCCGCCAAACTGGGTGCAGGAACCGTCTGCGGCGTGGACAACGACGAGGTGGCCGTGAGCGTGGCCGAGAAGAACCTGCTGGCCAACCACATTGACCGCAAGGAGTTCACCCTTTCCTCCGGCAACCTCGTAGACGGGGTGAACCGGACCGTCGATGTGGTGGCCGCCAACATCTTGGCCGAAGTCATCATGAAATTACTACCGGATGTGACTGCCGTGCTGAAGCAAAACGGCATACTCATCTGTTCCGGCATTATCACGGCCAAAAAAGCTGCTGTATTTTCAGGTTTGCAGGAACAGGGTTTCACGGTGGTTGAGGATCAGGAAAAGGAGGGTTGGGTGGCCATTGCGGCCCGACGAACAGAGGTCGGATAACCGAAGACCGAAAACAGACCACAGCTGAAAACCACGCCGAGAATTCCCCGTCCCTCAATCTCACGATATGCTTTTTTTTCCCACATAGGAGCACAACCTCCCGGGCCTTGAAAAGCGCCGTGACCACCCCAAGACCTGGCTTGAAAAAGTAGGAGATACTGCCGATCTCTATCGCCTTCGACTGCTATTTGCCAGACAGGGTGGCGACTGGTTGGTGGATCGTGCGGTGCTTGAACGGTTCAGTGGAATGGGATTTGATGAGTGATGACCGTTATTTTAATTGGCCTTTTTTTCAGGCAGGAAGTATCAGAAAAACCCTCCTGCAACAAATGGAATTCTTAAACAATGAATCAGACATAGATCAATATTAGCTATTATAATCGAAGGTTTTTAAAGTTAAAATCTGATTGAAAAACATAGC
>CAVPJR010000029.1:0-191158 GCA_963705435.1 uncultured delta proteobacterium | reverse complement strand
TGGCAGCGGCAATCAACGATCCCCGCGCCAGGTGATTGGCTTTTCTCAATAGCCCTCCCGATCCTTGATGGATGGCGGTAATCGCCGCCTCTTCAAAAGGGCTGGTTTTTATTCCAGCCAGATTCAGGTGGTGGGCCAGATAGCGATGCATTCCTTCCAGGTCGAGACCTTCCAGATGACTTCTGGCAACAACCCGTGAAGCCAGGGGTTCGGAGCTGCGGTAGGTCAATTTATCCACCAGGCTCGATTGTCCGGCCAGGAGCACGGGCAAAAAGTGCTTGGAGTCCTTTTCGAACTGACACAAGGTGTGCAGTTCGGCCAATACTTCCAGACGCAGCAAGGAAGCTTCGTCGATGGTCAGCACGGGCTTGATTTTCTTGTCCACCACCAGGCTGGTGATTTCCGTGCGCAGCAAGGTCGTCATGGCCGCTTTGGAACTGGAGGCCCGGGCCAATCCCATTTCGAAAGCAATTTGACGATACAACTCCAGAATGGAACCGCTGGTTGCCACCACATAAAGGGGCTTGTGCTCGGCCGGGTGCAGCGTCGTTTGGGCATACCGCAGCGCCGTGGACTTGCCGGAACCGATTTCACCGGTGACCACGGCGATGCCGCCGATGCGAACAACATAATCAAATCGGCTGGCCACACCGGACAGTTCATCGGTTTTCAGGATCTCGTTCGGGTCGAGATCCGCCTTGAAGGGCTCTTTTTCGAGGCCGAAGAAATGCCGATAGTTGATCATCGCCGCTCCTTTCCGAACAGGTTGCCGCCGCGATAAAGCTGTACCGTATCGGCGCTGACGATTTGGGTGTGGTGGTTCTTATCGCGTTTGACCCGGCAATTGACATGCAACTGGACCAGCCGGGCCATGCCGTAGGATCGTTGTTTAAAGATGACCTCCACCTGGTCGGGACGCTGCGTGTGATAGAGCAGTTCGACCTGCCGGCCGATCAGGGCCACCGGCGCTTCGAACAACTGGCCGTCAAGTGTTATCGTGCGGTCTTTGGCGACTTTGCGCCGGACCCGTTGTCTGAAGTGATCGGTCAGGTTGTCGGGCGCCGGTCGCAAACACCCCAGGTTGTCGGTAAAGCGGGCAAACGGTGTCTGGCCGGTACCCCCGTGTTGGCGCTGGTGGTAGATACGATTGAGCCATACCTCGAACGCGGCGTTGAGTTCGATGAGCGTACGGCCTTTGAAGCGGAACATAAAATCGTTGCGTACGGTCCGAAAGAAGCGTTCGATTTTTCCCTTCCCCTGTGGCTGGTAAGGTTTGGCGTGGATCAGGGCAATCCCCAGGCTGGCGGTCACATGCTCCAGGTGACGACTGCGGAATGCCGGACCGTTGTCCACATATAATTTGCGGGGCAGCCCCCTTTTTGAAAGCGCATGTTCCAGGCAATCCAGATAACAGGCCAGGTTTTCGGACAGATAAAACTGGCCATGGGTGATCAGCCGGGAATGGTCGTCGATGATGGCGATCAGGTATGATTTGCGATTTTTCCCGTCAACGCGGATCTGACACCCGTGCATGACATCGCTTTGCCACAGGTCGTTGGGCAGCTCGGCCTCGAACTTTCTGCGATCGACCGGCTTCGTGGCCGATGGTCCGGTAAGACCGTGGCGGCGCAAAAGGCGATAGACCGTCGATGGGCTCAGCTTTGTCCACGGCACAACCAGGCGACGCCGATTCATCTGCCCGATCAACTGCTTGATCGTGACTTTGGGCAGTTCTCGCCGCAGTTGGATTAAAGCCAGGGCGGTGTCCTGATCCAAGGCCCGGCTTTTTCCCCGGTCCGAACGCGCGGCCGGATACAACGCTTCCAGACGTCCGTTGCTGTTTTTGTAAACCCGCATCCAGCGTAAAATCGTCGACCGGCCGATCCGGGTTTTGTTGGAAAAGGGGATCTGCCATTTGCGGGCGCACTTGTCCCGGATCAACTGTTCCTGCTCACCGGAAGCCAGTTGAACGCCGTTGACCAAATCGCAGATCACCCCGAAACGAAAGGCGGCTACCTGCTTTTTCTCATCCTCTGTCATAAAATCCTCCTTTTTAGGGTTTGGAGAATCGCTTTACGACAGATTTGGATGCCCGGCCACGGCAGCCTTCGGTAGGGTGATGCAACCCCAAAAAGGCGGGCTGATTAAACGGCACTGGCTACCGGCACATAACCGCAAGCCATCAAATGCTCGAACCCTTCGAGCAACCGGCCACGCCAGTGAATGCCCAGACGAGCCATCACGTTGCGGGTGAGTCCGTTTAGCCAGTGGCGCTGACGGCTTACCGATATGCCCGACAGATAGCGATCACCGGTAAGCCGCCTTGTCAGACTGGAGCGGATTGTCGCTATTGATGCTTGGAAACGGCGAAAGAACCCTTTGGGCCTGAGCCGAATGACACACCCGCAGTGGGGGCATCGGAACCGGCGCAGGAAAACACCGGCGGGTAAATCATCGAAGTAGGCCAATACGAAGCCATGCCCCCATAAACCGCCAATACTGCATTGCGGGCAGGTATCGGGACGCGGCCAGGGATAATTTCGCTGCTGTTTAAAAAGCTGCTTGAGATTGACTGAAACACAGATTATCATGGGGATGTACTGTTAATTGGGATCTGTTGATCCCGGTGTTTTCAGGGCGGGTGGAGCCGCGAACTCCTCCGCCCTGTTTCATTGAAATAAAAAAGCCCCTGAAACGAGGCTCATTTAATTCGACCATCCCGGCTTGTCTGTCAATCTTGTGTGAAAAATTATCCCTAATGCTTGGTTATAAATTCTGACTCCCTACAGACGATATCGGTTTTTCTTTTATTCCAGCGACCGGAATGAGCCTATACATGTCCACATCGAAGCTGACGATAATATTGCCAAGGTATGGCTTGATCCAATCAGGCTTGAAAATAGCGGGGGCTTCAGTCGTTCTGAGATTGGTAAGATATTGTCCATTATTAAAAAGCACCAGATTGAATTGATGGAGGCATGGAATGGCTACTTTAGCAGTTAAGATGGATGTTCCACATGCCGTAAGTGTGTTCATTGACGAAGATACACTTACAGTCGAACTCGATGATGGTAGAACGGTATCGGTGCCAGTTGCGTGGTATCCGAGATTGTTACACGCAAGCAAGGAAGAAAGGGCGAATTGGCGCCTGATTGGAAAAGGGCATGGAATTCACTGGGAAAATGTTGACGAAGATATAAGTGTAGAAGGTATATTGGCCGGCAGACCATCAGGAGAGAGTCAAGCTTCTTTGAAAAAATGGCTTCAATCGAGACTGAAATGAAAAACAGACCATTACTTGATTAGCCACGGACACACACAGACGAACACGGACGCTAAAACCAGGTTGTTAGACGATAGGCTGTAGCTGTTTAGACAGGACCAAAAGAAAGCCAAACATCGAATGAATAATGAAAAGGGGAGGGGAGCATGCCGCGCGTATCCCGGATGGTTATCCACAATCAGACAGCCGTTTATCATGTAATGTCCAGAACGGCGCTTGACGGGTTTCCCCTGGAGGCTTTCGAGAAGGATTTCATGCTTGAATTGATCAAACGCATGTCCAGTTTATTTTTTACCGAAGTGTTCGGGTTCTCTTTGATGGGAAACCACTTTCACCTTCTCGTTAAAATGATTCCGGAGGATCGCTATTCGGACGAAGAGGTCAAAGAGCGGCTGGAACTATTCTATGGTGAAAAGAAAGGGGCGGTAGGGGAGGGACAGTTGCCCTTTCTTCGGGAAAAGCTTGCCAGTCTTTCCGAGTTTGTCCGCGAGATCAAGGTCAATTTTACCCGGTTCTACAACAAACGCCACGGACGGCGGGGCTATTTCTGGGGGGATCGCTTTAAAAGCGTGATCGTTGAAAAAGGTGAGACGCTGATCAACTGTCTGGCCTACATCGATCTCAACCCTGTGCGGGCCGGCATTGTCGAGCGGCCTGAAGATTACCGCTGGAATTCATTGGGCTACCATATGCAGACGAACAATAAGGATCGGTTCCTTTCCACCGATTTTGGCCAAGTGAAATGCGCTTCGCTGTCAACTTGTGAATTGCACCGGGCAAGCTTGAAAGCATTCAACGTAAAAAGCGAAAGAGAGCGGGTAAGGCTATACAGGGAATATGTATATGAGACCGGGGCGATTCTTCCTTCAGACAAGCCCTACATTAAGACTATCAAAGCAAATACCGTCGAAAAAGAGCGGAAGCGGGATTTTGAGATCAGTCGGACGGATCGGTTTTTATATCGGACGCGGTACTTTACTGACTCGGGGATTATTGGGTCACGGGAGTACGTTTCGGTTACCTACCAACAGTTTAAGCACTTGTTTCAATCAAAGCATGAGAAAAAGCCGAAGTCGGTGAAGGGGCTGGAGGGGGTGTTTTCGTTGAAACGGCTGTCTGAATTGATTTAGCCACAGATTTTATTGGCCACGGACACACACGAACGGACACGGACAAGTTGTTAAGCAGCCTTCGGCTGAAAGGAATTTTAATTGGACACGGATAAACGCGGATGAACACGGATAGGGGTGTTTATGTGCAGCCTTCGGCTGAAAGAGACAAAATCCACCGCCCGCTGCGCTCGAGACGCAGAGGACGCAAAGGGTTAGTTGGACCGGTGAAATACACTGCGCTGTCACCTTCGGTGAGTTTCACTGCCTGAAACTTAATTTCTGAGAGGGAAATTAAGAGAAGTGCGTAGAGCATGTTTTACGATACAAATAAAGCAAATTGGACGAACTATACCCACCAAACGAAACCTTTAACCTTATACCTTTCACCTGCTTTTGAGCCACCCCGGTTAAATCCGCTTCGCGCTCCTCACTGGCGTGAATTTAACGGGGCAGGCCCCAATTAAATCTGCTGCGCTCGTCCTTTGGAATTGAACGGGGCAGGCGGACACACACAGACGAACACGGACAAATTTTAAGCAGCCTTCGGCTGTGAAAACAATTTTCCAATGGTTGATTGGGGGGGCATCATGCCACGCGTTTCCCGGATGGTTATCCATAATCAGACAGCGGTTTATCATGTAATGTCCAGGACGGCGCTTGACGGGTTTCCGTTGGAGGCCTTCGAAAAGGATTTCTTGCTGGATTTGATCAAGCGCATGTCCGGTTTGTTTTTCACCGAAGTGTTACGGCTTCTCCTTGATGGGAAACCACTTTCACCTTTTGGTGAAAATGATTCCGGAGGATCGCTATTCGGACGAAGAGGTCAAAGAGCGGCTGGAACTATTCTATGGTGAAAAGAAAGCGGCGGTAGGGGAGGGGCAGTTGCCGTTTATTCGGGAAAAGCTTGCCAGTCTTTCCGAGTTTGTCCGCGAGATCAAGGTCAATTTTACACGGTTTTACAACAAACGCCACGGCCGCCGGGGATACTTCTGGGGGGATCGCTTTAAAAGCGTGATCGTCGAAAAAGGGGAGACGCTGATCAACTGTCTGGCCTACATCGATCTCAATCCTGTCCGGGCCGGCATTGTCGAACGCCCGGAAGATTATCGCTGGAATTCATTGGGTTACCATATGCAGTCCAATAACAAGGACGGCTTTCTCTCCACCGATTTCGGACTATCGGAATTCAATGTGAAAAGTGAAAAGGAGCGGGTGAGGCGTTATCGGGAATATGTTTATGAGACGGGAGCGATTTTACCTTCAAACAAACCTTACATTAAGACAATCAAAGCAAAAACTGTTGAAAAAGAGCGGAAAAGAGATTTTGAAATCAGTCGGACGGATCGGTTCTTATATCGGACGCGATATTTTACGGATTCGGGGATTATTGGATCGCGGGAGTACGTCTCGATAACCTATCAGCAGTTCAAACACTTGTTTCAATCCAAGCATGAGAAGAAGCCGAAGTCGGTGAAGGGGTTGGATGGGGTGTTTTCGTTGAAACGGCTGTCTGAATTGATTTAGCTACAGATTTTATTGGCCACCCCGGTTAAATTCGCTTCGCTCGTCCTACGGAATTAAACGGGGCAGGCGGACAAAATAGCTCATAGCTCAGCGCTGATAGCTGATAGGCAAACGAAAGAATTCATTCCGCCCTGACAAGCTTCAGCCTTCTATCTACCCACTTGCTTTTTTTCACCGCCTACTCTGTTCGAGGCGCAAAGGACGCAGAGTTTTTTTAGCCACCTTGGTTAAATTCTCTTTGCTCTTCACTTGCGTAAATTTAACTGAAGGGTGACAACAGGTTCAGATCTTAATTTTTATACCATTTCCATATCAACAGGAACCGCTGAAGGGCTCAAGGATACATTAAAATTGAGGTCCTCTCTTCTGAGGCTATCCTGCAGGGCCAATTTTATCCAGAACATTTCGGGCTCCCCGATGACCTGTGCGATCCTGGCAGCCCTCTTTGGTGCAGGGATCCGCCGGCCTTTTTCGATGTCGCAAAGGCTTTGAGCGGAAATGCCGATTTTCCTTGCCATGTCGGACTGACTGATTTCTTCACCCAGGCGATAGCTTTCCAGGGCCTCGCCGAATGTCAGGGGGCCATGCTCCTTTTCAAATTCATTCAGCCCGTATTTTGGGTTAGTATTCATGTTTGTTTACCTCCAACACGGTGACGATATTGATCTCTCCATCAGGCAACGCGACATAAAACAGCCGATATGCCTTTGACAAACGAACTGACCTTTGGCCGGACCGGTCTCCGACAAGGGGTTCGTCATGAAAGCCTTTTATTTTTCGAACTTCCACAAGACCGACTTCCTCAACAAGCAACGCCCACCTTTGAAAGGTTTTCACGATGTGTTTCGGGACTTTTTTCAGGTCTTTTCGGGCCCTTTTTGAGATGTCGATTTGGTCTCTCATGGGTTCTAAAATACGTCAATATGACGTAAGAATCAAGTAGAAAAATCATGTCTTGAAGCGGGCTTCCTATTTCGAGGCGAGTAGTTGGGAACGGGGATGAAATTATGCGTTTTTATATGACTCTCTATCACCGCCCACTTCGTTGTTCGAGGCGCGGAGTTCGCGGAGATTACCACCAATCACCAATAAAAAGGACAAAGACGGATCCGGAAACGGTTGGCGTCCTTCTCAACGAGCATCCTTCCATAGTTTTGAGCCTCAATCAGATAGGGTTGGCATTGGGGACGGGCCAAGACTGGGACAAAGAGGGACAGGTACTTTATACAAATTGATTGACACCCGAGAAAATTTGAAATAGTTTTCAGTATGATTGGTCAAGAATGATTGGCTTACTTCTTATCGGAGGTTGCAAATGCCAGATCGAGCGAGAGACTGGTTCAAGCAAGCAAAAAGAGATTTGGAACAAGCCAAATCTTCAAGGGCTGAGGAGCGCCACGAATGGGCATGTTTCGCAGCCCAACAGGCTGCCGAAAAGGCATTGAAGGCCCTCCATTTGAGCCTTTCTCAAGAAGCTTGGGGGCACATTGTCGCACGTTTGCTTAAAGAACTGCCCATAGCAGTTCCGGAAGAGCTGATAGATAAAGCAAAAGTGCTTGACGCCTTTTATATTCCTACCAGATATGCCAATGGCCATCCTGAGGGAGCACCATTCGAGCATTACGGACCCTTGCAAAGCGCAGATGGGATTAAATATGCCAGTGAGATCATTGAATTCGCCGGTGCTCAAATGGCCGCGTCGTGACGAAGTAAAGAAAGTACTTCGGCAATGGCTTAAAAAACAGATCGCAACACATCCAGAAATAGTCAAGCTGGGATATTTCGGATCGTTTGCTAAAGATAATTGGGGCGTCGGAAGCGACCTCGATCTTATCGTTATTATACAAGATTCTTCAATACCTTTTGAAAAAAGACCACTTGCGTGGGATTTTGATACGCTTCCAGTACCAACCGATATCCTTATCTATACGACGGAAGAGTGGCAAGATATGCGGAAAAAAGGTGGTCGATTTGTCGATACAATTGGGAAGGAAGCGGTTTGGCTTTATCCGGATAAAAATTTAGCTACCCCGGTTTAATTCGCTGCGCTTCTCACTGGGGTGAATTAAACGGGGCAGGCGGACATACACAGACGAACACGGACGCTAAAACCAGGTTGTTAGACGATAGGCTGTAGCTGTTTAGACAGGACCAAAAGAAAGCCAAACATCGAATGAATAATGAAAAGGGGAGGGCATCATGCCACGCGTATCCCGGATGGTTGTTCAAAATCAGACAGCGGTTTATCATGTAATGTCCAGAACGGCGCTGGATGGATTTCCTTTGGAGGCGTTCGAGAAAGATTTTTTGCTGGATTTGATCAAACGCATGTCCGGTTTGTTTTTTACCGAAGTGTTCGGGTTCTCTTTGATGGGGAACCACTTTCACCTTCTTGTAAAGATGATTCCGGAGGACCGCTTTTCGGACGAAGAGGTTAAAGAGCGGCTGGAACTATTCTATGGTGAAAAGAAAGCGGCGGTAGGGGAGGGACAGTTGCCGTTTATCCGGGAAAAGCTTGCCAGTCTTTCCGAGTTTGTCCGCGAGATCAAGGTCAATTTTACCCGGTTCTACAACAAACGCCACGGACGGCGGGGATACTTCTGGGGGGATCGCTTTAAAAGCGTGATTGTTGAAAAAGGTGAGACGCTTATCAACTGTTTGGCCTACATCGATCTCAATCCTGTGCGGGCCGGCATTGTTGAACGGCCTGAAGATTACCGCTGGAATTCATTGGGATATCATATTCAGACGAACAACAAGGATGGATTTCTTTCCACTGATTTTGGACTAAAGGAATTCAACGTAAAAAGCGAAAAAGAGCGGGTACGGCGTTATCGGGAATATGTTTATGAGACGGGAGCGATTCTACCTTCGGATAAACAATACGTAAAAACCATTGATGAAAAGACTGTTGAAAAAGAACGGAAAAGAGATTTTGAAATCAGTCGGACGGATCGGTTTTTATATCGGACGCGGTATTTTACGGATTCCGGGATTATCGGGTCACGGGAGTACGTTTCGGTTACCTACCAGCAGTTCAAGCACCTGTTTCAATCCAAGCATGAGAAGAAACCCAAGTCGGTGAAGGGGTTGGATGGGGTGTTTTCGTTGAAACGGCTGTCTGAATTGATTTAGCCACAGATTTTATTGGCCACGGACACACACGGACGGACACGGACAGGTTATATAAGCAGCCTTCGGCTGAAAAGAATTTTAATTGGACACGGATAAACGCGGATGAACACGGATAGGGGTGTTTATGTGCAGCCTTCGGCTGATAGGGACAAGAAAAGAATTCACCGCCCGCTGCGCTCGAGACGCGGAGGACGCGAAGGGTGTTGTTGGACCGGTGAAATACACTGCGCTGTCACCTTCGGTGAGTTTCACTGCCTGAAACTTAATTTCTGAGAGGGAAATTAAGAGAAGTGCGTAGAGCATGTTTTACGATACAAATAAAGCAAATTGGACGAACTATACCCACCAAACGAAACCTTTAACCTTATACCTTTCACCTGCTTTTTAGCCACCCCAGTTAAATGACCTTCTGTGAAAAAATTGTGGACTTTAGTGTTCCTATTTACGATTATTTCACACTTGAAATGCCCGAAGACGGACTTGACTGTACACTTTGCTAAAAAAATAGGTGTCGGACCACTGTCAACTCAAGATTTGTTCAGGATACTTGAAAATATTTGAGGTTTTTCATAAGAGGTCTGTGAATATTCGATATTGTGAACGGCCGAAAAGATATTTCATAGGACACGGATTTACACGGATTGCCGCGGATAGTTGATAGGTGGAAGGTAAAAGGTAGGGAAGGCAGAACCATTCGGGGCAATAAAGACGGTTTTGAATTGCGGGAATCACAATTCCTCTAAAAGGAATTAAGTGTTTGACAACGCCTTCAGTCTTTCAACTGATCAACGAATAGCCCCAACGCGTTGGCAAGCTTTTCAAGGGTGGCGGTACGATGATCGTTGTCGGTTTTTTCCATCTGAGAAAGTGCTGCCTGGGAGATACCTGCTTTCCTGGCGACATCTTTTTGGCTCATTTTCAAGTGGGTCCGCCACGCTTTCACCAGGTTCATTTTCTTTTTGATCACAAGGCCTACCACTTCATGGGGGATCGTTTGATCACTTTCTTCTGGTAGAAGGGCAAGATAATCTTCATATGGGATGACGGCAAAGATAGGTTTTCCATTTTTTTCGATGATTTGTGCGTTAGTAAGTATGCTCATCTCTTTTTTTCACCTCTTCAATACATATAATCTCAAGCGCGGCCGTAAAAATAATGCGCCATCTGCCTACTCGCAGCCGGTAATCATCACGGTTGGACAGTTTTTTTACATTGGCGCAATCGGGAAAAAATCTCAATGTTTCAACCGCATCATAGATGGAGCCCTGTGCTTTGTGGCTTTTTATCTTCCGGAGCTGTCGCAGGGCTTTTGGTCGCCATCGGATTTGCTTCATGGGTTGTTTTTAAACTTATATTATAAGTTTGTCAACTGATTGCAAATAATGAGAGAATCCAACTAACAGGGACGAAAACGTGTTATGGCAGCCTTCGACTGGATCAGATTTGGCACATCACGCAACCCGATGTCATAAGCGAGAGTTCCTTCTGAGGTTCAAGCAAATAGTAGTGTCATGGACACAAACGGAGTTGCCGGGTCAGGGCCGAAAAGATATTTCATAGGACACGGATTTACACGGATTGCCGCGGATAGTTGATTGGTGGTCAAGGCCTGCAGGTGTGTCCAAAAAGTCATCTGGTGTGTGAATGTCCGCAAATCGACGCTCCATTCTGCCGATGGCTTCATCGACCTGCTGAAGCTTCTCGACAATCTGGGTTTGATCAAGCAAATCGTGCCTCGCTATCAATACGCCGTTTCAGATAAGGATTCATTTTTAATAGCGTCTGTATTGCTACATATTTTACCCCAAACTGAGCGTTTCAATTTTTTACAGATACCATAATTGGTTTGTATGCTTTGCTTTGGCGGTTTACCGATCTTAAAAAATTGAAACCCGTTGGGATTGCCGATTTCACCGCATAACCGGTGTCAGCCGACATCCCGCATAGCCCACTATAGCGGAATGCCAGCTTTCTTGGTTCTGCGGCAAGCTCGACAATCGCTCAATTTGGGTTTACCTCAGTTGGGTTGGGCGAAATAATTATCGTGGCTTCAAGCTGCTATTTATGGGGTTTTCAAAAGGCGAAGTCCGATATTATCGAATCTGATATCAGGCCTCATGCCGATACGATTAGCAGATCGGCACGCTCTGGCTTCGTCAGCCGATGAGCCCCCCCTGAGCACACGCTCCGAGCCATCTGGCGGCCCAGTAGGATCGATGACAGACTCTTCAGGATAGTCACTGAACCAATCCGCGCACCACTCCCATACACTGCCATGCATATCATACAATCCCCATGCATTCGGAGATTTTTGAGCTACCAGATGATGCGGAAATTTGCTTGAATTGCCACAGTACCATCCGATTTTGAAAAGATTGACATCATAACCGCAATCGAGTTTGGATATCCTTCCATTTGCAAACGCAGTTTTACTTCCTGCCCTTGCAGCATACTCCCATTCAGCTTCAGTAGGCAGTCTGTACCTATGAGTTTTCTCAAGATTGTTTAACTTTTCAATAAAATCTTGCGCATCATTCCAAGATATGCGGTCCACTGGGCAATTGGCATCACACTTTCTGAGATAAAGGGGAAGTCCCCCCATAACTGCTTGCCATTGTTTTTGGGTGACTTCGGTCGTTTGGATGAAAAAGCCTTTTGTCAATACCACCTGATGCAGCGTTTCATTATCTTCTCGACCCGGTTCATCTAAAGGGCTTCCTCATTAAGAAATTCCCAGGAGGCACATGAACGAACTCCATCCCTATGGAATTTGTGAGCATATTATTCTTTTGAATGGGACCGAGGTGTTTTTCATCCATGGCCAATGAAATTGGTGGAAAGACTGTAAGTATGATGAGCATGATGAGTGTGAACAGACACACTGATTTTTTTTGGATCATATTTGTTCCTTTATTGGCAATAAAATTGCTTTAAAATTAACGTAGATCAGTCTTTACCGAACTGCTCGATAATGGCAAACCACGCGAAAGCGTGGGACGCAAAATCGCTGGCCTAAATCTTCTCAAAAGAAGACATGGTAGCAGGATCGCCGAAGGCAAACGGTTGCATCCTCCGTGGATCCACCGCTTGTCGAACTTTTCACGGAGGATATCGCATGTCAGCATGGTTTTACACTCCAGCCAGGTATCTTATATGCACATTAGCAGTTTTATTTTGCATCCTTTTTATAACACCCATGACGTCACTTGCCGCCCAGGTGACAATGGCATGGGACCCGAACATCCCGACGCCTGAAGGATACCGCATCTACCAGCGCCCGGAGGGCCAGGCATACGACTACAGTCGGGCTGTCTGGACGGGCACGGGCAGCACCGCCACCATCGATGACCTGAATGATAACCAACTATACTATTTTGTTGCACGGGCGTATACAGGATTGGATGAAAGCGCCGATTCCAACGAGATCACCGTTCTGACGGCTCAATCCTCGCCACCTCCGGTTACGACCTACACCATTTCGGTAGAATCCGGCGAATACGGATCGATCTCGCCGAACGATCCGGTTACAGTCGATGCGGGCAACGATCAATCTTTCGCTATCTCGCCTGATACCGGGTATCATATTGCCGATGTAGCCATTGATGGGGTCTCGGTCGGAGCGCTGAACATGTACACCTTCGATCAAGTCGCATCCAACCATACCATCCGCGCCGATTTTGCCATAGACACCCATACGATCGCCGCTGTTGCCGGTGCAAACGGCACTATTTCACCGGATGGGGACATCAGCATACCTCATGGGAGCGAACAATTATTTATCTTCACTCCGGACACCGGCTATCATGTGTCGGATGTCAAAATCGATGGAGTATCCAAAGGGACACTTTCAAGCTATACCTTCAGTCAGGTTGCGGCCGACCGATCTATCGCGGTCAGTTTTTCCAAAGACACCTTCACCATACCGGATACAGCCGAGGCGAACCTGGCTTGGGATGCGTCCGATCCGACACAGGATGGTTACAGCATTTATCAGCGGACAGAAGGCCAGGTGTACGACTACAGCCAACCCTGTTGGACAGGCACCGGGACTTCAGCGGCGGTTTATAACCTGGATTATGACACGACCTATTTCTTTGTGGTGCGGGCCAACGCCGGCAACCTGCAAAGCACGGATTCCAACGAGGTCATTTTCAGTGCCGCTACACCAGGATCTGCTATCCACACCCTTACGGCAACTGCAGGCGCCAACGGCAGCATCTCTCCCTCTGGGGCCACCGAGATTAATACGGGTGCTAACCTGACCTATGCCATAACGGCGAATCCAGGCTACCATGTGTCGGATGTGATCGTGAATGGGATTTCTATCGGTGTGGTAAACGCCTATACGTTCAGCAATGTTACCGCCGACCAAACAATCTCGGCCAGTTTTGCGGTCGATACCTATGCGCTGACCGCTTCTGCCGGCGCCAATGGCGGCATCTCCCCGTCGGGGACGACGCAGGTGAATCGGGGTGAAAGCCAGACCTACACGATAACACCGAATGCGGGCTACCGTGTGTCGGATGTCAACGTGGATGGTATTTCCATCGGTGTCATGGGCTCCTACACCTTCACCAATGTTGCCTCGAATCATCGCATTGGCGCGGTATTCGAAGTAGATACGTTTACCATCTCGGCCACTGCGGGAGCCAATGGATCCATATCCCCAGCGGATGCGGTAACGGTCGACCATGGCCGCAGCCAGACCTTCACCTTCACGCCGGACGTGGGGTATCACGTCGCCGATGTTAAAGTGGATGGTCAATCCGTTGGGCTGATGAATTCGTATACCTTCATCGATGTAATAGAGGATCACACCCTGAGTGTGCTTTTTTCCGGAACGAACCCGGTTAATGTATGGATTGAAGCGGAAGACGGCGATTTGCAATTGCCAATGGAAATTGCCGATGACAAAAACGCCAGTGCCGGCGGATACGTCTGGGTGCCTGAAGGAACCGGCAGTAATTATAATGTATTGGAGAGTGCCGGATTTGCCGAATACGCGTTTGACCTGCCTGAAAGCGGCGAGTATGTCGTCTGGGGCCGCCAGGTTTCCAACGACGGCGCCAGCGATTCATTTTTCATCTCTATCGACGGCCAACCCGATATCGTTTGGCATACGCGGCAAGGTGGCCAGGAGGTATGGACATGGGATCGTGTGAGCCTGCGGGACGCCGGCTCGCCAGACTATGATAGTCTGCCGGAACGGTTTATCCTCGCTGCCGGTCCCCATACCTTGAGAATATTGCAGCGCGAGGATGGAACCAAGCTCGACAAAATCCTGATCACGAATCAGATGGACCTGACCGACCCCGAATCGAATACGGGATTGGGCCAGGTGGCGTTTGGAGACATCCAGATCGACCATAACTGGACCCGCGTCGAATTCGAAAAACCATTCGAGAACCCGGTGGTCGTCGCTGGGCCGATCAGTCTAAACGGTGGTGATCCAGCGGTGATTCGAATCCGCAACGTAGATTCCACCGGTTTCGAAATCCGTCTTCAGGAGTGGGACTATCTGGATGGCAGCCATGCCACCGAGACGGTGAGCTACCTGGTAATGGAGGCAGGAAGCTATACCCTCGACGATGGCACCAAAATCGAGGCCGCAGTTATGACGACCAGTGCCGTGGCGTCCTTCCAGCAGATCGACTTTAGCAGGCCATTTAGTGTAGCCCCTGTGGTTATGAGCACGCTTACCAGCTTCAACGAAGCTGAGACGGTAACCGGGAGGATCAAACAAATCACCACCGATGGTTTCAGCTACCGCATGCAGGAACAGGAGGCAAATGCGCGGCAGCATGCAACGGAAACCCTATCCTATATTGCCTGGGAGCCGTCATCCGGTGACGTGGGAGATTTCACTTATCTGGTGGATCGATCGGCGGATGCCGTGAAGCACAAGAACTACCCTATTTCTTTTAAGACGACGTTTGCGTCTTCACCGGTTTTTCTGGCCGACATGCAGACTGCCGATGGCGGCGACACGGCCAGCGTGCGTTACCTGACCAAGGATGGTTTTTTCGCTGATGTGCTGGTCGACGAAGAGCAATCGCGGGATACGGAAACCAATCACACCAGCGAGGTTGTCGGGTATATGCTATTCGCCCGTTAAACCGCGAGTCAATAGCGGCAGAAAGACCAACCAACTAGTTAGTGTCCGTCCAGAAATGAGGGATTTTGGTCGAGGTCAAGGCGTGCGAAAAATTTTACCAGAGGCATATAGTTGATATTCCGAGGATAAAATTTTTCGCGCAACGCAGAGATCGGGCAAAATAACCATTTATGGATGGGCACTAGTTAATAGGTGAAAGGGGGCAGCATCTTCATTGCTGCCCCCTTATTTGGCTAACGACCCATTGTAATCAAATCAATGGGAATTTGATCAGTTCTCTTTATTCAATGCTACTTTTTTTCGTTTCCGGGTATAGCCAGCGAGACCAATCAGACCTGTACCTAAGAGTAATAATGAGGCGGGTTCAGGGACGGGCGCAGCAGTGGACCCAGAAGAAAGATCAAACGTTTGTGTATTTGCCATCGTGTAGCTCAATGCCCAGGCTTGGCCTTCATCCCATGCCCAGCCACTGGGATTACCCGCTTCTGCAGCAGCGGAATACATCGCTGCATCCAATAGTGTATAATTTATGTTTATCAGTATCGGATTTAAAATTTGTGTAGCGGGTGTTCCAGCGCTGCTGTAAGAAAACACATATCCATTTGATCCGGTCGAAAGAGACATGGTCCAATCGGAAGGATTAATAACCGTAAAATCCGATAGACTGAATTGACTAGTGTCGAAAATATCGTTTTCAAATTCAATTTGGATTCGGTCTGCTGAAGGCCACGCTTCATCAATCGTGAATATAAATTGCGCGGTACCTGAACTTGTTGCTGAATCCCAAGAATTGTTCAGATTCGCGTTCACATAGCCGCTGGAACTGAATCCGAGAGCTAAAACATTTCCGGATGTAAGAAAAAGAGCAACTAACAACAGAATCGAAATTTTTGGAACGTTTTTCATAGTACTCCTTTCGCGTAATCAGAACAACAGGTCAATTAAATCTCGCTATCCAAATAATTTCTCATCATACTCCAAATAGACAATGACACTCCAATAGCGAGAAGTGTACCAACTCATTACGAAAAGGTTGATCGCATAGATATTAATTTCTAACATATTAATTTATATAGTATTTTTGGATACCAAAGAATTTATCAGACAGATTTAAATAATAAATATGAGAAGTTTTATATGGAGTTTAAGAAATATATTATTAGGAAAAGAGTAATAAATTACACAAACCGATTAAGGATAGTTGCGATGAGGAAAAGTAGGGGATGCCTTTAAATATCTTTGAAACGGCTTTCAGAATTGATTTCGCCACAGATTTTATCGGCCACGAAAACGATTAATGAGGAAGCACTGCTTACGGGACACAACAATAGTATTCAGCTCTACCCTTTAAGAGAAATCAGGGCAGCACCGAAAACCATCAAGCCGGCACCTATCAAGCGGTATCCTAAGTGGCGTTCTGAAAAAAAGAGCCCACCGTAGATCACCCCGAAAAGGATGCTCATACGTTTGAGTGATATCATGTAGACCGCCTTGGTCATGGATATTGCCCAGCCATGGCACACCAGGTGAGTAAAGAACAAAGCACCGGCCACCAAACCCTGCACAGGCTTACCGGTCATTCGGGTCGGACGAATTTTACCAGCTATCACCAATATCAGAAGCATGGCGATATTCAGAACTAAAAAAAACGTAAGGGTAAAAAACATCACCGATGAATGCAAAATCGCTTTTTTACCCAACACCGCGGCCACACTGTAGACTAGGGCTACCATCAACATGACTAAAACGCCCTTTTCCTTAATATAGGCTTTGAAAGGTGAAAAAAGTGTGTAGGTGGCCGGATCGATGTTGAGAACGTAGCTGCCGGCAACGATAATGCAGACACCCAGAACACCCCAAATATTAGGTATTTCACCCAGCAAGAGCGGACTAGTGACAAACATAAAAACCGGCGTAAAGGATAGATAAGGCAAGGTCAAACTTAACGGCGAAGCCTGAATAGCCCACATATACAAATAAAATCCAACGGCATTAACCGGAAGGGCAACGATAACTGTCCACCAAAACACGGAATCAAGAGGCGGCACCGCCACTATAAACATCGCTAAAGCCAGCATTGGCAAACTATATAAAAGAGGGTAAGCCAGCATCTCATAAACAGAGTCGCCAAATTGTCCCTTGACCCAGGCATCCTGGGAAGCGCTGGCCAGGCCGGTTAGCAATCCAAGAATAAACCAAAGCATAAGTTCTTTTTACAACGAATATATCGGCAAAACAACCGGTACCTTGCGCTAAATCGAAGCATTGGTACTCGGCCATGGGCTATTGGCGAGAAAAGACGAGCGTAGAATATCGAATTGGAAGGTTTAGGAGACAGGAGTCAGAATTCAAAAGGCATGAAGAAAAGCCTGGAGCGAGGGGGGATAGGCCATGGGCGATAGGGAAAAGACCGATGGGTTTGCTGGGTTCGTTGAGTCGGCCCGGTGAAATCAGCTATGTTCGTTCCTATCGGAAATTTCACTGGCTAAAGATTGGTTCGGTTCACTTGACCCCTTGGACCCTATAACCCTTAATTCTTCACCCCTTTTTTTTAAGTTAAACATCGAACTGGAAGGGGCAGGAGACAGGAGTCAGAATCCATAAGGATGGTGTCGACTCTGGCTCAATCCTGAATTATATGCAGCCTTATACTGCATAGGTTGACCGTCTTTCAACAGCGCTTCTTCGATCCTCAGCACGACGGCGCTCTCTATACTTGCTGATGTCAAGCACATTGGCGGTTGCTTTAATTTTTCGACGCTCCCCATTGTTTCGGCGGTCAGTACCGCTACGGTCAAGGCTCTTCTTTTCGATTTTTCCATTGGGCAATTTGGGCAAGGATTCACGAAAGGCGATAGGCAACGGGAGAAAATAGGGGACAGGTACTTTATACTTGACTCGTACAGGGATGAAATGTAATTGAAAGCATAGCTTGGAAAAGATGGTTATAAATTGTGAAAATGTGGTAATCTGTAAATGTGTTTTCGGGATTGGCTGAGATGCGATGGTGATTCCACATATTGTAACATCTCAAAAAGTTATGGTAGTAAAGTACCAGATACTGCGGAAATAAATATGGCAGGCAAACCTTTTGGAAGTATTCGATAAAAGGTGGAGATTTTTTATCCGGAGTCTAAGGCGTATTGTTGGACCAGATCTGGAAGGTCTGGGATCCGTCCGATATTCTCTATTCGATCTTTGAGATATTGCCAAAAAGATATGCCCAGTTTGCGACAGGTTTTTTTCAAGCTCGTAAATGTATCCGCGGCACTGACGGCCAGTTGCACTGCGGGTGCTACCACTGATTTTACGTCATTTTACATTCTCCCGAATCGCATTTTCAGAACAATTGTTGTGCAAGGGGATATCCGGAATCGATCCAAAACCAGTAGCAACTCGGATTTGTTGTTATAAATTCGTTTGAGGGCTAAATTCAATGCCGAACTGGCAGTGGTTTGGGTGAATATTTGGCCAAACAGGTCATCCAAGCGCTCTTTATCTGACGGGTTGGGTTTGTGTTTATATGCTTTTAACCCTTCATATAGCTGCCATACTTGATCTTTGACCGCATCCAGGTCTTTTTCAGCCTGATCGGTAAATGGAATTATTTCGTCCATTGAGCGATTGGCATGAATCCAACACAGCGCATGCAAAAGTACATTAAATTGACCGGCATCATCTCGCTGACGATCACCAGATCTTTGGATAAGCCATGTTCGATAATGCTGCCAATCAGAGCGCCTTCTGTGGCGATTTGCACGTGTCGATCTTTGACAATACCGTTTTCGGCTAAAAACCGATTCCACTGGGAATCGTTGATAAATATCATTTCCAGATTGTCGTTGATGGTGTTAAGCACCTTTTGAGGCAGTTTATTGGTCTGCATGTAGCAAACGGCATCCATCGTGATGGCAAAATCCGAATGGCCGGCGCGCATCAATTTTAAGAAATTGATACGACTTTTGCTACCCGTGCTTTCAAACCAGGAAAATGATTCATTGCCGATATGGGTGCAATAGCCATTGTTGCCCTGATGCCGAGCACCGGTATCGTCCACATTAATATAGGAGGATACCTCCAGACCGACGGATAAGATGCGATCTTTTTCCTGGTGAAAGCGATCTTTTTCTTCAATTAAAAGGTTGTTTAGCTGCCCGGCGGAAATATCGATGCCAAACCCGTCCAGCTGCTCCAGCAATAGCGGCTGGGTAACGTGACAATGGTAATATTGATAGAGGATAAACCGGATCAGCGTTGGGCCAAAATGTTTCCCGTTTAAATACGCAGGAAGCGTGCCGGTGACATAACCACCCTCCGGTGTTTCATAGACCTTGAGGCGAAACCGTTAATCGCAGGGTTGTATGAAATTGGTTGAACAACGAAATCCTTGTAGTATCTGAATTGAGATCCAGTTGGAATCTTGTCCGGCTCAATGGGGTCGGTGTTGTGAATTTTCAGAAATATGAGCGGTCTTCGATCTTTTCTTGGAACCGGGTCGTTTACTACGCGATGATCTTGACGTGTGCTTTTTTGCTTTTCCAATACTGCTTGGTTTAATGTTCGGCCGGGGTGGTTGATTCTTTAGCCGGGCGATTTCGTCTTTGAGTTGCTGGATGATGATGCTTTGATGTTCGATGAATGCCAGTAGCTGTTCTACAAGCGGAGACTGGTCTTTCTCAGGTATTACTGGTGGCTTTAAAGTCCCTTTCATACATCATGTACATAGCATAGTGTGGTGGGAGTGTCCAGAGATTATTCAATTACTACCATAACTTTTGAGTATGTTACGAAAAAGATAGCTAAATGAGAGGCATCATAATGAATACAACCAGGTTTCTACCAGCCTCTGGATGTCACGAATAGTGAATCCCAAAAATGGTTCAGTTTTTCTCATTGTGTTTACCTTTCAGGAAAGCGGGAGGACTTCAGATCCATTGTTGCCAAGGGATTGCGTTAGCAGATACAGCTTCACCCTTGACGCCTTGACATCTAAACCCTCCAGCTTTTGCAACGTGGGGGATAATTCTGCGGGGTAGAGAGAAAATTTCGAGTATAGGAACAAAGATTTGCATTCGAAGGTTTCCTTTTCGATGTCAGAGCTTGACAGCGGATTCAAATAACTGCAATAGTTGAAAGAAACTACTCATTGCAGGTGCAAGGTTGGCAAAATGATTCGTGAAGGCAGAAAACTTCTTCAGGATTCCCAAAAAAGGATTCCCGAACTTGTGCGGGCATTGGATGGTGACAAGGACGTCATTGCCTTATACGCATTTGGCAGCCTGGCGAATGATGCACTCAAACCGCTGAGTGATCTGGACTTTGGTATTTTACTGAATGACCGATTGGACAAAGGGCAGCGTTTTGACAAACACATTGAACTGATCGGCGTATTTACCGATATTTTTAAAACCGATGAGATCGACTTGATCAACATGAACGATGCGCCGTATAGAATCGCCTTTCAAATACTCAAAACAGGAAAGATGCTGGTATGTGGAAATGCCGGAGCCTTGACCCGATTTCGCGAGCGCTTAGTAAAAAGTTATCTTGATTTTAAGTGCATGAGAGATTCGTTTGATGCGGTATTTCTGGAAGGGATTGGTTATCATGGATGAACGGATTAAAGAGCACCTCAAATATTTGAACAAATATTATCTTCTTTTACTGGAATCTCGGAAGGTTCCCTACAATGAATTCGTTGCCAATCCGATTCACTATGGAAGCACGGAGCGATTTTTTCATCTGGCCATCGAAAGCTGTCTAAATATCGGGAATCGTCTAATCGCACTGTATCAGTTCACCAAGCCAGTAAAAACGCCGGATACCTATGCAGATATTTTTAAAGAGATGCATCGGTTGGGAGTCGTGGAGCCAGACTTTTTACAGCGCTTGGTGAAAATGGCAAAATTTCGAAATCGTCTCGTCCATCTGTATTGGGAACTCGATCAAGACACAATCTATCGATTCTTGCAGAATAACCTGGATGACTTCAAATTGTTTCAGAAAAACGTGGTTGATTTTTTAAACCAAAACAGACTCCCTGATACCTAAAGGGGTTCATCTATTCCAGGACCCGTAGACGATAGGAAGTGGGCGAAGCGAGAGAACAGGAAAGGAAAAGAGGCTATTGGCTGTGGGCGAGAGATGAAGAGCGGGCTGTAGACTATAGGCCATGGGGAAAAGATAGTTTAATTGGTTGGTTAGCCCGGTGAAATCCGCTGCGCTCGTTCCTGTCGGAAATTTCACTGGCTAAAGTTTGATTTGTTTGATTGGTAAACTTAAAGATAGGAGCCAGGAGAATAAAAGACCGTTTAGTTAGTTTAATTGGTTGGTTAGATTCGTTTAATTGGCCTTTTTCACTTGACTCCCTGGATCCTCGAACCCTCGGATCCTTTTATGAAAGATGAACATCGAACATCCAGCGTCGAATGGGAAAGGGCGGAGAGCCAAGAGCCAGAATAACAAACACATTTTACGCTATGCTGCAAAAAGGACTTCTCCATCGCGGGCAAAGTCAGTGACAATAATTCGCCTTTATCCCATTTTCTTTGTCAGGTAACAGAACTTCACCGTAATCGCGTGCCAGCATATCATTTCCGGTACCGATAGGCAATCGTATCGATTCACTGAATTCTATCCCGCCTCTGTGACAAGCTTCGCTTCAAACTGAACGTCGAATGTGCGTTCGCTTCGCTCCCATTAGTCAAGTCACCACTTTTTCGCTGGGCAAAGAACACTGGTGTCGCTTTCGATGTCCAGAAATTCGATTTTAGAAGTCTTTTTAGCGTAGGAGACGGGACGGGCATGAAATTATGCGTTTCCCTATAAAAACATGAGTGATATATAAAACAGATGCCCAGAAAAGCCAGAATAGATGCACCCGGTGCGTTACATCACATCATATGCCGTGGGATTGAACGGCGGAAAATTTTCCTGAACGACATTGATCGGGATGATTTTGTCGATCGGTTGTCTATGATTGTATCTGAAAGTGAAACCCTGTGTTACGCGTGGGCGCTGATACCGAATCATTTTCATCTGCTGTTAAAAACAGGAAATACACCGATAGCCACGGTTATGCGGCGATTGTTGACCGGATATGCAGTTGGATTTAATCATCGGCATCGCCGCTCCGGGCGTCTGTTTCAGAACCGCTATAAATCCATATTATGTCAAGCGGACCCTTATCTTTTGGAACTGGTTCGCTACATTCATTTGAACCCCTTGCGTGCCGGCATCGTCGAGAACTTGGACGGGTTAGACAATTATTCATATTGTGGCCACAGTCGTTTGGTTGGATGCATATCTGATGACTGGCAAGCAATAGAAGATGTCTTATCCTTGTTTGACAAACGGAAGAAAGCGTCTCAGCGACGCTATCGACAATTTGTAGAAGATGGCATCGATCAGGGAAAAAGACCGGAATTGACCGGCGGCGGCCTCCTACGCAGCGTTGGCGGTTGGGGAGTGCTGAAATCGATGCGTCGTATGCAGGAGCATCTTAAGGGCGATGAGCGGATACTGGGTGACAGCGAATTTGTAATCCAGGTGCTTGAATCGGCCGAAGAGCGTATGGAAGAACGGTATCGCCTTGCTGCGGAAGGATATACGTTTGATCAAATGGTCGAGGAGGTGAGTGACCATTTTGGCATTTCCGTTGAAATCATTCTATCACCGGGTAAGCAGCCTCAACGGGTTAAGGCCCGAAGTGTCGTTGCCTATTTGGCTGTCAGAAAACTGGGAGTGGACGGAACTACAGTGGGGAAGCGGATGGGCCTGGGGCAATCTGCCATCAGTCGAGCGGTTGCACGTGGAGAGAAGCTGGTGGCTGAACTGGAATTCAAGCTATCCACCTGAATTTTTTCACCGCCCGCTGCGCTCGAGACGCGGAGGTCGCGAAGAAAGAAATCAAGTTGGTTTAATCAGCCACAGACCCACACGGACAGACACAGACAAAAGCGTTTCTTGGCAGCCTTCGGCTGAAAAGAATTTTAATTGGACACGGATAAACGCGGATGAACACGGATAGGGGTGTTTATGTGCAGCCTTCGGCTGATAGGGAAAAGAAAAGAATTCACCGCCCGCTGCGCTCGAGACGCGGAGAACGCGAAGGGTGTGTTGACCCCAAAGTTGCATAAAAAACATGCCGAATAGATTTAAGGGTATGAGGTTACACATAATATTATGTTTTCAACATCTTAATCTGGACATAACCATTTGTTAATTCCAGGAACTTGGCAGTTTTGCTCCCTGTATTTTACCCTGCGGGAAAGCCTGAGCGCTCCAGATCCATTGTTGCCAATGGTTCGCAGTAAATCGCTACAGCTTCACCCTTGCCGCCGCGGCTCTGAAACGCTCAGACTTTTGCAACGTCGGGATTGACTTAATTTCTGAGAGGGAAATTAAAGGACATAACACTGGAAAAGCAGAGTTCAGGAGACAACAGACGTTTGGTTGGTCCAGTTGGTTGTATTGGTTTAAACGTTACCCGCTGTAATTTCAAGCTTTTCGGCAATCCACACCTTGATCAGTGACTGCCGGGGCACACCCAGTCGCTTCGCTTCTTTATCCAAGCGCTGAACCATCCATAACGGAAAATCGACGTTTACCCGCTTTTGCTCCAGCCCAGGCCTTGTCGCTTTAGAAAGATCAAAGTGTTTCTAAAACCCTTTTCCCGTCATCAAAATTTTTATCTAACGTTTTAGCCTTCATAGATTTCAATTTCCTCATCGCGTGACCGGCGTACAGATATTATTCTGATATTTCCATCCCTATAGGTGATAATCGCCGACCAATGCTTTTTCTCAATCAATCCTATTAACATGAAGCGCGGTTCATCAACATCTTTGGCCGGGATTTGAATCCGATCAGGATCGGCCCAAAGCAACTGAGCTGTTGCGAAGTTTATTCCGTGTTTTTGCCAATTCGATTCGCTTTTTTGTATGTCAAACTCAAATTTCATATTGGTATAATTAATATACTTTTTATATACATTTTGTCAATCTTCAAAAGAGATAGGACAAGAGTAGGATACAGGTAGGGAAGAGGCCAATGAAAGGGAATGTCGCCACCGCCCGCTGCGCTCGAGACGCAGAGGACGCGAAGGGTGTTTAAATTTAATTTCTGAGAGGGAAATTAAACGACAGAACACTGGAAAAACAGAATTCAGGAGTCAGAAGGATGGTGTCGCCTCCGGCTCAAAGAATATGTCACAAATCACACGGGCACTTTACATGAAGCTTGATTCGGGTGCACCAAAAACTTCTGCGAATTTTTTCCGTGTTGCTTTTCGATAAACGGCACCTTGACGTTCCCATTTGGCAATGGTCGACTGCTTTACCTCCATTCTTTTGGCGAGTTCTGTCTGTGTCCAGCCTTTTTCAAGACGTTCACGTTTTATAGGATTCATAAAAATATAATCTTCAGCCTCTTCTTGATCATACAAAGCTTCTGTTGAAGCTAATTTGATAGCCTCAAGATCAGAAACGTCGCCAATATTTTTTATCAGGCGATTAAAATCGTTTACAGGTAGTACAATGAATTTAACTTTACCGTTCTCTTTTATCGTTTGATACTCCATAATTTATCCTTTGTAGATGTCTCCTCTTAACCGTATTCTGACAACTTCAATGATTAGGATATCATCGTGTCGAGAATAGACGACTCGGTATTTCCCAACCCTGAGCCTGAATCCAATCCGACCTTTTAAAACTGCAATATCAAGCTTTGTGTTGTCCGGATTCTCGGCAAGTTGATGTAATTTATTGACAATAACCGATTTGGACCTTAGCGGGAGCCGGGCTATATAATTTCTTGCCTTCCTCCTGTATTTCAAATTAAACATACAAAGATATATAGCTAATAGAGCTATATTTGTCAATTGTTGTTATGAAAGAATATGGCTGGAAATTTCGATAAGATCGATTTAAACTTTTCTGGTCTTTGATGCCCCGTGGATTGCGGCGGGGTAGTTCATTAGCAACCTTAGGCTGAAAGAGACAAAATTCACCGCCCGCTGCGCTCGAGACTTAGAGGCGCTGAAAAGATGAACATCGAACATCGACAACATCGAATGATGTGTTCGCTCCGCTCATGCTATTTGATTCAAAATAAGATCATGTCTCTCGCAGAGCCGCAGAGAACGCCGAGAGAGCAAAAGGGTTAGTGGGCTTCGCCCAGAAAGGATAGCCGATCACCTTCGGTGAGTTTCACTGGCATCAACTCATGGCCTTTGCCAATTCGACTTATCCGTGTTCATCCGCTTGTCCTATTCAATTCACCTCAGTGAGGAGCAAAGCGGATTTAACCGGGGAGTCAATCCATGAGACAACCTCTTTTTCTTGGGTCAGGATAACAGAATCATTCACCGTTATGCGTCTTTGCTCGATGGACGTATACTTTCCGGTTTTCATCGTCAATAGAATATACGATTCTGTCCTGAAAGCTTAAACGCATAGAATAAAAGCCTTTCAACTGACCGATCAATTTCTTACCCGAATGGGGTTCGTGGCTTACTTGACGTTCAAGAATATCCTTTAGCTTGGACTTCAGGCGTGGTGAGAGCTTATTCACATCTTTCAAGGCTTCCTTTGTAAATCTGATTTCATACATCAAGAATCCCCGAAAACTTCATCCATCGAATAGGTTTCACCGTCATTCATTTGATCTACAGATCGGTTCAAACTCTTCAGCAGGCCAGGAATTGCTTGCAGTTCAAGCGTTTCAACGAGGTTGTCATATTCCTCTTCGGAAAGCATGACAACAGATCCTTTAGGGTGCTGGATCCTATAGATCTGATGCTTCTCAGTAGCACCTTTAACGATTTCGAAAAAGCGACGTCGTGCATCAGTTGCTGTAATATTGCTTTTCATGATTGTTATCCTTACATGTACGTTTTTATGTACATAAAATACAGTATGCAGTTCGTGATTGTCAATAGGGAATGTTGTTCGTGGTGGGTGGATTGTTTGAATTCGTGGGTCGTATGTTGTTGGTTGTGGGTTGAAAATTGTAGGTTGAGTTGTATGTGGGAAATAACCAGGGCGGATGGGCCAGAGGATAGAGGCGAGGGGCAGGGCGAGAGAAAAAAGATGAACATCGAACGTCCAACGCCGAACGTTGAATAGGGAAGGACAGGAGACAGGATAGCCTAAAGCTGATAGATGAAGGCACAAGGGAACAGCAGAATGCAGGAGTCAGGGAAAAGCAGACAGGCGTCAAAAGGGTGGTTTCACCTCCATCTTTTGCAAAGTTAGGGTCTGTTGTGCCGGCTACAACAGCCTTACATCATCGATGTAGATTTTTCTCGGATGAGGCAGGCGACTGGCAAAGATGCCGATGCCGTAGATTTGGCTGAGGTCCATTTGGCGTTTATCCGGTGACCGTCTGACCTCTTCCAGGCTGATGGTGACGGTGTTCCAACCTTGGGTTAGGTATCGGGTGGTGTTGAATCGATCTTGATACCGCTGAACATCCTGGGTGTGCTTCCTGTCGTGGATCCGGCAGGTAATTTTTATGGCGTCGGCCGACGGGTTGTAAATGCGAAACTGGAACCATTGATATTGCCGCCAGTCAGCCGGGAAGTATTTTAGGGCGATACCTGAGTAAACCTGCGTTGTGAGGTCCGCCCGCAAAGCGCGATTGAGTTGACTGCCGATGTTTTCAATCTTGATGGCAGCATCGCCGGTCCAGCGGTGAATCTGGTATGGGGTTTGAAAGTCCGACAGGATGGGAAAGTCCCGGCGTGCCTGGTGTTCATCGATAAGATCGATGACGATCGGGTAAAATTGCGACACCACCAAAATGGCAAGGGTGGTCCTGAAGATTAGCATGGGTGTTTTAGGCACTGATTTTCTAATGGGCAGCAGAAAGCAGATCGCAATGCATGCGCCCATCATGTTTCTGAAAATGTCGCCCATATCCGGCGTTCGGTTAAAACCGTATTGAAAAAACTCCACCACAACTCCCAAGCCAAGTGCAATTCCCAATATGATGGAAACTTGAAAAACAGGATTGAGTAGCTTTCCGGGGGAGAAGGAGAAGAGCAGGACTGGCAAAAAGGCAAAGTAGAGGATGTGGCCTAAATTCCAAAATGATTTTAAAGAGCGCGGCGAATGGTAGCCTGGCCCACCGATGAAAAACAGAATCGTCATCAGAGCCATGACTATGGTGAGGACCGGAAAGAAATAGGGTCTTTTACTTGTGCGCACGGGAGCCTGAACGGTCATTTTTTCACTCGGTCCATCGTATTGGTCAACTCTGATTCTATACCACGGACGCACAGGGACAAGATAGAGTTCAAAGCTGAAAGCTGAAAGGAAAAGCAGGCTTTAGGCAATGGCGAGGAGAAAATAGACGAACGTCGAACATCGAACGTCCAACGTCGAACGTCGAATGATGCGTTCGCTTCGCTCCGGCGATTGATACAATTTAAAAACATGTTTCTCGCAGAGCCTCAGAGAACGCAGAGGTAGGGCAGACTTTAGTGGGCTTCGCCCGGGGAAGAGAAATAGACTGTCAACAGTTCAATTAGTATCAAATTAAGTCTCTCGTAGAGTCGCAGAGTAGTGAGAGTTCAATTGAATTCATTGGATTTCGATTGGTCGGGTACCAAACATCATTTTTGAACCAATAAGACTATGCAACCAATCCAACCAACTAAACCAATCAACTACCTGACCCCTTTGATATACTTGAAAAATTAGCATTTTAGGTATACAAGCGATGAGGATCGAGTACATAGACTTTTAATTCCAGAAAGGTTTGAATCGCGCCTATGTGTGGAATCGCCGGAATCGTGAACTATACCCGTCCTGAAGACAAACGGGCACTCCTCACTCGAATGGTGGCGCTGATGCACCACCGCGGACCGGACGCGTCCGGCCTTTACATGAGCGGTCCGGTGGGCTTGGCCCATGCCCGCCTGAGCATCATCGATCTGAGCAGCGCCGGCAATCAGCCGATTCACAATGAGGACAAGACGGTTTGGATCGTATTCAACGGTGAAATTTTCAACTATCCGGATCTGAGGAAGGATCTGGAAGCCAAGGGTCACCGCTTTTATACCCAGACCGACACAGAGGTGTTGATCCATCTCTACGAGGAAAAAGGGACGGACATGTTTTCGTTGCTGAACGGCCAGTTTGCCCTGGCCATTTGGGACGAAAATGAACAATCCGTGCTTCTGGGACGGGATCGAGTCGGCATCCGCCCTCTATTTTATTACCGCCGCAACGGCCGCATGGCCTTTGCATCGGAGATCAAGGCCTTGTTTGCCGATGCGGACATCGAACGAACCATAAACCCCCAGTCGCTCTCCGACGTGTTCACCTGCTGGGCGCCCCTGGGTGAACTGACACCCTTTACCAACATCTTCCAACTACTGCCCGGCCATTATGCCCGGATCAACAGCCAGGGCATGCACATTCAGCCATATTGGGCGCCTGATTTCAGCCATGAGGATACTAGTGAGCGCCCCCTGACCGATTGGGTGGATGAATTACGGGACTTGCTCCTGGATGCGTCGCGGATCCGTCTGCGGGCGGATGTACCAGTCGGCGCCTACCTCAGTGGGGGAATTGACAGCACCTACGTCAGTTCCCTGGTCAAACAGAATTTCAACAATCGGCTGAGCACCTTTTCGGTCAGCTTCTCTGACAAACGCTTCGATGAATCGGCCTATCAATCCATTGCGGTTCGATCCCTTCAGACCGACCATAAGGATGTGCGCTGCACGGAAGAAGACATCGGGGCCGTTTTCCCGAAAATCGTCTGGCACACGGAAACGCCCATCATCAGAACCGCCCCCGCGCCCCTTTTCATGCTTTCCAAACTGGTTCGCGAGAGCAATTTCAAGGTCGTTCTCACCGGTGAGGGTGCCGACGAAATATTTGCCGGCTACAATATCTTCAAGGAGGACAAAGTCCGCCGGTTCTGGGCGCGCCATCCGGATTCCAAAGCACGTCCCAGACTTTTGGAAAAATTGTATCCCTACATCTTTTCAGCCGCCAACAGTCGATCCAGGCAATTTCTGGAGGGTTTTTTTAAAAAGGATCTACTGGCCACCGATTCGCCCGTCTATTCGCATCTGCTGCGCTGGCACAACACCTCTCAGCTGAAATCGTTCATGGCCGACGGATTCAGGCAGCCCGGCGATTCAATGGGTGGGTTCATCGATCGTTATGTCGCCACCTTGCCTGAAGCGTTCATGTCATGGAATCCGCTTTCAAGGGCACAGTATACCGAAATCAGCATATTCCTTTCGAATTATCTGCTCTCCTCCCAGGGAGACCGCATGGCCATGGCCAATTCCATCGAAGGCCGCTTCCCGTACCTGGATTACCGGGTCATCGAGTTTGCCTGTCGTGTGCCGAAACGATTGCGGATCCGTGGTCTGGATGAAAAATTCCTCTTGAAGCAGGCCGCCCGGCAAATGATTCCGGATGAAGTGATCGACAGGTCCAAACAGCCCTATCGCGCCCCCATCAGCCGATGCTTCTTCGGTGACCACAAACTGGATTATGTCGATGAACTGATGTCAGAAAGGCAGATTCAGGAAAAAGGATATTTCGATTCCAAAAAGGTGACACGATTGATCGCCAAATGCCGCAGCCGAAAGGGGAGCCTGTTGAGCGAGAGGGAGAACATGGCCCTTGTGGGAATCTTATCCACCCAATTGCTCGATCAGCAATTCATCCGAGACTTTCCGGCTTATCCGGCCAGTGCGCCATCGGATCCGAAAGTTTATGCGTGACTATGAAACAAGTTCAGCGTTCAGCGTTTACCGTTCTGGGTTTGCTTTCATTGGTTGACCGTGCTCATTGGCACGCCAGTGGTTGTTCTTTCGGCGAAAGCCGGTTCGCCCCAAGGGCTTTTGCGCTATCCAGGAAAAGACTGGATGCCGGATCAAGTCCGACATGACACACTGGCACCTTTTGAAGCCGTTGCGGCACGCCTAAAAACAAACGACCCGGTCTATAAAGACCGGGTCGTTTGTTTGAAGATCAATCAGCTGGCTGTTGCAGCAGAGAGATTATTTTTTGAAGAGCTTTTTTCGGAACGTACCGGCAAGGCCGATAAGACCGGCGCCAAAAAGCAGCATGCTGGCTGGTTCGGGAACGGGACGGCGCCGGTATCTCCGATCGTGCCACCATCATCGCCAAACACGGACAATTTCGACCAATCAAGGTAAAAGTCTCCACGGGTTGGGTTTATGTAAACATTCAGTGTGCCATCGTGCATCAAATCAATCCAACCATCAACAGATGTTGAAAAAGTGTTAAATTCTAGAGAAAAATTGTATGTGCCGTCACTTAATGGAGCGAAAATTCTTGCACTTTCAGACCATGCATCCTTATCATCATTTAGATTAATTTCTAAGGTCAATAGATGTAATGATATCATCTCCTCCCATAAAAGTGCTTCTAAAGTCATCATCAGCGATATTATGGAAATACCCAAAACCATCATCTGCAAATGGATTGATGGAAGCTCTTAGGAAATTATTTTCCCAGTAAATATTATCTGTCCAAGTCATTGGGACAGCGCTCGCAACACCCGAAAAGCATAAAAGTAAAGAAAGGCTAAATAGCAAAACAATCAATTTTTTCATAAGTCTACCCCATTCTGAAGTCAAAAGTAGATTACAACAGCCTATAGTCAGTGTACGAATCAAATAAGGATCATACTTTCTCCTCTTTTCTTTCTGAAATATTCTAAGCGTTTTTGACGCAAAATTCCTTTCTTGATCATTTGTGAAAAGATCAGTTGATAACCGATTAATTGTAAGGTATATATGACAAGCCTACCAGACCAGTGTACAATCAAGTAACATGCCGAAAATGGATCCGTTTTAAAGTATTTTTATTTTCAAATTAAATGAAGGGGTTCAGAATATTTTGGCCTTTTTAAAATCAGGAGGGGGAGTTTTAAGGGCTCAAAAAATGTGTAAAAAAAGTTATATAAAGTTGGTAATTGTGGATAAGATTACATAGTTTTGGTCAGAGCTGTCAGCATGTAACGCATACCGAAAGCCGGGTGTCAGAATGCTTCTGGACCGCTATAGCGAGCGCATTCTCCGCCGCTTGTCGGAGCGAAGCAGAGTTGCTTGGAGCGTGGTGCAGCTAGCAGGGAGCGGGGAGGAATTAGAACAGGCTGTAGACTGTGGGCCACGGGCTGTAGGCGAAAGAAAAAAAAAGAACATCGAACTTCCAACGTCGAACGTCGAATGATGTGTTCGCTTCGCTCCGGCGATTGATACAAATTAAAAACATGTTTCTCGCAGAGCCGCAGAGACCACAGAGAGGGCAGACTGTGTAGTGGGCTTCGCCCAGGTACTGAAAAAAACGGTTTTAAAAGCTCTTGGTTTGATTTCCAGCTCAGAAATCAAACCCCTCTGCGCCTCTGTGTGCTCGAGCGAAGCGGGCGAGAAATAAAAATATGTCTCTCGCAGAGTCGCAGAGATCGCAGAATAAAAAAACAGGCTGTAGCTGTGGGCTATAGGCGATAGGGAAAAGATGAACGTCGAACATCGAACGTCCAACATCGAACATCGAATGACAATGAAAGAAAAAACACCCTTTGAATAGCAGCTTGAAGTGGGGAGCGGGACAGGCTGGGCGCTATCGCGGTTTAAAACCAATCTTCGAGCTGCAACCCTTCAATGCGTTCAAATTCTTTGGTGTTATGCGTAACTAAAATACCTTTATTCGAGACAGCGGTTCCGGCGATCAGGACATCATACGGTCCTATTGGAATACCGTTCTTTTCAAAATTCGCGCGGATGGCTGCTGCACACCTGACCTCGGCGATACCAAAAGGAAGGATGTTGACAATAGAGGTTAAGGCCTTTAATTGGCTGATTCTTTTTTCCGGAGAAGCGGATTTTGCGATGCCGACTTCCAATTCGTAGAGAACGACAGTTGGAATGCCGATGCTGTTAGGAGGGGTGTTTAGCAGAAAACGCGATACGCTCCCGGTTCCTTTGAAAAAATAGATAAGCGTGTTTGTATCTAAGACATACATAGCGGCCCTATAGGATCAGATTGATTCCCTGTTGGAATCTTTACCCATTTTATCTCTGATTTCCTCGGCGGTCGGCAGATCATTCCAAGCCCCTGCAAGGCGGACCACATCTTCCGGCCAGGTGGTAGCCGTTTTCTCGCGAATCAGTTCCGCGATCCATTTGCTTTTCGAAAGGCCGCTTTTTTCAACGATGTTCAACATTTTTTTCTCGGTATGATCATCTATTAACCCTGTTTACGGGGCTTCCATCAAGACGCAGAGACTGGGCAGATAGACATCATTGAAATCAGTTTATAGTTGTGGCAATCTTAAAAACCCAATTAATCCAACAAACCTTTAGCCAGTGAAATTTTTTATCCCGTGAAATCGCGCAGCGAGCATCATCATTTCACCTTGGACCGCCAGGAACGAGCGCAGCGGATTTCACCGGGCCAACTAATCAAACCAATCAAACCAATCAAACTAATTTAACCAATTTAACCAAGCATCATTCCTCCCTTTTTTCCAGATCGAACAGCCTGATAAAATCGACATCCATGTAGAACCGGTAGTCGCTCAAGGCTTCGAAAAAGGCCAGCTGCATGAACTGGATATATTCCAGATAGAGCGGATCCGGGACCGGACGACCGGCCCATTGGTAGCGCTGGAAAATGTTGTCGGTGAAGATCGTGTCCAGGTCGACCTTCAACTGTACCTGCGTACGAGGATCCGTCCAGTCGCAAAAGCGGCCATCACCGGAGTACTCGATCTTGGTTCCGTCGCTGAAGTATAAAATGAGGGCGTGGTTGGCCCAGCGCTCGTCGGCGACGACCGAGGCCATCTCGGCAAACCGGAACTGCAGGTGCGTGGTCGGCGTGATCCGCAGGCCGTCGCTATCGGCCGACTTGTAGATCATGACCAACTCGTTCAAGCGGCTGATGCCGTCGGGATTGGGATGCTTGGTGCTTTCCATGATCAGGTGGCCGTCAACGACCTGTTTGGTGGACCAGTCGTCGTTATTGCCTCCAGATTGCCAATTGTTGGTTCCATCGATGCCGTTGTTCCAATCCTCGTTGAGCAGGATGGTTCCGGGGCTGAAAACCTTGCCCACCACGGCGCCGGTTTCGTGGCCCAGGCTACCCTGAAATGCCAGAGTGCAGGTCAATGAATCCCACCGATCGAGGGGAATGGCGTCGCTGGGAGTGAAGGCCAGCTCCATATTGTCGTCGTAAGCCAGATGGTCACAGGAAAGCGTTTCCACGGCCGGTACGAAGATGTCGTCGCTGCCGTCAGGGTTGCCATCCTCAGGCGTATAACGGAATACCAGGGTAAAGACCCCGTCGGACAGGGCTTCCTGGGTGTCGGTGAGGTTTTGGATCGTTAATTTGAGCGCGTCAAGGGAATTGTCCTGAAAATCGGGAAAGAAGGCAACCTCCAGTTGGCCGCGGAAAAAATAATCCAGCAGTGCGGCGGAATAGCCCACGGCGCGGGGTATCAGTTTTTCGGCGTAATCCAGATGGCAGGCATCGTCCAAGTATAACAGCCTGAAATAGGTATCAGCATGGGTATCGGGCGAAACTTCGTAGCATAAATAGGTCGGCTTGACGAAACGGTCGATCTGCTCCCCATCGCCGGTTTTAGCGATCCAGAAGCCCGTGTCTTCGACGCCGTCTTTGGCGATGATCGTTGCCGGAACCAAGCCTTTTTCCAGGTAGGACTGGATATCGGTGCTGGCTTTGGCGGGAAAGGGAAACGCATGGGGATGGTCGGGATTCTGCCCGTCGGTGAATATGGTGTCGTCGCTGAAAAAATTGGCATTGGTGTATTCGGCCAGGCCCTGCGAGAGGCTGGTTGTCGGATAGGCGCCGTCGTATTGGTCGGCGTCGGACAGCAGGGCAGTGGGGACCAGCCTGGCACCGTTGGAAATGACATCTGCTTGCAGTGAAACATCGGGCATTGCGACATAGTTCGCCGCGATTTGTCTGATCGTGTTTCGGTTCCTTGAGGCCCAAGTCTCGATGTGCGGTGAACCCTTTTTATTGTAGGAAAGTGGATGCGCATCGTTGCGCACATGGGCGGGAACAGCCTTGTCCTGCAGGAGGTGGATCTGGTGGCCCAGTCCCAGCAAGGCATCTGAAAAGGCCTGCTCTTTGGCGGTATGGTCGACGGCGACGAGACTCTGGTAGTAATGCTGGCGTGTTGCGGCCCAAGACCAGTTGCCGCTCCAGGCGCTCGCCTGGCTGTCCGAATCCTGTGCCCACAGCACGGATGATTGCCCGGAGTACAAGAAATCATCCAAACCGGCCTGGTCCCATGAATTAATGGGGTAGACGGGGTTGTGGAAATGGTTTCGGTAGCGGGGGAAAGTGTCTTCATCTTTTGAGCCTTCTCTAATCCATTCAAAGACACTTTTGCTCCGTTAATTATTTCATTAATTCCTTTTTCAATACACTAAATTCTTCTAGGAAATTGCTATTGAGTATTTGAATAATAGTACTGCTGCTTCACTCAATATTGGGTGAACTATCATCATCTGTCCCATGCAGAAGATTAGGCACAGGAAGACAGATTAAAATAATAGAGTAACAAATTGTTAACAACTATTTTTTTCATTAATCGGTCCCTTCTATGATTTTTATCTCTAATTCCTCTTTTTTAATTCGTCTCTTCAGTAATTTTTCTGTTTATTCCAAAGGAACACCGGCACCGCTTGCATCGAATCTTTTACGTCGTTGTTCCAATGACAATTTATCCAATGGAATGATGGCTTTGTTGCCTTCCCATTTCACCCGATCCCGATAGTAAATTGCCGTTTTCAAAGAATCCCAACTCGTAAGACCGACATCCTCATACCCTACCTTGAAAATAACGATACTCATCTTCTTAAGATGGGTCACCGCTCTCGGCCCCATACCTTTTATCGTGAACTCGCCATTTTCACCGGTTACTGTTTCCCGAGCGTCATAATACTCATGTGCAATACCTCCGGCGCCATGATAGCCTTTTGACCACACACCCAGCACCACCGCACCTTCGATAGGCTGCAAGGTCTCGGCATCGATTACCTTGCCGTGATAGTCGCCCTCGTAGTAGACCAAGCTCACACATCCGCTGAAAAGCAGCAGAAGAGCGGCCACCAGCAACAGCTTGGCAGACGAGATCTTGAGCTTGTCCATCTCAGCGACTGCCGGTCGCGCTTTTGATTTCATCCCGGACCATCTCGGTTGGGAAGAACGACTGTACGGTGCGTTGACATCGAGGGGGTGGGCGATTGGTTGCATGTGTTCAGCCTTTCAGTAAAGGGTCCATACGGTTAGAATCGATAGATCTTCCAGATGCCGGTTTCGTCCTTGATGAAATAGACGTAGTAGGTGACTGTGTAGGTCCCTGTTTGGTGCGTCTCAACCCGCCGGATGCGGTACCTGGCGGATTGATCATCGATGGAGATCAGCGAAATATCCTGCATGTCGCCTGCAATCTGCGGCAGACGATCCAATAGAGCCGAAAAAACCTCCTCGTACAAGCCTTTTTTGCCGTCGTCGAACTGCATGACGGCCTGAGTTATGTCCTTTGCCGCCAGGTGTACCTTCATATTGGCCCACTTTTGCTGGAGCAGTGCGTCGACCTCGTTCCTGTCCACGATCACGATGCCGATGGTGTCTCGATAGGTCGTCGCCGCATGCGTCGCTTCGACGGTAATCAAGGCGATGCCTTCTTCGGTAAACATCGCCTCGTATTCCTCGGGCGCCGTTTCGACAAATTCGTCCGGGTTGATCCCGGTGGGGGAGAAAACGGCGTCCTGGATGCTGAACGTGGCGGTAGCGCTCAACGTCATCGACTGGGGGGCGCTGCCCGATTCGATGTTGGATATCAGGCTGATATGGTGCTCGGGGATGGCGGCGCTGACCGTGGTCTCGGCCGTCTGCGTATTCCCGTTGACGTCCGTTGCCGTGGCCGTGATGGTGTTGGGGCCCACTTCGAGCGGTACGTGATTGACCACGAACCGATTTTCATAAACCATCGCCACCCTGCCGTTGACGGTGATGCCGGTTTCAGTACCTGTTTCATTGGTGAACGTGCCCTGAACCATGACGTCGGGCCGGTCGATGGTCTCCCCGTCAAAGGGCGATGTGATCTCGATACGCATGGGTGAGCGCACGGCAACCGTGGTCGAAGCGGTCGTCGTTCCGCCGGGACCCGTTGCCGTGATTGTATAGGTGGTCGTTTCCAGCGGCGCCACCGCTTTCAATCCGACAGGCTCCACACATGCCGATATCGGGTTCAATCACACATGTATCGCTGTGGCTGGTGTGCCATGAGAGAATCGATACCTCATCAGAGCCAATCGTATCTGGAGTCAAGGAGATTTCAACGATGGGTGCCGGGTGAACCACGACAACCGTGGCCGAAGCGGTCGCCGTTCCACCGGCGCCGGTTGCCGTGAGGGTATAGGTTGTGGTCTCGGTCGGCGACACGGCTGCCGATCCGGCTGCATCCACGGCCCCGATATCCGGTTGGATGGTGCAGGCATCGGCATGCAGGCATGACCATGTTAGGGTGCTGGTCGAACCGGACTCGATGGTTTCAGGTGTTGCTGATAAAGTTGAAACGGGGGGCGGACTCTGCTTATCGGTGCCGATGGCGACGGTAATCGATGCCCCCGGCGATCCGATCAACAGAACGCGCAGGCGGTTGCGCTGTCGCAACGTGATCGTTTTGCGCAAGGTTGGATCAGACCCGTCGAGAAAGCGTTTCAGCGGAATCCATCGGTGGTTCAGGAGAAGAAAGCCCACCTTGATGGGCAATCCGGGATTGTTTTTGCGGATCTCAAGGTATCCGTTTGGCGCGGATTCGGTTTCAAAAAAATGCTTGGACAGATGCACATGCCACCTGTTGATAGACAGCTCGCCGGTTTCGTAGACCATCCCGGCATCGGCCGCCAAGGGTGCAATGCACGCCAAGACGGCAATCATTGATAGTACGATCGATGCGTTACGCATAGCGGTCCTCGGATCGAATAGGTGGTACCCATCTATTTTCTGGGCAGTCAAGGTGTGTCCGATATCAGACACTCGACGTTTACGATGTTGCACGGATGGCGCCGGTCGTCGGCCGTGCAATGGGTTTGCGATGGCGTGCAAGTCGCGGGCAGTGGGAATGGGAGCGGATTAGCCGTTGCTGATTCTGCTGTGTCGAGAATGAATGTGCCCCATAAGTACAGCAAAAGCGATGCCATAAGGACAGGCGATAGGGCAAAGACCGTTTGATTGGTTGGATTTGTTTGATTGGTTGGAAAAGCTGACTGTGGGCGAGGGGCGGGAGAATAGAGAATAGAATTCAGGAGCCAGGAGTCAGGAGTCAGAATAAACAGATGAACATCCAACATCGAACGTCCAACGTCAAACATCGAATGATTCAAAATGACAGAAAGCCTCTCGCAGAGTCGCAGAGATCGCAGAGAGAGACCACTGTTTAAGTGTCCTTCGGTTTGATTTCCTTCTCAGAAATCAAACCCTCTGCGCCTCTGTGAACTCGAGCGAAGCGGGCGAGAGAATAGAAAAATAGAATATAGAAGATAAAGCACGTTGAGTTGGTTCAATTCGTTGGATTTGTTTGATTGGTTTAGTTTGCCGAATTGGTTAGTTCGGTCATCCCGATGAAAATCGCTTGGCTGTGGTCATCTTGCCCCTTTACGGGCGCTGTGATAAGAGTGAAGCGATGAACGAATTCAAACAAATACTTCAGGCAGCAGCGCCGGCTATTTTCGAGGGAACCCCCGTCCTTTTCGCCTATCTTTACGGGAGTTTCGTCAAAGCGCTGTCTCACCCGTTCAGCGATCTGGACATAGGCGTCTATGTTGAAGATATGGGCATCGATGCTTGCCTGGATATGGAGCTTTCAATGGCGCTGCGCTTTGATGAACAATTGAGTGCCCGCGTGCAGTCTGAAGTGCGCATCCTGAATCATTTGCCCCTTTCTATAAAATAATGTTGCCTGGACATAGCTAATCACATTATTGCAGCACAGGGTTTCAGGGCACCTATGGATTATGCCGATTCCTTTAAAGTCCTCGAGGAACACGACGTGCTGAATGAGGGCCTGGGAAAGAAATTGAGACAAATGGCAAAATTTCGAAACCGGCTTGTCCACCTTTACGGCGAGATTGACAACGCCTACGTCTATACGTTTATAGAGCATGACATGCAGGATATTTTGGATTTTAAAAAAATTGTTGTTCAGCGGTTTTTTCTCTAAAGACGTGGCAACTCGTGTCCGATTAAAAATGAAAACCAAAACCAACCTGTGGGCGATTCTCACCTTGATCATGGTGATAGTTGCCCTTTTTTTTGGACTGAGACCCAGGAATTGGCCCATTGCCAACGATATCCAGTGGCTTCCCGAGAAAACGGCCATCCGCTTTCACGACACCGGTATTGCCTATGTAGATGACCTGCGCGCCGTTCGGCTGAGTCACCAGCCGGGGCCGCTGACCATCGAAATGGCAGTGACACCGGCAACCATTCACAAGCTCGGCTTCAGCCCACTGCTGGTGATGCATGACGGTCCCGATCGACGGCAGTTGGTCGTCTGGCAATATGGCCCGTCGCTTGTCGTGATGAATGGGGACGATTACGACAACAGACAGCGAAGGCCGAGAGTGGTCGGCCGGGATGTCTTCTCACCCCAACGAACGATCTATTTGACGATCACTTCCGGTGAGCGGGGAACCTACCTGTATGTCGATGGCACCCTTGCCGACGCCAACCGCAACTGGAAACTATCCATTCCGGTCGAAGGCGAACCATTGCGGCTGGTGCTGGGCCATTCCGTTTACGACAGGTATGGCTGGATGGGCGACATTCATGGTTTGGCCATTTCCGGCGAGGCCATCTCCGCTGAAACGGCCAGGCTCCGTTTCGATCGCTGGGTGGCGGACCGCAGGTTTGATGCGTTGAAACTGGATTCGACGTGGCTGCTTTTCACCTTTGACCAAAAAAATGCCGGCCAATTCATGGATCGATCCGGCAACGACAACCATTTGAAAATACCTTCACATATGGTCGTCCTGCAGAAAACGATTCTGGCTTCGGCCTGGCAGCCAATACGATGGAATCGGGTGGCTGTGGGCGACATTGTGGTGAATGTGGTGGGCTTCATGCCCCTGGGGATCGTTTTCTATGGATTCCTGCAGTGTTTCTCAGGGCCGTTAACCAGGCATAGCCATTTGCTTGCCGTGGTTTTTTGCCTGCTGCTCAGCCTCGGCATCGAACTGGCCCAGGCGTGGATCCCGACCCGCTATTCCACCATCCAGGATCTGATCCTGAACACCTTCGGCGCGTGGCTGGGGATTGTGGGGTGGAAATTGGTAAGGGGCAGAAGAGGGTTCAAGGACGCAAGGGGTCAAGGGGTCAAGTGACCCAACAATCTCAATGAATTAAGAAATCAAAAATAGACTGCAGGAGGCAGAATGGAAAAAATAGGTGATGGGCGAGGGGAAAAAAGCGTGGAGCGCAGAGCAGGGCGCAGGGCGGATTAACCGATGAACATCGAACATTGAACGTCCAACATCGAATGGTGAATGGGAGAAAAAATCAGCAGCTTGGAGCAGGGAGACTAAAAGACCGTTAAATTGGTTCGGTTGGTCTGATTTGTTTGATTGGTTGGTAATGATGGTGGGAGATTGTCTCATCCCGGCGACCGCTGATAAACTAAGCACTCTATCCGTGTTTATCCGCGTCAATCCGTGTCCATGTTTAATAAACCATTACCGGAAGAGGTCCGAATGTGTTCCGGTGCGCTCAAATACGATCTGCGCTTCAGCTATTTTATAAATCAAGAGCCAGTCAGATTCGATGTGACATTCACGTCGGCCTTGCCAATTCCCAATAAGTTTGTGGTCCCGGTGAATCGGATCCAGACTTTCCTCTGCAATGAGTGCCTGCACGACGATCTTCATTTTCAATAAATTTTTCCCACGCCGCTGAACCCGTTTCACATCTTTTTCGAACTGTCTTGTGATGACTGGGATAATCATCTAAATTCCCAGTTTTCTGAACATATCTTCTGCGTCATCGCAGATTACCAGACTGCGACCGGCATCGGTATTCGAAAATGTTTGAATGGTCGTTTCATTGGGAATCGCAACATCAAATGGCAAACCGTTACGCATTTCCACCTGCTTGTAGAAAAGCGTTATCGCCTGGGTTGTAGTAAGGCCTATTCGGCGAAATACTTTTTCGGCGTTCCCCTTGAGTTCTGGTTGAATCCTGGCGCGAACCGTTTCTGACTTGATCATGGGCCACCTCCTTTTTAGAAAACGTAGCACATATGGGGTACATTGACAATGCATTAAAGAGACCAAAGAGCGGAGAGAGCGGGGAGGATCAAGAACAGGCTGTAGGCTGTGGGCTGTAGGCTATTGGGAGGGGCGATGGAACTGCAGCGTTGAGCGTGGCGTGGAGATCGGGGAGTTGGAGCTTAGAGCAGGGAGCGGAGGACTAACCGAAGAACATCGAATATTGAATGATGGGCAGAATTCAGAATTTAGGAGTCAGTAGTCAGGAGGTACAGATCGTTCAGTTGGTTCAATTAGTTGGGTTGGCCCGGTGAAATCCGCTACGCTCGTTCCTGTCGGAAATTTCACTGGCTAAAGTTTGATAGGTTAACCGTGTTCATCCGCTTGTCCTGTTCAATTCACGTCAGTGAGGAGCAAAGCGGATTTAACCGGGGAGTCAATTCGTGTCCGGAAAAACTTTGCGTCTCGGCGCTCTCGAGCGAAGCGGGCGAGATGAAAAATCTGAACGTCGAACATTCAATCATGCGTTCGCTTCACTCCGGCGGTTGATTCATAATTAAAAACAAGTCTCTCGCAGAGATCACACAGCCGCAGAGAAAGATCCAGTCACTAAAATTGCAGCTAAAAAACCGAATTTTCTACAGATCGAAAATTAATCGAATGCCTTCTTCAACGTTTGCTATCTTATCCTTAGCGAGGGAGCCTATTTTTTCCTTGATGCTGTTTTTATCGACAGATTGGATCTGTGATACGTTGATGACACACCGCTTTGGCATATTCGCCTCACCTGTGCGCAAGGTTACATTGCCGGGGAGGTCGCCATATTTCAAGGTGGAGGTGATGGCGAGCATAATTACGGTGTTTATCTTGCTGTCATTGACAGCGTTGCTCTGAATAACCAACCCTGGGCGCCGACCCAAGGGTTCCGAGCCCTTCCCTGGAGAAAAATCGACCCAATATATTGAACCCCTCCGGATCACCATTCCTGGCCGCTTTCATTTCCTTTATTTTCTGACCACATAGCCGTTGATCGCTGTTCTTCTTTGATCGAATCATCATCGAATACACGATCATAGAATATTATTGTCAAAGGCGGTATGCAATTCACAAGTGGTAAAAGTTTTCATAATATGTAATATAGGCTCACTTTTTCACTTTGATCGTTGAAAAACCGATGCTGGCACGATTGCCGGCATCCTACAAGTATTCATGGCATAAACAATAAAATCGAATAGATAAGAACCTTCAAAGATATAGCTGGGCATGATTACGTTGACTGTGTTGAGTGTGGCATAATCTTTGTATCCACATAGACTTCTAATGCAGCAGAGCGTTGAGGCGTGTCTAAAATAAGGAATGATTTAAAGAGGCATCTACCCTGAAAGGAAGTTTACCCTTATGACCGATACCGATAGCCGCGATAACGCCTATCACGGCGGAAAATATGTCAACTTGATTGTGGATCCTGAACGGTCGGCGCTGCTCAAGAAGATCTCCACGGACCTGGCCAGCATCACGTTGGACGACCGCCAGCTGTGCGATTTCGAATTGCTCACCACCGGGGCCTTTTCCCCGTTGACCGGTTTCATGAACCGCAGCAACTACGAGTCCGTGCTGGATCGGAACAAACTGCAGGACGGAACGCTGTGGCCGGTACCCATTTGCCTGGACGTCTCCGAAACGGCTGCCAGGCCATTGGAAGCCGGTCAGTCCGTGGTGGTTCGAGACCCCGAAGGGTTTCTGTTGGCCGTTATGCATGTGGAAGACATCTGGAAGCCGGACAAGGAAAAAGAGGCGACGCTCCTTTACGGAACCACGGACAAATCGCACCCGGGCGTGGCCAACCTGTTTCGAAATACCGGTGAATACTATGTGGGCGGCGCCCTGGAAGTCTTGAACCTGCCGCTTCATTTTGATTTCAAGCAGCTGCGCATGACGCCGCCGGAAGTTCGCGGCCTTTTTAAAAAGCTGGGGTGGAATCGCATCGTCGGATTTCAGACCGTCAACACCATTCACCGGCCAGAATTCGAAATGGCCATCCGCGCCATGCATAAAAGCCGGGCCAACCTGATCTTGCTTCCCGGCGTGGGCATGACCGGCCCCGGTGACTTTGATTATTACACCCGTGTGCGCTGCTACCGCCATGTCGTCGGGTACTTCCCCCCGGAATCTGCGGTCATGAGCCTTCTGCCCTTATCCATGCGAATGGCGGGGCCGCGGGATGCGCTGCTTCAATGCATCATCGGTAAAAATTATGGGTGTACCCACTTTATCATCGGCCATCAGCATGCGGACCCGGGCAAGCTAAATGGTACCGCGCCCTTTTATGACAGCGCAGCGACGCACGCCTTTGTGCAGACCTACGCAGAAGAATTGGGAATCAGCGTTGTCCCGTTCGATGAATTGGTCTATCTGCCTTTTGAAGATGAATTTTGCCCACAGGATGAAGTTCCTGCAGGCACTGAAACCATCTCTCTTTCAAGTCTGGATATTCGTGAACGAATCCGTACAGGCAGAAAAATACCCCGGTGGGCCACCTTTCCGGAAGTGGTGGTTGAACTGAAAAAAGCCTATCCCCCGCCTTCAAGGCAGGGATTTACCATTTTTTTCACCGGCCTTTCCGGAAGCGGTAAATCGACCATCGCTCGCGTGCTTTATGCCAAAATGCTGGAAATCGGCAAACGGCCGGTCACGCTCCTGGACGGGGATATTGTCCGGCAGAATCTGTCCAACGAGCTCTCTTTCTCCAAGGAGCATCGGGACATCAACGTCAGACGCATTGGGTTCGTGGCCAGCGAGATCACCAAAAACCGGGGCGTGGCGATCTGTGCGCCCATTGCTCCTTACGCCGCGACACGTGCCGAGATCCGCTCCAGCATCGACGCGCTCGGCGGCTTCATCGAGGTGCATGTGGCCACGCCCCTGGAAGTCTGCGAAAAGCGTGACCGAAAGGGCATGTACGCCAAAGCCAGGGCCGGGCTCATCAAAGGGTATACGGGCATCGACGATCCGTACGAAATCCCCGAGGCACCTGAAGTGCGGGTGGATACGACGGGAAAATCGCCCGATGAGGCCGCCCAGGAGATACTTATTTACTTAGGGCAGAAGCGATATATATAGTAAAGATGGTTGGTTAGTTCAATTGGTTCGATTGGTTGATGCGTTAAATTAGTTATATTGGTCAGTTGGACTAATAATGGTTGAGTAAACGTTTAACCAATTAAACCAACTCGAACCATAAAACCACCATGCAGCCAATATGCAATGGAAAACATGAAAAAAAAAATACTCGTTGTCGGCGGGGCAGGGTACATCGGTGCGCACATGGTTCGGCAATTGTCCATAGCCCACTATGATGTCGTCGTTTTGGACAACCTGTCCACCGGCAGCCGCAAGCTGGTGCAGGCTGGTGAATTTATCCAGGGCAGCTTAGGCGATCCCGGCCTGCTGGACCGGTTGTTTGCCGAGCATGCCTTCGATGCGGTGATGCACTTTGCGGCCTTTTCCCAGGTCGGCGAATCCATGCATCAGCCGCTGTTGTACTACCGCAACAACCTGGCGGAAACGGTTTCCCTGCTCGATGCCATGGTGCGTCATGGCGTCAAGCGGTTTATCTTTTCGTCCACCGCCGCGGTTTACGGGGAGCCGGTGGCGACTCCCATTACCGAAGATCATCCGTGTGTGCCCACCAATCCTTATGGAAACACAAAATTGGCCGTGGAGCGCATGCTGGCCGATTGCGATGCCGCCTACGGGTTGAAGTATACGGCGCTGCGCTATTTCAATGCCGCCGGTGCCGATGAATCGGGTGAGATCGGCGAGCTTCACGATCCGGAAACGCATCTGATTCCCATCGTTCTCAGAGCCGCTGACGGCCAGATTGACCATATCCAGGTATTCGGGACCGATTACCCCACCATGGATGGTACCTGCATTCGGGATTACGTGCACGTCAACGATCTGGCCCAGGCCCACCTGCTGGCCTTGGGCGCATTGCTGGAGGGCGGAGCGAGCGGCATCTATAACCTGGGGAGCAGCAACGGCTATTCGGTCAGGCAGGTGATCGCCAAGGCGGAAAGGGTTACCGGAAAAAAGATACCGGTCGTCGAAGCGCCGCGTCGCCCCGGTGATCCGGCGATTCTGGTTGCCCGTTCTGAAAAAATTAAGTGCGAGTTGGGATGGGCGCCGGCATATGACAATCTTGGAAAAATCATCCAGACCGCCTGGAACTGGCATTTGAAGCAAAAAATGAATGATTGATTCGGTTTTTGGCCTTTACAACGTTGGGGTTTGTCTAATGGGGGTTGTTTTATGAAAAGCCGCATGGTCCATGTTTTCGTGATGCTGTTTGCATTGACATTGATTGTCATCGGTTGCTCCTCCGACGAAGAGAAAAAGGTGTCCCATTTTGAAAAAGGGAAGACCTATTTTGAAAAAGGGGAATACAAGAGTGCGGAGCTGGAGTTCCGCAACGCCATTCAGATCGATCCGGAGTTTGTGGATGCCTACGAGCGCCTGGGGGAAACCTATCTGAAACTCGGAGACCCCCGGGGGGCCTTCAGGGAATACAGCATGGTCGCCAAGCTCGATCCGGAAAACATCGATGCCTCCCTCAAGCTGGCCACCTTTTACATGCTGGGTAAAAAAACCGTTGAATCCCGTGAACGAGTCGAAGCGGTCCTTGCCAGGGAGCCGAACAACATCGAGGCCCTGTTTTTGATGGCCGGCCTCTTTGACCTGGAAAAAAACCTGTATGAAGCGGCCTCGGTCTTTGAAAAGATTCTGGAACTGGACGGCAAGCAGACCCGTGCCTACATGGGATTGGCCCGCGTCTACGCGCGTCAGGGCAAACTCGACGAAGCTGAATCCCAACTCATGCGTGCGATCGATCTGAATCCTGTCGAAATCAAGCCGCGCCTGGAACTGGTCCGGTTCTACACCGACCGAAATGACGTTGACAACGCCCAGGCCCAAATTGAAACAGCCATCCGATTGAATCCGGGGAATTCGGATCTTTACATCGTCCTCGGCAATTTCTTTTTCCAGATGAAAAAACCGGCGGAAGCGGAAGGCGCCTACCTCGAGGCGATCGACATCAGCCCAAAGGAGATCAAACCTTACCTGGTTGCGGCCGGGTTCTACGACGCGTCGGACAACGCGGAAAAAACGCAGGCCATGTACGAAAAAGCCCTGGCGCTTAAGCCGGACGACGTCAACATCATGACCTCCATGGCCGGTTATTTTCTGAAGCGTCAGCAGATGGACGACGCTAAACGCTACCTGGCCAAGGTGCTCGAGGAGCGGCCCAACTTTTTCCCCGCCCGGATGATGAAAGGGGAGATTGCCGCGTTCAACAAAGAATTCTCCGAGGCCATCGGCATCTTCGACCAGCTGGTTAAAGAAGAGCCGCGCTCCGCCCGGGCACACTATCTGAAAGGGTTTTGCCACCTGGGCAAGGGCGAGACCCAAGTGGCCAAAACATCCCTTGCCAAAGCCGTCGAACTCAATCCCAAGTATGTGAATGCCAAGATGCTGCTGGCCGAGATCGCGCTGAAAGAGCAGGATTTTGAAATGGCCCGCAAAGAGAGTGCCGAGATCCTGGCGCTGAATCCGAACGATTTCCGGGCTAAAATGATGCTGGGCAACGCGTTGATGGCCCAAGGAAAAACAGCCGACGCGGAGGCCACCTTCAAAACCTTGATCGCCGAAAACCCGGAAAACCCGGCCGGCTATTATCGCCTGGGGCTGCTGCAGCGGTCGACCAAGAATTACAAGGGTGCCCTGGACAGCTTCAATGCGGCCCTGGCGCTGAATCCCATGCTGATGGATGTGTTCACCAATATCGTGCTGGTGCATGGCGCCAAGGGAGAGTTGACCGTCGCCTTGGAAAAATGCGATGCACAGCTGGAAAAAGTCGGTGATGCTGCCGCCGCCAGGGCGATCATCCACAACCTCAAGGGCAGCCTGTTCTTGGCCCTGAAAAAAACCGGCGAGGCGGAGACGGCGTTCGGGACCGCCATACAGGAGAACCCGGATTTCTTGCCGCCCTACTATGCCCTGGCGAGAATCTACCTCTCCGGCAAGCAGCAGCAGAAGGCCATCGACCAATACCTGGCCATCCTCGAAAAAGACCCGAAGCAGGCCGGACCGCACATGCTGCTTGGCACGATCTACGATATGCAGAACCAGTTTGACATGTCGGAAAAGCATTACCGGGCCGCGCTGGACATCAATCCCCAGTTTGCACCGGCCGCCAACAACCTGGCTTATCTGCTCTCCTCCCGTGAAGATGACATCGATGAAGCGCTGAAATTCGCCCAGATCGCCAAGGAGAAACTGCCCGACGATCCCAACGTAATGGATACGCTCGGTTGGATCTACTATAAGAAAGGGCTTTATGGAAATGCCGTCCAGGAGTTTTTGGGCAGCCTGGAAAAACTGCCTGAAAACGCCACGGTAAATTACCATCTGGGGGCGGCGTTGTTTAAAAAAGGTGATCGGACGCGCGCCAAATTATCCTTGGAAAAGGCAATGGCGCTGGACGGGAATTTCGACGGCGCTGAGGATGCGCGACGGATGCTGTCCGAGATTTAAATATGCGCTATTTCCCCTTTAAAACGCTGATTCTTTGCGTGCTGTTGCCACCCTTTGTCTATGTCTTTGCGATACAGCTGTTGGAAAAGACCATTCACGCACGGTATGACAGGGTGCTGGCGGCAGCCTATGTCGGCGATACCCGTGATTTGTTCAACGGCAGCGTGCGTCTCAAGGATGCCATCCGGGAGAATGTGAATGCGTTCCTCGCCGACCTGAAATGGCCTGATTGGGGTGTTCGCGTCAATGTCACCGTGAAAACGGTGGACGGGATCTATCTATACCCCGATGCCTATGACCATCCGAAATCAGATTTAAGTGTGATGGACAGCATTGGCGTCGCCAGGGAAAACTTCAGGCTGCTGGATGATGGGTTGATCAAAATGATCGACGTCAATATTGAACACAATACCCTGATTTCAAATTCGATATTGTTGTCATGCGTTTTCGTTTCCCTGATGGTGCTTTTAATCTTTTATCGGCGAGGCATGAGGATGATCCACCAGGAGGAATTGGCCAAACAGGAGCTTATCGATGGCTTTTCCAATCAGCGGGAGGAAAGCCTGGTGCAACTGGAGCGGCTTGAAACCCAGCGGGTCAGCCTTTCCAATAAAATCGATTTGATGAAAGGCGAACTGGATTGTGAACGACAAAAAGCATCCGCCACCGAAAACGAAATGATCGAGGAACTGGTGGCGCTGGAGGAAAAAATCAGTGAAAACATGTCTCGACAGGATCAGCAGTGTCAGGAAATCAATGCGCTAAAGGAAAAAATCAAGCAGTTTGAAAAAGAGAGCGAGGCCAAAAACCGTCAACTGTTAAAAGGGGCCGAAGCAGCCAGAAAGCGTTTCAGTGCGCTCTATAAAAATATATCCATCCATGACAAGGCCCTTGAAGGGTTTGTGGACCTTACCGAAGAGATGAAGATCAAAGCGGAGGAGTTGGTCCACCAACTCAACGACGATCCTGATAAGGTCCAGATCAAGCGGAAGGTGTTCGGCAAAAAAAACCGGGAAACGGTCTTCGAAGTCATTTTTGCCTACAAGGGCCGCTTGTATTTTAGAAAAATTTCGGGAAACCGAGTGGAAGTGCTTGCTATTGGCACCAAGTTGACTCAAAATAAGGATTTGGTGTTTCTCGACAAACGCTAACTACCTTTTTGGAATTCTATACAAATAGAGTATTAACCATGTATCTTGATCACTACAACTTGCATCTCAAGCCTTTTCAAATCAGCACTGACCCGAGGTTTCTGTGGTTGGGTGAAAAACACCAGGAGGCGCTGGCTGTCCTTAAGTATGGCATCCTGGACAACAAGGGTTTCCTTCTGCTAACCGGTGATGTGGGGACCGGAAAAACCACGCTGCTGAATGCCCTTATCGACAGCCTGGGGGATGACGTGCTGGCGGCCATGGTTGCCGATCCCGGCCTGGCGAAAATGGATTTTTTTAATTTTATCGCCGACTCGTTTGGATTGAATACCCGGTTCAAGAGCAAGGGTGAGTTTCTCATTTATCTGAAAAACTTCCTGCTCGACCTAAATAACCAGAACAAACAAGCGCTTTTGATCATTGACGAGTGTCAGCACCTCAATCAGAAGATGCTGGAAGAGGTCCGGCTGCTCTCCAACATCGAAAAGGCCAGCACCAAACTGATCAATATTTTTTTTGTGGGCCAAAGCGAATTCAACAACATCATTCTTCGCCCCCAAAACCGGGCCATTCGCCAGCGGATCACGATCAACTACAACATCGCTTCCCTGTCTGAAGCGGAAACGGTCGAGTATATTCGTTTTCGTCTGGGCGTTGCCGGATCCGAAGAGACGATCTTTACCTCCGCGGCCATCGAGGAGGTGTACAAATTCTCCAACGGTTACCCCCGATTGATCAATATCATCTGTGACCAGGCGCTATTGACCGGCTATGTTAAAGAGAAGAAACATGTCGATGAAAAAATCGTCGCTGAATGTGCCGACGAATTGAAAATTGACCCCGCAAAATCGATTGTAAAAAGCGACGCAACGCCGGAAGCCCGGACGGAAGAGAAAACGGTTGCACCTCAGGCACCCCCTCAGCTGACTGCCTGGGTGCCTCACCTGCAATTGAAAACGCCCCTGGTAATCGCACTGGTTGTCGTTATTATTATCTGGATCGGGCTGGTCGCCACGTTTATCTTTAACCGGCAGTCTTCAGACGCAACCAGTAACACGATGGGCAAGGCTTCCGTTGAACAAACAAGCCAGGCAGGGATGGCGGCGCCCGGATCGCCCGGAAATGCCCCGGATCCCAAGTCGGGTGACCAAGGCACCCTTGAGCGCGGGAAATCGAGCCGTGCAGCCGTCGAAGAAACGGCGCCTGCAGTGACCAGCAACCAGGGTCCCAAACCATTCAGCGGTTCCCCGGCGGCCATCGAACCCGCAGGCGAACGCAAAGTGAGCGAGGCGACGCAAGCGCGGGCATTGCTGGCGTCGACGAATCGCGAAAAAGCTGAGGACCGACTCTCACTAGATTCTATCCGTGAGACGTACGGCAGGTATCCTGAAGTTCTTTTTGGCTTCGACTCCAATAAGCTGGAGGACTCGGCCTACGACGTGCTTAGCGTGATTTCCCAGTTTTGTCTGCAAAATCCAGAGGTGATCCTCGTGCTGCGAGGCTATACCGATAGATCCGGGGTGCGGGCATACAATTTAAGGCTGGCAGAATTTCGAGCGGACATGGTCAAGACCTATTTGGTTGGAAAGGGAGTCAACGCTGAAGCCATCACGACCATGGCCATCGGGCCTGACCCAGATGGCCCCGGCGGCACCACGGTTCCTTACGATGGGGAACGGCGGAAGGTGTTGATCGACATCATATCGCCGACAAACTGATCACAGGCCATACAAGATGAAAAAAACGGACATACCGGAAGATGAAAACAAATTGACGGAGCGCCTGGTTCGGGCCGTTTCCAGGCTGACGCCACAGCGAAAGAAAATGCTGGACGAACTGCTCAAGGAGTGGGAGCGGCTGGACTATCGTGAAGATTCCAGAATCCCCTGTTTCCTGCCGGTGGATTACTCGACGAATGATAGGGTTTATCAGGACTTTATCAACAACCTGAGCAAAGGCGGGGTGTTCATCGAGACCTTGTCGCCATTTCGTTCCGGGCAATTGATTTCGCTGATCTTCAGCCTTCCTTCCATGCAGAAAACGTTCAAGATCTCCGGGACCATCATCAGAACGGAACAAGATGGTATCGGTGTTAAATTTGCCAAAAACCTGACCGCCTATCAGAAGGAACTCATTCACAGCGCGATTGGTCGAAAGTAAGGATTAATCCGGTACGCAGCAGATCACGTGAGGCATTGTTCGCAAGGGCAATGCCTCATTTGTTTCCGTAGTGATCATGGTAGCAATCTGAAAACCACTGCACGGTCTTTCGCAGGAAGCGTTCCTGGTGGGCTCTCTTGCTGATCCGATGATCGCCATCTTTCAGGATCAGCCGTGCTTTCGGATCGCGGGCAAGGCTGTAAATCCTGTGGGCGTTATCAACAGAAACGGTCTCATCGCTGCTGCCGTGGACGATCAGGATATGATGCAGAGACCCTATCGCGGCGCTGACATTGAATGTCAGCCGATTTTCAACCAACTCCTTTTTCAAGGATTCCGGAGCGTCATCAGGAAGTTGAATGGACCGGCTTTGAACCGGGGCGGCCAGGGTAACCACGGCAAATGGCGAGAGGTGGTGGGCCGCCGTGAGGCATACGGTGCCGCCTAAACTGCTTCCAAACAGGCCGATTGGTATGGTTTTTCCCAACGCGTGGTTGATTGCATGAACGGCGGCCAAAAGGTCGGACGCGCGGTTTTCCAAGGTGGTGTCTATTTCGAAGACCCCTTCACTGTCGCCACACCCCCGGTGGTCGAATCGAAAATAGGCCATGCCGGTGGCCGTACAGCCTCGGGCCAACGCTATTTGTTTGGGCGAGTGCTTATCGGCCATGAGGCCGTGGCATCCGATGACCACGGCCAAGGGTTCGTGGCCTGGCAGATGGAGTATTCCGGACAATTGCAAGCCGTCTGAAGCAAATGAAACCGAATGTTCCTTGTTCTTCAACATGCGTTCATCTGAAATAAAATCATAATAGAATGTCATGTCTATTTCAGTTTCGGAGTAATCCTAACCCTCACCCATTAAATTGGGAGGCTACACTATTTCGTGTGGTATTGAAAGGCGCTATTTGGCAACCATTTCACTATCAAACTCAGGAGCGTATGATGATCAAAATCTTAGAGAAAAAAACAATGCGGGGCGCCAATATTTACAGTTACCGCCCCGTAATTGTTATGACCATTGATTTGGGTGAGTATGATGAAGTCCCTACCAGCAACCTGGAAGGGTTTGTTGATAAGCTGCTTGAAATGATTCCCAGCCTCGACGATCACCGATGCTCCGAAGGGGTCAAGGGCGGCCTGATCACGCGCATGCGGGAGGGGACGCTGCTGGGGCATGTGATCGAGCACATAGCCCTGGAACTCCAGTATATCGCTTACATGGATGTGGGCTTCGGCAAAACCATCGATGCCGATGTGCCGGGAACATTCAACGTGATTTTCAGTTACTGGGTGGAGGAGGCTGGCATCTACGCCGGGATGGAGGCGGTTGAGATGGTCAACAGCTTGTTGAGCGGAAAGGATTATGACCTCGAAAGTACCATATACGAGCTAAAAGATATTCGGGACGATCACTACCTGGGACCCTCCACCGCATCCATCGTCAGGGAAGCGGAGCTTCGCGGCATCACCGTGCTCAGGTTGGATGACTACAATCTGGTGCAGCTTGGCGAGGGAAAATATCAGCAGCGCATCCAGGCGGCAATGACCTCCAATACCAGCCTGATCGGGGTGGAAACCGCCGGCAACAAACGCCTTACCAAGATGATGCTGGAGGATGCCGGCATCCCTGTACCCAAGGGAACCGTGGTTCGCAAACTAGAGAGCGCCATCGAAGATGCTAAATGGCTGGCGTATCCGGTGGTTGTCAAACCCCACGACGGTCATCATGGCAAGGGCGTGACGACCAACATCTCAAATGAGGAAGCGTTGAAAGCAGCCTTTGCGCGTGCCAAGGCGATGAGCGACAAGGTTATCATCGAAAAATACCTGACGGGAAACGACTATCGCATGCTGGTGATAGGCGGTAAATTTGTGGCCGCAGCCAAGCGCATGCCGGCGGCGGTAATCGGCGATGGTCAGCACACCATCGCCGAATTGATCGGCATTGAAAATCAGAACCCGGACCGAGGCTTTGGACATGAAAACGTCATGACCCGCCTGAAGGTCTCTTCGGTCACCGAGCATCTGCTGGTCAAATCCGAATACACCATGGAAACGGTTCTCAAAGCGGAGGAAACCTTTCAGTTGGAATTGACCGCCAACCTCTCTACAGGCGGATCAGCTGAAGATGTGACCGACCGGGTCCACAAGACCAACCGCTTCATGGCCGAACGCATTGCCAAAATCATCGGTCTTGATATTGCCGGTGTCGATGTGATGACGCCGACGCTCGGCAAGCCGATCGCCAAGGTGGGGGGCGCCGTTATCGAGGTCAATGCCGCTCCGGGGCTGCGCATGCATTTGGCCCCCGCCACGGGCAAGGCCAGAAATGTAGCACGGCATATCATCGATATGCTGTTTCCCGAAGGCAAACCCCATGACATCCCCATCGTCGCCGTAACCGGAACCAACGGAAAAACCACGACGGTGCGGATGATTGCCAACATGCTCAAAGGGGTCGGATACAGCGTGGGCATGACCACGACTGACGGCATTTATCTGCGAGATCGGCTGATTGCCAGTGGGGATATGAGCGGACCCTACTCGGCCAAGGTGGTTCTGAAGGATCCCATGGTGGATTGCGCAGTGCTGGAGACGGCCCGTGGCGGTATCCTTCGCGAAGGACTGGGTTATAAGATGGCGGATGTGGGCGTCGTCCTCAATGTGCAGCCGGATCACCTGGGTTTGAAAGGCATCCACACCGTCGAAGATTTGGCCAAAGTCAAAGCCGTGGTGGCTGAAATGGTGCGTGAAGGGGGGGTGACGGTATTGAACGCCGATGATGAACAATGTGTTAACATGGCGCAATATTGTCGGGAAAAAATCATCTATTTTTCGCTTCGGCCGTCAAACCCGGTCATTCAGGGCCACATTGACAATGATCAAACGGCCGTGGTGTATGACCGTGGGTACATAACCATCATTTCAGGAGAATCCGTCACGCCGGCAGCCAGGGCCGTGGACATGCCCATCACCTTGGAAGGCCGCGCCATGTTCAATGTCCAGAATGCCCTTGCCGCCACAGCCGTAGGGCATGCCATGGGGATGAAGATCGAAGAGATCCGACATGGTTTATTCTCCTTTTTTCCATCGCCCAGGCAAACCCCCGGGCGGACGAACTTTTTTTCCATCAGAGATTTCGAGGTGATGCTGGACTATGCCCATAACCCGCCGGCGTATAAAAATATCATTGACCTGATCTCACGATTGGGGCACAAACGGTGCCTGTTTGTCTTCGATGTGGTGGGTGATCGCCGTGATGAGGATCTACGCGAAATGTGTCACTTAATCGCTTCCGTGTGCCAACACGCCATCGTCTACGAAGATAAACAACTCCGGGGAAGGCAACCGGGGGAATTGATGAACTTTGTAGAGAAGGCTTTCCTGGAGGTCGGGTTTGATGCCAACGCCGTCGAAAAAATAGCCGACGAGACACAAGCCATCGAGCGCGCGTTATCAATGGCCCAAAAAGATGATCTGGTGTGCATCATGTCCGGAAGGGTCGAGCAGGCGGTCGAACAGCTGAATGCCTTCCGGGAAAAAAAAATATGAAAGGAACGTGCTGATAGATTATGGGTTCATTTGTGAATCAATGCGGTTATCTATGCTTAATCGGTGGAGCGGAAGACCGAAAAGGTGACAAACTTGTCCTGAAACATCTCGTGGATCAGACGCATCCCACGAATATTATCGTTATCCCAACGGCTTCAACTTATCCAAAAGACATATACAGGAGTTATGCCGAGGCCTTTAGCGGCCTTGGCATCAAAGAAATCCAATGCCTGGACATACGTTATCGAGACGAGACCGATTTGGAGCAGAATCTGGCGGCCATCGAAAAAGCGGACTTGATCTATTTTGGTGGGGGCGACCAGGTAAAACTGGTCGACACCTTGAAACGAACAGATCTCTTTAGTCGAATGCGCACTCGATTTGAAGCCGGAGACTTGCATATTGCCGGGACGAGTGCCGGGGCGGCTGCAGCGGGAAACCCCATACTGTACAATGGCGATCGAAAAGGTTTTCAAAAAGGCTCGATTAAATCTTCGGAAGGGTTCGGTTTTATTGATGGCGTCGCCATCGACACCCACTTTTCATCCCGCAAGAGACTTTCAAGGCTTTGCCAATTTCTGATCAGCGGGCGATGCTGGAAAGGTATTGGTCTGGATGAAGACACGGGAATTATCGTGTATCCCAATCTCCATTTCAAGGTTATTGGATCAGGGATGGTAACGGTTGTGAACAGTGCCAATGTTACCGGATCGAATTACATGGCGATCGATAATGGCGAAAAATTAAGATTCAATAACATGCGTGTTGGGTTTCTGCCTGCCGGCACCCTGTTCAGTATAAGCAAATGGTCCATTCTAAAACGGGTCGACCATGCAGAAGAAAGCGGCTGACCATGCATTAAAGCCGCCTGCCGATAACTATTGCATGCAACTTCCGTTAGCCAGCCGTTTCGCTTCTAAATTACAATTTGAAAAATAGTCAGTTTGGTACTATGAAGGGGGGCCGAATAGGTGGACGGTCACCCTTGTTGTTTTTGGCGTCGCTAAGTAGTAGGCGTTGAGCGGTTTTAGGCAGGGTAAAATACTGAAAAAGATTAAAAAAATGGCGGAAGTGCATGGGAATCGAACCCACCCGGGACGGTATTAGCGCCCCACACCGGATTTGAAGTCCGGGAGCCTCACCAGTAAGCTGCGCACTTCCGCGTGTTTGGGCCTTTTATGTATAACTATGTGTGTTTTGTCAATGTTTATATACGGATATTGAATGATGCACGCGCATTTTGACTGCTTTTCCGGAATCAGTGGCGACATGGTCCTCGGTGCTTTCGTGGACATGGGTGTCTCCACGCAATGGCTGACCGAGATGATTCGCGGCCTTTCAATCGGCGATGTGGAAATCGTCGCCCGTGACGTGAAAAAAAACGGCATTGGCGCCAAAAAAATAACCGTTTTGGAAAACGATGCATCGCCGGCCAGAAATTATCGGGACATCATCAACATCATTGAAGACGCACGATTGGGTGACAGGGTCAAAAATACTGCCGTCGACATTTTCAGCCGCATTGCCGATGCGGAGGCACGGGTTCATCGATGTGAAAAAGACGACGTTCATTTCCATGAAGTCGGCGCGGTGGACAGCATCGTCGATGTGGTGGGAGCGGCCTTGTGTCTCGACCATTTAAACATCGACACCGTATCCGCATCCCCGTTGCCTTTAGGCAGCGGGTTCGTGGATTGTGCCCACGGAAAGTTGCCCGTTCCGGCACCGGCCACCCTTGAGATCGTCAAGGGCATACCTGTCTATGGCGGAACATCCGACGGGGAACTGGTTACGCCGACCGGTGCGGGAATCATTGCATCACTGGCAGAAAAATTCGGACCGATTCCCGACATGCAAATCGATTGCGTCGGCTATGGCAGCGGTTCCAGGGAACACCAGTGCCTGCCCAACCTGTTGCGGGTGGTTGTCGGAAAGAAAATAGAAGCGACCGCTGAATCGGGCCATGACGACGTGGTTGTGGTGGAAACCAACATCGATGACATGAATCCGGAGCTATACGGCTACCTGATGGAAAAGCTGTTCAACGATGGCGCTTTAGATGTCTCCTATACGCCGGTGCAGATGAAAAAGAATCGGCCGGGAACAAAGGTTGAGGTGTTGTGTTCACCCGAGAAAAGGGCCGAGATTGCCCGGTGTCTGTTTACCGAGACATCCACTATTGGTCTTCGTTACCGTCTGGTCCACCGGCAAACGCTAAGCCGATTCGTATGCCAGGTGACGACTAGTTTTGGTGAAATCCAGGTCAAATGCACGACGGATCCGGATGGCAGGAAACACTATGCGCCTGAATATGAGGCCTGCAGGAAAATTGCGCTTGAAAAATAATGTGCCGCTAAAAAGGGTTTATGAAGCAGTGGCCAAGGCCGCTGAGGATGGGGATTGCTCCGCTCAAACCAATCGTTGAGGTTATCGTTGCAGCAAAATAAAGAATCCAGAATCCAGGGGGCAGGGGATAAAGAGCAGGGGATAGGGAAAGGCCAAGCATAATTTTGAATTTTGAATGATGGTTACGCTTCGCTCCGGCGATTGATATAACTTTAAGACCAAGGCGCTCGCAGAGCCGCAGAGAACACAGAGAGACCAAGTATTGGTGGGCTTTGCCCAATGGAACAGAAAAAACCGTTAATGCTTTTATTTTGATTTCCCTCTCAGAAATCAAACCCTCCGCGCCTCTGTGACCTCGAGCGCAGCGGGCGAGAGAAAAAATATGCCTCTCAAAGCGTCTCAGAGAGAAAGATCAGTTGTTGAGGAATGAAAAAGCCCATGGTGACGGGTAAGCAAAAAGCGATATTGTTTTTTGCTACAGGGGGATGGATCGGTTTTTCCCCGGTGGCCCCGGGAACCTTCGGCTCCCTGGCGGCGCTGCCCATATGTCTGCTGATTTCATCGCTGGGCATCGGTTCCGGATTGATCGTCGTGGTTGCCTTGATCATGGTCTCGACGTGGATTGTCCATGCCGCTGAAAAAATGGAGGCGCAAAAAGACCCCAGCCAGGTGGTCCTTGACGAGATCTGCGGCATGGCCATCGCGCTTTTCGCGCTGCCATTCACGCCTTTTTTCATCATCGGGGGATTTGCTTTGTTCCGGGTGTTTGATATATTGAAACCTTTTCCGATCCAATGGGTTGATAAAAAAGTCCCCGGTGGATTGGGCATCATGCTGGATGACATCATCGCCGGGATATTCGCCAATGGGGTAATACGGTTAGGAATTCATCTTTTATAAATAGAAAGGTCTCCACCATTTTGAAAAAGCGTGAAGAAGCCGACGCCGCACCAAAGAAAAAAGGTGCCTTGCGTGAAAATATCGAAGCGATCGTTTTCGCTGTCATCCTGGCGCTGTTCATCCGCACCTTTGTGGTTCAGGCGTTTAAAATTCCCTCCGGATCGATGAAGGACACGCTTTTGATTGGCGATCATATTTTGGTCAATAAGTTCATCTATGGCGTCAAAGCACCCTTTTTGAATAAAACGATCATTCCCATCAACGAACCTCAGCGGGATGACATCATCGTCTTTGAGTTTCCCGAGGATCCCAGTAAAGATTTCATCAAGCGGGTCGTCGGCCTCCCTGGAGACATCATCGACATCCGCAACAAGAAACTGTTCGTTAACGGTGTCCCCGTTAAAAACAGCCATGGCATCTATAACGATCCCAAGATATACGCCGCACGGACACAACCCAGAGATAACCTCGGGCCAGTTAGCGTGCCTGAAGGCAAGCTTTTCGTGATGGGTGATAATCGCGATTTTTCATACGACAGCCGTTTCTGGGGATTCGTCGACATGGTGGCGGTTAAGGGAAAGGCGTTTATCATCTACTGGTCGTGGGACAAGGAAGATTTTGGTGTCCGTTGGAGCCGGTTGGGGCATTTGTTGGAATGAAGAAATTTATGGGTAGGCACTAAATACTCGGAGCTATTTAATGGTTAAAAACCAATACCGCGTCCTCGTTGTCGATGATGAACTAAGCATGCGTGAACTCCTTGAATACATGCTTGAAAAGCAGGGGTATGGCGTTGTCGTCGCGGCCAATGGGAAAGAGGCGATTGCCAAAATCGAAAAGCATCCATACGATCTGTTGCTGTGCGATATCCGGTTGGGCGACATGACGGGGTTGGAGGTCCTCAAGGCATCCAAAAAGAAAAATCCGCATGTCACGGTGATCATGATTTCAGCCTTTGCAACCACCGAAACCGCTGTGGAGGCAATGAATCAGGGCGCATTTGATTATGTTCCCAAACCGTTTGAAAATGAAGAACTGCTTCAGACGATTGCCAATGCATTGGAACGCAAAACCCTGGAGATCGACAAGCGTGCCATCGAAAACGAATTAAAGGAAAGCGTTCATTTCGGCAAAATCGTCGGCAACAGCCCGCGCATGCAGCATATTTACGAAATGATCCGCCAAGTGGCCAAAACGCGCACCAGCGTTTTAATTACCGGGGAGAGCGGCACCGGAAAAGAGCTGATCGCCAAAGCCATTCACGAGCAAAGCGACCGGGCGGACGAACCCTTCGTGACCATCAACTGCGGCGGCATCCCTGAAAACCTGCTTGAAAGTGAATTCTTCGGCCACCGCAAAGGGTCGTTTACCGGCGCCAGTGCAGACAAACAGGGGTTGATGGAAATTGCCCATAAAGGAACGCTCTTTCTAGACGAGATTGCCGAATTGAGCCTTCCCATGCAGGTTAAACTGCTAAGGGCCGTCCAGGAGCGCGTATTCAGGCCGGTAGGCGGCACCAAGGATCTTTCGGTGGACATCCGAATCATCTCCGCCACCAATAAAAAGCTGGAAGATGAGGTGATTGAAGGCAATTTCCGTGAAGACCTGTTCTATCGCCTGAATGTAATCGAGATCAAAATCCCGCCGTTAAGAGAAAGGAAAGGGCGATCTGTTGACGCTGTCCCAGCATTTTCTGGAGAAGTATTCCAGGGAACTGGGCAAGCAGGTCACCAAGTTTTCATCCTATGCCATCGACCTGTTGAAGAAATACGATTTTCCCGGCAACATCCGTGAACTGGAAAACCTGATCGAAAGAAGCGTGGCCCTGTCCAACACCAATATCCTGCTGCCGGACAGTCTGGCCATGTCCATCCACAAGAAAAGATGGATCGAAGGGGTGCGCAACCGGCGGTTCGACGTCGATGAGGTCTCCAGCGGTGTGGCGCTGGACAGCATCCTCGAAGAAATTGAAAAGGCCTATATTGAAAAGGCCATGGAGTGTACGGACGGCAATAAAAACAAGGCGGCCGAGTTGCTCGGTCTGAGTCTAAGGTCTTTTAGATACCGGGTCGACAAACTCAACCCCAATTGACCGATTATTGCGCTATCCACCGACAACGAAAAGGCCACGCCATCTGCTCAACTTGCGGGTCATACTTCATGACCGACATCATTCCGCCTTCCAACGACTCTCCACTTGGTAGCCAACACAGCCGCAGCAAACCGCCGTTTACGGGTGCCGTGGAAATAGAATGTGCACTTATGTGTACTAATAAATGGGGCATCGACGGCGGCGCACCACCGTCAACTTATTAAACGAAACCGAGCTGGTGCATTTAAAAATATTAAAAAATACTAAACGTTTCCGTGCGTGGTCCGATAACAATGATCAGTTGCCGTTGAATCAATGATCCTCGTCCGGCATTCACGGTGACGATTTTTGGCAAAATTTAACAAAATTTGACTCTAAGGGAACTCATATTTATTTCGCGTCAGACTTTGAAAAGCGGGAAACAGTTAAAAATGATAATATATCAAGCAGATAAGAAAAAATGATTAATAAAAATAGAAATGGCACGCATGATGCTTAACTCCAATCCCAACAAGGCTTGAAAAAGGAGGGTAAACAACATTTCACAAGTTTTTAGACGGGCTTATCAACCAACATTCATTAACTTTCAGGAGGGTTCAACATGCTTAGCAAAATGAGAAAAACGAACAACAAAGGTTTCACGCTGATCGAATTGATGATCGTCATCGCCATCATCGGTATCCTGGCCGCCATCGCCATCCCCAACTTCATCGCCTATCGTAACAAGAGCTTTCTGCTCCCGGGCCGAATCGGATGCCAACGGCGTCGCCTCAGCAGTGTCGGACTATTTTGCCATTCCGACCCACGTCAATACCCCTGCTATTGGCGACCTGAACGCCGGTGCTGGCTACACCTTTTCCGGGAATAACTCAATCGTTACGCTGATCGGTGCTAATCCCAATGCCAATATCACCATCACGGTTAATGACGGTTCTACCAGGTGTCCAGCAGATTACCAGGCTGCCATGACCGCGGCTGCCAACCCCAAGGGCTTCTGGGACGGCGCCAACAACTACACGATGATTATTCAGCCGTAGTTTAAACACAAAAAAGCTTTACCCGATTCAAAAAAAATGGGGAAAAGGCTACGGTCTCTTCCCCATTTTTTTAGCCGATAGAAAGATGCTGCCACGGGGGGAATGAAATGGGTTCTGCAACATCGATTGTCAGCAAAAGAGATGGGTTCACCTTGATCGAACTGATGATCGTCATCGCCATCATCGGCATCCTGGCGGCCATCGCCATTCCCAACTTTATCGCCTACCGCAACAAGACTTTCTGCTCGCAGGCGGAAGTGGATGCCAAGGGGATCTCCGCCGCATTGGCCGACTACTTTTCCATCCCTTCCCACGCCGCGACGCCGGCTTTGGGCGAACTCAATGCCGGCAACGGATGCACGCTGACGGCCACCAATACGATCGTCACCCTCGCCGGAGCCGACCCCAATGTCAACATTACCATTACCGTCAATGACGGTTCCGGACGGTGCCCGGCCGGCTACCAGGCCGCCATGAATATCGGCAATAGTTCACAGGCTTACTGGGATGGCGCCAACAACTTTACCCTGCTCATTCAACCGTAATCGGCCAAACGGACATCAGTTCTGAATTCAACCATATTGCACAGGCGGGAGCGGCCCATGGAGCTCTCGCTTTTTTAACGTTAAGTACCCTTAACCATCACCGATGGTACCTTGCCGCTGGATTTTACAATAGGTTTTTGTTACTTTGACACTCGTCGTCAGTCCTGTGGCCTCAATGTTGTCCATCGAAGGAACCTGTATTTGCAAAGTATGGAAACTGCCCACCTGTCCATAAACAAGAACAACGCCCTCACGCTGGTTCTCTTTTTTTTTCTCCTGATTCCCTGTTATTCAAATTCGTTCAATGCGTCCTGGCAGCTGGATGACCGGCCCAACATCACTGACAATCGCAGGCTGCACATCGACAACGTGATGCCGTCGTCCGTCTGGAACACGTTCTTTGCGAAACCTGGAGATTATGGGTCGCTTTACCGGCCGATTGCAAACTTCAGTTTTGCCTTGAACTGGTATCTTGGAAAAGACAATCCGATTGGATACCACGTCGTCAACTTCTCGATCCACCTGACCACAACCCTTATCCTGTACGCTACATTTTTGCTTATTTTTTCCACCCCGGCAACGGTGGGGCGGTGTGGCAGCGATGATTCCCGGTTCATTGCCGCGTTGGCCGCCGCCCTGTGGGCGATCAACCCGATCCACACCCAGGCAGTGACCTATATCGTACAACGAATGGCGATCCTGGCTGCCCTGTTCTACATATTCGGCATTTATCTATACCTGAAAGGGCGGTTGAGCCAGGATCGATACGAAAAGGGGATCTTTTTCACCGGCTGCCTGGTGAGTTATCTCTTGGCCGTGGGATCCAAGGAAAATGCAATTGTACTGCCTGTATCGTTGCTTTTGATGGAGTTTGTTTTTTTTCGCCATAACCACAAGGAAAATAGCGGCAAATCGGGCATCCTGTGGGCGGGAGCGGCGATTTTTCTTTTTATTTGTTTTTCGACCCTGACATTGGTGAAGTTCGATGGCTTCGATTTTTTACTGAATGGATACGAAAACCGCCCATTTTCCATGCCGGAACGGTTAATGACCGAGGCGAGAATCGTCATTTGGTACATTGGACTGATATTTTATCCTTCTCCGCATCGGTTGTCGGTCGCCCATGATGCAACCCTGTCCATGTCGTTGGCGTCCCCCTGGACAACCATTCCGGCTATGATCACAATAGCAGCCCTGGTCGTGCTGGCCGTGTGGCGGATAAAGAAAAATCTGTTCTTAAGCTTTGGCATCCTGTTCTTTCTGATCAATCATATCGTCGAATCCAGCATTCTTCCCCTTGAATTGATTTTTGAGCATCGTAACTATCTTCCATCCATGTTTCTTTTTTTACCGGTGGCGGCCGGTATCCAATCGCTTCTGGATCATGAGACCCTGAAAAGCAGAACCGCTTACCACCTAATGGTTGCCTTCGTTCCACTTCTGCTGATTGCTTTGGGCTGGAGTACCTATTACCGCAACGCGGTTTGGCAAACGGAGAAAACGCTTTGGGAAGATGCCATGGCCAAAGCACCAAAAAATGCCCGGCCGCTGACAACGTTGGCGGATGTGTTGGCCTCAAGCATCAACCCCTCACCAAAAGACCTTGACAGGGCTTTGGCTCTCTATTTCAAAAGCCTGCAGCTGGACAAAGCGCGAGATGATATCGAACCGATGATCATGGGCAACATGGCTGACATATATGTCAAGAAACACGATATAGGTACGGCCATTCAGCTCTACCGGAAAACGCTTGAACGACATCCCGAGTACACCCGTGCCCGGTATGACCTCAGCGTCCTGTTGAGTGTGACCGGGCAACTGGACGCGGCCAAGCGTGAAATCGATATCATAATCGATGCCGGCTTCGTTAATGAGAATTACTGCAACCTCTATGGCACCATCCTCATGTGGCAACAGCAGCCGGAGGCGGCGTTGGTTCAATTCAGAAAGGCGCTCCGGTTAACCGAAAACAAAACCAGACCGTTTATCGGAATCGGTTCGGCCCTTTGTGCCTTGGGGCATCATCGGCAGGCGGCGTGGTTCCTGCGGCTGGCACACAATGCCCAACCGGATGCAATCGTCACCCTGTTTTTACTTATCGAAAACGCACTTAACGCCGATAACCCGGTTGAAGTTGAACAATGGACCCAACGGCTGTTGAACGATCACAGTCTGCCCTCCATTGAAACGTGGCTGGATCGGCTGCCGGCGTTTTACCAGATGCCTCCGGTATCCGTCGATCGCGTGGCCGCATCCATTTATGACCGTGCTTCAGCGTTGCCAGGTAGGATTAAGCCGATGAAGTGATCTGGACCGTATATCCCGTAAAAGGGTGCAACTATAAAAATGGCCGTGGAAAACCCAATAAAACCATTTCCATTTGGCGTCTATTTTACCATCGTGTCGCTAATATGCATGGTTGGCCTGATCGATGCCATTTACCTGAGTATCTCCCATTTCCGGGTTTACACGGACATGGATTACCGCAGTTTTTGCGCCATTTCGAAAGCGATTAACTGCGACACCGTTTCCCAGAGCCCGTATTCCATATTCCTCAATGTGCCGGTACCCATCTGGGGTATCATCGGATATAGTGTCGTGTCGCTGCTGTTGTTCAAGGCATGGGGGTGCAGGAACGCGGCCCATAAATTGTTCTGGCCTTCTCTTTTTATCATCGCGCTTGCCTACTCGATCAACAGCGTGGTTTTGGCGGTGATTTCATCTGCCGTTATCCACAGCCATTGCATCATGTGTATCTTGAGCCATGCGGTGAACTTCTCACTGCTTTTCTATGCGTGGCTGATCCATAAACGATTTGAAAACACCTCGATGTTGACCGGTTTGATGCGTGATATCCAGTGGTATCGCCAACATTGGAAATCGTGGGTTGGCGGCCTTTCAGGTCTGTTGGCGATAGCCGTTGCCATGACGATGCTTTTCCCGGTTTACTGGGAAATGGAACTGGAACCACTGGACGTTCAATTGAAAACTGGGTTCACGGCAGAAGGTTACCCATGGATCGGTGCTGAAAAACCGGCCTTCGTGATCCACGAGTTCTCCGACTATCAATGCTTTCAATGCAGAAAAATGCATATTTTTCTAAGGCAGTTGATTGCCAAGCACCGCGATAGAATCCGACTCGTCCACCGCCATTTCCCGATGGATCATGAATACAACCCACTGGTATCCGAACCGTTTCATACCGGATCGGGTAAAATGGCAATCATTGCCCTATATGCCCAGGAAAAGGATCAGTTCTGGAAGATTAATGATTTAATGTACGATCTGGCTGCCCAAAAAGAAGATTTCAACACCAAAACCGTTGCAGAACAGATGGGGATCACCAGCGGTGAGTTGGCAGCTGCATTGGGCGACAGATATTTGCGGCTGCGGCTGAAGCACGATATCGCTGTGGGAATCGATAAGGGCATCAGCGGTACGCCGGGCTTTGTCATCGACGGGCAGGTCTATACCGGAACGATTCCAAAAGCGCTCATGGAAAAAATGATGGCTGAAAAATGAAAAATAGCGCGCCATCAGCCCCTGTAAGCTTGAATCCTGCCGATGCATCTGCCGTCGATCTCGAGTCCCGATCAAGGCCGCCACCGCTCAGGAGAGGTGACCGCGCGATACCAACAAAGCATCGTCATTCTGATGGTTATTTGCCTGCTGCTGTTGGTTCTCGCAGTGTTGATCATGTCTGCGGTGCCGCCTGTCAGCCGGGATGCATTGACGCACCATCTTGCCGTCCCCAAGCTGTGGATACAACACGGCGGCATCCACGAGATCCCCCACCTGCCTTTTTCCTATTCTCCCATGAACCTGGATCTGTTGTATGTCATCCCATTGCTGCTGGGAAACGATATTGCGCCTAAATACATCCACTATTTTTTCGGTCTTGCCACGGCGTTCTTAATCTATGCCTACCTGAGAAAACGAACCCCACCGGCCTATGCGCTGCTGGGCGCCCTTTTATTTTTATCCACGCCCGTTGTCGTTAAGCTATCCATCAGCGTATATGTCGATCTCGGCCTCGTATTTTTCGCATGGGCATCGATTTATTTCCTCTTCAAGTGGCATGGGTCTTCATTTCAAATCAAGTACCTGCTGTTGTCGGCGATCTGTTGCGGCATGGGACTCGGAACCAAATATAACGGTCTCCTGGTTCTTTTTTTGCTGACGCTGTTTGTTCAGTTTATCTTCATAAGAAACATATAAAACCACCCATGCGGGGATATCCCCCAAGGCCATTTTACCGCCGGTTGCTTTTCTTTTCGGTAGCGCTGATTGTTTTTTCACCATGGATGATCAGAAATTTCAAATGGACCGGCAATCCTGTCTACCCCTTGTACAACCAAGTGTTTACTGGTGAAACCGAACCGGATGTCGATGAGCATATCACCATGAAGCCGTGGTTGCAAAGAAAGCTGATCTACCAGGAAACAGCCCTGGAAACCGCATTGATACCGATCCGGATTTTCTTTCAGGGGGAGGATGACAATCCAAAATATTTCGACGGACGGCTGAATCCGATCCTGTTTATTTTCCCGCTGCTGTCATTTATTGGATATAGGAAACTGGACGATCATTTTAAATCAGAGCTGATGGTGATGGCAGGGTTCTCAGTTTTTTATTTGCTCTATGCAAGTTTTATCGTCGATATGAGAATACGATACATATCACCGATTATACCGCCATTGGTCGTCTTGACAATTATAGGATTAAAAAATGCTTTCGCTTTATTGGACCACCAGGTTGAGATCATAAAAAAAACATTAGGTATTTGCCTGGTATTAGGCATGTCCATATTCCTGTTTCAAAACGTGATTTATGTTAAAACGCTTTTTCAAACCGTAGATCCATTTTCTTATCTAAGCGGGCACACGAGCCGTGTCGACTACATCGAGAAATTCCGACCTGAGTATCCGGTCGTTCAAGCGGCCAACCAGTTGTCGATGGATAACGTGAAGATTCTGGCTCTGTTTGTGGGTAACCGGCGCTATTATTTTGACAAAGATGTTGAATTCGCTTTAGAAAAATTTAAACATACGGTTGCGATCCCCGCACCGGTGGGTCAGTTGGCATCAGAATTGTCGGGCGCTGGCTTCACCCACGTGATTGTGGGGGTCGGTCGGTTTAAAACCTGGGCCAAAAGTGTTTTTCAGAACGATCAACTGGTTAACATAAATCATTTTTTCAATACTGAATGCAAGCTGGTATATACGAAAAACGGCTACGCATTGTTTGAGATACTTCATACGACCGACAATTGAGGAACTGGTATGAACACTGACGTTTCAATAATTATTCCGGCATATAATGAATCAACGACAATTGGTGCCCTGGTTCAACGGCTGAAAACCGCTTACCCGGATTTTGAAATCATCGTGGTTGATGATGGATCCTCAGATGGAACGGACAGGCTTGCTGAAGCGGCTGGTGCCAGTGTTTGCCGACATCCGCTCAACATCGGCAATGGCGCTGCCGTAAAAACGGGAATACGCGCAGCCAATGGACAAACGCTCTTATTTATGGATGCGGACGGACAGCACAACCCGGATGACATTCGGGAAATGCTCAGTCATATACCGGAATATGACATGGTTGTCGGGGCAAGAAAGATGGCGGGGCAGGCATCCCTTGGCCGCGCAATCGGCAATACGTTCTACAACTGGCTGGCATCGTATGTCGCCAAATTTAAAATCAAGGATCTGACATCCGGATTCCGGGCCGTGAAGTCGGATATCGCCAAAAGCTTTCTTCACCTGCTTCCCAATACCTATTCTTACCCCACAACGATTACGCTGGGCGTTTTGAGAAGCGGCTTTAGTGTCAAATATATCCCCATTGAAACATCTGAACGTAAGGCGGGTAAAAGCAATATCAATCTGTTTCGCGACGGACTTCGCTTTTTTATCATCATCACCAAAATCTGTACGCTTTACTCTCCCATGCGAATATTTCTACCCGTCAGTTTTTTCATGTTCACCACCGGTTTTGCCTACTACACATACACCTTTTTTGCTCATGGCCGATTTACCAATATGAGTGCACTGCTGTTCACCAATTCCGTGATGATCTTCATGATGGGACTTATCTCGGAGCAGATCTGTCAGATGCGGTTCGAGAGGCGAAACCGAAGCACCCAGGGGATCTCCAACAGACAATCTTCATCTCAGGGGATAAGCGATTAGAAGCGGCTTTCCAAATAGGGTTTGACAGTTCTCGTATATCAAGAATAAACCCCCACACAAAGAGTTGAAAAAAATCTCATGAAATCATCGGTCGTCTTGATCAATCCCCCTTTAAGTCTTCAGGACCGTTACGGCAAGGATATGCAAAAATTCGGAGCCGTAAGCGAGCCGCTTGGATTGGCTTATATTGCCGCTTACCTGGAATCCGATGAAATCCCGGTTCGAGTAATTGACGCCCCTGCAATGGGAATGGGAGTAGAAGATGTTGTCCAAGACATCGTTCAGCACAAGGATGCCATCGTTGGTATCACCATGCTGACCCCCGCCTTCAGGGCCGTGGCTGATCTGTCTGCTTCGATAAAAAAGTCATTTCCCAATAGCGTCATCGTACTGGGTGGCGCGCATCCGACAGCCCTTCCCGAACGAACCTTACGAGAAATCCCCGCCGCGGATATCGTGTGCATCGGGGAAGGTGAAATGGCCATGGCGGAAATTGCTTCCGTTAAACCTGGAAAAAAGAGCCTCCTGAACAACATCAAAGGGATCTGTTACCGCGACAATCAGGAGATCATCAAAACGGAGGCCCGGCCTGCAGTCAGCAGCCTCGATCTGATTCCACCGCCGGCGAGGCATTTGCTGCCGATGGATAAATACCATTTGACGGCCTCCCGCGTCTCCGGAGCATCCTTTTGCCCCACCATCATCGTGGCCAGAGGGTGCCCGTTTTCCTGCACCTATTGTTCCCGCACCTTCGGAAAAACCTTTCGATCCCATAGCATTGATCGAATTATATCTGAAATCGAATCACTTATTTTGATCTATCATGTCGACCAGATAAACATCGAAGCGGATACGCTGACGGTAAACAAAAAATTTATCAGATCGTTATGCGATGCGCTGATTGAAAATGGAATCAATGAGAAAATCAAGTGGACCTGTGAAAGCAGGATCGACACGGTGGATGAGGAAATCCTTCGTTTAATGAAACGCGCCGGATGCTGGCAAATCAGCTATGGGGTCGAAACCGGCACGCAGCGCTTGCTTGACCTGATCAACAAATCGGTGAGCCTTCAGAAAGTCGAAGAAATTTTTGCTTTGACGAAGAAGGTCGGAATCTCCATACGCGGGTTTTTTATGCTCGGGCTCCCGACGGAAACACGGGCGGACAGCCAGGCGACCATTGCGTTTGCCAAAAAACTGGACCCTTTCTGGGCCCAGTTTACGATCACCGTGCCTTACCCTGGAACGAAAATGTTCGACGATCTTGATTCTGCCGGAAAGATAAGAACATACGACTGGACCAAATTCAATACCTGGTCGGGATGGAAAGAGGGGGGCATTTTACCGTTTGTCGCCGATGGGAGAACCATGCAGGAACTCATCAGGCTGCAAAAACAGGCCTTGAGACAGTTCTATATCCGGCCGAGGGTCATACTCCGGTTTTTAAAAAATATGCACTCTTTTTATGATTTGCGAAAATACCTGACTGGCTTTTATGTCCTCGTTAAAAGCAAACTTTCATGACGGCTCTGAAGTTGTTTAAAACACATATCAATCTGATCATTTCCTTGGCACTGGCCATCGCGGTTATCGCCATTGCGATTGGACAAGGAAGGGACCTCGCAAACGCACTGAAACAAGTCCGATTGAGTTGGGCTTTTGCAGGACTCGGATGCTATGGCATCAATTACCTGCTGCGTGCACTTAGAATTAGAGTGATTCTGAAAGATGGCATCCGAATGTGGCCGGATGCTGTCTACACCGCGTGTCTGCATGGGTTGGCGACCTATTTGCTTCCGTTTCGTTCCGGAGAATTCACGCTTCCGGTGATTTTAAATAAAACCTTCGATTTTAAATTCTCAGATGGTGCGCGGGTTTTAATAAAAGCCAGGTTGTTAGACCTATTCGCTTTGGGTCTGTGGATTTTACTGGCAGCGCTGTTGATCGACTTCCCGATGCCGGTAATGGTTTATCGGGGGTGGGTAATACTGGGGATCGTATTGATCATTTTCCCCTTGATGCTACGCTGGGGGGTCAAACAGGGTGCGCAGCTTAAGAGTAGATTGTGGCTACGTTTTTCAGAATGGGGCGCGGTTGCTTCCTTCGATTACAAGGAAATCGGCATCAGCTTCGGGATCTGGGCATGCGTCGGCGCCTGTTTTTATTGTACCACCCAGGCCATCGGGTTGCCCTTGGGATTCATGCAGGTATGGCTTCTGATTACCATACAGCTGCCATTGCAACTGTTACCCCTTCAAGGCGTGGCAAACACTGGAAACCATGAAGGGGGATGGGTAGCGGGATTGGTTCTCCTGGGGTTGTCAGCGGACCAGGGGCTTCACTTTGCCTTATTATCCCACGCACTGTTGTTGACATATGTGTTGGCGCTGGCGCCATCTGCTTTATTGATCAGACGGTTGTAAACGTGTTCTTTGCATGTTGCCATTCACGCAGCTGGTTATCCGGCGTAAAGACCCTTTCGGTAGACGGAATGAGATCTTTGCGACACCTTCCCATAAATAACAGCTGTCAAACGAAAGTGTGATCAATGCCTAATCCATTGGTTCAAATGGAACAAACCAATTACATATCACAGAACCCGATCATTAAAGCACTGCTTTCAAACTTCATAGATAAGATCTGTGCATCGCTGATATCGATTGGCGCCTCAAAAAAACGGGGAATCGATGCGGGTTGCGGTGAAGCGCACATGCTTGGCCATTTACATGCTCGAGGGGTCGTGGGTGAGATCGTTGCAGTTGACGTGAACAACGATTACCTGGCCTATGCGATGAAAAAGTATCCATATGATGATTTTTTAGCAGCGGATCTCATCAATTTGCCGTTTCCGGATCATACATTTGACTATGTCATCTCCACGGAGGTATTTGAGCACCTTGATGACCCCGTCAGTGCGATAGCAGAACTCAGGCGAATTGGAAAGAAGGACGCTTATTTGATCATTTCCGTCCCATTTGAACCTTTTTTCCATGTCGGGAATATCGCCAGAGGAAAATATTGGAGCCGGGGCGGATACACGCCTGACCACCGAAATTTATGGCGCCGGAATGATTTCAGAAGATTTCTTGCTCCCTTTGTCCATATCGAAAGAGAATATGGATTTAAAAGTTTCCCATGGTTGCTCTTTGTCTGTCGATTCAAGTCGAGCAGGCGATAACGCGTTGGCCGGTCATCTCGGTTCCCAAATCCACCTTGACAATTCCCCATTTTCTGAATAATTTATAATAGCTTAAAATTTAAAGGCAAAACATCAAAATCATTAACTTTTAAATACCGACCGAAAGCCTGCGCCCCTCAAGGGAATCGCTTCCACCTTAGTAAGTGCAGCCAGTCGTCTTGTCTGCGTCGTTCTTGCGACACAACATTATTTTCCCTTGCAGCCTTACATCGCATCGCTGTCTGAGGGAGAGATAAAAACATGAATGGGATACGACCGTGGACATTCCTGAGAATTATCCTTCTTTGATCAATTGCCTTGAAACCGGTCAAAACGGATTGTTCCTCGATCTGTCTGCCCCATCGGGCGGACAGGCCGATGCGGTCGCATCGGCTTCGTGCACCGGTCCATTCTCCGAAACCATTCCCGGGTGCATCCAAACCGATGGTGACGGTGTCGTGCAACAGGTCCTATTGGTCCTGCAGAGGGATCGTTACGATACACCCGGTTCACTGTTGCCGCTCAACAACCGTGTTGTGGAAACCGCCTGGCAAAATGCCTTCACCTTTTATCGAAACAGCCAACCCGCAAAGGTGCCGATCTTTTTAAAGCACCCGATTAACCCCAAAGGCAGTGTTAGCTGACGACATGGCGCGAACGGTGTTGATTGCATGTCCATCGACACTGCCGGTCATGCCGCAGCGACCACACGTGACCGCGGTCAGGGCCTGGGGATGATTCATAGCGCGTGGCGCCGCACCCGGCAAATGAAGATCTTGACATCCAGCCGACCATCCGCCAGGCAATCGGGTTCAGCCTGGATGGGGAAGGGGATTGGCGTTCGCTCAAAGCCAACTGGCTCAGATCAGTATCATGTCTTACTTGCGTCTATCTGCACCGGCTATCCGACAAGGAAGTCAGATGTCCCGCCTTATACGCCATGTGGTATGTTTTTACAGCTTGAAAAACAATATATGGTAGCCATGATCGGGTAGTTGCGGATTTGCGACAGGCGCTGAAAGGCCGTGTGAAAGACGGACGCACCGCGCAACGGATTAACTGAAGACATTGTTTAACAGCGGTTTTGATTTTTTTGCGGCACTGAAGACGGGTTCTCGGATTCAGTATGATTGGATTCGGCATCAGTCGTTTCCAAGGGCTCTGATACCACATCTTGTATCTCCGCCAACCGGCCACCACCCAGAAACCTGAATCTGGGCCCCTGATGGGTCAGGGATAGCTCCGCGCCCCGGGCGATCACCGATTGCGTGCCAACCGGCCGGCCATTGATCGAAACCATGCCTCTCTCCGTCAAATCTTTTGCATAGTATTCGTTTTCGCTGAAGAATATCTGGATGTGTCGTCCGGCGAGGGCATCGCTGGCGATCACGAAGTCGCAAGCCGGATCGGTGCCGATGGTCACGGGCAGCAGGTTGTAACTCTTAAGCGTCGGGCCGAACTGGATGACCAGCGGTGCATTGGCGCTGATGACGGGTATTTCCACCCCGGGGCCGACGGTCAAGCCGGGTTCAGGGGTATGGGGTGGGGATGTCGAAGGCACTGCCGGCGGAGTCGCCGGCGCGGGTGTCGGCATCTTCGGATGCGCCGGCCGGGCATGCGGGACGGGTGCATCACCAGCTTCGATTTTGGTCAGAAAACTGGCTTTGGGGCCATTTTCGGTAAAGGTGATCACATCGCCGTCTCTCAGGTAAACGTCGGCGATGCGTTTGCCGTTGACGAAGGTGCCGTTGGTACTGGCGTCGATGATGCGAAATCGGTTGCCTTGCCGGTCAATACGGGCATGACGCCTGGAAATGGTTGTCAGGTCTTTGTCAAATCGAACCTGGCACGACGAGTGTCTGCCGATGTAAATGGGAAATTGCGAAAAATCCTGGATCTGGCCCTTCAATGGACCCTGGATGTGAACCAGTTGGACGATGATGTTAGGCACCTGGGGCATTAGGTCCCACCTGCATGTTTCAGTTCTTGAGTTGCGGTTTTTCAGTGACGCGGTGGCAATGAAATCGAATCGACTATAGCCGATAAGGTATGGCTGATGTCAAGGGGTTTCATTGGTCCTTATTGAGTCGTGCTTTGCTTAATCCTTTCCAGTCGGTTGTTCAGCAGGATTACCTTCTTCAGTTTTTGCTGAACATCCTTGCCGGTGATGCCGGCGCGTTTATAACGATCACGACCGTTCCGTTTCATGAGGTTGATCAATGGACTGCGTTTAAAGGAGATGTTCCTTGACTATCCACTGGTATCATAATAATTTTGTGTCACTTGAAGGATTGGATGATCGTGGCATGGTTACCCGTTAAGGCTTTTTGGCGGTTCGGCATTTCCACGGCCACCTCAGAACCGTCGCTCACCCAGGTTGGCGTGATCAAAGGGAAGCTTTTCGACCGCCCTGGAGCTAAACAACGATCTGTTGAAATTGAAGAACCACCTTGGAATTACCTATGATGCCTCAGACCTGGCGCTGTTCATGCGGGCCAACTTTGAGAAACCGGAAGCGGAGCCGGAGCCTGTTGCCTGATTTCAGATGTAAATGATTGAGAAGGCGGTGGGCTCGCCGGCAGCGGGATCTTCGTTGAGCTGTTCTAAAAAGAATCCGATCGGATGCGAAAGGTGGAACTCAGGTGTCACAGAAATTACCGACGATCAATTACCACGGTGCCACGGACGTGGGAAACGTCCGCACCAACAATGAGGATGTATTTTATATCAGCGAAGCATGTCATTACTGCTTGGTTGCCGATGGCATGGGAGGTGCGGCCGCCGGAGAGGTGGCCAGTCAAATATTTTCCGACACTGCCAAAGCGGTGTTTGCCGGCCACGACGGTGTGTCCGAAGAGAACACCATCGCCCGGGTGCAGACCACCTTCAAGCTGGCCAACGACAAGATTCTCAAACACGTCGGACGCAATCCCAACGATCATGGCATGGGGTGTACCGCTGATCTGCTGGCCTTTTCTCAGGATAGCTTCATTATCGGCCATGTGGGTGATTCAAGAACCTACCGGCTAAAAAACAGCGCACTAAAACAACTGACCAAAGACCACTCGTTGGTTCAAGAACAACTGGATCAGGGACTGATCAGTCCGGACGAAGCCCGGCGGCACGCCATGCGCAACGTGATCCTCAGGGCTGTCGGGGTCAACCATTCCGTATCCCTGGACATTCTGAAAGGGAAGAAAAATTCAGGCGACCTGTTCCTCCTGTGCAGCGACGGACTTACCGATATGGTCGGCGAGGCCGCTGTCTTCTCTGCGCTGTGCGCCGATGGAACCCTGCGTGAAAAGTCCGCGGCCCTGATTCAACTGGCCAAACAGGCTGGCGGCAAAGACAATGTGACCGTTGTATTGTCCGCCGTTGTTTGATGAAGTTCCCACTTTTTCCTGCACCGGTTCGAACACGATGGTCGTCGGCAGCTGACTGTGACGGTTCAGGCATCAAAAAATCGTCGGTCCCGCCAATTTTTTGTTTTACCCCCGACTGCGCGTGCATGTCCTGCGGATTGCGACAGGGTGGTGAGCCAGCGGATCGAAGATCGCCGTCATGCGTCGTCAGCCCATGTTGCCGGCAGGCATAACCTGCCACGGGTCAAGCAAAACAAGGGCTTCGGCTAAATAAGACCGTCGATAAAAAAACCGCATCGTGTGCAGTTCGCTCATCCTACCGGACGTTATATTCAATCTCAACCGGCGCTGAATACGCTGTTTAATATTTCTGGCAAAATCCTTGCATTCGTCAGTTATCGAGCCCCATCCATTCGAAACCAAAAACCGAATACTTGCAGGGAGAACCCATGGTTGAACGGCGAAAGCATAAACGTTATTCCATGCCTCGTGGCACATTGGTTATTTTAAGAAATAAATTTGAACCATTGCGAAATTATACAAATATGAGTATCGCAGAGATTGCCATGGTCCTGTATAAATCCGAACCGGAAGCCATGGGGCAAGTCACGAACCTGAGTGTTGGGGGAATTGCCTTTGGCGGCAAGGCCATCGCTTTACCGGATGCAGGAAAAGTCCAACTCGACCTATTGATGACAGAGCAGGGCATCTATGTGCACAACATTCCGTATGCGGTCGTTCCGATAATGACAAATGGTAAAAGAAAAAAAAAGACGCCGGCATTCAGAACAAACGCCCTGTGCTTCAAACGCCTCGACGAGGAAAAAAAAGGCCAGGTTCGGGAATTGTTGGCCCACCGTGTCGGCTAGTCATCTGCAATGGGCCTTTATCTGGAAACCGGCCGACGCAAGCGGAGAAATAAACGATGTCCACGGTTGAGTCTATCATTGAAGCCATCGATCATTTAAAACCGGTATCGGACATTGCAGGAAAAGTCATGGCGCTGTTGGACGATCCGGATTGCGGTATGTCCGATCTGTCCGACATCATCCGCCACGAACCGGCATTGACGTCAAATGTATTGAAACTGGCCAACTCGTCTTATTTTGGTTTACCGGGTAAAATTAACGACGCCAAGCAGGCAGTCGTCTATCTTGGCATGACCCAGGTCGTCGATTTGGTTCTATTGGTCAGTTGCTCCGAGAGTTTCAACGGATCTCATGGTGGGTACGGATTAAACACCGGAGAACTTTGGAAGAGTGCGGTGTCTGCTGCGATTTTGGCCAATGACCTGGCGGAGAAAAAAGGGATGAAACAGACCAGCCTCTTCTTCACGGGGGCCTTGCTGCGTGACATCGGCAAGGTTGTTTTGGATCAGCATGTAAAATCGGCAATAGAACCAATCATGAACCGTGTAAACATCCAGTCCATGACCTTCAGGGAGGCGGAGCGCCAGGTATTGGGTTTCGACCACTGCCAGGTGGGAGCCATGGTGGCGAAAAACTGGCATTTCCCGACACCGCTTCAATGCATCCTTCGGTATTCCCATACCCCGTTAGAAGCAAAGGGGTGTTTTTTGGAAGCGTCCATTGTCTACATGGCTGATGCCATATGCCGGAAGATGGAGATCGGTCTGGGGGTCGATGATCCGTTCTACCCTGAAGATGATCGGGTCGCCCGGTCAGTCGGTCTGCAACTATCTCAGATCCAGGGGGTTATGGATGGTTTTGGCAGAAAAATGGACCGCATCAATGCGCTTTTTTCGATTGGATGAACACCACCGGTCCGGATTGATTGCGCGGGATGGCATGCTTTCGACAAAGATACAGCGCCTGAATCACATCTAAAGCCACTCCTTTTTTATAAATCACACCGCTTTGACGTCATCATCCCCGCTCAGGGGGCATTGCACCCCACTTTCCTATGGATATGCTGTCAGTGACAATCGTACGCGTGATGGTGTATAAAAGGGTGAATTGAACAGGTTGAGATTGTGAAAATTAAAAAACGATGTTATGAATCAAAGGTTATGCTGACTATTGAATTTTGATTTGCGCAGAAACGGCAATTCAGGATTCGACTGGATGTCGAAAAGAAATAAGCCTTCCAAAATTTGTCTTAAAGGCTTATAAGTATTAGAAAAGATTGTAAGCTGTGGCGCGCCTGGCAGGATTCGAACCTGCGGCCTACGGATTAGAAGTCCGTTGCTCTATCCAGCTGAGCTACAGGCGCTCAAACAGACGCCACCCGTAACATAATGGCAAGGTCTTGTCCACACGAAAAACAGGCCTGGCAATGGTTGACAGCCATCATTGCCGATTTTCAATAAAATGCAAAACCCGGGTAGGGGTATGAAAAAGGCAAAAATCAAAAAAACGAAACCATCAGCGAATAAGAATGCCTATCGGCCAGCCGGGCGGACCAGTGACAAAGCCGTTGTTAAATACGATCCGCTTCAACGCTATCTTTCGGAGATCAGCCGCTACAACCTGCTGACCCGGGAGGAAGAGGTCTCCTTGGGAAAACGCGTGCAGGAGCAGGGTGACCAGGAGGCCGCTTACCGGCTGGTTACCTCGAATCTGCGTTTGGTGGTGAAAATTGCCTTGGAATTCCAGCGGGTCTGGATGCAGAATCTGCTGGACCTGATTCAAGAGGGCAATATCGGCCTGATGCAGGCGGTTAAAAAATTTGACCCGTATAAGAACGTCAAGTTTTCCTACTATGCCTCCTTTTGGATCAAGGCCTATATCCTCAAATTCATCATGGACAATTGGCGTCTGGTCAAAATCGGCACCACCCAGGGGCAGCGAAAACTTTTTTTTAAGTTGAAGAAAGAAAAGCAGAAACTCATCGAAGAGGGCTTTGATCCCAAACCGAAACTGCTTTCCCAGCGATTGGGCGTCTCCGAACGTGAAATTGTGGACATGGACCAGCGCCTGGACGGCTGGGACATCTCTTTGGACGCGCCGCTCAAGGAGGATTCGGATACCGAGCGAATTGAATTTATGAGCACGGAATCAGAATCGGCTGAAGATACGGTGGCAAAAAAGGAGATGTCCTCCCTTCTCAATGAAAAAATCGCCGAATTCAGAACCCAGATGACCGACCGGGAATTGGAGATATTTGACAAGCGGATCTTCTCCGACAGCCCGGTGACGCTCCAGGAGATCGGTGACAAATACGGTATATCCCGTGAGCGGGTGAGACAGGTCGAAAAAAATGTGGTCAAGAAAATGAGGGACTATTTCAAAAAGGAAATTCCAGACTTCGAGACCTACACCGAGGGTGTCTCCTGATCGCTCCGCCTGTCCCTGGGTATTCGCCTGTTTTCGGCCGTATAGCTTTGGCCAAGCGATCCGGCTTTGCTTGGCCATGTTTATTGGTTGAAAGTATATTAAATGAAAAAACAATATTTTAGATACATTCTTTTAATGCTTTGCATGATAAGTCTTGCCGGGTGTGGCCTGACGGGTTTGGGATCGCGTGGTCCGAGTTGGACGCGCATGCCGGACGATCGGGTTCGTCCGGTCAACGCCTATTATCTGTTTTCCGAGGCCCATCTGTCCGTTAAAAAAGGCAATCTGGATCGCGCCCTCGAACTCATGCAGCAGGCCCTGGCCAAGGATCCGGAGTCGGTGTATCTGAAACGTGAACTCGCCGGTTTCTGGCTGATGAAAAAAGATACGACGGCTGCCATTCAACTTTTAGACGACATTTTGGCCGACCATCCCGATGATGTCGATACGCTAATTTTGGCTGGACGGATTCATCAGAACATGAACCAGCCCGAAGCTGCCATGGATGCCTTTTCACGGGTAATCGCCCTGGATCCCTCCCAGCAGAATATCTATCTCCAGCTGGGCAGCATGTACATGGACCAGGAACAATGGGATCAGGCCGAACAGGTTTATGAACAGCTCGTAAAAAACTTTCCCGGATCCTACGCCGGCTATTTTTTTCTGGGCCGGGTCAACGCAATCAAGGGTGATGGAAAATCCGCCAAGGCCTACTTTGAAAAAACATTGGCACTGGAGCCTGAATTGGTGGAATCGCGCTTCGAACTGGGGGCCTTGTATGAAACCGATAAGCGATACGATAAGGCCGCTTCGACATATAAAGATATCCTGAAACAGGATCCCGGCAATGCCCAAGCAAGCATGGCGCTGGGCCATGCCTACTATCACCAGGGCCTGAAAAAAAAAGCCGAAAAGATATTCATGTCTTTGGGGAGGAACAGCCAGGAAGATCAGGAGATCGTCCGCATCCTGGTGAGAAACTACCTGGATGCCCGGGATTTTGAGGCTGCAACCATCATTATCCAAGGGATGATCAAGGGGGCGCCGGATAATTCAGACCTCAACTATCTGGCTGGCGTGGCCTTGGATGGCATGGGAAAAAAGAATGCAGCCATCGACGAGTTAAAACAGGTGGCGCCGGCCTCGCGTTTTTTTCAGAACGCCGCGGTTCACGCCGCTCTGCTTTACCAAGAGATGGAGCAGCTTCAGGCAGCCATTGATTTCCTCTTGGAAACGATCGAAAAGGATCCGAAAAATCCTGAATTCCGCCTCTATCTGGGATCGTTTTACGAGCAGGTGGCAGCATACGAAAAGGCCGAAAAGGCGCTGAAAGATGGCCTTGACCTGGATCCTAAAAACCCCCGCCTTCATTTCCGGCTGGGTGTGGTTTACGACAAGTGGGGAAAGAAGGAAGACTCCATTGCCGCCATGAAGCAGGTGATCCGTTTGGAGCCGAACAACGCCAACGCACTCAATTACCTGGGTTACACCTATACCGAAATGGGTATCAATCTGGATGAAGCGGAACAACTGATTCGCAAAGCGCTCGAACACAAGCCCGGCGACGGGTATATTACCGACAGTCTCGCCTGGGTATACTACAAGCGGGGGCAATACGAAAAGGCCTTGCCGCTATTGGAGCAGGCGTCCAGCATGGTCCCGGACGACCCCATCATCATGGAGCACCTGGGGGATGTTTACCATAAGCTCGGCTTGACTGAAAAAGCCCGGCAAAGTTATCGCCAATCCATTGAAAACGGCCACACAGACAAAGCGGCCGTAGAGCAGAAACTCCGGCTGCTGACACCATGACCCCTGTGTTGACCTGCCTTCACCATCGGTCGTTACCCGATCGCCTTCCTTCGAACATGCGCAGTTGGTCGGCGCTTTTCCTGTTGGTGGCAGCATTGTTGCCAAGCGCCTGCGCGCGGTTTTCCCCACCGGATATCCAGCGTGATCTAATGGCGGAACAGATGGTGGCCGGGATGAAGTTAACCAACGCCGATCTGACCCGATTCAAGTGTGTCGGGAAAATAACCATATCCGGCCCCAAAAAGCCGGCACAATCCTTTCGTGCGGCCATGGCAGGCCAGTTGTCGGACCGTCTGAGAATCGACCTGTTAACTCCATTCGGCGGGTCGGCAGGTACCGTTTCCAGTGACGGGAAACATCTCTTTCTTGTCATGCACCCATCCCGTGAATACTATAAAAGTCGTCTGGGCAGCGGCAGCCTCGAGCAAATGATTCAAATAGACGTCAGCGTGGGTGATCTGCTGGAATTGCTGGTGGGTCGAATCCCCATTGATACTGAATTTTCGGCCCGGCTGGCGTATGATGTGAATCAAGCGCAACCCCACCTGGTGCTGGTTGATCGATGGGGCAGGATCCGTCAGCGAGTCACCCTTGACGAATCCATGCATCCCGTGTCGTCTGTGTGGTTCGACGGCCATCAGAATCCGATCTACACCCTGACGATTGCCGGGACACAGACCATCGACGGATTTGTTCTGCCCATGCGAATCGATTTGTCGGGCGCATCCGGAGAACGGGTGTCGGTGACCTTGGACCGCTATGAGGTCAATGCGCGCTTGGATGAAACCCTTTTTAGTCTGGACCCACCGTCATCATGAGGTCGGCGTGGCGCTTTGCAGCGGATGCCACGCTCGGGAAATTAGGCCGGCATCTGCGTTCGGCCGGATTCGATACCCTGTGTCAGCACCAAAGCCGGGAAGGGGATTTTTTTGACACGATCGACACTGCGCGTGTCATCCTGACCCGCACCAGGCAATTGAAGTTGCGGTTTAAAGGACGTCCCCTTGTCTTCATCCGGGAGAACGACCCATTTCAGCAGATGATGCAGGTGGTGCGGGAGTTGAATCTCGAGTGGGGTGACGTCAATCTTTTCAGTCGCTGCCTGGAGTGCAACGAAAGTCTTCTCAAGGTGGATCGGGAAACAGTGACGGGTCTGGTGCCTGTCTATGTCTGGCAGCACCAGCATACTTTTCATATGTGCGGCAAGTGTGATCGGATCTACTGGGCCGGAAGTCATCACGACCGAATGTGCAAACGACTTGCAACGATTTTTCAACAGAAAGAAGAGAAAACCCATGAGTGTTAAACAATCCAAAAACGGCGGTTGCGGTGGCGGCAGTTGCGGCAGCAGCGGGGCGCCGGATCCACAGGATCAGAACATCAGCAGCGCCTTGTCAAAAATTAAAAACAAACTCATTGTCATGAGCGGCAAAGGGGGTGTGGGAAAATCCAGTTTCGCATCCAACCTGGCCGTGTCCCTGGCCGGCAAGGGCTTTTCGACCGGTCTGCTGGACGTCGATCTGCACGGTCCCAGCATTGCCGGCATGCTGGGCCTCAAGGGGCTATTGGATGTCAACGAAGACCAACAGGTGATCCCCAAAACCGTGGGCGACCATTTGAAGGTGGTTTCCATGCAGTCCTTGATGAAGGACCCCGATCAGGCCGTCATCTGGCGGGGACCCGCCAAAACCGGCATCATCCGACAGTTTATCGCCGACGTTCGCTGGGAGACCCTGGATTTTCTCATCGTCGATTCCCCGCCGGGCACCGGTGACGAGCCGTTGAGCGTCGCCCAAACCATTACCGGCGCCAAGGCCCTGATCGTCACGACCCCGCAGGATGTGGCCCTTGCCGATGTGCGAAAATCAATCAACTTCTGCCGGACCGTCAATTTGGAAATCGTGGGGCTGGTGGAAAATATGGGTCCCTTTGCCTGCCCCTGTTGCGGTGAAACCGTTGAATTGTTTAAAAGCCGCGGCGGTCAGGTCACTGCCGAAAAGATGGGAGTGACTTATTTGGGTACATTGCCTTTTGATCCCCAAGTGGTCAAAGCCTGCGATGAAGGGACGCCCATAGCTGCCGGTGGTCACACCGGACCTTTTGTGAATGCCCTGGACCAGGTGGTTCGGGCCATTGTCAGCAGCCTGTAATCATGGCGCGGCAGGTTTTGGCGCTGGAGGCCCGCCTGCGCATGTGCAGCAATGTCTGCACGATCGGCGTTCGTCCCAACTTCACGGACTACAGCGAAGAGGAGGTGCGTTGGATTCGAGACGCCGACAAGATCTACTACCCCACAGCGTTTTATGCAGATCTGTTCGATGCCGTGGGCAAAGCCACTTTTCCCAGTTACCATACCTACAAGTGCGTTCAGGACAAAATCAAGCAGAGCGCCCTGTTCCAGTTGGCGGGTCTGCCCCATCCCAGAACCCGCGTGTTTTACGGCAAACGGCAGAAAGCAAAAATAAAAAAATACTTTTCCTATCCATGCATTGCCAAAGAGCCGCGCGGTTCGGCGATGGGTCGGGGCGTCTACCTGATCGGCAATGACGCCGACCTAAACGCCTACACACAGGACCGACACGTGGCCTACATCCAGCAGTACCTTCCCGCCGACCGGGATATCCGGGTCGTGGTGATCGGCAGCAAGGTGGTTCATGCCTATTGGCGGATTGCCGGAGCAGGAGAGTTCCGCACCAATTTGGCCAGAGGCGGGCGCATCAGCTTGGCGCCGGTACCTGAAGCCGCCATCGCCCTGGCCCAACGGGCGGCGAAAGTCTGCGGGTGGGACGACGTGGGCATGGACATCTGCTGCCACGACGGACAATTCTCCATCCTGGAAGCCAATATGAAATATGGACGGGAAGGGTTCCGGGCCGCTGGAATAGACTATTTTCAGATGATGGAGCGACTGATCGACGATGGACAAATTTGAAGGGTTTTCCACTCCGCCCATACTGGACAGCCTTAAATCGACGCTGAACCAACAGGAACGGGAGATTTTTTCAGCGGCAGCCACCTGCAGCGATTCAGGTGTACGCCGCCATCCCATCATCGATACTGCAGCCGGCTACCGGCAGGCGTTCTCCCTGGATTCGGACCGGATTCTGCACAGTCGGGCCTACACCCGCTACATCGACAAGACCCAGGTTTTTTACCTTATTCCCAACGACCACATCACCCACCGGGTGCTGCATGTCCAATTGGTCTCCAAAATCGCCCGCACCATCGGTCGATTTCTAAAGCTCAACGAGGACCTTATCGAGGCTATCGCCCTGGGCCATGACATCGGCCACACACCCTTCGGCCATGAAGGCGAGCGATACCTGTCCGAGTTGTGCCAAAAGGCTGGCATCGGCTACTTTTTGCACAATGTCCAGAGCATTCAGTTTTTGGATCGGGTGGAGCGCAAAGGCCAGGGATGGAACCTGTGCCTGCAAACCCTGGACGGAATTCTCTGCCATGACGGCGAGATCCATAATCGGCTGCTGACGCCCAATCCCGACAAGGATTTTGCTGTCTTCGAAGCTGAGGTCGCCGCCAAGAAGGCTGATCCGGATTATCCGCTCATCCCCATGACCACCGAGGGATGTGTCGTGCGGATGGCCGACACCATCGCCTACATCGGCCGTGACCTTGAAGATGCCATCCGCCTGGGCCTTCTCAATCGCCGTGATATCCCCAAATCCATTGCCCGGATTCTGGGCAACACCAACGGGACCATTGTCTACCGCCTGGTAACCGATGTGATCCAGCATAGCCACGAGAACCATTTCGTGGCCTTCAGCCCCACGATTTCAGATGCATTGAAAGCCCTCAAAGCCTTCAATCTGGAACGCATCTACAAGAACCCGAAAAGCAAGGTGCACTCGGCGGCCATTCACCGGCTATTTTCGATGCTGTTCGACATGCGGCTGGCGGATCTGGTGACGAACAACCGTTCATCCGACATCTTTTCCGGGTTTCTGGCAGACATGTCAGACGCCTACATTGCCAATCACAGCAACGCGGAAATCGTCCGGGACTACATCGCTGGCATGACCGACCGCTATTTTTTACACCAGTTTCCTGAACACCTTCGACCCGTGGCCCAATGCTAACAGGATGAAGAAGCGATCTGCCCAGCGGCAGGGTTCTCCTGCCTGCTATCATGAACGGACCTATCGACAGCGCGTGCACCGTGTCGGCCTGCGCGCCTTTCGGGTTGTCTGTCAGGAGACGGACCTGATGGTCCAGGCCGACCGCCTGCTCGAATATGAAGCCCGTGAACAGGTGCTTGTTTGTCGGGGGCAGATCGACGGGTATATTCAGCGATATCCGGCTTTTGCTGTCAGCTTGGCGCCTTGGCGGGAACAGGCGTTCGCACCTGAAATCGTCCGTGAAATGATCGCCGCAGGCAGCGCTGCCGGCGTGGGGCCCATGGCGGCTGTAGCCGGCGCGGTGGCTGAAAGCGTGGGTCGAAAATTGCTCGATCACAGTCGCGAGGTGGTGGTGGAAAACGGAGGCGATGTCTACATCAAATCGAACGGCCCGGTGGTGGCCGGACTATTTGCCGGCAATTCCCCCTTGAGCATGAAATTGGCAATTAAGGTGGTGGATACACGCGATGGCATCGGGCTGTGTACCTCTTCGGGAACGGTGGGCCATTCTCTGTCGACGGGATCGGCCGATGCCGTCTGCGTGGTTTCGCGTTCTTGTGCCCTGGCCGATGCCGCCGCCACGGCCATTGGCAACCAGATCCGGTCGCCCCGTGAAGTCAAGACCGCCATCGCCTTTGGTAAACGTATCTCTGGAGTGTTGGGGATCGTGGTGGTTGCCGGCCGGGAATTGGGGGCATGGGGCCAGGTCGAACTGGTCCCGCTTCAAGGAAAAAAAGGTTGAGTTTTGGTACGGAAAAGGATAGAGATGCTTGATAATCAAAGGGTTTCATGGACATTGGCGGTATCTCCGCAACCTAGTCCACCAGACCCGGCGCGACGTTAACCCCCCAACGGAAACCAGGTGGAGGAGAAACACACAATGAAAAAGGTGAAAATCGCCTTCTGGATCGTCGTCTTCGGCTTTGTCGGACTGGTCATTTTCCAAAACAAAGAATTTTTCATGGCCGAAAGCCACCTGAAGATCGACCTGGGCTTTTTTTATTATGAGACGCCGATTCTGGCCAATGCCATTTTCTTTGTGGCCTTTTTTCTGGTGGGCATTTTGATCTCCTATTTTTTGAGCTTGTTCAAGCATTTCAAGGACGCCAGAACCATTAAGACGTTCAAGGCCAAGGAGACCAGCCTTGTGGAAACGGTATCGTCATTGGAACAGCAGCTGTCCGCCCAAACGGTGCCCGCTGAGCCTTTACCGGCTGCACCCGCTGAAGGCGACCCCGTGGAAGTGGCTGCTGAATTGAAATGACCCGGATCGTGCCGTCGGTCGCGGCGAATTTGGAACATCGTCCCGTCATCTGCCTCCCTGTTCGGGTGGCCGCTTCTGTCACCTGCCGCTTCACATCCTTAACGCATTCAATAAATTTCATGATTGATGGCCCCTGTTAAAGCTACACCCATGATGCAGCAATACCTCTCCATCAAGGAGCGGTATCCTGACGCCCTTTTGTTTTACCGCATGGGTGACTTCTACGAGATGTTTTTCGAAGACGCCCAAGTGGCCTCCGGTGTGCTGGAAATTACCCTGACGTCGCGCAATAAGCACGACGAATCGCCGGTGCCCATGTGCGGCGTACCCCATCGGGCTGCACAGGCATATATCTCCCGACTGATTGAAAAGGGATACAAGGTCGCCATCTGTGATCAGGTGGAAGATCCCAAGGCGGCCAAGGGACTGGTCAAGCGGGAGGTGGTCCGGGTTGTGACGCCTGGGATGATTATCGAGGATGAACTGCTGGACGCGAAGTCCAACAATTTCATTCTGGCCCTGTCCCGTCACCAGCATATGACCGGCCTGGCCAGCCTTGATATTTCCACCGGTACGTTCCGCCTCACCGAAACGGCGGATATGACCGCCATTTTAGATGAAATCATGCGGCTGGCCCCCAGAGAAATTTTACTGCCCGAATCCTTGAATGCCGATGCTGCCTTCACGCCGTTTTTAAAGGGTGGCCGCCTCGGCGCCGTGACCGTGATGGAAGACCGTTCATTCGAGTTTGCCGGCAGCCGTCAACGGCTGATGGAGCAGTTCGACACGCTTTCACTGGAAGGTTTCGGATGCGAGTCCATGAAAGCCGGCGTGGGGGCCGCCGGGGCACTGATCCAGTATGTCAGGGAAACCCAGCGCCAGAAGATCAGCCACCTTACCGGCGTGCAGACTTACTTTCTCGGGCAGTTTCTCGTCGTGGACGACCAGAGCTGCCGGAACCTGGAATTGTCGGCCAACATACGCACCGGTGGCCGGCAGGGAACGTTGCTGGGGATTCTGGACCAGACGATCACCGCCATGGGCGGAAGGCTTATGGCCCATTGGTTGCGCTACCCGCTGCTGGATCCTGCCCAGATCCAGGTCCGGTTCGATGCGGTTGCCGATGCCGTGGGACAGATGCAGACCCGAAGGGACCTGCGGGAGTCTCTTAAGCCTGTGCGGGATCTTGAGCGCCTGGGCAGCAAGATCTCCATGGGGCATGGCAATGCACGCGATCTGACGGCGCTGAAACACTCCCTTTTAGCATTGACCGACATATTTACCGCACTCTCCCATCTCTCCGCCGCCTCGTATAGTTATGACCGGGACACCAGCCCACTGCTTGCCCTGGCCGACCTGATTCATCGCGCCATCCGCGAGGATGCCCCGCCGGTAATCACCGAAGGAAGCATGATCCGTGAGGGATACGATGCAGAACTGGATGAATTGATCCGCATCAGCAGGGACGGTAAGGGATGGTTGGCGGAACTGGAGGCCAAGGAGCGCAGTGCCACCGGGATCAACTCCCTCAAGGTGCGCTACAACAAGGTCTTCGGCTACTACATCGAGGTTTCCCGCACCCATAGTGAATCGGTGCCTGATCACTACGTACGCAAACAGACCCTGGTGAATGCGGAGCGATACATCACCGACGAGCTCAAACATTTCGAATCCCGGGTGCTCAATGCCGCTGACCAGCGCAACGGTCTGGAAATGAATATCTTTGTATCCATCCGGGATCAGGTCAAGGCCCATCACGCCGATATCCGGCAGCTCGCCCGGTTCATTGCCCGGGTGGATTGCCTGACCACGTTTGCCGAGGTTGCCCAAAACAACGGCTATTGTCGTCCGGATATCAACACCGACGGCGTCCTGGAGATCAGGGAGGGCCGCCATCCAGTGGTTGAAAAATTGATCACCGCTGAGCGCTTCGTTCCCAACTCCATCGTCATGGATAATCAAAGCAATCAGGTGCTGATCATCACCGGCCCCAACATGGCCGGAAAATCCACCGTGTTGAGGCAGGTGGCGCTGGTGACCATCATGGCCCAGATGGGATCCTTCGTGCCGGCGGAAATGGCCAATATCGCCATAACCGACCGTATCTTCACCCGGGTGGGCGCATTGGACAATCTGTCAGCCGGCCAGAGCACCTTCATGGTAGAAATGCAGGAAACCGCCAACATCGTCAACAACGCCACAAAGAAGAGCCTGGTGATTTTGGATGAGATCGGCCGCGGCACGTCGACCTATGACGGCTTGAGCATCGCCTGGGCCGTTGCCGAGCACCTTCACGACCTGAACGGTACGGGCACGCGCACCCTCTTTGCCACCCACTACCACGAACTGACCGAACTGGAAAACCAACTCGACCGGGTCAAAAACTACAATATCGCCGTCAAGGAGTGGAACGACGAAATCATTTTCTTGAGAAAATTGGTCGAAGGGGGTACCAATCGCAGTTATGGCATCCAGGTCGCACGACTGGCCGGGATTCCCGAATCGGTGATCCGGCGTTCCAAAAAGATCCTTGCCCAGATCGAAGCGGGAATGCATCCTCGGGCGGCTGAAGATAAAGCGGCCGAAACCGGTGGAAAAAAAAGAAAGGGGCACGTTCAATTGGGGCTGTTCAGCCCCATGGAGCGAAAACTGTTGGAATCGCTTCAGATGCTGGATTTGAGCCGAATGACTCCCATTGACGCCCTGAACGTGTTAAACGAATTGCAGATCAAGGCCCAATCCGTTGTGAATTGACCCATACACGAGTGAATATGCTGCGACTCGCCGAAAAATCTTTGTGTTCGACCGTTTTCCGCCTGGTGGCCCTTGCCTTGCTGATCAATGGGTCCATGGTCTGGCCGGCCTGGGCCCTGACGCCCAAACAACAGTATTATCGCGCCGAAAAGGCCTACGCGACGCTCAAGAAAAATGCCCGGCACCAAAAATACCGGGACAAGTGGCTGGCCTGTATCGAGAATTACCAGAACGTGGCCCGGCTTGATCCTTCCGGCCCCTGGGCCGCCGCCGGACTCTATAAATCGGGCATCTTATATGTGGAGCTGCACACGCGTTCCTATCTGGACGCCGACCGACAGGAAGCGGTGGACGCCTTCCAACGGGTTATCCAACGATATCCCAAGAGCCGCTACACCCCGAAATCCAGATCACAGCTGGCCGATTTGGACCGGCCGTCAGCACGACCTGAAAAATCGGCTGCTGCCAGGCATCTCAATAAGGCCCATGCCGAGTACGACCGGTTGATGGCCAGCGCCGAGAAACAAAAATATCGGGATCAATGGGAAAACTGTGTCGATTACTTTCAGGTGGCTTACCGATCGGACACCCGTGGTCCCGATGCGGCCGAATCGCTGTATATGATCGGACTGATCTTCAAGGGGTTGTCGGACAAATCTCATCGTGAAGCGGATCTTGACCAGGCCATCGAATACTTTCAGCGGGTGAAACGCGATTTTCCCGGCAGTGCCTTTGCCGATAAAGCCCATACTGAACTGGCCGATAATCTTTTCGGAACCGCTGCAACGATTGACGAGGGTGACCCACTGGCCAGTATCATTGCCGACAATCAAAGCGGTGCGGCGGCTGGCATGCCAGATGCGCCAATGCAGCAAACCGGTCTGGTTACCGTTCAAGGGCTGCGATTCTGGTCCAATCCCAGCTATACCAGAATTGTTATCGATGCCGACCAGGAGACCCGATTTTCACACCGGTTGCTGAAAAAAGACCCCGCCATCAAGAAACCCCAGCGTCTTTATATCGACCTGAGCAAGAGCCGGCTGGGCAGCGACATCCAGAAGTTTGTCCCCATCAACGATGAATTGCTCAGCGATGCGCGGGCCGGGCAGTACACCGGTGAATCGGTCCGAATCGTAGTGGATATCAAGTCTTTTAAAACCTATAAAATTTTTTCCCTGAAAAATCCCTTTCGCATCGTCTTGGATGTGTGGGGGGAGGATTCAGACCGGCAGGCCGCCGGCCCGCCCACCTTGCCCACACTGCCTTCTACGGGTAAATTGCCGCCTGGTGCCATCGCCCGCCAACTGGCTTTAGGGGTGAGCCGCATCGTCATCGATCCGGGTCACGGGGGTAAGGATTATGGTGCGCCCGGTTATCTGAAAGGGGTTCATGAGAAGGACGTCGTGCTGCAGATTGCCAAACGACTGGCCCGCAAAGTGGAAACCGAACTCAAATGCGATGCGGTGCTCACCCGGACGACCGACCGTTACCTGACGCTGGAGGAGCGCACCGCCATCGCCAACACACAGAATGCGGATCTGTTCATCTCCATTCATACCAATGCGGTCAGGGACAGGCGGGCATACGGTATTGAAACTTTTTTCCTGAACCTGGCCACCGACGACGATGCCATTCGGGTCGCCGCCCGTGAAAATGCCACATCGGCAAAAAATATCAGCGACTTGGAGACTATTTTAAACGACCTGATGCAGAACGCCAAAATCAGCGAATCCAGCCGCTTGGCGGCCATGGTCCAGCAGGAAATGTATCTGCATTTGAAAAATAATTTCAGCCACATTCGCAGCAAAGGCGTCAAGCAGGCACCCTTTTACGTGCTTCTGGGCGCCCAGATGCCGGCGCTGCTTGTGGAGACGTCATTTATTTCAAACCCCAGGGAGTGCAAGCGCCTGATCAGTGCCAAATACCAGGAGGAGCTCTGCGACGGCATCATCCGCGGGATCCGAAAGTATATCAAAGAGACCAGTCCCACCGCCTTTATCTTTCCGTCGGCGGAGCGGGACAAAGACGGGTAAAAACTGCCTCAGTGCTGCTGTCACTGGCGACCATCGATCATTCACCCAACACCTTATCAGGAGGAATCTGCCATGGCTTACGAAAACATCATCTTTGATGTGGTGGAGGGCATTGCCACCATCACCTTCAACCGCCCCAAAGCCCTAAATGCGCTGAACGGCCATTTACTCGACGAACTCTCAACGGCATTGGATGAAATCGAGGCCGACGAGGAGATCCGTGTGCTTGTTCTTACCGGATCCGGTGAAAAATCGTTTGTGGCCGGGGCGGACATTACCGAACTGGCGACCTTCAACACCCTGCAGGGTAAGCTGTTTTCTAGAAAAGGGCAGCTGATCATCGGCCGACTCCAGGAACTGGCCATTCCGGTGATTGCCGCGGTCAACGGCTTTGCCCTGGGGGGCGGCAGCGAGATGGCCCTGGCCTGCGATTTTATTTATGCATCCGAAAACGCCATGTTCGGCCTGCCGGAAATTACCCTGGGCATCATCCCTGGATTCGGCGGCACCCAGCGTCTGCCCCGCCTCGTTGGCAGCAACCGGGCCAAGGAGATGATCTTTACCGGGCGGCTGATCCCGGCCGCAGAAGCCGAGAAGATTGGCATGGTCAACCGGATTTTCCCCCAGGAATTGCTGATGGAAGAAACGCTCAAGACCGCCCGGACCATTGCCACCAGGGGGAAGGTCTCCGTCAGAGCCGCCAAACAAGCGGTCAACAACGGCCTTAACGTGGATTTGGCCACCGGCTGCCAGATCGAGGTCGATGCCTTCGCCATTTGCATGGCCAGTGAAGACGGCAAGGAGGGGACGCGCGCATTTATTGAAAAACGCAAACCGCAATTCAAAGGGTCGCTCAAGGAATAGTGCGCGGTAGCAATTGAGCCCGACAGGCCATGGGGGACGCATCGCTCGTCTGATACCCATGGCCGAATACATAAAAAGAGGCTGTGGGGAAATCCTCCCGGCCTTTTTTATTAAAAAAAAGAACGACATCGCTTGAGTCGACCAATCCCATGACCGATGATAAACATGTGGCGGTGACCTCCGCCCGCCGGTGCGGGAAAATTGTGATGCTTTTTTTACAGCGGATGTGGTATATCGTTGACTATTCACGATAACTTAGGCGTTTTTACAAAAATTTCTACCATGTCAGGTTTATCCATGGCCGACAAACCGGTGAACGCGGCCCAACGCATCTGGGCGGTTGCATTGATTCTGGCTGGCTTGGGCGTTTTCTACCGAATCCCCCAAGTGATGCCAAGCATTGAGCAGATACCGAGATTTGCAGCCGCCTCCGGTTTTATCCGATTTTGTTTTTATTTTATGGGTCTTTTTCTTATCGGAGGAGGATGTAAGAAACTCTACCACCAGTACCGCAAATAGAGCCGTCTTAACCATCATGATTTATTTTTCGCCACGTGCGGACAACGAAAATACCCAACCAGCAGCAGGACAAGACTTATGGCCAATGCAGAGATTTCGATGACGCTTGACGAGGATACGGACGTTTCAACCATGTCTGAAGCCAAATATAAATCCAGGATCCAGGCGATCGGCAATCGGCTCAACGACGCCAATAACCTGGGTGAAGCACTGATCAATCTGAAGGACGAAATATGCGAGCTGTTCGGCGCAGACCGGATCACCGTCTATGTGGTGGATGGGGTCAAACGGGAACTGGTATCCCGCTTCAAGTCTGGCAGCGAGGTGGCCGAAATACGGATTCCTGTGGCTCAGACCAGCATTGCCGGGTATTCTGCATTGAAGCAGACCCTGGTGAACATCAAAGACGCATATGACCAGAAGGAGTTGACCGCCATCGCCGCTGATCTCCAGTTCGATTCCAGCTGGGACCGGCGAACCGGTTATCGAACCAAGGAGGTCCTGGCCCACCCCATCATTTATCAGAAATATCTGATGGGCACCATGGAGCTGATCAACCGCAAAGGCGATGGTGTGTTTGGCGAGGCGGAGGAAAAGGCCATATTTGAGCTGTCCAAGATCATGGGGACGGCTCTTTACAACCAGAAGCGCATCGCCGCCCGGGGCAACCGCACCAACAAATACGATTTCCTGCTGGAAAATCACCTGCTCACCCAAAAAGAGCTGACCCAGGCCATCGCCGGCGCCGCCCAGCGCAAAGAACCGGTTTCCGCGGTATTGATGAAGGATTTCAAGATTCCTAAAAAGGAGATCGGCAACGCGCTGGAAAAATACTACAAGACCAGCTTCATCGAGTACAACGCCAGTTACCCGATTCCCGGCGACCTCATGACTGGCCTGAAGGTACCCTTTATGAGAAACAACATCTGGGTGCCACTGAAATCTGACGGCAACAAGGTCGTCATCGCCGTCGACAATCCACACGACCTGAAAAAGATTGATGAGATCAAGGCGCTGTTTCCTGGGCGCCCCGTCAGCTTTTACGTCAGCCTCAAACAGGACATCCTCGATTTCATCAAGCTCTTCACCCAGGACGAAAAAGAGCTGGCGGAGATCGACGATATCCTCTCCCAACTTCAGGTGGAGTCTGAGGAGGTGGAAGAGGCCGAATCCGGCATCGGCGATGAAGACAGCGCCGTAGTCCAGCTGGTCAACAAGATCATCCTGGATGCCCACAGCCGCGGTGCGTCGGATATCCATATCGAACCCTACCCGGGCAAGCAGAATACCCAGGTTCGCATCCGGGTGGATGGTTCGTGCACCATCTATCAGACCATTCCCTTTTCATACAAAGCCGCAGTGGTCTCCCGAATCAAGATCATGTCCGACCTGGACATCGCCGAACGACGGCTGCCCCAGGATGGCAAGATCAAGTTTAAAAAATACGGCGGCAAAGACATCGAACTGCGTGTGGCCACCATCCCCACCCAGGGTGGGCTGGAAGACGTGGTCATGCGCCTCCTGGCGGCCGGCGAGCCTATCCCCCTTGAAAAAATGGGTTTTTCCAAACTCAACTACAAAAACTTTATCAGCGTGATCACCAAACCCTATGGGCTGATCTTTGTCTGCGGGCCTACCGGTTCCGGAAAAACCACCACCTTGCATTCGGCCCTGAGTTTTATCAACAAGACCGAAACCAAAATCTGGACCGCGGAAGACCCGGTCGAAATCACCCAGCGCGGGCTTCGCCAGGTGCAGGTGAAACCCAAAATCGGGTTCGATTTTGCTGCGGCCATGCGGGCCTTTCTGCGTGCCGACCCGGACGTGATCATGGTGGGTGAAATGCGTGACAAGGAGACGACCTCCATTGGCATCGAGGCCTCCCTGACCGGCCACCTGGTCTTTTCCACCCTGCACACCAACAGCGCGCCGGAAAGCATCACCCGTTTGCTGGATATGGGTATGGACCCCTTCAACTTTGCCGATGCCATCCTGTGCATCCTGGCCCAGCGGCTCGTCAGGACCCTTTGCAAAACCTGCAAACGCAATTATCACCCCAGTCAGGAGGAATACGACGAACTGGTCCGAGAATACGGGAAAGAGGAGTTCGAGAAAATTCTGAACATCCCCTATACCGACGACCTGAAGCTGGCTAAACCGGAAGGGTGCGACTTGTGCAACAACACCGGATACCGAGGCCGCATGGGCATCCATGAACTGCTGATGGGTACCGATGATATGAAAAAGTTGATCCAGACCAAGGCCGAAATGGCAAAAATCCGTGGGCAGGCCATTTTTGACGGCATGACCACCCTGAAGCAGGATGGCATCGATAAGGTTTTTCAGGGGCATTGCGATCTACTAGAGGTCAGGAAGGTCTGCATCAAGTAGTTTCTATTTACAAACGGCATCTTGAGACCCATTTCTGCGTTCTCGAGTTTTCGTAATCCTCGACGTAGCGCGGCTACGCCTGCGGTTTCGAAAACCCTGCGGCCTTGATCTGGACCTCAATATACCCTTTGTAAAAAGAAACTGGAAAAGTTTAATACTATTCGATGATAGAATTTACACGGGCAGCTTGGAATTTTTCCAGCTGCCCGTTGTAGTAGGCGCGGTTGGTTTTGGCCTGCGCCAGGGCGCTGGCGGCAGTATCGACGGCCTCGGCGATTCGACCGTTGACGTAAAGGCTTTCGGCGAGGGTGTCTAAAATGTGAGGGGACTGTTCGAGGGCGGCGGCCTTGAACGCCAGGTCCAATGCCTGTTCCGGGTTTCGGTATGCCGGATCCTCGCAGGTCGCCAGCAGCCAGGCGTAGTTATTCAGTACGATGGCGCTATGCGGATCGATGTCAAGGGCGGTCTGATAGGCAGCCACTGCCTGACTGAAGTTGCTGCGGCCGAGATACAGATCCCCCAGCATCCCGTAAAGGCCGGCATTGCTTTCACCGTTTCGTGAAATCTCGTTCAAAATAGCCGTTTCAAAAAACTTCTCGTTTAGCTGCTTGCCGGTTTGACCAAAATTGAGCTGGTAGCCGGCAACACCCACCACCACCATGGTCGCCAGATAGATGGCGATGCTGACCCTTACCTTGCGGTCGTGGCGCTGAATCCAGGTGCGGTCCGCTTCGCATCGATTTAAAAAATCAACCCGCTGACCAATGCTGAAGTGGTGCCAGTTGGGTTTATCCGGAGAATGGCCGGAAGCGGCCACAATTTTCTTAAAGGTGGAAATCAACGGTGCCGCACTGGCAAACAGCCCATAAACCGAGGCATCCGCCTGGCGTTCGAAGTTGCGCATGAAATAGCCGAAGATGAAGCGAAAATAGACCAGGAAATTGAATATGATCGCCAGGCTGAGCAATCCCGTGGTGACCGTGGTGCGGCTGATGCCGGTCATGAACACGAAGCGATAGATGGGTTCGGAAAAGATGATCAGGTAGACGATCAGATCGAAGGTGGCATAAGCGATGACCATGTAGCCGATAAAGAAAAAGAGATAGAACAGCAGATGGTGCTTTTTCACGTGGCCGACTTCATGGGCGATGACGGCATCTACCTCCTCGGGGCTCAGGATGCGCAGCAGGGCATCGGTGACCAGGATATAGCGAAAACGGCTCACCAACCCCATCACGCCGGCAGTGATCATGCGACCGCCGAAGATCGGCCAGTACATAATATCCGCATATTTAAGACCGGCCCGTCGGCACAGGGCTTCGATGCGCTGGCGGTGATAGCCGGCTTCAAGGGGGCGGCAGCGCCAGAATTTCTGGATGATCAGCGGGCCGATTACCGCCACGGCAAACAGAAAAATAAGAAAATAAGCCGTTTCTCCCTCGGGAGACCCGAGCACCTCACGGGGCAGGTCGAAGGGCAGGGCCAGAATCAGGTCGGCGATGCCGGAAAGCAGCAGCCAGGGCAGCAATACGGGCACACTGAAAGCGATGTTGGACGCCACGTAGGCCTGGCGGGTGAGGCCAGTTCCATAGATGTGCCCGTAGGCCTCATGGGCATTGGACCAGACAATCGCCAGATAGCCGACGAAAAGGCACATGAAAACAAGGGCTTGAAGGGTAGGAATAGTTTCGAACAGCCAAATGTCCGCTAAGAACGAAGAGAGGTTGAGACCATATATATCCACGGCGAACAGGGCGATGGCCATAACAGACTGGCGGGTCAGCGCCGATGAAAACTGCTGGTCCAGCACATCGTGGCCTTGGGTGGCGGACATCTGTGCAATCCGGTTAAACTGGCGCCTGGAAAAAATAAAAAAGAGCAGGATCAAGGCAAAAAAGTAGATCAGCGTGTCCAGGGGGGCGAAGTTGGTCTGCTCCGAAGGCTGGTAGGTCGAATAGATCAGCAGGGCGACGATGAAATAGATGAAGTTTCCGAACATGGTGTCAGCAGTCTTAAACCTCTACGAAGGGGTTGTTGCACCCGTGTCGCCACCGGATGCAGGGGTATTTTTATCAGGTTTGCGGTAGTAGCGCTCTTTTTCGCTGTAGATGCAGCCGCAGTAGGGCTGGCGGTACATGCCCAGCCGACGGGATTCGTCAATGCCGGTTTTCCAGCCGTCCCGAAAATCCCGGTAGAAAAAAGGCACGCCCACAGACTTCCCCACGGCTTCGCCGATCGATCGGATCTGGTCATGTTTTTGAAATCGGCTGTAAAGCAGTGTGGTGGTAAATCCGTCGAATTTGCCTTTTTGGGCGAATTTGGCCGTGGTGGTCAGCCGTTCGTGGTAGCAGTAGGTGCAGCGATCGGCCTCCCGGAAGGCCACTTGGCGCAAAAAAGCCTCCAGCGCATAGCCGGGCTGGTAAATCATTTTCAGGGCGATGGATTCCGCGTAGGTTTTCAAGGTTTCCTCCCGCCGCATGCATTCGGTGAAGGGATGGATATTGTTGCGATAGAAAAAACCCATGACCTCGCACTGGTCGTCGCGCAGCACCTGTACCGGATAGATGCTGCAAGGGCCGCAGCAGATGTGCATCAGCAGCTTCATTGGCGGGCTCCGAAAATGGCGGTGCCGATGCGCACCAGGGTGGCGCCTTCTTCGATGGCCACCTCGAAATCGCCGGTCATGCCCATGGACAGTTCCTGCATGCTCACACGGGGGATGCTGCACTCGGCGATCCGGTCCCGCAGCCGGGCCAACTGGCGGAAAAACGGGCGGGCCTGCTCCGGTGCATCGAAAAAGGGCGGCATGGTCATCAGCCCCTTCACCCGGACGTTTTCGAGGCCGCTGATCTGCACGATCAGCTCAACGGCGCCGGTCTCCGCGACGCCTGATTTGGACTCCTCCCGGCTGATATTCACCTGGATGAGAATGTCCTGCACCTTGCCGTTTTTACGCGCTTCTTTGTCCAGTGCCTTGGCCAGTTTGAGCGATTCCACCGAATGGATCAGATCAAACATGCGCACGGCGTATTTGGCTTTGTTGGATTGCAGGTGGCCGATGAAGTGCCATTGCACGGGCCGTCCATACAGGGTATTGAACTTGTCCCGGGCCTCCTGAATGTAATTTTCACCCAAAATCGCGGCACCGGCATCGATGGCTTCGGCCACCCGGTCGGCGTCGACGGTCTTGCTCACCGCAACCAGGCGGACGGTTTCGGGTATACGGCCGCAGCCGATTGCCGCGTCGGCGATTCGCTTGTTGATCCGGTCGAGACGCTCCTTCACACCGCGAGTCCTTTCGGGTTTTCGGCATTCATCCTCACGACCCCTATCTTGATCAGGGTCTCGATCACCTCACACACGGGAAGTCCCACCACGTTGGTGTAGGATCCATGGATACGCCGGACGAGGAAGGTTCCCATCCCCTGGATGGCGTATGCGCCGGCTTTGTCAAAGGGTTCGCCGGTCTGGATATACCAGTCTATTTCGTCCTTGGTCAGATCCTTGAATTGCACATCCGTTTTTATGGCATCGCTGATGCGGGGGCGTTTGTTTTTGCAGACGATGGCATATCCGGTATATACAAAATGAGACTGGCCGCTCAAGCGTTCCAGCATCTGTCTGGCTTCACGTGGATCGCCGGGTTTGCCGAGAATGGCGTTGCCGATGGTGACGATCGTATCCGCGCCGATCACCCAGCTGTCCGGATACTGCCGCGCAACCTCGTCGGCTTTGGCCTCGGCCAGGGTTTTGACATAGTCCGCAGGGTTTGCTAACAGGACCGAATCTTCATCGAAAGCGCTGGGAATCACCGCAAAGGTCAACCCGGCCTGTTCGAGCAGGTAGCGACGCCGCGGGGATTGAGATGCCAGAATCAGTTGGGGTGCTGTTGCCGTCATTCAACCGTTTTTACCAAATGCCATGCACAATAACAAGGATCAAAGGGACATCCCAGTAAACGCCACCCGCTTCTGGATTCTCGGCGCAGGCCGATTCGGGCAGATCGCCGTGGAGCGGATCACCCGGCATATTCCCCATGCGACCCTTACCGTGGTGGATCAGAAACCGTCCACGATGGATGGAACGGATATCGCCACGATCCGCGAAGACGGAATCAAATGGCTCAATCGCACGCTCGTTCCGAATGCATCGGTGGACCTGATTATACCGGCCATCCCTATTCATGTAGCGGTTGATTGGTTAAAACTTAAACTTAGGCATTTATTTTACATTAATCCATTGCCAATTCAGGACTCCTGGCTAACCCGGTTGCCTCATGCCATGCGGGGAAAAGCCGGCCAGGCGTTTGTCAGCCACGCCGATTTCATCTGCCCGAACAACTGCCCTGAGCCGGCAAACGTATGCACCCATACCGGAAAACCCAGGCCCATGGATCTTTTCTGGTTGTTGAGTAAATTCGATCTTGACGATGTCCTGCCCATTGTCATTCGCAGTCATCAGCTGCTGCCCGGCGTAGGTGGTATTTACCCCGCAGATCTGATTTCCGCATTGGACGCCGTGCGCAATCACAGCCATCGACCGATGATGATCGCTACGGCCTGCCGCTGTCATGGTGTGGTGGATTTCATGCGCCTTAAAAAGAAGGTCGGATGAGCCGATCCACGCTGGGCCATGTGCTTGACATTTCGCGGGATACCCGTTATTAGCTGCCTCACCGACATGAACCGTTCAATCTGCAGGTCCCGCACCACGAGACAGCGACTGCCTGGGTGGCGGAATTGGTAGACGCAAGGGACTTAAAATCCCTCGGGGCTTAGCCCCGTGCCGGTTCGATTCCGGCCCTAGGCACCAATAAAAAACGATGGGTTAGCCAATATTGGCCGGCCCTTTGTTTTTTTTAAACGTTGATTGTATCCTTTTAACCGAGAGCCTGAAATGAAAAAAACCTACGATTTAAATGTCAACCAAAGAACCACCATAATCACGCCGGACCAGCTTCGGGAAGAATTTCCGATGACTGAAAAAGCGACCCGGACGGTTCTCGACAGCCGGCAGGAAATTAAAGACATCCTGGACGGCAAGGATAGCCGGCTGTTGATCATCACCGGTCCCTGTTCGATTATCAGCCAACGGCAAGCCTTGACATACGGGGAACGGCTGGCCGGATTGCAGGAGAAGGTCAAAAAGACCATCAAACTGGTCATGCGGGTCTATTTCGAAAAACCGAGGACCAATGTTGGATACAAGGGGCTCATTTCCGATCCGCATATCGATAAGAAAACGTTCGATATCGACGAAGGGTTGAGAACGGCCAGAAGGATATTGATGGGCCTGAATGAGATGGGCGTAGCCGCAGGAACGGAAATTTTAAGCCAAACGGCCGCTGAACGCCTGTCCGGTCTGATCTCCTGGGCCTGCATCGGCGCCCGGACCACCGAATCCCAAAACCACCGGGAATGGGCCAGCGCCTTTTCGATGCCGGTGGGCTTTAAAAATGGGACGGATGGGAATTTGAATACGGCCATCAATGCGCTGCTGGCGGCCTCCTCCGCTCAGGTGTTTGTCGGCAATGACCCTTATGGCGTGACGTCGAGGGTCTTTTCAAAAGGCAACCGATATTGCCACATCGTCCTGCGCGGCGGCAAGCGGCCCAACTACGACCCGGTCAGCATCAGTGAGGCGTGCAGCAAGCTGTCCAAGCATCCCTCGCTGCTTCAATCGGTCATTGTGGATTGCTCTCATAAAAATTCAGGCACGGATTACCGCAGGCAGGCAGAGGTCTTCAATCATGTGTTGATTCAGAGAGTCGGCCATGCCAATGGCATTCACATCGAGCCCAATACAGCCATTCGGGGAATGATGCTGGAGAGCAATGTAGAAGCGGGCAAGCAACCCTTTGTTTACGGGGAAACCCGAAAGGAAGACCTTAACCCGTTTGTTTCCATAACGGATGCGTGTATCGGATGGGAGGAGACCGAAGCCATTATCCTTACTGCCCATCGACAGTTGTGATCCCAATCATGGCCTGGGAACGAACATCTTATCCAGGTAAAAGGGGTCGTCAAAATGGCGCTCCCCGACAAAGGCCACGGCATGTCTGCCCCACTGGCGCATGGCTCCGGGAGACAGCACACCGGTGGGCCAGAGGATAAAGCGCTCCAGCCGTTGACTACCGGGAACCAGTCCATATCGGTCGAACATGCTCTTTGGCATGCCGTTAACCTGCGGAAGCCGTTTCAATTCGCCATAATCGGCAAGTGTGTAGGCATCGGCTCGGCCTTCAACGTCCCGGGATACGGGGTAAAGGGTCCTGACATAGTGCGTTCGATGCGCCATGCCCACGACCATCATTTCCGATGCCGGATGCATTTCCGGTGCCTTTAAAATCAACGGCGCCTCCTTGTAATCCATCGTTTCACGAACCCGCAGACGACTGGTGGGATAGGCCTTGTAGTAGCATCCGCAGTTATGCATGGTTTCATAAAGGATCGGATTCCCATCCCCATCCAGGGTGACGCGATAATTGAGGCCGTCAAGCCAACCGGCGTAAATGTCAAAAAAACCGTCACTGGGGCGGGAGGGAAACCAGATGATGTAGTTGAGCTGGGTGAGAATGGTTTTGCCGAATCGTGTGAACGAGAGAAGGGTGTAGGTCCGGGGGCTGTCCGTATCGACATGGATGCGGCCCTTGTCATTCCAGGTGGGTGACCCGATACGGTCCGCATCGCCTTGCGTTTGTATTTCCCAGATCGGGGCATATACCTGGAAGAGCGCATGGCGATCCTGGGCGGAATAGGTGGGAATGCCCAGTGCATCGCGTTCACCCCCTCGAATGATTCGATGGGCAATCCCGGTGTCCGGGCCAGCGGCAGGGACATAACGCATGGGCTGCCCGTCTGTCGATGGTTCTGTGGAAAAGCGTTCGCGCGCTTCGGCATGCCATTTCTTGACTCCTCGCGAAACGAACACGCTCGTGATTGGGTAAAGCCCCAATATCTTTCGAAGGGGAATGTATTCATTCTCCACAGAAACGACCATGTGCCGCCGCTCTTTTTTTTCGGCGTCCAACAGGTCGGCCTGTTTAAGCAGGTTCCCACATTCCACGACCCTGCGATACAATGCGTCCCTGCCGTTCACCGAATGCATGGCAGCGATATCCGTGTCCGACAGATTGGCCAGTTCGAATTGGCGGGCCGATTGATCCAGGGCCTGCATGTGATCGATCCAGGCGGCAAATGCATGGTCCTCTTCGACGTTGTCCCGAAATGAAGCAATGAATCGGTCTGCTCTCAAATAGGGATGGTGTTTCACTCGGGAATAAGCGGAATCAAAGGCATCAGCTGTTGCTGCATGCTTGTCGAGCGATGCGAAAAAATCGGCGCAGCTGGCCAACGGGCCGGTCCCGCCGACATGGGCCGATCGGGTGGGCTCGGGCCACATGGCGCAACCGGCGTGCAGCAACGTCCACAGAATCAGGATGAAGATCCATCGAAAGGATGCGAATGGGGAAGCCTGCGCAGCAGAATCACTTTTTTTCATTTTTTTCTTCCTGGTACCGATTTTTCAATCGTATGGCGGTTGCCTGTTCCCACCTTGCCGTATAGGATAAATGATCAAGAATGAATTTGTTGATGGCAATATCCCTGAAATCGGTGCTTCCGTCAAATGGATGTGAAAAGAAAGGCCATCGGGTACGGTGAAATCAGCCTTTTTCCCATAGAAGTGAACTTTTCGCAGCCGCCGGTGTCTATCGCTTCAACCATCACAAAGGAGGCTGGAAATGAAAATCACGAAAAAGTTGTTTATAGCGGTAGCAGTGGTATTGAGTCTGGGGCTGACGTCCACCTCGGTCTGGGCAGGTTCCAAACAGCAACATCGCTGGGAAGGCGTCGCCATCGGCGTCGGTGCGGTGATCGTCGGCAGCGCACTGATCAACCACCATGCATATGGCTATCATAGCGGCCCACCGGTGGCGTTTTCATTCAACTACCGGGAAAATCACCGCTACCCTTCAAGGCATCGCGAATACCGGAAGCCGCATCGTGGCGGCCATGATAACCATTGGCGCACCTATGACCGCGGTTACCCGTCTAGAGGCCATCGTCACGATGGGCATGTGCATGGCAATCGACATCACGGGAAATGGCAACCTCGTGACCGGGGACCTCAAGATGACCGGCGACGCCATTCCCGCGGTCACGGTGGACGGAGATATTAAACGCACCCATCCGCGACATGGGCCCACGAACAGAGGAATTGGCTTGGGATGAACGATCCGGGGCATTTGCAGGATGGATGCCCCGGATCGTTGGTTAAAAAAAAACTTAGACATCCATGCGTTCCTGACATACATTAGCATCCGCTGGAGAAGCGTGCAGGCTTTTCTTTTGGTAATGATCAATTCAGATAGTTGATAGGAGAGGGAGGAAATCGCAACAATGAAAAAATGGATCCTGATCGCGTTGCTGGGGTTGTTCGTCTTAAGTGGCTGTGCCACGCCCGAGACCAAAACAGGGAAGGGTGCCGCCTATGGTGCTGCCGGCGGTGCGGTGGCCGGCGCCGTGCTGGGCCAGGCCATCGGCCGCGACACACAAGGGACGCTGGTTGGTGCGGCGGCCGGAGCCGCCGTCGGTGCTGCTGCCGGTGCCGGCGTCGGCAAAATGATGGACAAGCAGGAAGCGGAAATGCGCGATGCTCTGGCGGCGTCGGATGCAGCGGCCGTGAGGCGGGAAGGGGAACTGCTGGCCATTACCCTGAAAGGGGACCTCAGCTTCGACCTGGATTCCGATGTCGTCCGACCCGGTCTGTATAATGAATTGGACCGAATCGCCCAGATCATGATCAAATATCCCCAGACCTCGATCCTGGTGGAAGGCCACACGGACGGTACCGGGTCAGAGACCTACAACCTGCAGCTTTCCGAACGTCGTGCTACCGGCGTCAAAAACCTCTTGGTACGGCGAGGTGTTCCGGAATACCGCATCAATACGATAGGATACGGAAAGAGCCGGCCGGTGGCCACCAATGCCACACCGGAAGGGCGCCAGATGAACCGACGGGTGGAAATCCGCATCAATCCCAATGCCCAGGGGTGATACTGACAACACGGTGTTCAATATTCCTTTGACCGGTTTGATCGGTCACGACGCAATGGTTTGCGAAAGGGCGGCGTGTTTCCGCCCTTTCGCTTATACCGCTGGAATTCTGACACAGTGGGTCTATTGCATGAAATGACGCCGGTTCCTGCCGCCGCCATAAAACCCAAAAAATATTGAACTTATTTTCCTGACCGGTGTCTAAAACCATACATAACAGAATTGTGCATGACCAAGAGCTGATCCTTAGGTTGCAACGGGGCGACGAATGGGCCTTTCAGTTGATGGTTCGCCGGTTTCGCAAAAAGATCTTTTCCATCGCTTTCGGAATCACGCTTGACGCCGAAGAGAGCCAGGATATCATGCAGGAGGTTTTTTTGCAGGTTTATCGGACCATCGGCAATTTCAGAGGGGACGCGTCACTGGCCACCTGGCTGCACCGCATTACGGTCAATCGGTCCCTCAACTGGAAGCGGCGATGGGCTCGGCGATTCAAATGGCTGCACGTCTCTACCGACAGCACCGACGGTCAGCCGGCAGCAGAGCCTGAAAGCGATCTGCCCTCACCGGAGATCCGACTGGCTAACGTGCAAACCCGTCGACAGATCGACAACGCCCTGAAAATGCTTCCGGATCAGGCCAGAACCGTCTTTGTGCTCAGGGAACTGGAAGGCCTATCTTACGAAGAGATTGCCGATGTCGTCGGGATCAAACTGGGAACGGTGCGATCCCGGCTGTTCCATGCACGCAAGCGGCTTAGAGAGATCCTTCAGCCGTTCTTGGAGGAGGAAGAATGACCCATCCCTATGCAGACGCCTGTGATGAAATCCGGCTAGACCGATATCTGGACGGAGATTTGGACGCCGGTGAAATGGCGCAGATGGAGGCCCATGTTGCCGGGTGCCGGCAATGCCGCCGCCAGCTGGCCGCCCTTACGACCTTTTCACAGAATCTTCGTGACCGGGTCCACGACGCAACGAATTCAGTGGATTTTGTGGCCCTTGAAAAACAGGTGTTGAACAAAGCCCTTCGGCAATATCGTTCGCGGGGTGGTTTGTCCAGGTTTATCGGTTCCTTGAAATATACCATCCCGGCCACGGTAACGGCGGGTCTGCTGCTCTTTTTCGCCTATTCCAACGATGTGTTTAAACCGCCGCCCCTACCCAGTGCAATTATAAACTCTTTTACAGGGTCGATGTCATCTGTTATGATTTTCGAAACTCCCGAAACGCGACAAACCATCCTCTGGTATACTGAAGAAACAGACGTGGAAAGTGAACCCAATGCGGGATAGATTTCGCTGTTTGCTGGTGCTTGCGGTATTGACGCTCTCCTGGTTTGGCACTGCCGACTCCCTGTTGGCCCAAGAAAGCTGCCGGATCAGCGTAGACACGATCCTTGCCGCGCGCAATGACACCGTGGTCGATCCACAACTGAAACGACACATCGGTGAATTACAAGCCATGTTCAACTACACCTCCTACCGCCTGCTCAGCAGCGAAAGCCTCAACCTGAGCGTGGGCCAGTCCGGCATGGTATCCCTGCCCGGTGATCGCCGACTGAAGATTACGCCCCAAAGAATCCACGGCAGCCGGGCCGACATCGCTTTGCAGATGATGAAGCAAAAGCGGACCGTATTTGAAACCCAGGTCCAACTGCTCAACCGGGGGAGCCTGTTCGTCGGCGGACCCAGTTACCAGAACGGCAATCTCATCTTTAAAATTTCCAGCGCCTATTAAGGACCCCGGCAAGATAAATGACACGATGTTGCCTTTTCCTTCGGCGGCCCTGGATCAGCTTCAAAAAACGCCAATTCGTTGAACTTATTTTAAGGTGCAGTGTCTAATGGGGTAACGACAACGCAAAAGGAGATTGACCATGAAAACGAAAATGCTGCTCATCAGTCTTGTCATAGCCCTGTTTGGAAGTGCGCTGGTTTCTTCATCCGCGTTGGCGGGAAGCAAACAGAGACATCGATGGGAAGGGGTTGCCATCGGCGTGGGGGCGGCGATTCTGGGTCATGCCATATACCAGACCCACAAAGCCGAACAGCAACCGCAGGTTATCTATGTCGAGCCGGAACGGACTTATCGGAGCAACTACAGCCCCAGGCACCGTCATGGTCATTGGGAATGGCGGGAAGCATGGGTTCCCCCAACTTACGAAAGGGTCTGGAATCCGGGGCACTATAATCGAAAAGGCCACTGGGTTTCGGGACATTGGATGGAGGTGGAAACCTCAGATGGTCACTGGACCCAGGAGCGGGTATGGGTCGCCAATAATCGCGCCCCCTATTAGCACGGGCCCGATAGTCCTGATGAAAAAAGTGATCCCCCGAGGGGTGTATCTCCCGAGGGGGATTGCTTTAATCCGAAAGGGGTCACATCGGGGAAATAGGAAAAAATCCACAGGATGGAGACCTGTCAATATGAAACCATTTGATATTAAAAAGAAAAATGTAAACCTGGAAGTAGTGGCCAAGATTGCCGACAGCATGGTTCAGGAATATGGTTGCCGCATTAAATACAACAAGGAAAGTGGTCAGGTCGATCTCATCGGAGATGATTACTGCGAGGATGTCGTGACCGAAGTGGTCACGGACATGATGAATGATTGATCTTCTGCCGGCTGATGGGGACGGAAGGAAGCCGATGGGCAGCAAGTAAGATGAAGGTTTTCGGTCCTGTTTGGCCGGCGATCTGCGAAATCAAACCCGCTTTAATTGCTATTCCCCGCTAAAGCATATTCTGTGATGCTCCCGCATAAATGAAAATTGCAAAAACCTGCCTTCCCTGATAGTTTAATGCAGTTTGGCCACGCGCAATCCTATTCTACCTTCGTTGCTTACTCATGCGAATTGGATTTTCGGAAGATTCGACCCATGGGCGTTGACCTTTATTTCAGTAATCAGCTGATGCCGCTGGCACACAAGCTTCACGAAAACCTCGGTCCGAAAAGCATCCGCGGCAATATTCTGGATCCGCCGGTGGTCGTCGTTCCAAACATGAACCTCTCCAAGTGGATCAAACTCACCCTTGCCCGCAAAACCGGAATTTTCATGAACGTTGCGTTTCAGTACCTGGAAACCGGGCTGTGGCAGATGATTCGGTCCCTGGACCCCCAGTCGGGTCCCGGGCCCAAACTGCTGGAAAAGGAGAGCCTGAAAATCATCCTGTTTTTCATACTCATGGCCCAGGACCGTGAATCACCGGATCTGACGCCCCTCAACGCCTATCTTCAGTTGACCGGGGGAAACGCGCGCAGCGATATTGAAATCCGCTGCTGGCAGCTCTCCGAGGAACTGGCCCGGCTGTTTCAGGAATATGAATACCACCGGTCGGATATGATCCAGCAATGGCTGACTGACAGCGAGACCACCGATGCCATGGAAATCTGCCAGCGCTGGATTTACCGGAAGATGCGTTCCCTGAAAGATCAGCTGGGGCGGTCGACCGGTCAGCCGCTTCGCTCGGTGGCCGAATATGCCCGAGAGATCCTTTTCCCCGCGGCCGCGGAAAAAACAAATGGCCGTTACCTGTCTTCGCGGGTCCATTTCTTCGGGCTGTCGCAGATATCCCCGCTGCATCTGCAACTGCTGTCCCGGCTTAAATCCTTTTTCAACATCAGTATATACAGCCTCAACCCGTCCCGTGAATATTGGGAGGACATCAAGACACCCTTCGAGAAAAGATGGATCGAACGGAAGCAGGTCAGCGACCTGAAGCTCAGTCAAGACGAATGGTCTGCCGGCGATCTGTTCTCGGATGTCGACCATGCCCTGCTGTCCGCCTGGGGAAAACCCGGCCGTGAGAGCATCCGCCTGCTGTGCCAGCTGACCGATTATGACTTTCATGCCGGCTTTTCAGAAATCCCACAGCCGGATACCGTGCTCGCCGCCATCGGGCATGGGCTGTTGACCCTCGAGGATCAGGGCGACAGCCCGGCGTCGCTGGCGCAGGACACCTCGCTTCAGATCGTGGGTTGCCCGGGCCTGAGAAGGGAGGTGGAAACCGTATACAACAGTATTCTGTACAATCTGGAAACGGATCCGGATCTTTGCATGACGGACATTGCCGTGATGGTATCCGACATGTCACGATACAAACCCGTTGTGGATTCGGTGTTCAGCCGGCAACCGTCCCGGATCACCTATAACCTTGCGGATTCCAACGCCCGGACGGAAAGCGTCTTCGCCCAGGCGGTGCTGGCCGTGATGGAGCTGTCCCGCGGCACCTTCTCCAGAAAAGAGGTGTTCGCCCTGTTGCGTAACCCTTGCGTCATGCAGCGGTGGGGTTACGGGCCGGAAGCGCTGAGTGTCTGGATCGGTTGGGCCGATGCGCTCGGTATCTTCCACGGTTATGAAAACAAGGCCGCTAACGCCGGAGTGACCCCTGCCGGCGGGCTTTTTTCCTGGCGTCAAGGACTGGAGCGGATGCGGATCTCCCGGATCATGACGTCGCCGGCTGCCGCTGCCGGTGCTCCAAGACCCCATTTCAACGGTATCGTGCCGTTTAGCGATATCAACACGGGAGACGACCGGCTCCTGGAAAAATTCTGCGGGCTTGTGGAATCGCTGCACCGGGCCGTGGGGTCTCTCCGGATGGCCTCGGCTCCGGCGCAAAAGTGGCGGGATGCCTTTTTCAGCGTGGTGGACCAATTCATCGAAATCTCTTCGGAGATGCGCGGGGAGGAAACCGTTTTTCAATCCCTGGTGGGTGCCTTTGACCATTTCGTCTGTTACGATGCCCTGGGCCAGGTTCACCCCGGCCGCCCGCTGACGGCCGATGCGCTGTGGTTATTCGTGCGTGCCCACCTGGAAGGGATCACCGGCGGGCAAGGTGACTATCTTACCGGCGGTGTGACCGTTTCCGCACTGATGCCCATGCGGCCCATTCCGTTTCGGGTGGTCTATGTGCTGGGGCTGGAAGAGGGCCGCTTTCCAGGACGGGTGCACGACAGTCTGCTGGATTTGCGAGGCAGAAAGCGCCGTATCGGCGACATTAGCTCTGCCGAACGCAACCGCTATCTGTTCCTGGAAATCCTCGTATCCGTGCGCGCCAGCCTATACCTGAGCTATGTGTCCCGGGACCTTCAAAAAGACCGCGACCTGGCGCCCTGTTCCGTGGTCCACCAGTTGCAGGAGATACGTGGAGCAGCAGGTCTTGGGAGGGCGACCCTTCAGGTGCAGCCAAATCCCCATCAAGGCGGACAGCCCGGCTTACCTCGCACCGGATGCAATCAACAGCTGGTCAGACGTGATGGTTAACAGCAATCTTGTCCAACGGCTCAGCTGCTATCGCCGCAGCGGGCGATGGCGTGCATTTGTGGATCAGGCGACATCTTCAGACCTGAAGACGGCCGACCGGTACCGACCGGATTTCGCACTGCCGGACCCTTCACCGGACCCAGCGTCCGCCGAAGCCGCGTCCTTGACCATTGGCCTGCTGCGGCGCTTTCTGCTGGACCCGGTCGACCTGGTCGGGCGATACCACCTGGGAATCGGTGAGCAGGTCGATCCAACGGCCGAACTGGCTGAGATGACGGATGAGCCCCTGACCTCTCAATTTCCCATCGATTATGAAATACGCACCGCCCCGGTGCAAAACTGGTTGGTGGCCCAGTTAGATGGCTCATTCAGCCAACCGTCGATGGCGTGGCTGGAGACCGAATTCGAGTCGGTCTATGCGGATCTGTCCCGCAAAAGCAAGCTCCCGGCCGGCGCTTTTGCCGTTCATGACAAATCCAAACTGAAACAGCAGGTACTGGCCGTCGGAGAGAACCTCAATCCGTTCGTCGAACAGATGCAAACGGCCCGCCGGCGCTTTTCCGCCGTATTGGTGGGGGCGGTCATGGACGATTTCGTCGAGACCGGCGGCACTCACCTCAATTTTAATCCGGTTTCGATCGATCGGCCGGGTTTGGACGTCGACGGTTTTCCGACGTCCATCCACCTCAGCGGCGGCATGCCCTGGGTCTGGCAGGCAACCGATGAAACCTGGCACTGCCTGGTGGTCACCGGTTCCAATCGGCGATCCAGGTTGCCGGACAAATATGTCGTCGGCCCCTTGCTGACCCTCATGTCCGTAGCCGCCGGCGGCGAACCCTATCCCTGGTCCGACGTCAACCGCATGACCGTGCATGTCATCTACCGGGAGCATGTGCTGAATCTCGATTACACGGTGGATCCGAAGCGATCTGCAGACTATCTGGCCGGACTGGTGGGAGACTTCTTTTCACCCTCGCCGCTGGAATGGCTGCCTTTCGAGACGCTTTTTGCCGACGCCGGCCTGCGGACACGCATCGGTCAGGATAGGGTGGACGATGCCGACCGGAAGGCATTTCAGCAAGCACTGGCTGAAACCATGCATGCGGCGGCAGACGTGCGAAGCGAACTGACCGGGGCGGTGGTGACGCCGGGCATCCTGGACCGGGCCAGGCGGCGATTCAAGGTGTTTTTGCCATGATCGTTTCATCACCCACCGCTTTTCATCCCATCGACGACATCGACGCGATAGACCTTACCCGTCATGCCCTGGTAGAGGCCTCTGCCGGCACGGGAAAGACCTATACCATCGAGAACCTGGTGGTTCGCCTGCTTAAAGAAGAGCCGGATCTGAATCTGGAGAATATCCTGCTGGTGACCTTTACCGAAAAGGCCACCAGTGAATTGAAACTGCGCATCCGCCAGAAAATCGAACAGACCCTGGACGGCGGCCAGCGGCTGGAAATCGACGTCCAGAAGAAGCTGGCCCAGACCTTAGACGGTTTTGACAATGCCGCCATCTATACCATCCATGGGTTCTGCCATACGCTGCTGAAGGATTTTCCCTTTGAAACCGAAAACCTGTTCCAGCAGGACGTGATCGACGACGGCCCGCTGCTGGAGAAACTGCTCCGGGAGCAGATGCGTTCGGACTGGCCAGGCCGATACGGCCGGCGCCTGGAAGTGCTGCTGGCGCTGTCCAGCTTTTCAACCAACACGCATGAATTCATCCAGACTGCCGTCAACCTGGCCAGCCGGCTTTCCGATGATCCGGACCGCGACATACTGGTTCCCGATCCCGCCGAGTTGGATGTCGACGACCTGTGGCACACGGCTCAGCAGACGGTCCTCTCGCTCAAATCGATGGTGGGGCCGCCGCCACGATTCTCGGACGGGTATGGCCGACTCAACATCAACGCGCGGACCAAAACCGCCGTCATGCGGGATATGATTGAACCCATCGAACAGGCGCTGGAACGGGTGGATGCCGATGTCTGCCCGCTATCCGAAATCATGGCGGTTGTCGCCACCCTCGGCGCGCGCCATACCTCCGGTGTGCGGAACGTCGACCGTCTGGTTCCCCAACAATGGCTCAAAGCCGGGGAAAACCTGCATGAATGCCCCCGCCTGGTGGCGATCACGCACCGATTGGAATCGTTGGTCGGTTTGTTTTCACATCTTTCTCATGTCCTGATGCTGGACTCGGTAGGTCAATTGCGGACGGATGCCCGGGCCATGAAAGTGCGAAACGGGTGGCTCAGCTACCAGGATATGCTGACCCGTGTGGCCGACTTTCTGGCAGGGGAGGGGGCTGACGAAGGCATCCGTAAAATCCGCGACCGCTATCGGGTGGCCTTTGTGGATGAATTCCAGGACACCGATGACGTGCAGTGGCAGATTTTCAGCACCCTGTTCCTTCATCGCCCGGATGATCCACCGATCCAGCGGCTTTTTCTGATCGGCGACCCCAAGCAAGCCATTTATGGCTTTCGCGGGGCCGACGTGTTCACCTATCTGGCTGCCCGGCAGCGGATGAAAGCCCTGGCCGAACAGGGACGGGCCAATCTTTATGACCTGAGGGTCAACTGGCGCAGCACACCGCAGCTGGTGGAGCGCTTCAACCGGCTTTTTTCCAACGACGCCTGGTTCGGCAGCCGGGGAGAAACAAGCCCCTTCGAGATCGGTTACCTGCCGTCAGCGTCGCCGGAACCCGATCTACGGCCTGCCGCAATCAGCTGCGATCGCTCACAACGACCGCCTTTCAATGTCATGGACCTGACCGCGGCGACAAGCCATGCGACGGCCAAAATACTTCTGGCCGGTTTTGTTTGCCGGGAAATTGGCTACCTGGTGGGGCAGGGGGGAATCCGTATCCCCGGCGGGGATGATACGGATCGAGCCCTTCATTTCGGCGATATCGCCATTCTGGTGAGAAGCCAGTCAGAGTTCACCCTGATCGAACCCCTGCTGAGGGAATCGTCCATCCCTTACGCCTACTACCGCAAGCCCGGCCTGTTTCAATGCCGGGAGGCCCACTGGTTAAGCATGGTGCTTCGTGCGGTCTGCAGCCCGGAACAGGCCGCCTCCGTCAGGCTGGCGTTGCTGACGCCCTTTTTCGACATTGCTCCGGCTGAATTGCAATCACGGCGGGAACTGCCGGCGGACCATGCCAGCCAACAGCTGCTGGCGCGCTGGCATGCCCACGCCCTAAGACGACGCTGGGGGCCGCTGTTTCAGTCGCTGGTGGAAGATTCAGGCCTGAACCTCCGTCACTGTGTGGATCCGGCATGGGACCGTACCGAAACCAATTTTCAGCAGCTTTTCGATTATCTGGAGGCCGCGGCCTACACGAGGAACTTAGACGTGGGGGGGCTGGTTGCCTTGCTGGACAGCCTGCGTCTTTCCGACATGGGTGCCGGATCCGACGACGACATTCACCAGATCGAGGACGAGGGCGACAAGGTCCAGATCCTGACCATGCATGTGAGCAAGGGACTTGAGTTCCCGGTGGTTTTCGTCGCCGGAGGCCTGACCGTCCGCAGTGACGGCGGCATCCACGTGTATCACACGGCGGATCCGGCGCACCCCGAACAAGCCTGCCGAAAGGTGATTGACCTGACGGCCAGCAGCGGAAAAGCCCAAGCTGAAAAAGAAAACGAAGACGAAAATAAACGTTTGTATTATGTGGCACTTACTCGTTCACGTCTAAAGCTTTACATTCCTTATTATCCCGACAGCAGGAACTACAACTGGCGTGGGCCCATCTGCCGGTTTGTCTCCCACAGCATCGGTCAGATGTTTCCAAATGCCGCGGAACCACCGGGGCCCGGCAGTGGTTGGCATACCGTTAGCCTCCAGGCAGCGGGCGCATCGGGCACCCAACCCACCCGCGACGATAGCGGAAAGGAGCCCTTGCGGTTGGTGCCCGAACGCCTGCTGCCGGTGCAGACCGATTTCAGGCATCGAAAAATTTCCCTGGAATCTTTTTCCAGCATCGGCCATCGGATGGTTCAGTCTCGTGATACCGTTGGCCGGGCAGCCGCTTTTCGACTGATTGACGCGGGTCGGCGGGAAGATGATGAGCCCGCTTCTGTCATCCCACGCGAATCCATGGATCCGAACCTGTCTGACGGGCTTCCCGGTGGCACCCTTATGGGGTCCATGTTTCACCACATTTTCGAGCACATCGATTTTCAGAGGGTAATGGACGGTCCGGCCGACATCCTGATTGATGGCGGCGCGCGCCTGGTCATTGAATCGGCTCTCGCGCTTTTCCGGATCGAGCCGCGATGGGCGCCAACGGTTGCCCGAATGGTTGCCGCGACCTTAAGAATGCCAATCGATGCCAATGGCCCGTCGCTGCTCCTGGGCCGGCTGGGTCCGCACCAGCGGCGGCACGAAATGGAATTCTATTTTCCGCTGGTGGAGCCAATACCGAAACAGATACAGGTGCCTGGGTGCACCCTATCCGGCGATCCCTGCGGGGAAATGGTGATCCGTGGATTCATCGACTTGGTGTTTTTGTGGCAGGGACGCTACTACATCGCTGACTGGAAATCCAACCGGTTGGAGGACGGATATGGTCAATCCGCCATGGCCGAAGAGATAGCACGGGCCGGTTATGACCTCCAGTATCAGTTGTACACGATTGCCACCTTGCGGTGGCTCAAGCGATACCTGGGGGATCGCTTTGAGCCGCATCATCATTTCGGCGGCGCATTTTACCTTTTTATCCGGGGCATGGGGACCGGCGGCCAGAACGGTATTTTTCACGTGACCCCGGATCGGCTGCTGCCCCTGGAATCCCTTGAGCATGCCATCCAGAAAAAAATTGCGGGCCTTCAATGACAGACAATCAAAATGAAAACCCATGCGACAGGCTCAGGCACTTCGGAATCGATGCGGGTCACACGCCTACGGACGGCCTGCCGAGCCTGTTCGCCGACCTGGGACTTTCAGACCTGGACTTGATGACCATCCGGGATCTGTCGCAGTACGGCCCCAAACCTGTTGACGATGGTCTTATTGGAATGCTGGGGTTGATGTTTTCGGCGCTGGGTGAAGGCAGTCTGTGTCTGGTCCTGGACACGGATCATCTTAAGGAATCCGTGCCGCAAACCGCCGATCCGGCTGTACGCAAACTGGTCACCGGGTTTATGGGCCGCCTCGATGAAGGATGCTTCGACACATTGATCGACCGAACCGGCAGCGGTGGCTTTAAACCGATGGTGCTGGATGAAACGACCGGCCGCCGGCTGCTCTATTTTCAGAAATTTCACTATCACGAAAGGCGCCTGAAGCAGCGATTAAAATCCTTTTTAACGCTGCATGGGGACCGTCAACCGACCGGCGAAACCATTCAGACGGTGATTGATCAATTGTATTACGCAGAGGCGGTGATCCGCAAAGGTGCCGACGGAACGCCGATCACCAAGGATCCGTTTCAGGTCGATGCCATCCGGGCGGCACTGACCGCCCCACTGCTGATCGTTTCCGGCGGGCCGGGAACCGGGAAGACATCGTTGCTGGTGAATATTCTCAGGGCCCTGGTTCGAACCGGTACCGATCCTTCACGAATCATGCTGGCCGCCCCGACGGGTCGCGCCGCCCAGCGGATGAGCGAAACATTGATGTCCAATCTGGCCACCATCGCCCAGCCTGAAAGCGGCGACCTGCAACTGGGCCGTTTGCGCGGTTCCACCTTACACAAACTTCTGGTTTACCGGAGCCGTACCGGCGGATTCTTATTCGGCGAGCGTCGTTATATTCCGGCCGACGTGATTGCCGTGGATGAGGTCTCAATGGTTGATGTGGTGATGATGGACCGGCTCTTCCAGGCCATCGAACCGGATCGAACACGGGTGATTCTGATCGGGGACAAGGATCAACTGCCCTCGGTAGAGGCTGGATCGGTGCTGGCCGACATGAGTCCGGCTGCAGGCCGCGCATTCGCCAACCATTTTGTGGAACTGCGCAATGTTTACCGCTCGGCCGGACCGCTGCTCGAGCTGGCGCAAGCCATCAACGCCGGCCATCCGGTTTCCCTCGACCCCCTTGACTTCGACCGGGCCTTGACCATAAAGGCGCGGCAATGGGCATTTGTAACCGCCGGAGACGGGGACGCGCTTAACCGGCATCTGGATGGGTGGGTCATGCACCAGTATGTTCGGCAAAAAAACAAAAATGAGGATAGTTACGCGAATCTAGTGCAGCAATTGATTCGACGGACGGATTCGCCGGAATCCATGGCCGGTGAAAACCGGACGGATCTGCTCAACAGGCTTTTCACATTCGCCTACCAATGTCGAATATTGACCGTGCTGCGCCATGGCCGCACCGGAGCGCGGTGGGTCAACCACCGCATTGCCGCCGTTTTGAGACAGGTCCTCGACCCAGACGGCAACCCGGACGATCGTCTGTTCAGCGGTGCATTGATCATGATTACCCGCAACGATTACACCCGGGACCTGTTCAACGGGGATGTGGGGCTGGTTATGCGTCAGCCTGACGGCATGGTTCAGGTCCATTTCAAGCGTACCGGCGGGATTGTGGCTTTTCCCGCTTCCGGGCTGACCGATTGGGATCTGGCTTTTGCCATGACCGTTCACAAAAGCCAGGGGTCTGAATTTGACGATACCCTGCTGGTGCTGCCTGAGGATTCAAATCATCGGCTGCTGACCCGGGAAATCGTCTATACGGCTGCCACACGCGCCTCCCGGCGTCTGATTGTTTACGGGACGACGGCGGCATTTCAAACGGCCCTGAAACGAAAAATACAGCGACAGTCTGGGTTGATTGACCCATACGCCCGTTGACAAGCCGTCGATAAACTTTTACGATACTGATATAATTCACGATACCAAGGGGGTGAATATGAACAAGGGGGATCTGATCGAAGCGCTGAAAAGAAAAAACGGCTTTACTCGGGAGAAAGCTGAGCGGGTGATTGATCTTTTTTTCGGGGAAATGACCAACGCGCTCGCCAATGGCGACCGGGTAGAAATCAGAGGGTTCGGAAGCATCTTTGTGAAACAATATGGTTCCTATCGCGGGCGCAATCCAAAGACGGGTGAATCGGTAACCGTCAAATCCAAACGATTGCCTTTTTTCAGGTGTGGAAAAGAACTGAAAGAGCGGGTGGACATTCCAAGGCATTGATTGACCGCGTCCGGCAACCCCCTTCTCGTGTTCGCTTGGCTGCCCGTGCAATCCATCCTTGGAAACAACGTTGGCGGGCCCGTGCATGTCGCCGCCTGTTCGATAAAGTGAATCACAAGCCCCGCCATCCGTCTGCCACGATCCACCGCCCGACTTAAGACCATAAAACAATGATGAATACACCGCTTGTTGAGGCAGGATGCTGCCGCCACCTTAGGCAAACGCCAAACCGGTTCCGGCATCATTTTCGCCCTGATCCCAAGCCGGAAAAAGTGGCGGGCGATTCCTTGACCGCTCCCCATGAAAAGACATCGGCATCGACCGAGGACGCCATTGTCTGTCGCCAATGCCTCCACGGGATCACTTCAACCGCAGAACGCAGGGTGATCAAGGGCGCACACGCGCACACGTTTGCCAATCCGGAAGGCATCGTTTTTGATATTGCCTGTTACCGGGATGCCTGGGGATGCGTTTATGTTGGACCCAGCTCGCCCCAATTCACCTGGTTTGCTGGCTGCGTGTGGCGTATTGCTGTGTGTGCCAACTGCCATGTTCACCTTGGATGGCGCTTCTCAGCGGTTGAGGGCCATTTTTTCCATGGATTGATCATTAACCGACTCATCGTCAGGGAAGCCTGACGGATAGACCACAATTTGTGCCGGCACCATCGTTTCAACACCACCGAGTGTGTTTTCACGTGAAACGTTTCGCAAAAATATCATAGGCTTATTCTCAGTCGGAACATGAATGCCATTTATGCTTTTGACAGAAGCCCGGCGTTCACCTATAATCGAATTGTTTTTTTCACCGGATATCCAATGCTGACAGATGCTGAATTTACCAAATAAACAGGGGCTAACGGCGATGAAACTCAGCGACATTTCTGACTGTTGTCTTCATCTGGATGTTCATGAAAAACGGTGCGACCGTGAGGACCTTTTTGAATTGGTATTTTTTCAAAATGATCTGGCTGAGTGGGAGCGGATTTTGTCTGCTTTCCTTGAAAAACCAGTGAAACCCAGCGGCACGTCTCCGACGCAAAAGGATCTGGATGTCACCGAAGGCACCGGCAGTATTCGTATCGAACAGACCCTTTTCGAAAAAAGTTTTGAAAACGGTGTGATTATCGCCAAATTCTGGCCGTGGAAAGACGGTCGCCACATCACCTTGAGAATGGCGCTGCTTCCCGGCGCCTCGGCTTGATTTTATCCACAGGGGTTTTTTTCCGGTTATGGCCATCTTAAAGGCAATTCCCATTCTGGTAGCGGCATTTTTTCTTGGTAACTGGTTTCTTTCCGAAGTCAGAAAAGCCCGATCTGCCGGGAAACCATGGTATGCCCCCTACCTGACGATTCCGGGCATCTTGATCTTGATCACATTCATGATCCCCGTCTTCCTTCGCTTTTATCCATAGTTCGCTGCGAGCCTGCCGTGTGTGCGTCAACAACCGAAAATGGTGAATTGAAAATCACCATCACCCATTCAATTAAGATCAATCACGCCCCTGCCAATCTACTGGAAATACTGGTGGAGCGGTTTCAGATGCTCAACCCCAAATGGATAGAGAACGAACGCATGGGGCGCTGGAACCGGGGAACGAAGAAAATCCTTCGCTTTTACCGACGCGCCGGCAAAAACGGGATCATCATCCCCCGCGGATATGCCCGCCAGCTGATTCTCCTGCTGAAGCGGGAGCATCTTTCCTATCGCATCGAGGATCGGCGCAGGTTGATGCCGCAGACGGACTTTCGCTTCAGCGGCGCACTGAAAGCGTTCCAATCCGCAGCAGCGGCGGAAATGCTGAAAAAGGATTTCGGCACATTGAGTGCACCCACGGGAAGCGGAAAAACCGTCGTTGGGCTTTTCCTGATCGCCCAACGGCGTCAGCCGAGCGTGGTGGTGGTGCACACCAAGGATCTTGCCTTTCAGTGGATCCAGCGCATCGAACAGTTTCTGGGTATCCCCGCGGATCAGGTGGGACTGATCGGCGCTGGCAAAAATAGAATCGGTGAGCAAATTACCGTGGCACTGGTTCAAACGCTTTACCGGTGCACGGATCAGATCGTTCCCCACACGGGCCATCTCGTCGTGGACGAGTGCCACCGGGCACCCAGCCGAACCTTTACCGAAGCGGTCACGGCCTTCGACTGCCGCTACATGCTGGGCCTTTCGGCCACCCCGTGGCGTCGGGACAAACTGTCCAAGCTCATATTCTGGCATTTGGGAGATGTTCACCACGAGGTGGACAAGGTCCAGCTGGAGGAAAAAGGCCATATTTTGAAAGCAGATGTGGTGGTCCGAACCACTGCATTCGAACCCTATTTCGACCCGGTCAACGATTACTCCCGGATGTTGTCCGAACTGACCGCCGACGATACGCGCAACCGGCTCATCGCATCGGACGTGGCCAAAGAAGTCAGGGCCGGCAAGGGTGTCTGCCTGGTGCTGTCGGACCGCAAAAAGCATTGTGAAACGCTTCAGGGAATCCTGCGCTACAAGCTGGACGTTCATGCTGATCTGATCACCGGCGATCTGAGCGATGACGCGCGAAAGGCCGTGCTGGAGCGCCTCAAGAACGGCCAGGTCAATGTGCTGATCGCCACGGGCCAGTTGATCGGGGAAGGCTTTGACTGTCCCGACCTGTCCACCTTGTTCATGGCCACCCCGGTCCGGTTCAGCGGCCGGGTGATGCAGTACCTTGGGCGTATCTTGAGGCCGGCGCAGGGAAAATCCAAGGCCCGCGTTTATGATTATGTGGACGAACGGGTGGCGCCACTGGTTGCGGCGGCCAAGGCCCGGCAACGGGTATATGGCGGGGGTTCAGGGGATATATTCCAAAATAGATGAAACAAGCGTGGGATGCAGAAACCGTCGGATTCCACAGCGATGATGGAAAAGCGTTTCCTCCGCGACCCTAAAAAAGGAGGAAAGATTCCCGCAACCGGTCACCGGCCCATGCCATTGACGAAGCCGGTTGCCGCGCAGGGGAAGGTGGCGCTTGGTGGTCGGTAAAACCTTCCGCGATCCCACGCCTGTTTGCCTTGATCGACGCGCCGCATCCTGATTTGATGGACATTCACCTGCTTTGATGCACGGTTGACTGAGACAACCCTTAACTGGTGACGGCGACGGTGATTGAAGTATAGACAAAAGAATGTGGCGTACCGTCAGACTAAGATAGACCTCAGCCTTTGTCAAGCCTATTGAGGCATAACCACCGTCGCCCGCTTGATGATCACGGGCGTTATGGGCACGTCCCGCATCCCCGAACGGGAGGTGGTGGGCACGTTTTCGATGGCCCGCACCCCATTCATTCCCTGCACCACCTTGCCGAATACACAATAGCCCCAGCCCTGGGATGTTTTGCCGCGATGGTCCAGGAAAGTGTTGTCTTTCACATTGATAAAAAACTGAGCGCCGGCCGAATGGGGATCCGCCGTCCGGGCCATGGCAATGGTGCCGATTTTATTTGACAGGCCGTTGTCGGCTTCGTTGAGAATCGGTGGTCGTGGGGACTTGCGCGTCATTTCCGCGTCAAATCCACCACCCTGAATCATGAACCCTTTGATCACCCGGTGAAAAATGGCACCATCGTAAAAGCCGTCTTTGACATAGGCCAGAAAGTTATCCACGGTTTTCGGCGCGGCAACGCTGTCCAGTTCCACCACGATATCCCCCTCGCTGGTGGTCAGTTTCACCCGCGGCAGGGGATCGGCGGCAATGGACAGACCCGTGCCCATCAAAAAGACCAGAACCATGATCACTGCGCATTTTTTCATATCGACCTCTCATATCGACCGCTGTTGATAAGTTAACGTTGCTACCACAATTGAAACACCCGACGGGGTTTGTCCAGACGGGTGATGCCGGCCGCTTTCGCCGCGCCGACAGCCTGATCATATTCTGCCGGGGAGAGGGCGACGGCTAGCGCCGGCATCTCTCGGGCCCGGCCGCAGGGGCGATATTGAGACATGACATTGACATAGGTGTTCCGGGAGAGTGAATCGGCCAGAAACGCCATAATCTTTGCCGTCCCCGCCAATCCGCCGGGCAGCACCAGATGGCGCACCAGGATGCCTTTGACAGCCAGGCCGCTGGCGTTGTCGATGGCCAAGTCCCCGACCTGGCGGTGCATTTCGAGCAGCGCCTGCTTTGCCGATTCAGGATAATCAGCGGCATTGCAGGTGTCCCGGGCCACTTTGGAATCCCAGAATTTGAAATCCGGCATATAGATGTCCACGATGCCGTCCAGCAACTGCAAGGTTTCCACGCGATCATATCCGCTGCAATTGTACACCAGCGGCAAGACCAGTCCCCGGCGGGCGGCCAGACTAACGGCCGCGAGAATCTGGGGCACCACATGGCTGGGGGTGACCAGGTTGATATTGTGACACCCGCTTTGTTGAAGTTCCAGCATGATCGTTGCCAACTGGTCGTCCGTCAGCGCACGGCCTTCCCCCAAGTGGCTGATCTCGTAGTTCTGGCAAAAATTGCACTGCAGGCTGCAATTCGAAAAAAAGATCGTTCCCGATCCGTTGCGTCCCACCAGGGGTGTCTCTTCGCCGAAATGGGCGTTGTGCGCGGCCACCACGGCCCGGCGGCCGGTTTTACAGGTTCCGGTTTCCCCGGCGGCTCGGTCGACACCGCACCTGCGTGGGCAAAGGGTGCAGTCGGCCAGTGATTCAAGCCCCTGGTTTACGCGGCGCTGCAGGATACCGGTCTCAAGGGCCTTCAGATATGCGGGGGCAGGGGGTGCCATGGTATCCTTCAGGTGCGCATCATCTGTTCCAGTCGGGTGACACTTTTCGCTCGGCCGACGACCACCAGGGTATCGTCGGTTTCCATTCGGGTGTCTGCCTTTGGGTTGAATATCATGGTTCCGTCGGCCTTTTTGATCGTAAGGATAATCAGGTCCAGTTTCTGTCGAATGCCAGAATCCTTGAGTGCCACATTGAGCAGTTGTGAGGTGGACCGCACCCGGATTTCTTCCACCTGGATGTCTGTACTCTCGTCGGCAAAAGCCAGTTCAAGAAATTGGATCACCGTCGGCCGTAAGATGGCATGGGCCATCCGCCGGGCGCCAAGGTCATAGGGAGAGATGACCGTGCTGGCCCCTGCGGCCTGAAGGGTCCGTTTGGCGGTGTTCTGGATCGCCCGGGCGACGATGAACAGGCCGGGGTTGAGCTGTTTGGCGATCAAGGTCAGAAATACATTGTCCGCATCGGTGGCCACGGCGGTGATCAGCGCTTTGGCATCCTTGATGCCGGCTCTGAGCAACAGGTTTTCATCCGTGGCTTCGCCCACCAGATAGAGCACGCCATCTTCGTCCATGGCCGCCTGGCGGGACTCTTTTTTTTCGATTATTACCACGTTCAGGTATCGCTCGGTGAGGTAGCGGGCCAGCACCCGACCGATTCTGCCATACCCGCAGATGATATAGTGATCCTTAAGCCTGGCGATCTGCTTGTCCAATTTGCGCCTCCCGAGAATGACTCGTATGCGGTCTTCCACCAAAAACTGTACGAGCAGGCCGACCACATACATGAAATAACCGACACCCGCCACGATGAGGAAAATGGTGAAAATCCGGCCGCCACCGCTCACCTGGTGGACTTCGCCGTAGCCGACGGTGGCCAGGGTGATGATGGTCATGTATATGGCATCGCTAACCGGCCAGCCCTCGATGATCATGTACCCGCCCGTACCGATCAGTATAAGGGCCGCAGTCAAAATCATGCTAAAGGTGAAATGGCTTTTACGTTCCATGTTCGCTCATTATTCCATCCGACCCGGGGATTGGAACGGTAGTGGGAATGCCATGGCCGGGCGTTATTTTTTCAATCCGGCTTGATTTGCGCGGTCCTTGCGACTATAAAAAAACCGCTGTTGCCTGTCAACTGTCAAGCGTGTGCAACTCCTTTTTATTCAATAAGATATGTTAATCTTCGATGACACGGCAAGCGCCACCCATGAAAGCGACGTCGCCGATGAAACCGCTACTGGAACTCATTGACATTCACAAACATTACCGGCGCCTCAGGGCCGTCGACGGCGTGAGCATGACCGTCGGCCAAGGCAGCTGTTTCGGCCTGCTGGGGCCCAATGGCGCCGGAAAGACGACCCTTATCGAGATCATCGAGGACATCATTGACCCCACCGCCGGGACGATTCTTTACAAAGGCGCGAGTCGGGCGGCGCAATTTAGGCAGGAGGTCGGGATCATGTTTCAACAGACCGCCCTGCTTTCGTTTTTAACCGTGGCCGAAACCCTGGAAACCTTCAGCCGGTTGTACGAACACACGGAGTCCATCGGCCACTTGATTCAACTGTGCCACCTCGAGGAGGTCAACGGGCAACTGAACGATAAAATTTCCGGTGGACAGAAACAGCGCTTGCTCTTGGCTCTGGCCTTGCTGAACCGCCCTGAATTGGTGTTTCTTGATGAACCCTCCACCGGCTTGGACCCCCAGGCCCGACGGAATCTGTGGGACATCATCAAAACGGTTAAATCCCAGGGGCGTACCATCGTGCTCACCACGCATTACATGGAAGAGGCGGAAAGACTCTGTGACGATGTGGCGATCATGGACAAAGGCAAAGTCATCGCCCGCGGTGCGCCCCTGGAGTTGATTGAAACCCACTGCCAACGGGCCACCCTGTCGGTGCCCAAAGCGCAGTTCCCCGAAAAGCCGGGCAACTTGCAGGGATTCATCAATCAGCGGGGAGACCGGATTCAGATTCGAACGGAAAACGTCAATGCGGTTGTCTCACGGCTGTTGTCAATGGGGGTGGATATGCGTGGTGTGAACGTGAAAACACCCTCCTTGGAGGATGTATTTCTAAAGCTCACCGGGCGAAGCCTGCGGGAATGATCTGGAGGATGCATGCGATTCAAGCGACTGTGGGCCATATTTAATGCCAGAAACCGTGAATTTTTCAGAGATCGTGCGGCATTCGGCTGGAATTTCCTTTTCCCTTTTCTGATCATCCTCGGTTTTGGGGTCATCTTCAAAGGAGACTATCAATCGCAGTTCAAGGTGGGCCTTTTCCCGATCGCCCCGGGTGCCTCCGTCCACCAGTCGATCGAACTCCTTCCGGATTCGTTTACCGCCTTCACGGCCATCTTCCTGGTGGCTTTCGAAACCCGGGACCAGGGGATGGACAAGCTCAAGCACCATAAAATAGACCTGTTGATCGAGACAGGGACCCAACCGATCCGATACTGGGTCAGCGATTCGTCGCCTTCCGGGGCAATCGTCGAAAGGCTTTTGAAAGGGGCCCTGTTGGCGTCGGATTCAGGCGCGCAATTCGAGAAAAAAGACATCCAGGGGATACAGATTCGATACATCGACTGGCTTTTTCCCGGGGTGCTGGGCATGAACATGATGTTCAGCGCCCTCTACGGGGTCGGTTGGGTGGTGGTTCGCTATCGCAAAAACGGGGTGCTCAAACGGCTGAAAGCGACCCCGCTGACCGCTTTTGAGTATCTCGCCGCCCAGTTGCTGTCACGGATTTTTCTGCTCATGTTCACGCTGGTTATCGTCTGGGTGGGTTGTGATTGGATCCTCGGCTTCAGGGTATACGGCAGCCTGCCGAACCTCTTCGTGGTGTTTCTGGCGGGCAGTACCTGCATGACATCACTGGGCCTGGTCATCGCTTCGCGCGGGACCAGCGAAGAGTTCACCAATGGCGTGCTCAATTTTATATCCTGGCCGATGATGTTCTTGTCCGAAGTATGGTTTTCCATCGAGGGGGCACCGGCGTGGCTCCAGGCTTCGGCGAAGATCTTTCCGCTGACCCACCTGTTGAAGGCCGCAAGACAGGTGATGAACGAGGGGGAAGGGCTGTTTGCGGTGATGCCGGAGATCACCATCCTGTGCGCCATGACCCTGGCGTTTCTATTGGCCGGGGCAGCCATGTTTTCTTGGAATAAATGAAAAACGAATTGAGCAATTGGGATTACTGGAATTGCCAATCCCTCAATCCCCGAATCCCCTAATTCACTAAACTGTGTATGGGGGAGGGAATCAATCCGCCACGACGCAGAAACCGGTTTTCGCCGGTGGCGTTGTTTACCGGCATGATGATGGATTCGCCTAAAAGGCCGCCGAAAAAGGCGTGGTCACCGGCCTTTTTACCGGGCACGGGTATCAGGCGGGTGGCGGTGGTTTTTTTGTTGATCACGCCGATGGCCATTTCATCGGCGATGATCGCCGCCAGGGTTTCCTCGCTGGTGTCCCCGGGGATGGCCACCATGTCCAGGCCCACACTGCACACACAGGTCATGGCTTCGAGTTTTTCGATGGACAGGTGGCCTAGTGCGGCCGCCTGGGAGATGTTCAGGTCCTCGCTCACCGGTATGAAGGCACCGCTCAGACCCCCCACTTTTGAACTGGCAAAGGCGCCGCCCTTTTTTACCGCGTCGTTCAACAGGGCAAGCGCCACCGTGCTGCCGGGCACGCCGATGCTGGCAAGTCCAAGGCTCTGGAAAATCTCTCCCACACTGTCGCCCACGTTGGGGGTGGGAGCCAGAGAGAGGTCTACCACGCCGAATTTGATGCCCAGCCGCTGGGCCACTTCGCGGCCGATGAGTTCGCCGATGCGGGTGACTTTGTAGGCGGTGTGCTTGATGATTTCGCTGACCTGGCCTAAATTGAGATTTGGGTTGGATGCCGTTGCGCGGTCGATGGCTTTCTTGACCACGCCGGGTCCGCTGACGCCCACGTTGATCACCGCATCGGCTTCTCCCACGCCTAAATAGGCGCCGGCCATAAACGGGATATCCTGGGGAATATTGGCAAATACGCACAGTTTGGCGCAGGCCAAACCATCGCGATCGGCGGTAAGCCGGGCGGCCTCTTTGATGGTTCTGCCCATAAGCAGCACGGCATCGATGTTGATGCCCGCCCGGGTGGAGGCCACATTGACGGAGGCACAGACCCGCTGCGTGCTGGTCAGTGCCTCGGGCATGGCCTCGATCAGCGCCCGGTCACCCCTGGCGATGCCCTTTTCCACCAGCGCGGAGAAACCTCCGATAAAATCCACACGGGCGGCGCCGGCCGCTTCGTTGAGCGTGGTGGCAACGCTCAGCATCTGCGGGGCATTGAAGGGGGCGCCGGCAACGGCAATCGGGCTTACCGAAATGCGCTTGTTGACCACCGGGATCCCGTACTTGTCCCCCACCTCGTCGCATATCTTCACCAGGTTTTTGGCCGCACTGGTGATGCGGGCATAGATGTTGTCCGTGAACCGGCCGATATCGTCGCTGGCGCAATCCAGCAGGTTGAGGCCCAAGGTGACGGTACGAACATCCAGATTTTCATTTTTAAGCATCTCCACGACGGAGAGGATTTCTCGATCACTAAACATGGCATCAGTCCTCATACGCGCCTTAAACGCGATTGATTGCTTCGAAAATCAGTTTGTGCTGAATGGATAGGTCCAGAGACAACGCCAGGGCCTTTTCCCGCAGGTCCCGTCGAAGGGCCTGGTGGTTGGCATCGCTGGGGATGTCGACCTCATAGATCATGATGTTGGCGTTGGGGTCGTCGCCGCCTTTGAAGACTGCCTGCAGGTTGGTCACATTGACCCGGTGGGCGGCCATGATGGCGGTGATGGACGCCACCAGGCCTTTGCGATCCGGTCCCTTGGTGACCACCACAAAGGGCTCGCTGTCGACGTCCGCCTGGGATCCATTGTCTGTGGATAGTCGCTTTTCATAAACGTGCAACCCCATGGGGGAAAGCCCGGCGTCCAGATGCCGGTGCAGGTCCGCTTCCGACAGCGCTTTCGGGACACTGGCAATAAAAATGCCGGAGAATTCGTTTTGAAGAATGGTCTGGCTGACGTTTTCGATGTTGCAGTCCTGTTCGAACAGAATACGGGTGACCGCGGCGATGATGCCGGGCCGGTCTTTGCCCAGGACCGAAATGATCATTTTCTTCATGAAGCAGGCTCCAAAAAAAAGGTGACGGGTGGCAATGAAGCATCCTTATGGAACAATTGGGGTTGACTGTCAATGATTTGGGTTCAGGGTTCAGAGGTTCAGAGGTTGACCGAAAATATGGACAATCCTGAATGGTGAACGCCGAACCGGTGGACGCTCACAAAAAAGATTGTGCAAAAAAGCACCGCTGTGATAAATTGACGGCTGTGAAAACAACGCGTATCGGTAATTTAATCCAGGAAAACAAAACCCTTTTCATCATCATTATTGTCGGGCTGTTTCTGCTGGAACTGGAAATCTTCGCCCTGGCTGCCATGAAATCAGGCCGACAATCGTGGCTGCAGGTCATCGATGCCAACGGCAACGTCATCCATGAGACCAGCGGCAAGAACCTGAGCGAATTCAACAAGTACTATTTCGAGAAGACCTTCGGTCCCTTCGAGAACTACCAGGTGCGGCTTGAAACCAGGGAACATCCATTTCCGTTTCGGGCCTGGTTCGTGGCGGCAATCGGCATCCCGGTTGGCGCCATGCTGCTCTTCGGCTTTGTGGTCAAAGCGTACGTGGCTATTTTCCACGGCAATGAACTGCAAGGGGACGAAACCACGGCCGCCTCTGAGCCGGGGTATGAATCCCGCCTGGAGTCAATCCTGGTCCGCATCAGCCGGATGAACATTTTCATCATCGGGTTTTTAATTTTAGTAGGCGTGATCTCCTACTGGATCATCCCCAATATGATCACCTATATCGGACGTACCGGCATCGATGCGATCATCCGATTCAAATGGGTGTTTATCACGCTGGGGGTCGTGCTGGCGGGCATTGGCGTCTGGATTGTCTATCTTCGTTATCTGCTGGCCAAAAAGAGCATCGAAAGCCACACGGAAATCGAAAAGCACCGGCTGGCGCTGGAATATAAGTCCCAACACGGTTCGCCGCTGCAGTTGGAAGCCTCTTCCGCGGAAAACGACCCCCGTGCTTCCCTGGAGTGGAATCGTTCCGATTGACGACTGATTCATGACGCAGATCATCACCACCCATAAAAATGCCGATTTTGATGCCTTTGCCTCTCTGGTGGCCGCCACATTGATCTATCCCGATGCCGTCGTCGCCATTCCCCGGACCGTCAATCCCAATGTACGGGCCTTCATGTCCATTCACAAGGACATTTTCGACTATGTGGACCGCTGGGGTATCGAGACCGGCAAGGTGACCCGCCTCATCGTTGTGGACACGGCAGACTGGGCCCGGTTGGGACCCATCGCCAAGCTTAACAAGCGAACCGACCTGGAGGTGCTGGTGTGGGATCACCATGTCGGCGGGGATATCGATGCGGCGTGGAAATGCCAGGAGGCCGTCGGAGCCACTATCACCCTGTTGGTGCGTCAACTCAAAGCCATGCGAAAATTGATTACGCCCATCCAGGCCACCCTTTTCCTGACCGGCCTGTATGAAGATACCGGCAACCTGACTTTTTCCTCTTGCACGGCTGAAGACGCCTATGCGGCCGGTTGGCTGTTGGACCGAAAAGCGGACCTCGCCCTGGTTTCCAAATTCCTGCGGCCCGCATACGGTGAAAAACAAAGGGACGTCCTTTTCGAGATGCTGAAAGCCGACAATCGGTTGAAATTAAACGGCTATACTATAAGCATAAGCCGCATCCACATCGACGGGCACGTGGGCAACCTGGCCTTGGTCGTGCGCATGTACCGCGACATCGTCAACGTCGATGCCGCTTTCGGCCTGTTCGTGAGCGAAGAAAAAAACGGCCGGCAAAAATGTATGATCATCGGCCGCAGTGACAACGAAGGGCTGGACGTGGGTACCCTCATGAAAAGCATGGGCGGCGGCGGCCATCCCGGTGCCGGCAGCGCCATGCTCAAAGGCGTCAACCCCGAGATAGTCGAACAGATGATCGTCGATCTCATCAATGGCAACCAGCAGTCGTCGGTTCAAATCAGCGATATGATGTCCTTTCCCGTCTGCTCCGTTCCACCGGACAAATCCATGGCCGAGGTGGCCAAAATTCTTCGGCAGCGGGGCTGCACCGGCCTGCCGGTGGTAGACGATGGTCTGCTGGTGGGCATCATATCGCGGCGTGACTTCAAAAAAATCCGCAAAGAAGACCAGCTTCAGGCACCGGTCAAGGCCTTCATGAGTAACCGGGTGATCAGTATCGAGCCGGGAAACAGCCCCATCCAGGCGGCCCAGACAATGGTGCGCCACGATATCGGTCGGCTCCCCGTGGTGGAAGATGGTCGAATCATCGGAATCATTACCCGTTCGGATGTGATGATGTATTTTTACGACCTGCTGCCGGATTGACATCCATGAAATAATTTAGCGAAAGGATCGGGCGATGCAACCCTTTGCTATGATTGATTATATCGTCAAATGGCTCACCCAGTATCTTGACCGGTCCGGCATGAAAGGCTTTGTGGTGGGCGTTTCCGGTGGGATTGATTCGGCGGTGACCTCAACCTTGTGTGCCATGACCGGCTATCCGGTCAAGGCGCTGAACATGCCGATATGCCAGGCAGCGGATCAGGTTAGCCGGGCCGCCAAGCATATTCAGTGGCTTGCGGCGCGTTACCCCACAGTAGAAGGTGTAACCGTAGATTTGACCCCGGTGTTTGAATCCCTGAAAAGGGCTCTTCCTGAGGCCATTCAGGACGACTTGAGCATGGCCAACTCCCGAAGCCGGCTGCGCATGCTTGCCCTCTATGGCTTTTCCACCCACCACCGCCTGCTGGTAGCAGGCACCGGCAACAAGGTGGAGGATTTCGGCGTGGGCTTCTATACCAAATACGGTGATGGTGGCGTGGACCTGTCGCCCATTGCCGATCTGATGAAATCAGAGGTCTATGCACTAGCAGAAGCAATGGGCATTACCGATGAAATCATCCAGGCGCCGCCCACGGACGGGTTGTGGAGCGACAACCGCTCCGACGAGAGCCAGATTGGGGCCGCCTACGATGAACTGGAATGGGCCATGGCCTATGAAGCCGGCAAAGGTGACGAAGCCTCCCTTGATCCCAGGCAGCGGGAAGTGCTGGCCATTTTCAGGAAGTTCAACCGGATCAATCGGCACAAGATGGTGCCGATTCCCGTCTGCAGGATTCCCAACCGTATCAAGCGAAAAATGATTGAACCGCGATAGCGAGCGTGCCACGGGGGTCCGAAAGCCGGCACGTGTGAGACTGCTGACCCGCATATTCAACGTTGAAAAACGAGGGCCCCATGAAAGGCGTGACGGATGACCGATAATTACCGGGAGCGCGTGTGCAGCGGTTATGATCACTTATTGGCCATCGATGAACGACTCTTCGAAGCCCGTACGGATCATCAACACCTGCTCATTTTCAAAAACAGGGCATTTGGCCGCGTGCTGGCCCTGGACGGTGTCATCCAGACCACGGAGGCGGACGAGTTCATCTACCACGAAATGATGGTGCATGTACCCGTGCTGGCTCACGGCAGCGTTCGACGGGTGCTGATCATCGGCGGCGGTGACGGTGCCAGCCTAAGAGAGGTCCTGCGCCATCGCGCCATCCAACTGGTGATCCAGGTCGAAATCGACCCGTCGGTCATCGACCTGTGCAGGCAATATCTGCCTAACCATTCCATGGGTGCCTTCGAGGACCCCAGGGCCACCATCGTGATCGATGACGGCCTGCATTTTCTTCAACAAACCCATGAACGCTTCGATGTCATCCTGACCGACACCACCGACCCCGATGGACCGGCCGAAAAACTATTCAGCGAGCAGTTCTATGCCGCCTGTAAAGGCTGCCTGACGCCTGGCGGCGTGCTGGTTACCCAGAACGGGGTGGCCTTCCTGCAGTTGGATGAGGTGCGGTCATCGGCCAGACATTTTGAAACGTTGTTCCTGGACTGGCATTTTTTTACAGCGGCTGTTCCCACTTACGCCGGAGGCATCATGGCTTTCGGATGGGCCAGCGCCAACCCGGAACTGAGGCAACAGGATGTAAAAACCCTGCAGCGGCGATTTTCCCAAAGCGGCCTTGCCACCCGCTACTACACCCCCGATATTCACCGCAGCGCATTTGCGCTCCCCCAGTATATCCTCGACGCCATTGGTAAAACATCCTCTTGATCGGCCGTCAGCATCGGATGCTGACTGTTTCGATATGAAGCATTGTTTTTCAGGGGTGCCGCCCCTATTATTGGATATACACCGGCCAATTCGTTGTCACTTTTCACCTAAAGGAGGACTCCATGAAACTGGAAGCAGCCATCAAATCAGCATTGGAATTCGAAAACCGGATCAGGGATTTATACGTCGAGGCAGTAACCCGCACCGATGAACCTGCCGGAAAAAAAATATTTCAAACCCTGGCAGACGACGAACAGCGCCATGTGGATTACCTGGAAAGCAGGCTCGCTGAGTGGCAGCAGCGCGGAGCAATCAGCAATGAAGTGCTGGCTTCGATGGTTCCTGATAAAGCGGCAATCCGCAAAGAGGCCGCCGCCCTTGAATCGAAAATCAGCGAAGATGCCCGTGGTTTGAAGCAACAGATGCTCTCACAGGCCTTGGCGATGGAGATCGAGACCAGCCGGTTCTACAAAGAGATGGTCGATCAGGTGGGGCCTGACCACCGGGCCATGTTTGCGCGATTTCTGGAAATCGAGGACAACCACGTCGAAGCGGTCCAGTTTGAACTGGATCACCTGAGCAATACCGGTTTTTGGTATGGGTTTGAGGAGTTCGACATGGAGAGCGTCTGACATCCGGCGTTAACACCGATACCCTCGATGATCGATCGGCATGACGGCCGGCTTGACGGAACTGCATGCCGACAGCGGAGTGGTCTCTTTGTTAAATGGCGGATATACCATATGCAGTATAGTTGATGTTGTGGATTGCCTTATATGGTGGAGTCTGCCTTAAATCCTGCATAGTTGGGTCATTGAACCGCGACAGGGAGCGCATCATCGAAGAACTGCAGCGGCGCCGGGTCCGGTTTGCTCGGTACGGTAAACAACACTTGATGGTACCCGGTTACCAACCGCACATACCCTATATGGTATGAGGCCCCTCTGTGGTCTGCGTCTGCCCCCCGACCGTCATCGTTGTTCCCTAAACCAATCACGCCCGCACGGGAAACATCCGGTACGGGGATTTCAGGCACGGCGAGCACCGGCCGGTGCCGTCCGCATAGCCGATGTCGATGCGCATTCCTTGGGTAATCTCGCCCATCATTCTGCGGGGTTCCAGGTTGACCACGGACAGGTCGATCGCACAGGGATCCTCGCGGATGCCGTCCCGAACGGCATCGTTCAGGCAGACCGCGCCGGGCCTCTGACGGTTGCCGCACCTTGCGCATGCAGGCGGGCAAAGGCCGTTGCGCGAGCATGGTCGCCGTCGACGATGGACGTTGATTGAAGCGTTTCGTGAGATTCAGTGGGCATGGTCTTTCCATCCGGTTAATTGACGTCTATACCCTGCGCCCTGGCCCGCTTGGCCCATTGACGCCTCGCCATTGCCTGCATGTCTTCGACCGCGTCCATCTCGTCGACGATTTCCATGCCGAGCAAGGTTTCGACGACATCCTCGGTCGTTACCAGCCCCTTGGTTCCACCGTACTCATCAATCACCAGGGCGATTTGCTGGCGTTGATCGAGCAAAAACTCGAGCAGATTCGTCAGGGGCAGGCTGCCGGGAACCGTTTTGATCTTCCGCTTCAACGTTTCGATTTTAAGGTCGCCGCCATGTCGTGCCTTGGCGAGCAGCAGATCGTCCCTGAGAATGAAACCGGTGATGTGATCCAGATCCGTCTGAAAGAGCGGCAGGCGCGAGAAGGAAGCGGGAGGTTTGGTCTTCAGGGCGTCGGTGACACTCATCTCCTGGGGCAGGCCCGAAATCACCGTCCGCGGCGTCATGATGTCGCTGGCGGTCAGCGAACCGAAGCGGAACAAATTGCGGATGACCCGTGATTCATGCGGGTCGATTTTCCCGTCGCGTTCACCGATGCCGGCCATGGCGATGAATTCTTCGCGGCTGAACACACCGGTGGTTTTCCCACGGGCGATCAGGCGGGTCAGTCTTTCAGAGAGCCAGATCAGCGGATACAATGCCCAAATCAATCCGCGGACAAATCGTGCCGTGAGTCCGGCCAGTGATCGCCAGTAGACCGCGCCGATGGTTTTGGGGATGATTTCGGAAAGGAACAGGATCATCAGGGTCATCACAGCTGAAAAAAGGCCAAACCAGGCGCTGCCGAAAACCACGGTCGCCTTGGAACCTGATCCGATCGCCCCCACCGTATGGGCGATGGTGTTCAAGGTCAAGATGGCGGCCAGTGACTGGTCCACGTTGTCCTGTTTTAATTGCTTCAGCAGCGCTGCGAGTTTTGGCTTTTTATCCTGAAGACCGGCGATGTATGCGGGTGAGATGCTCAAAAGCACCGCTTCGGCGACACTGCAGAGGAAGGAGAAAACCAGGGCCAGCAGAATGTACGACACCAGCAGGATTACATCGGTGCTCGTATAACCGGCGTTTGCTGGTGCGGCGCCCGGCAGGCCGGCAGCTCTTGCCGTATCGGCGGCCAACCAAAATATGAAAAGTATCACCGGCCAGTGAAGTCGCTGCTTTGGCGATTTTAATGTTCGAATCAGAACACCTCGCGATCAATGCTGAACAAACGTTCATGGGTGTTGAACGGGTCGAATTGCGGGCATCGACCGGGCCTCAGGGGAGGAATGCTGACCGGCAGTGGTGGTGGTTGAATTTCAGTTATCGGTGCGGGGTCCTAGCGGCGATCCTGTGCCGTTTTTAAATTCCTCTTTGGCTTCTTCAACGCCTTTGTGGAAATTTTCGGGCATTTTCTGGAACTCATCTTTAACGGTCCGTCCCACTTCCGTCCCGGATTCCTTTGCGTCTTTGCCGATTTTTTTCCAGTCGTCGGCTGCGCCCTTCCAGAAACGGCTCCAGGCTGACTGAGTCTGTGCTGTATCGCCGGCATCGGATGCTGCCGCTGATGGTGATGCCGTCACAGTGGCGAAAATGAGAAGAAAACTAAGCAAAATCGATGTCATGGTGTCTGCCTGCCTCCTGCAGCCCGATACGATCCCCCATGGCGCGGGCCATCGGGAGCTAACGGGATCAGGCTTCCGAAACGACTGCTTCTATTTTTTCCCAGATGAACTGGGCCACTTCCTCGGCCGAATTTTTTTCGATTACGGCAAGATCCTCACACAACGCCTCGATGTCTGCCTCGTCGATATCGGTCATTTTATTCACCAGGAAAGCATCCACCTCGCCGCCTGCAGGCAATAGGCCACAGGCACCCACGGCGCCGATGTAATTGCCGTCGACAAAAATCGGCACCACGATCTTCATCAGCCCGGCGTCGCACTCCTCGATCACCGGCCGCTTTTCACCCTTGGCCTGGTTGGCCAGGTTCATGTGGGCCACGGCACAAATGAATGACTGGCCCTTGTCCGTGGCTTTGATGGCCGGACAGAGGCGATTGACCCAGACTTTATTGTCGGTGATGCGAATGCCGTCGGTATTGAAGACATTGGACTCCAATCCCGAGTGTTCATGAATTTCATTTTCTATCTGGGTCCATTTTTCCAGGGGCAATAGATCAGTCAGTTCCACGGCCACACTCCTTGGTACACGGGTACAGGAACGGTTTCAGTTTTGACGCGCTGTCCCTTCCTTTACCATTTTTTTAAGGTGATAGGGAAGACCTTTCCGTCAGCCAGGCCTTGAGCCGCTTCATCCCTTCCTCGATGGAAATGTCGGCTGTGTAACCCAGATCCCGCTTGGCCGCAGAAATGTCGAACCAGTGGGACGTTGCCAACTCCCGGGCGACGAAGCGGGTCATGCGGGGTTCCCCGGAAATGCCGAAAGCACGGTAAGCCCACTCCATTAGCGCACCGATCCAATAGGCCGCCCTGGGTGATATGGTTTTGGTCAGCGGGGGTTTGCCGCCGGCATCCAGGATGCGGTCGACCATCTCCCACAGACCGATGGGGTTGTCGTCACTGATGAAATAGGTCTTGCCCGAAACTGCCGGGTTTTTCTCCAGCGCCTCCATGGCCAGCACGTGGGCACGGGCGGCGTTATCGACGTAAATCGTGTCCACGCGGTTGTCTCCGTCACCCACCCGCCTCAGGCTGGCGGCCCGGGCGATGATGCGCGGCACCAGGTGATTGTCCTGCGGTCCCCAGATCAGATGCGGCCGCAGGGCTACGGTTTTAAGCGCATCGTCTGCGGCGGCCAGCACGGCCTGTTCGGCCATGGCTTTGGTCTGCGGGTAGGGTGCGTGAAAATGGGGCGGGTAGGGGACTGATTCGTCCACCCCTTGCATGTTGCCGCCGTCAAACACCACGCTGGGGCTGCTGGTGTAAATCAGCATGGGCACCCGGTTGGATCGGCAGGCCGCAATGACATTTCGGGTGCCGATCACATTGGGCCGGTGATATGCCTCGAGCGCGCCCCACACCCCGGCTTTGGCCGCTACGTGGAAAACGGCATCCCTACCGCGAACCGCGTCCTCGACGGCATCGGCGTCGGCGATGTCTCCGCACAGCTGACGGACATCGAGGACATCCAGATCCGGGTATGTGCCCCGCGAGAAGCTGACCACCCGATGTCCGTTGGCCAGCAGCTGTCGCACGATGGCACGGCCCAAAAATCCCCCGCCGCCGGTAACCAGAATGTTTTTTGGCCTGATGATTGCCGATGATTGCCTGGTTTTCATAAAGAATACGCGTTATTGTTTATTTTCCGCCCAGACGGCCAACTGCTCCCTGAATATCTTGGAATTGTGGCGGATATCGACGGGGAAGGCCCGATGAAACAGGATCGTTTCGATGTCTTCCGTGATCGGGCTGGCCTTGGCCAGCGCCAGCAGTTCTTTTTTCAAGCCTTTTTTATCCTTGCCGGCGTCTCCGGGTTCCAGTTCGATACAGACCACCGGCCGCTGCCGTCCCTGGGGTCCCACACCGACCAGTGCACTGCGGAAAACGCGGGTATGCTTGTTGAATATGGCCTCGCAGGGAATCGTGAACATGGTTTTTTTTGAACTGATCACCCGGTGGCTTTTACGGCCGCAGAACCAGATGCGGCCTTTTTTATCGATCCACCCCAGGTCTCCCATGCGGTGCCAGAAGGTGTCCCCGTCGACGATCTTAGCCAGTGCGTCCTCCCGGGGGCGATCGTAATAGCCGCGGGTCACCTGATCGCCGCGAACGCTGATCTCACCGATTTCTCCGTCCGGCAGCCGCAGGTCGTCAGTCCACCGGGCAATCGGACCGTCCGAGATGCGGATGATTCGCACGTCGATGCCGCTAACGGGTTTCCCGACGCACATGCCGTAGCCCTGTTCGCTGAGCTTGCGGGTTTCCTTAAGGATCTCGTCGCTGCCGAAAGCGCTGACCGGCATGGCCTCCGTGGCCCCATATCCGGTATGGATCTGAGCGCCCTCGGTGAGCATGCTGCAAAACTGTTCGACGTTGGCCGGCGTGGCCGGTGCGCCTGCGGAAATCACCCGCTTCAAGGTGGGCAGTTTGATTCCTTTTTCCTTGCCGTAGCGACCCACACGGTTGAGCAGGGCAGGGGAGGCGAACATATTGGTAATGCCATGGTTGACGATGGCTTCAACGATTCGTTCCGGGTTGACATGGGCGGGCTTGGTGGGGTCCATGTCAGGGATAATGGCCGTCATTCCCAATGCCGGGTCGAAAAGGGCGAAAAGCGGGAACGTGGGCAGGTCGATTTCACCCGGGGTGATGCCGAACTGGGCGCGGATGCTGCGAACCTGGGCATCGAAGACCCCGTGGGTGTAAAAAACGCCCTTGGCCGGACCGGTGCTGCCGGTGGTAAAGAGGATGGCGGCAATTTCATCGGCCCGGGTGTCAGCCATGCGGTATGGTTCCCACTGCCTGCTGCGCACCTGACGCAGGGTGAGTCCACCCCAAAACCAGCGTCGGCCAACGGTAATGAAGGTCTTGACGCTTTTGAAATACCCGGGGGCCAGGGTGCGCAGCACATGGGCCGGGGGGATGCCAACTATGGCCTGGGCCTGACTTTCCTTCAGGCAGTTCAACATCCGGGAGACGCCCATACCCGGGTCCACCACAACGGGCACGGCACCCACCTTGAACAGGGCAAAGACCAGGGCGAAGAAGTCAAGGCTCGGCCTGACCATGAGGATGGTGCGTACGCCGCGGCTGACGCCCCTATCGTCAAGGCCCCGGGCCAGGCAATCCGATTCGATATCCAGTTGGCGGAAGGTAAGATGGGTGTATGCCACCCGGCCTTGGCTGTCCCTGCCGCAAGGGCAGACCACCGCCCGCTTGTAGGGTTGGATGCGCGCCATGCTGCGCAGGTAGGTGGCCACGTTGACGATGGTGGCAGGTTTTTCAGGCGTCGTTTCCATTAATTCCAAAACGCTTCAATTCATCAATTTGTGACCCAGATGTACCGGAAATAACAAACTACAAATAACAAATCTCAAAAAAATCCCAAGCTACAATAGCCAAATCCCACATAAAATCATCTAACACCCGTAAAGTAAAACAGCGATGAACATCGAACATCGAACGTCCAACGTCGAATTTTGAATAATGCATTCTGCCGATATATAAGCAGGTGGAACGTAGCGATCTCACTATCATGAAGTTTGGAATCTTGAATTTGACTATTGTAAATTAATTGTCATTTGGGTGTTGGTTATTGTTATTTATTTTTTACCGGATGCCGTGCTAAAAAATCGGTTACCAAGCCGATGATCCGCTCAGGAACATCTTCCAGCAGGTAGTGGCCGGCGTCGTCGAAGAGGTGTTTTTCAGCCTTCGGAAAGCGCCGGCACCACTCGTTGTAGTAATCCACGTCGAAGACGAAGTCGTGGCGCCCCCACAGGATCAGCATGGGGATATGGGCCAGTGCGTGCAGATCACGGTCTACCCTGTCGACGATGGGGAATGCCGGATCGCCGGGTACCAGGGGAATGTCCTGGACGAAGCGCAAGGTGGCCAGCCGGTTTTTCGGGCAGTTATAGGGTGCCAGCAACCCTTGTTTCACTCTCGCGGTCAAGCGCTTTCGCGGCGCCATGTGAAGGGCCCCTCTGGCAAACAAATTTCCATAAAGTACGGCCGGCCTGGCCAGTGCGCCCAGATTGCGAACCACCCAAAGCCGCAGGGGGATGCGCTTGCGTCCCGGCGGAAAAAAGCCTGCTGTGTTGGTGATGATCAGACGAGCCACCCGATGCGGGTTGGCCACGGCCCAGGCCATGGCGATCATGCCGCCCCAGTCATGGACCATGAGCGTGACCCGATCCAGGTCAAGATGATCCATCAGCGCCGAAAAATCATCCACCCGGCTCTGCAGCCGGAAGTCGTATGCACCATCATCGGGCTTGTCCGACAGGCCGCATCCCATGTGATCCGGGGCGATGGTGCGATGGCCACCAGCAAGGGCGGTGATGATGCGGCGAAAGAAGAAAGACCAGGTGGGGTTGCCGTGCACCATGACCACCGGGTTGCCCTTTCCCTGGTCGACAAAGTGATAGCGCAATCCGTTGCGATCCAGGAAATGAGGCTGGAACGGATAGAGGTGCCGGTAATCGTCCGGATCGACGGCTGGGTTAAGACGTGTCATGGTCACGTGTTGCCGGTTGCTGGAACCAGGGCCAGTTCGAAATTTTCCATTTTGTAGATGGCCAGGCCATCCACACTGAGCAGGCCGTTGGCCCGGATCGTTGGGTTGAGTCCATCACGCACACGGGTGATCAGGGCTTCCACGGCAACGGTTCTGTTTTTCGGAATAATCTGCCCGCGATAGGTCCAACTGTGGCGGCTGCCTTCCACCATGCGGAACCGGTGGGTGTCCACCAGATGGGGCCACCGCTTCATTGCCACAGTTTTAACCAGTTGTAAAAAGGATTCTAACCCCAAGGAGCCGGGGCAGACCGGATCCTGATGGAAATGGGCCTTGAAAAACCACTCGTCCGGGTCCACCTTTTTAATGCCGCGAATGTAGCCCAATCCGGATGCTCCGCCTTCCGGCAGATTGGCGTCGATGCGGTCAATCATCAACAGTGCCTTGCCAGGCAGGGCCAGTTTATTTAAAGATACGGGAAGATCGGCTGCGGATCCCGGTGTGTGCGGGGGGTCCATGGACAGGGCGCAGGCACCGTCCCTGGTGCCGGAATAGGGGGACATGGCCTCGACCAGGGGATCCGCATGCCCCATGCCCTTTTGATCGTATAGCGATTCAGCGGAAAAGAACCCGAAATAGGTGTTGCCGGCGTAGACCGGTTCGTCACCGGCATGAACCTCGAAATCGAAATTTTCAATGATCATGTCCGCCGCCTCGCTGATTTTGGTCAGGCGGCAGCGCATGGTCAAGGTACCGGTGGCCGGCATCACCTGACGGCGCAGGATGGCACTGCCCCCCAGGTTGCGAAACTTCAGGTCACGCTGGCTGCGCAGGGCAGAGCCCGCATAGGCTGCCAGCCACCCGCAGGGTTGCAGGGCGATTTCCAGCAAGACGCAAAAGGGCATGACGCCGGAGCGGTCGGCGGCAAAATACCACGCCTTCTCGGGGATGTCATACTGGGCGGTTACCCATCCGTCGGCCTTGAGCGCCCAAGGGGGGGGCTCTACATGGATCACGCGGTCCATGAAGCAGTAGGGCGGTCCCGGAAGGCGGGCGATCTTGCGGCTTTCGTCGAAGATGCGGTAGGGCTCACCGAAGGCCTCGGAGGGTTTCCCCGTGGCAAAGGCCAGGATGGAGGCCCGGTCGTACAGGTGGCCGGCAAGTGCCGTCGGTTCATCGACCCGTGTTGACCGTATTTTCTGTTGACGCCATGCGGTCTCGATCTCCTCACGCCCGATCCCGGTCATCTTGATGGACATATCCTTGAAAAAGACGATGGGACGCCCGTCGGCCGACATGTGGGCGTCGGCAATGGCGTATGGTTCGGGGCCGTATCCGATTTCGCTGATCTGGATGTCGTAGTGCACATGGCGCGTTGCCGGGGTGACCGGCCCGCGGCACTTGAGCCGGGCGGCATTGCCGATTACCGGTTCGTAGTACACGCCGGGCTTGTCCGTCACCCATCCCATGCGCTGCAGAAAGACCCGCAGCGTATGGGCGCAGCATTCGTACATGAGGGTGCCGGGCATGACCATGTCGTCCACGAAATGGCAGACGAGGAACCAGTCGTCGGGGTGGATGTCCGCTTCGGCTCGGATCAGGCCCAGACCATAACGGCCGCCCTCGGGGTCAAGTTCAAGGATGCGGTGGATCAGACCCATGCGACCACTGGGTAGATGCAAACCGGCCGAGAGGCCGATGCCGGCGAACGGTCGGCCGAAACAGCCGGCCAGGTCGCCGCGGCGCAGGGCGTCCACCTGGTCATCCGAATAGGATTCCCTGGCCATGGGAACCGGCGGCTGCCAATCCATCGGACGTCTGCCGGGGAAGGGCTGGCGTTCCCGTTCGGTGAGGATGATGCCACCGGAATTGGCCACTTCCGCTTCGGTGAAAAAGCCGGCACAACCATCGCGCATGCTGATCAGGTGTTCGCCGTTGATATAGCCTTCGAAGTGGAAAAAGAACATCCAGGTCTCCCCCTGGCGTACGAAGCGGTCGATGGCGATCTCGTAGCGAATGGTCTCCCCAGGGCGAGGCAACCCCCTGTGAAAGACCACCACCGCGTCCAGCAAACGGTAGGCCCGCTCACCTTTCACCCGGTGGTCGATACCCAGGTACGAACTCAGAAACAGGTCCGCCTGACCGGCCTCCACACTGATGAATACCGGTGCGCGATCACCATCCAGGTACCAGGCACCGGCCAGGACGTCATGCTCGGTGACCACCCGGCCCGACTCCAGGGAGAGCATTTCGCCCTGCACGGAGACGATGCGGTCCACCAGCATCAACGGTTCGTCGGGCAGGCGCACCCGCACCCGGTGGGTGTCGACCACGTCAAAGGCCGGTCCCAGGACCCGGCCCACGCTGCCGACGGCGAACGCCATGCACATCTCACGGTCAAAGGCGGGGGAGCATGGCGGTGCCGGCATGTGCATCGCACCAGCGGGTGTTCCCGGCCGCTCCGGCGTGGTGTCGGTCAAGCGGGCGCCCAACCCCAGCAGGCGAGTCTGCAGGTCGACGGTTTCGGCAACGCTTCGGGTCAATTCCTGAGAGAAGTCGAGAAACTGCTGGTGGGCGCTGGCCGTGGTTTCCATGTTCCGGCCCATCGCCTCGAGCAATTGCGCCCACGGGGCATCGACAGACGACGCGTTTCCAGCAGGGGCTGGCGATCCCTCCGTGGCTTGCCGCGCAGCGGTTTTAAAACCGCCGGGTGCCTTTGGTTCGATGGGTGCCGACGGCAACGATTCGGACGGTTTCTTCCTTGCCAACGGCTCAGGCAGCGCAGGAGAGATCATCGGACCGCCCACGGCGACCGTCACGATCTTTCGGGCACCGACCGACTCCGATGCAGGGGTGGATTGAAATCCCTCAACCAATGCGCTCAGATTCACGGGCACCCGCTCGGCGATCAGTCGGGCCAGGCATCGCAAGAGCGAGGTGATTTCGTCTTCGTTGCCATGGTTGGCCGCCACGGCTAAATGGGGTTGACCCGATAAAATCTGATCGATCATGCGGGTGCACGACGCCCGTGGACCGGCCTCGATGAACACCCTGACCCCATCGGCGGTTGCACGCTTAATCGTCTGGGTGAAGTCAAAACCATCAACCGCTTGTTTTACAATGGAATCAGCAGCTCTGTCAGAAGTGATTTCGTAGGGGGCGGCCCAGCTGCAGCTGTACACATCAAGCCCTGGTTTGACGGTGGTCGGAAAAACATGCAGCCGTCGGTAGGCGTCGGCCACCGGGTCGGCCGCATCGCAGTGAACGGTGACCACACCGTCAAGGTACACCGCCTGGCAGCCCATGGTGGCGATGGCCTGTTCCACCGCCTGTTCCAATCCGCCGATGACGCATTCATGGGACGAATTGACGATGAGCAGCCGCACCCGGGGAATGTCCGCTAGGGTTTCCCGCACCGATTTTGCCGGCCGGTTGACCACCGCCACCCGCCATGCCACGGCCTCGTTCGCCGGAATCCGCCATGCCTGACGAAGTGCCATGCATGGGCCGGCCAGCTGGGTGGTAAACAGGTCGGTCGTCTGCATGCGCGCCAGCATGTCACCCCGGTCCGACCACACACCCTGGGCGAACAGGGCGGATGATTCACCCAGGCTGTAGCCGATGACGGCATCCGCACGAACCGAAAAGCGGTCGAGGACGCGGGTCATGAGGTCGCCGAAAACCACCTGACCGAAAATCATGTTCAGGGGGTCAGCCCTGAGCCGGGAGATGGCTTCCGCCTCCCATCCGGGTTGCCACGAGCGTCGCCAGGGCATCAGGTTCCAGGGCCGGAACTGGGTCTTCAATTGTGCGGTTTCACGGTCCATCCCGTTGATGATGCCGGGAAACCGCAGGGCCAGATCGCGTCCCATGCCCAGGTAATGGTTGCCCGAGCCCGGGTAGACCAGGGCAACCCGGGCATCGGCCCCGATGGGACGACCACGGAAAAACACCTGTCGGGAATGCGGATCCGATTCACCGGAGGCAACGGCCTGGCGGGCGTCGTTTAGTGCCGCATCAAGATTATCGCCCGGTTTCAGGATCAGGGCGACGGCCAGGCGATAATCGGACCGCGGCGGGTGTGATTGCATCCACCTTCCGGCGGCTGCCTCCATCGGCTCCGTAGCGGGGGTGTGCGATAAGAAACCCTCCAGTCCCGCAAGGCCTTCTATCAGTTGCGGCAGTGCGTTTCCGCTGACCACGAAGAGGCCGACGCGGGTGTCGATGGCCGGCGTTGGTCCGGCATATTCGACCGTAGAGGCGCTGGTTTCATCTTCCTGCATCAGCACATGGCTGCAATTGCCGTCCAAGGTGATCGATGCGCAGCAAGCGGTTCGGGGACCGCGTTCCCGATCCCGATACCACGGCTGTGTCCGATCCGGCATGTGAAAGGCACCCGCCCTTTCGGCCAGTCCGTCCAATGTTTCGACCTGCGTAAATCCGGTAAGGGGTGGCAAAAGGCGATGATGAAGGCACAATGCTGTTTTAGCCAGGGATGCCAGGCCGTCAGCAGCGCCCGTATACCCGGCAATGGGTTTGGTGGACCCAAGCGCGATGGCCGCCGACGGGTCGGTCCGGCCAGGCTCGGGAAAAAAACCGGCAAGGGCGGCGATCTCCATGCGGTCCTGATCCGGCGCCCCGGCGCCGTGGGCTTCTACATATGACACCGAAGCGACCGGGACATCGGTCCGGCTGAAGCACGTGGACAGTGAACGGCAGTAGGTCGATTGGCTGACACGGCCCGTTGCCGGATCGTCGCCGCCGGCGCTGCCGATGCCGCGAATGACGGCATAAACGCGGTCGCCGTCGATGCGGGCCTGAGCCAGTGGCTTGAGCACCAGTGCCACCGCACCGTCGCCGGGAAGCGTCCCATCAGCCGATGTATCGAATGGGCGGACGGTATTGGTGCGGGAAAGGGGCATAAATTGATCCATGCGAGCCACGCTGCGCCCTTCGGCGGCCAGGTCCACCGCACCCACCAACATGGCGTCGGCTGCGTTCTGTTGCAGCAGATCTACGGCAACCTGGAGCGCTTTAACCCCCGAGGCGGCATCGGCTGAGACCACGAAACTGGGTCCGCCGAAGCGAAATTCCCGAGCCATGCGGCTGGCGACAATACCCCCCAGGGCACCCATGACTCGATGCGGGGTAAGAGGCGGCCCGCATTGGTCCCGCAGATTTCCTATCCATTGATCCATGGCCCTGTCGTCCATATTCAGACCATGCAGCGTGTTCCAGCGCCTTACTGCCGTGAAAAGCTGCCAGCGCAGATGAAAGTTGGTCGCTTCGAAGTCGAATTCGAGGCCGAAAACTACGCCCATGCGTTCACGGGGATCACGCAGCGGCAAACCGGCATCGGTCAGGGCACCGGCACCCACTTTGAGTGCCAGCAGCTGCTGGGGTAGGATGTCATTGATTTCGTTAGGCGGGATCTGGAATTCGCTGATACCCACAGCAATGCTGTCGATATAGGCTCCTTTTGGGCTGAGGCCGTTTAGGGCGCTGATTATCTCGGTGCTGGCCCCTTTCCAGCGGTCATGGGGCCGATCAACGATAGCACTGTGACCCTGGAATACGGCTTTTTCAAATGCTTTCAGACTATTTAGCGATCCCAGCGTTACATCCATGCCCACAATTGCCACCGGGGCAGGGGGCTCAACGATAGGCTTTTCATGGACGGTTAGTGGTTGGGAATCAATGGCTGGTGCCGCAGACGACGGCATCGACCACTCTTCGAAAAGGATATGGGCGTTGATGCCGCCGAAGCCGAAGGCACTGACCGCTGCCCGCCTGGGAGTCTCTGTCTCACGGGCGTTCCAGGGCATGGCTTTGGTTTGCACGCTGAATGGACTGCCCCTCAGCGGGCTGTTTTCGGGGGCCTGCTCAAAATTGATCGACGGCGGCAGGGTCTGGTGCTTGATGGCCAGTAGGGTTTTGATCATGCCGGCCGCACCGGCGGCGGTCAGCAGGTGGCCGATCATGGATTTCACCGATCCGATGGCGCACGTGCCCGCGTTTGAAGATGCGGCTTTCCAGAGTTGAACCAGGCTCTGGAGTTCCGTGGCATCGCCGGCGCGGGTGCCGGTGCCGTGGCATTCGATGTGATCCACATCAGTTGGTTGCCAGCCGGCCGAGCGGTAGGCCATTTCCATGGCGCGGACCTGGCCGCGGCTTTCCGGGGCCAACAGGTTGCCGCGCATGTCGTTGGACAGCCCGACACCGTGGATTACGCCGTGGATGGTATCGCCGTGTTCGATGGCATCGGCCAGACGTTTCAAGACCAGGATACCCACGCCTTCGCCTACCACCAGACCGTCTGCCTGTCTGTCAAAGGGAGCGCAACGGCCCGATGCTGACAGGGCCTGGAGCTGGCTGAAGCCGGTCTGGGTGTATAAGCATTCGGGTCGTGAGACGCCGCCGGTCACGACCATATCCGCCCGCTTGACAGATAGTGCATTGCAGGCGAGTTTGACCGCGTAGATGGAAGACGCGCAGGCCGCATCCAGAGTGAAATTGTCCCCGCCAAATCCCATTTCCGCAGCCAGGAGCGCAGCAGGCAAACCGTCCACCCGACTGGCCAGGGATTCGGCACGGGTCACCGTTGTTGGGGAGGTCGACGCGCGGGGAAACAAACGATGTTCTATTGCCTTGCCCAGGAGTTGCCGTGAAAAGGTGGAGGCGCTGTCCGTGGGCAGGGCAATGGCTGCCAGAATGGTGTCGACGCGGTGGTAATCAACCTGAGCGGTCACACAACTTTTCAAGGCACGTTTCCCGGCTGTGAGCGTAAGCTGATGGACCGGGTCCAGTTGCCGGGTCAAATCCGGATCCAGCATGAAGGCATCGGGATCGAAGGTGAAATCATTGATCAGGCAGGCATGGCTGGAATAGGGACGATCTGGCACCAGGCCAGTGCTGAGACGATCCTGCGATGGGGCGATCCAACGGTTTTCCGGAACCGGTGCCGACTGGTCGATGCCGTTGATGATGTTTTGCCAGAACCGATCCAGGTTCGGGGCGCCAGGAAAAATGCCGTCCATCCCGACGACGGCGATAAGGGGGTGTTTATCCATATCAGGAAAATTTAGAATTTATTTCAATGGTTCCGAGGTTGACCCCGAAAATAGCGACATTGATTGTATTGTTTTCAATCAGTTGTAAAAACATGATTACATACCCGCTTCATGGATATAACGCAAGAATCAATAGACAATCAATCAACTGAACCGGGTCAGCGAATCAGCACAGGTCAATGTCACCCATACAGATGCGGCCTATGATCACCTTCTTCTCCGGTTCGGGATTTGCTTTGACAGCGGCACCGGTGGCCGCTATTGTATGATTATAAGGAGGTGAATCATGAAAATCCACGTTAAACGGATCCTCTGCGCCACAGACCTTTCCGATTTTTCCAATTCAGCCGTCATGCAAGCCATCGGCATGGCCAAGGAGTTCGGATCAACGCTTTTTATCTGTCATGTGATCGATCTGCCTTTGGTTACCATGCATGGGGCGGCTTTTGTTTATCCGGAAGATCAGATCGAGGAAATGAAGACCGGTGCCTTGGATCAGATCAAGGGATTGGTAAAGGACAGCGAGTTAAATTGGGAGGCCGTGGTGGAAACCGGCCCCGTGTCCAGTTCGCTGTGCCGCCTAGCCGTTGAAAAACAGGCGGACCTGGCCATCGTATGCACCCATGGGCGCACCGGCCTTAAGCGATTGTTCCTCGGTTCGGTCACCGAAAGGCTGTTGCGAACCATCGCCTGTCCGCTGCTGGTCGTCACGCCGCCTGAAAAAGCGGGTAGGATGGAAAAGCATTTCAAAGGATTCGGTTTCAAACAGATCATGGTGGGATGCGATTTTTCAGCAGACTCGGGGAGAGCGGTGGAATACGGGTTCAGCCTGGCCCAGGAGTTTCAAGCCGTTATCCACCTGGTGCATGTGGTGGAACCTTTTGTCTACCGTGACGCCATGCTGCCGGAAACCGTAAAAACAGAGGCGATCACCGAGGTGACCACGGGTTGCCGACAGCGCCTGGAGGACCTGGTGCCGGCAGACGCCCACAACTGGTGCAAGGTCGAGATCGCCTGCGAGGCCGGCAAGCCTTTTCAAGCGCTGAAAAAATATGCCGGGATTCATCAGGTTGACCTCATCGTGCTTGGTGTACGGGGCCATTCACTGGTGGAAACGATGCTTTTGGGTTCGACCACCGACCGATTGATTCGTGGGGTGGCCTGCCCGGTGCTGTCCGTCTGCCCGCCCTGATACGGGACGAGGACGGCGGTCCCGTGAGAGATTGAAGGGGCTTATCAAATAGATCTAATTAATTTTAGATTCGAAGTGGTTACCTGTCAATCGGTAAAGGCCGTTGCTAAAGGCTTTAGGTTTTGGTATCGGCAGGCAATTGAAAGACAAAGGGCAGACCGATGAATCCAACCAAGGCAAAAATGATGTAGGTGGCTTTCAATCCGATCAGATCCCCGGTCATGCCGACGATCACCACCACCGCCGAGCGGGCCAGGAATGAAATCATCATGAACAGCCCATTGGCGGCTGAGGGGCTCTCAAGCGCGCTTTCCTGCACCAATGCCAGCATCACCGGGGTGGTGGACAATAAGGTGAAACCCGTAAGCACCAGCATGGCATACGCCACCCACCCACCCACCCAGACAAACCCCAGCAGGGATACCGGTGCCCCCAGCAAGGACAGGGTGAGCAACCGCCGGCGACCGAATCGATCGCTCAGGGTGCCGGCCACCATGACGCCCGCGACACCGGCGATTTCAAAGATGGTCAATCCGGCACCGGCCAACCACAGATTCCCCGTGTTCATGGCGATAAAGGTCGGTAGAAACGAGGCCATGCAGCCGTGCATGAAGCCTCTGGCCACCAGGATGCCGGTAATCGGGATCAGGATATGGCGCATGCTTCGCCAGGTTTGCATCAATGGCACCGGCGCGGCGGCGGTTCGGGTCACCGGAAGGTCTCGGGTCGCCACGAATAGCAGCGCCGAGCAGACGAAACTGACCGCCATCACCGGATAGAAGCCGTCCAATCCCATCAGGGCAACGAGACCCACCGCCACCATCGGGCCGACCGCACGGGCCGCTTCTCCGCCGACCATGAAAAAAGACATGCCCATTCCTTTTCGGTCTCCGGACATGCGGGCCACCACCACCGGTGCCGGCACATGAAACACGGATACGCTGATGCCGGCAAACAGCATCAGGATCAGCAGCATGCCATAGGTGGGTGCCATGCCGATCAGGCTCATGGGGACGGCGGTCAACGCCGGTGCCAGAATGAGAAACCAACGGACGCTGACACGATCGGCCAAGGAACCGATCCACGGGTTGATCAACGCGGGCAACTGCATCACCGTGGAGAGCAGACCGGCTTGGGTCAGGGTCATGGATAGCTTTTCAATGAGCAGTGGGAGCAGCGGAGCCAGAAAGCTGGAATAGACGTCATGGATGAAGTGGCCGATGGAAACGGCGATGACACCCTGCAGGTTGACACGATCGTTCGACAGCGGTGTATTGATTGGTGTCGGATCAGCGATGGGTTGCATGAGGGTCCATAATTGTCAGTGTTGTTTTTCTGTGGATAACGGTTATCTTTTTTCTAATGACCAATCGGCCTGGAAGGGAGCGCAGCATAATGTATCTTGCCCGATTGTCCGATAAAAATAATGGTTGCCGGTACATGATCCGGCAATCTTATGCTGATGGCCACTGCTATCGGAGCCGTGATCTGTTCGATCTGGGTGACGACCCGTCGCGCTTTATCGTCTACCCCGGTGGCAATGGCTTTTACATCGATACGGCTGTGGAAGACGCCATCGCCGACCAGGGTTTTTCAGTCTCCCAGGATGACTTGGAGCCGGTATTCATGCCTTTTCTGCGGCCGCACATCCGGCGGGTGATCGATGGATTCGATCGAAAAACGCGATCCGCTTCGCCTTCCGATACGTGTGCCCCTGCCGACACGATTCATATCTTCGACCGATACCGCCTGCATTATCTCAGACTGGGACGGGTGAACCACCGGGATGTGGGTTGCGTTCCGGACCGGTTTTACGCAACCCTTGCCCACAAATCCCGCGATGAGATCGAATACGATTTTATGGAAGCGGAGCGAATTCTTAAACAGCAGGAACTGGCTCACTACACGTATCAGATTTTTGACCTGCAGCAACACTTCAGCGAAAATTTTGCGCGCAGCCACCCCGAAGGTCTCGATCAGGACCGCATGGACCGGTTTTTCGTCAACACCCTGTGTCGACTCAGCCGGGATGAATCGTTCTGGGTGGGCAGCGACGATGAATCCAGCCTGCGACAACATCTGGTGCGCTACGCGGTTATGTATTTCGACAGTTGTTTTCCCTCCGGCGACCCGTTCCGGGATTATCTGCGGGATTTCATGAATCGCCACCGAACCCATCGGCCGCCGGAAAGTGTCCAGATCAGCCTGGTTGAATCCGCCCGATTGTTCGGCGTGACGGTGGATGTGTTGAAAAATATGGATTGCCGTGCGCTGACCCGGCAGTACCGCAAAGTGGCCTTGAGGCATCACCCTGACAAAGGCGGTGATCCGGATACCTTTGTCAAACTCGCTGCGGCCTATGAAACACTGTTGAAGCGTAAATCCAGGAACTGATTTGACACGCACTGGAGAAACAGGCCGCATCTGTTTGTTATCGGATGCCGCCTATTTTTATCGGATTGCAGTCGGTTAGGGTTGCCGAGGTGCCGGAGGCGGCGTGGTACTGATTTTTTCCTCGTAGGTGGACAGCAGAAAAAGCGTTGCCAGCGGTTGGGTAAACAGTACGCCGATGAAGACGGTGCCGCCGATCATGGAAATGGCCATGAAGATGATTACCACCACCACGTGATCGACCAGTTCACCGCTCCTGCCCATGGCATAGCTTTCCTTTACCGCATCGACGATGCCCATGTTCTTGTCGGTCATCAGCGGCATCATGTAAATGCAGCAGAAGGTGACCCCTACAACGACGATAATGCCGGGCAGAAAGAGCAGCATGAAACCGATGGCGGTGGCTACGAACACGGCGACGCCGAACCCCAACAGGGGAAGAAACAGATTCATGTGGGCGAAAAGGTCCTGGACTTTGGGTTCCCGGCCGTTGCGCATCAACTGGAGCAGACTCTGGGTGTAGCCGGCCATGGTGACCGGGGCCAGAATACCCAGGGTGAGGGAACTCACCGCCACCATAACCAGGGTGATGAGGATCAGCGAGACGACATTGCCAAGGGTCAGATTCCAGGCGGTTTCGATGTGACGTTTAAAGTCCATGGGCGCTCCTGAACGAGAGTAGGGTAATTGTATGGTTGATGTAAACCGAAATAACTAATTAAAAAAAATCAGATTATACGTTTTTGGGTAGCAGCTTCTTCGGTTGGAACAGATGGTCGCCTATACCGGTTTTGGCTGGTTGTTGTCAACCCTCTTTGCCTTCAACTACAGACGCTGACGAACCTTTATACCGCTATACCACCTTCCCCGCAATCAGCGGTCCAATCGACCGTCCAGCATCCGCCGCATTAGATCCCGGTCGGACCTCGCCTGGGCGAGTTTCAGCTTCAGGGCGTCGTGTCTGGCCGGCGGGGACGCTGCCAGTTCTTTTTCCAGTCGATCCACCTCCTGTTGAAAACGATAAAGATCCCTGGCGATGAGTTGCAAGGTCATGGCATTCTATTCTCGTTTCTTCGGGAAAGCGTGTGTTCTGAGCGCTGCAAAGGGTCCGCTTTCATCCTGGGGTCGGCACTGGCAGGCCGTTTGGTTGAGATCCGCACCGCATCGGCTGCACAATCCCTTGCACGCATTCCGGCACAGGGGCTTAAACGGCAGGGCCATAATGATCTGCTGGGCAATTTCGCCACGCAGATCGATGCTGTCCCCGCTGTAGGCGATCACCGCCATATCCGTCGCCGCAAGCTCGATGTCATCCACGGCGCCCGGATCAATCATGGCCTGAATTTCGGGCACGGCAGTGCCTGAGAAGTCGGTTTCTATTTTCATATCAAATGGTTCAAGGCAGCGGCTGCATGGCATACGGACGTCGGATTCGACCGTACCGTCGATCAGAAGTGTTTTGCCGGAGAGGGTTGCATGGATACGCACATGAATAGGACGGGTGAAAATTACGCTTCCGTCAGCGGCAACGGCACTGAGCAGGGAGAATGCAGCGGCATCCTCCCGCTGGTCCAGATCCAATCCATTGTCGGTGATACTGCCGATGTGGATTTGCATCATTTACGTTTGGTTGATGGTATGAGGGGACTCGCGGTCAAATCCAATAATCATTCCATATGACGACATGTCAAGTCACCTGAATCGTATGGGCTGCAAGATCGATAGTAATTATTTGCTTGGCGTTGCGGAAGGTTTCAGCGGGTTTTCTTTGAAAAAGATCAACTGCCAACTGTCCTGGTGGGGATCGTGGCGGATGATATAAAGACCGCCGTCATTACCAATAAGCTTGAAATATCGGTGATCCGGTGCCAGCCAGCGATCCTGGACCGCGACGACGCTGACCTGGCGTTCCCCCATCGTCAGTCGCCGCGGCGTCTCTTCGTCCCGGTAGCCGGCATAGCAATCGACCCGGATATCCATCTATCTGCCGGGCATGATAATTCGTGAGTCACCTTGCTGCTTTTTCTGCTCCTGTTCCTGCATCTTTCTGATCTGCTCTACCATTCGGGCCATTTCCTGCTCCATGGCCCCGGGAAATGCCTGGATGGCTTCGGCCAGATTGTTGGCCATTAATTTGGCCTGCAAGGGTAACGGTCCCTGTGGGGTGAGGATTTGCGTGTGGCCGTAAAAGACGGGTGACCGGCTGGCATCATCCCGGCCGTCCGCATTCACCGGCACCATTCGTCGAATAGATGCTACCTTTAGATCGGTGATGGCGTCCTCTCGGTATAGGCTGGAAGTATCCACTTTAAAGTCAATTTGTTCTTGTTCTGCCATTAAGGTTCTCCATTCGTTGTGGGTGATTTTGCATCGGGGAAAATACGAGAGCTTAAGATAGCGGATTTTGACCAAGGTGTCACGGAGTTTATAAAAAGTGCCTGAGCGTTTGTTTGTTGTGGTTCATGTTGTTGAAGTTTACCGCCACCCGTCATATAATCCAGCGAACATGCAAACCGAAAAAAACGCATCGCCTCCAAACGGGCAAAATGTTAAGCTCCGCATGACAACGATCGGCATCTCTCTAGCTGTCTCCGTGGTGCTGATGGCCGTCAAATTCTATACCTTTCACCTGACCCGATCTTCGGCGGTGCTCTCCGACGCGTTGGAGTCCATTATCAACGTCGTGGCTGCCGCTTTTGCCGTGGTGAGCATCTGGATGGCCGCACAACCCCCTGATTCCGATCATCCATACGGTCACGGCAAAATCGAATATTTTTCCGCCGGGTTCGAAGGGGCACTGATTATCTTTGCCGCGATCGGAATATTCAAGACCGGCATCTCGCATCTGTTGATGCCCAAACCCCTTGCCAACTTGCAGGCGGGCCTGGCCATCCTGATAGCCGCCTCAGCCATCAACCTGTTGCTTGGCATCGGGCTGGTAAGGGTCGGGAAAAAGGCAGAATCGCTGACCCTGATCGCGGATGGCAGGCACGTGCTCACCGATGTGTACACCTCTGCGGGTGTGGTTGTCGGACTATTCCTTGTCCATTTGACCGGCTGGCTTTGGCTGGATGGCGGCATTGCCTGCCTGGTGGGCGTCAATATCCTCTTGACCGGCACCCGTTTGGTGCGCCAGAGCTTTTCGGCGCTGATGGACGCCTCCGACCCCCACCTTCTCGAAGAGATATCCCGGCTGCTTGAAAAACACCGCCAGGGCGTCTGGATCGATATTCATCAGTTGCGGGCATGGCGGTCGGGAAATTTTGTCCACATCGATCTGCACCTCGTGCTGCCCAGGGACTACCTGCTCGATGATGCCCATGCCCAGGCCAAATCACTAGAAACGTTGCTTATCGGGCATTTCGGGGGCAATGCAGGCGTTCTGGTGCACATGGACCCGTGCGGAACGGTGTTGTCAGATGGCAAGGCGGTGGCATGCTGGGAAAACTGTTCTGAGCGTTCAGCAGCAGGGCCGGAGATCGCTGAACGGTCTGACCCATTTGTAAAGCTCGGCGGTAATAAATGATTTCAGTCTCTGTCCCAATGAAAATCAGAAGGGACGCCGGAGCGGGTCATTGCGCCGGAATGGCGGCAATGGGTTTCAAGGGCAGGGAAAAATAAAAAGTGGCCCCTTTTCCCGGTGTGCTCGTGACCTTCAGCTCACCATGGTGGTGCCGGATGATCTGGCGGGTGATAGAGAGCCCCAGACCGGTTCCCGGTGGGCGTCCGCGGGTCGGATCCATCACCTGTTGAAACTTGTTGAAAATCTGTTTCTGGTCAGCCTGGCTGATGCCGATGCCGTTGTCCGTGACCGACACCGTCAATCGGTCGGCGTCATAGTGCAGTCGAATCTCAATCTGCCCCCGGTCCGGGTCGCAGAATTTTACGGCATTGGAAATCAGATTCACCATGGCTTGGATCAACTGGTCACGATCGCCTTCAACGGGCCGTGGTGTGTCTGGCAGGTTCACCTGCATCCGTATTCGCTTTTCGGCCACCAACTGGCCGGTGGCGCTGACCGCTTCTTCCACCACATCCTTGAGATCCACCGTCGTTATCGCCCAACGCATGCGACCCGATTCCAACTTCTGGAAATCGAGCACCTGGGTGATCAGCCGGGTCAGCCGCTGGGTTTCACGGATGATAATGCTGGAAAATTCCCGCTGGCGGTCTGGGGTCGTATCCGGGTAGTCGTGGAGAATCTCGGCAAGTGAGCGGATGGCCGTCAGCGGCGTCCGAAGTTCGTGGGAGACCGTTGAAATAAATTCATCTTTCAACCGATCCAGCTCTTGAAGGCGCTGGTTGGCTGCCCGCAGTTCCGCTGAGGCCCGTTCCAGTTCGCGGCTGTAGACGATTGCCTGTCGGGTTTCATTCAGGATATCCATCACCTCTTCGATGCCGAGGGGTTCCTCTTTGACCACGGAGGCGACCATGACCCGCGCCGATGCCGACCCGATGGCGCCGGCGAGCAGCTTTTCAATGTGATTGACCAGCCCGGGATCCCGGGTGAGGGATTGGTCCCAATTGATGCCATAGTCCATGGCATAAATGTCCAGCGCCGCTTCGGTTCGTTCTTTGCCCAAAAAGCGTTCCAGCATGGAGACGAGATCGGGCAGGTAAGCGGTTCCGCGCCAGACGGAAGAGTCATGAACCCTGCCCACATACCGGTAAACATCTACGAACATGGCCGCCTGGGTGTGCTCCATGGCCGATGGCCTGCTGATCAGGGACCCGGCCACGTAACAGCCCACATTGGCCAGCATGCTCCAGAACACCGCATGGGTGATGCGGTCGAACACATCCAGGCCGAACAGTTCGAACGGCCTTAAGAAAGCGATGCCAAAGGGCCCGTGTTCTAAAAAATCCTGGGGCATCAGTCCTGCTCCGGCTAAAGAGGGCAGGAACAGGGTATAACACCAAACGGAAAAACCGGCTAAGAGCCCAAGCAAGGCACCGCTTCGGGTACCGCCTTTCCAGAAAATCCCGATCAGCACGGCCGGTGCAAACTGGGCCACTGCGGCAAAGGAGGTCAGGCCAATGGAAACCAGCGTATAATATTCTCCGGCATAGTGGAAATAGGCGTAACCCATGAGCAGCACCAGGATAATGCCCAGCCGTCGAATGGATAACAGGATGCTGCTCAAATCCTTGCGCTGGGCCAGTTTCAGCGATGGCATGTGAAGCAGTACCGGCATCACCAGGTCGTTGCAGATCATGGTGGACAGGGCCACGGTTTCCACGATGACCATGCCGGTTGCCGCCGACATCCCGCCGATAAACACCAGCAGTGTCAGAAAGACCTGTTTGTTGGCCATGGGAAGGGTCAGTACGAACATATCCGCGTCAAGGCCGCTGGAGCCGAAAGAGAGCATGCCGGCAAACGCCACCGGCAGGACGAAAATGTTAATGGCCAAAAGGTAAAGGGGGAAGAGCCAGATGGCCTTGTTCAGGTGGGTTTCGTTGACATTTTCCACGACCATGACCTGGAACTGGCGGGGAAGAAAGACGATGGCCATCATGGATAGGAAAATGTGGGCGAACCAGCTGGAAAATGCGCCGGCATCCTTAGGCAGGGTCATTAAGAGGCGAAGGTCGGGTGATGATAGGGCTTTCTGGCTGAGATCGGCAAACCCGTTGTAAATGAAAAAGGTGACAAACGTTCCCACCGCCAGGAAGGCCACCAGTTTCACGATGGATTCAAAGGCAATCGCCGCTACCAGGCCTTCGTGGCGTTCGGTGGCCTCGAGGTTCCGGGTGCCGAAAAGCGTGGCGAAAACAGCCAGGAACAAGGCCACGTAGAAGGTGGTGTCGCTCCACAGTCCGATGCTGCCTGTAGGGGACAACGGTTTTAGGGACGGGTATTGATGAATCAAAAGAAAACTGGAGGATATGGCCTTGAGCTGGAGGGAGATGTAGGGAATGATGCCCAGCACCGCGATGACGGTAACCACGCCTCCCAGGGTCATGCTTTTTCCGTAGCGGGAGCCGATGAAGTCGGCGATCGAGGTAATCCGGTGAACTTTTGAAATGCGGACGATTTTTTTCAATACCAGCCAGCCCAGCGTGACCATCAAGGTGGGGCCCAGATAAATGGTCAGAAAGGCCGGTCCGGCTGAGGCGGCACGCCCTACGCTGCCGTAAAACGTCCACGCGGTGCAGTAAACAGCAAGGGACAGTGCGTAAATATAGGGATTGCTGATAATGCTTCTGCCGATGTCGGCCCGCTTGTCCCCATAATAGGCGATGCCGAACAAGACACCGATGTAGCACAAGGAGACGAAGATGACGGTTTCCGTTGCCAGCATGACAACTTCCTTTACTCGCTATGATCCGGAAACGGTGTGTCCGGTTTGGAGCGGCTGATCATCAATATCAGGAATATGATCAGCGACCAGGCGGCGAACAGGTAAAGATATAGGACGGGAATGCCCAAAGCCAGCATGGGTCGATTAAACAGATGGAGCAAAGGGAAGTTGAACAGCAGCATGCCCAGCAAAAAAAGACCCACCAGTCGTCTGCCGTTGATCTTGTCACGGGTCATGGGATCGCTCCTTCTTCCAGTATCAAACCGGCAGGCAACGCTTCGCCGAAAATGGCATTTCGTTCTTTCTGTTTTCGTGAAGCGGGTTGGGTCAGGCGTGCCAGCGATTCGGGAAAATCACCCGCCGACGAAATCCATTGAACGATTGCATCCCTTGTCTCCAGAGCGATATCGCGCAGCGGGTCGCCGGTTTTTTGGCCTAACTGGGAAAGCATCTCAACCACCGGTTTCGGATTTTTCCAAGTCAGAGAAAGAATCGTGGCGACCCAGCCAACGACTTCAGTTGGCGGGACAACCCGGTCGATGGAACCATAAAGCAGGTCGCGGGCGCCGAGTCGGGAGAGTGTCCACAGCAGCTGAGGTTGGGGCTTTCGGGCTTTAAACTGGACAATTAACTGGCGGCCCAGAATTATTTTGTCCTTGACATGCAGGCGCTCCATGTTGGCCGTGGCCATCCACATTTCCGTGAATTCCTGCCGGGGAATACGCGATCCTTTTTTCAGCACCAGGAAAGGAGAGATGTCCTGGAAAAACTGGCGCTGCTGGCCGGGGTTGAGACCGGCGGCCACCCGTCGCCACATGATCCACCATTCAGCGCGCACTTGCGGGGCGTTGGCGTGGACAGGCCCTTTTTTATATATTTTCCACAGTTTCTTGACGCGATGGGGATCAAACCCTTCTCCCATGCCCGGTCTCAGGCAATACCCAAGCAGGTTCATCCAGCGGCTTTCGTCTTCAGCAGACGCCTTTCTTGCGGCCACGTCATCCAGCAGGGTGTCGGCCAGATCCCGCAACAGGCTCAAGGGCCACCCTTCCCGAGGGCAGTCAAGGGCGTCGGCGATGTCCGACATCAAACGGGGCAGCCGTGATCTTTCACGACCGGATGCAAACGCCGATCGAACGACCTGTTGTGCCTGTTCAACCCGAGATGCCTCGAAAATTTCCCTTTCGGCCACCGCTTCGGATGTGACGGCTCCCCTCAGCTGAAAACGCAGCTGCCAGCGGTGAGGCGAGGTCAAGGACTGGCACCAGATCTCAAGGGTGCCCACCTCGGTATAGCTCGCTTCCAGGCGAACGGGAATCTCGGACTGGATGCCTTTGTCGCCAAACTGGATAACGGTATTCAACGACGGCAGAGCGGTAAGGGTGTCGTCGACGTTGACCCGATCACCGCAGTGGTCACCGGATCGAAAACTGGAGCTGAACAGATCGATGGCTACCGGCTGGTTGGCCAGAACCTTGAACACACGGTCGGGTAGGGTGATGGCGCTGCCCTCTTCCAGTCCACGTTCCACCAGGCACATCGCCTGCTTTGCACCGCCGCTGTCGATGAGAATCGCCAGTACCCACGCCCACGTAAAAACTGCGGGGGCTTCCGCTGCCGACTCGAACACCGATGCCTGCCTTGACCATCCCGTAGTAGGCTGCACCCAGGGACACAGCCAGGTCCATCTCCCGGTTGTCCAGGCACACAGGGCCGGAATCACGCGAAAAACGATGCTGAACCGCCTCTTGGATGCGATCTTGGAGCACCTGTGCCTTCAGCGCCCCGCCGTTGAAAAGGATCAGGTCGGGGCAGGGATCATTTGTTCCAATGGCCGCTTTTACATCCGCCTGATGCCGGTCTATAAAACGATTCAGGTGGCCGGTGATGGCGGTGTCCGCTTCATAGGGAAGTCCCCATGAGGCGTTTCCTTCCAGTGAATCCGTATGGCTGCTGGATCCGGATAGCGGAAAAAATTGTTCCAGAACGATCGTTTCGACCTCCTGGCGGTTGATCTGGGCGGTTAGGGTGCCGGCAATCAGACTTGACCCTGCGCCCATCAGAGTGACCCGGCCGCTGTCCGAAATGCCGTCCAGGATATTTTCCTTGATCCGGCGGCACTGGTGGCAGAGGGTTTTCCAGGCATCCCTGTCCATGGCGGAGGGTGATTTTCCCAGACGGCGGGCCACGCTGCGGGCGATGGCAAAATCCATGTTGTCACCTCCCAGGATCAGATGATCACCAACGGCAATACGCTCGAACCGAGGGCTGCCGTCTGCCATCTGCAGGGAGATGAGGGTGAAGTCCGTGGTGCCACCGCCCACGTCGCACACCAGAATCAATTGATTGGTGGATACGTGGTCGGGCCAATCTTTTTCGTGCCGGATCAGCCAGCTGTAGAATGCGGCCAGCGGTTCTTCCAGCAGAATGACATCTGGAAGGCTTGCCATGCGGGCTGCTTCCAGGGTCATGTCCCTGGCCACCTCGTCAAAGGAGGCGGGTATGGTGACGACCACCATCTGGTTCTCCAGATAATTTTCCTCATCATCCTGCATGGCCACATTCCATGCCTTGCGGATGTGTTTGAGGTAGGCGGCCGACGCCTGGACCGGCGAAACCTTGAACACCTCGTCCCCGGCTCCCCAGGGTAAAATTCTGGCTCGGGTATCCGCACTTTTGTTGCACAGCCAGCTTTTGGCTGAAGAGACCAGTCGTGCCGGCACCTTGCCGCCATGGTCTCGGGCAAATGCGCCCACAAAATTTCGGTCATCCCGGCTTCGTTGATCGATGGTCCATGGGGCGGCCATGTCCTGATCGGCGATGTCGTATTCGCCGGGAATGTATAAAAATGACGGCAGGACGGAATGGGGGGCGAACTCACCGGGGCCGGTCAACTGATGGACCGGGAATTTTTGGATAGCGGGGCGGTCGTTCTCGACATTCCCCAGTTTTACATAGGCAACCGAATTGTTGGTGGTACCCAGATCGATGCCGACGACAAAACGACTTTCCGAAGTCAAGAATATCCTCCTTCGGGTTGGACCCTGCGATGGCTGTCTTGCCGACCCAACCACCGTGATCCTATTTGACGGCCAGCGGATGAAGGTGGCGTGTCAGCGTTTGGGTTAAAAGCGATTACTGGATCTCAACTTCTGCAGGAGCGATGAGGTTCGGGTTTTCCGCCGCTGACAGTTTCGGCAGTGAAATAGACCGCAGCTGCCATCCCCGGTGGCGTAAAATGCCCGAAAAGGGCGGTTGGCCAACTACGTTGCCCACCAGTTTGACGGCATGCTGATCGAATCCGGCGGCGATCTCGACGGTCTCGCCCTCGGCATGCTTCATGACCGGTTCCGGCGAGAGGTAGCGGGCCACGGTCTTCTTGCAGTTTTCATGGATACTGCGCACGGCGGCCCCTATCTGACCGTCTTCATATCGGGAAAGATCCTCTTGGAGAAAATCCATCAACCGTCCCTCACGCTGGAGCACGGAAAAAAGATGCACAAACAGTCGTTGATCATGTTTGTGGCGTTTATTTCGATCCGTATCGGATTCCCGGGGAATCGTGGCGGCCGGTTTATGGGTCAGCGGTGCGTCGGGTTGACGGTCGATCAGTTTGGCCAGGATGTTTTTCTGAAACAGCCACTGCAGAATTCCGAAAAAGATCACGAAAATGAACAGCGGCGCATACTCCACAACCTTCAACGGTGTGCCCACGTCCTGGGCTCGCCAGTAGAAACAAGCAAGAATGCCAAACAGGAGCATTGAAAAAAAAAGCGATTGAAAGAAGGAGCGCAAAGAAAAGGATCTCATTACTGTATCATTTATCATGAGTCGCCGCCTGTCAGGTTCTAAATTATTGTGGACTTCCTCGGCCACGCAGGTGAATATCGGCGGCCGTGTCAAGATAATCACATACCGGGTTTTGCCTTGTGCAGGCCAACCGGTTATGCTAATCATCAAGACATAAGGATCAAGTGACGCATCCCGGTTTGAGTGGGCCCAAAAAAGGCGCTGCCGGCAAATGAATTACCAAAACGTATCATTGATATCCATGGCCAATAAATACAGACATCGCTTTGACTTTGATATCGGCTACCTGGTGAAAAGCCCATGCCGGGAATGTGTCGATCGTTATCTTTTTCCCGACTGTATGGACAATTGCATGTCCCTTGACAAGATCCGCACGGTGCTTGCCAACAGCGTTTCCTGCTCACGGTCTTATTCGTCCGTGGAGTCCCACGCCATCTTTCATGAATCCAGAGACGAAAATTAGGAAGGCCCCCGGGTCGTCTTTTTCCGTCTCATCCCATCACCAGCTGCTCAACGCATCGGCTCCGTTTCGAACCAATAATTTTACCATTCCGTGTGGCTTCAAAATTTTTTTTTAGACCTCCGATCATCTTGCGGCCATTAAGCGGCAAACCGATAAAGCACGGCCCCCCAGGTGACACCGGCACCCAGCCCCAGGAACATGACCGTGCTGCCGGCGCCGACGAGGCCTTTTTCGATTGCCTCGTCCAGAGCCAGTGGAATGCTGGCTGCCGTGGTGTTTCCAAAACGCTGAATGTTGTTATAGACCTTTGATTCCGGAAGATCCAGGGCCTTGGCGAATGCCTGATTGATCCGCAGGTTGGCCTGATGGGGGATGAATAGATCGACTGCTGACAAAGGGATGTCCGCCTTTTTAAGGGCCTCCCCAACCACCTCTGGAAGGCGCCGAACGGCGGTCTTAAAAATAGTCCTGCCGTCCATGGTGGGAAAATGTTTCCCTTCCTTCAACATGTTTTCATCCAGCCGTGGATTCTCACGCGATGCAGGCGCGAAGGTCATCAGGCTTTCGGCCAGGGAACCGTCGGCATGCAAACACGAGGATAGAACGCCCTCCTTGATATCCGTATCCGTGCCTTCCAGGCAGACAGCCGCCGCCCCGTCTCCGAAAATAACCGCTACATCCCGGCCCCGGGTCGAAATATCGAGCCCGGAACTGTGTACCTCGGCGCCCACCAGAAGTACGCGCTTGGCCTGGTCGCTGCGTATGTAAGCGTCAGCAGTGGCCACACCATATAAAAAGCCGGTACACTGTTGGCGGATGTCCAGCGCCGGTGTGGACGAGAGGCCAAGTTTATGGGCCAGCAGACAACCGGAACCGGGAAAAAATAGATCCGGGCTTAGGGTGGCAAAAATGATCAGATCGATCTCTTCAGGCGCCCATCCGGAGCGCTCCATGGCGATTTTTGAAGCCTCCAATCCGAGGTCGGAGGCGCCGACGCCACCCGCTTCGGGGACCCAGTAACGCTGTTCAATGCCGGTGCGTTGAATGATCCACTCGTTGGAGGTGTCCATCCACTGCGCCAAATCGTCATTGGTGACGAGGCGGGCGGGCAGATAACGACCGGTTCCTTTGATCATGGTTCTTTTCATGGTGACTCACTCCTCGGTGCAATCCTACCCCGTTTAACAGCGGCCTTTATTTTTGCTGTATATGAGGTTGAACCGCGATAGCGAGCGCATTCCTCGCCGCTTGCGGCGGGGTTAGCGAGCGAACTGAAAATTGATTTTTTATCCTTACGGTGAACCCTCCCCGCGGCCTGCCGCGGGGAGGGTTCAAATATAAACCCGGTTAGTAAAATGATCAAGAAATTTATCTGGTTATATCGGGGTGACGAATTTTTCGAACTTGATTGATCCGGTCAACGAAACCAGCACTTATCTTGCAGATCAGCCAAGGTGCGGGTAAAACCAGGTTCCGAAGTAACTGGATATAGATAAAATCCTTAAGTTTGTTCGACATTCGACGATATTTTAAATGACGAATCAACGACAACGGGTAAACGGGTGGCAGAAATCGATAATCCAGAAAATAGCAGCCAAGACGCTTCATCAGGCATGAATGAAGACGAATTGGTTGCATTCCAAAAAATCATGGGTGACGTTGACCGCCAGGAAGAAAAACAATCTGACGGTTCCCCCAATGATACCAGGACTGGAGAAAAGGACGAACAGGAACGGGGCGTGGGAGACCCGGCAGCGCTCAGCGAAGATATCGACCCCATTATCAGCCAAAACCCCACCGATGCAGCGCCCGCAAATTCTGAGGACCGTGGAGATGACAGTTTAGACGAGGATCAGCAAAAGGCTTTTGAGAGTATCCTGGCCCAGATTGAGGGCGGTGATCTGGCTGACGCGGGTTCGGTAAAAGAAACGGGCGACGTGTCTGAATCGGAGCCCGCTGATGATTTTTCCGCCGGTCTGGAAAAGGCGGTAAAAGAATCCGATGCGGACGATGACGCAGGGCCTGAAGACGCGCAACATCTTGAACTACAAAATGATGAAACGCATCGTAGTTCTTATGACATCGAAGATATATTGACAGCGATCGCATTAAGCGACGATGAGTCCCATCTGCCGGAAGCCGCTTCGGATGACTCGGGTTCGAAAAAGGAAACCGTCGAAGCGCCAGAAAAGAAAATGGTTAACGATGATATCGTTGCCCATCAAAAAAAAGACAACGGCCTTGAGCCCACAGACCGCCCTCAGACCGCAACATCGGCAGGGCTAATCGGAAAAACCGCCGAATCGGATGAAAGCCAAGTGGTAAAAGGCCCGTCAGTCGACTCCCGATCGGCAACAAAACCGACACCCGCCCGTTTTAAAGACCGGCAGAAACCAGCGCCCCTGCAGGAAACGTCGAAACCTGCCATGGGCAGGCAAAAGAAAGCCGTCCTGAGATCAGTTGCCGTTATCCTTTTTCTCGCTCTGGCGGGATATTTTTTCGGGATTCCCCAAAACATGCTCGCATCAAAGCCCGTTACCCCGGATACGGAAACCGGTGGCCGGGATACCGCCGACGTTGTTGAGTCGGCGCTTCAGGTGCAGAAGCCGGTGGCCGCCGTTCACGGTCCATCCGATCAATCCCGTCTCGAGGCGGCTGCCGAAAACCTGGACCGATTGCGACGCCGAATCATCGAAAAGCAGTCGCAAATTGGGGAGCTGCGCGCCTATTACCAGGCCGGAATCGATGCGGAAATCCAAGGCATCGCCGATAAGGTCAAGAACGCAGGTAAAGGCGGGATACCGTTTACATCTGCGCTAGCGGATCCGAGCATCAGTCTGGGGCTTTCGGCGATTCAACGACGAGATGCCTATATTAAAAAGCTGGAGACCCCGGTAAGCATCCTTGTCAAGAGCAGCGAAGTGTTGCTGTTTTTCTCCCGCAAGGCGGCATTGCTGGCCCTGATGGCCGGCAAAACCAGCGATATCGATATTGATGGTTTCATTAAACAGGCGGATGAAATCAGAAAAATACATGGCAGCGAGCTGGCCCAGTTAAACATCGACGCGATTCCGGCATCACCGCGGACGCTGGCGTCCATATGGCAGGATATCGAAAAGCGCATGCCAACCTCAACGCAAAAACCCGGCAATGATATCCTGGTCACAGACACCGGCAACGCAACGATCTGGAAAAATATCTGTGATGGTGATTTTTCTCAGAAACACAGGCTGACCAAGCTGTCGCTGGAAGCTGCGCGCTGTCTGTCAGCATGGAAAGGCAAAGATTTGTTCCTCAACGCGTTGACCGACCTGTCGCCGGATGCAGCCCGTCAACTATCGGCATGGGAAGGGGATTGGTTGGGTCTGAACGGCCTCACGGAGCTGTCTCCGGAGGCCGCGGTTCACCTGTCCCGATGGAAGGGCAAGGGGCTCTCCCTGAACAGTCTTTCCCACCTTTCACCCCGGGTGGTGGGCATCCTTTCCGACTGGCAGGGGGATCAAATCGAACTGATCAATGTCAAACGCATGGCCCACTGGGAAAATCCAAAAACCCGGCTGTTTCTTTCCGAGGATATGAAACGCAAGCTCGACGCCACAGGGAAATAGACCGTGAAACCATCGATGACCACCTGTCCATCCCTGATGTCTGTTATTGTTCTGCTGTTGCTGGTATTGCCATCGGCCGCAGCGGCCGATAACAACGCGGAACGGTTGCGTCAGACCATGGCGGACATCGCTTTGCTCAAGGGTCAGATGGCCCAGAGAAAGACGGATGCTGGCGCAATCCGGGACGCACTGTCGGCACAACTGGAAGCCATCGAAACAGAGGCACGCCATGAATGGCAGGAAAAAGGAATCGTCACCGCAGCGGAAGCCTTAAAAAACCCGAGGCTTTTATACGATTTGATGCTGATGGCCGAAATTCAGGCATACATCCACAGATATGCGCAGAAGATAGTCGACTACCGTGTGGCCTGCGACCGACTGAGTTATCTGTATCAGCAGGCTGACGATGACCTGAAAATCGTCAGCACCCTCTCCGGCATGAAAATTGACGCACTTGTTTCACAGGCCGAAAAGATCCTCGATGGTTTTCTTCCCGAGGCGCAGACCATCTTCATTCATCCCGATAAACTGATCATCGATGCGCCGGAAAAAATGTGGGAAGCCCTAACCCGGGCAACCCGGAAATAACAAATTACAAAAAAACAAATATCAAATAAAACAAAATTAAAAGACTATCTGATGGATGGCATCAAGGCCCAGCGGATGACCGGGTTTTTTACTTGAGGAAGGCGATCGAGGCAAAGGATGCCGCTGTTTTGCAGCTTGAACACGGTCTGGTCCGGGTCGCCGCACACCAGCAGGCCGATCAGGCGCTCCAGAAAGGGCAGGTGGCCGACCAGCATCACGTTCTTGCCCAGTTCGAGGCTGTCGGCGAAGGCGCGAACGTCATCCAGTGGGTTCATGCCGTTGCAAGTCCCCAGGACATCTGCCGGCGACAACAGCGAGGCAAGGATCTCGGCGGTTTCCCGGGCCCTTTTTTTCCCGCTGTGGACGATTCGTGAAACCTTCACCCGGTAGCCTTTGGCCACACCGGCGATCCGTTCGGTTTCCATCTTTCCTTCGGCCGAGAGGCCCTTCTCAGGATCCTCGGATTTGTTCAGGCATTTTCCATGTTGAACCAAATAAAGCGCCATTGTGCTACCTCACGTTTTTATGGGGAACAGGTGAATAGATCCATAACTCATACTCCAACCCGACCAATTACAACCAATCCTTCTACACCATCAAATTCATCAATTTATCCTGAAGCACCTCGTAAGAATAGAATTTTTCGGCGAGCGCATAGTTGGTCTCGACCATTTTTTTTCGCAGCTTTTCATCCTCGAGCAGCGATCGGGTGTGCGCGACTGCTTCATCGGTCACATATCCGTCGATTTCAACGGCCGTGAATCCTTTGGGTTTGATGTCGAAGGTGTAAATAGAGTAGCAGTTAACCATGATCGGTTTGCGAAAATAGACCGCTTCCAAAAAAGCGTTGCCGAAACCTTCAATGGTGGAGGGATAGGTGATAAAATCGGCGTGGTGATAGATGTCGTTCAGCTTGTAGATCTTTCGACCGTCCGCGGTCATCCCACGGGTGTCGTTGATGATATCCGAAACGAATAGCGTGTTGACCTGCATGCGGCGGGAGTATTCGATGATACGCTGTTCGTAGTCGTGTCCTTCGTCTCCGGAGGCGTGTGAGATGACCAACCGCGCTTTCATGCCCAGCCGACTGACCAGTTCGATGGCATTTTCGATTCCTTTTCGTTTAACCACCCGGGTGGGCTGGAGAATTAATCGTTCATCCGCATCGAGCCCCAGCGCCTGACGCACGTCGCTGGCATAGTCATCCGGCGGTGGCGGTGGATTCTTGAAATCCATGACATTGGGGATGAGGGTCGCGGAAATACCCGTCCGGAGGCCGAGCTGGTTGTCGGCCGATGAATTGATGACCACATGGCGGATGGTCGGCAGGTGGGGGGGAACGCCATGTTGAGATAATCCCAGACCGAATTGGTTTTGAACTGTCGGCGCTCCCAGAAAAAATCGTGATGGTGGGCGATGGTCGGCAAGCCCGTTTCGGCGATTAATTCGGTAATCGCCAGACCGAGGGGAATGTTGAGGGGGATGGTCAGCGCATTCTCGGGGATCAGCAGATCGATGTTGAATTTAGCAATGAAATCGTATAGCTGATCCTTAAGGTGCTCCTTGATTGCATGAATCTGGGTGGTCAGTTTGCGATCCCTCACCCGGTTGGCCGTAGAACCGAATGCGGTGTTGAAAATCGCCCGGATTTCCGGATCCATAAAATGGGCTTTGGGAGCCAGGAAGCCCTGTGCCGGGTCGCGATCCAGTTCACCGGCAAAATAGAAACAATGGAACCGCTCTTTTTCAAACACCCTGGCCCATTTTTCGGTTTCCAGGGAGACACCGTCGGTTCCGGCGAATCGGGTGGAGATAAAGCCGATGCTATGAACCTTGTCAAAGGGGATATACATAGCGGCACCTTAATAGGCGATTAGCAGAGGGTGCTGCATTTCATGAACCATCGTCCGCTAACCCGCGGCGGTTGCTTTAAAAAAACATCAATAGACCGTAGATGTCAACGGCTTTATACGACAACTGGGCAAACGACCTGTTTTGGAAAAAAGCATAAACGGAATAAAAGCGATTCTAAAGCGGATATACGGCCGGCAAAAAGGCGCTGCCGCCTTTACACGCCTTGCGGCGGTCTTGGATGCCGTTTCACCCGAGCCGCAGGTTGAGGAAAAGGGCCTTTTCACCCAGGCCGATATTATCCTCATTACATACGGCGACACGCTTTTACGTGATAAAGAGCGACCGCTTGAGACTCTGCATCACTTTTGCTACGATCATTTCAAGGGGGTGTTTTCCGGTATTCACATCCTGCCTTTTTTCCCCTATTCCAGCGACGATGGGTTTTCGGTTACGGATTTTCAAGCGGTGCGCATTGACTTGGGCAGTTGGGCGGATATTCAGGCCATCGGCGGGGAGTTCAAGCTGATGGTCGATCTCGTGGCCAACCATGTGTCTGCCAAAAGCCAATGGTTCAAGTCCTATCTGGCAGATGAAAAGGGGTTCGATGAACTGGCCATCGAGGTCGATGCGGCGGCAGACCTCTCCGAGGTGACCCGGCCCCGGGCCCTGCCCCTGTTGACCGCGTACCAGAAGCAATCCGGTCGGCGGGTTCATTTGTGGACCACTTTCAGCCCCGATCAGATCGACCTCAATTATCGGAGCCTCGACGTCCTGGAAAACATGGTGAGGACGCTGCTCTTTTATGTTTCCCAGGGCGCCCGTATCATTCGGCTGGACGCCATCGCCTACCTGTGGAAGCAAATCGGCACGGCCTGCATCCACCTGCCGCAGACTCACGACATGGTTCGGCTGTTTCGCCGAATCCTGGATCTGAGGGCACCCGGGGTGGTGCTGGTCACCGAAACCAACGTGCCCCACGCTGAAAATGTCAGCTATTTCGGCAGCGGTAGCGATGAGGCCCAAATGGTCTATAATTTTTCCCTGCCGCCACTGCTGTTTTATTCACTGGCAAAAGGCAGCGCCCGCTTTATCTCCGACTGGGCCCAAAGCCTGGCTGCGCCATCGACACGAACGACTTTTTTTAATTTTAGCGCCTCCCATGACGGCATCGGTGTTCGTCCGTTGGAGGGAATTCTGCCTGCATCGGAGATAGCCTGGCTGGCAGACCGGGTTTGCCAAAACGGTGGCCTAATATCCGAAAAACGTAACCCGGACGGCTCCAACAGCCCCTATGAGCTGAACATCACCTTTCTGGATGCGCTGAGAAACCCAGCAGTTTCGGAAGACCCGTTTCACATTCCCCGTTTCCTGGCCGCCCAGGCAGTGGTACTGGCCCTGCCCGGGGTTCCCGGTATATACATCCACAGTCTTTTAGGTTCGCGCAACTGGGCTGAAGGGGTCAGCGCGACCGGGCAGGCAAGAACCATCAACCGCGAGCGGCTTTCGGTCGACTCCGTCTGCGCGCAACTATCAGATCCGCAGAGTATTCGGGCGCAGGTTTTCCACCCCTATCTCCGCATGCTCCGCACCCGGTCCCGTCAGCCGGCTTTTCATCCGTCGGCCGGTATGGAAATACTTCCCCTCGACGACCGGATTTTCGGGATGCGCCGCTTTTGCCCGGATCAGACCTTGTATGCGCTGACCAACTTTTCCAGCGATACCCTGAGCGTTGGTCTGCCGGGCGAGGAAACGCATTCCATGGTTACCGAACTTCTCGGCGGCAAACCGTTCAAGGCCGGTAAGATCCCCATCGGCGCCTACGAGACCGTTTGGTTGACACCGAAGAAGGTGGCCATCAGGTTGTCCAGCTTTCGGCGCAGCGTGGCGTAGGAGTAGTGGCGAGCGGCCACGGCGTAGTTGTGCGTTGTCATCCGCTCCCGCAAGGCCGGCTGTTCGAGTACGTCCCGGACTTTTTGGACATTTTTTTTGGTCAGGAACCCATCCATGACAATCAGTTCGAATCCCTTGGGTTCGATGTCGCGCACAAAAATGGCGTAGCGGTTGATCAGAAGTGGCTTCTTGAAATAAACCGCTTCTATAAAAGCGTTGCCGAAGCCTTCGTAAAGGCTGGGGTAGGTGATGAAATCGGCATGCGCATAGAGTTCCCAGAGTGTCGGCCGGCCCGGAGCGCCCGGAACGCGCGTACCGATCAAACGAAGGTCCACCCCCCGCTCGCGGGCATGATCAGTGAGCCATTCGGCGTACTCGAAGCCTTCGTCGCCGGCCTCGTGGGAAATCATGAGCTTGAAGTGTGGATCCTGCAGTTGGTGAACCAGATCGATGGCGTGCTCGATGCCTTTGCGCTGCACGATGCGTGTCGGCTGGAGGATCAGGAGGTCTTCCGGTGCCAGACCGATGCGCTGTCGAAATACGTGGGTATCCTTTTCGTCATATTCGGGTGGATGTTCGAAATCCAGCACATTGGGAATGACCACCGATGAGATGCCCGTTCGCAGGGCCAGTTCCTCCTGCGCCGCAGAGTTGATGACCACGTGCTCGATGTTCGGTAGGTTGGGCGGAAAAGCCATGCGCAGGTAATCGCCCACGGCGTTGACCGAAAATCGCGTTCGTTCCCAGTAGAAGTCGTGGTGATGCGCCACTGTAGGAATCTGGCTCTCGGCGATGAGTTCGGTCATGGCCAGCCCCAGCGGCAGGTGCATGGGAATGGTCAGCGCGTTCTGCGCCACCAGCATTTCGATCTGGAATTGATCGATAAATTCATAAAGTCGTTTTTTCAGGCGCGCCCCCAGATGATGAATCGCCCGGGTTGTTTTTGGGCTTCGCCGATTCCTGCCAAAGATGGCCGCATCAATGATTTGATTCGTTTCATACTGGAAAAAGGCTTCCGGGACAATGAAGCTCCGCTGCGGATCCCGGTCAAGGTCACCGGCAAACCAGAAACAACGATGTCCGCTTCGCTCTAAAATCTCCGACCATTTGGCCGCCTCCAGGGATACCCCGTCCGTTCCTGCGAAGCGGGTAGACACAAAACCGATATTTTTACCCATTGTGCCTCCTTCAGACCCGACCACAGGCGGTTGACAAACCGCCCCGGTTACTCAACAATGACACTACACGCCAAGATTACTCCGACAAGCGGTCGATGATCGATGGTTCCGTTGCGGAGGTACCATGAAGATCGCCTTTGTTCACTACCATCTGAAAACGGGGGGCGTCACCACTGTCCTTAAGCGGCAGGTCGAGGCCATCCATGGCACTGTTGATACCCTCGTCCTGACCGGGGATCGGGCAGCCGCCGAATTGCCTTGCCAGGTGCTGGAAATCCCCGAATTGGGTTACGACCAGCCGGGGAGTTCACCACCGGCAGCCGACGGGGTTGCCGGGCGGGTGCTCGAGGCGCTGATTGAAAAGTGGCCTGGCGGATGCGACGTGCTGCATGTGCATAACCCGACCCTGGCCAAGAACCGGCAATTTCTCCAAATCATTAAAAAACTCCAGCAGGCCGGGGTCAACCTTTTTCTGCAAATCCACGATTTCGCCGAAGACGGACGGCCCGATCTCTATTTCACGGAGGAGTATCCAGCCGATTGCCATTACGGCGTGATCAACGCCCGGGATGCTGACATCCTGATGCGGGCCGGTCTGGATCGCGCAGGTCTTCACCACATCCCCAACGCCATCGAAGGCCTTGCCGGCAAGGAGGGCCGATGCCCGAAGCCGCAGATTCTCTACCCGGTCCGCGCCCTTCGGCGCAAGAACCTGGGTGAGGCCATCCTGTTGTCCATGTTTTTCAAAAACCGACAGCGGCTGGCCGTCACACAGCCGCCGAACAGTCCAGCAGATGCTTCCAGCTACCGGGACTGGATCGAGTGGGTGAGGGAAAACCACCTGAGCGTCGATTTCGAGGTCGGGAAAAACACTGATTTTTCCACGCTTGTAGAAAACTCGGAGTCGATGGTCACCACGAGCATTTCCGAAGGGTTCGGGCTCGCTTTTCTCGAGCCCTGGACCGCCGGCAAGCTGCTGTGGGGTCGACGGCTCGGGGAGATCATTACGGATTTCGAGAAAAACGGGATCAAGCTTGATTTTTTATATGACCGCCTCAATGTTCCTCTGACCTGGATCGATGCCGAGACCTTTTCCCGGGACTGGCATCATGCGGTCTTCAACGCTGCTGATCAATACGGCCACATTGTCGCCGCCGATCAGGCAAACCGCGCCTTAGCCCGTCTGACCCGCAATGAGACCATCGATTTTGGCTTATTAAGCGAGAAATTCCAACGTCAGGTCCTCGCACGCCTGATCTCCTCCCCATCGGCCAAGGGAAAACTGGTCTCGCTGAATCCCTGGCTTTTCTGTCCAGGAGCGGTTGCGAACCCGTCGGCGACGATTGAAAACAACCGCCGGGCTGTTCTACGGCACTATGGCACCGTGCAATACCGCAATCGCCTCCTGATTATTTACGGTCAGATTGTCACCCATCCGGTTTGCCATGGTATCGACAAGCGTGCCTTGCGTGAGGCGTTTTTCGATCTCGACCGATTCTCACTGCTCAGATGGGGCGCATATGCCAGGTAAGGACGCCATATGTGCGCGGCATATCCGCCCGTTGGCCCCGATTCCCGCGGGCGTTGCCCCGGATCTGTCTAAAATGCAGCGCTTTGCGGCCATGCTCTTCGATGTCTACGGCACGCTGCTGATCAGCGGGGCAGGGGACATCGGGTTCAACCAAAAGCCGACGGAAAGCGTGGACGCGCTGCAGGATTTGTTGCGTCGATACGGTATTCACCGGACGCCGGACCGTCTCGCCGAAGCGCTGAACCTGGCCATCGCGCGAAGCCATGCCGCGTCTCGCCAACTGGGGATCGATTACCCTGAGGTGGATATCGTTGAGGTATGGCAGCAGGTCCTGGGTATGGATGACATCTCTCCGGTGAAAAATTTCGCCCTGGAGTACGAGCTGATTGTAAACCCGGTCTACCCCATGCCCGGCTTAAAAGACCTGCTATCGGCATGCCATACATGCAAGATCCCGATGGGGGTTATCTCCAACGCTCAGTTTTACACTGTTTTTTTGCTTGAGCGGTTTCTCGGGGCAACGCTCGAAATGGGGGGGGTCGATCAACGGTTGCTCTTTTTTTCCTGGCGGGAGGAACATGCCAAGCCATCTACCTTTATGTTCAACCGGGCGAAAGCGGTCCTGTTTGACATGGGAATTCCGGCTGCGTCTGTCCTTTATGTGGGCAACGACATGCGCAATGACGTTCTACCGGCCAAGACTGTCGGGTTCAAGACCGCCCTTTTTGCCGGTGACCGGCGTTCCTTGCGCCGCAGAGAATCGGATGACCGCTGCAGGGATGTCTCACCGGACCTGATCGTCACCGATCTTCGCCAACTGATCGCTCAACCATGAGGATGGTATGGAAAAATATCTCGACGTTATTCCGACGTTTGTGGATCAGATCCGCAAGATTCGCGAAATCATCATCAGCAACATTGTTCTCATCGGGCAGATTTCAGCACCCACATTTTACGAGCGACGGCGTGCGGAGTACCTGGTGGAGCGCCTGGCCGATTTCCAGGTGGACGAGTGCAGCATCGATGATTTCGGCAATCCCATCGGCGTGATTCGCGGTGCATCGGCTGAAAGGCAGTCCATCTTTGTCGTGGCCCACCTCGACACCTTTTCAGAAGTGGAGGCTGACCCGCATTATGAGGTGACGGATAAAATCATCGCCGGCATAGGCGTATCGGACAATTCGGCTGCCGTAGGCGTCCTGGCTTCCCTGCCGGAGGTATTTAGGCGGCTGGGATTGACATTTGAATCGGACATCGTTCTGGTTGCCCCCAATCACAGCCTGGCGCGGGGGAATCTGAGAGGCATCCGCCGGTTGCTCCAGGCCTGGCCCGCACCGATCCGGGGTGCCATTTGCCTGGAGAGCGTGGAACTGGGACGGCTCAATTACTATTCCGACGGCATGATCCGGGGTGAGATCAGTTGCAGTATCGCCTCCGAAAAACAGTGGGACCGGCACCACGTGCCGAACGCGATTCTGGTCATCAACGAAGTGATCAATGCGATCCTCAGACTGCGGTTGCCACAGAAACCCCGCACGCAGATCGTGATCGGCAAGATCGCCGGCGGGTTCAACCATGGAAATGTCGCCTATGACGCCAACATCGGTTTCGAAATTCGTAGCGATGCCGATTCAATGGTCAAAGAACTCTACAGCGATATCAGAGATATCGTCGACGAGACCAACAAGGCGTTCGCGGTTGACCTGAGACTCAACCGCATCAGCAACCTCAGCGCCACCCGTCTGCGATACAATCACCCGCTGGTCAAATGCGCCGCCCGGATTTTGAATCGCCTGGGTGTGGAAGCGGTGAGTGAACCCAGTGAAACGGCCTTGTCCATCTTTTTGCAGCGCAAGATTCCGGCGATCACATTAGGATTGACCCGTGGGGACAATTATCATCAGGATGGCGCCATGATTGAAATCGAGCCGATGTTCAAGGGCATTGCGCAAATACCGGCCCTGATCACGGCCATGGACAACGGGGTGTGTGATGAATAAAAAATGGATCGAATCGAACACCTTTCACCATTCCGCATTCAAGGACCTCGATCGTCTGGTTAAAGCCAAACAGCGCAAAAACATCTCCATCTCCTTGTGCCTGCCCACGCTGAACGAGGAAAAGACCATCGCCAAAGAGATCGTGATCATGAAATCGGAACTCATGACGCGTTACCCGCTTATCGATGAGATCGTGGTCATCGATTCCGGCTCGACGGACAAGACCCGTCACATCGCCCGATCTTACGATGTAACGGTCTACGAGGCCAATGACATCCTGCCGCATTTAGAGAAATTCAAAGGGAAAGGGGAGAACCTGTGGAAGTCACTGTTTGTGACCCGGGGAGACATCATTGTTTATATCGATGCGGACATTAAAAACATTCACCATCGGTTTGCTTATGGGCTGTTGGGGCCTTTGCTGCTTTCCGATCGCATCCAGTTTACCAAGGCCTTTTACGACCGCCCCATCTCGCTGGGAGATAACAAGCTGCGGCCCACCGGTGGCGGACGCGTCACGGAGCTGGTGACACGGCCTCTATTTTCGCTGTTCATGCCGGATCTGACCCAGTTTGTGCAGCCGCTTTCCGGGGAGTACGCTGGATATCGCAGGATCTTCGAAAACATTCCGTTTCACATCGGCTACGGGGTGGAAACCGGCATGCTGATCGACATCTATGAAAAATGGGGTCTGGATGTGATGGCCCAGGTCGATCTTGACCGTCGGGTGCACAAGAACCAGGATACAAAGGCGCTGGGGCGGATGGCCTTCGTGATCATCAATACTTTTCTGAACCGTGTCCAGAAGTTGAGCCGGGTGGACATCAAACAGGAAATCTTCGATGAAATGATCCAGTACCACCTGGTCCGAGACACGCTTCAGCCTGAAATGCATCGACTCGAGCAGCACGAGCGGGAGCCAATGATTCAGATTCCTGAATATCTGGAAAAATTTTCGAATAGCGCGTCAGTATAATCAGGACCGGGCGCGATAGGCAGGTTCTGTCACGCCAAGACCTTTTTTCTTTCATGTGCACGACCCATAATGTCTAAAAGATCATGCTATCAAATAAAGTTTAACAGGGTGGCAGGCGCTTAATTTTGTGCTTATTGATATAAGTCGCTGTCTATATTTAAAACATAGAATGACTTCATCCAAAATAAAATATTAGCGTTCATAATTAATTGATGGGTATGATGATAGGAAAGGACCAATATGGCCGAAAAAATGGTAGCCGGATATATCAAATCAGAAAATGTCATCTGGTTTGTCGTGGCGTCTCTGCTGATCGGATTTATAACGGGCGTCGCCTTCGGTATTTACAAAAGCGGTACAATCGCTGATCCCCATGAATCCGCACCATCGGCGGAGATGGATATCGAGCGGCAACAGGCAATCGACATACTCAAGGCACAGACCGAGAAAAATCCCCAGGACGTCACGGCCTGGATCGACCTGGGACATCAATACTTTGATGCCAACCTCCCGGAACCGGCCATCGACGCCTATGAAAAGGCGCTGGCCATAGCGCCGGACGACGCCAATGTCTGGACCGATCTGGGCGTGATGTACCGCAGAAGCGGCAGTCCGGATAAGGCAGTGGAAGCTTTCGACAGGGCCATGACGATCGATCCGACCCATGAGATTTCTCGATTCAACAAAGGAATCGTCCTTTTCCATGACCTCAAGGATGAGAAGAACGCCCTGGTGGCCTGGGAATCGCTGCTGGCCCTCAACCCCAATGCGAAGTCACCCGGCGGCCAGACCGTGCGGGAACTGGTTGATCACATCAAACAGAACCACGAAGATTCAAAATGAACAAGGCGATTGGCAACGCGTCCACGCTGATCAGAAAGGGCAGGGTATTCGATTTTTACGCGGAGAACATTACCCTGCCCAACGGCGTCAGCATGGATATGGAAATTATCCGGCATCCCGGTGCGGCCGCCATTGTACCGGTGATGGATGATGGTTCGGTTGTACTCCTCAAACAGTATCGACATGCGGTAGGCGGCTTCATCTGGGAGATTCCGGCAGGCACATTGGACCCGGGTGAAGACGCGCGACGTTGCGCAGAGCGAGAATTGATCGAGGAAACCGGGTATGCGGCCCGGCACTTTGAAGGACTGGCAGAAATCACCCCGCTTCCGGCATACTCGGACGAACGCATTCACCTGTTTCTGGCTACCGGTCTCACCCAGGCGGTCCAGAGCCTGGACCCGGACGAACTGCTTGTCGTTCATCGGGTAGAATTGCGCCTGGCCATAAAAATGATCGCTGACGGTGAAATTCAGGACGCCAAGACGATCGTCGGGCTGCAACTGGCTGCAAACCGGTTGGCTTAAATCATTGATCTGGCGTCGGCCCGGCTCCACCCCTTGAGCCCGCGTACCAGGCACAGCATCCCCAGAAACGTCAGCACGCCTGATAGACAGCCCGTGGCGAGGATGCCGCCGGCCTGCCATACCGCCCCGCCCGTCAGCGCCCCGAGCATTCTCCCGATGCCTGCGGTGGCAAAAAAACCGGACATCATCGTCGCCCGGAAACCCGGCAGTATCTCGGTGCACAGGCTGATACTGGTGACCATGGTGAATTCGAAAATGAAGAAAAGAACAGCCAAGCCGGTGAGGGCCGCCGTCAGGGACGTGTTACAAAAAGGCAATGCAAAGTAGCTCAGGATGGACAGGATCAAACCGGCAACCAGGGCACGCCTTAAACCGATGCGGTCGGAAATCGCTGCGGTGAGGCCCTCTCCTACCAGTTCGGCTGCGCCAATGAGGCTGGTTCCCAACCCCAGGGCAACGATGCCCAGGCCAAAGTTTTTTTCAAGCCACGCCCCATACACCACAAATAGATTGTCGTTGGCCGCACTGACAAAAAACACATACCCCAGGGCGCCCAATGCTGGCTTGTTGGCAAGCAACCGTGAATAGGCGCCGAGGTATTCGGAAGGTGATACGTTTTGACTTGCCGGTTCAGGCTCGGTGGGGATGATAAAAAACAAGGCGACGGCACCGATGCATCCCAACCCGCCCATCACCAGAAATGGCGATTGCCATCCATACCTGTCCATGAGAATGGCTATCAGCGGGATGCCGATCAAGGTACTGGCAGACCATGAGGTCTCCATGATGCCCATCACCCGTGCCCGCCTGCGGTAGGGCACCCGGTTGCCAACCCAGGCCTGCACGGCCGGATCGAATATGCTTTTGCCCAGTCCGGCCAGAAACAGGGCCACCAGGACGACTGCATAAATGGGGAAAATGGCTGCGGCCAGCATGCCGGTTGCCAGCATCGCCATCCCGGCGATCATCATTTTCCGGTAACCCAGTCGGTCGGACAGGGGGCCGATAAACGCGCCCAGCAGTGACGTCACCTGGTTGATGGCAATCAGGGAAGTGATCGCAGACAGGGAGACGCCAAGTCCGCGGCTCAACACCGGTGCAAAGGGGTAGGCAAAGCGCCTGGCGGTATTGAGCACCAGCCGGAAAAAAGTGGCCCCTACGATGGGTACGAGGAGCTTTGTTGGGTTCATGGGGTTCAATTCTTTGAAAAGCGGGCCGCCAGGATCAGATCGATGTGCTCCCGGTCAAACGGGTAGCGGGTATTGCAGTGGTGACATCGAATCTCAACGGGAAAAGGGCCTTTCTCCTGAATATCCTTTAATTCGTCGATGGGCAGCAGGGTGAGAACATTGCGGATCTGGTCACGGTTGCAGTGGCAGATGAAGCCGACGTTTCGTCTGTCAATGAAACGGGGCGAGTATTCCCTCAGATGGCTGCGCACCAGGTCCTCCGGTGCGGTTCCTTCCGCCAGTAACGCGGCAATGGATGGCAGTGCAACCACTTGCGCTTCGATCCGCCGGACCACCGCATCATCGGCGTCGGGCATGGCTTGCAGGAACATCCCGCCGGCTGCCGCCACATTCCCCAGATGGTCGAACTTGACGCTGAGACTGAATGAGGTGGGGATTTGCTCGGAGGTGAGATAATAGTGGGCCAGGTCCTTGGCCAGACTACCATGGGCCATCATCACCTTGCCGGTGAAAGGTCGCTTGGCATCGGCCAAGATGCGGGTGACCGATATGAAGCCGGCTCCGAAAAACGGAGACAGGTTGAAGTCTTCCAGGGGCTTTTCGACAGGTATGGGCACGTTTTTTAAAAACCCGCGAACGTCGCCGGTGGCGTTGGCTTCGACCACCAGGCCTTTGACGGGGCCCGAACAGTCCACCTGCAATCCCAGGCGGTCTTTGCCTTTCAGGCTGGAACCCATCAGGCAGGCCCCTAAATAAGCGTGTCCGAGAACCAGCGTCTCCAGAATGCCCAGTTCGTGATTCCCGCGCATCTGGTTGATCATCCGGCTGCCGTTGAGCACCGCCCCGCGAATGGTTTCATCGGCCATCAGGAAGGTATGCAGGCAGTCTTCCTCACGATCGAGATGTGTCGGCTGTTTGTTTTCAGGCTTTTTCTTTTCCATTCAGGCCCATTATTGTTTGCGCACGTTCAATTCTATTTTTAACTTGTTTCTTTTTTTAACCGGTGTGCCGTTTACGAAACCGCTGGTATTCGACCATGCGGGCCGCTGCCTTTACCGCCCGCTCCGGTGTTTCATAAAACACGCCCTTTAGATGATGGCCCTTCACCCGATAGACCGTGGCATCCTTTTCATCGGTGAGCAGGCTGACCCCAAAGACCGGTTTGCCATATTTTTCCATCAACCGGACGATCTGTTCGATGTAGCTGTTTTCGAAATCGGAAAAGGCATGCACGGCGTCATCCAGAAATTCTCGTGTATATGAGGGGTCAGCGTGTTCCACCGAATCGGCCAGACGCTTGAGAAAAATACGACGCCCGAGGATACCCAGGTTGATGACCGCATCGCAGCCCTTCCATCGAAGCAGCGCTTCCATGACGGTCAGGGGGATGGACGGGTCGTTTTCTCCCACCAGATCGATGGGGTTGGACCGGCTCCAGTAGGGCGGCAGGACCTCATCGATGACGGCTATCAGCTCCGCGGAAAGATCCGGTACCGCCAGGCCGAACTGATTGCACAGATCAGCGGTGACCACCCCCCATCCACCGCCCAAGGTCATGATGGCGATGCGGTTGCCCTGGGGAAGCGGCAGGGAGGAGAAGGCGGCGGACAGGTCCAGCAGTTCCATGGGCTGGTCCACCTTGACAATGCCCGCCTGTTGGCACACCGCGTTGAACAGCCGGGTGTCGGACGCCATGGCACCCGTATGACTGGATGCCGCCCGGTTGCCTGCACGGGTCTGGCCGCCTTTGAGCAGCACGATGGGTTTTTTCTGGCTTACCCGGCGGGCGCTTTCGAAAAAGCGGCGGCCCTGTTTGACGCTTTCGATATACAGCATCACGGTCCGGGTGAGTTCGTCGACTTCAAAGCCTTCCATGTAGTCTTCGATGGTGATCATGGCTTCGTTGCCGGAGCCGGAAAAGGCCCGGATGCCGATGCCCTGCGCTTCGGCAAAGGCCAGCAACTGGGTCCCCATGTTGCCGGACTGGGCGACCACCGCCGTGGAACCTGCCAACGGACGGACCGACGTCCCCGTGCAGAAAAAATGGATATGGGGATTGCAGATGCCCATGGTGTTGGGACCGAGGATGAGAATTCCGGCAGCCCGTGCCTCTTGGGCCAACTGCCTTTCCAGCGCTTTTCCGTCAGGGCCGGTTTCACCGAAACCGGAGGTGATCAACACCACGTTTTTGATCCCCTTGGCTTTCAGTTGGGGGATCAGACCCATGATGCCGGCGGCAGGCACGGTTACCACCGCCAGGTCGATTTCTCCGGGGATGTCTACCACCGATGGATAGGCGGGTTTGCCGGCGATGACGCCGCCTTTTGGATTGACGGCATAAACATCCCCCTGGTAGCCGCCGCTGATCGTATTGCAGACGAGCATATGCCCCCACTTGCCCATCTGGGCGGAGGCGCCGATGAATGCCACCGAACGGGGATAGAACAGGGAGTGGATGGCCGATGGCGCCACCGGGTGGGCATCGGTTGCCCCGCGATGCGGTTCGGTCAGGGTGATCAGCGCATCCACGGCTTTGACTGCTCCGGTTGCCGTGACGATCAGCGGATTGATGTCGATCTCGGCAATTTCAGGAAAATCGGCGGCGATGGCGGAAAGCCCCATCAACGTATCCACAAGGCGTTCACGGTCCACCGCCGCTTCTCCGCGAAAGGCCCCCAGCAGCGAACGGGATCGGATGGATTCGATCATGTCCGTCGCATCTTGACGCGTGAGCGGCGCCAGCCGAAAGACGACGTCGGACAACGCTTCGGTGAGGATGCCGCCCAATCCGAAAAGAATCGCCGGGCCAAAGTGGGGGTCACGGAAAAGGCCGGTGACGAATTCCCGATGCCCACGAATTTGCGGTTGAACGAGAATCTTTGCGCTGGCTGCAGTCTGAAGGATCTGCTCTGCCGCAGATAGCACGGATTGTTCATCGTTCAGATTCAGGTGAACCAAACCACCTTCGGTTTTGTGCAGCAGGCCCTCGCCGAGGCCCTTGAGCACCACGGGATAACCCAGGTCGCCGGCCGCGGCAACAGCGCCTGCAGCCGTGTTGGCCACCGTCTCAGCGACCACGGGAACGCCGTAACGGCCCAGTATCGTTTTCGACTCGGCTTCGGTTAGCGCCGTCCTGCCGGATTCGAGGGCATTTCTCACAAATTCATTCAAATCCACGTCGTCATCTCCTTAATACTGAATGGGCTGGCTGATGGCGACCGGTTGATCAACGAAAGATTGATAACCGAAATCGTCGAAGTAGATGCTCAGGGAACCTTTACCAAAGGTGTGGAGGCCGAGGGTCGAGCCGAGGCCCGGGATTGCAGTCTCCGAGCTGCGGATGAACGTATTCGGCCGGTCGAATGAGTTGACCGGTTCAACGGTTCCGACGGCACCGTTGAACGCGTCCCACTGAATCAACTGAAAATAGTCCTTGTCCGCCGTCCATGCTTCGCCCTCATCCGGCGGCCAGAGCAATTCCGGGGGGTCGATCGGGTAGGGGTGTTTTTCACCATCGAGGGGGTCCGTGTTCGGCGTGCCGCAACCGGATTCGGTCCCATAATACGCCTGGATGAAATGGTCCTGGGCCCTGAATCCGGTGATTGTCGCCAGATTAGTAGGGTTGCCGGCAACCGACAGTCGCTCACCGATCTGGAAAACACCGTTAACCTGATCGATGAGCAGGGTGCCGGCGGCGTCGAGCGTGGCCCAGCCGCCGGATGCGATCACCGGCCGGCCATATACGGTTGCCGATGCGAAACTGTTACCGCCGAGGATGCGATCGCCGGGTTGGATGGGGGCTGCACCACCATCGGAATAGGTGACGGACGCCTTTTCTGTGAAGCGGGAGAGCAGGGTGGCGTTTTCAACGATGAAGTCATCGGCGGTGAATTCGAGGTTAAATATATGCCAGCCAGTGGTGCCCGCATTGATTCGAAACTGGATGGTGGTGATGGCCTGACCGGCGTAGGCGGTGAGATCAGCTTCGTTTGCCTGCACCGGAATCCAGTTTACCCCCCCATCGATTGAAACCTCCACCGTCGTGCAGTCGGAAAGCAGCGGGTCGCATGTGCTGGAAAAGCCGAGGTTGATCGTTCGGTAATCGCACGGCAATGCAGGCACGGCGGTCAGGTCGGTGATCGGGTCGGAATATTTTTTACCGAGGATGTCCACCCATTCAAGTTCGGTGATTTCCTGGGCACTGGAAATCAGATTGACATCTGAAATCTGTCGGTAGGCCAGCCATTGCTTGTCCGAATCATTACTCCCCGTGGATTGCCAAAGGATAACGGCCTGCACCTTGTCGACGCTAAAGGGCTTCAGCCCGTTGTAAATGTTGTCAATGGCAGCTGTAGCGCCGCTTTGCGCACTTCGTTGAAAGGACAACCCATACGTCTTATCGCCACCGTCGGTTAAGCGGAAACTGATTCCCGCCGAATAGTAAGCCGGTAATGACGGCTCATACCCGACCTTGACCTGCGTATCGAATTCATCGGGATTGAATTGCACGGCGCCCATATTTAACGTGAGCAAACTGGCGCTGGGGGTATCGACCCCGGATTGGGCGATCCCGGTGACTCGAAGCACGTTGTTTCCCCCGCGTTCAGCAATTCCGTGGGTGCCCAGCACGGATGGATTCCACTTGTCCAGGTCGTCGAACGCTTCTTTAAAAACGAACCGCTGGGGTGCTTTCTCCTCGGGGATCTGCACGTGATACACAATGTCGCGGGATGCCATCATATCGCCGCTGCCCACAGAACCCGTAGCGGTGATTTTAACAAATTTTTTCAGACGAATGTCTTCGTTGGCGGTTACGATTAAATCTGAAAAAGCGGAACCATCGGTTCGTTTGATGCCTATTAGGGTATTGGTATCACGGCTATTTTCCCGGTAGGTGTATGTGTTTCCAGCCAGTACAAAGGATCCGTTTCGGTCCGGAAACAGGTCGCCGGAACCTGGAGAGAGAGAAAGATCACCGCCGCTTGAAACCGTCTGCGCGGTGGTTTGCGCGACCGGGTACACCGGTGTGTCTGCCGGCACCGTCAGTGATGATGACAACGCATTAAAAGTTACCACTTGCCCGGCAATGGAAGCGGATGAGAATGCATAAACGGTGTCGTCGACGCTCAGCCTGCCGCCTGCCAAGGGGAAGGAATATTCAGGACTTCCGTATATGCGCGTGATCAATGTCGTTGAATTTACGAGATCAGCGTCCACAAGGAAATAATACGGGTTAACGGAAACACTGAATGCACCCTGACTATCCTGCAACTGGTGAGCAACACCGTGGAGGGAATTCAACGCCGTATATTTGGCGTTTTCACTGGTCGCATTGAGATATTGACTGGCGGCGTATCGCATACCGGATTCGGCCAGATAGTAGGCCTGAACGGATCTGCCGGTGGCGGTGCGATGCAACTGGGAGGAGCTGATCATCGGGACGATGGCGACACCCAACGAAGCAAAGACCAGAATGGCGATGATGATTCCGATCAGGGCGCTGCCATCGGTTTTTTTGCTCAACCGGACTGTCGCTTTGGTTGGACGGACAGTTTTTTTTGGTTTGAGACACCCAACCCCCCACCCAAGCGCTATCATCACCAGCGCCCATCGAATTAGCGTTCGGATGGGTGTGAAGTCGGAGCCAGACGGACCCGGCCGAACTGTCGAGATAAAACAGGTATATTGATCGCCGGTGGGTGGATCAACGGGCAGGGTGGTATTGCCGCCATAATTGTCGTTGTTCCTCAGATGAACCAGCTGGGTCGCATTCATGCTATGGCCGTCAACATCCTGGTGAAACAGGTTTAATGAAAATTGAATGGTGGAAAGCGCGCGGATGTCGGCTCCGGTCCAATTGCTGCCGCCCTGATAATAATTCAGGGCAAACGAATCGACCCTGTCGGTTAGAATGTCACCATTGTTTTCCAGATCGGTGTCTGAAATCGGTCCTTCAAAATTTTCATACAGCCGGATGGTATCGTCCACCTTCGCGATGGCCCGAGCCTGACCGGTCGCCGAGTAATAGACGATATAGGGCCGCGTATCGTCCTTGTAGCTGATGTCCGTCAACTCCAGAAGCTCTCGATTAATTCTTGCTGTGGCAAGTTGAATTTTCTGGGAAAGGCTGACGTTTTCACGGATAACGGCGTAGCCGCTGATGGCGGACACGATTCCCATGCCGGCAATGGATGCGAGAATTCCGGCAACGACCAAAGAAATGATGATCTCGATCAGGGTAAACCCGGCGTCACCCTTCAATCGTTGCCGTTTTTCAATTGCAGTCGCTGCCGGTTTCATCTGGTTCATAGTCGTATCATCGGGTAAACAGCGACGTTAATGAATGGTCGCCCATTGAAATCGTCACCTTCAATATCCGGCAGCCCGGCGTGTTGCAGGGCACTTCTACCTGGCTGCCGTCGAACAGGATGTATTTACTGTCGGTTAGTACATAGGTGCCGTAAAAACCGGCGGTTTCAACCCTCGTTTTAAAGGTCTCGAGGGGTGTGTTTTCGGTGAGCAGCAGCTGCTTATAGTCCGCATTCATGCTTTCAAAGATGCTTTGCAGGGCCATGCCTTCCTGCATGGATACAATTGGCTCCGCGCTTCTGGACAGGCTGGTACCCATGAACTGCACCAGCATAACCGAAAGGATGGCGGTAACGGTCAAGGTGACGATGATTTCGATCAGGGTAAACCCCGAGTTATCCGATAACTTTGATTTCATGGGATAAATCCTGTGTTTCGGGTCACACGAATGGTTGTGTTCGCGCCACCGCCTGCCGAGAGCGTCAGCAACAGATCATTGCCTATGGGTTGGGTCCCACTATTGTCGTCACAGGGGCGGCCCCGATTATCAAAAGAAAGGGTAGCCGCGCTCAGGGTCAGCTTAAATGGGGTAAGGTCGACAACTTTGGATTCCTCGCCGGGCAGTTTGCGTTGATTGCTGGTGTTGTCAGGATCGCCGTCGACAAAAAGCCAGTAAGACTGCCCGGTGGCATCGCAGTTTATCCCCCATATTCGATCGGAATTCATAGACAGGGACTGGGCATAGCGGATATGGGATTTGATGACCTCGGTCTGGGCCAGAAGATCGGTCTGGCCGATATCGCTGCGGCCGATAACCATCACGCTGATGATGCCGATGATGATCAGCACGACCAGTACTTCCAGGGGGGTAAACCCCATCTGATCCCGTGATTGATAAAATGGCGGCATGACAGTTGAATATCAGATGTTAAGTCCGAATAAAACCTCAAATCAGAGGGTTTGCCGTTTTTCAAGCCACCGGCGCCATCGATTCTTAACGAATTGTATTTACCTTGATTTTAACGTAATAAGAGGTCTATGCAAACACCATGGTATATTCCCATGCGCACCCAAGCACCGAGAGGCAGAACCTGAATGTGAATCCACACCGTTCCCCGACCCCCAGCGAGCCGGATAAACCGGTCAGACCGTCTGAAGCCAGCCTTTTCCTGACGCTGGATCAACCCACCCGACAGACGGTTTCAGCGGCCCTTTTTTTTCTCGTCGCGCTTCTCCTGGTTTATGCGCCGAGCTTTTCAGGCATCTGGATTTACGACGATGAACCGAACATCCTTAGCAATGACAACATTCATTTAACGCAGATCAATGTCACATCCCTGAAAAAGGCCTGCTTCTTGAAATCGCAGGACCCAGATACGCCCGCACGGGTCAAACGTCCGCTGGCCTACCTCAGCTTTGCCTTTAACTGGTATGTTGGAAAGAATCAGGTTTTCGGTTTCCACGTGGTCAATTTTATCATCCATTTTACCGCCACGGTGTTTTTATATCTTTTCATTAAAAATTCTCTGACGTTGCCCATATTCGACAGCAGGTATCATGACCGGGCCCACCTTGCCGCCTTTTTATCCGCCATCGTATGGGCCATTCATCCCATTCACGTCACGGCGGTCACCTACATTGTTCAGCGAATGGCGTCCATGGCCGGCATGTTCACCATTATGAGTATGTATGGGTATCTCAAAGCGAGAACCGCCAAGACACGACCCAGGAGGTGCAGTTTTTTCGCTGCCTCTGGATTGTTCGCGCTGTGTGCCTTGGCAACCAAAGAGAACAGTGCCATGCTTCCGGTCTCCCTGTTTTTCTACGAGATGCTTTTGATCCGGGGCGTGTCACGCACGGCCTTCAAAAAGATGTGGCGGTGGGGGATACCGGCGCTGGCCATGGTGATTCTCGTCGGCCTGCTTTACATGGGCCCGACTGACCTGCTCGACGGATATGAAAGACGACCGTATACACCCGTTGAAAGGATGATGACGCAATCGCGTGTGGTCTTGATTTATCTGAAGATGCTGTTTTATCCGCTGCAATCCGAGTTGACCCTGGTTCATGATATTGACGTATCCACGTCCCTTTGGTCACCCTGGACGACACTGCCGTGCATCATCCTGGTGGGGGTGCTGTTTTCCAGCGCATTGTTTTGGCTTTCCAGAAGGCAGCCGCTTATCGCATTTGCCGTTATCTTCTTCTTCGTCAACCATGCTATCGAAGGCTCTTTTATTGGCCTCGAACTGATCTACGAACACCGCAACTACATCCCTTCCATGATACTATTTGTAATTCCGGTCATTCTCTTGCTTCAGACGCTTTGTTTTTTTTCCTACAGCCGGAAATTCCAGATGCTGTTTGTGGTTAGCGTGGCGGTGATCCTGGCGTCTATCGGGCACTCCACCTACGCTTACAGCAGTCTGTTTCGTCATGGTCTGATATTCTGGAGGGACAACGCTAAAAAATCACCCCACTTGAGCGTCGTGCAGAACAACTACGGTATTGAGCTGATGAAACATGGCTTTAATGACAGGGCATTTCAAGCGCTTCAGCGGTCAGAAACATTAGACCGGTATTTCAACCTTTCGCAGAAAGGGGTGACCTACCACAACCTGGGATTATATTACGAAACCATTGAAAACGACTATCCGCAGGCCCTGTCTTATTTTAAAAAGGCCACCGAAATCACCTTGAATTCCAAAACCATGTGGTTGGCCTATGCCATGTGCGAACTGGTCAACGGAAATGTGGAAAAGGCGGAGGCACACCTCGAGGCGTGCCTCAATAAATGGCCGGATGACCCCGAAATTCTAACGGCAATGGGAAAAATACAACTCTTGAAGGGAAACGCGGAGACGGCGCTCGGATATGCCCGGCAAGCCCGGGTTGCCGGGCCTGGCGCCGTGGGGCCGTTGGCCATTTTCGGTGAAATATATCGGTTGCAGGGAAATCGGGCCAAAGCTGTTTTTTTCTGGCAGGCCTATCGAAGCGAACGGCCCGGCAGCCTGGTCGCGGCTTTGATACTATGCGACCTATACTATCAGATCGGCAACTACGACCGGCTCAGTCGCGTGGTTGCCGATCTTACGGCTGCAAAAGGCGACAGGGCGTGGGATGACTGGCTACAAGCGGGTTTGACCCGTGCCAAACTTACTGAAACGGTGGTATGTACCCTTAATCCGGAGTATATTCTATCGGTGATTTCCTATTCGCTAAGCAGGGAATCAGAAAAAGCCGGCAAAGACCGCTGATCGCAAACGGCCTTTGCTCGCAGCGTACAGTTTTTTAATTAGAAGCCAAAAGCAGGAAATCAGGGCGAACCGGGGCGTGGAATTGTCTTGACCCTTGTATTCCCGGCAAGCGGGGTACCAACATTTCCGGTAACAAGCAGTGTAATGGTATTATTAAGAATACTTGTGTTTAAGGTGAAGTCACCGAGATTCGTTCCGATGGTGGTGTTGCTATAGATGATCTGACCAGGCGTGTCGCCTATAAGCAACTGCTTGGCGAAATGCTGATTGACCCTTCCGACGCCTTCGCCCAAGGCGGCATCCAGGGCTTTCGTCCGGGCTTCTTCCTGGAGGTTGAAATATTTGGGGATGGCAACGGCGGCCAATATCCCTAAAATGACCAACACGGCAATAATTTCAACCAGGGTAAAACCCTTCTGGTTCTCGAGAACGTTTTTCATTTTGTGATGGTCAGTCATGGCTCCTCGATTTCGGCATAAAGGTTATCGTTATCACATATAATAGCACAGACAATGCCAACCGCTAAAAAATTATCGGCTGCGGATGAGTTAACTATAAGGAAAAATATAAAATAACATTTTCCGCAAAAAAACTGACCATTGGCTATTCTTCAAAACATTTTTCATAGAAATGCAAAAACTACAATCTATGTAGACCCATCCTCCGAATATTGTAGGTTTTTTGACTCGGTTATGGTTTGAACTCCGCGATATTGATCTGGTGCTTTTTAATCCGGTGCCACAAACTTCGTTCCTTGATCCCCAGCAGGCCGGCGGCCTTGACTTGAATACCGCCAGCGCGGCGAAGCGCGTCAACGATCATTTTTCGTTCATAATCCCTGATGCGCAAATCCAGATCCGCGTTCCCATTCGAGTCCCTTATTCTCTCTTCCGAGTGACGGGTAGGCCCGTTGAGGCTTTCGTTTCGCTTTAACGATAAGGGCAGGTTGGACGGCAGAATCTTTTTGTTAGCCAGAACGGCCGCCGATTCCAATGCATTTTTCAGTTCACGCACATTACCCGGCCAATTATTGGTCATCAGCAACTGAAGCGCTTCTGACGATAGGTATCGATCTCGGCCCTGTTCGTTCAAAAACTTTTCAGTAAGCAAGGGAATATCTTCCCGCCTGTGTCTCAGTGGCGGCAGCATAATGGAAAAAACATTCAGCCGGTAGAACAGGTCCTGACGAAAAAGGCCGCTGTCAACCATTTTTTCAAGATTTCGATTCGTGGCGGCAATAAAACGGACGTTGACGCTTGTCGGCTTTATGGCGCCCAATCGTTCAATGGTGTTCTCCTCTATGGCACGAAGCACCTTGACTTGGGTTTCCAGCGGCATGTCGCCGATTTCATCCAAAAAAAGGGTGCCACGATCAGCCAGTTCGAATTTTCCTGGTTTTTTGGTATTTGCACCGGTGAACGCCCCTTTTTCGTGGCCGAACAATTCACTTTCCAACAACGCTTCAGGAATGGCCGCGCAATTAATGGCAACAAAAGGTTGGTCTTTCCGTTTGCTGTGCTGGTGAATGCTTCGGGCAATCAGTTCTTTACCCGTGCCGGTTTCACCAGTTATCAGCACCGTGGATTCTTTGGGCGCCACTTTGACAATCTGATTAAACACCCCGCGCATCACCTTGCTCTGTCCAACGATATCCGGAAACAGTTGCCGGGCTTCGACTTTGCTCAGCAATTCCGAAACCTGTTCGAACACCATGGTATACTTGCCCATGTCATCGGTGGCAACAGCGGTCTTTTTTTGCGGGCTGACATTTTTTACAATTCCTAAACCTTCTGTTTTTATAATAAAACGCTTTACCGGATCGATCATCAATTTAACGATGAGGATGCCGCAGATCAGCGTGAATGCGATCAGCAGCATCCCCCACCAAACCACGGGCCATTGGGGGTTCAACGCTTTTGAAAGATAATAGGTGGTCGTATTGTAGGTGACGATGATGGACAAGATGGCGATTCCGGCAAAAATAACCGGAATGATAATATACAGGCTGATATGGAAACGAATATCTTTCATCATTTAACCATTTTCACCATATCCCACATGGGCAGATAGATGGCCAGGGCAAAGAACAACACCATGGCCGCCAGACATACCGTCAGCAGCGGGCCGATGGAATCGGAGATCCGTTTCATGGCAAACTCGAGCTCTGAATCATAGTGTTCGGCCGCTTCATGAAGCATTTCATCGAGATTTCCGGATTCTTCACCGATGGCAACCATGTTGATGATAATCGGCGTGAAATACGGCGATGTGGCCAGCGGACCAGAGATTCCACGGCCTTCCTCCAGGCGTTCGGTAATATTTTCGAATGCTCTGGACAATGCAGCGTTGTTGATGGTCTCAGACAGAATGGACATGGTTTCCAGCACGGAAATGCCGCTGGCTTGAAGAATGGCAAATATACTTGCAAACCTTGCCATCGCCGCCTTGCGGACCAACATTCCAAACAACGGCAGATGAAGCAGCAGCCGATCACGTCTGAATCGCCCGATCTCGCTTTTAAGATAGATTTTGATAAGAATACCCAACCCTATAGCCAGCAAGATCAACGCCGGCCAGTAGGCGGTCAAGATGGCGTACAATTTCATGCAGATCAACGTGGGCAGGGGTAATTGGAGTCCTGTTTTTAGGAAAATAGCGGCGAATTTGGGAATGACCATGGTCAGTAAAATTAGGAACGCAGCCAGCAGGGAAACAATGACGATGGCTGGATACTGGAGTGCCGACCGGATATCGGATCGTATTTTATGGTCATGGTCCATGATATAGATCAGGCGGTCCAGGATTTCGGGCAGGGCGCCGCTGGCTTCACCGGCATGAAGCATGCTGCAGTACAACGGTGAAAAAACAGAAGGGTACTTCCTGAATCCGTCATATAAGCTTCCGCCCTCCCGGATATCCTGTGAAATGGAGACGATAATCCGCTTTAGCTTGATGTTTTCGCTCTGATTTTCAAGTACCTGGAGGAGTTTGAGCATGGGGACGCCGGCGCGGATCAGCGTCCTGAGCTGCTTGGTGAACAGGATCAATTCAGGCAGTTTGACCGTTGTCAGTTTTTCCCGAAGTTCTGTCAGGAAAAACCCGATCCCCGATTTTGACGCATCGGTTATTTTTTGTGGGATATACCCCCGGGCCACGAGTGCATGGGTGGCGGCTTCCACAGAATCAGAATCGATGGCGCCGGACACGGAGCTGCCGTTTTCAGTAATTGCCTGGTAATAAAACTTTGCCATAGAATTGCTTTTAAAAATCTCAGATGGCTACATCATTATCGCTGTTACGGCTTCATCGAGGGTTGTTTCTCCCTCGATTACTTTTCGTGTGGCATCATCTTTCAAGGTGCGCAGGTGGCCGGATTCCCTGGCGGCCCGCATAATTTTTTGGGAGGACGCCCGGCGAAGGATCATCTCTTGAATCATTTCATCGATGACCAGGATTTCAAATATACCGGTACGGCCTTTATACCCCTTGTCCATGCAGTTGTAGCAGCCTTTTCCCTGAACGAAATCGGCGCCCTGGACCTTATCCAGCCCCCAGTAGGACAGGGCGGCCGCGGGCGGCTTCCAGGATTTTTTGCAAAATGGACAGACTTTCCGCACCAGGCGCTGGGCAATCGAAACCAGCATCACCGATGAGACGAGAAACGGCTCGATGCCCATGTCGATAAACCGGGTGATGGCCCCGGCAGCATCGTTGGTGTGAACCGTGCTTAACACCCGGTGGCCGGTGAGGGCACTTTGAACGGCAATACTGGCTGTTTCCGAATCACGAATCTCTCCGACCATGATGACATCCGGGTCCTGACGCATGATGGAACGCAGGCCGCTGGCAAATGACATGCCCGCTTTACGGTTGAGCTGAATCTGGCGGATTTTGTTTATCCGGTATTCAACGGGGTCTTCGATGGTGATAATGTTGATGTCCGGCTGGTTGATTTTCTTGAGTATGGAATACAGCGTCGTACTCTTGCCGCTTCCGGTGGGGCCCGTGCTCAAAATCATACCGTATGGCTTGTTGATGATCGGTTCCAACTTGAGAATATCTGCCTCGTTCATTCCCAGTTGCTCCAGCGAATAGACACCACCGCTGGTGTCGAGCAGTCGCAGCACCATGTTTTCTCCGTAGATGGTGGGAATGGTCGACGCCCGGATATTGATCTCCTTGTTGTCCATGCGAATGGTAAAGCGGCCGTCCTGGGGGATCCGTGAAAGGGAGATATCCATGTTGGATAAAATTTTAAGCCTTGAAATAATCAAAAGCAGCAATGATTTGGGTGGCGCCGGCACTTCATGAAGCTTGCCGTCTACACGAAAGCGAACCTGGACGAAATCCTTTTCCGGCGAGATGTGGATGTCGCTGGCTCCCTCGCGAACGGCCTGGGAGAGAATAGAGTTGACCAGGCGGATAACCGGCGCCTCTTCCGCCATATCATGCAGGGAACTGACTTCCACATCCTCTGAAATGGCCGCCGTTTCCGCATCTTGGGCGCTCTCGATCTGCATGTCGCTCATGCCGTCCAGCACCCCGCCGATAGCGGAATAGGTGCCGTAAAGGCTTGAAATCATATGGTTGAGTTCCTGATAGGTGCAGATTACCGCCTCCACCTCGATGTTCGTGAAGACTTCAATGGCATCAAGGGCGTTGATCTCCATGGGGTCGGTCATGGCGATCTTCAGCAATTGGCCGGTCCGCTCGATGGGTACCAATTGATATTTTTGGCACATCTCAAGCGGGATCACAGCAGACAGGGAGATGTCAATGGGATAGGCGTCCGGTCTGTATTTTTCGATGGTCAGCTGCTGGGAAACCAGGTTGACGATTTCGGAACTGCTGACGATACCCTCCCGTACGAGGTATTCGCCCAATTTCATGTTGTTGCGTTTGTGATCGGCAACGGCCTGTTTGAGCTGATCTTCGCTCAGCAGTCCGCCATCGATGAGCATTTCGCCAAGTTTTTTCTTTTCTTTCACGTTTCCACAACATCCTTCCGCGGCCCTGCTGTCGTCAATATCCTTTTCCCAGAAACGGATCTGCAAAAAGAACGGTTTGGTCTGTCCAGCCGGAAATGATTTCGGCGGAACCGGAATATTCAGCAGGCAAATTGGCCATCAACTTTTCGGCGGCAGCCAGATTGAAAAAATAGCCGGCGACATAGATTCCGTATTGCAATCCGGCTTGATGGTCCCACTGGGTAATGATCCGCATCAACGGTGCGTCCTTGTTCTTCGCGGCTTTTATCGATCGTCGAAAAGCGACATCCAACGAGTCGGTTTGAGCCACTTTGAGCCACCACAGCGGGTATGCGCGTTGAACAAACGCTGCCGGAAAGGCTGGAAAGGCAATGGTGTCTCCGACGCGAATGGCATCGGCTTGGTCGATGTGAGGGTTGGCGTCCATTACCGCCTCGAGGGTGCTGTCACGAAAATCACCATAGATGATTTTGACCATCAATCCCAGCGTGTCGTTTCTCTGCACGGTCAACGCACCGAGAAGCGATGGTTGTTCCTGTTTGAGATGATCCGTATTTTGCGCCGGCCTATCGGTTGTGGCTTTTTCAACAACCGGATCCGTAACCCCTGGCCGGTCGGAAATGGAAGCGGCCAGGGTAGGTGAGGGTAATGGCCCCTTTTTAGGCGTGGGGGCAAGCCATTCGTCGGTTGGCTGAATCATGTCCGATATCGGGTCATCTGCGGACGATTGCTCGATTGGCACCGGCTTTTCGGGTACCGCTATTGGCGCTGCCATAAGCGGCGGTTGCTGGGATTTTTCCGACACCGTTGTCGAGTGATTGCTTGTGATCCAAGAGGAGATTGATGGAAGCCAACCCGGGATAACCATGACCACCATCCCGATGACGGCCAACAAAACCAGCGCCGACAAAACCAGCCTCCGGCGGTTGCCATGGGCAGGTCCACGCTGGGCCAGCGACCGGTCCATACAGGACCGAACCAGGCGCCAGTTCACCCGGGATCTGTTCTGGACAATCAGCGCCAGCATGCATTGGTGGCACAGGTTGATAATTTTTCTGGGGTAGCCGCCAGTCGCACGATAAATGGCAATCAGGGCCGGCCCGGTGAACATCTGTGGCGGACGGGGTTGACTGCTGGCATGCTTGATCCGGAAACCGATCATCTGGCGCGTGTCGGCAAGGCTCATCGGTCCCAGAAAATGGATCAGGTTGACCCGATCGGCAAGATTGGCACGATGGTCCAGGATCTCATGGAATTCCTCCTGGGCGAACAGAACGATTTGAAGCAGTTTATGATCATTGGTTTCGTAGTTTAAGAGTTCCCTCAGGATTTCAAGGCCAAAGAGGGGAAGTTTCTGCCCCTCATCGATGATCAGAACGATGGTTTTATTCTCATCCACGCCCTTTTGAAACAGATGGTGCTTGATCTTTTCCTTGAGGCCATGCTCGTCGATGCCGGAGATAGGCTTGCCGAGGATCATGGAACAGATGCTTTCCAGAAAGGCCGGTGCGGCGTTGAATGATGGATCCAGAATCAGGTGGGACTCGATCGCGGGGTCGGAAGCGAATCTTTTCAGCAAGGTCCGGCACAAGGTCGTTTTTCCGGCACCCACGTCGCCGATGACGATGTTGAGACCTCGCTTCAGTCGAATGGCCAACTCGAGCTTCTGTAGACAGTCCACATGCTGTCTGGACTGGAAAAAAAAATCCGGATCCGGGGAGTTTGAGAAGGGTTCCCGATCCAGGTTGAGTATGCTGAAATAATCCATAAACGCATTCATTGGCAGCGCCGGGACATTGGTTGGCGCGCCGCCCCATCCTTAGGGTTGCTATTGAACCGGCGCCGCCTCGACCTTTTCCTTGGGCGCCATTGTCACCGTTGCCCGTTTTTTCAGAATATGGGGCGTAATAAAGATCAAAAGGTCCTGCATCTGGTTGCTTTTCGATTCTCCTTTGAACAGGTAGCCCAGACCGGGGATGTTTCGAAGCCAGGGAAGGCCATAGTCGACGCCCCGGTCGGTCTGTTTGTTCAAACCGCCGATCACCGTGGTCTGACCATCAAAGAGCACCACATTGGTTTGGGCTCTTTTCGTGATCACCGTGGGGTTTCCGGATACGGTGCGGGTAAAATCCAGTTCATCCTTGTTGGTGGTGATATCCATCTTCAACGTATCGCCTTCGATGACATGCGGGGTCACTTCCAGTCGAAGCACGGCCTTTTTGTATTCGATCTGGACCTTGTTGTCGTCCACCGTCTGGAAGGGGACCTCATCGCCGCTTTCGATGATGGCAGTCTGGTTGTCCAGCGTGGTAATGGATGGATTGGATAAAATATTGAGCTTGCCTTCCTCTTCCAGAGCATTGAGCTGAGCGGCGAGCAGCAGTCCGCCGGACTGGACAATCATGCCCATGGTAAAACCGGAACCGGCAACGGCGGCACCGGACAAATCGGCCGGAAAATTCGCCGCCACGCCGGATGTCGGATTAATCGGATCCGAGGCGGTCAATCCGATGCCGTCACTGGCATTGGGGGTGACCCAGTAGTCGTTGCCGGTGTAAAGTCCGCCCCATTGAACGCCAAGTTCTCTGGCCGTTTCACTGTTGGCCTCGATGATGTGCGCTTCGATGAGCACCTGGGCCGTGGGCTGGTCCAGTTCGGTGATCAACGCGATCATCCGTTCCAGGTCGCTGCGGGTAGCCTGGATGATCAACGCATTGTTGTGTTCATCCAACAACACCGATCCAAGTATTTTTCCGTTGTCCGCTTCCGTCAGAAACTTTTCCAGGTTGGTTTTCAGCTTGCCGGCATTCGCGTAATCGACATGCACGATTTTGGTCAGCAGCGGCTCAGACAGCTCCATTTGCCGGCGCGTGGACAGAATTTTCTGGTCCGCTTCCATTTGACGGACGGTGTTGGCTTTGTCGTCGAGGGTGATGATGCGGAGCAGGTCGCCTTCCCAGGCGTAGGAAAGGTTGTGCGTTTTAAGGATGCCTTCAAACACCTGATTCCATGGAAGTTTATCTACGTTGAGGCTGGTGACCCCCTTGACCGAGTTGTTGATGATGATGCTGATGCCAACGGAACGCGCCAAAGCCCGCAACAACACAGACATGTCCGCCTGGTGAATTTTCAGGGTGACCGGCTTGTCGGGCAGCGATTTGTCGAATTGGTTCTCCGCCACCACCATTTTATCGGATGGTGGCGGGCTTTCCGGCATATCGATGATACGATGCTGTTCGGGCGGTGAAAATCCTCTGGATTCGGCTGCCCTGGCCTGCCACTGGTCGAAAACAGTCTCTCTCTTCTGGGTTTTCTGTTGGCTGCATCCGGCGAAACAGGACAACAGTAGAAGCGTTGCCAAAACGGTTGATACCAATTGATTACGATGATTGGATGACATGGGGCTCCCTAATGGTCTGTCTATTTACCAGTAATGGCTTCGTATTCCATCAATTCTAATAGGATCACTCCCGGTTTGTCT
>CAVPJR010000028.1:0-179904 GCA_963705435.1 uncultured delta proteobacterium | reverse complement strand
TGGTACGTTTCCGAGTGACAGATGGAGGGCAGGCGAGCGAGCCCGCAGGGGATAGCTCGCGGAGGCTGCGCTGCTCTGTAACTCGGGCCGTCATTGAAGATTCTGCTTTCCGCCTATTGCCCATTTTCTAAATGTAAAGAGGTGAAGCTCCTTTGTGTAAAGGACCATCCGGAGTGATCCGGTGGTAATGTGGTTTATCAGTCTGCCGTTAGGCAGCTGAAACACATACACGAAAGGAGCCTCACCATGAAAAAGTCAAGCATCTATCCGAATCGAAGTCAAGAACTGTCTGCCCTGTTCGAAAAGGCAGGCAACCCGTCAAAGCTGATGTGTGTGCCCATCGATTACGCCAAAAAGGATCACCTGGTTATGTTCTGTAACGGAAACGGCGAAGTGCTCCGAAAGCCATTTTCAGTCAAGAATTCCGTCGACGGTGTCAAGTATCTGCTCGGCCAGGTCAACCGTTCTTGCCGGCATCGTCACATTCAGTCCGACCATGTCTTTTTCGGTGGAGAAGATGTCAACTCGTATGCTGAGAATTTTGCCAACACGATTCGGGCCAACGGGTGGCTGGTGGCCAACGTCAATGCCCACGATGCCAAGAAAGCAGCGCGAGAACCTGCAGGCCAGCACGGATCGGCTGGATCTGATGGGCATTGCCACCATGCTGCTCAACCGCAGGGCCAACTGTTGCCCGGCACAGACCGGCGTGTATCGCAACCTGCGAACCCTGGTGCGCCATCGCAAGAAGCTGGTCAAGATGAAGACCGAAGTCCGCAACCGGATCCACACCCTTGTCGACCGGCTTTTCCCCGGCTTTCTGAATGAAAAGAAAAGTGGGATCCTTCCTTTTTCAAACAGCTCGCTATACCTGATGCAGGAGCGTTTCAGCGCACCGCAGATCCGTCGCCGTCAGCGGGGTGCCCTGATCCGTAACTTAGAAAAGCGGGGAACTAAAAAAGCCGAACAGGTTGCAGCCAAGCTTCAGGAATACGCATCTCAGGTCCTGACGACACCAGACGAATATACCGCCACGCTTCAGGTCTCCTTGGCCAGCCACGTGACGCATTACCGCTGTCTGTTTGACGGCGCTCAGCAACTGGTGAATGAGATGGCGCAGCTGTTGGCCCAGACCCAGGGTGCCTTTTTAACCAGCATTAAAGGCATCGGCATCGTTCTGGCTGCAGGCGTTACCGCTGAGATCGGCGACCCTCTGGTTCAACGGTCGACGGATCAACTGGCGTCGTATGCGGGCATCGTACCCAAAGTCAAACAATCCGGCGGCAGTCAGGGGCCTTCGATAACGAGCCACGTCAGCAAACGAAGCAACCATATTCTCAAAGACTTCGTCGTACAATCGGCATTCCATATTGGCCGTTATGGTCCCAAGGATTTGCAAGACGATTACAGTCGCCGCGAGGCTGCCGGTCAGCATGCTGACTTCGGGATAGCCCGTCGCTTTGTCCGCATGGCCATGTGCATGATGCGGACATCCCAGGTTTACTTGCCTCCTGATATGAGAAGTACTCATATCAAGCCTGAGCGACGTGCTGATTATTACCTGGCCATGTGGCCATATCTGCGAGACAAGTGGAGTAAAGCCGGCGCACTTAATGTAGCGTTTGCCAAGGACAAACCTTTGGGTCAATGGCGATATATTGTACAGGAGGTATATGGGATAAAGCTAAAAATGTAATCACGGACGGATGCCGGCGATGGCGGTAAAAAGATGATGTTCTCAGCTTCGGCGACGGGATGGCTCCTGATAACTGCCGCAGGCGATTTGATTAACAGGATCGACTGACGGCTTGTTGGAGAGTGCCCACCCGTTCCGTCCGAACTTTAATGGCTCCAAGGTGCTCTGATCCCAAAAACAACAGGAGATCTCGTCATACCAGATTGCCACAATCGGACATTAGTGGACGGGGTGAACCACCTGTTTTGCTGAGCTGTAGATATTTATTTTTGATCGACATACCGGTTCATGGTCTTTAAAAAAAACCGGTTAAAATCGGCACAGGGGAGTGTTGTCTGAAAAATGGGCTAAAAAAAGGGTTGCAAAAATTCTGGTGCTCTCCAACTAAGCACAACTTACCGTTTCCTGCATGTACGCCCCGGCTATCTTGACCCGCGCATGATCTGAACCATCGTCGGCACGCTATAGACAAGCATACCCAGACCCCGCCGGGCGCCTGACCAATCCCTGGTTAATTAACAGAACAAAGCAGCGGTACCCCAGCGACCGCCTCCTCGCCAGACAAGACGGGCAGGCTGCTGACCACCACCATGGCCAAGCTGGCCAACCAGGGGCCGGTCGATAAGCTGGCTTTTTATTTCGGCTATTCTGGAGGGACTCGGAGCCCAATACCGGATTTTATCCAACCACCCCGTTTGTGTGTACCCCGTTGTGTACCCCGTCGGAAAATACATAAAAAAAGGGCTCGTCAAAACGACATAAGCCCTTGTTATTATTGGTCGGGGCGAGAGGATTTGAACCTCCGGCCCCCTGCTCCCAAAGCAGGTGCGCTACCAGACTGCGCTACGCCCCGACATTTTTGTTGCCCTCATACCACTGTTTATAATCGTTCGCAAGCATTGACCGATAAAGTTACGGCCCCAGCCCGGGCAGGGCCGTCTCGATGGCGTTGGCCAGTGATGCCGCATACCTGTTTAGCTGCTGTTCGAGCGTTTGCCGGTTGGTTGCCGCAGCTGGGTGCATGCAGCCCACTTCCACCAGCACCGCCGGCAGATCGGCTCCCATCAGGGGTGCCAGGGGAACGCCGCTGACCGTGACGCTGTCAAATGTTTCGCTGTCGCCCATTGATCGTTTAAGCGTAGCGGCCAGATTTTGGCTTTGATGCTGGTGCTGGATCTGGAGCCGGTCCCATTCCGGCCGGTCGGCATCCGATTCGGCCAGCGAACCTTGGGGTGACGTCCCGAAAGAAATCTTCAGCCGTTCATCGTTATGGTAATAGACGGTGGCGGTCCGGTCGCTGCAATAGGGGGCAACCGCCGCGTGGAGGCTGATCATCAGGTCCGCCCGCAGGTGGTTGGCCACGGCAGCCCGATCCGCCGGTTCCATTTGAACATCTGCGGTTCGGGTCAGTTCGACCCGGTGTCGTGCTTCCAACAGCGCCGCAATTTTCTGTGCCAACGCCAGGGTGAACTGCTTTTCGGCGAACTCGCTGCCACGACCTGCCCCACTGTCGTTTCCCCCATGGCCGGGATCAAGAACGATCACGGCCGCCTGGGAGGATAAGGCCGGCAGCAGCAAAAGCCCGACGAGCGATAAAAAACCGAGCAGGGTGACAAGCGCCCGGGTCCTAAAAATGGTTAAAGGCTTGATCGCGACCATGGGAAGCGTGAAATCCTTGACAGAAGGGTCTATCAATATTATTTAATGCGTTTGATTTTTTTGCGAAGTTTAGTTTATTTGCAAAGAAAGTCAAGTTTCAGGATGGGTTTGGCTAAATGGGTGATACGATAAATCCACGCGAGAGTGGCGGAATTGGTAGACGCACTGGACTTAGGATCCAGCTCTGGCGACAGAGTGGGAGTTCAAGTCTCCCCTCTCGCACCATATTATCCCGGCATCGGTTGGGGGTCGGCAGCAAGGGCCGGTTGACCTTTTGCAGTTTTCGATAGCGGGTCCGCATCTACGGTGTCAGATGCCGTGCCGCATGGTTCGCTGCCCCAGAACGGCATCTTCCTTAAACCCGCGGCACAATTTGAAACTGGCTCAGATTAGGTTTATCCATCTGTTGCAAGCGAATCACATTGCCAGGAATTTTTTAAAGGAGCCCTGATGCCTGTCGCGTCGGGGCGCTTAATTTTTTACCTGAATCGAGCCGCTTCCGGCGCCGGTTAGCAGCCGCAGCTGCCCCAAAATTGGCTTCATTCAGGGTTTAGAAAGGATGAATATGAAGGCTACCGTTGAAGATCGCAGTTCCGTAAAGAAAGTATTGCACATCGAGATTCCCGAGGCGGATGTGAAACGTGCACTGGATGAGGCTTACCAGACCCTTAAAAAGACCGCCAAGGTCAAAGGCTTCCGGCCGGGTAAAACCCCGCGCGGGGTGCTCGAACGGCTTTATAAAAAGGATGTGAATGCCGATGTGACCGGAAAGCTGATCCAGGACGCCTACGTGGATGCGCTGAAGGAGACCAAGCTGAAGGTTGTCGGCTCACCCAGCGTAGATCCGCCCGAGTTGGCGGGCGTGGGCGACTATTGTTTTGATGCCGAGGTTGAGGTTCACCCGGAGATTGCCGATATCGGGTTTACGAACCTGAAGCTGAAAAAGACCCTTTACAAGGCCAGTGACGAAGAGGTGGACGTCCAGATCCAGATGATGCAGAAGAACCTGGCCAAAAGGGAGCCCATCGACGAGGCGCGCCCGGCGCAGAACGGTGATTTCGTGCAGGTGGACTACGAGGGCTTCAAGGACGGCAAACCCTTTGAGGATACCAAGAAAACTGAAAATTTCGTGATCAAACTCGGCGATGCGCACATTGCCGACGATTTCGACAAGGGCGTCGTCGGCATGAACCCCGGAGACGAGAAGGGAATTACCGTTTCGTTTCCCGACGATTACTTCAACAAGAAATTGGCCGGCCATACGGTGGACTTTAAGGTTAAACTCAACGAAATCCGCAAAGAGGTGCTGCCGGAGATCGACGATGAGATGGCCAAGCAACTGGGCCCGTTTACCACCCTAGATGAGGTTCGCGATAAAATCAAAGAGAACCTGACCCAGGGATACGACAAACGCATCGAGCAGGAACTCAACGAGCAGATTTTCAGCCAGATTCTGGAAACGACCGAGTTCGAGGTTCCTGATGTGATGGTGGAATATGAACTCAACAGCATCATATCCGATGCGGAGCGGTCCTTTTCCTACCACAACAAGACTTTTGAGGAAGCGGGCATCTCCCGGGAGAGCCTTGCGGAAAAATATCGCGATACCGCCGAAAAGCAGGTTCGCCGCCAGTTAATCCTGGGTAAGATCATCCAGCAGGAAAAGATGGAGCTGGCCGATGCGGACCTGGAAAAAGGGTTCGAAGAGATGGCCGCCACCTACAATCAGCCGGTGGACGTGATCAAGGGGTTCTATGGAAACAGCGGTGACAAGCTGGCGCTTTTTAAGCACGCCTTACTTGAAAAACAGGCGATTAAGCTTATAATGGAAAGGAATGAGATTGAATCGGTGGAACCGGAAAAAAAGGCTCCCGAGGCTTCAAAATAGGATACTTGATTCATCATTGCGGCGGGCGTTGCATTCCAACTGCTACCGCTGTAAAATGAACGTATCGTGCCATCGGCATTGAATGGGATGCAGTGCACCGGCGGTGCGCCAAACGATGAACACGACACAGATGTAAAGGAGACAAGAACGTGGCATTGATTCCGATGGTCATCGACCAAACCAGCAGGGGAGAGCGGGCCTACGACATCTACTCGCGGCTCCTGAAAGACCGCATCATATTTTTAGGGACCGCCATCAACGACGATGTGGCCAACCTGTTGATCGCCCAGATGCTGTTCCTTGAATCGGAGGACCCGGACAAGGACATCAACCTTTACATCAATTCCCCCGGCGGTGTTGTAACTTCCGGGCTAGCGGTTTATGATACCATGCAGTACATCAAACCCGATGTGACCACCGTTTGCATCGGCCAGGCCGCAAGCATGGGTGCGCTTCTTTTGGCCGCAGGCGCCGAAAAAAAGCGCTACGCTCTGCCGCATGCACGGATCATGATTCACCAGCCCATGGGCGGATTCCAAGGCCAGGCGTCGGACATTGCCATCCAGGCAAAAGAGATCCTGCGCATGAAAGACGCCCTGAACGACATCCTGGTGCGCCACACCGGCAGGAGCGTGGAAGACGTCCAGAAGGATACCGACCGTGACAACTTCATGTCCGGCAAAGAGGCAAAAGTTTACGGCATCGTGGACCATGTCATCACCAACCGGGATGACCTGGATCTTTTAACCGACACGGAGGCATGACATGGCCAAAAAAGACGAGCCCAATGACAATCTCTTCTGCTCCTTCTGCGGGAAGAATCAGAAAGAGGTCAAAAAGCTGATTGCCGGACCGGCGGTTTACATCTGCGATGAGTGTATCCAGCTGTGCAGTGAGATCATCGAGGAAGAGAATGAAAAAGAGGCGGGTGAGTTCGAGAACCTGATGATTCCCCATGAGATCAAGACCCGGTTGGACGACTATGTCATCGAACAGGACGTGGCCAAAAAGATCCTGGCGGTGGCCGTATACAACCATTACAAAAGGCTGGATACGACTATCAACTCCGGTGACGTGGAGATTCAGAAGAGCAACATCCTGCTCATCGGCCCCACCGGCTGCGGCAAGACGCTGCTGGCCCAGACCCTGGCGCGGTTTCTCAACGTGCCGTTTACGATTGCCGACGCCACCAGCCTGACCGAGGCAGGGTACGTGGGCGAGGACGTGGAAAACATTATCCTTTCCCTGCTGCAAAATGCCGATTACGATGTGGAGAAGGCCAAGCGCGGCATCGTTTACATCGACGAAATTGACAAGATCGCCAGCAAGTCGGACAACCCCTCCATCACCCGGGACGTGTCCGGAGAAGGCGTTCAGCAAGCCCTGCTAAAGATCATCGAGGGGACAACGGCCAGCGTCCCGCCCAAGGGTGGCCGCAAGCATCCCCAGCAAGACTTCGTTAAGGTGGACACCTCTAATATCCTTTTTATCTGCGGCGGCACCTTCAACGGGCTGGAGCAGATCATCAACAGGCGCATGGGCAGCAAGCTCATGGGGTTCGGCGCCAAGGTCAAAAAGGAGAACGAACGCAGTCTCGGCGAGACGCTGCTCGAGGTCAAACCTGAAGACCTGATCAAGTTCGGCCTGATTCCAGAGTTTCTCGGCAGGCTGCCGGTCATCGCCACCCTGGATGAACTCAGTGCCGAAAGCCTGGTCCGGATTCTGACCGAACCGAAAAATGCATTGCTCAAGCAGTACAAGAAGCTTTTCGAAATCGAGGGGGTGAACCTGCGGCTGACCGACAGCGCGTTGGCCGCCATCGCCGATGAAGCCCTGAAGCGAAAGTCAGGGGCCCGGGGGCTGCGTGCGATCATGGAGTCATGCATGCTGGATATCATGTACGATATCCCTTCCAAGGAAGATGTCAAAGAGTGCGTGATCGGCGAGGAAGTGGTGCTGAAAAAAGAAGCGCCGATCCTGCTTTACGAACCCTCTAAAAAACAGGCCTGATACAAGCAACCACCGGCAGATTCAACGGGTTTGCCGGGGATCGAGGCAAACGATACACTATGGTCAATATTCCGAAGTTTTTCAAGAATCAAGAGATGGAAGCCCCCACCGAAGTACTTCCCATGCTGCCGCTGCGGGACATCGTGGTGTTTCCCCACATGGTGGCCCCGCTTTTCGTCGGTCGCGACAAGTCCGTCAGTGCGCTTTCCAGCGCCATGAACAAGGACAAGCGCATCTTTCTGGCCACCCAACGAAACGCCGGCGTCGACAACCCCGCGGAAAAGGATATCTGCGATGTGGGCGTCATCGGTACGGTGCTCCAGCTGTTGCGACTTCCCGACGGCACCGTCAAGGCGCTGATTGAAGGAAAACAGCGCGCCCGCATCGAAAGGTACGTGCCTAACCCTGAATATTTTGAAGTCGATTTGTCTCTGCTGCCGGATATGCCCGGTGACACCATCGAGGTGGAAGCCCTGATGCGCTCGGTGGTCGAGAACTTCAGCCAATATGCCGGTATCAACAAGAGCATCTCCAAAGAGCTGCTATCCAAGATTTCCGCCATATCCGACCCATCCAAGCTGGCCGATTCGGTCGCGTCGCATTTTTCCTTCAAACTGGAAAACAAACAGAATCTGTTGGAAACCGCTGACCTGGGCAAGCGCCTTTCCCTGCTGGTCAAGCTGATCAAGCTCGAAATGGAAGTCTATGAGATGGATCAGCGGATCAAGGGCCGGGTCAAGGACCAGATGGAAAAGACCCAGAAGAACTACTACCTGAATGAGCAGATGCGGGCCATCAAAAAGGAGATGGGCAGCGAAGACGAGGGGGGCGACGAGCTCAAGGACCTGGAAAAGAAGATCAAGCGCAAGCGCATGTCCAAGGAGGCATCGACCAAGGCCCGCCAGGAGTTAAAAAAGCTCAAGCTAATGACGCCCATGTCGGCCGAAGCCACTGTGGTGAGAAATTATATCGACTGGATGATCAGCCTGCCGTGGTTCAATAAAAGCCGCATCCGCAACGATCTGATCGAGGCGGAGAAAATACTCAACGAAGACCACTACGGTCTGGAGAAACCCAAAGAGCGTATCCTCGAGTACCTGGCGGTGCAGACGCTGGTGAAGAAACTGCGCGGCCCCATTCTCTGTCTGGTGGGCCCGCCCGGGGTGGGCAAGACCTCCCTGGCCAAGTCCGTTTCCCGGGCCACGGGGCGCAAGTTTGTGCGTCTGTCCCTGGGCGGCGTGAGGGACGAGGCCGAAATACGGGGCCATCGCCGCACCTACATCGGGGCCATGCCCGGAAAGATTATCCAGTCCCTGAAAAAAGCGGGGGTCAACAACCCGGTCTTCTGTCTGGATGAAGTGGACAAGATGAGCATGGATTTTAGAGGCGACCCTTCATCGGCCCTGTTGGAGGTGCTGGATCCGGAGCAGAATTACAGCTTCAACGACCATTATCTGGACATGGATTACGACCTGTCGGACATTTTGTTTATCACCACAGCCAACACGCTGCCGGACATCCCGCTGCCGTTGCAGGACCGCATGGAGATCATCCGGCTGCCCGGCTACACGGAGCTGGAAAAATACAACATCGCCAAAGAGTTCCTGGTGCCCAAACAGATCCTCGCCAATGGTCTCAAGGATGAAAATATCGCATTCTCCAAGGCGGCCATCTACATGATGATTCAGCGCTATACCCGTGAGGCGGGTGTGCGCAACCTGGAGCGGGAGATCTCATCCATCTGCCGGAAGACCGCGCGAAAAGTGGTCAACCAGAAGGAAGATAAAAAACATATTATTTCGGCCACCACCATCACCAGCCTTCTGGGGCCGCCGCCATTCAAGATCAGCCAGATCGAGGAGACGGATCAGATCGGTCTGGTGACCGGACTGGCCTGGACCCAGGTCGGCGGCGAACTGCTGTGTGTGGAAACGTTGACCATGCCCGGCAAAGGGAAACTCAGCATCACCGGTAAGCTGGGTGACGTGATGAAAGAGTCGGCCCAGGCGGCGGTCAGTTTCGTTCGTTCCCGATCCGATTATCTGGGTATCCATAAAGATTTTTACAAAGAATTGGATCTTCACATCCACATTCCCGAAGGCGCCATTCCCAAAGACGGCCCGTCGGCCGGGATTTCCATGTGTACCTCGCTGGTGTCCGCGCTGACCCGCCGACCGGTTCGCCGGGACGTGGCCATGACCGGGGAGATCACTCTGCGTGGACGGGTGCTGCCCATCGGCGGCCTGAAGGAAAAAATGCTGGCCGCCCTTCGGGGCGGGATTCGTAAGGTGATTATCCCTAAGGAAAACGAGAAAGACCTGAAGGATATCCCCAAGGTCGTCACCCGCCAGATGAAAGTGGTGACGGTGGAACACATGGACGAGGTGCTGGTTCATGCGCTGGTGCTGGGCCAAGGAGAGCGGCTGTTCACCAACAACGACATGCCCCTTCCGGTGGAACCAAGCGGCACGGACCAGCCCCAGATATCCATCAATTAAAAAGTGTTAGCGCCTTTATTTTGGACTTGACTTTGTCAGGGTGAGTTGGTAGCTAAGCACTTCTTCTTTTGCCGGTACGGGAAAGAAGGCTCTTTGTAAATTCGGGCGGATAGCTCAGTTGGGAGAGCACCGGCCTTACAAGCCGGGGGTCACAGGTTCAAGCCCTGTTCCGCCTACCAGTCAACACGCTGCTATCATTTTCGGGGGTGTAGTTCAGTTGGTTAGAACGCCGGCCTGTCACGCCGGAGGTCGCGAGTTCGAGTCTCGTCGCTCCCGCCATAAAATTAAAGCCTATTACTGACTGGTAATAGGCTTTTTTAATTGTGTGGCCTACACCTGTATACATACCACCCAAAGATCATCCGATCAGTTTCGCAGAAAGATTGATTTCTGTACCGGCAAAAAGTCTTGAGATGGGGCATTTTTCCTTGGCCGTTTGAGCATATTGAGCGAATTTAGCGGCATCCAGGCCGGGGACCTCGGCTTCGCAATCTAAGTCAATGCGGGTAATCTTCGGGCCATCATCTTCACCCAAATGAACTGAAGCCGTGGTCTGTACGCGATTGGGCTTAAAACTATCCTTACTCAAAATAGCGGCAAGGAACATTGAAAAGCATCCAGCGTGGGCGGCGCCAACTAGCTCTTCAGGATTGGTGCCTTTGCCCTCTTCGAAACGCGATGCAAATGTAAAAGGGCCTTCAACTTGTCCATATTTCATTACTCCGTTGCCTTCTTTCAGCGTGCCATTCCATCTGGCCGTTGCCTTGCGTGTCGTCATCGTTTCCTCCTTTTCTGATAAGGGATGTAAGCGGTGGAATTAAATTTTGTTTGAGATTATTCAGGAAGCCGTCTGTTATTTGAATCTCGTGTCGCTTCTCCGTCACCGTCCGCTCGATAGAGTATAAACATAATCACTATTCTCGAATGGTAAATCCAGTGACCATTGGTGGGAGGTAGTTGCTGTGGGATTGCGTCGCCATTGGAGGAATCAGTCTGATATTTGGTCTGAAACCGAAGGGTTTGCTACGAGCCAGTGCCGCAATTCGTCGTGATTTTGATGCCTCGCCCCCATTACCTGATCATGGTGTTGATAAAACACCAGACATATCCGGAATAGCGTTCTGTCGCGGTGCTGGCAGACACGCTGTATACCGAATCGGCCGCTTCATTATAGGCACGGATACGATAGAAATAGACGGTGTCGCTGAAAAGGTTGAAGTCCTCATAAGTGGCAGAATTCTCAGCCACGGTTGCGATATGGATATAGTTATCTTCGTTTTCCTTGCTTCTTTCTATCTTGAATCCCCACTCATCGGTGCTCTCATCGGTCCAACTCAGGTCAATGCTGTTTTCATCGCGTGGCTCAGCGCCAAGCCCGCTGGGCGCTGTTGGCGGCGTATCGCCAAAAAAAGTGCCCATTGAATAGGCGTCATTGAGCAGACCGGCGGCGAGTTCAGTAACCGCATCGTCATCCATGTCAATTCGGCTGATCGATCCATTGCCTTGGTTGATAACGTAAGCAAACGTCCCATTGCGCGGGGCCGAGATACCTCGAGGCGTATCGCCGACCGAGTAGGTGCGGACAATCGAACGATCAGCCGTCTGAATGACCGTGACCGTGTCCGAATCGCTGTTGGTTATATAGACGTATTTCCCCCCGGCACCAACCGCGATGCCCCAGGGGGCATTGCCGACCGTCACGGTATCGATGACCGTGTTGGTAAACGTGTCGATGATAGAAACGGTATCTTCATTGGTATTTACAACATATACATGGCCGCCATCCGGGGTAACAGCCAAACCGGTCGGCCCATCGCCCACATTGATCATCGTCGTCTGGTTATCCTTGTCGATCACGGTAACGCTGTCGTCCCTATTACTGGCGACATAGACAACGGGCGAATCGTTTTGCTCGTCAAAGCGAGCAGCCACCCCCCACGGCCCGTCTTCCACGGTGATGGTGGCGACGATGTTTCGACCGGAAAGGCTTATCTTGGAAACGGTATCGTCTCCGAAATTGGCCACATAGGCATATCGCCCGGTGGGATCGACGGCGACTCCGCGGGGAAAACGGCCAACCGCCAATGTAAAAGGTGACCCAGAGAAATTGGAGGTACTGATAAACACCACGGCGTCACCGCCATCCTGGGTAACCAGCACTTGTTCTCCATCGGGGGTGACAGCTACGCCATATGGGGTGCCGGATACTGGGGTGGTGCTGACAGCCTCGCTGCCGGCGGTGACCTTTAGCACCTCATCAGCGCCACTATTGGCAATATAGGCAGTGGTTTCGGCATAAACGGCGCATACGGCGCAAAGTGCAAGCATAATGGCTGAAATTGAAACCGATACGGAGTGTTTCATGCGGTGATTCCTGTTCGTCTGATGTCGATTGTTGGTTCCCGGGATTCTCACAAGCAAAGGTAAATCCGCGAAAATGAACCCTACAGAAACCGTTGCTTACGCCTAATATATCACACAGCGCGTAAAATTGCAGATACCATAATTCTTGGATGCCAGGTAAGGTCATCCTGGCATGGCACTGATGCGTGATTTTCGCTTTTTCACAATTCAATTGCGCTGCTTTTCTTTTGTACTGAACAAAACTCGAAGTGACAGGAACCTCAGATTCGTTTTGGAGGCGAGCGGCATGAAAAACAGTCCCATCTACCATCACCAATAGCTACCCTTGCCCAAATATGTGAAGGAGGTTCTTGTTAGGGGTAAGGATTGGGTACCATTTACATAATAAGTATACTGCGATTTCCATGTTGGCGGGAGGCGGGATTGCGGTAACTACAGCTCATGATATCAGATAATACACCACTTATTATGTATAAGTGGTTTATAATTATCTAAAATGAATCCGCACGGGTTGGACGTTGATCTGTTCTTGATCCTCGTATTGAGATATCTTCCTGCGATTGAGAGTCGTCGATCATAGCCACCACTGGAAATGATTTGGAAAATATGTGACGGTTTTTCCAAAGCAGGAGGTGATAAACGATGCTGGTCATTCCGCCAATTTGCATGGACCATTCCCAATCCATTCTAATCGTCGACGACGACAGTATGATTTTGGATCTTCTTTCCGAAGTATTCAAGAAGCTCGGCTTGAATGTGTTCGAAGCCGAAAACGGTATTGATGGATGGCATCTTTTCGAAAAAGAGTGCACAGACCTGTTAATAACAGACATCTGTATGCCGGGACTAGATGGTATTGAATTGTCTAAACGGATCCGGAACCAGTCGCCGCATATCAAAATTGCTGTGATGACCGGCGGTGATGCTGACATTGCCACAGAACTCTTGAATGATGGAACAGCGAACTATCTTTTCAGGAAGCCGTTCGATATAAGATATGTCTGCAAGTCACTCATACCAGAGGCGCAGATGGCCTGATCAGTCAGCTTGATTGAGTACCAACAGACTATCTATCCAACAAGATTGCCAACGCATATACGCAAGCGATTAAGCCTGAATGAGAAGGGACTATTTTTATGCTGGAGCCTGTATTTATCTTATTGCTGGGAATAGGATTGATAAGTGTCTTTGCGATATCTGGAAGAAGAAATCCTTAACACCACGCCTCCGGGCCGCTTCCGGGGACGGTCCAAGCCAGCCCGTTATTATAAAGGCTAAATTATCGTCCAGAAGTGCCGAAACACAACTGGTATTAAACTATACGGTGACCTCAAACCCCGTTCACTTAATCGTAAAAGAAGACAGCGACCACAAGGTGATCCCGCAGGCAGTTGGGCTGATAGCTGGCAGAACCGCGCAGGAATATAACCGGCACAAGCGCCGGAAAGGGGACTTTTGGGAGGATCGGTACCATTCAACAGCCATTGAAAACGGAGAACATCTGTTACGATGTTTGGTATACATAGATTTGAATATGGTTCGCGCCGGCGTTGTTGCTCATCCATTTCAATCTATTTTATCACGGTCGTTTAACTTGGCCTCCCCGTATCGGCCCGAATCGTGTCCCCCGTATCGTCCCACGGCTTGGCGTTTGGGCATAGGCATCTTCTAGTGGCGTGTGGGAGGGAGATTAATTTTGCAGGAAACCCGGAGAGGATGCTGGCGTCGCTATAGTGGTCGAATCGCCTTGAGGGTTAGTTTAGTTGAGATATCTCAACCCCATGCCAAAACGAAAAGTGTTTTCGTCAGTCAGTTTCTTTTGCCATCTTACTTCTGCCAGACAGATTGATCTCGGTTTCTCTTCATCGGCCACGGATGGCGGTATTTGCGGATAGCGGACCATCCGCATGATAAGGATGGTTCCTGATTTATATTCATGGGAGATTTCGATATAAGACCCTTCACTCGAAAAATTACGCATGACCCCGTCTGATGCACAGATGGTGCAGGTACTGGCATACGGGCGGCAGGTTATTGTTGCTTCTGTGAGATTACGTGAAACAGTTCGCCTTCTACCTTCATTCGCCATCGTGGATTGTTGCATTTTTTCACCAGGGTGTTTAACGGCACCGACCGTGGTAAGATACCAAATGATGCCCTCAGAAAATGATTCTAACCATACATAAACACAGAGCTTTAAAGCTCCTTCGACCATTGTGGAAACAAACTTTAGATATTTTTTTAAAAAGTTGGTTTTCTTCGATGCATCCCCTGTAACTTCTCCCAAATCCGATGCATTACATCCCGGTAAGGCGCAAGGCAAGTGCCACCCCTTGGCCAAATCGCAGCGGCTTTTAGCCGATAGCGGACGCAAAGATGACCTGGCCGGTGCTCTCTGAAAAAAGCCGTACCACCGAATAGTCGTCCGGCTCGCGGCGAAGGAACCGAATAGGCTGGTTTGCTGACGATACCCACTTTCTGGAGCGTAGGTTAAGGAATCCGTGTCAGGCGTTGAGTATGAGGTGATCTGAGAGCCGCCTATGCTTGGTTCCATTTTAACCGTGATTCTGGTACATCATGGCTATGAATACCAGCGACCATAAAGGCCCTCACCGTTTCAGCATGCCTGCTTGGATAAGCTGTGCCCCGTTCGAACACATGCTGGGCATGGAAATTGTCAAGGCTGAGGCAGGTGGGGCAATTCTGAGAATGCCCTTTATCAAATCACTCGCACAAGGTGCCGGTCTGATGCACGGTGGCGCAATGGTCAGCCTGGCCGACACGGCCGTGGTGATGGCCATTAAGAGTGTTGTGGTACCCGGAACCCATTTTGCCACCCTTTCCATGGAGAACCGTTTTCTTCATCCTGTGAAACAAGGTGTCGTTGAGGCTATCGCAAGGATCAACAAATGCGATGGTTCTACCATTGTAGGATCATGTGACATCTTTGATGAAGACAACCGCAAGGTCATGATATTTCAATCGGTTTTTAGAATCGCCGGGGATGCAGAAATCAAAGATATCGTTTATGGGAGCGGATAATTTTTTCCCCGAAAAAGACCCTTTGAAGTGTCGCTTTTCCTATCTGCCATGGTATTGTTTTACCCAACGATGTTGTTAGCAAAATGAAAAAGGCAGGCCGTCTTTCAGGCCTGCCTTCTCAATTTGGTGATTTCCCATTGTGCAGTTTTTCCGATGAGATGCACTTACACGCGAGAAACCTGATCCGACTGACTCCGAAAACCCTCTTTTTCAAATTTTTACCTTCATCTCCGCATTCTCTGTATTATGAAGGTTCTTCTATTGGTGTTGTGGTTAGGAGTTCTCCGGATCTTGACTGGTATCAAAGCAAAACACTTGCCAAACATTTGGAAAAAATAAATATATTAAAAATACGGTAAGTTAAGTTTTTGGATAGATTCTATCTGTCAATTTTTTAAGAAAATAATTCAACAAGAAGAAATATATTTTTTCACACCTTCCAAAGTTAGGACATGATCTTCTTTAAGAAAAAATCACTGTCCGGTTTGGTCAGGATCTGCGGTTGAGCTGATAAAATCAGTCCGACGGCTCTGTCGGACGCGCTCGAGGGGCTTACGCCAAAGGCGGCATGAGTAAACTGGCTCAAGCCGGGTCAACCATGCTGTGATTAATTCCGTTGCTGCTTTTTGAACTCCCACGGCGGCACCACATCATAAGCCGACCAGATGCCCAGCTTGAGCATTCTGGCTTGAGATTCTATCTTTTTCCAGCGGGGACATTCTTCGGTCCTGCACCCATCAGGATTCACCCACGCATAGCCATTGGCCACCATCGCGGCGTTGACGCTCGACTCCTTGCCTTCGCGGATAACGATGGCAAACGCCTGGTTGAGCCGGTCGGTCTCCATGACTTTAATTTTCACGGGATGCTCGAGAACCAAATGCCTTAAAAAACGCGTGGCGGCAACATTGCCATCTTGTCCAGATTCCGGTGCATCGATTCCGTAGAGCCGGATCCTGACCGTTTCGCCCTGGACATCCAGATTGAGCGTATCGCCATCATATACCCTGACAACGGTTGCCGGAGTGGCATAGGCGATCGTAGGGATTATCGTCAGGATGAGTAAAGCCGCTGCAATTCTTCGCGTCATTTTTTTTGGGCTCTGTGCAGTTGCGTTGTTTTACCTGCACTCATGACCGTTTTCAGCATTCAGTCAATATACAGGTCGACACGATCAATTACAATCATGCACTAATATATCGACATGTTGACAGAACACTTGAATGGAATTGGTTTCCCACACCCGCTTCGATTGGATTGTTGAGATACCATGTCAGTACAATGACACTCGCATTAACCCACCGTTGCATAAAAACAGGTAGCAGGATAAGGTTGGAAAGAATCATGATCAGGCGTTAATGGAATACAAAAAGCCATAATAAACAGAGGGTTTTTTTATCAAAGACCAGCATCCGAAATTTACCCCAAGGACGCACCACCATTATCGAATGTTTTTCCTACGGGCCGGTGAACCGGCCCCCAGTTGAGGACCCTATAATGACCGACGCCATCACATACGACGATGTCCTGCTCGTTCCGTCCTACAATCATTGGGAATCGCGGAAGATCGTGGATATTTCCATGATCGACAAGACCGGCAAACTGAGTCTGAAGCTTCCGGTGATGACCGCCAACATGGATACCGTCACCGAAACCGCCATGGCCGATTTTATCGGCGCCAAGGGGGGAATCGGCGTGATGCACCGCTTCATGTCCATCGAGGACAATATCGAGATGTTTAAATCCTGCGCCCACCCCACCTTTGTATCCCTTGGCTGCTCCTCCGGTGATATGGCGCGGGCCGAGGCCCTGCGCGACGCCGGTGCGGATTTGTTCTGCATCGATGTGGCCCACGCCCACGCCCGTTATGTGGGCAAAACCCTGAAAAAAGTCCGGGCCATGCTGGGCAAGGAGGCCTGCATCATGGCCGGCAATGTGGCCACCTATGCCGGAGCCGATTATCTGGCGTCCCTCAGTGCCGATATCATCAAGGTCGGCATCGGCGGCGGGGCGGTGTGCACGACACGCATCAAGACCGGGTTCGGCGTGCCCAACCTTACCGCGATACGCAATTCAGCCCGGGTGGACCGCTCCGTTGTGGCGGACGGCGGCATTCGATCGCCCGGGGATATGGTCAAAGCGCTGGCCTTCGGGGCCGACTTTGTCATGATCGGCAGCATGCTGGCCGGAACGCGGCCCACGCCGGGGCCGGTGGTTAAACGAAAAAATGAACATGGCCAGGAGGTGCGGGTCAAATCCTATCGCGGCATGGCCAGCAGCGAGGTCCAGGACGACTATCACGGCGGGATGGCCGGATGGAAAACGGCAGAGGGGGTGTCGGTCGATGTTCCTTACCGGGAGAACGAAGAGGCGGTCATTGCCGATATCATCGGTGGCCTGCGCTCGGGGTTGACCTATGGCGGTGCCGATACGATCCGTGAATTGCAGCGCAAACTGGACTATATCCGGATCACACCGGCCGGCCGCCATGAAAGTCTGCCCCACCTATCGCTATGAGTTTGACAACTGTTGGGGGAGGCATCCTAGCCACCGGTGCCGGAGGATTTCGTCGAGGCCCGGTTGCATCCTTTCTGGTTCAATCCTTGACTCCAGGCGGAGCCATTCTTATCTTATAGTCACACCGGAGCAACGCAATGGACACCCAGCTGTCCAGCCGGTCACACCCTGTGGTCGGCCCCCCCGCACTACCCCTTGCTCCGGTTCCATTTTTCCGGCCCACTGAGTTCCACCCATCCCGTTAGGGCGGTTTTTCAGCGACCTTCAAAAGACCAAATGCTCTATAATGCCGAGCTGCGCAGCCGCAAAGTGAGCCGCCGCCTGACCGAGCCAGTTCGGCTGGTGAGCGTCGGAACCGATGACGAATTTGAAGCGATCCTTGAAAGGACCGTAAAATCGTTTCCAGTTGGTTCGCCAGACATAGCGGTTGTTGATTTCGATCAAACAATCGGCGGGCACCCGATTCAAGTCGGTATTCAGCGCATCGGGATGAGCGACAATGACCGGTTTGCCGGTGGCCAGCAGACTGTCCAGCGAACGATAATCGGCATCCTGATCCCGGCAGTGGATGATGTAATAATCGACATCACAGACGCTGGCGTCGGCGACCCAGGAATGGCCGTCCACTTCAACGCCGACTTTCAACCCGGCCCGGCGAATCTCCTGGACATAGTTGTCGAAAATACCATTGCCGAGATTTTCGAAATGGTCGCTGATTCCTACGATCCTGGCATGGTTGAGTGAAGCGACCAGGGCAATCGTCTGTTCGGGCACGACTGACGCATCACTGGTCGAATAGGTGGTGTGAATATGCAAATCCTGTTGCAGCATCCGGAAACCTTTAATAGCTTCTCAGCCGGCCTTTTGAATCAGGTATAGACTGACCATCAGCCCTGCGCACCCGAGCAGGCGGAATCCGTTGACCGGGTGTCGCAGCAGGCCGAAAACGCCGAAGTGATCCAGGATGACCGAGACGATAAGCTGGCCGACGATGGTGGCCACCAGGGTGTTGGCGATGCCGATGCGCGGTGCCAGCATCAAGATGGTGGTGACGAAAATAACGCCGTAGATGCCGCCGGTGTAGTAAAACGCCGGGGTGGATTTGAGTTGGGAGACCGATGGCAGCGGTGGGTTGAGCGCCACAAGCAGGAGAATAAGAAAGATGATGGCCCCGAAAAAAGAGATGAAGGTGGCCTGAAGCGGGTGGTTGAGGCTCTTGCCCAAGTGGGCGTTAATCGACCCCTGGACCGGCAGCAGGCCGCCCACACACAGGGCCAGTGCCAGAAACACGATGTTTTTCATGTCTTCCCCTTTGGTGCAACAAGTAAACCGCGATGCTGAAATCCATTTGCACCCTCCCCTCGGCAAGCCGCGGGGAGGGTGCACCGTAAGGATAAAGTATTGATTTTCAGTTCGCTCGCTAACCCCGCCGCAAGCGGCGGGGTTAGCGAGCGCGATCGCGGTTCAGGTGGCCTTCAGGCCACTTCATCGTCCCGATGGACGGTTTCCGGCGTAAAGGCGGGCAGACAGACGGCGATGTATTCGGCACCTTCCGGTTCCGGCGTGCTATAGCGCACCCACTCACCGGCATGGGTGATGACCGCCTCGCCAGCCCGGATGTCCAGCGTGCCGTCCTCCGATTCCACCCGGAGCCGCCCGTTGAGGACCACGGTGTATTCCTCGAACACGGGGCGCTGCCCGGGTTCCTGCCATCCGGGTGGAGAGATCATGCGGGCGACGCTGACCGCACCGGTGCCTGAATTGACCTGTCCGATATATTCTTCGATGCGTTTGGGCCGGGTGCCAACCGCTTCGATAATGCTCGGGCCGTTGATTTTTGTGGGCATGGTTATTCCTTTGTTTGTCGGAGGTCCGAAGACGAAGTTCAGCGGTCCGAAGTCGGAAGTCAGCGGTCCGAGACTGGCCAAACCGAATTTGCCCCTTGCTTTACAAAGTCGGGGCATGTTCGATTCTTTCAGAACCCAGCGTCGCCGCCGGCCGCCAAGGCGGTCTGTTTGATCGAGAATGAAACTATGCCAATTTAGCGTAGTTTCAGAAGAGAACCTTCGATCATTCTATCAGACCCACCAGATGGTCGTGCTGGCCCCGTTCAATCTGGAACTTGTCGTTGTGCTTTTTCAGCAGGTCGGCGAAGCTGCGGCATCCATAGCTGGCTTCGTCGAAGGTCGGGTCGAGCCGCTTGACCACCGGTCGGATGGCGGCCTTGAGCACCCATTTGTCTCCGTTTCTCAGAGCGATTTGTTTGATGGCTTTGGTGATCAGTTCGGCGGCATCCTTGACGGTGGCGGTTTCCGTCTCCTCTTCCTCATCCTGTGGCTCAAGGGCGAACGTTTCGTAATACTTGAAGTCCGAGCAGCTGTTGGCCCAATGGCGGTTGGTGGCGTTCTTGCACCCCACTCCGATGAGGTCCTTGCCGGCAGCTTTGAGCTTTTGGGCCAGGGGGATGAAATCGCTGTCCCCGCCCACGACGATGATGGACGAAATGTGGGGAAAGCGCAGGATATCCTCCACCGCGTCCAGGGAGAGCTTGATGTCCGCCCCGTTTTTGGCCTGGGCGCCGGGGGGGAAAAGCTGGATCAGTTCCACGGCGCACTTGAGCAGGCTCTGGCGGTACCGGGTAAACCAGTGCCAGTTGCAGTAGGCCTTGTTGATGGCCACATTGCCATACGTGGTGGCGAAATCGTAAAGGCCCTGAACGTCCACCAGAACCTCCTGCTGCCGATGCCGGTTGGCCGGTTTCGGATAACTGCCGCTGCCGTTGAGGGCATCGAAGATGCTGGCGTGCAGGTTTTCGAAATCCCAATAGATGGCTACCGCTTCCTTGGTCATATGCTCCTCGTCAATGGATGGGGTGGGGCTGAAAGGTCGATCGTTTGTCGGGTTCTTCCGCAGCCTGACAACCAGCCAAACATTAATGAGATTATCGGATTTTGTCAATTTTTACGTCGCCGCCGCCGGATAATCCAACCTCAGCCTTTATCCAGAAAATTTGCGTATTATAATAGATGGTGTGTTTGTTGACGAATGGCCATTTACCAAACAAAAGGACAGACTGCTGAAAACCGTCGCCCCGGACAATCCATCACCTTCACCGTTTTCGGTGAACAATGTGCGCATGTTCATCGCCTTTCGGGTGTTCTTTAACTGCCGGTTCTACTACCCGATTTTCACCGTCTTATTCCTGGATTTCGGGCTCACTGTGGCCCAGTTTTCTATTCTGAACGCGGTGTGGGCGGCCACCATCGTGATGGCCGAGGTGCCCTCGGGCGCCCTGGCCGACATCGTCGGCCGGCGTCGACTGCTGGTGTTCGCCGCCTTTTCCATGCTGGTGGAAATGGCGATCCTGTGTTTTGCGCCGCGGGAAAGCACCACGCTGCTGTTCAGCTTTTTCCTGGTCAACCGAGTGCTCAGCGGTCTGGCTGAAGCGGCTGCCAGCGGCGCCGACGAGGCCATCGCCTATGATGCGCTCCAGGCCAGGGGCATGGCGGACCAGTGGGGACGGGTGCTGGATGTTCAGATGCGACTGCGTTCGGTCATGTTCATCTTCACCATGTCGGTGGGTGCGGCTGTTTACGATGCGGACCTGATGACGCGGATCATGGCCGCGGTCGGATCGGGCTACCAGTTCACCCAGGCCCAGACCATGCGGTTTCCCCTTTACCTGACATTCATTCTGGCCTTTTTTACCATCGCCACTGTTTTACGGCTGGACGAGATCTGCCCCAACCCCAAGGCGGACGGCACCTGTGAAGAGCAGTTCGGCGGGTCGGCCATGGATGCGTTCAAACTGACCCTTTCCACCGGCGGATGGATTCTCAAAACCCCGTTTGTCCTGGCCGTCATCCTGTTCGGCATGCTCTTCGACGGCATCTTGCGCATGGTCATCACGCTGGCCAGCCAATACTACCGCATGGTGGATCTGCCCGAATCGACCTATGGGATCCTTGGCTCGGTGATGGCGGTGGCGGGGCTGTTCATTCCCCGGCTGGCGCTTCGCATTGCGGAAAACCATTCGCCGGCCTTTTGCCTGTGGACCACTGCGGCCACGGCCCTTGTCGGCCTCTGCGGCATGGTGTTTTTCTGGCCGTACACCGGCCTGCTGCCGGCCCTGGTGGCCTTTTCCGCCCTTTACATGGTGGGTTTTTACGTCAGCTATTTTGTCAACCAGCAGGCGTCGTCATCGCGCCGGGCAACCGTGCTCAGCTTCAAGGGGTTGGCCTATAACCTCTCCTACGGTTTCATCGGGATCGTGTATGCGGGGCTCCTGGAAGTTGAAAAGAGGGGCATGGATGCCGTCGACATCAACGCCCAGGCTGTGGAGAATCTTGTTTTCGAGCGGACGTTTTTCTGGTTCCCGCTAACCCTGGCCGCCGGCCTGGCGGTGATGATGGCAGGCGTCCTTGTCTTTCGGGCGGGGCGTTAAGTTTTGCAGGGACGCCGGAAAGTGCGGGTTGACAAGGGAAAAGCAGTTACCCTATTCTACCTCCTTACGACAGCTGTTCCTTTTCCATTGGGACACGTTGATTAAATAAGATTAGGTTGATTCATGGTTCAATCCGATGCCATCGAACAGATTCCAGCGCCCGGCGCCCGGCAACTTCATTTTGCGGGAGACACGGTCATCTTCCACCTCAACGTGCCCGAATCCTGGGACGGGCAGGCCTGGCTGCGGACCAGCCTGGGGCACAGCAGGTCCGTGCGCCGGGAAATCATCCGGAAGGTGGACCGCCAGGAAAATCCCCTGGGCCGGAGTTGGTACGATATCCCGATGACCGCCGTCGAAAAAGGCCACTTCAGCCTCACCGTCGCCTTGACCGAAGTGGGACACTTCGAGGCCAAGGGCTATTTCCTGGAGCAGGAGAGCGCCGATCCGCTGTGGCCGCCTGGGGCCAATACCGCCATCAACGTGGCGCCGGCGGATACCTGCTGTGCCAACATCATCTACAATGCCTTCGTGCGTCAATTCGGCCCGAACAAGAATGGGGCCATGGGTGCTGTCGACCTGTCCGTAAAAAGCCTGGACGAAGCCGGATACACGGTCATTCCGCCCTCGGGGACGTTTCGCGACCTGATCGGGGAGCTGGATTTTATCATCGGCCACCTGGGCTGCCGGATCGTTCAACTGCTGCCGATCCATCCCACGCCCACCACCTATGCACGCATGGGCCGGTTCGGCAGCCCCTATGCGGCCCTGAGCTTTACCGCCGTGGATCCGGCCCTGGCCGAATTCGACCCCAAGGCCACGCCCATGGAGCAGTTCGTCGAACTGGTGGATGCCGTTCACGCCCGGGGGGCGCGGCTGTTTATCGATATCGCCATCAACCACACCGGCTGGGCGGCCAGCCTCCACGAAACCCATCCCCAGTGGCTCTCCCGGGAACCGGACGGCCAGATCGAAAACCCGGGTGCCTGGGGGGTGGTCTGGGCGGACCTGACCCGCTTGGATTACCGCCATAAAGATTTGTGGCAGTATATGGCCGATGTCTTTCTGACCTGGTGCCGCCGGGGCGTGGACGGCTTCCGCTGCGACGCCGGTTACATGGTCCCGACGCCGGCCTGGCGCTATATGATCGGCAAGGTCCGGGACCAGTTCCCCAACGTGATCTTTCTGTTGGAGGGGCTTGGCGGCAAGATCTCCGTCACTCGTGACCTGCTCAACTGGGCCGATTTCAACTGGGCCTACAGTGAGTTGTTTCAAAACTACGACCGGGGCCAGATCGAACATTACCTGCCCGGCGCCATGGAGATCTCTCAGACCGACGGCACCGCTATCCATTTTGCCGAAACCCACGACAACCTGCGCCTGGCCGCCACATCTCCGGCCTATGCGCGCATGCGAATCGCCCTGTGTGCCCTGCTCTCCAGCCAGGGGGGATTCGGATTCGCCAACGGGGTGGAGTGGCTGGCCACGGAAAAAATAAACGTGCACGGTTCCCCGTCCCTGAACTGGGGCGCGCCGGAAAATCAGGTGGGCCCCATCCGCCGGCTCAACGCCCTGCTCACGGTTCACCCGGCATTCTTTCACCCGGTTCATGTGGAGATGATCCAGCAGGGACCGGGCAATACCATCGTGGCCGACCGTCGTTGCCAATCCGGTGGAAACGGGCTGCTGATTCTGGTCAATCTGGATGCAGCCTCGGCCAACGAAGCGGCCTGGTCCCGGAGCCGGTCCCCCCTGGACGGAGATTCGGCCCTTGACCTGCTTAGCGGGAAACCGATATCCATTGGCGGCGACGGACAGACGGGGCGACTTTCGTTGACGCCGGGGCAGGTGCTCTGCCTGACCAACGACCCGGCAGACCTGGAGCGGGTCACCCATGCCGCAGACCGGTTCCCGCGCACCCCGGATCGCATCCTCAGGCAACGGCTCCGGGCCAAGGCGCTCGAGGTTTGGCGGTTCCACCGGGGCGTCGGCGACCTGGGCCAATGGGACCCCGACCAGGCGGCCGTGCAGTTGCAGACATCACCCCTTGATTTCTGCCGATCCCTGAATCCTGCTGGCGCCACGCCGCGAACCGTGGTCTGGCAGTTTCCCGTCGACCTGCGACGGGAAGTGATGGTGCCACCGGGTCATTTTCTGCTGGTCGTCGGTCGTCACCCGTTTCGTGCGTCCATATTTGAAAAGGGGACGACGATGGCCGTCGAAGAGAGTCTGACTGACGCCGGCGGCAACGCCTTTGTCCTGTTCCGCCCGCTGCCGGTCGCCGGTCGACATAAACCGCGAACATTAAAGTTTTTCTGTTACGACCCCGACGGTTGCACCCATCACGAGTCACCCCTTTTGTACCTGACGACTGCCCGGCAGGTCAGGGTGAGAAAAATGTTTGCCCGGCCGCGCAAACGGCTTTCCAGCATCCATATGCTGGGCACCAATGGACGCGGCGCCATGACCCGGGCCCATGCCCATTGGGGCCGATTGCCCAGCCGTTACGATGCGCTGCTGGCGGCCAACCTGAGCCCAGTTGTACCCGAGGATCGCCGTATCCTGCTGACCCGGCTGAGAGGATGGGTGGTGTTTCAGGGTTTTTCCCAGGAGATCGGCCCGGACTGCCTGGATGCGTTCGGGTTCGATTTCGATGCCTGGGGCGGCTGGCAATACCACATCCCTTCGGGGCAGGGGGAGCACGTGGTCCTGAGCGTCGGCATCCACATGCAGCCGGGCAAAAACGCCATTGACATGGTGTTCTACCGGCACCCGGCCCAAGGCCGCAAGGATCGGCTGGCTGACGATCGACCGGTGACCCTCATCCTGCGCCCAGACATCGAGGATCGCAATTTTCACGAGGCCACCAAAGCGTTTACCGGTTCAGAACACCGCTTCCCGTCTGCTGTCACCCGCCGGGAAAAAGGGTTCAGGTTTCACCCCACTGACGACCATGCACTTGAAATGGATGCGCAGCGGTCTGATTTTTTCATCGAGACCCAATGGCAATACATGATTCACCATCCCCAGGAAGCCCAACGCGGCCAGGACCCGCATTCGGATCTGTTCAGCCCCGGCTACTTTTCCGGACCGTTGGCCGGCGGTGAGAGCGAGATCCTCAAGGCCCGCGTGGCGGGCGAAACCGCTGCGTCCGAGGAACCCGGCGTTGACCTGCGGCAGCGGATCAGCCGCTTTTTCGAGGCCTCGCCCCAATGGGAACCGCCGGTGCCGGCATTAAAAAAAGCGCTCGACCAATACATCGTCAAACGAGACCAGTATTCGACGGTGATCGCCGGTTATCCCTGGTTTCTGGACTGGGGGCGTGACACCCTCATCGTGGTGCGGGGGATTATCGCCGCCGGACGTTTGGAGGAAGCCCTGAGCATCATCGTGCAGTTTGCCATGTTCGCCACGGACGGCACCATTCCCAACATGATTCGCGGAACCGACACGGGCAACCGGGACACCTCCGATGCGCCCCTGTGGCTTTTTCGGGTATGCGACGAACTGGGGGTGCTGATGGGCCAGGCCAAATTGTTGAAAACCGATTGCGGGGGGCGGCCATTGAAGCAGGTCCTGCTTTCGATTGCCCGCTCCATCATGGCCGGAACCCCCAACGGCATCGCTATGGACGCCGGCAGCGGGCTGCTCTTCAGCCCGTCGCATTTCACCTGGATGGACACCAACTATCCGGCAGGCACCCCGCGCCAGGGATACCCCATCGAGATCCAGGCCCTGTGGCAGGCGGCCCTGGCCTACCTGGGCCGTGTGGATGCAGCGGCGCCTCGCAAGCGGTGGCAGCGTCTGGCCGGGCAGGTGCGTCAATCCATCCTGGATCTGTTTTTCCGTGACGAGTTGGGATACCTGTCCGATTGCCTGCACGCCGGCCCCGGCACACCGGCCAGCCAGGCCGTAGCCGATGACGCCCTGCGGCCCAACCAGCTTTTTGCCCTGACACTGGGGGCGGTAAGGGACCCAGAGGTGGCCGGGCGTATCCTTTTTGCCTGCCAGGAACTGATCGTCCCCGGGGCCATTCGCAGCCTGGCGGACCGTGCCATCGAACCGGAGTTGCCGGTTTATCATAACGGCGGGCTGGTCAACGACCCCAAAGCGCCATATGCGGGTGTCTATGGGGGTGATGAGGACACCCACCGAAAGCCGGCTTACCATAACGGTACGGCCTGGACCTGGGTGTTTCCCAGTTTTTGCGAAGCCTGGGCGGACTGTTTCGGCCCCGATGAATATGAAACCGCCCTGGCCTGGCTGGCCAGCACCAGCCGGCTGATCAATGACGGCTGCGTGGGCCACGTACCGGAGATTCTGGATGGCGATGCCCCGCATCACAGCCGTGGCTGTGACGCCCAGGCCTGGGGCGCCAGCGAGTTGCTGCGGGTGTGGATCAAGATTGAGGGATTGATTAACTCATAGAAAAAACAACTAATAATTAATAGGAGAACCGTGATGAGCTTGAAAAAACAGTATCTAAAAAGCAAGGACCGTTGTAAAGTATCCTTCCGGGTTCCCAAAGCGGCGGCCCCGGGGGCCAAGACCATCCACATCGTGGGTGAATTCAACGACTGGAGCGCGGTCAATACCCCCATGAAACGGCTCAAGAGCGGTGAGTTTACCGCTGTCGTGGATCTGGCGACGGGCCAGGCATACCAGTTCCGCTACCTGATCGACCAGACGACCTGGGAAAATGACTGGGAAGCGGATCGATACGTGAAAAGCGATTTTGGCGATTGTGAAAATTCAGTCGTGGTGGTGTAGTAGAAACTGGATCCATCGAGGAATATGATAATGAAGTTTATTCAAACATTCCAAGTGTTTCCCGATATTCCCGAGCCACTCGCCTTCCTGGAGACGTTGTCGCGCAATCTGTGGTGGAGCTGGAACCAGAACGCCTTGGAGCTGTTTCGGCGCATCAACCCTCGGCTGTGGGAGGCGTCGGGAAGAAATCCCATCGTATTCGCCACCCGGGTTCCCCAGGAGCGGTTCAATGAGCTGGCCCATGACGACAGCTACCTGGCCCATCTTGAGCAGGTGCGCAAGCGTTTTGAAAATCGGGTGCTGAACCAGACCAGCAGCGAGAGCCCCTGGGACCAGGGGGAGACGGTGGCCTATTTTTCCATGGAGTTCGGCATCCATGAGACCCTGCCCCTGTTTGCCGGCGGCCTGGGCATCCTGGCAGGCGATCACCTCAAAGCGGCGTCGGGGTTGAAGATGCCCCTGGTGGGGGTGGGACTGCTTTATCGCGAAGGCTATTTCCGACAGTACCTGGACAAGGACGGGTGGCAGCAGGAAACCAATCCGGAAACCGACCTGTATCACCTGCCGTTGTCCAAGCAGAAGGACAAGGACGGAAACGACCTGGTCATCAGCCTGACTGATATCGGCGGCGATATCCATGCCCAGGTCTGGAAGATCCGCATCGGCCGGATTCCGTTGATTCTGCTGGACACCAACCTGCCGGAAAACACCTTGGAGATCCGTGACATTACCGCGAGGCTCTACTCCGGAGAACAATACACCCGCTTGGCCCAGGAGGTGCTTCTGGGGATCGGCGGCATGCGGGCACTGGATGCCCTGGGCATCCAGCCGACGGTATGCCACATGAACGAAGGGCACTGCGCCTTCGTGGGTTTGGAGCGGCTTCGGCAGCTGATGGACCGTTACGGAATCAGCCTCGAGGCGGCACGGGAAGTCGTCTCGCGGACGACGGTCTTCACCACCCACACCCCAGTGGCGGCTGGACACGACGAATTCCCGCCCGCCATGGTCAAACCCTACCTGAAGCCGTTTGAAGCGCGCTTCGACATGAGCGCGGACCAGTTGGTGGCCCTGGGGCAACCGGACGGGGCGGCGGCGGAGTCCCCCTTTTCCATGTTTATCCTGGGGCTGCGCACCGCCCAGTACATCAATGGCGTGAGCAAACTCCACGGGCAGGTGGCCCGTCACATGTGGTCCCACATCTGGCCCACCCGATCCGACGACGAGACACCCATCACCCATGTCACCAACGGGGTCCACATCCCGTCGATGCTGGCGCCGGAAATCAAGCTGCTGTTCGAACGGTACCTGGGGCCCCAGTGGAACATGGGCTCCACCATTCCGGAAAATGCCAGACGCATCGATGATATCTTTGACGAAGAGCTGTGGCAGGCCCACGAGATGTGCCGCTCGCGGCTGATCCGGACCGTCAGGGAACTGATGTACCGGCAGTACGGTCGCCGCAATGCCCCGCTGGATGTCATGAAAGCGGTGGAGTCGGTGCTGGACCAGGACACCCTCACGATTGCCTTTGCCCGACGATTCGCCACCTACAAGCGGGCGCACCTGCTGTTCCAAGACCCCGACCGGCTCGAGGCCATCATCAATTCCAGCAAACGGCCCGTCCAGTTCATCTTTGCCGGCAAGGCCCATCCCAAGGACAACGAGGGCAAAGGAATCATCCGCAGCCTGGTGGATTTCGGCCGGCGAACCAGCCTGCGTCACCGGTTTGTCTTTCTCGAAGACTACGACTTGGATATTGCCCGCTGCCTGGTTCAGGGTGCGGACGTGTGGCTCAATACCCCCCGGCGGCCCATGGAGGCCTGCGGGACCTCGGGCATGAAAGCGGCCCTGAACGGGGTGCTCAACGTGAGCATTCTGGACGGGTGGTGGTGCGAAGGCTACAGCCCGGAGCGGGGCTGGCGCATCGGCAACGGGGAGGAGTACCAGGACCACAACTATCAGGATGCGGTGGAGAGCCAGGCCGTATACAACCTTATCGAAAACGAAGTGGCGCCGCTCTACTATGACCGTACTGTCGGAGGCACCCCCAAGGCATGGCTCAAGATGATGAAGGCCTCCATGAAGATGGCCATGTCTCAGTTCTGCAGCCTGCGAATGGTATCTGAATACGAAGAGCGGTTCTACCTGCCCGCCAGCCGGCGGTTCGAGGAGCTGGTGTCCGATGGCGGGGCGGAAGCCCACCGGCTCAGTGACCAGCATCGTCGCTATCTGGACAAATGGGGTCAAATTCATGTATCCTCACCGCTTCGCAGCGCTCAGGGCCCCTTCCGGGTGAACCAGTCATTCGAGGTGACCACGCTGGTCCAGACCGGTGAACTGCGACCGGATGAGCTCAACGTGGAACTCTATTACGGCAAGATGCGCCATCTGGACCGTATCGACAATCCCCGGGTGAAAATGATGCGTGTCAAAGAGGACCGCGAGGCAGGCAACTACCTTTACAGCTGCCAGCTGCCGTGCAGCGATTCCGGCCGATACGGGTTCACCGTCCGGGTGACCCCCAATGCCGACGCATGGATCCGTTTCCGGCCGGAATTGTTGACCTGGGCGTAGTGGGGTTCAGAGGTTCGGAGTTCAAGGTTCAGCGTTCAGAGGTTCACGGTTAACGGTTCATAGTTTGCGGTTTACGGATTTCCTGTAGGTTGCGTTAGCCACCAGCTGTCTTTTTAGCAGGGTCGTTGCAAGGAACCCAGAACATGATAGCTGATAAGCTAATGAGCTGATATGCTGAAAGCTCAAAGCCAGTAATCGGAACCCAGAACCTCTGAACCCTGAACCCAGAACGCTGAACCCAACCATTAAAGGAGCCACCGATGCCGTCGGCCAAGCGGAACCCACGGGTGCTGATCGTTACCCCGGAAGTGACCTACCTGCCCCAGCGGATGGGCAATTTTTCGCGATACCTCACGGCCAAGGCCGGCGGCCTGGCCGATGTATCGGCCGCTCTGGTCAGTGCGCTGTTCAACGAAGGCGCCGACGTTCATGTGGCCCTGCCGGACTACCGGTCCATTTTCCACGACCGGCTGGCGCCATTTCTGGAACGGGAGCAGTGGGCCATCCGCAACGTCATGCCCGACGACCGGGTGCACCTGGCCGAGGATCGGGCCTTTTTCTACCTGAACCGGGTCTACTCGGCATACGGCGGTGAAAATACCAAACTCTCCCTGGCTTTCCAGCGCGAGGTGATCAACAACATCATTCCCCGGGTACGGCCCGACCTGATCCACTGCAACGACTGGATGACCGGGCTGCTTCCGGCCATGGCCCGTCAGATGGGCATTCCCTGCCTGTTCACCATTCACAACATCCACACGGTGAAGGCCACCCTGGCCCATATCGAGGATCGCGGCATCGATGCGGCCTACTTCTGGCAGCACCTCTTTTATGAGAAATTTTCGACCGGCTACGAAGAATCCTGGGAACACAACCCGGTGGATTTTCTGGCCAGTGGGGCGTTTGCCGCCCACTTCGTCAACACCGTCAGCCCCCGGTTCTTGGAAGAGATCGTCGAAGGCCGCCACAGCTTCGTGGAATGGCCAATTCGGGAGCAGCTGACCAATAAATTTAATGCCGACTGTGCGGCGGGAATCCTCAACGCACCGGATCCGGCCTTCAACCCGGAAACGGACAATGAAATTCACCGAAAATACAAGGCCGGCAACCACCCGGCCGGCAAACGAGAGAACAAACGGTTCCTGCAGAAGACATTGGGACTGATCCAGGACGACCATGCCCCGCTGTTTTTCTGGCCGTCGCGACTGGACCCGATCCAAAAGGGCTGCAAGCTGCTGAGCGAAGCCTTTTACGGCATCATCTCCAACTATTGGGACATGAATCTGCAGGTGGTTTTCGTGGCCAACGGTGAATACCAGCAGACCTTCCGTGATATCGTCAACCATCACGGGTTCCACAATCGCGTGGCGGTTTGTGATTTCAACGAGAGCCTGGAGCATCTGGCCTACGCGGCTGCCGATTTCATTCTGATGCCCTCGCTGTTCGAGCCCTGCGGCCTGCCCCAGATGATCGCCCCCATCTACGGGGCGCTGCCGGTGGCCCACGATACCGGCGGCATCCACGACACCATCACCCATCTCGATGTGGATCGGGGCATCGGCAACGGTTTTTTATTCGAAAATTACGATGCCGGCGGGCTTTACTGGGCCGTGACCCAGGCCATCGATTTTTTCAAGTTGCCCAAAACGAAGAAACGCACCCAGGTTGAACGCATCATGCAGCAGAGCGCTGCATCCTTCAATCATGCCAACACGGCCCGGCAGTATATCGATCTGTATGAGAAGATGCTGGAAAGACCCTTGATTAATGAACCGCGATAGCGAGCGCATTCCTCGCCGCTTGCGGCGGGGTTAGCGAGCGAACTGGAAATCGCTTTTTTTATCCTTTCGGTGAAGATTCCCCGCGGCTTGCCGCGGGGAATCTTCAAATGCCAAATGACAAAACTCAAATTCCAAATGAAGGATGAAAATTCGATTTTAATCTAAATTCGACAGTATGCCTTCATCCTACAGTCTAAACACCAAAAAAAAGCTAACCTCATGCTTGCCATCAACACGCTCGTAGAACGCATGATCGATGCCGATCCCTACCTAAAAGCCCATCGCCAGGCCCTTGTCCGGCGGCTGGATCACATACAGGCCATGCGCCGGAAAATCACCGAAGGGCGCATGGACCTTCTGGATCTGGCGTCGGGACATGAGCACTTTGGTCTTCATCAGACCGCGGATGGGTGGACGTTCAGGGAATGGGCGCCCAACGCCACGGCGATCTATCTGGTGGGGGATTTTTCCGGCTGGAAAGAAGACCGGGCATTGGCCCTGTCCCCGCTGACCGAAGACGGTCAGTGGGAGATTCGCCTGCCGGGTGATGCGCTGCGCCACGGGGACCTTTTTCGCCTGCGCATACACTGGAACGGGGGTCGGGGGGACCGCATTCCGGCCTATGCCCGCCGGGTGGTGCAGGACCCGGGCACTTTCATCTTCAATGCCCAGGTATGGGCGCCGGATTCACCCTACCAGTGGCGGCTTCCGGACTTCACGCGGCCGGACCGGCCGCCGCTGGTATACGAGAGTCACGTCGGCATGGCCCAGGATGGGGAAAAGATCGGTACGTGGCGTGAATTTACCGCGAATGTACTGCCGCGGATCGTGGATGCCGGCTACAACACCATTCAACTGATGGCCGTCCAGGAGCATCCCTACTACGGCTCCTTCGGCTACCACGTGTCCAGCTTCTTCGCCCCGTCTTCCCGGTTCGGTCCGCCGGAGGATCTCATGGACCTGATCGATTCGGCCCACGAACAAGGGCTTGCCGTGATCATGGATCTGGTCCATTCCCACGCGGTGTCCAACACCGTGGAGGGACTGGGGCTGTTCGACGGCACGGAATACCAGTACTTCCACCAGGGCCGCCGGGGGCACCATCATGCCTGGGACAGCCGCTGTTTCGACTACGGCAAACCCCAGGTGGTTCACTTTCTGCTGTCCAACTGTCGCTACTGGCTGGACGCCTTTCACGTGGATGGGTTTCGCCTCGACGGCATCACCAGCATGCTCTACACCCACCACGGTCTGGAAAAGGCGTTTTCCGGGTACGACGATTATTTCAATGACACGGTGGATGAGGACGCCCTGGCCTATCTGGCACTGGCCAACGAGGTGATTCACCGTATCCGGCCCACTGCCATGACCGTGGCCGAAGACATCAGCGGTATGCCGGGGCTGGCGCTGCCCGTTGCTGACGGGGGGGTCGGATTTGACTACCGTTTTTCCATGGGGGTTCCGGATTACTGGATCCGGTTGGTCAAGGATACGCCCGATGAAGGCTGGCCCATGGGGAAGCTTTGGTACGAATTGACCAATCGACGGCGGGAAGAGAAGACGATCAGCTATACCGAATCCCACGACCAGGCCCTGGTGGGGGACAAAACCCTGATGTTCCGCATGGCCGACGCCGCCATGTACGCCCACATGTCCGTCGATGATCCGGACCTGGGTGTGGACCGGGCCATGGCCCTGCACAAGATGATCCGTCTGGTCACCCTGGCCACGGCGGGCAGCGGCTACTTGAATTTCATGGGCAACGAATTCGGCCATCCCGACTGGATCGATTTCCCCCGGCCTGGAAACAACTGGAGTTATCAATACGCCCGGCGGCAGTGGCACCTGGCGGATGACCCCAGACTCAAATACCAGTTTCTGTCCCGGTTCGACCGCCGGATGATCGCCCTGTTCAACCGATACGACCTGCTTTCGGGCGGAGACCCCGGACTGCTGTGGGATCATGACGGCGACAAGGTCATCGCTTTTTCACGGGGCGGATGGGTTTTCGTCTTTAACTTTCATTCGTCTCAATCGTTTTTTGGCTATGGCATTCCTGCGCCGGGCGGGTCCTATCGGATGGAACTGGATTCGGATTGCAGGGAATTTGGCGGCCACGGACGGCTGACCGCGGACCAGGTTCATCACACCCTGGAAGATAAAAGCAGTCCCTGGGGCTCCCGGCTGTCCCTCTACCTGCCGTCGCGAACGGGGATCGCCATGAAACCGCTGCCTGGGACGAAAGGCGAATCATGACACGAGACGATCGATCCGGCGTGGCAATGAATGGATAGAACGGAGACCGGTCCATTGAGCATAAGATAGCCACGGTTTTTCCGGCTCAAATGAAATGAAGCAGAACTCAGGATGGATCGGATATCCAGGTATCCAGATTCATTGGTGGGCCGCTGATCCCCATGGAAATGAGAACTAATTTTTCGCTCTGCGCCTACAATACCTTCCACGTCGAAGCAGCAGCCTCCACCTATGTCCGCTTCGATTCGGACGACGAAATCGTTGATTTTCTCAGCCGGAATGAGCTTAATGGACATCGTCGGCTAATCCTCGGTGGGGGCAGCAATCTGTTGTTCGTGGATGATTTTGACGGCATCGTGCTGCATCCACTGCTAAAGGGGATAGATGTGATAGAAGCGGACCGCCGGCATGTATGGATTCGGGCCATGGCCGGTGAGAACTGGGATGACCTGGTGGCCTTTGCCGTGTCCAATGGCTGGGCCGGCATCGAAAACCTTTCTCTCATCCCGGGCAGCGTCGGCGCCAGTGCGGTGCAGAACATCGGTGCCTACGGGGTGGAGGTCAAGGATGTCATCGACCGTGTCGAAGGCATTTCCATCACCAACCGCGAGCAGGTCCGTTTTTCTCCCAACGACTGTCGCTTCGGATACCGGTCCAGCAACTTTAAAAGTCACTGGGCCGGACGGTTCATCATCACGGCGGTGGTCTTCAAACTCAGCCGGAAGCCTGACTTTGTTCTCGATTATCCCGGCGTCAAAGCGGCTGTAGAAGCGATGGGGACGATAACGCTGGACCACGTCCGCCAGGCGATTGTCTCCATCCGTCAGAGCAAACTGCCGGATCCGGCCTTGATCGGCAATGCAGGCAGCTTCTTCAAAAATCCGGTGATTGACGGCGACGCTCTCGGCGGGCTGCTGGAATTGAATCCTGACCTGCCCTATTATCCACAGGACGGCGGCCACTATAAATTGGCTGCCGGTTGGATGATCGAGCGCTGCGGCTGGAAGGGCAAGCGTGTGGGAAAGGCCGCCGTTCATCACCTGCAGGCGCTGGTTCTGGTGAACCTGGGCGATGCCACCGGACGTGAGATCCTGGATCTGTCTGAACAGGTCAGCCGGGCCGTCCGTGAACGGTTCGGTATCGAACTGGCGCGAGAGGTTCTGGTTGTCCCATAGTGATATGTTCATAGCCTATCAATCCCAGGAGGGGGTGGACGGATGATCCCGATGGAGACGCTGGCAGCCTTTTTTATGGCGTCCGTGCTGCTTGGGCTGGCGCCCGGTCCAGACAACATCTTTGTATTGACGCAGTCGGCCCTGCGAGGGAAAATCGCCGGTCTTCTGGTGACACTGGGCCTGTGCACGGGTCTTGTCGTTCACACCACGGCGGTGGCCTTCGGCGTGGCAGCGGTTTTTCAGGCATCCGCCCTGGCGTTCACCGTGCTCAAGCTGGGCGGTGCCGTTTATCTGCTTTACCTGGCATGGCATGCCTTCCGTGCATCCGCGGAGCGGATAGCGGCCGGCCGGGAAAATGAGCCGAGTTACCCAAAGCTATACCGGCGGGGAATCATCATGAATGTCACCAACCCCAAGGTGTCGATCTTTTTTCTGGCTTTTCTACCCCAATTCGCCGACCCAGACCGCGGGTCGCTGACCCTGCAGATGCTGCTGTTGGGCGGCGTGTTCATCGTTTCCACCATTTTGGTGTTCGGCAGCATCGCCCTGCTGGCCGGGTCCATCGGCCAGTGGCTCAACCGTTCGCCCAAGACTCAGGTGATCATGAACCGCATGGCCGGCGTCGTTTTCGTGGGGCTGGCCTTGAAACTGGCCACCGTGAGACAGTGACATTGAGAAATGGTGGGATTCAGATTATACGGTGAGTTTTTGTGACCGCAGGAGATAAGCCAGGACGATGCCGACCATAAAGCCGGTGGCCAGGTTGGACGCCAGGGTGATGCCCAGGATGGTCACCACCACGAACATCTCCTTGCGCTCCTTGATGTCCAAGACGGTCAGGGCCAGTTGGCTGCCGGCAAACAGGAGCAGCACGCCGAGGATGGCCATGGGGATCAGGTTGAACAGGGCCAGGATGCGGTTGCCCAGCAACAGGGTGAGCAGGATGAAGATGGCCCCGATGATCAGGTTGGAACCGGCGGATCGGGCGCCGAATCGATAGTGGGCGGCCAGGCCGCCGGCGCCGTGGCACAGGGGCATGCCGCCGAGCAGGGCGCTGAGGAAATTTCCCAGGGCCATGCTCACGCACAGCGCTTTGCCCGTCACCCGCCGGGCGGCGGTGCCGAAATAGCTGATGGACAAGTCCATCTCGGCGATCACCGCATTGCCTATGGTCATGGGCATCTGGGGCAACACCAGCGCCAGCAGGGCAAAGGTGAAATCCGGGCCTTCGGGAAAACCCAGGGGCAGGATCCGTGGCAGATATAGTCCCGGCCGGATGTCTCCCAGCCCCTGACGGGTCCCCATCAACAAGCCGATGAGAATACCCGTGCCCACAATCATGAGGCCGGCCGGCGTCCGCTTGTTGTCCAGCAGCAGCAGCGTGAGGGCCGCGCCGATGATTCCGATGACGATACCCACGGGGACCGGGCCTATCTGCTGGACGGCCAGGTAGGGTTCCGCCATTTGGTGCAGCACCTGAAGCTTGGTCTTGCCGATCATGAACTTGATCCCCTCGGCCATGAGCAGGGTGCCCGTGGACAGCTGCACCCCCCGGATGACCGCCTTGGGCGTGTATTTGCTGATAAAAGCGATGGCACCGGTGGCGCCGATGACCAGCAGACAGACGCCCATGAGAATCCCCGAGGCCATAATCTGCTGGGGACTCATGGCCGTGGCGATGGCATAGGCCCCGATTACCTTCATGGGCTCCACCGGGGTGGTGATGCCGAAGTAAAGTCCCGTGAAGATGTAGAAGAGACCCGCCGACAAAAACAGCCCCGACGGATCCAGGCCGTTGACCAGAATCATGCCGATGGACAGGGGTAAAACGACCCCCAGGTCCCCTAAAGATCCGGCGAATTCCATCCGATTGAAGGTGAGGGGCAAAGGCATTATTTTTTCTCTCTAAAGCGCTGGTCCGATTTGAGTGACGTCGATCGCTCCTGAGACCGCTCCAACCATCCGGCACGTGCATCGCTGCGCACGTCAAAGACCGGGACATAGGGTTTGATGTCCAGCAACGGGGTTCCGTCCACCATATCCACATCTAGTATGTGAAGGATGTGTCCATCGATCCGGTTCAGCCGAACGATGGACAGGCCGATGGGATTGGGCCGGCGTGGGGCGCGAGTGGAGAAAAGACCCCGCTGCACCGTGTCCAGAAAGGGCTTGACCATCAGGCTGTATCCTTTGGAAAGATGGAAATGGTAAAGCAGAATCAGATGAGAAAAGCCGTCGAGATCGCATAGCCCTTCTTCGTACTGGGGGTCCAGAACCAGTTGACCGGGCACATCCCGTGCGCCGGAAGGCTGGACGGGCATGCCGTTGATGTCCTTGAACGGGGTTTGGATGATGCCGATCGAAGTAACCGAAATTGCCATGTCAACCCTCCGGAATTTGTGGCGGAGCGGCGGAAACCGCGCCGCGGCTCAGATCCGTGCGCCACGTGCAAGCCGTGAAAAGAACCGTTCCCCCGGCCATCAGCAGTGCACCGAGAACAAAGGCCTGCCGGAGCTGGAACCAATCCATCATCACCCCGGCCATAAACGAACCGACCAGCATGCCCAGGCTGTGGCCCACGGTGAGCAGCGCCATGACCGACCCCATGGCCTCGCTGCGGCTGCCTTGCAGGACAGCAGCCGCCATCAACGCCGGCATGGCGATGCCGCCGCCAATGCCGAAGACCACGCTGGCCCAGAACATGTCCTGGAAACCGTTGGCATGCTCAAAGGCATAGACAGCGCCGGTGACCACCAGGCCGCCCAGGATGATCATTGACTTTCTATTCAATCGGTCCGCCAACCATCCCATGGGTACCTGCACCACGCCGCTTACCAAGACCCCCAGCATCACCAGGATGCCGATGCCCGATGCCGAGACGGAAAATTCCATGTCGGCAAATACCGGCAGAAAACCCCAGATGATGCCGATGCATGCCGTGTATGCCAGGCGGAAAAGAAAAAGACCGGCGATGGTCCGGTCGGAAAGTATTTGAGACCATCCCAGCGGCGCCCGTCCTTTTTTGACCACCCGTTCTTCGGCGGTGGGGGGGAGAAAAACCAGGCTCAACACGAATCCGACGAGGGACAAGGCGCCCATGCAGACGAAGGCCCCGTTGAGGCTGAAGCGGTCCTTGATCACACCACCGATCAGCGGACCGGCGCTCAGGCCGATGAACAGGGACATGTTGAACAGTCCCATGACCCACCCTTCCCTGCCTGTGGGCGTGATGTCTCCCACATAGGCCTGCACCACGGGCATGATCATGGCCGACGTGATCCCCTGAACAAAACGGATAACGATCAGGGACTCCACCCCAGTGGAGAGAATGAAGGCCACCGATATCACGGCGTATGAGAAAAGCCCCGTGACGATGAACGGCTTGCGCCCCTTTTTGTCGGACCGGCGGCCGAAGTAGGGCAGGAAAAACGTCCGGGAGAGTGAGAAGGCGCCGAAGATCAGGCCGATGTACAATCCGCTGGCTCCCAGGTCATGGGCGTAGACCGGCAGCAGCGGCACCACGATGCCCACCCCGGTTACCGCCGCAAAGATGGAGAAGAAAAGGGTGCCGAAGATTTTGCGGTCGATGGCGTTCATGGATGGTTGTGGTTTTCCTTGTCAATGCCGGTAAAAAATGAAATTAATATTGTCATTCCTGTTTGGAAGAAGTTGTTTCAACCCCTGTCTGCTTAACAACGAGGATAACCGCATGGACAATTACCAGACCCTGATGGAAAAAGCAAAAAAAGGATTCGAGACGCTCGACCTTCCAGAACACTTCAAAGCCGATGCCCTGGATCGGCTGAAGGCCTGGCTGACCCAAGAGATGTTTGCCGCCTACGTGCCCCAGATCGACCATCTCATCGGGTCCGGGCAATGGGAGTTCCTGCTGGACTCCTTTTACCAGGTGATTCCCTTCGGCACCGGTGGTCGACGGGGGCTGGTGGGCATCGGTCCCAACCGCATCAACCCATGGACCATCCAGGCATCGGCCCAGGGCCACAGCCAATACCTGATCAAGGCCCACGGCGAGTCCGCCAAGCACCGGGGCCTGGTGCTGGCCTACGATGTGCGCCAGTTTACGGACACCCACCGGTACGCTCCGGATCGACCCAACCCGGTCGATCATCTGGACTGTCGGCAGCTGGCCGAAGCGGCGGCCCAGGTATACACAGCCAACGGCATCAAGGTCTACCTGTTCGACAGCCCCCGCAGCACCCCGGAACTCTCCTTTGCCATCCGCCACCTGGACGCCGTTTCCGGGTGCATGTTTTCCGCCAGCCATAATCTGCCCACGGACAATGGGAAAAAAGTATACGACCAGTACGGCGGCCAGCTCATTCCGCCCCATGACCAGGATCTGGTGGACGAAGTGACCGGCAATGTTTCCGCCATTCAGACCATGGATCTGGATGCAGCGGGCCAAAACGGACGGCTGGCGGTTATCGGCAGTGAGGTGGACGATGCCTACCATGCAGCGGTCGCTGCGCTTCAGCTCAGCGACGCCAGAGGCGTGAAGATTCTTTACAGCCCCCTGCACGGCACCGGTGTGACCTCCGTCTATCCGGTACTCAAAGGCATGGGCTTCGACATTCACCTGGATCCGGCCACCGTCAACCTGAGCGGTGCCTTTGAACATGTCACCTTCAACATCCCCAACCCGGAGGTGATTCAGTCCTTCGATGCGGCCCTGCCCAATGCTGACGCCATCGGCGCGGATGTGATCATGAGCACCGACCCGGACGCCGACCGCATCGGCATCATGGTTCGGCACAATGGCAAATGGAAATTCCTCAACGGCAACGAGATCGGCATCGTTTTGTCCGAGTACGCCATCGACCAGTACCGCAAAAAGGGGTGGTTGACGAAAAAAAACGTGATTATCAAAACCGAGGTGACCTCGTCTCTCATCGACACCATCGCCGTGGAAAACGGTATCCAGTGCATCGGCGACCTGCTGGTGGGATTCAAATACATCGGCGAACGGATGAACCGCCTGGAGGCGGAGGGCCGACAGGGGGATTTTATCCTGGGTACCGAGGAGAGCCACGGTTTTCTCATGGGCAACTATGCCCGCGACAAGGATGCCGCCGTGCGCCGCCGTGTGGCTGGCCGAACTGGTCTCGCAACTCAAGGCCGACGGGCAAACGCTGGTGGATTACCTGAACGGCATCTACGCCAAATACGGCTACTGCCACAACTATCTGACCGAAATCAGACTATTGGGCGCCAAGGGCATCGGCCGGATCAAAACGATTATGGACCATTTAAGGAAGAACGAGATTCCGGCGGTGGGCGACTTCAAGGTGGCGGAAAAGATCGATCGATGGAAAGGCGAACCTCAGCCCCACCTGTCGAGAACCGACACCTCTTCCCGCAACGTGCTGATCCTGAATCTGGCTGACCTGCCCGAAACCCGCAGCATTCGCATCACGGTCCGGCCGTCGGGCACCGAACCCAAATTCAAGATTTACATCGAAGTGCTCGGCCGGCCGTTCGATTTGTCCACCATCGAAACGGCGAAAGCACAGATCGTGGCGGTTCAGGACCGGCTGGAGCGGGCCTTCATGGCGTATTGTTACGGTATCCTGGGGGTGGATTTCCCCGAGCGGGGTTTCCTGCTCTTCTGGCAGCTGCCCCTGGACGACAAGATGAACTATTTCGAGATCGAGGAGCAGATTGCCGGGTTGAAGACCGTTCCCGACCTGAAAGCACGTAAAGACCAGCTGGACGATTTGCTGGCTTTTCTGGGCGCCAATCCCGTGCAGAAGGTCGACCGCGCCTTTGCCGCCCGCTACGGCAGCGGGATGATCCCCTATCTGGAGTTGGAGGATCGATGGTAAGAAAAAACTTGCACTTTTTGACTGCTTAAATTAAATCCGCCCAGTTTTTTGATGTTACGGCCGCTCCGGCGGCTTTTTTTCAACTCCCATACCTAACCAAAGGGGGGCCCGATGGATGAAAAGAGAGGCGACTACACATGAGGTGGTCTGTCCGATAGACCCTGCCACCTGCAAGATAATCTGGCCTGAACATCATGACAATTTTCAATTCGTCACACCCGCAGACCACTATGTTGAAAGAGACGGGGTCCAATTTGCCGGCATCCATCTCATCATCGATTTCTGGGGCGCCAAAAAACTCGATGATCTGCAGCTCATGGAGCGTGCATTGCGCGAGTGCGTGATAAAATGCGGCGCCACCCTGCTGCACATCCACCTGCATCATTTCACGCCCAACGGCGGCATCTCCGGCGTAACGGTGCTGGCCGAATCCCACATCAGCGTTCACACATGGCCGGAGCGCGAATTTGCCGCCTTTGACGTGTTTATGTGCGGCAATGCCAGGCCCGAAGCGGCCATCTCTGTATTGATGCGTGCCTTTTCTCCAAAAACGATCAATATCACTGAGAACTTACGAGGGATCCAGGGGCATGCCTGAATCCACGAAAACCCTTTAGGACGCATACGGCCTAAGGCATCGACCTGACAGCCGCACACAAGATTAATATAATGCTGATATGATCTCGGCTGGTTGCAGTTGATTTCGCTCAGGGCGTCTGCTGGGATTGAACGGCGATAATGCGCGTGACGAAAAGCGACCGGATTCCCCGCCCCAGGGACGGCGTGTCGGGGGCATGCGGAAGCTCTGATACCTGCGCGAAGATATTGCGGATCAGCCGGTCGTCGCGATAGATGCCAAAGGTGATTCGTTTCATCTGCTGCGGGGTGAGATGACTGAACGCCGATTTGGTAATCCAGATGGCACCCCCATGGGCGATGGCGGAGAGATGAAAGGCCTGGTCAGCCGCCCCGCCGGGAAGCATGAAGGCCATGCTGGCGGTCAGATCCTCCTGCTGGAGATGGTCCCTACCGCTGCTGATCCCGATGTTCAGACGAATATCGGCAAACCATTCGCCATCCGCCTTCAGCGATGCTTCGATTTCACGCATCTTGTCTCTGAGTGCAACGGCACAGCAGATGGCATCATAAGCGGGATCGGTGTCCGTCTGCCGGGGGATGATGTATTGCACGTCGGTGCCGCTCCGCTTGGCGCGGTGTCCGCCGTAGGCGGCCAGAACGCGATCGCTTTCGTCCCAGATGCGGGTCATGATTTGAAAAAAGGTTTCCGGCAGCAGGGTATCGACGATGTTTCGCGAATCATCGAGCCGGGCCGAAATGACGCTGAAGGGTGTTTTTCCAGAGGCGGCGTCGGCATCCGTCGGCGAGGCGGGATCGGTCCCCCCGGCCATGTCAACGGGATGCTCCTCCTGCCAGCGGTCCTGATCCAAAAAGAAGAGTGTTCCTTCCGACAGGGCCATTCCATAAATTCGCATATCCTGAATCCGGCCGTCGTCATCCTCGAGATGAATCGGGCAGCTATCGATAGGACCTCTCTTTACCTTGCCGGGGCTGGGTTCGTCCGTAGGACCTGCTTCTTCCAGGTTCAGTGAAACCGTCGGGGCCAGCCTGTTGAAGGTATCCGGTGGCGTGGTCTCCTGTAAGAATCGATAGATAAAGGAAAACAGCGGCTGCCAATTGAAAACCAGTTCTTTCAAGGAGGCACGCAGCATGATGTCAAAAACGGTTCCGGATGGATCGTCGCTTAATTCATTCCTGATGGCTCTGGACAGCCGATCGCCCTGGTCCACTTTGATCCACCCGATGCGAAAATCGGCGTTGACCAGAAATGAGGAGGCCGCGATGGTATCGGCGGGCAGGTGAAAGTTCGCTGGTGTGGTTTTCTGCAGTTTTTTTTCGGTTGAAGGCGCGGTGTGCTGCAGTTTCGGCAAGGGTTGGTCCTGGGCTGATGGGGCGCCTTCCGCCGCTTCCCGCAATTCAGCAGCAATGGTCTCAACGGAATGCCCTTCGTCTCTGAGTAGCTTCAGCATAGCGACGTGCCCAAGCACAGACCTTGAAAAGTAACTTTTTTTCCGGGCGCCGTCGCGACCGACGGGTGAGACCCGCATCATCGATTTGGGCAACACCCTCAATTGAATGAAACGGATCAGGTCCCTCTTGGAGATACCGGTTTGCTCGATCACCTCTTCTCCGGACAACCACGCTGCGCCGGCGGGATTCAGTGTCTCTTTATCGGGATACCATGGGTTAGCGTTCTGGGCCATTTTCATGTCTGTCCGGACTGACACTTTATTTTCAGTTTCATTTTAATCCCAAGGGGAAGTTCCCGTCTTTAAACATACAATATTCGTGCCGGAATCTCTAAGCTGGTGGTTTTTAGGAGATCAGTGGCCCTTTGTGTTGTCGCAAACGCGTATGGACCCAGTTAATCGATGCTAACCGAATCCCTTTTGACGGTAATGTCTTTGCCAATCGTCGTTAATCTGGCGCAATGATGCGGCTATGGGTTTTTTCCGCACTGGGTGCTTGAAAGGAATCCATCAGGGATTGAAGATGGCAGGGCGGGCTAAACTATTTCCTTTTATTCCTATCCGATCCTCAGGATTAAGAAATGAATTACCTATTTTGGCGTGGGTGTGCAATGGGTTCATTCATGGGCAGGGGGTGGGCCATTGCGGTAAAGGGGAACCAGCGGGATTTTAATCTTTTCGATGGTCTGGCGCCGTTCGAATTCGATCAGGTAGTCCTGGCTGACGGGGTCGGCGATCGGAATCAGCAAGAGTGGGTAAAGAAATCGGCAGCGCCGTTTGAAAAAGCGTTTTCGCTGGATTTCGTCCCGTTGAACGATGCCCATGATGCTGAACTCACCATCCGCGGCTGCCATGATGCGCAACAGGCGATGATCCAGGCGAATGGCCCTGATGAATCGGTCCATGACGTTGAATGAGAATTTGAAAACCAGCCGGCTGATCCGTTCCCGGAATCCGCTGAGAAAAAACCGCTCCATGCGCAGATTGTTAAAGAGGACCACCAGGGACAACGTGGTGGTCACCTCTCCGTCCGCATGGACCTGCCGGTTGAAGGGAAGGTAGTGCAGTGACTGGGTGGCCTCGGGAGCGCCGGCGATGATCACGGCCTCATGAAAAAGCGCTGTGTCCGGCGGAATGATCCGTGCAATGTCCCGAATCAACCGCCCGGCGAGGTTGGACACTTTGATCCGGTCCAGGGTCTTGATGTAGGACTTTGGCTTTTTCATGGGCGCGTCTTAATCGAAAAATGAAACGGTTGCCATCGCTTGGTCCTTTGGGCAAGGAGCGTTCACTTTTTGCCGCTTCCCTTATCCGTCTGTGCCTGCACCACCGTGATGGCGATCAGATCCACCACGCTCTCCACCTCCGAATTGCGCTGCAGCACGTTAAACGGTCGATCGATGCCCATCAGCAGAGGTCCCACCACCTTGGCCCCGCCTAGCCGGTTCATCAGTTTGTAGGCAATGTTGCCCGAGGCCAGGTCCGGAAAGATCAGGACATTGGCGGCCCGACCCATTCGGTTGAACGCAAAATCCCTGTCCAGGATGCTTGCCGTCACGGCCGTGTCGGCCTGCATCTCCCCGTCAACCACCAGGTCGGGCTTTTTCTGCCTTACCCGATCAACGGCACGAGCGACCCTCAGCGTATCTTCATTGCGCACACTGCCGAAATTGGAGTAGGCGAGCATGGCCACCCGCGGCACCATGTCGAAAAATTCGGCCATCTCGCCGGCCAGAATGGCGGTTTCGGCCAGGTCCGATACATCCGGGTGGACGTTGACCGTCGCATCGGCGAAAAGCAGGGTGCGATTTTTCAGAATAACCAGGTATAGTCCGGAAACACGCGCTACACCCGGACGGCGGGGAATCACCTGAAGTACCGGCCGGATTGCATTGGGATAGGACTGGGCGATTCCATGAACCTGCCCGTCCACCAGGCCTTCCCTCACCAGCATTGCGCCGAAAACATAAGGGTGGTTCAATTGCGACTGCGTTTCGGCCATGGACCAGCCCTTGCGCTGCCGCAGGCGATACAGCGCATCGGTAAATGCCGCCATATGGGGGTTGTGGCAGAGATTCATGATGTCGATACCGTCTAAAGCCACGTGCAGCGATTCGGCTTGGGAACGAATGGCTGCCGGATCCCCCAGCAGCAGTGGACGGGCAATACCCTCCTTGGCCACATGGTGGGCGGCCCGGATGATCACGGGGTGGTCCCCCTCGGGCAGTACGATCCGCCGCGGATTCTGTTGCGCCCGAAAGATGATTTTGCGCATGATTTCCCGTTCGGGTCCCAGACTGGCCTCCAGACGCTGGAGATAGACCTCCCGATCGGGAAGCGATGTGCGCGCGACGCCGCTGCCGACAGCCGCCTGGGCGACGGCCGGCACCACCTTGAGCAGGACGCGGGTATCCAGCGGTTTGGGAACGATGTAGTCGGGGCCGAACCGGATGGGCTTGCCCCCATAGGCGCGAATCACGGCGTCGGGAACATCCTCGCGGGCCAACTCGGCAAGGGCATGCACGGCGGCGATTTTCATGGACTGGTTGATTTCGGTGGCCCGCACGTCCAGCGCACCACGAAAAATATAGGGGAATCCCAGCACGTTGTTGACCTGGTTGGGAAAATCAGAACGGCCGGTGGCGACGATGGCGTCCGGCCGAGCCGCCTTGGCCTCATGGTAGTCGATTTCCGAATCCGGGTTGGCCAGGGCAAATACGATGGGCTTCGGGTTCATCAGTTGGAGCAATTTCGGGGTGAAGGCTCCTTTGACCGATAACCCCACGAGCATGTCCGCACCCGCTACCGCATCTGCCAGGGTGCGCGCGTCCGTGTCGCAGGCCAGCGCCTGTTTGTAAGGGTTCATGCCGGCCGTGCGCCCCTGAAAGATTACCCCGCCGGAATCCACCATGACCAGGTTGCCCGGGGCGACACCCAGTTGGATGTAAAGTTTGCCGCAGGCGATACCTGCCGCACCGGCCCCGTTGACGACCACCCGCAGATCTTCCATGCGCCGATCGGTAAGCGCGACTGCATTCAACATGGCCGCCGCGGAGATGATGGCCGTACCATGCTGGTCATCGTGAAACACCGGGATGGACATCTTCGCCCTCAACTGTTCTTCGATGTAGAAGCAGTCCGGTGCCTTGATGTCTTCCAGATTGATGCCGCCGAAGGTGGGCTCCAGCAACCTGACGGTGCGGATGAAGTCATCCGGATCGGTGGTATTCACTTCGATGTCGAACACATCGATATTGGCAAACCGTTTGAACAGGACGGCCTTGCCCTCCATGACCGGTTTACCGGCCAGGGGTCCGATATTGCCTAATCCCAGCACGGCCGTCCCATTGGTGATGACGGCAATCAGATTCCCTCGGTTGGTATAGTCGTAGGACGTGTCCGGGTTGTCTTTGATCTTCAGGCAGGGTGCCGCCACGCCGGGGGTATAGGCCAGGCTGAGATCGGTTTGGCTTAAAAAAGGCTTGGTAGGGACCACCTCGGTTTTCCCCGGACGGGGTTCGCGGTGGTAGCGCAGCGCCTCTTCATCGTGGGGCATCAAAGCCTCCTTCGGTCGGATTCAATCCCGCATCAGGCATGCGGATTCAGTGGGTCGTACCGGGCTTCAAACCGGCTTATATCCGCCTCGTGCTGCAGCGTCAGGTCAATGTCGTCCAACCCGTGGAGCAACTGCTTCTTGGCCCCGGCGTCGATGTGAAAATCAAATACCCGGGGTGACGGCAGGTGAAAGACGACGCGTTGGGCCGGCAGGTCCACGGTTGCCGTCAAGCCGGCGTGCTCGGCCACCATGTTGAATACGTCGTCCACATCTGATTCCGACAGTTCGATGGCAAGCATGCCATTTTTGGTGGTGTTGTTTTTAAAGATGTCGGCAAAACCGGGCAGCCGTTTTCCTTCCATCTCTTTCCAGGGTGCGATGACGACCCGGTAGCCGTCCTGGACCAGGGCCCAGACGGCATGCTCCCGACTGGAACCGCAGCCGAAGTTGTTGCGCGTCACCAGAATGGAGCGTCCTTTAAAACGGGGATGATTCAGTTCGAACGCCTCATTGATTGTGCCGTCGGGCAGGTAGCGCCAGTCAAAAAAAGCATTGGGGCCGTAGCCGGTGCGCTGGATCGATTTAAGAAACTGCTTGGGGATGATGGCGTCGGTATCCACATTGGCCCGGTCCAGGGTGGCCACGATGCCGGTGTGTTCGGTAAAGGGGGTCATGGGTTATCCTTTGTAAAATTTAGGTTACGAGTCGAGCCATCGGCGAACGTCGACAAACCTTCCGGCGACCGCTGCGGCTGCCGCCATTTCCGGGCTGACCAGGTGGGTTCGCCCGCCTTTTCCCTGGCGTCCTTCAAAATTGCGATTGGAAGTGGAGGCGCAACGCTGCCGAGGGCGCAACTGGTCCGGGTTCATCCCCAGGCACATGCTGCATCCGGCATAACGCCATTGGCCTCCGGCGGCCTTGAAGACACGGTCCAGCCCTTCGGCCTCGGCCTGCAAACGGACCTGATGAGACCCGGGAACCACCAGCAGTTCCACATGGTCAGCCTTCTTGCGCCCATCCAGAATGGCAGCGGCCTGCCGCAGGTCTTCGATCCGGGAATTGGTGCAACTGCCGATAAAGACCACATCAACCGTTACTTCGGTAAGCTTAACCCCGGGTGTGAGTCCCATGTAATCCAGGGCATTTTTTACGTCAGAGGACGTGTATCCCCTGGCGTTGTCCGGAGCGGGTACCGGCTGGTCGACATCCAGCACCATTCCGGGGTTAGTCCCCCAGGTCACCTGCGGGGCAATGCGGCCTGTGTCGATGGTCAAGGTTTGATCGAATGATGCATCCGCGTCACTGGGCAGGCTTCGCCAGTAGGCCAGGGCCCTGTCAAGGGCGTCACCGGTGGGTGCATAGGTGCGCTCCCGGCCGGTGATATAGTCGACGGTGGTGTCATCCGGGGCGATCATGCCGGCCCGTGCGCCGGCCTCGATGCTCATGTTGCAGACCGTCATGCGCCCTTCCATGGACAGGGCGCGGATGGCCTCGCCGCAATACTCCAGGACATGGCCGGAACCGCCGGCGGTGCCCATGGTGCCGATCATCTTGAGCACCATGTCCTTGGCCGAGATATGCGGGCCGGGGCGACCGGTGAAATCCACCCGGTAGGTGCGGGGTTTTTTCTGGACAAGCGTCTGGGTGACCAGGACGTGCTCCACCTCGGAGGTGCCGATACCGAAGGCCAGTGCACCGAAGGCGCCGTGGGTGGAGGTGTGGGAGTCGCCGCACACGATGGTCAGGCCCGGCAGGGTGATCCCCAACTCCGGGCCAATGACATGGACAATGCCCTGGCGGTCGTCACCCAGACCGAACAGGCTGACCCCGAAGGCATCGCAGTTTTGCTGCAGCGCCTCCACCTGTGCTCTGGAGACAGCGTCTTTGATGGCCATGCGGTCCTCGGTGGTGGGCACATTGTGGTCCATGGTGGAAAAGGTCAGCTCCGGCCGCCGAATCTTTCTTGCGGCCAGCCGCAACCCGTCAAATGCCTGCGGGCTGGTCACTTCGTGCACCAGGTGCCGATCGATGTAAAGCAGGCAGGCACCATCCGGCAGTTCTCGAACCACGTGAGGCGCCCAGATTTTTTCGAACAAGGTTTTACCCATGGCGTCATCTTTCTTTTTAAGGTATGGCTTTTGGGGGCTGGCTCCTTCCGGCAATGTTCACGATCCATTTAAAATGACGTCATGGCCGCTGAAAGTCAAGGCAATGGCGCGCCTAATTGCTTGCCTTTTATCAAAGACAGATTATTTTTCCTGAATATGGCAGGTGGGCGATGAATAGCTGTTCTGTTCGATGGAATGCGTGACAGGCGAATTGGCTGAACCCAAAACAGCATCCAATTCATGCCCCCGTGCTTCAACCCGGCACCTAAGGGAACTGCCGTCGTAATCACACAGAAGGGAAACGCAGCTATGAAAGGCACGGAACTGGTCCTCAAGGCGCTGATCGACAATGGCGTGAAATTTATTTTCGGTTACACCGGCGGCGCCATCATGCCCATCTTCGACGAAATGGAAAAACAGGACGCATTAACCTTCATCATGTCGCGGCATGAACAGGGGGCGGTCTTTATGGCCCAGGGGATATCGCGCGCCTCCCTATCCACATCAGACCCCCGGACCGGTGTCTGCATGGCCACGTCCGGTCCCGGTGCCATGAACCTGGTCACCGGCATTGCCGACGCCAACATGGATTCGGTGCCGGTGCTGGCCATTACCGGTCAGGTTCCTACCGGTGTCATCGCAACGGATGCCTTTCAGGAGAGCGATGTGGTAGGGGTGATGATGCCGCTGACCAAACAGACCTACATGCCGCTTAGCGTCGATGAAATCGAACCCACGATTCATGAGGCCATGTATGTGGCTTCAAGCGGCCGTGGCGGACCGGTGGTCGTCGACATCCCCAAGGATGTCCAGCTGCAGGAGACGGAGAGTGTCTGTGAATTCGATGCCCGTTCCTGTGAGCCGCAGTTGCCCGGCTTTTTCTATCGACCGTCGGTGGATATGGACAGGTTGAAGCAGGCCGTCGGGTTGATCAACAAGAGCGAGCGGCCCATCATCCTTTGCGGCCATGGGGTTATTTCCAGCAATACCGGCCCGCGACTGCAGGCCTTTGCGGAGCGGGCAAATATTCCGGTGGCCTTTACCCTGCACGGACTGTCAGCGCTGCCGGTGGACCACCGGATTAGCCTGGGCATGGTGGGCATGCACGGGACCGTGGAAGCCAACCGGGCCCTGATGAATGCCGATCTGATCATTTCACTGGGCATGCGATTCGATGACCGGGTGACCGGCAACCTGAAAGATTTCGCCCGTGAAGCAGCGGTGATCCATGTGGAGATCGATCCCTCGGAGATCGACAAGAACGTGAAGACCTCGGTGGCCCTCAATACAGATGTGGCCCAGGCGCTCAATCTTCTGCACCGGGACCCCGCCCTGGTCTCTAAGCCGAGGACCCGGTGGTTCGCTCAAATCGATGCTTTTCGCCTGGAAATTGCCGACCAGATTCAAAAAGAGATCGATGCGGGAATCGGCCGGGAGGGGCAATTGCTGGTAAAGACCATTACCAGCCGGTTATCCCGCCTGACCCAGGGGAAGGACATCATCGTGGGTGACGTGGGGCAGCATCAAATGATTCTGGCCCGTTATTACAATTTCCAGACCCTTAACAGCTGGTTTACCTCTGGCGGTGCAGGAACCATGGGATGCGCTCTGCCCATGTCCATCGGCGTGAAGCTGGCCAGGCCGGATGAACGGGTGTGGTCGGTCAGCGGCGATGGCGGTTTCCAGATGAACATCCAGGAACTGGGAACGATCATGGAGCATGATATCGATGTTAAAATTCTGCTCATGAACAACGGGTACCTGGGAATGGTTCGCCAATGGCAGACCCTGTTTTACGACGGCCGTTATGCCGGCACACCCATGAAAAACCCCGATTACGGCGCCATCGCTGGTGCCTACGGCATCCCGTACCTTAAGGTCTCCGACCTGGACCAGGTGGACGATGCCATTCAAACGGCGGCCGACCACAAAGGGCCTTTTATGCTGGAGTTTATATGTGACCCCAGCGAGATCATTCTGCCCATGGTACCGGCCGGCGGCGGATATAAAGAGATGATCGTCTCCATAGATTAAACAACAATTTTCAGCGCATCCTTAATATTGGGAGGATCTGATGACAACCACTGCCTTCATGAAGCGGCGGGCCATCTTGGCTTTTATGCTGGACCGGCCGGGCGTGCTCAACAAAATCGCCATGCTGATCCGCCGCAAAATGTACAACGTTGAAACCCTGACTGTCTGCAAGACCAACCAGCCCGGCACGAGTCGCATGACCATTACGCTTCGAGAAGACAGCGACGAAAAAATGCGCCAGGTCATCAAGCAGATCGAAAAAAGCACCGAGGTGATTTCCGCCAGGGAATTAGACATGGATGAAAGCTTCTGGCGTGAGGTGGCCATCGTTAAATTTGAAGCCGATGAGGATCGGATGGAAGTGTTGAAAAGAACGTACCAATTTGAAATACTCGATCGCCGGGATCATGAATTGTATATCGTTCAGGTTGCCGGCACATCCCAACTGATCGATGATTTCCTGCAGGATGCCGGAATGGACAGGATCGTCGAAGTGGCACGGTCGGGGTTTACGGCGATGGAAAAGTGAACAAGGATCCAAGGGGGCGAGGGTTCAGGGATTCAATGTGCGATACGTAAAATGGAAACCTAATTTCGGATGGGCCAGAAGGGAGATGGACGCCTCCCCATAAAAGGAGAACTCATGGCTGAGAAATTGAACAAATATAGTTCGCGGATTACCGAACCCAAATCCCAGGGCGCATCCCAGGCGATGCTGTATGGCATCGGGATGAGCGATGCCGATATGAAAAAAGCCCAGGTGGGTATCAGCAGCGTCTGGTACGAAGGCAACACTTGCAACATGCATCTGAACGACCTGGCCGCCAGGGTGAAGGCGGGGGTGGAGGAGGCGGGCCTCGTCGGCCTGCGCTTCAACACCATCGGGGTGAGCGACGGCATTTCCATGGGCACCGAGGGGATGAGCTACTCCCTGCCGTCCCGAGACCTGATTGCCGACTCCATTGAAACGGTGATGCGCGCCCAGTGGTATGACGCCAACATCTCCCTGCCGGGATGCGACAAGAACATGCCCGGCTGCCTGATCGCCATGGCCCGGGTGAACCGACCCGCCCTGATGGTCTACGGGGGCACCATACGGGCCGGGGAACTGGATGGCGTCAAGCTGGACATCGTCTCGGCCTTTCAAAGCTACGGTGAGTATATGGCCGGCACCATCGACGAGCAGCGCCGGTCGGCCATCGTCAAAAAGAGCTGCCCGGGCGCCGGTGCCTGCGGCGGCATGTACACGGCCAACACCATGGCGTCCGCCATCGAAGCCATGGGCATGTCGCTGCCGTTCAGTGCCAGTCGGCCGGCCGAGTCCGACCAGAAAAAAGATGAGTGCCGCCGGGCGGGTGAAGCGATCCTGCACCTGCTCGAGGCGGACATCAAGCCGCGGGATATCATGACCCGGGAAGCCTTTGAAAACGCCCTGGTCGTCTTGACGGTCCTGGGTGGGTCGACCAATGCGGTGCTGCACCTGATTGCCATGGCGCGAGCCGTGGACGTACCCTTGTCCATCGATGATTTCCAGCGGGTGAGCGACCGGGTGCCGTTGTTGGCGGACATGAAGCCCAGCGGCACCTACGTCCAGGAGGACCTGGACCGTATCGGCGGCATCCCGGCACTGATGAAGGTCCTGCTGGACGAGGGGCTGATCGACGGCCGCTGCCTGACCGTCACCGGCCGCACCGTGGCCGAGAACCTGAAGGAGGTGGCCGGATTTGAACCGGGCCAGCGAATCGTGCGCCCCCTGGAAGACCCCATCCATCCCACCGGTCACATCCAGATCCTGCGGGGCAACCTGGCACCGGACGGTGCGGTGGCCAAAATCACCGGAAAGGAAGGCGTCGCCTTTAGTGGGCGGGCCAATGTCTTCGATTCCGAAGAGGCGATGCTGAGGGCGCTAGAGGAGGGGCGGATCGTTAAAGGCGATGTGGTGGTGATCCGCTATGAAGGCCCCAAGGGCGGCCCCGGCATGCCGGAGATGCTGACGCCCACCTCGGCGATCATGGGGGCCGGTCTCGGAAAAGAGGTGGCCCTGATCACCGACGGTCGTTTTTCAGGCGGATCCCACGGGTTCATTGTGGGGCATATCACCCCCGAAGCCCAGGAGGGCGGACCCCTTGCGCTGGTTCAAACCGGCGACACCATTACCATCGACACGGCCACCCACACCATCGACGTCGACATCGACCCGGCGGAGATGGCGCGCCGGCGCAAGAACTGGACAGCGCCGCCCTATAAAGCCTCCCGCGGGATCCTTTACAAGTACATCAAGACGGTGAGGTCTGCGTCGGAAGGGTGTGTCACCGACGCATAATTTGTGCCCGTCCAGAAACGGCATCTTTCGGCCCAGGCCGGCGTTCTCACTCAGCTCCAATCCTCGACGTAGCGCCGCTACGCCTGCGGTTTAAGCATCGCTGCGGCCTTGGCCTGGACCAAAATCTACCATTTCTGGAAGGGCACGGCCATGGCGATAAGATGTTTGGAACGGGCTCCCTACTTAAAATTGACGCCCTCTTAAATATTAGCTGTCACAGGGTCCCGGTTAGAATCCATGCTGACGTTGCCAGTGCGATTGCTATTCGGTAGTAGCCGAAAACAGCCAGCCCGTGGCGGTTCAGATAGGACACCATCCATTTGACCGACACCACGGCAGAGATAAAGGCAAACAAGAGGCCGACGGCGATGGGCATGGCCTCGAAAGTCTGCAGCATCATCGGGCCATGTTTAAGGGCGTCATACGCCGTGGCCGCCCCCAGGGTGACCACGCCCAGCAGGAAACTATACTCTACGGCAGCCGAGAGCGACAGCCCCATAACCAATCCGCCCACGATGGTCACCAAGCTGCGGCTGACCCCCGGCCACATGGCGATACACTGGGCAAAACCGACCACCAGCGCCATGCGCCAGGTCAATTCCTCAAGCGACAGGCCTTGATGAACCGGCCCGCGGGTGTTGCGTTTGTACCAACCCACCGCCAGGATGGCTACGCCTCCCACGAACCAGGCGGCCACCACCGGCCATATCCCGAAGAGGTAAGCCTTGATACTTTTGTTGAACAGCAACCCGATGATGGCTGCGGGCAAAAATCCGGCTGCCACATTGGCCAGCAACCGGCTTCCGTCCGGATCCCTTCCCGCCAGTCCCCGCAGCATCTGTTTGACGCGTCTGAAATACAGCCCCAGCACGGCGATGATGGCGCCAGCCTGAATGCAGATGGTGTATGCATCGGCCGCCTCTCTGGTGCGTTGCCTCTCCGCTAATGATGCGGATTGGGAATCGCCAATGCCCATTATCCGCTCCGCCAGAAGCAAGTGGCCGGTCGAGCTGACCGGCAGGTATTCGGTCAGGCCTTCGACCACGCCCAGGATCATCGCCTGACCGACAGTCATCGCCGACGTGTCCTGTCCGGCAACCTCTGGAGATAGGGGTCGATCACCAATGGCGGTGCCGATACCGCAGGTGAACAGCAATAATACGGTGGCCATGAGATTGAGCAGCCTTGATTTACCCAAATCCATATTCGCTCCGATATTTTTTTTAACAAACCAATTCAGGCAATTGCAGACTCAGGTTAAATAACCCCATTCTGCGCTTTTTTAATTGTCTTTTCAAGTTCCTGTCAGGATATCATTTAAAGATTGAACTTGCTGATCAGTTTTTAAGTAGGCCGCCAATGTGTCAATAGTTGACATGTATCAAAATGAGATAAAACCATGCAGGTTACTGATTTCCGATCTTTCCAGCAGAAAAACAAAAAAAAGTGTTTCAAAATGATAAAAGCGTGAATGACTGTAGTATTATTTTGGCAACCGCTAATCTCCGGCTCCCATCCTATTTCAAGACCCTTCCCCCTATGGTTCAATAGGTGGATGATCTCACTAAAAACCATTCATTGAAGACAGTTACCAAACCCTTTGGATTTGTTAAGCCGCAACCGGCCCAGCATGAGATGGTTTTCCATGGACCATACAATGTTAATATGGCATGATTTTAGCTGTGTAGTGTGACACTTTCAAACGTTATTGCCAGATATATAAAGAAAACCAAATCTTCTTGATTTTCAGAGCGCACCATCAGTGGGGCGCACCTATGGATTTGACGGCTGATTAACGCAGCTGCCGGTCTTGATTCCGGAGGTGTCTTTTGAGTTCTGCCGATACCATTGTCATCGGAGGCGGGCTTTCCGGTTCCGCCATCGCACTGGGGCTTGTCCGCGAAGGTGCGGGGAAAGTGATGCTGTTCGATGAGCAGCTTCCCACGCAGCGGCTGTCTCGCGGTAACTTTGGGTTAACCTGGTTCATGTGCAAAGGCGCCAGCCACCCAATCTACGCCCAATGGTCCCGCTTGGCCTGCCAGCACTGGCCCGATTTTGCCGCCCGACTGGAGGAAGAATCGGGATACCACATCGAATTGGAATGGACGGGCGGCGCTGTCCACGCGATTGGCGAAGAAGAATTCAAGGTCCATACGGAATCCATCGAGGGGCTCAAGGCGGTCTGCGCCCAGGTGGGGCTGGATTATCCGGTGCAGATGCTCGATCGGCAGGCGTTCGCCGAACTCATCCCCAAGATCGAATTGGGTCCGGAGGTGTCCGGGGCCATGTATACCCCGGAGCAGGGGCATGTCAATCCGCTCAAGCTCATGGCGGCCATGAGGGCCGCCTTCCAAAACAAAGGGGGCACATTTATCGGCGCCCAGACCGTAAGCGCCATCGTTCCCAAATCCGGTGGCACCACAATACTTAAAACCAATACCGGCGATTACCAGTGCAAAAAGTTGGTGGTGGCCGCCGGCCACGGGTCGACCCGGCTGTTGGCCCCCCTGGGCGAGAAGCTACACATCTACCCCCAGCGGGGGCAGCTTATGGTCACCCAGCGACACGAGCGGGTTTTGAACATTCCCATGCTCTGTGTCCGCCAAACGCCGGACGGCACCTTCGTTATCGGTCTGTCCACCGAAGACACGGCCCTGGACAACCGAGTCACCGCCGCAGCCATGCAGAGCCAGGCGGCCAATGCCATCCGGCTTTTCCCCATGCTGGCCAAGGTCAACTGGGTGCGCGCCTGGGGGGCCATACGGGTCATGACGCCGGATGGTGCGCCTATCTACAGTCGTATACCGGGGCACGACAACATCACCGTCGTCGCCCTGCACAGTGCCGTATCGCTGGCTCCCCTGGCCGTCAACATCGTCGCGCCGTGGATAGGGGGCACCGGTGATCACGAACTTCTCCCACATTTCAGCAATGGACGATTCGATGTTTAACACCGACAGCGCCGAGAGGCAAAACACCGTCACGGTAACCCTGGATGGAAAATCCGTTTCGTTACCCACCGGCATGAACCTGGCAGCTGCTCTGTTCGGCATCGGCGAGACGATTTCCAGGATTTCACCCACATCCCATCAACCGTGCTCACCCCATTGCTTGATGGGGGTCTGTTTTGAATGCATGATGGAGATCGATGGCGCACAGCGCCAGGCCTGCCTGGCAGAGGTGCGAGACGGCATGGTGATCAATCGCCACCTGGATGACGATAAAGGAGCGGTCGAATGAGCCATCACGATGTGATTGTAATCGGCGCGGGGCCTGCAGGCCTGGCGGCAAGTGCCTGCCTGGCTGAAATGGGGCTTAATGTCCTGACCCTGGACGAGCAGAACCGCCTCGGCGGTCAAATCTACAGGAATATGGAAACCACCCCCCAGCATCGACGCGAGATGCTGGGTGAGGACTACACCCAGGGCTTACCGCTGGCCAAACGGTTTCGCCAAAGCGGTGCGACCTACGAGAATGGGGCCACCGTTTGGCAGGTCGAACCGGACGGAACGGTCTGCTACTCTCGTCAAGGGCAATCCGCCCAGATCAAGGCCAACTATATCATCGTGGCCACCGGTGCCATGGAACGCCCCATGCCCATCCCCGGCTGGACCCTGCCGGGCGTCATGGGCGCCGGTGCGGCCAACAACCTGTTCAAGGAGGCGGGGTTGAACCCCACAGGCCGGTTAGTGCTGGCCGGCAGCGGGCCATTGCTGCTCCTTGAAGCCACTTTATTGGCCAAAAAGGGTGTCACCGTGGGTGCCTTGTTAGAAACCACCCCGGCGATTCCGCCAGCGCCGGCCATTCCCCGTGCGCCCAAGGCCCTGATGAGAACTGACTTCCTGTGGAAGGGCGTTTCCATGTTGCGCGAGATCAAAAAAGCGGGCATCCGCCACTACAAAGGGGTCACCCACGTCCGCGCCATCGGCCGGGACCGCCTCGAAGCCGTCGAAGCCACCCACGGCGGCAAAGCGTTGCGTCTGGATGCCGATATGCTGCTGCTGCATTTCGGCGTGATCCCCAACACGCACATCTTTCGCCAGATCGGCTGCAAGATGGTCTGGAAAGCCGATCAGCGTTACTGGCACCCGAAGTGCGATGAATGGGGCCATACCAATTGCGAACGCCTCTTCGCCGCCGGAGACGGGGCCGTGGTGGCCGGTGCGTTGGCGGCCCAGTACAAAGGGGAACTGGCCGCCCTGGAGGTGGCCCAGTGTTTGGGGATCATTCCCGCCTATGAACGGGACGCACTTGCCGAACCGGTTAAAAAACTACTCAGGCATGACCACTGGCCGCGGCCCTTCGTGGATGCCATTTATGCGCCGCGTCCCGAGCATATCACCTTCGATGACAACACCGTCATCTGCCGCTGCGAGAACATCACCGTCGGTGATTTACGCAAGGTGGTTAAAGAAGGCGTGCGTGAATTGAACGAGCTTAAGGTGGTCACGCGCTCGGGCATGGGTCCCTGCCAAGGGCGGATGTGCGGTCCGGCGCTGGCGGAGGTGGTCGCCGCCGAGCTGGATCTGTCGCCGGATCAGGCGGGTAGCTTGAATATCCGCCCGCCGCTGAAACCAGTGACGCTGCAAGAGATCGCCGAGATGTCAATGCATGTAGGGCCCGCCGCAGGCACCAACTGGCTGTTGGACAAGAAGACGGCCGGTCGTAAAGGGGCCTGACACGATTTCACTCAGACTACCCAGGGAGAATAGAATGAACGCCATCACCCGGATGGATACGACAGAGAGGATGAGCAAAATCGTCATTCACCATGACACCGTATACCTGTGCGGCCAGGTGGCCGACAACACGGATGCAACCATCGGACCCCAGACGGTTAATATGCTAGCCAAGGTGGATGCCTTGCTTGAGCAGGCCGGCAGCGGTCGGGAGCACATCCTTTCCGCCACCTTATATTTGCGAGATATCAAAGATTTCGCAGGCATGAATGCGGTTTGGGACGCGTGGATTCCCCAAGGGCACGCTCCGGCGCGGGCTTGTGTGGAGGCCTGCATGGCCCGCCCCGAACTGCTGGTCGAAGTCTCCATCGTTGCCGCCCGTAAGGGATAGCCTCGCACGAATCAAGCTTTATGGAGCGCGTCGTCGCCTCCTTAAGGATACGAACCACGCCAACGAGACCCGCTTAAGTTTCAAAGGAACACGTTATGGAACGATTCTATAGGTACACCCTGACCGTGCTGATCAGCCTTGTTGCCTTGATGGAGTTCTATCAGGTGCTCATGCGCTATGTGTTTGAGATACCAGTTATGGGGCTCGAAGAGGTGCTGGTTTACCCGACCCTCTGGCTCTATTTCCTCGGGAGTGTCAATGCTTCCCGCGAAGATACCCAGATCAAGGCCAATGTTCTGGACGTTTTTTTGAAAACGGAACGCGCCAAGCTGATCGTCAGGGTTATTGCTGACATTATGGCCCTCATCGTGGTTCTTTGGCTCACCTATTGGGCCTGGGACTATTTTCGCTATGCGCTGCGTGTCATGAAAGAGAGCCCAACGTTGTATATCCCGACCATCTACGCCGAGTGTGCTTTTTTTATTGGCCTGGTGCTGATGAGCGCCTATGCCGCCTGGTATCTGTTCAAGAATGCCAAGCGATTGGCAGCACTACCCAAATCACCTCAGGAAACGGCCGAAGGAGTTTGACATGGAACTGGAAATCGTCACTGTATCCCTGATTTCGTTAGGCATTCTCGTGATGATGCTGAGTTTCGGCGTCCCCCTGCCTTATTGTTTTGGTGGTGCCTTGATGAATATGGTCTTTCTGGGCGGTGCTACCATGAAAGGCACCATGGTGTGGGGATTTACCCAACTGGCCAATCCGGTGCTGCTGTGCATTCCCCTTTTTGTCTTTGCCGGAACACTGATGAGTGAAAGCGGGATTGCCGCCAGTTTGCTGCGCTTCGTCAATATTTTTGTCGGGCGCATCCGGGGCGGGTTGGGGGTCGTCGCCTCAGTCAGTTGCGCCATTATTGGTGCCATTTCCGGCAGCGGGCTGACCGGCATTGCTGCTACGGGGCCCATCCTGATACCGGAGATGGCCGCCAAAGGTTATCCCCGGGGGTATGCCACCGCCCTGGTGGCGAATTCTTCCATCCTCGGCCTGCTCATTCCCCCCAGCGTGACCATGATCATCTATGGATGGGTGACCGACACATCCATTCTGGCCTGTTTCCTGGCCACACTGGGACCGGGTCTGCTGATTACCGCCCTGTTTTGTGTTGTCAACCTGTTCATGGCCAGAAAGTTTCCCCTGGAAATGGACCCGCCGAAACCGATGAAAGAGACCGTCCGGGAAGGTGCCACGTTGACCTCCAAGGCCCTTCCGGCGCTGATCATGCCCCTGATCATTCTCGGCGGTATTTACGGCGGCATCATGACCCCCACGGAAGCCGCCGCAGTGGCCGTGATTTATGCACTGCCGGTCGGTTTTCTGGTATACAAGGGCCTGACCTTCCAGACCTTTCTGACGGCCGCCAAAAATTCGGCCACCGCCGTCGGTGCCATTATGGTCATGATCGTGTTCAGCCTCATGCTCAGCCAGATCTTCGTGATGGAGGATGTTCCTCAAGCGCTGGTGGAAGGTGTCTTCACTATTACCCAGAACAAGGCCCTGCTGCTGATCCTGATCAATTTTCTACTCTTTTTCGTGGGCATGATCGTCAACGATGTCACCGCAATTATTCTCATCGGCCCGCTGCTGCTGCCCCTGATGGGAGCCATCGGAATCAGCCCCGTGCAGTTCGCAGCCATCATGGGGGTCAATACGGCCATGGGTGGTGTGACGCCGCCCTACGCCAGTATTCTTTATTTGGGGATGCGCATTGGTAAAGTGGAGTTTTCAGAAGTGATCAAACCGGCCATGATTCTGATTCTCTTCGGCTACGTCCCCGTGGTCTTTTTGACATCGTTCTGGCCGGATCTGTCGCTTTTTTTCCCCGGCTTGTTCGGCTATTAATTAACCCAGCATTAAAAAACTAAAGGAGTTTATGATGAAAAAATTCCCCATTCTCAGCCTCCTCGTTTTTCTGGCCATGCTGGCCATCGTGGCGACCAGCGTCGAAGCGAAAACCTGGAAAATCTCGCATGTCCGTCCACAGGGCACTGCCATCGACATCGATCTGAATTGGTTTTCCGACACCCTCAAACAAGCTACTGACGGCAAGCTGAAAACGAAACTCTATCCGGCCAGTGCATTGGGCGACTACACCGTTGTTCAAGAACGGGTGGGACTGGGTGCCATCGATATGGCCTGCCAGCCGCCCGCCTCAGCGGCCGACAAACGGTTTCAAATGGTCTATTTCCCGTACATGGTCAAAAACTGGGAGCAGGCCAAGCGAAATTACTCACCCGGAGCCCCGGTGCGTAAAATTGTCGCCCAACTGTATGCCGAGCAAGGGATCCACCTGTTGGCAGCCTGGCCGGTCTATTTTGGGGGCATCTCCCTGAATCGAGAGCCGGTATCGCCGGGAGATCCAGATGTGCACAAGGGCATTAAACTGCGCGTTCCTCCCATGAAAACCTTTCAACTCTTGGCTGACAAAACTGGTTACCTGGGGACTCCGATTCCCTTTTCGGATGCATTTACGGCCGTGCAAACGGGTGTTGTCGATGGCGTTGTCGGTTCAGGCGCAGAAGGATACTACTCTTCTTTCCGAGATGTAACCAAGTTCTACATTCCGTCTAATACGCATTTTGAAGTCTGGTACCTGATTATCAACAAGGAGACCTTCGACAAACTGAAACCCGAGTTGAAGAAACAGCTCGAAGAGGTTGCCGGTCAATTTGAATCCCGTCGCTGGGAGTCTGCCAAAGCCGACCAGGCGGCCAATGAAAAACGACTGGCAGATTATGGTGCCAAGATTGTTGATATCAGCGACGAAGAGATTGCCGCCACGGCCAAGAAGATTCATGAGACGGTCTGGCCCGTTGTTTTGGAGGATGTGGGTGTCGAGTGGGGCCAGAGCGTCCTTGATTCCATCGTTGAGTAGCAAAAAAAACCTGATGCTTCCCTGACATGCTGAGCCATCTTGTCAGGGAAGCGCATATCCCAGGTGAAAGGGAAGGATCATGAGTAAAACAGTTGTCACCACGCTGTCGGTTTTGCTGATAATTGTTTTCTTCAGCGGTGATGGCCATACCGGGCCTCAGCATTGGAAAATTGGTCACGTCAGAGCCTCCGGATCTGCTGTCGATAAAGATATCCGGGTATTTGTCGACCAAATCAAGGCTGAGACGGATGAATCGATCCTGATCGATATCTATCCAGGCAACAAGCTGGGAGATTACTCCGTGGTGCAGGAGCGTGTCTCCTTCGGCGAAGTGGAGATGTACGTCGGTCCTTTTGGCACCGCCATCGACAAGCGCGTGACCCTCGCCTTCACACCTTATCTGGTCTCTACCTGGGAAGAGGCGAAAAAGGTCTATTCTCGTGACAGCCTGCTTTTTAGGCAGATGGCTATTTTCCTCGAAGCCCAGAACATTAAACTCATCGGCGGTTGGCCGGTATACTTTGGCGGTCTCGCGCTGACCCAAAGGCCTGCCGATCCGGGGAATCCTGACATCCCCAAGGAAATGATCATCCGGGTACCACCCATTCGATCGTTTGAACGTACCGCCAGAGAGCTGGGGTACACCCCCTATCCGATTACCTGGACCTATGCCAAAATGGGCCTGAAAACAGGTATGGTTGAAGGGATGCTGGGCGGCGGTGCGGAAGGCTACTTGGGGCTCAAGGGGATCATTCACTACTATCTGCCCGTCAAGGACCACTTTGAATACTGGTTTGTTTACATGAATCTGGATTTGTGGAAGGGGCTTTCCGAAAAAAATCAAACCCTGTTTACGGATGCCTTACAGGCAATGGAAAAACGTCGTTATGCGGTCGCTGAGGCGGACGAAATCGCCAGTATCGAGAAACTGAAAGAACAGGGTGTTGAGGTCATCGAATTCAGCGACAAAGAACAGTCAGCGATGCAAACCAAAGTCCAAACCAATGTCTGGCCCATATTGAAACAGGAAATCGGTGCTGCTTTCGAGGCGGTGATCGACGCCCGTTAATTGCCGTGGCCAGGCGAAATGGCGTGTTGTTTGACCTTGCGATAAAGCGTTGCCCGGGAAATCCCCAGTCGTTTGGCGGTTTCGGCCATATTGTGGTTGGTCTGGTCGAGGGTTGACGCAATCATCTGCTGTTCCATTTCACGCAAAGAGCCGCGTTGCGGTTGCAGCACCTGATGTTTCTTTCCAGGAAGACCCAGATGGTCCTTTGTCAGCAACTCGCCGTCGCATACATGCAATGCCCGTTGAATTGTGTTTTCCAGTTCCCTGACATTTCCCGGCCAATCGTAACTGGTCAGTGCCTCCATGGCCGCGGCGGTCAACCGACAACCAGGGCTGATTTTCTTTATAAAAAAGTTGGCCAAGGCCCGAATATCGCCGGCGCCCCTCTCCCTTAGCGGTGGGATTGATATCGGGAGGATGTTCAACCGATAAAAAAGATCCTGGCGAAACTGGTTCTGCGCGATGGCCTGGGGCAAACTGGCATTGGTGGAGGCGATAATTCTCGTATTGACCTTCAACACCTTGCTGTCGCCGATTCGCTGAATTTCTCCCATCTGCAACACCCGCAGCAGTTTTACCTGCATGTTGTGGGGCATATCACCGATTTCATCGAGCAAGATGGTGCCACCGTCGGCCAATTCAAACTTGCCGGGTCGTCCCCCTTTTAAGGCGCCCGAAAAAGCGCCATCTACATAGCCAAACAGCTCGCTTTCCATCAGTTCCCCTGGTATCGCACCGCAATTGATGGGAATGAACGGTTTGGCTTTAATCACGCCGGCATTATGGATGGCCTGGGCGAAAAGCTCTTTGCCGGTGCCGGTTTCGCCCAGCAGCAGAACGGTCGAATCCGACTGAGCGGCGCGTTTGGCCAGTTCTATGGCCTTTTGGAACACTTGTGAGCTGCCAATGAGGTGATCAAAGGTAAAATAGGCTTTGCCGCCGGATATCTTTTCAGCGATTTTTCTGATGTTGCCAAATTTTTCGAACACCAGGACGGCACCCAGAAGCTTGCCTTGAGTCGATATGACCGGTTGTGCGGAATAGACCAGATGGATGACTAGGTGGTCATGCTGAATGTGGCATTCTTTACCTTTCCAGGATTCCGGATGGTGGAAGATATCATTTAGGTTCACGTTCAATCCCGTCAACACAGAAATGGGTTTCCCATCCAGGTTACCCTGGTTAAGAATCCGTTTGGCTCTGCGGTTCGTCTTCCAGATGCGTGATTCGTTATCCAGGGTGAGCAACCCGGTTTCGGCGGACTCCAATACATTGTCCAGAAAACCCGTATAGATGGTCATTTCTCGGTTACGACGGAGTAACCGGATCTGTTTTTCGATGGACCGCGCCGCCGATGTGACCATGATCAAGGTGTGCGGGTGGACCAGACTGCTTTTCCCGGAGACGACCAAAACCCCCTGCAGCACATCGTCCTCTTCGAAAATGGGTGCAGCGGAACTGGTGAATCCGTGCGCGCGTTCGCAGTAGTGGTCTTTGTCGTTCAGCTGAACAGGTAATTGTTTTTTCAGGCAAAGACTGGTAGCCGTCGTCCCCACGTCATTCTCCGTGAAACGATACCCTGGCGCATAGTTGCGTTCCGCAAACACTGCCTTAATGGCATCACTTCCCGAAAGCTGAAGAATATACCCTTCCCGATCGACGATGGCGATCATGAAACGGTCGGGAGAAAGCAGTTCATAAAACTCACCGATGTATTCGGCGGCGACATCGAGAAGATCCTTGCTAAGGCCCCTGCGTGCATCGAGTTCTTCGGGCGTCAGCTTTTTTTGGTCGGCGGCTCGTTCTTCACGGCAGATGCCATACTGCATGGAACGGTTGTGGGATTCCAAGATCTCTCGTTTCATCTGACTATCAGTGAGTATGGTTTTCATGGACATTCCGTGTTCTGCTTCTCATCCCTTGATGACACCAATCGGTCTCAATCTGGCCACTTTCTTGGATAGTCCCGCCCCGTGGACGGCATCGACCACCACGTCGATATCCTTGTAGGCGTCGGGCATCTCTTCGGCCAAGGTGCTGCGGCCGGTCCATCTCACCAGGATGCCCTTGTCGGCCAGTTCACGATGAATGGCGCGGCCTTTGCTTTTCTTTTTAGCAGCCGTGCGGCTGAGCACCCGTCCGGCGCCGTGGCAGGTGGATCCGAAACTCTCATCCATGGCGGTCTGGGTGCCGGCCATGACGTAGGAGGCGGTGCCCATGTCGCCGGGGATCAGGATCGGCTGGCCCACCTTCCGGTAGGCCTCGCAAATGGCCGGGTGGCCCGGGGGAAAGGCCCGGGTGGCCCCTTTGCGGTGCACGCAGACCGTCCGCAACTTGCCATCCACCATGTGTTCCTCCCGTTTGGCGATGTTATGGCAGATGTCGTACACCTGATGCATGGCCAGGTCCCGCGGGCCGATGCCCAGCACCTGCTGGAAGGTCTCCCTGGCCCGGTGCAAAAGGATCTGGCGGTTGGCCCAGGCGTAGTTGGCCGCGCAGGCCATGGCGGCAAAGTAGCGCCGGCCGGCCTCTGATTGGATCATGGCACAGGCCAGCTGGCGGTCGGGCAGTTGAATGCCCAGCGTTTTGACGTGCCTGGCCATGAAGGCCAGTGAATCGTCGCAGACCTGGTATCCCAGCCCACGGGAGCCCGAGTGCAGCATCACCGTCACCTGATTCTGGAACAGACCGAAGGTCCGGGCCGTTGCCTCATCGAAAATCTCATCGACCACGCCCACTTCCAGAAAATGGTTGCCGGAACCCAGGGTGCCCAGTTGTTTGACCCCCCGCTGCAGGGCACGTTCGCTGATCACGGAGGGATCGGCTTCGGGCATGCAGCCGCCGTCTTCGGTGCGATCCACGTCCGATGGGTTGCCGAGACCCTGGCGGACGGCCCAGCGGCCGCCTTCACGCAGCACTTTCATCACCTCTTTGGCGGACAGCTTTACCGGTCCGGTGGAGCCCACGCCCGACGGGATATTCTGATACAGAGCCTCCACCAGACGATCCAGAACGGGCCGAACCTCTTTCTCCTCCAGACCGGTGCCGGCCAGGCGCACGCCGCAGTTGATGTCGTAGCCCACGCCGCCCGGTGAGATGACTCCCGTATCCCAGTCGAAGGCGGCCACGCCGCCGATGGGAAATCCATAGCCCCAGTGCATGTCGGGCATGGCCATGGAGGCCTTGAGGATGCCGGGCAGTGTGGCCACGTTGGCCACCTGCTTGAGGGCTTCCTCTTGGTGCAAATTGTCGGCCATGCGGCTGCTCATGAAGATGCGGCCCGGCACATTCATGGAACCGGATTTGGGGATTTCATAACAATAGGGGCTGATCTGTTTCAGTTCCATAGCAACCTCCCGGAGAGGCACACATCTATGTATGTTCCTGGAAAAACGGTTAATGTGTAAGTCGACAATTTCAAAGGCCAAATGTCAATTGAAGGTATGCTATCGCTTATATATAGTTGATGTTCTTCCAGAAGTAGTAGCTTGTGGTTCAGGGCAAGGCCGCAGCGTTTTCGCACCCACAGGCGTAGCAGCGCTACGTCGAGGATGGCGAAAACGTGAGAACGCAGCCCTGGGCCGCAAGATGCCACTTCAGTTGCTCAAACATCGAAGACCACCGTTGCCTGCCATCCCTCCATCGTCCGGCTCACATCGATCTGGTGGTAGGTCACCGCCTTGATTTCGTGAAGAATCTCATGGTGTTCTGGCTGATAGCGGTCGGTGGATACCCGCGCGGAGACGGCGGTGTCTGAGATATCAACGATATCGATCAGCTTAACCAATTTTTCATTTCCCGTCCACAGGTAGAGCAGCTCCCGCAGGTAGTTGACCATGAGATCCGCCGGATCGTCGCCGGTGACAGCCACCTCGATGACCTCTCGTGGTTCCAGCCGGTCCGGCTTGGTGATCAGGTCAAACAGGGCCAGACCGGCGTTTTTGAACAGATCGGCCGGATCATTGCCGCTGACGCGGATTCTCAGATCCGCGGTGTGGTCAAGAAGGGTATAATGGATGTTCATTTTTCGGTTAAACCAGCCTAAATGAACCGGAAATAACAAACCACAAGTACCAAATCTCAAATAAACTCCAAATTACAATAGCTAAATCTCAAAAGTGGGAAAAATCAGCAGTCAAAGACCTATAAGATGCTTCCTGTCTTCACCGTACTGTATCCGCCCAGGGCTTCCACCCGTGTTTTGAAGGCAGCGGTGTTGATGGTCTCCAGAAGCACCTGGATGTTGGTGGATTCGTAATAGACCTGCGGGATGATCAGGTCGTATTGTTCGGTGACCACAGGAATGAAATCAAGGTTCAGGGCCTTCGCCGCGGCATAGATGCCCAGTCCTGCATCAGCCGTGCCGCTCAGCACCGCCACGGCAACGTTCATGTGGGTAAACTCTTCGCTGGCGTATCCGTTGATCTGCTCGGGGGATAGGCCGATTTGCCCCAGGCGATAGTCCAGCAGGATCCGGGTCCCCGATCCACCCTGCCGATTCATGAAAACGATGTCGGCGCGTCCCAGGTCTTCGATGCCCTTGATGTCCTTGGGGTTGCCTTTGGGGATGATCAGTCCCTGGTCGCGCATCACCAGGTTCACCAGGCGAACCGGTGTGCCGGGAAGGAAGCGCTTTATATAGGAGAGATTGTATCCGCCGGTCTCTGTATCCAGCAGGTGGGCGCCGGCCAAATGGCACACACCGCGTTTGACGGCCATGAGCCCGCCCATGCTGCCCACGTGACTGGAAGAGAGGGTCAAGGCCCCGTCGCCGGCACGCAGCTGGTCGGCCAGCACGTCCAGGGTGTTGTCGTGACTGCCCACGATGACGATGGTGTTGCGGATGGCGGGCAGGGGTTTGAGCAGTTCGGCATGGACCGGGTCGGTGTCTCTGATGCCTTCGGACTGGCTGGGGATGCGGATAATGCCGTCGGCTTCGGTCAGGCTGGTGATCATGCCGGCCCCCCGAGGCAGCGGCGTGGCCACGATGCGATCGCCCACCTGGCCCAGCTTTACCCGCAGGAATTCCTCCACGCCCAGTCGGGAGGCGATCTTGCGCGTGGGAACCACGGCTACTGTCTGGCGCGGATGGTCAGCAACGCCCAGCATGCGCCTGATCAGGGGCTGAACGAACTGCTCGACGGCGATGATGGCGGAAACCGGGTAACCGGGGATGCCGAAGAAGGGCTTGCCCTGGACGTCGCCGAGAATTACCGGCTTGCCGGGCATGATGGTCACCCCGTGGACCAGCAGCTGTCCCAGGTTCTGGAGGACGGGCAGGGCGTAGTCTTCGGAACCGGCCGACGACCCGCCGATGGTCATCACCATGTCCACATCGCCGGCCGCGGCGTCGGCCACCGTTTGCCGAATCAGTTCCAGGTCGTCAATGACCCGGTTGTGCCGCAATGCCTCACCGCCGCAGGCGCCGATCATTTTTTCCAGCACGTAGGCATTGGTCTCCAGCACCTGTCCCGGCTTCAGGTCCTCGGGGGCGGTGGTCCGCCAGTCCACTATTTCCGACCCGGTGGGGATGATCAGCACCCTCGGTTTTTTTCTCACCGGCACCCGATAGATGCCGCCCGAGATCAGGGCACCCACGCAGTATGGGGTTACCGTATGGCCCCGGGGGTAAAGCAGTTCTGTGGCCACGATGTCTTCACCCATTTTTCGCACGTGCTGCCAGGGAAAAGCCGGTGCTTCGATACGGATTCGATCGTCGCCGACGGCCTGGATCTTCTCGATCATGATCACCGCATCGGTGCCCTCGGGCATGACATGGCCGGTGTTGAGAAAGATGGCCTGGGTGCCCACGGCCAGCTCCTTGGGTCGGGATTCGCTGGCACCGAAGGTCTCCTCGGCTTTAACGGCAACGCCGTCCATGGCCGCGGCGTGAAAGTTGGGCGATGAAACGGCGGCGGTTACCGGTTCGGCCAGGACCCGGCCCACGGCATCGGGCGGCGTCACGGTTTCGGCAGGCATGGTGCCGGTGCCGGGAAAATGATCGAAGAGGATCTGCCGGGCTTCCTCCAGGGGTTTCATCTTCAGGTATACGTTGCGTTTGGTAATCACGGATGCAGCTCCATGTATTATTGATTTTATTTTAAGTGCAGAGCCATGGGGTTGTATTAAGTCGGCAGTGTTAAGTGTTAAGGAAAGGATTTGAGTCGATCTACCATTTTACGATTTTCGAATCGACAGCATTCATCAACTTAACACCTAACACTAACTACTTTTTATAACTTCGTCACCCGAACAACTGTTCCCTTTTCCAGCCCTTCGGTATTCATGCCGATGGCGATGAGGCCGTCGGCCTTGACCATGGTGTTGATCAGTCCGGATTTGCCCAGAACAGGTTCGGCCATGGTCTGGCCGTCGACGTCATAGAGGCGTACGCGGACATAATCCACGCGCCCCTGGGCCGAGGCCAGGTTGCGGCTCAGGACGGCCTGAACCGGAAATCGCCGCACCGTCTGCGACAATCCGCAAAGCCGGTCCAGAAAAGGACGCACCACCACCGCAAAGACCACCATAGCTGACACGGCGTGGCCGGGCAGCCCCCAGAACGCCTTGCCGCCCGAGCGGGCCAGGATGGTGGGTTTGCCGGGGCTGATGGAGATGCCGTGGACCAGGATCGCGGTGTCGGGAAGGGCGTCGAGCACCTCCACAGTAAAATCCCTGGCCCCCACTGAACTGCCGCCGGAAATCATGACCATGTCGGTGGATTCGAGGGCGCGTCGGCACTTGTCCATGAGGTCGTCGCGATTGTCCCTGACGATGCCGAAGACCATGGGCATCCCGCCGGCTACCAGCACCTGGCCGGACAGGGTCTGGGTGTTGATATCCCGAATCTGTCCTTCGCCGGGCACCTGGTCCACCGGCACCACTTCGTCACCGGTGGAGATGATGCCCACCCGGGGGCGTCTGAAAACGGCCGTCTCCGTCCGCCCGCAGGCGGCCAGCAGCCCGGCCTCCTGGGGACGGATCCGCGTGCCTGCTTTCAGCGCCGGCTGGGTATGCCGGATATCCTCGCCTTTTTCGATGACATGCTGGCCCGGGGCCACACTCCGATACGCCTCGATGGTGGTGTCGTCGAGTATATCGGTGTGTTCCACCATGATGACGCTGTCTGCGCCCTCGGGCAGCATGCCGCCGGTGGCGATCCTGGCCGCCTCACCGGGACCGATGGAAAAGTCGGGCCGACCCCCCATCCTGATTTGCCCGCGTACGTTCAGATAGGCGGGGTTGGCCTCGGATGCGCCGAAGGTGGACGACGCCTTGACGGCAAATCCGTCCATGGTGGAGCGGTTGAAATCGGGAATGTCCACATCGGAGTAGACATCCTCGGCCGTCACCCGACCCAGACAGTCGGCCAGCGCCACCGTCTCCGTATCCACCGCTGAAAAGGACGGGGCGTGGGCCAGGACCCCTTGGATGGTCTCAACCTTGAAAAACTCTTTCATGACATTGCTATCTCTTTTTGCTATTCATACCCGTTGATCAAAGGCTGACATCGTCGACACGCAGGCCACTGGCCTGCTCAATGACCGGCTGTAACGGTCACAAGCCTTCAACCGCCGTGGGATCAGAGACATCTTATATTCTGTATCCCACTTGAAAATTACAAGGGTACATTGTTTATATCATAATGGAACCCACGGAAACAGAAACAATGGCAACCTGTGTGAACCATCCGAAGCAAACCCGCCGGACTGGTGTGCTTGTACAGCTTAAGGCATAGTAGGACGGGTGCAGCGAAGCGTGACCCATCTTCAGGATGAAGCGTAACGCAGATATATGGGTTTTTCACGAATCCGTCATTTAGCCCCCAACCCCACCATGCTGGCCAGGGAACGGGCCATGGTGTCCAGGAAGGCTTCGTCGGGCAGGGTGATGGTCATGTTTAAACGGCCATCCGCCGTTCTTTCCATGCAATCACCCAATTTGGCTTTGAACGCGCCTGCCATTTGATCCAGGCCTTCGCCGTTTGACTGGTCCGCGAACATCTCGCCGATAAAGGCAAATGCAGCCCCGACCAACTGGCCGCCGGCGGCCGCCACCTTCTCTTTTCTGGCCAGGGCGGCGGCCGTTTTTTCGGCCTCGGCCTTCATGCTCTCATCTTCGGCCGCTTCGGGCCGGGCCCCCAGCAAGATCTCCATGCGGCGTTTGAGCTCTTCCATGCCCGTGCTCATCTCTACCTGGCTGGTGTCGTTGTCCGGATCCAGAACCGCCAGCGAGAGGGCATGTTTGGCCGACAGGGTGGCCAGCAGGTTTTCCTCCAGGGTGTCGGTGGTGACCAGCAGAAAGACCTGCACCGGCTGCTGCTGGCCCATGCGGTGCGCCCTCGAGATGCGCTGCTCCAGTACGGCCGGATTCCAGGGCAGATCCACATTGATCACCGTATTGGCCGCCTGCAGGTTCAGGCCCGTTGCACCGGCATTGGTGGTGATGAAAAGCATGCAGGCCGGATCGTTCTGGAAGCGGTGGATCAGCTCTTGGCGTTTTTTCTGGGGCACTGAACCGTCCAGGCGCACATAATTCATCTTGCGGGCTTCCAGCAGGGGTTCGATCAGGTTGAGCATGGTGGTCCATTCGGAGAAGAGAACGATTTTACGGTCCGCTTCGGCACCGAGTTGATCCAGCAGAACGCCCAGCTCCGCCAGCTTGCTGGAGTAGCCGGGGGCCTGTTTGTCCACCAGAAACGTGCTGTCGGCGCACATGCGGCACATGAGCAGGGCCTTTTGCAGCCTCAACAGGTCCATTTCCGAAAGATACTTCTTGTTGATGATGGTCTGAACGATGTTGCGGTGACCCTTTTGCATGTCGAGCTGTTCGTCGGTGGGGGCGATGCGGATCACCTCGGTGGTGCGCGGCGGCAACTCATCCAGCACCTGCCGGCGGGTGCGGCGCAGTAAAATCGGGTTCAATGCCTCACGAAGTTGGTCCAGATGTTTATATCCCAGCAGTTTGCCCTTTTCATCGACGACCCGGTGGCGGTTGAAAAACCGAAAGGCCGGTCCCAGCCGCCGGTCGTCGATAAACTCCACCACCGAGAAGAGCTCATCCAGCCGGTTCTCCAGGGGCGTACCGGACAGCACCAGGGCAAAGGGGGATTTGAGCGCTTTGACGATCCGGCTGGTCTTGGCTTCCCAGTTTTTGATGCGCTGGCCTTCGTCCAGGATAATCAGGTCCCAGGCCACGCGCTCGATGGCCAGGATATCGCGCAGCACCTGTTCGTAATTGCAGACCGTAAAGAATTGATCGCCCGCATATTGGGCCGGCCGCTCTTTGTGGCTGCCCAGCACCAGGCGGACGCTGCGATGGCTGAATCGTCTGATCTCGCTGCGCCATTGGGACTTGAGGGAGGCCGGGCAAATGATCAGGACGTTTTCTACCGCGGCATGGCGGGAGAGCAGTTCGGCTACACCAATGCCCTGGATGGTTTTACCCAGGCCCATATCGTCGGCCAGAACGGCCCGACCGGTTCCGGCCGCAAAGGCAATGCCGTCCAGCTGGTAGGGCCGCAATTCGGTTTTCAGCAGGGTCTTGCGCAGGGGATGGGCCGCCGGATCCTCGCGAATATCGGTCATCACTGCCGCCATGCGCTGTTGAAACAGCAACTGCTGAATGTATTCCTCGGCATCCGGATAGATCGTCACCGAGGCGCCCTGGCGTTCCACCTGGCCGATTCGCTGCAACAGATCCCTGAGGTCATCGATGGCCTTGTCCGCTATCGGCGCCAACAGGGTTCGGGTCGGCATTTCCAGACCATCGGGAAGCAGCAGGCGAAGCTCCAGGCGTTTGCCATAGCGCAGGTAAACGCAGATCTCTTCGACAATTGCCGGGGTGTCCTGCACGGCCTTGGGGAATTTGGCCCGGCCGCGCTCCAGGGCATAGAGGATATGCTTGCAGGTGCCAAGGGTGTTCTTACGGAAATCGGGACAGGCGCAGTAGGACTCGCCCGGTTGCCAGCCGCGCAGGGCCAGTCGGTAGCTTTTGCCGGAGAGCAGGTTGGTGACGACATAGTCGGTCCACAATTGTTTGGGATCCATCGACTGGAGGCGCATCTTTTCGTCCCTGGCGCGCTGCCGGCGTTCGGCTATGGCCTGGGTGATGAGGGCCGCTTCGTCCAGACTCTCGATGGGGGTGCGCTCCGGGGGCGGTGCCGACAACCCCAGGGCAAGCTTTTCCTCCAGCACCAGGGAAAGGGCCGCTCCCTGGTGCACGCAGGCGCCGCTGCAGACGCTGCAATTCATGTCGAAACGCTGCCGCTTGTCGTTGCTCAGGCCAATCGTTACGTTGGCCCCTTCTATGGCCAGACGGAAGTATTGATCACCCATGGTCACCTGCTCATATAAGTCGATCTCGAATTTTCCGCCTTCCATGATCAATTCCCGGCCCCGGGGCCCCAACAGTTTCGTGGCTTGCATAAAGGACAGATGGGAGAGTTTGTCTCGCAGGGTTCTCATACCGCGCCTCCTGATTGATCGAATCGGTTTGGCCCTCTATATCGTTCTATGCTTCCATTTGCAACTTGAGCGGGTTAAATGGTATCTGTTTTGGAAAAAGACTGTGAAATCATACTTATGGATTTAAAATGGTGGATTGAAGATGATGACCGACAACTACCTGAAACTGGCCAGGGCCAATCTGGAGCGGCTTTATGGCAATCTGCCCGATGGGCTGGAGGAGATGCTACCCGGCCGGAAAAAGGGTTCGGCCTATTCGTTTGCCGCCTTCGGCCAAATTTGCGTTATTGCACCGGATGGGATCACCCTGGACGGCCTTGAACCGCCCGGCGTCATCGGCATTCTGCTCTCCCTTTACGCCTTGAACGCCACCACCGAGCTTCCCATCCTGGAGCCGATCAAGTCCTTCAAGGAATTCCCCGATTCAGCACCCTATGTGGGCGCTTTTGCCTCCCACACCGAGCAGATCCTGGTACCGGCGGTTCCAAAGATCAAAACGAAAATCGATCTGGTCATGGAGCGACTTTCCGGCGAGGCGGCGCCGGCTTCCCTAAGCGGCGATTTCGCCTTCGTTTTGCGGCCCCTGCCCAAAATTCTACTGTGCTACATTTTCTACGAGGCCGACGAGGAGTTCCCGCCGTCGGTGACCTGCCTCTATTCAAGTAACGCCAACCGCTTCATGCCCATGGACGGATTGGCCGATGTGGGTGAGTACACCTCGAAAACAATTCTGGAAATGGTCTGTTGACGCAAACCCCCGAGTGGGAAACTGGCTACGGATTAACCTGGAAAGGCTACGGCATTGATGAAGATGATTGCACAAACGGCCTGTGAACTGCTGGATAAAGGCGAAGCATTCGTCCTTGCGACGATTATCAGCCACTCCGGCTCCACCCCGCGCACGTCGGGCAGCAAGATGATCGTCACCGCCGGGGGACGCGGCATCGGCACCATCGGTGGTGGACGGTTGGAGGCCGGGGCGATGTCCCGGGCCGCAGAACTGATCCGGCTCGGGCAATCGGCCAGAATGTCCTTTGACCTGAGCCACGACACCGTCGACAGCATGGACATGATTTGCGGGGGGCAGGCAGAGGTGCTGCTGGATTGCGTGTCGCCCACGGCCATGAACCGGACGGTCTTCGATCGATGGCGACGGATGCTGGACGAACCACAAAAAGGGGCTCTGTTAACCGTTTTTAGTCAATCGGAGAACCAGGTGGGCGCCACTGCCCACTGCCTGGTAGCGACTGCAGGCGGGATTGTCGGTGATCTTCCCCTGCCCGACATAGACCGAGAAAAGGTATTGGCCATGGCAGCCGACGCATCTGCCGTCCAGACCCTGGCCTTCGACGGTGCGCTTGTGGTGGTCGAGCCGACCCAACGGGTGTGCACCGCCTATCTTTTCGGGGCCGGCCACGTGGCCCGGGCCACGGCGGCCATGGCCGCCGTGGTGGGATTCCGGGTGTCGGTTGCCGACGACCGGGAGGAGTATGCCAACCGGAAACGCTTTCGCGAAGCCTCCGAGATCCGGGTCTTGAAATCTTTTGACGATGCCTTTTCAGGTCTGGCCGTGGGCAACGATGATTTTGTTGTCATTCTCACCCGGGGGCATCTTCACGACAAAACGGTTCTGGCCCAGGCGTTGAGAACCGGCGCTGGCTATATCGGCATGATCGGCAGCCGCAGGAAAAGGGACGCCATCTATCGCGCGCTGTTCAAGGAAGGCTTTTCACAGGGGGATATCGACCGGGTTTATTCGCCCATCGGTTTGTCCATCGGGGCCGAAACTCCGGAGGAGATCGCCGTGAGCATCGTGGCCGAAATGATTCAAATCAATAAAACACGCCCGGAGACATGACGTAGAAACCGGCACCCACAAAGTAATCCGTATCCGGCACCCGGTAAATGAAGGTATGCTTGGGTTTGTTGATTTCCATGCCGGGGACCGGCCACATGTAATGGGTCCAGCCTTTTCCCTTTTCGGCTGCTTTGACGAAATCCTTGAAAAAGGCCTTGCCATCAACATCGGTCGCTTCGATCAGGGTTGCCGGCTTGGTCAGTTCCGGTTTGTGCGGATGGGCCAGCATCTTGGCTTTCATGTTCATCAGGAAAATATAGCTGACGCCATCGTTCCAGACGAAGTGGCCGTTTTTGTTGCCGATCTCCTTGACGGCGGCATCGATTCCCTTTGTTTTGATGAAATCCCCGGCCTCCTTGCATTTGGCGATGCAATCGTCGCGGGTTCCGGCCAGGCCGGGAACCGCCAGCGACATAACCATGAGCACGGTCAATACGCCTGCAACAATTCTTTTCAAGAGCGCCTCCATTGGTTCCGGTCATCTGTATGACTCAGGTCCAGCATCGGAAAAATATAAAGAAAACAGAACCTTTGTCATGGCAGAAGTTGTTTTCTGCTTCACCCATCACCATGCATCGGATTTGCGCATGGTTTTGTGATCAACACCATCCTTGTTATCGGCATCTCCTCAGGAAACTTTTGTAAAAAAAAGGGCGCCTTTGCAGGCGCCCCTAAAATTCCGTCAGTTTCGCAACGGGTTATTTTTTTAGCATCCGAAGCGCGGTTTCAACGATCCTATCGGGGGTGAAACCGAACTTTTCCAAGACCGTTCCCCCCGGCGCCGAGGCCCCGAACCTATCGATGCCGATGACGCTCCCGCCTGGGCCGACGTAACGCTCCCATCCCATGGGGATGCCGGCTTCCACGGCGATCCGGTGTTTGATGGCCGGTGGAAGAATCCGGTTTTTGAACTCCGTTGAATTCTCTTCAAAAATCTCCCAGGATGGCATGCTGACCACACGGGCAGGAATGCCTTTGCCGGCCAACAACTCCTGCGCCTTCAGGGTGATGTGAACCTCCGCCCCGGTGGCGATGAGGATGATGCGTGGTTTTCCCTTGCAGTCCGAAAGCACATAACCACCCTTTTCAACACCGTGTGCCGTTTGTTTCGCGTCCAGGATGGGCAGCTTCTGGCGGCTGAGAATCAGTGCGACCGGGCTGTCGTTCATGGCGATGGCTTTTTGCCAGGCTTGAACGGTTTCCGTGGCGTCGGCCGGGCGGATCACAGTCAGGTTCGGGATGGCCCGCAGGACCGCCAGGTGTTCCACGGGCTGGTGGGTGGGGCCGTCCTCACCTACGGCTACACTGTCGTGGGTGAAGACATAGACGACCGGCAGTTTCATCAGGGCTGCCAAGCGGATGGCCGGGCGCATGTAATCGGCAAACACCAGAAAGGTGCCGCCATAGGGGCGGACGCCGCCGTGCAGAAACATGCCGGACATGATGGCGCCCATGGCAAACTCGCGGACGCCGAATCGGATGTTGCGGCCGTCGTAATGCTTTTTCTGAAATTCAGGTGATCCGTCGATATAGGTTTTGTTCGAGGGCGCCAGATCGGCCGAGCCGCCCATCAGGCTGGGGAAAATGGCCGCAGCGGCATTGAGCACCTTGCCCGAGGCGGCACGGGTGGCCATGGGGCCGTCTTCCGGCTTGAACCGGGGCAGGTTCGCTTCCCAGCCCTTGGGCATGAAGCGGGTCAGGGCGTTGACCCATTCGTCGGCCAGACGTGGATGCTTGCGGTTGTAGGCCTGATAAGTTTTTTTCCAGCGTGCCTCCGCTTTTTCGCCCGCCTTGATACACCGACGGAAAGCGTTCAGCGCTTTCTTCGGAATGGTGAAGGGCTTCTTTTCCTTCCAGCCCAATGCCGCTTTGGTCAACACGATCTCTTCTTCACCCAGTGGGGCGCCGTGGGCATCGGCCGTGTCCTGTTTGTTGGGGCTGCCGTGGGCGATGTGGGTCTTGAGCATGATGATCGAAGGCTTACCGGTTTCGGCTTTGGCCGCCAGGATGGCCTGTTCAATCGCATCGGGATCGCTGGCGTCTTTGACCTTGATCACCTGCCAGCGGTAGGCATCGAAGCGTTTGGCCACGTTTTCGGTAAAGGCGATGCTGGTGGTACCCTCGATGGAGATGCCATTGTCGTCGTACAGGCAGATGAGTTTGGATAGTCCTAGATGGCCGGCAAGGGAGGCCGCTTCAGATGTCACGCCCTCCATCATATCGCCATCGCCGCACATGACATACGTGAAGTGACCCACGATGTCGAGACCGGGACGGTTGAAGTTGGCGGCCAGGTGCCGTTCGGCCATGGCCATACCGACGGCGTTGGCGAAACCCTGACCCAGGGGGCCGGTGGTGGTCTCTACCCCGGGCGTGTGTCCATATTCGGGATGGCCGGGGGTCTTGCTGCCCCACTGCCTGAAATTCTGGATCTCTTCGAGACTGAGGTCATAACCGGTCAGGTGCAGCAGGCTATAGAGCAGCATGGAGGCGTGACCGCCGGAGAGCACGAATCGGTCCCGATCAGTCCAGTCCGGATTTTTGGGATTGTGCTTCATCACCCGCGTCCAGAGCACATAACCGGCAGGGGCCAGCCCCATGGGTGCACCCGGATGGCCGGAGTTGGCCTTCTGCACCGCATCCATGGACAGGGTGCGGATGGTGTTGATGCAAAGATCGTCGATGGCCGGCTGCGTCTTGGGGGTGCCCTTGATCATTTAATGCTGCTCCTTTGGCGATGGATTCAATTAATCGTCGACGTTAATGGGGGTTGATACAAAAGATTTGATGTTGACGCAAGGGTTTTGAAGGCAAAAGGAATGCGCACGGTCGTCGCTAACGAATAACTGCAAAGGCCTCTTTGGACAACCTCCTGTATCGACTTCGTTATTGACACATCATGATCCTTTGACCTACGCTTATATGAAGACGGCAAGATCCGAATCATCGATCCACTTCACTCCCGAAAACACGACTCGCGCTCGACCCATTTCTGGCTTCGATCCTCAGACCGCAGCGATCCGTTCTAATTGATGTCTTACCCATCATGCTGGCGTATGCACACGAACCAATGACTGGAAAATAGCGTCAAGCACCATATTCCTGTCATTCACGTTGCTGAAATGATTCACCAAAAAGGAGGCCTATCCATGATATCCCATCACAAATTGGTGGCCCACATCCTTAATGCCGGTTTTATCGTTTTTTTTGCCCTTGGGTGCGTGGTATTAGCAACCAGTGAAGGTGCCGCCGATACCACGGATTCTTTGCGGGCGTTCCAAAAGAACCAACTGCCCAGTCAACAAGAGATCAACACGTCCTACACCAAGTTTGCCTATACCCCATTCAAGCGCAACGATCTTGCCTTCAACCTGCTGATGCCTAAAGATTGGCGAGACATTCCCGTTAGCGTGCCGGCTGAAATGATCGCCCAGGATACCCGGCGCATGATACCGGTTGCCGAACAACGCGCCCCTGGAAAGGGTAACGATGATGCCTCCATCCAGGTGGCCTATACACGCTTGCCTATGGAAATGAGCCTGCACGATCTTATCGATCAGTATTTAAAAGAAAATGAGATCGATGTTCTCATTCGCCGGCAGGGCACCTATAACCAACGCAAGATCGATGAGGTGTTGATCCGGTCTGAAAAGGATTCCGTACCTTTTTTTTCACGATTGACCTTTTCCCGCCACGGTGACCGCATTTTTGTGGTTTCGGGATCGGCCCATGAATCCCAGTTTAGTCGCTATCACCCCAGTTTTGCCATTGCGGCCGTCTCTTTCATGGTCCAGCAAAAAGCCGCCAGTCCTTATGCCGTAAAGATGGTTCCCTTTACCTCCTCCCGTACACCCACGCTCAAATTCAACTATCCGGAAGAATGGGAAATCGAAGAACTTCAACATTTGCCTGACGGCCAAACCGGCGTCGATCTCAAGTTGATTGTCCATGGCGAAAAGCCACAAGCGGTGACGACCTATGGATATATTCACGTGAGGGGTGTTTCCAAAAACACCGCAGGGACGCCCCAACGAATCCTGGAAAATTTAAAAAAAAACTTCGAAAACATGTCGATATCTTATCAGCAGTGTGCCCTCAAGGCGGATGTGATGCCTAACCAGCCGGACCCCCTGTGGAAACTGGAAAAATGGGATGTGGTTGCCGGGGGCGTGCCGGGCCAAACGGCCTTTTGTGTGCTGCCCCATCGGTCCGACGTTCTGGCTTTGGGGCTTTTCTGCATGCGGCCCGAAGACAATCTGGTATCATGGCAGCACGTTTGGCGCGTTTTTGAAATTGTTGCCAACGACCTGACCGGCAAAGACCTGGCCCTATCTAAAGTTAAAAGCCTGGATCTGCCCTCGAGCCGTGAACTCACCCACCTGACTGCCGCCACCATGACCGGTTTTGCCACGGCTGCGCAAAAGCAGGATTTTCATGTCTTTCATGCCGGCCTTTCCACGCCGTTGCAACTCCAGGCCACACCCCAGAAATTGCTGCAAGCGTTCAGGGGGTTCGGCAAGCTCAATGAACTGGCCGCGCTGAACCAACTGGATCCCGTTTTGGAAACAGAGATCTGCCTGGATAAGGACGGCTTATTGAAATTGATCGGTCATTATCCAACCCAGCCCCAGGCCACCACTTTCAAGTTGACCTACGTTAATGAGCAAGCCGGTTGGAAACTGCTGAGTATTCATGTGGCCATGAAAAAAACGCCCTGACCGATATCCAACCTTGGAGATTGGGATATGAACCCGTATCCACCGCTGCCAAAAATCAAATCACTGGCCGACCGGATGCTGCTGTTTGTTTTGTTGTTGGTGCATTTGTCCGTCACCTGCGCCCCGGCCCAATCCTTTGAATCCTATGCCCTCGATCGGCGAATTTGGACCGGCGAAATTACCTTAGAGCGGGTTGGATCTGCCGACATCAAGGGAGATCACAGCCTGTCCAATGCGCATACGGTCAAGACCTATCAGGAGTCAAGACAAACCAACGATCACTGGCGCATCAAAGCCTGCGGTGAAGCCGGCAACCTGTATATTCTTGAGGCAAACGCAGAACTTTCCGAATCCCGGGAACTCAAGAGCACCTACAAGGAAAAAAGCCGGCACTGCAGCGTCAAGAAACCGGATTTAAGAAAACCGGGCAATTCCGGACACAGAACAGTGATATCCCGCACGAGCCGTTATGAAGGTGCGGACTGCCCGCCGCTTGAAGAAACCTTGACCGTAAAGCTGATGGTCTGGCCCGGCGGCCGGTATGTACTGATGGTGATTGGCATTACTTATGCGGCACTTCAACAAGACGAAGTGGATTACACAAAATGGGTATGTGACGGGCATACAACCCAGGTGGAATTTCATCATAAAACCATCGGGATAAAGGAAAAGCCGCGCTCGACCATGCGTGATGCAGGTGAAGGCGCTAATGTTCATACCATCATGAAATCCTGGAGTCCGCCCATGCATGCATCACCGGGCTTTAGTTTCGAGGGTAAAGTGGGAAAAGACGGTAGCATTGCCGACACCCTGCCCATCAGCGAAATCAAAGCCAAAACCAAGGGCGGCTATCAGGAAAAAAAACCGCATCATGGAGCTTCTCGGCCAGCGATCCCTGTGAGATCGTCTATCGGCGTCTGATAAAAGATCTGGCTTTGGCACAAGCCTTTGCCGACACCAGGAGACGGGATTTTTACGACCATTATAAAGATTATAAAAAGGCGGCCGATCAATGGGCCCAAAAAATTTTTGACGCCGAACTTGGCACCGGCGGAAATGATAGTACCGGTGGTGAGAGCGAAACAGAGATGACCACCAGTTGCGACTGTAAAATCCATGGTGAAAAAGAGTTCGAAGAAAAAGTACACAATGAATGTCTGCCGTATATTACCTTCAAATCCGTCCTGCAACACGAAGAAAGACATGTCCTGCAATGCACAACACAGAAGTCTCTGGTTTTTTGCAGTGGCAGCCCGCGAATCTTGGGAGCCAATGAAGTCGACGCCTACATTGCCGGTGCGAAAATATACCACTACTGGCTAAAGAAGAATTGTCCGAACTATGATGTTGAAGCCATCAAGAAACGCATCAAGGCATTGGAACCGAATTAACCTTTAAGGAAGCGAATAACACTCTTCGAGGCAGGACAAGGGACGCGGATGAAATAACTCTGAGGGAGCGCGTTTTGAGCGCCTATCCGCAGCTCGCCGGCGCCCGGGGATGAAAAGACGCCACGACCCCTCAAATGCCTGGTTTCGGAAAAGCGCTGGATTTGCCATCCGGCAGGTTTGAAAGGAGGCCGACATGAGCCAACCCATTCCCCGCAATGCATTGGCCCGCATATTCTGGGCGGTTTGGGAAAAGCTATGGTGGCTTTTTGGTATCGTTGTGGTCGGCGGCGCTTTCCTGCTGGGCGTCAACAATCCGGTCCTGTTTGTTCGGTTGCTCAGCCTGGTTTTCATCTTCAGCGGGATCGGCACGCTGGTCTATGTGAAGAGCATGCGCCGACGGCAGCGACGGAGCATCACCTGGGTGCCGGTTCAAGGCAAAATTCTCGTATCGGAGGTGGAAAAGAAAACCCACCGGTACAGTTCTGCAACGGGCGGGGAGACAACCGTCCAATACTATCCCTGTGTGGTCTACGCATACCAATACCAGGGTATATCCTACCAGGCCAAGGGCATTATCACCCTCAACATCAACTGGCCCAGGAAAGCAGCCGAAGCGGCTGTGGCACGCTATCCATTGGGTGCCGCGGTAACCGTCTGGGTGAATCCCGAGGCCCACCATCAGGCGGTGCTTGAAACTGGCATGGGGCCCTATGCGAGAAAATTCAAATTTGGATTTCTTATTGGCGCCGTTTTTTTAATCGGCGGTACGATCGGCTGGTTTCTGGCACCACTGCTGCAGAAATAGTACTCCACCCACTTTTATAGCGCCCGCATCCACTCCGGACGCAGGGCCACCTTGCCTGCCAGCGCCGCGTCGATCAGGGCTAAGGTTTTGGCTTTATCCTTGGGCATGCGGGCGCGGATAGGCAGGTAGTTAGAGGCGTGGTTGGCATGAAACAGCCCCTGGGACTGGTGGGTTTCGGCGATCATGGTGCGCAGCTCGGCCAGCATTTCGTCCGGTTCGATGAGCTTGAAGCGTCCGGCCTGGTAGTCCTCGTGCATGGGGGTGCCGGGAATCAGCATCAGGCTCAGGGCGCCCACATACTCCGGATCGATGGCGGACAATACCCGGCCGGTCTCCCGGGCGTGGATCTGGGACCGCTCCCGTCCGGCCAGACCCAGCAGCACGGTGATGGAGAGCTTGATGCCCGCTTGCCTGGCCTTTTTACCCATGTCGATCATCTGCTGGGCGGTGGCGCCTTTGTTGATGGCCTTGAGGGTGACGTCGTCACCGGTCTCCAGCCCCATGTAGGCGATGCCTATGCCGTTTTCCCGGAGGGCTTTCAATTCATCCACGGTTTTCATGTTTAGGCTTTTGGCGTTGGCGTATACCCCGATGCGGGTTACCCAGGGCAGCTGCCGGTGGATTTCGGTGAGTATTTTCATGAGCCGCTTCTGAGGGATGATCAATGCGTCGCCGTCGCACAGGAACACACGGCGCTGGCGCTGGCAGTGGGTGGCGGCAAAGGCGATGTCCGCCATGATGATTTCATCGGATTTGATCTTGAACCGTTCTCCCTGGTAGGCGCCGCAGAAAGTGCACTTGTTACGCGAGCAGCCTACGGTGACCTGGAGCAGGATGCTGTTGGCTTCACTGGGGGGGCGGATGATGTTGCCTTCGTAATGCATGATTTTCCTCTCTATCGCCCATCCACAAATGGCATCTTTCGACCCAGGCCGGTGTTCTCGCGATATTCAATTCCTCGACGTAGCACTGCTACGCCTCCGGCTTCAATATCGCTGAGGCCTTGGCCTGAACCAAAATCTACCATTTGTGGGTGGCCGTTTTTGATCAATTTATAATCCAAAATCGCTGAATCCGGTACTATATTGTTGATGATAATCTGATGGCCCTTTATGGGATTGTCAATAACCTGGCATTCTGATATGAAAAAATTCAACTAATGAACGTTGTTTATAAACCGCCGAAGGCTTCAAGGCAGCCTCGCCCCGCCTCTGTTTTCAATGGATGGCAGCCGGCGTCGGACACCTTTTCTATTCGCTTTAATCACCGAATCGCAGGGAGGAGAACCACGCATGAGCAAATTATTATGGCAGCCGTCTGAAGCGCAGATCAAAGCATCCAACATGTACCGGTTCATGACGCTGATCAACGAGCGATACGGCACTTCTTTCGACAGCTACGACGACCTCTATCAGTGGTCGGTCGACCATATCCCCGAGTTCTGGAAGGAGATGTGGGATTTCGCCGGGATCAAGGCCTCGGTGTCCTATGACAGGGTGATCGACGATGCAGCCAAGATGCCCGGTGCCCGTTGGTTCGAAGGCGCCCGGCTCAATTTCGCCGAGAATCTGCTGCGCTACCGGGACGACCGGCTGGCCCTTGTATTCCGAGGGGAGGACCAGGTCAGGCGGACCCTGACCTACGCCCAACTCTACGACGAGGTAGCCCGGGTGGCCAAGGCCCTGAAGCAGGCCGGGGTGGCTGGCCGGCGACCGGGTGGCCGGCTTCGTTCCCAATATGCCCGAATCGATCATTGCCATGCTGGCAGCCGCTTCAATCGGAGCTGCCTGGTCCTCCTGCTCGCCGGATTTCGGCATCAAGGGCGTCCTGGACCGCTTCGGCCAAATCAGGCCCAAAGTGCTTTTCACCGCAGACGGCTACTTTTTTAAAGGCAAACCACTGGACTCGTTGGCACGCATCGCCGACATCATGGGCCAGATTCCCTCGGTGGAAAGGCTGGTGGTGGTACCCTATGCCCAAGAAAAACCGGACATCAGCGCCATTCCCAATGCCGTGCTGTATGCCGACTTCAAATCGGCGCAAGACGGGCTGGAGATCGATTTCGCCCAGTTGCCCTTCGATCATCCGCTTTATGTCATGTATTCGTCGGGTACGACCGGCCTACCCAAGTGTATGGTCCAGAGCGCCGGCGGCATTTTGATCCACCACCTTAAAGAATTGATCTTGCACACCGATCTCAAGCGTGAAGACACGATCTTCTATTTCACCACCTGCGGGTGGATGATGTGGAACTGGCTGGTCAGCTCGCTGGCCACCGGCGCCACGCTGGTGCTTTACGAAGGCAATCCGTTTCATCCTTCTCCCAAGGCCCTGTGGCAGATGGCCCAGGATGAGAAGATTTCCGTTTTCGGCACCAGTGCCGGATACCTGGCCGCACTTCAAGCCGCCGGTGTCCGGCCCAAAGCGGAATTCGATCTGGCCCCATTGCGGGCGGTGCTCTCCACCGGATCACCCCTTTCCATCGAAAGCTTTGAATTCGTTTATGACGCCGTCAAATCCGACATCCAGCTGGCCTCCATTGCCGGCGGCACGGACCTCAACGGCTGCTTCGCCCTGGGCAATCCCATGGGACCGGTATACGCCGGCGAACTTCAGTGCCGGGGGCTGGCCATGAAGGTGTTTGCCTTCGACGACGACGGCAAACCCGTGGTGGGTCAGGAAGGGGAACTGGTCTGTGCGGCGCCCTTCCCATCCATGCCCATCTACTTCTGGAACGATCCGGACGGAAAGAAATACCACGGCGCCTACTTTGACGTCTACCCGGGCATCTGGCGCCACGGCGATTACATCGTGGTCACCGAACACGGCGGTGTGGTCATGCACGGCCGCTCCGACGCCACCTTGAACCCCGGCGGGGTGCGCATCGGCACCGCCGAGCTGTACCGGCAGGTGGAGCAGTTGGCAGAGATCGAGGACAGCGTGGTGGTGGGGCAGAAATGGGACAACGATGTACGCGTGATCCTGTTCGTCAAACTGGCTCCGGGTTTTGATCTCACCGAAGATCTGAGAAACAAGATCCGCAAGACCATTCGTCTGCATGCGTCACCGCGCCATGTGCCCGCCAAGATCATCCCGGTACCGGACATCCCCTACACCCTGAACATGAAAAAAGTGGAACTGGCCGTAAAGAAGGTGATTCACAACCAGGAGGTGAAGAACAAGGATGCCCTGAGAAATCCGGAGGCGCTGGATTACTATGCCGGGATTGCCGAACTTCAGGAAATATAACAAATAAATAACAATAGCCAAAAAACAAATGACAAATAAATCACAAAGACTAAAATTCCAAATCCTATGATCTTGAAGATTTGAGTTTTGGGTATTGAAATTTAGAATTTATTTGGAATTTGGATATTGTAATTTGTAGTTTACGGCCTTCGCCTATTCAGCAGCACCGGTTTGTCCGGGTCAGGGACTTGGGGTCGAAAATTGAAATCGATTAGGGCGGGTTAATCCCCGCCCATTTTTGTTCGTTTCTCCGGATTATCCCGCATTGGCCCATACAGGCACTCCACATAGTTGTGCCGCTGGACCTGCTGATCGCCGAAGATGGGGTGGAGTTTAATCTCAGGGGAAAATTGGCTGGCCGGGACCGTGCGGCCCAGGGCTTCGGCCATGGCCCGCACGTGGTGGGGGCCGGCCCCGCAGCAGATGCCGACGTAGTTGATGCCCATGTCCCTGGCCGTCACCGCGAAATCAGCCATCTCAAACCGGCTCAGCAAAAAAGGATCCAAGGCCACTGGAAAGGCGTTTTTACCGTCTTCCATCCTCAGATCGAAAAAGCAGGGCTGCCGGTCATGGGTTCGGTAAGGTACCGGCAGGGCGGCCACGTGGCCGCTCACCGCCCCGCGGATCTGCTCGAGGATCGGGAGCATGGTTTTCGGTCCCCGACCGCAATTGAGCCCCACCACATCGGCACCATTGTCTGCCAACCGTTTACACGCCTCGGTCAAGGAAAGCCCGTCGCAGGTGTCTTGGGCCACCGGGCTGAAGGTCACCACGGCAGGTAGGCCGACCCGTTTGATCTCCTCCAAAGAAAGCAGGGCTTCGCCGTAATGGCTGAAGGTTTCGGCGATGATGAAGTCGGCGCCGCCAGCCTTGGCCCACTGGACCTGTTCACGGAAAATATGTCTGACCTTTTCCTCGGACGCTCTCAGGTCCGACGGGTCGTATTCCCAGGTGTTGCAGATGTTGCCGGCAACCAGGGCGCCGGTTTCCCTAGCCGCTTGGACGGCCAATTCAACCGCCTTTACGTTCAATTGCTCCAGGGCGTTTTCGATACCGATGGAATGCAGTTTCGAGCGGTGGGCGTAGTAGGTGCAGGCCACGACCACGTCGGTTCCCGCACGCACGAATTCCCGGTGCAGACCCTGCACCGCTTCCGGATACGTGAGAACCGCCTCGGGGACGAAAGGGCCGGCTTTCAAGAATCCCCTGCGCTCCAGTTCGAAAATATAACCTTCGGCAACCAATACGGTGCCTGCATCGAGTCTTTCGGCCAGTGTCTGGTTTGGCTGGGTCATTGATTTCTCCATGTTTATGTTTCAGGCAAGGCTGAAGCGGGTTGTCTTATAGAGAATACACCGGGTTAAAAAAAACCTTATGAAATGCTTTAAGCGGATCCTATTTTTGTTGGGAAGGGTTTCCAGAATAGTCAAGTTGTTGAACTATAAAAGAGGACCCATTTTGTACCAGGTTCATGGAAATCTTACCCGAATTCTCGCGCCATTTTTTATCGGGCGGCAACCATTTCAGGAAAAAATCCCCGTCGATTTTTATGATCTGCTGGTCTTCGGCAACTGCAACTTCCTTCAATTCAATTCGATATTCAATGGTTTCGATGAATTTAAAATTCCTTTCATATTTGGGCAAAAGGCTGTCAAATGACTTGCCATTTTCCATGGCATTGGCCGAAAAAAATTTGGTGAACCGATCTAAATCTTTTGCAGCATAGGTATTGCAATAGGTCTGCAAAAATGAGCGAAGTCGATTTTCCATATCAATAACATCCAGTTGTCTCGCTGCGGCCGTGGTACTTCCACTTATTTCGGAAGAAGATTGAAGTTGTGTTTCCGCTTTGGCTGAAAGGGATGCTTCAGGGCGGTTGCCTGAAGGTGCTTTTTCAGTCGGTGTGCTTTGCTCGGTTGTTGCGGTGGTCGCTGATTTGTCGCTTGCATTGCCAACCGACGTGACTGGTTTTACCGGTGAATTGGGTGTGGCGGCCAGGACAGGCAATACGGCTGCGTCTGCCCCCACCTTGCCAGGCGAGGTCGCCTCGCCTTCAACCCCAAGTGTATCGGGTGATGGCTTGGGTTCCGGCGCAGCTTTGGCTACCGTAATTGCCGCTTGACCATCGGCGCCCGTATCAGCTTTCCGGGCAGGCGGTGCCTCCTGCACACCTGTCTTTTGCCGAGGGGCCGGATCCACTATTGGTTTCGGTTTGGCAGCCGGAACAGCGACCACGGCTACCGCCGCCTTGCCGGCCGCGGTCCCAGGACTGTCAACCATAGGCGCATCGGTGGATGGGTCGGGTTCCGGCGCAGCCTCGGTTGCAGGCTGTGTTGTTCGGCGATCGGCGCCCGTATCGACCTCCCGGGCTGGTGGCGCATCTTGTGCAGCTGCTTCTTTCCGAGGAGCCGGATCCACTTTTGGTTCGGGTTCGGCAGCCAGGACAGCGACCACGGCCGCCGCCGCCTTGCCGGCTGCGGTCGAAGGGCCGTCATTCCCAGGCGTATCGGTTGACGGGTCGGGCTCCGCAGCCTCGGATGCAGGCACTGCCGCTTGAGCAACTACGCTGGTATCAGCCTCCCGGGCTGGTGGTACAGCTTGGCCAATTGCCTCTTTCCGAGGTGTCGGGTCTGCTTTTGGTTCCGGTTCGGTGGCGGCCAGTACAGCGACGGTGCCTGAATCCGGCGCCACTTTACCGGGCACGGCCACTCGGCTGTCCACCTCACTGATAGTGGGCAATGGGTCGGGCGCAGGAGAAGCTTGGGCTTGAAAAAGTGGCGGTTGTCCCTCAGCGCCCGCTGATTTCTCATTTTGGACTACTTTGTCCTGGTTGTCGGTTTCCTTGTCGGACGTTGCTATGGCGATCTCATTTTTCGCTGATGCCGGGATAGGCGCCTTTTGGCTTTTCTCGGTTAGCTTGGGTGGCGCCTCTGCGACTGTGCCTGTTTGCTGACTGGAGGCGTCCGCTAATTTGTTTTGGGTCTCTGGCGTCGTTGTCCAGCGGGGTATAGGCCACAGCAAGAAATAACCCACCAAGGCGCCTGTGACAATTAACAGGCCGATGAGTATGGGAACCCCCATGGACATGGACCGGCGGGGGGGGGGCTGGTGCGTTTCAGCTCGGGTTGTGTCAGTTGGCGCCTGAAAAGCGGTCCTGTTGAAATCAAAGCCAGCTCGAATGTTCAGCTCTCGTTCACATTCCTTGATTACATCTGAATCGATTGACTTTATACCTGACGCATAGCCCGTCAATAAGGCATGGTCGCAAATGACATTGATGGCGCGGGGATAGCCGCCGGTGAATCGGAAAATCTCACGAATCGCGTTCGCTTTGAAAATTTTCCGTGTGGCGCCGGCCACCTTCAGGCGGTGTTCGATGTACTGCCCGGTTTCAGATTCAGTCAGCGGATGGATATGGTAGTTGATGGCAATTCGCTGGCGGATGGCTCGGTTGCTATTGGCCATCAACATGTTTTTAAATTCAGGTTGGCCGACAAAAAAGATGTTGATCAGTTTTCGGTCGCTCAGTTCGATGTTGGAGAGAACCCTTATTTGATCCAATAGCTTGTTGTTCAACCGTTGGGCCTCGTCGACAATCAGCAGGACCTTTTTATGATCCGAGTATGCGGCGTAGAGGAATTTTTCCAGCTCAATTAAAAACGGCGCTTTACTGTAGAATTCGGTAGGGATGTTGAATTCGACGGCCAGAAGTTTGAAAAAATCGATGGTTCCCAACCCCGGATCAGTGATGTGGGCCACAATCGTCGACGCATCCAGATTGCTGATCAATCGATGGATCAGGGCAGTTTTGCCCACACCCACATCACCGGTCAGCAGCAGGAATCCCAAGTCCTCTGAAATCCCGTAGATCAAAGTGGAAAGCGCTTCTTTATGCTTTTCACCGAGCCATAGGAAGCGTGGCCCCGGGCTTAAATCAAAGGGCTTTGCTTTTAGATGATAATGATCGATGTACATGTGCCGTGGTTTAGCCGTTTCGAATAAGAAAAGTGCACCGATTGATGGAATTTCCGTATCCGGTATCATATACAACAAATCGATCAAGAGTCAAAAGCAAAGCAACGCGCAATATAACAATTGGTTATTATTTGGTTAAAATAATGTTTGAACAGATCCTAGTTGGCGTCCGACAGGCCGCAAAAAAAAGACCTTTAAGAAACATTCAATTCCGCTGCGGTTCAAGGATGGTCGAGACATTCAACCGGATGAATACATTTGGTATTTATCGGATTCAATGCTCGGTCTGACCCAGCCGCGGGGTGGAATCAAAAGTATCTTAAAGGCCTTATAAGGTCAATCGGGTTCGTGTTTAAGGACGCCGAGGCCCCATCGCGGTGATAAAAAACGATTTTTATCGCTCAACCCGCCTTAACTACAACTCAATATGCTCTTTTATCTTCCCCAATAACTGAAACCGGTGCCGAGAATGGACACACTGAAGCCTCTAAAACCGGCGACACCGCTTTCATCGACAATCAGGATATCCCGGTCCTTTACGGCCATTTCCTTGACACTCGTCTGGCCCAGGTCAAGATCGATGATTTCCCGCTCTCCGTTTTCCGACAGGCGCAGCAGTTTGATCTTGTCCTTGACCGCCCAGGGCTCAATCCCCCCGGCTTCCACCAGGGCCTCCTGGACCACAGTCCGGTGTTTGATGGCATATGCGCCGGGTCGTTTCACTGCACCGTCCACAAAAAAGACGCCGGCCTCAGGAATGAAAATGACATCGCCGCCGTTTATCTCGATATTTTGCTGAACATTGCCTTTTTTGATCAACTGGTCCAGGTCGGCCATAACGACATCGGGTTGCCCCTGTGTACGGCGAGATTTGCGGATCTGCACCATCTGTCCGGCCTTTTCGCTCAAACCGCCTCCCAGGGCAATGGTGTCGAGCAGCCGCTGTTTGGTCGGATAATCATACGTGCCGGGATTTTTAAATTGGCCCACCAGGGTGATGCGCTGGCTGATATGCTCTTCAACGAATATGCTGACATGGGGATTCTTGATGTATCGTTGTTGATAAATGGCTTCAATTTTTTCTTCAGCCTCGATGGCGGTCAGGCCTTTTACGTCGACGGTTTCGATCAGCGGAAGGGTAACCAGACCGCGTGAGCTGACCCGGACCGTCGTATCCAGTTCTTTGGCCTCGAAAACGCTGATTCGCAGCAAGTCGCCTTCTCCCAGCAGATAATCACCCGGATCATTGTTCGTTTGGACCCGGGAGAGAATCATCTCGTTCATTCTGCTGATTTCGTCTTCTCCCAGGGAATAGTCGACGGCCGGCGGGTTATTCGCCTGGTTGTTCACGGAGGAATGGTTCGTGGAGGCGCATGCGCCAAAAAAAGAAAGGCCCATCAGTAATAAAAGGGCAGGCAACAAGGTTGACCTGCGGGCATGCACGATCCAAGCATGCATAAGGGGCGTCAGTTTAGCATCATTCACCACGGTTACTCCTTTTGTGACATGCGCCCAGCTAACGATTTTTTTTGGGCGATTGACATGTTCATACCCCCCTATTAGGGTGTCGACGGACTCACGGTACCACCGCCACCACCGCCGCCGCCACCGCCACCGCCGCCGAGGCCCAGGGCAATGCCTGCGATCGCGACGACACCCAATGCGCCATATACAATTTTTTTGTTGCTCGACAGGCCCGGCTCAGATTCCGGTGGTTGCTTGGCAGCGGGTGGTTGCTTGGCAGCCGGTTTTTCTTCCTCGGGCAGTCCGATTCCCATATCCGCTTGTGAGAGGATAATCTTCTTGCCGGATTGAATCGTCATCAGGCCGTTATCGGTGAAGACATCCATTGATCCGCCTTCCGCCACCCCCAATTCACTCTGGTTTTCAGTCACGGATATATACCCTTTGATCGAGCCATCACCAAAGGCCGCATCGAGTCGAATGCGTTGGACATTGATCGGGCCGTCCGGCGTTATGAATGCAAAATCGACGCTTCATTGCCGAAGTTTTGAAATAGATGGTGCCCTCCTTGACGAACAGGTTTCTCTGCATTCCAGAGGTATTTATGGAAAATAGGCTTTGATCTTCACCCACGAGGTACAAATCGTCCAGCTTTACGGCGCACCTCCCGTCAGCGGAGATGATCGACCCTTCGGGAAGCGGTGCCTCTTTGGTGTACACACCCACGACTTTATCACCACGATAAAGGGTTACTTTATTGGTCGGATAAATCCTGTCCGAGTCGGCCAAAACGGCCGCACCCTGGCTGGCCATTAGAAAGGCCAGTGCGAAGACCACGATTCTGATTTCGATTCTTTTTTTTCTAAAAAAGATCATGACATGAACCTCCTGTATTGTTTTAAACTACGTTTTTAGTAGCCGATCATATCCAAAAAAAGAAGCAGCAGTAAAAAGATGAAAATCAGGCCGCCCAAATACCAGACCAAAATAGGGGGTCTTTCATCTGCCGGGAAAGACCATGTGGGGCGCTCGTGCCATCGCGACAGATGCTGCCGGTTGATGTCATAATGATGCCGCAATACCGGATCACGCAAGGTTCGATAGGCATCGTTCAATTCGACGAATTGCCGGCTGCATGCCTTTCAGGTTCGCATTGGCGTCTGGGTGGACCCTGCCCGCTTTTCTGCGAAAGGCCTTTTTGATCTCCTGCGCATCGGCTTTGGATCGAACACCCAGAAGACGGTAGAAATCGACAGCGGCGCCGGAAGATTGCACGATTCCGAGCGCCCTGGCGGCGGGTGTGAGTTTTTCCTTAAGACGGTTCGGGTTCATGCCGTTGTCACGGCAAAAGCTGACAAGGGAATCGGCAAATTGTGCGTTGGGTTCGGTGCTCGGAGCGACAATTGAACGGCAAAACCGCAGATAATCGGCATCAGCGGCGATCAGCATGATCAGTGACGGGGTGTCGCTGCGCTCACCCACCTGCCGGATAAAGTGGGTGAGCAATTGTGTTTGCTGATTGGGATGATTTGGCTGTGTTCCCAATGATACCCTAACTCTCCAACAGTGTTTCTTTGCCCTGCTGGTCCAACCCATAGCTGGAATAGGATTGATAGGATTTGTAGTATCCCCCGTAGCCGTATTTTCTATTGAAATCGACTTTGTTGACGACACAACCCAAGATCCTGCCGTTGACGTTTGTAATGGACCGCTTGAAATGTCCGATGGCTTCACGGCTGGATTCTCCGATGCTGCTGACCAGGACGATGCCGCCGACGCATTTTGACAGGATCAAGGTGTCGGCAAAACCAATATGCGGCGGGCCGTCCAGGATGATTCGGTCGTATCGGTCGGTCAGCCTGCTCAGCAGGATTTTAAACCGCTCGGAGGCGAGCAATTCGGCCGGGTTCGGCGGAACCGGTCCGGAAGGGATGATCCCCAGGTTTTTTGTCCGGTTGTTATACATTTTCAGCTCATCGGTAACCCCGGCCAGAAAACTCGACATGCCGTTGCCGTTGACGCGGTGTTTAAGGTCAAACACTTCATGCAGACGGGGTTTGCGCAAGTCGGCATCGATGATCACGGTTTTTTCGCCGGCGGCGGCAAAACTCAGGGCCAGGTTGACGGCCAGCGTGGTCTTCCCCTCACTGGGCAGGGTGCTGGTAATCAGGAAGCATTTGGAGCGGGTACCGGAACCGGACAGCTGAACGGAAACACGTGTCGAGCGAATGGCTTCGGAAAAAGGTGACCGCGGATGACGCAGAAACGCGTTTTCCAGTCCATGCTCGTCGGGTTTGGCCTGTGGAATCGTACCCAGCAGCGGAATTTGAAATCGGTCCGATATCTCACTGGGATTGGTCACCGTATCGGTGAAGTACTCGGCCATGAACGCACAGCCGATGCCACCGAGCAGGCCCAGGACGATGGACAACAGTAAATTGAGTTTGACGTTTGGCTTGACGGCCAAGAGCGGCAGGTCGGCGCGGTTGACGATCTGAATGTTGCTCGAAGAGACGCCGGCCATGGATTCGATCTCCTTGGCGCGCTGCAACAGGCTCTGGTATATGGCCTTGTTGGTGTCCACTTCGCGGGCCATGATCGAGTACTGGGTGGCACGATCATTCAGATCCAAAACCAGATTCTTCTGGTGCTCGATCCGTTTTTCCATGGCATTGACAATCTTCTGTGCGGATTCGTATTCGTTTTCGATGGACAGAAAGATTCCTTTTTCCTGCGCCTCGATCAGTGCCGCGATGCTGTCCATGCGCGCTTTCAGGGTTTTTACTTTGGGATAATCGTCGTGGAAGGTCGCTTTCAACTCCTCGTATTGAGAGTTCAGATCGGCGTATTTGTCTTTCAAGCTGGCGATCAGGTCGCTTTCCAACACCCGGGGCAGATTGGCATGGCCGTCCTTGACGGCCTGCTGGTAGATGGCCGTTTTTGAGATCATGTTGGCCTCGGCCGCAGCGAAGGCCGAGTTCAATTCCTCCAGGTGGCGGTAAATGCTGTTCACACGGGCATCAAGGGAAACGATCCCGGCATGTTTGGCAAACTCGTTGAGGCGCTCCTCGGCTTTTTCAAGGTTGATCTTGGCCCGGTCCATCTGCATCATCAGAAAATCCCGGGCAATGCCGGAAGCCTCGACCTTCAATTCCATTTTCCACCTGATGAAATCTTCAACAGATCGTGTTGACCACCGATTGGGACAGCTGGCGGTCCGGTGAGCGAAAAGCCACATCGATCAACATGGATTTTCGGCTCGGGGAGACCGTGAGGTTTTCCGACAGGTATGTGGCCACCTCCTGATGCGCGGCAATATCTTCGGCAACCGCCGGTTGCGCCTGCCCGGGCGATACGCTCCCCGCCAGGGAACTAAGCACACTTCCGATTCGCTTAAACACGCCTGACTGACCGTCATTGAAAACCGTTTTCCGGATAACGGGATGGTCGACTAAGTCGAGTTTGTCGATCACGCGATTGATCATCGCCTTGCTGCGAAGCAACTCGACCTGGGTTTCATAAAATTCCCGCGCCTGGATTTCCGAACCCAATACCTCCTTAAAGTTTGTCACATGCGGGTTTTCCTGACTGACCTCCACGACCGCCGACGCCTCATAGATCCTGGTGACGGCCAGGGTGAATATCAATGTCGACAAAAACACCAGTGTGAGCACCGTCAGGATCAGCCACTTTCTGCGCAGGATGACATCGATGTAGTCGCGCAGTTGGATTTCTTCGGTTTCCTGCCAGTCATAGAACGGCTTTTGAAATTGGTTGACCGGAAGATGATTGCCAGCTATATCCGGCAGCATTTGATCTCCGGAATTGCCTGCCCATCCTGCTTGATCTGGTGCCATCTGATTACCTCGTCAATTGATTTGTAGTCTTCTCCAGCCGGAAGTCGTCCAACCACACCGTGCCCCTGATTTTGGAGTCGAACCGCATGCTGGTCCGGCGCCGCAAACGCACCATCGCCGCCCGGTTGTCCGCGGGCACCTCAAATGCGATGGTTTCCTCGTGCCAGCCATTGGATCCCGTGATCATCGGTCCGGCGCGATAAAGCCCCTGTTTGTCGTAACCGACAATCTCCACAAACGGGCCCTCATCGGTCGTGATTCCGCTGCTTTTCCAGGCATACGTCAGGTGATATTTTTCTTGCGGGTTGACTGCGATAATCTGGTAGAGATGTTGAAATGAAACATTTTCTTGCCCATCGAATTTGATCCTCAGGGCATATTCACCCTCGGACGGCCTCGTTGTAGACCCGTTTCAGTTCCCAGTTGCCGTCCTTTTCACCCCAGTGGCGCCAATCAAAACCCTGTCCGGTAAGGCTACTTTCGAACCCCGGATTGGTCAGGCCGGCACTGCCGGTGTATTTTTGCCAAATGTCCACCGATGCGGGTGATTCGTTTATGGTTCACCAGAAAATGGGCATACCGCAGGGCGATTTCCTTTTCCGGTTCGGCGGCCGCAGTCATGGCCTGCCACACCATCAAGCTTTCATCGGTCATTCCCCAGCGCATCAACCAGTCGAGGTAAGCTGCCAGATTTAACGGGTCTAAAACAGCGATTACGGCTGAAGCATCACCGCCAAGGTGGGTGTGCAGCAGTTGCAGCGCATCCTGTACGAGCACTTTTCTAGACAAGAGATAATTGGTGTTGCCGTAGAGGCGCTCTTGCATACCCAGTTCACGGGCAAGTAAGATCTGCGGCCACTTCCATCGAAACACCTGCTCCGTCATATCGGTAGTGAAGTTCAGGATGGCTTTGGCTTTTTCTTTGTGGCCCAGTGCAGCCTCGGTTTCGGCCAGCCTGAGCCACGCGTCGAGAAAAAGGGTGTCTTGTGAAACGGCCTGCCGGAAATACCCTGCGGCCCTCTCCGGTTGCTGCTGCAGCCAGGCGTGCATGCCAAGTGAATACTGTGCCTTCGGATAAAACTTGAGATTGTTGTGCCTCTTCGTCCGAAAAGGTATAGCTTGCCTGCCAAACGTATGGACCGCTGCGGCCAGTTGAAATAAACCGTCCAGCACCCCAACGCCAATAGGATAGCAGTTATCAGAACACGAAAGAGGAGATGCATCGATTTATTTTACCATGCTTGTAAACAACATAGGAGAAGTCAGGAGTCAAATTTTACCAAAACCGCCACCAGCGCTTCCTGCTTCTCCCGCTCATTGCGCCGGACACCGTCATCGGCTGAAGTACCTCTCCGTTGAGCACGCGCAGCGGATTGTCCGTGGTGATTCGTTGAAGGTTCTCATGGCCGATCAGTGCACGCAGCTTGGCAGTTGCCGCCTGCATGCCCGCCGGGTTGTGCCATTCCGGGTGGTGACTGTCGGTGGCCAAGCAGTGGATCTGGCCGTTTCCGGCCATCGACCGAGCCTTGCGGGCAACCGCCCGGCCGTATTGGCCGAGAAAGCTGCCCCAGTTGACCTGCAGGAACACACCCGACCCGATGAGCCGGTCTATCAGGCCCGGGTTGGCTGCCAGCTGCACGCATCGTTCGGGATGGGCCAGCAGCACTGAATACCCCTTGGCCAGTATTGAAAAGATGACCTGCTCCCATCCCGGCGGAAGCTGCTGGAACGACGGTTCGATCAACAGGCAGGAGGAACTCCCGAGGGGCAACAGACGTCTGTCATCGAGCAGGTCCGGAATTTGCGGGTCTATAGCGATTTCCATACCCGGTAGGATGTCCAACCCCAAACCATCATCCTTAATGGCTTGATTCAAGGCGGCGACCCGTGCTGTTGATCCGGTCGATGGATGGCATCCAGGTGGTCCCTGGAACCATGTGGGGCGTGGCAGCAACCGTGCGGTAACCCGACTGCACAAAGGCCTGTGCCATTTGAATGCTTTCCGCAGCGGTTTTTGCTCCATCGTCCAGGTCGTGCAGAATATGACAGTGCAGATCAATCATTTGGGGATTCAATGGGTAGGCGTTGACAAGGATTGGCTGTAATTGCTTTTTTTCAAAATTTGATGTTGGACGTTAATCGTCCTGTGTGGTCGCGTGCAAGCACTCAAAATTGCCATCAAAACAACAAAATAGAGGCAATTGGCCGGGATCTGCATATTAAAATCAAAAACGCTGTGAACAGTCATCGAAATCAATCCGCTGAAGGCGCCCACGGCTAAATAAAAACGCAGGGGGTCCCTTCTAAAATCGAGCTTCCTGATATGATGGACACTCTTTCCAAGGAAAATGAAAAAAGCGCCCAAAAGTGAAAAAAATCCGACCCAACCCGTTTCTATCAGGAGTTGGAGATAGTCATTGTGGGCATGGATAACCGTTTTCTCAGAGGTCAAGGATTGGTTGTACACTTTAAACACATTTTCGTAATTTCCTAAACCAACGCCCAGCGGATGGTTTTTGACAATCGGCAGACTGTCTCGCCAGATATCCATTCGTGAGCCGCTGTCGGCACCGAGGGAGAAAAATCGCTGCACAATCGGTCCGACGCCTATGGTCATGGTGTAGATACACAGCAGAACGATAATGCCGCCCAGCAGAACCCGGGTATGAAATGTTGCGGATTTGATTCCCGTTCGCGCCATGATCGAAAATGCCAGAAAGCCGACAAGCCCGCTGACGATCCCGGCCCGTGAGCGGGTGAAAATCATGGCCAGCAGAAAAACGATGATACCCATTGCCATCATTGCCTGGCGGTTGAGCCTGTCGGATCCTAATAACTCTTTCAACGAGTGAACCCGACCGGTCATTGCAAGTGTAATGCCCAGTGCCAGCGGCCAGATCATCCCGATAAATGCCGCAAAGCTGTTGCGGTTGATAAATGTACCACGAGCAGTACCCATGTAATCTTGGATATAATCAACCCAAAGCACACCCATGGACGGTACCAGCGCCTGAATCAATCCGTATACCGCCTCGAGCATGCCGATTCCGATCATGACGTACACTACGTGTTTGAGTGTTTTCCTTTCAGTGCATAGATTTTGCACCACGAGAAAGAAAAGTCCCAGACTGAGTACGAAGGCCCACCACGCAGATGCAGTCCTGGGCAGATAGCTGAGCGACTCCCAGGCCGGAGTACTGTTGGTAAGTGCCCCTGCCCGGGAGAGGATTCCAGCACGTGTGGGATTGAGAAATGAAAGGACCGGATACGGAAAAGGGAGGTACAACACGAGCGTCCAGATGAAAAATATGGCAACCGAGATTATTAACAAATGATCACGAGGGAAAACAGTGTGGTCCGGCGCGGTCCACAAAGACAGGATATATGAAGTGATCATCAGCAGGCAGTAAAGCGACCACACCCATGGCTGAACGGCGGCGAAGAAAATGGGAATGGTTGCGATAACAAAAAGAGATATAAAAACAGTAATCGAATTCAGGGTTTTAATCATATTTGGAAGTCATTTGCTATTGTCTATCTGCCTTGACCAGTAAAAACGACAAATGCCGTCTTAAACAATATCTTAAAATCAAGTTTTAATGACCAAGAGTCAATGTAGTTTAAATCCAAACTCATCCACTCGTTAAAAGGAATTTCGTTCCGTTTTTTGGAACATTGCCACAAACAGGTAATGCCTGGTTTCATCGACAACCGTCTACGCTGCCATAAGTCATATTTATTAACTTCAGTAGGAATCGGTGGTCTAGGACCGACAAGGCTCATTTCGCCTTTTATAACATTGAATAGTTGAGGTAGTTCATCGAGTCCGGATCTTCGTAGGAAGGTCCCTACAAAAGAAATAATACGTGGATCTCTTTTGATTTTAAAAACGGGGCCGTCGGACTCATTAATTGAGTCTAAAAGTTCTCTTTTTTGTTCTGCACCATATTCCATCGTTCGAAATTTGTATACGAAGAACCGTCTTCCATTTAGACCGCAGCGCTCCTGAGAAAAAAAAACCGGACCTTTAGAAAACAATTTTATTAACATGGATATACAGACGAATATTGGAGACAATGATAAAATCAAAAACGCAGCGCCAAAAAAGTCAAATAGATTTTTTATTTGAAGTTCACCGTAACCTGAGGGTGTGGTGCTTAAACACATTGTTGGAATATTGAGAAAGTCTTCCATTTCAATGTGACCAATACCTGGATTGTAACAGATTTTGTGTAAATTCCAGTCCGGAATGAAGCGTACGGATACGCCAAGTTCTTCTGCTGTTCTAATATGTTTTTCTATGTCTTTGACTAAATCTAAAGGTAAGGCAAATATGACCTGATCAACAACCTGTTCGATTAAAAATTTTTTTAAATGGGTTACCGTGCCTATACAGCAGGTTTCAGAAGTCACACTTTTCCCAATTTCTGTTTCGCATAGTCCCAAGCAACCTAAAATACGAAATCCAGAACTCGATTTTTCATTGATCGATCGAATAACTTCCTTAGCTCTTTCTCGTCCACCAATAATAAGTAAATTTTGGTAATTATATCCCTTTTCTCTAAAATTTTTTAAGGTTTTATAAATAAGGCTTTTACTTAAACCAAGAAGGAAAAGATCAGTCACTAAAAAGATGCCCATCATGATTCTGCTGATATCCGTAATTTTAAGAATGTACATGGCGAAATTCAATAAAACGATTCCGATGAAAACAGACTTGATAACCTTGGAGAATATTTGTTTAAATGATTGGGTTCTATAAGAGTTATACAGTCTAAAATAATTAAATGATATGGGAAAAATAATGATTACGAGCAACAAAACTGTATAATAGTTTGGGGTCGTCAGAAGTCCCCGTAATGATAATGGAAGAATGTATAACTTTATAAAATATGCACTTACAAATGCCGTAACTGTCAAACAGATATCCAGTGCTTTGTGCATCTGCAAAATTATATTTTTTTGTTCTCTGAGCATTTTTATTAATTATATTCTTAGTAGCTAGTGTGTCCTACAATAATGTATCAATTGAGTCACAAAAATAAAGAATCATCCCTAAGTACGTTCTAGTTATCAAGCTTAGTTATTTTCAAAGACACAATATACATTATGTGTGAAAAATTCATCCAAACCAGGTAATTTACGAAGAAAATTGAAAGCTTTAAGTACTGGATTGTCTGAGATGTTGACTTTGAATGATTTTAAAGTCATCGAGGAATTGTTAAAAATTCTAATATAATCTTTCAAGGAATATTTATTTAATCCTAAGTCTTGAATCTTTTGAATTTTTACTTTGCGATTTCTATTTAACCTTCTCAACAATATTGATTCTGGAATTATTAAATGAAACCAAGGTAAAAGAGCCTTTGTCAACATATGATCACCATAAAATGAATTATAAAGAGGTGCGAAACCTACAAATATTTTTCCGTAAGGTTTTAATCTATCTTTCATAGATTCCAACAATATTGGTAAATCAATAATGTGTTCAAATGTGTCTTTTGATATAATATAATTAAAATTTCTATAAGCATTTAACCCAGATAAATTAAGTTCAAAAAATTCAATTATTTCTACTAAATGTGGGAAGTTTGTCTTCAAATTATCCTTAGCGAATTCAATCCGATGTTTATCGATGTCTATTCCAATTACTTTGTTTGCTCCTTCTAAAGCAATATCTATGCACATTCTACCGTGACCACATCCAACATCTAATACAGTTGTATTTTTAAAATTTGGTTTATCAAATCTATTCCAAAATTTAATATTTTCGATTTTTCCTTTATTAAAATATAGTTCGTCATGTGCTTGAATGTTCATATATTTATCATTCAACTTCTTGTAAGAGTTTTATGTGAAGTTGTGTAGCAATAAAATTTATTTTTGTAATAAATTAATTCCGTCTTGTAAATTTTATATTCCATCTCTAAGGTTTTAATACCTCGTCGCTTGCGACAATAAAATAGATTTCATCCTTTGGTGATACCTCGATGCATGCGGCAGATTATTTCATTTTTAGTATACGTACAAGGATCAAATCGACGAATGTGATATAATTCTTTAAGAACAATAATCGGAAGTAAAAAAGCATCTTTAAGATACCTGACAGTCAATCTTTTCGGTTCACTATATATTCTGTGTAACCACTCCAAATAATGTCTTCTCATCCATAGAGGGGCTCTTTTTTTTTCACCAGAGAGAAAATCTATAGTGGCGCCAGCACAAATCGCTAAATTTACTTTCAATTCTTTTGAGTAGGAATGTATCCAAATTTCTTGTTTAGGCGCACCTATACCTAAAATAAGCAATTGTGGTTTAACAGCATTGATCATACCAATAATTTTTTTATTTTCTGTAATATCATTTTCGAAACCAAATGGCGGGCTATAGTAGCCAACAATTTGGATTTTTGGATATTGCTGAATTATACGTCTGGCGGCAAGCTTAGCTACTCCAGGTCTTGCACCTAAAAGAAAAACAGTTAGCTTATCATTTGCCATAGCCCGAAGTAATTCAGGAACATAATCACTTCCAGCAACACGTTCTGGCAGAGGTTGTCGGAAAATATTCGATAGCCAAATTAATGGTTTACCATCAGGTAATATAATTGAAGCATCCTTATACGCATCCCTAAAAAAGCGGTTAAATTGTAACTGTACGACGTGATCTACGTTTGGGGTTACAACATAATGGCAATGTTTACTTAGGCTTTCTTTGATGAAAAGAAGGGAATTAATAACTGCTTCAGATAAAGTAAAGTTACTAAAATGGATTCCGAAAAAGAATCTAGTTTTTTTTGATGAGTAATTTATCATAAATATTTGCTATTTTTGAAGCCATTATGGTGTCTAAATATTTTTCATAATGCCGTTTTTTTGACCTTAATCCGAACTTTTGCCGAAGGACTGTGTCCATACATAAACTATAAATAGCCTCGGTAAGACTTTCGAAATCTCCAGGGGGTACGATAATTCCCTCGTGGCCATGTCTAATTACTTCAGTAATTCCTTCGACATCACTAGCAATAATCGGAAGACCGGCTGCCATTGCCTCAAGAATAACAAGTGGCATCCCCTCGCCATAAAGACTAGGAAGTACGAAAATGTCCATTTTGTTAAGTTCCGAGCCTACATCTTGGTGAAATCCTCGCCACACTATATTTTTTTCAATTTTTAATTGCTTGGCCATAGATTTAATTTTAAATTCATATTTCTCAGATTCAAAGTTCCCGATGGCTAAAAATGAATAATCAATATTTTTTTGAATTAGTTGTTTCAATGACACTAGAAAAATTTCTAATCCTTTGCGTGGACGAAACAAAGCAACGGTACCAATTATTATTTTCTTATCTATTTTACCTTTTTTCATTAACGAAAAAGAGGGAACACCATTTGGTATTACAGTTACACGTTCATTTGCAATTTTTAGGCTATGAAGCCAATGTGCAATGCTTTCAGATACGGTAATTATTCTTTCAGTTCCTGTAACGCTAAAACGCTCAACGAAAGTATTTGTAATATTTCTTAAATAGTTTTCTGTATCATTGATAGTTGGACTATGAACATGATGAACTCTTGGAATATTTATAAATGTGGAAACTATTTTGCCTGCAAATGCTGATCTTGGGGTGTGTGTATGAAGTAATAAAATTTTCTTTTTTATTATGAATTTAAGTAATTTAAATATAGGACGAAAATCAGTTTTTGTTTCCATTGGGAAATCATATATTAAATCATTAGAACAATCACAATTCGCATTAAAAAATTTAGGCTTTAGGCAAGCTATGAAAGGTTCATATCCATGGTCTGGTAAACGTTGTACAAGTAAATCTTGAATTCGTTCCGCCCCTGAATAAAATTCACCATTTATAATATGAAGAATTCGCATATTAATGAAAAATTATAATGATGTTCTGACCAGTTTAAAAATGTAAAAATTATCTTAGAAAAATTTAAATTTAAAAACAAAGCAACAAACACAAGCATTGTTACGACCGGTGTTCAGTCCAGTTTTAACTTCTTAAAAATGTTAATCAATAACAGTCAATTGTAGACATATCATTTGTAAGAAACATAATTCTTATAATTTTGCTACAATATATTTTTTTAAAATAAGAAAAAACTAAATAAATGCTGTTTAATTTTTTTTTTAATGTTGTAATATTTTGATTTTTTTGTAGAATATTTTGCTGAGACTTCTCACCCATATAAATTTGCATAAAGGTCTAAAAACTTTTTTCCCATTTTTTCGAGAGTGAATTCATTTTTCAATTTTTCGAAGCCATTTCTTCCATATTCATTAGCTAATTTTTTGTTTTGAATTAATTGTTCTATTTTATTGCAAAGAATATCAGGGTCAAATGCTTTCACAAGGAAACCAGTACGATAATTTTCTACCAGTTCACTATTCCCTCCGCAGTCTGTAACGATCACGGGTATTTTTAAGGCCATAAATTCCATAACAGCATTAGGAATGCCTTCACAATGGACGATAGTATTTGTTGTGAGGATACCTATGTCAAAAAGGTTAACAATATTTAAAACACGTTTTTGTTTACCAATCATCATTATTTTGTCTTGAACTTTTGGATTAATTACCTTTCTTATTTTGTTAAAATTTTTTCCATCGCCGATTGCAATAAATGTAATGTCATTTCTTTTTCTAAGCAAATAATTTGCACATTCAATAAATGTAAAATAGTCTTTATTGTCTGTAAAAGACGCAACCATACCAACTACGTATTCTGTACTTATGTTAAATTTTACTTTTACATTTTCTTTCTTATCTATGCCATTTATCCTCGAAAAATCGAATCCATTATGTAAACAGACACTCTTATTAGAAGGAACATGATAAGCTTTCAATCCAGCATATGAATTTGCAGCTATTTTATCTGAAAATGGAAAGGTCAATTTAGTTCGAAACCATTCCTTATTTTTAATTCTAAATATTGGTGAAGCATCCTGTAAAAAATTATTTACGAACTTAATGCCAAGAAATTTTGCTGCAGGCAAAGCATATACAGAGCACATGGATCCCCAAGAATGTATAATATTCGGCCTTTTCGATTTAAAAATTTTATATAATTTAAAAAATATTGCGGGATCTTTTTTAAATTTTCTTATGATATAATGAGTTTCAATACCTATATTATGGATGTAATTGTAATCGCAGATATCTGACATCACAATCAGTTCACATTGTATTATATTTTGTGATTTAAAAAACTTTAATGTTTCAATAAGTTGTCGCTCTTTACCACCGGCTCTTAATGATTCAATGATATGGATTATTTTCATGTTATGCGGTTTGTATATTTTAATACGATATCGACCTAAAGATGTAGTATTTTATTAATTGTTTATAACAAATTCTTAAGAAATACTAAAACAATATTTTTGTTTTTGATCTTTTAACTATTGCCTTAAATATCATTGACATTTATTCTTAAAATGTTTTTAAGCACATTAGTAATTTTAGGAAAAAATAATCAATAAACAGATATATAATTTTTAAAATAACAATAGATGAATTTTAAGATTCTACTAAAAGCTTTTAAGTCTATTTAACCCTAAGTCATTAAATGTATAATTTTGAGGTAGAAACTTAAAGTTTACATATCTATTATTTATAGTTATCATATTAATATCAACAAATGCAGCGAAAATTGAAAAAATAAGCATATGATCAGTTCTAAAGAAAAGATCAATCTGAGGGAAAATGATTAACCCGATCATAAAGTAACATGATACTTCAGGAAGTTTATCAAAAAGGTTTTTAATTCTAATAACAGTAGAGACTATGAAAAAAAGAAGCATGGTACCTCCAACAGCACCAAAATTTACTAATAAATGGAAAAACCCGATATCGGAAAGATAAAAATAATATTCTTCTTGTAGATAGATTTCCGAGTTTCCAATCCAATTAATATTTAATAATCCCCGTCCAGTCATCCAATATCTTTTAACTTCACCCCAATAGTGTTGAATACACAAATTGCGGATTTTTAAACTTCCAGTACCCAACTCTTTAGAAATTAATTCTTCAAAGTCATTAACTGTTTGTGCTACCATTCCATTGTGAATTATTATGTCATTATAATAAATGGTAATAAGAATACATAAAAACAAACTGGAAACGCTTAAATAAAAAATACTTAGTGTTATACGTATATTCTTTCTGTTGTAATAAAATGAGGTAAAAAAAATAATGACTATGCTTGAAAATAAAACAGTCCGAGTTTTAATAACAATAAAAAAGTGGATAAAAAGCAAAATGAAAATAAATATGTAAAAAATTTTTCTGGTTTTAAGCCATTTAGTAAAAGCTATAAGCAAACCAATTGTTATGATAGTGTTACCTTCAAGGATACGAAGACCTCGTAATGAATTAAAGCCGCGAGCATGTGAGATCGAATCTTCGTATTGATAGATTATCAAAAAATTCTCAAATAAAAAGAATTGAATAAGAGTTATAAATGCAACACAAACTGCTAAAAATAAGAAATAATCAATAAACTTATCAATATTTACATCTTTTTTAATAATTATAAAATATGTTAATATTAATGGAAAATATTTGAAAGCTTTTATACTGAGAACAAAACTTTGGCCCAGATTAAAAGCAACCACAACTCCGATTATTGCGATTAAAAAGTAAAATGCGATTATTTTGCCATACAACCCTATATTATAATGTGAATTTTTTACCTTTTTAATAGATGGTCTAACAACATATTCTTCAAATAAATAAAACAGTACTATAACTACAATACTTTCTTTATATAAGTCGAATTTTCCTATCCTAGGGATAATGTGGAAGAATTCAAAATTAATTACAATAAGGATACAAAGAAAAAGCTCAAAATTGCGGTAATAAATATGTCGAGTAAATACTATAATTATAAACCCGATTAGAATAAGATATAGATGAGTCATCAATAAGCTTAGGAAGTTAAATGTGAAGTATTAATTTTCGATAATACATCTAAATAAATAGATAATGAGTGTTTAGCCACATTATCCCAATTAAAAAATGATTTTTTTATTACCTCGAGGTTCGCCTTAAATCTTTGTTGCATATTCGGTTTGTTAATTATTTCTATAATCACCTCAGCAAGTTTACGATGGTCACCTGGTGAAACTAAATGCCCTGTCTCATTTTGCCAAACATATTCTGACAAACCACCTATTTTTGAAGCGATTACCGGTTTTGAAAATCCATAAGCTGTAAGCAAGACGCCACTTTGGGATGCATCGATATATGGACAGGTGACTACTGTAGCTTTTTGGAATAGTGTCGCCAAATTACTATTATCTATATACTTTGCGTATATTTCAAACTTTCCATTATTTGGTAAATGAGGCAAGGGTGGTAAAAAAAAACCAGGCACTGGGCGACCAGCGATTATAATACGCACATCGCGAATATATTTTGCAATTAAAGGGGCCGCATTAATCAGAATATTCAAACCTTTATATGGTGATAAACGTCCAAAAAATAATACATTTTTTCCATTGGTCATAATGGGAAGGGTTATCCAATGCTGAAATATAGTATAAGGAGCTAAATAGAGATGATAGACTTTTTTATGTTTACGAATTTTATATTTTCTTATAAACACATCTTTCATTGCCTTGCTATGAAGAACATAATTGTCAACAATAGGAAATGCAATTTTACGTGCTAACCATTGTCGCCAATTTTTTTCACCAAAATGGGACTGAGGGTCATGGATTGACAAAAGTATAGGAAGATTTCTAAGACGCCAAATACCCCAAACCGTACGAAGAGAAATATCATCAAAATGAATAATGTCCGGAGCTAAACTTAAAAAGAATCTAAACGCCTTTAGCGTTACTTTAAATGTAGTTGGATGGACGCTTTTCGGATGGTTGTAATTGACTAGTATTATACTGCAACATTTTTTCAAATATCGATCATATATATCAGGATAAAACTTCTTGAAAAATGGAATACCATTTATTACGCCATCCTTCATTTTCTTACGATTCAAATCAAAAAGTGAACTTTGCCAGTTTTCTGGAGCTATTTCGATAATTAGATGAAGGTCAACAAATTGTGAAATTGCAGATGCATAAGACAAAGATAAGTCTAAAAAACATGGCCGAGTATAATATATCAATACCATGTGCAATAAAACCTTTATTAAAATAAGAAGAAAATCTAATAATTGTTAAAAAGTTATGATTCAGGCAGATGAAAAAGTTGGTTTTTTGATTAATAATATAAGTAATTGATATGTATTCGTAGATATTAATAAATAATCTAATGAAATGTTAATTCATTTCCAGGGTTTGAAACCTGCTGTTTATTATATTGTTAAAGTAAGCCCTTTTGCAATTGTTCCATGAAGTACAATTATTGCACACTTTATTAAGCCCCTCACGAAAAAAATTATTTCTAAGCTTTATCAATTTTTTACTATTCCATATATCGGATATTTTCTGAATCGATAGGTCTCCTAAAATATAACGTTCAGTTCTACAAGATAATATATATCCATCCCAGGTAATATTTAAATTTTTGAAAAAATCATAGCAATTATTTACACAAGGTTTAAGTTTTGGATATTCAAAATTTATGTTCAACTGATGAGCTTTCATTTTCGCTTTTTGAAAATAATAATTAGATTTATTAATATTAGTCCAAGGGCTTTCATCAAATAATTCCGGGCCAAATATATCAAGGTTTGGCATTGTTACATTAGTTACATTTAATTTTTTAGCCAAAATAATTATATCTTCAAGTTCTGGTAAAACACTGTTCATAGCCGCTATATTAAAAGATAACGACGGGATTGTTTTATTTCTTTTTTTTTTAAGTTCTGAAAATCGATGAATATTATTAACGACTGTGTCAAATTTATCGATACCTCGTATCTGTTTATATGTCTCCCTTGTTGCTCCACCCATTGAAATACATATTTGGTTTAATCCTATATCGATTAATTCGTTTGCAATGTGCTCATTTAGCAGTATACCGTTTGTAAAAAAATATAAATAAGGACCTCTTGATTTTATAATTCTGGCTAATTTTAGAAAATCGGGGTGCAATAGAGATTCTCCAAAACCACCAATGATGACCTCTTCAGCTGATTGAATAAATGGAATTATTTTTTCAAGAAGGTGTATATCAAAAAATCCGTATATTTCATTAGCTTTTTTTGCATTAAAATATCTATTGCACATTTTGCAAGCTGAATTGCATTGTAGAGTTGGTTCAATTGATAAAGATATTGGTTTTGATAGTAAGGTTCTACGTCGAAATTTTAACTCGATACTGTTTAGCAACTTATTAAAAAATGATTTTCTTGAAACAATTCTCATGACTGTTTAGTGATTATGCTATCATTGTTAAAATGGTATTTAATCATTTCAACATTTTTGATAATTAAGGATATTGATAAAATCATCACAAAAAAAACTAAAACAAAAACTTTAAAAATTATTGGCATCGTTGTAGGTATTGCGTATGATAATATTACTGATATAAAGATTATTAATATGATTCCAAATTTATATGAAATATCGAAATATTGAGGAAGTTTTCTTTCCATAATGATCCAATGATACGTCATATTTATCAACGATGATAAGAGCAATGAAGTGGCTAAACCATACGACCCGAATTTGGCACCATACCATATTAAGGGCAAAGAGATAATCGCGTAGAGTGTAGCCAGCTTTGCAAGCAAAAATTGCTTATTTAATGACGAAAGTATGCACGAAATAAGTGCAAATGTATTCATCAATGAGGGATACCATGCCAGAATAAATAATGTATCTGCAGTTTGCGTATATTGGATACCGAATAGAAAAGGAGTAATTTCGCCTCGAAATATAGATATTGACATTCCTATTATTGAATTAAAAAAGACAGATAAAACAATAAAGTGCTTAACTTTTGTCATATACAATTTATTATTTTTAAATGCAATCTTTGATAATGATGGATATAATGCTAAAACACCAGCATACATTATCATTTGGAATGGGCTGATTACTTTTTCAGCTGCGCTATAAAATCCAACTTCAAGAATGTTACTTCGCTTTGCCAAAATAATTAAGGGTAATTGAATTGTCGCTATAGATAGAACTGCAAGCCAATAAAATGGTAAACTCTCATAAACTAACTTTAGCAACGAAGTTTTTACTTGTGTTTTCCTAAAAAAATCTGCTTTTTTTAAAAAATAATAATATATTAATGACTTCGTGCATTGTAAAAAAACGAAAGTAAAACATAAATTATTAATAGAAAAGAAATTCAGAGGTGCAACCCATACCAATAATGTCCATATTAGACTACCTATAATATTGATATAAGCAGAGGATTCCATCCGTTCATTGCCAAAAGCAATGCTTTCAACTAAATCCCAAAGCAATAGGCCAAGAACTAGCCCAAAAGAAATGCCGGAAAGGGTAAAGGAAACGGTATGGGTTAAAATTGAGCAATACGTCACTATGCATATGCCAACTATAAAACCACTTATCGCTAATAAAATGATTGAGGATGACAAAATACTTTGGCATTGTTCAGGGTATCGTGCACTCTTACGTATAATAACTTGTCTTATACCTAAACCAGCTAAAACAACGCCTAAAGAAGCTGTCGATTGCATTAAATTGAAATAACCATAACCCTCTGGAGATAGTAGTCTTGCGACTCGTACGGTTGCTAACATACCTATCGCTTGACAAAACAATTTAGACAAGGTTAGCAAAGACCAATTTTTTGCGAAGCTTTTGCCAAAAATAACTTGGAATACGCGTACAATATTATTTAATGTAAAATTATGTATAAAAAAAACCATAAAAGGACTGAAATTATTCACTAATTGGCTTTTTAAGAAAATTTAAAAAACTCCAGCGTTGGATTATAGAATTAAAACATTTTTTGCATTTTGATCGCAGACTGATGCGCTTTTTAATTTTTGCGAATTTTTTTTTTCCTATCGTTTCACCAGGGTGTCTGTGCGTAGCCGTAGTAATCGTACATCCTTCGAAAAAGTTGGTAATTACACCTGCTTGATAAAGTCTTTTAGACAAGTCTACATCTTCTGCTTCTCCCCAATGCAAACGTTCATTATATAAAATTTTTTCCAGAATATGCTTTTTTGCTATCAGGCAACCACCATCTACATAGACTTCGGGAGTCCATTTGTCATATTCCAACAAATTGCCTTGCACTGCTTGATATTTGAAGAAGTCACCACTCAACATAAGCCAATCCTGAACCCTGCGACCCAATGTGTCTTCATCCAGGATTTGAATGCAGAGCACTTCAAAAAAGTTACCATATGATTTCATACGCCTAAACCAATTGTTCGGAAAAGAGATGCGGTCATGGATTAAGACAAGGTTGTTGTATCGCGAATTACGAATAAGCTTGTTTTTTTTGGCTGTGATAGGTGGACGGATATCCCAGTAAAGGTTAAGATCATCAAATACGCGAACTCCTGCTGGTAAATTGTCTCCGGGAGGCGGGCCACAGATTAAAATTTCATATTCTGGAATTTTTAATGCTTGTATTTGGCGAATAATTGAGTAAATTCGATCATTCTTGCGGCCATCACTCACAATTCCGAAAGACCAGCGGTCCATTACGTCTTCTTTTGGCAAAGATCGAGCAATTTTTTCAAATACTAAATGACATATTTTTCTGTTGATCGCCTTTTCCCTTAACTTAAAACGGGTTCCAACAGCCAGGGAAAATTCATGCATAAAAAATGAAAGGGGACGTAAATACTCACCTCCGACATACATCTCTTCTGGCATGAAATAATCAATAATTAATATTCCGTGAAGAGCTAGTAGGTAATCTGTTTTTTTTATAACTTCCCTGAGAAAATGGGTTTTTTCAAAAACTCCTTTGGTACATATCGTCGCGAAAGATTCCGGGTAAAAATGATTGTTACGAAAAAATGGTTTGCAAGGGTGAAATTCACTTTCATGGAGTGTCAAAGTGTCATCTTTGCTGGAAGATTTCACCTGATCATTCAATATTGATAGTTTTGACCTTACCATATTTAGGAATTGAGCTTTACGGGATATCTACTGAATGTTTGCATAAAATTAGTTAATTCACTCGGGGTTCCAAGCACATGTACCGCATCCAAAGGGATCTCTTCTATAAAAATTTTCATGTTGTCAGCGATCATTCGATTATAGATGGGTGCGATATATTTTTCGCTTTTTTCAAAGTTACGATAATTTTTATAATACTGATTGTAGTATGTTCTGTATACACTGAACGATTTAAACCAATAAAATCCAATTGAAGCATGTGGAGATACTCTTTTTTTTTCTGTCACTTCAGCAACTTTTCCATTCTTATCCAGCCGGGCGAAGCTCCAGTGGTCACCAATACCAGGAAAGCAAGGTATCCAGCCGTCACCCTTTACCATCTCAGGCTTAAGAAAAGCCGGATTGACATAAGTGTCGATATTAAAAATAGCGATTGGTTGGGCCTCATCAACGATACCTTTTTGAGCAAATAGCGCTGTGCTGGCCTGTCCATCAGTAAGTCTGTTAATTTCTATTATTTTAAATTTGAAAATTTCGTTTCTTCGGCATTCTTCAACAATGAAGTCTTTAGCGTTATCCTCCAGTCGTACGATAAATATAAAAGTATTTTCACCAGTGCGAAAATTATCCAAACTTTTCATCGACCATTCAAAAAGATTCGCGCCGCACACCTTTATTTTGTACTTTGGCTGATTGTATCCTTCTATCTTAAATCTCAATCCCGCACCAGCCATGGTAATTATCAGGTTCATCAAATGATTCTCTTGTATCTCAGATAAATGTTCTAGAAATTTCAGAAAAAATTTCGAGACCGCGGGCAAGAAACGCTTGTTGTGAAAGGGGTCTGTCAGCATGCAAAGGTACCATGCTTAAGAAAAGCAAGCTTTCAATTAGCTTAATCTGGTAATAGCTTTCGCCGCAAATTTCGGTTACGCGTTGGTGGAAAAGCGCTTTGATGATATGGTGCTTTTCTTGAAGATTTGCCTGTATTATTAGGCCCCCATTATCCCAATTTAGATCAAACAATCCATTTACAAGAAAGTCATAATCCCCCTCAAAGCTATGACAGAGTTTGGCAATGTCATATTTCGGGTCACCATAAATATCAAAAGTACCAAAACCTCCTCGAGGATCGATAAGTCTAACCAGACGGTTTCTCTGGTCATAAAGAATGTTGCTTAGACAAAGATCACCATGGACGATCGAAAAATAGTTTTGTTGATCTACTTGGCTATTGTCAAGTACCCTGGGAAGCATTTCGACCACAACCTTAAGACCGAAGCACTTTTTCCCATTGATTAGAACTGTCTCTTTGTTGAAAAAAGAAAAGTTCGGATCATTAATCACTCTATCAAGCCTTGCTTTTGTTTTCCGTAGATACATGCATTCCATTGAAGTTATTAGCTTTTTTTTGTCTTCAGGATTGATACGATAAGTCATCATATCCTGAGTTATTTGCTCCACTGCTGTAATTATTTGATTCCAAACCCCAATGTCATGGTTTCCAAAAAGATACATATCGCTTAGCGCGGGGTATCCATAAAATTCCATCTCAACATATGGTTTTCCATACGAGAGGTCATAGTTAAAAATTCGTGGGGCAATGTATTGCAGCCCGACAGGCAATTTCAGGTACCAGCGAATTTCATCGATAAATTTTTTCTTATTTTTACTTGTTTTTCGAATAATCCCACGGCGGGTATCGACATGGATACTGTTGAAATGTCGGCAATTAATCGACAGATCTTTTTTAGTCGCATAATATGTATCTAGATGACCGAAATCATACCATTTTTTTACTTCTTGAAATTTTTTATGCTCAGGTTCGATATCATTGAAGTAGTGTTGGAGCCCATTATAAAACGGGTCTAAGTCTATTCTTGCTGATAATATGGCTTCTCTCAATTTTAAAAAGAAATCAGAAACATTGCTGATACGAAAAATACCAATAAAGACATTTTTTGGTAAATGTGTATTTTTTGTGGTCCACTTCTCGACGATCGACTTCAGGCGATCTTTCTCCAGTTCAAAAGTAGTCCATCGGAATATGTCTTTTTGCCGGCTAAAGCACACGACATTGCCTTCAAGAAGATCGTCTGCAATACTTGTGTCAGCGAAATTAATAACCAACTCATCGGGTAGCTCAGTCAGATTTTTCAATGAATTGTAGAGTGTTTCACCAATAGATGCAGTTTCTCCGACATTAAAGACGGTAATCGCCAGTTCTGGGTGGTTGGAACTATAAGCTGCTATCTGCTCGGCCCTTTCATGTGCAGCCACCAATAGCCTAAAACCTCTTTTATTATAATAATCAGCAATATAGTGGAGAGCCGGCCTGCTATCCAATGGGATCATGGCAGTGGGAATGACCCCGAATTCATTTTGTAGTTCCAGTGGAGCAAGCTTGGCACTGGGAAGAATAACGACTTTACTCATTGTTCAAAAGCCTGATAATTTCTTTGTAATCAAGGGAAAGGAATTCATTTGGACGAATGGTTTTATCGTCGACATAAAATCCTCCCCTGCCTTGCCACGGCTTACCATAATGTATTTCGTCATATGGGATATCGTACTTTTTCAACCATGCCATTGTGAAATCAGCGGTTTTTGCCTGAATCATTCCAATATTTCCTGAATATGTTCGCATATTTCTGGCAGTATAGAGAATTATATGAAAACCTGCTTTTTTATATTTAATAAGCTTGGCAACCATTTCCGGGAAAGGAACTAATTCTTCATATTCTTCATTACTCTGTTTAACTGGGCATAACGTTCCGTCGATGTCCATCACGACACATTTTTCTTCTTCTATCATCCATTGGGCTCCAATAATTATTGATCCTGTTTGATGGGCTTACCTGATTCAAGAACTGATAAGCAAGATCGACTTATAAGGCAGGGGGACCTTCTCAGCAGAAACGGTATTTCGGAATCAGGCTACTGCAGGACAATGCCAAGCGGGTTAGATTCCCTCAGACTACGAAAAATGATCTATATGGTTGGTGCTTCCAGATATTCGATCGATTGTGGATATAGCTCCGCCTTTTTAATTACAGCCAATAAACTTTTTAGCTATTTGTAAATACTGCATATTCGTTCAGAATGAAGCGTCTTTACGAATCATTTTTACTGCCTTACTCAGCCCATCATCAGCTCCTGCCGAAACCTTTTTGATAACGGGTAAAGATAAATATCCTTGACGGCCATCCCCTTGCGCTTGTTCTGCCTGTCCATGCGTCCCCGGCCGGTCGTTTCGCCCACATACACCCAATTGGCGGCCCGGTAACACGTGCCTTTGTATTGTTTTTGATCCACCAGCGTTTCCATGAGAACCGGACGACGACCGTAACAGGCGATCCAATCATGCGGCACTGTTTTGGCCGCCAGGGAAAGCACCGAGCTGGCCAGATTTTTCACCTGAACCCAGGGAAATATTAAAAATCGGCTGTTGGTTATGATCTTTTGCAGGTTTTTCCGGCGCTGTTCATCGCTCCAGCCAATCCAGTGGTCCCTGGCAGCCATCCGCCACGCCGGACTGGAAAATTGCAGACACCCCAGCCTGGCCTGGTCGATGCCGGATTGGATGAAATAGCGAAGCTGTGCGCCGAAAGGAATCCGGTAACCCAGGTAATGATATCGATCCATGTACTCATACCAGAGCTGCCTTTGGGCGTAGTTTTGGACTCGGTTCAGCACGTAGCGGGGACAACTCGCTCAGTTTGGCTGAGAGGGTCGACTGGCAATCCGTCCGCCTGGTTCTGTCGACATTGGGCTTGGTTTGCCTGATAAACTGGATGTTGCACGCGGGAAGTTGAATAATACCCCTGGCATCCAAGCGCTCGAGAAATTGGCGGCACTCGACTGTTTTCAGTTTGCCTGTCGGCCTTTTCCATGAAAACAGCTCGCAAATGGTATTGGCCAGTTCGGTACGGGTGAGCTTCGGAAACGTGGCAACAATAACCGAGATTTCGTTGATCTGATCTGGGCTGATCAGCTCGCCGCAAAATGGTTCGGAAGAAATCGATCGCATATAGACAGCCGTATGCTATAGGTGTATTTATTTTTACTATACAAACGGTCTGCAGGAATGTCCAGAACTTTGTTGGACACCTATGCGTCAGAGTCCTGTTTTCATCATCTGGCTAAAAAGATGCGTTGAATGGTCTGCGATGCCCACTAAATTCCATGACAAGCTTTTTCTTCAATTCTCCTGTATAATCGTTTAGCAGGAATGTCCAGAACTTTTTCGTAACCATGCTGGTTGTCGTGCTTTATGGTCCTGCTTTTGGGCGAACCGGCGAGGATTGCTCTGGATGCCTGACGACCTGGGAGGCATACAGGAAGTTTCATTTTTCTATACAACCGGTCAGCAGGAATGTCCAGAATTTTGTTGATTTTATTTTGCTTGCTTGTTTCGCGGGCTCCGAAAAAGACGTTGAAAACCAATCGGTGATTCGATAGATTAATCGCCTGGGGCTGGATCTACGGTGTAAATTCGGTGCCTGTTCCCACCGTTCTCTTTCCGAATTGCTGTTCGCATGATAGAAGACGATTGAGGCCTAACCCGATGAAAAAAGGGGCACTGTTTAAAACCGTTCGTGTTGTCGTCGTCTTGCTGATTGCGGTGGTCATTGCCATCGCACTGGTGCAATTGCGGCCTCGCGCCGAAAAGCAGGCGCGCACGTCAGAAGGGCGGCTGGTGGAAGTTGTCCGCACCCGTTCACAAACCCTTCCCATGATCGTTGACGACGTCGTCCGTTCAGTCAAAAGACGGTTGGGAATTGGGAAAACCGGAAGATGCGGCCGGCAAGGACCTGGAGCTCTCGTGAACCGATCCACAAAGAGCCGGCTGACCGTCAAGCAGCTGAGCTGGTTTCCCGGCAACACCTTGTTCGAAAAAATTGGCCGATCCGTCTGCCGGGTGGGCACGCTGCCCGGCAAGGAGCTATTCGAGGCCTGGGAGGTGGCCAGGCGGGTGAGAAGAAAATTCCGGGGCGGCCGGGTGATCGATCTGGCCTGCGGCCATGGACTCCTGGCCCATATCATGCTCCTTTTAGATGATACCTCTCCCGAAGCCCTTGCCGTTGACTGTCATCTTCCTGAAAACGCCCATCGGCTGTCCGAAGCATTGATCGAATCATGGCCTCGGCTGCGCCGACGGGTCCACTACGTGCAAGCCGATATCGAATCTGTCGAGTTCTCATCATCGGACTTGATCATGTCAGTCCACGCCTGCGGGACCCTGACAGATACCGTGCTGGAAAAAGCCGTCGAAGCCGGCGCCCGGGTGGCGGTGCTGCCCTGCTGCCACGATCTGGAACGCTGCGACACCGGCGGCCTGGATGGCTGGCTGGATGGACCCACGGCTGTCGACGTTACACGGGCGGCGAGATTGCGTGCATGGGGGTATCAGGTAATGACGCGAAGGATACCCGAGGATATCACACCCAAAAACCGGCTGTTGATGGGGCAACCTGGACCGCGATAGTGAGCGTATTCCCCGCCGCTTGTCGGAACGAAGCAGTGGGGGGCCGTGGAGAGGGTTCAACACGGGTGACTTTGGGTAGATCGTTTTCTGATACCCAGACACACAACTTTTAAGAAATGTTAGCCTAAAAGAACTTGGCAAAATGCGTATGTTTTATTAACCTTACGATATGTTGTGACTATTTTTTATGCGGGGCCTTAAAAAAGGAGGTAATAATGGAAAGCAAGAAAGAAGAATTTTTGGCTCAACTGAAAAAAAAGTATGACGATCTGAACTATCGCTGGAATATCGAGCGCAACAAGCTGGAGGCCAAGGCTCAGCATGAAAGCGCCGATGCCATTAAGAAATTTGAAGAGAAACGCGAGGCCTTGCAGCAGCTTCGCACAGATATGAAAACGAAAATAATTGAACTTGAAGTGGCCAGTGAAAACGCCTGGGATGACCTCAAAGATGGGGCTGAAGATGCCTGGAAATCCCTCGCCACGGCGTTCGATAAAGCCACTTCGCATTTTAAAAAGTAAATCAGCACCAGTTTCGGGAGCAGGCGACGGTTGAGGGAGTTTCTTTAAAATCCCCTTCAGTGGCTACCTTTGCGCAGAATGGGTGACAATGACTGACCTGTCCCACCGGAACTTGCATTAGCCTGCCATCTGCTTTAACCCAAACTGAGCGTTTCAATTTTCACAGATACCATAATTGGTTTGTATGCTTTGCTTTGGCGGTTTACCGATTCTTAAAAAATTGAAACCTGTTGGGATTGCCGATCTCACCACATAACCGGTGTCAGCCGACATCCCGCATAGTCCACTATAGCGGAATGCCAGCTTCCTTGGTAATGCGACAAGCTCGACAATCACTCAACTTGGGTTTAACTTTCCGAGGTAACGTCTAATTTGCATTCAGCCTCAGGATATCACAGGCTGACCTTGAGCGCCGTCCATTTTTAAATTAAAAGGTAGAGCATTAAATTTTGGCCTAAGGAGAAGGCCCATGTTCAACAAAAATAACAGCGAAGGTTACCGCTCCACCATAAAAGGAATTAAACAAAAAACGCTGGTTTACGGCGATAATACGTTGATGTCAGAATTAAGGATGTCAAGGGGGACTCGTATTCCCACTCACCAACACCCTAGTGAGCAGACTGGGTACCTATTGTCCGGAAAAACCCGGCTGTTCATCAATGATCAAGTATACACCTGTAACCCGGGCGACAGTTGGTGCATCCCCGTTGATGCGAAACATAGCACGTTTGCCATAAAAGATTCAGTTATCATTGAAATATTTTCACCGGTGAGGGAAGACCTGCATCCTGACACCGAGTATACGCCATTTATTCAATCATGGAACACATGAAAAATGTCACAACCATATTTGCATTTTCCCGCTGGATATCATCGGCAAGCCTTGGCTCTGAATACCTCCGGCTTTTGCAACGGTGGGGCCTGCTATCCTACATCAAGAACTTTTCGAATCAACTGAGATATTTCAGAAATATTGAACGGCTTTTGGATAAACGCGTTACATCCCCGTCGCATGATATCAGTTGCTTTGCCTTTGAGAGAATACCCACTGGACAATATGATTGGCATTTTTGGATGAATCTCACGGATAGCGTCAAAGGTTCCGCTGCCATCCATCCCCGGCATGATTAAATCAAGAATGACAAGATCAATATTGTCCCCTGTTTCAGATACCGCATCAACAGCATTTTCTCCACCGTTGGCGACAATGACACGATAACCCAAATTCTCCAACATCGGTTTACCCACATCAATCATGATATCTTCATCGTCAACCAGGAGAATCGTTTCCGATCCTCGGATGATCATATCATCGACATGTGCATCATCTATATGGGCTGTTTTTTCCGATACTGGCAAATAGAGGCTAATGGTTGTCCCGTGGCCGAGATCGCTATTAACAGTTATTACACCACTGTGATTTTTAATGATGCCATAGGCCGACGCCAAACCCAATCCAGTGCCCAGGTATTTATCTTTAGTCGTAAAAAAGGGATCGAAGACCTGCTGGCAGGTTTCTTTGTTCATGCCGACACCGGTGTCTTTTACAGAAATTTTGACATATCGACCGGGCATGGCAGCATATGGTTTGCAAAAGCCAGCGTTTAAATTCAGGATCGATGTTTCCAGGTAGATTTCGCCGCCGTCCGGCATGGCTTGTATGGAATTGACAAAAATGTTCAAAAACACCTGCTCAATCTGTCGCTTATCAGCTTCGACCACCAATGACGACGGAAATAGTTTGCTGTGGATCTGAATATCCTTGCGGGTACGGCCGATAATGGCCGCGCTGGAAAGCAATAGTTCGTTGAGGTCTATTGGTTTGACCTCGTATTTACCTCCGCGGGCCAAACCCAGTAGTTGCCTGGTAAGCGCGCTGGCGCTAACGATTTGTTCCTCGATGGCTTTAATATGCTCTTGCTGGGGATGGGAAGGACCCAACTCCAAGGTCATCAACGACGCTCTGCCTTGAATACCCATCATTAGGTTGTTGAAATTGTGAGCTATTCCGCCTGCAAGCGTTCCTATCGCTTCCATTTTTTGGGCTTGCCAAAGTTGCTGTTCCAATCGCGACCGTTCGGTAATATCCTCATAAATAACCAAGTGACCTTGTTTTTTTATATTTAATGGTCTGAAATTGATCTCTTTTTGTGAACCGTCCTTGCAGGTCACGGTATAAACATGTGGCCGGGATCGTTTGGTTTGAGGGTGCCGCTGATAATCAGACCATGCTTTCATCACCTTTTGGCGATAGCGGTCATCTGGAAAAGCTTTGTTGAACCATTCTATTCCTGTAGTGACATCACCTATCGTGTACCCAAACATCTCCACAAATCGTGGGTTCACATATTTGTATCGACCATCTTCTCCGATCAGGGAAATCCCGAGCGGGGATTGTTCCACCAGCATCCGGAACTTCTCTTCACTTTCACGCAACGCCTTTTCCGTCCGAATTCGGTTCTCAACCATATCGTTTGCCGATTCAGCAAGCTGGGCAAAATCGTAGAAATAAATGGCATTTCTTTCAATTTTGATGGCATCCGCAGACGCTTTTTTGAAAAAATTTTTAAACAATTTTACGTTGTGGTGGATTCGATCCGAAAGTAGTTTGACAATCAGGAAGATTAAAATAAGAAGCGTAAAAAGGATCAATGCAATATTTTGAATGTTTGTTCTGATCCTTCGTTCCAGTTCAGACTGCTTTAACGCGAGCGCAGCGTCAATTTCATCCACATATAAGCCGGCTCCAATATACCATTGCCACTCAGGTACGCCTAAAGCGTAGCTGATTTTAGGCGCCTGTTTTTTTCCTTCGAATCTCGGAAGCACATATTCAACGAAACCGCCGCCTTCTTTGGCCAATTTTATGAGTTCCTGGACGATTTTAACACCGTTTATATCTACGATATCATACATGTTTTTACCGGTTTCGGGACCAGACAGGACCAACCCGTCCCATTTTCCGACAAACACGTAGCCATCCTTATCAAACTTGATGTTTGAAATCCATTTCAGGCACTCTTCCTGAATATCTTTCTCAATATAATCGAGATACTCCCCGGAGCCGATTACCCAACCAATGGGTTTGAACAATTTCACAAAAGCGATTCTTGGGAAAAAACCTTGCTGGTTGGGTTTGGGCCAGGTATATTTGTAGAACCCTTCGCCATCTTCCCTGATGACGGCAAGCATATCGGAAACAACGAACTCGCCTTCCCCCCCTTTGACTTGCAGCATGTTCGTGCCTTCCATTTCAGGCCTGATTTCGAATAACGTTTCAACACCTTCCAACGTAAAGGCAAAATAATATCCGCGGCCGTCATTGTACCTCAAGGACCTGAGCGCTTGTTTGATAAGCGCCTCAATTTCTTCTGTGCTTTTTATGTCTCTTTCTTTCAAATAAATATTCTCTATGATGGCATAGGCCTCGCCAACTCTGCCTTTTAGGGATTCTTGCAACCGTTTTTCAGTTTGAGACTTCATGTAATTTACAAAATTCAGTGCCTGATTCACCTCACTTATTAATGTTATCTTCTGGCTCTCCAGATAGGACGCCCGCAGTGAATTCGCCTCTTTTTCAAACATAGACCATTCGGATGTAACCCAAAGATAGCCGAGAGAAAAAATGGATATGACGCCAACGAGAGCCATATGGATTAGAAAGGTTCGACTGATGCTTAATTTGAGAGTGTTCATCGTATTGCCTAATGAATGAGTCAAATAATGAATAGAATGGATTTGTTGCAGGGGTCAAGGGACAAAAAGAATGGGAATGCGTCTATTCATACCCGATTGCTGGGGTCAATCCCTGCCTACTGGAACCTTTGCCGGTTCGCATGGCTTGCCGCCTGGTGTGCGATTGACGACATAGATTCCGGCGCATACCATCGCCAGGGCAGTCAATAACCGATACGTGATGTGTTCATCGAGCAGGATGGTGCCTTCCAGAACGCCAAAAAGCGGTGTAAGAAACAAGAATGCACTCAACTTCGATGCCGGGTAGTTTCTGATCAGCCAGAACCAGGCGAGATAGGTGATAAAGGCGACCCAAATGATCTGGTAAGCGATGCAACCCAGTATGAGCGGCGTTGCATGCGTGATTTCAGTTTGTCCCAGCAGCACCGCTCCGAGCGGCAGCACGACTGCGGATACGACAAGCTGGTAGAGCAATACACGGCTTGCCCGGATTCCGGACAACGGACTGGCCTTTACCATGATGGTGGCTGCCGCCCAGAAGACGGCTGCCAGCAACAGCATCGTGTCACCAACCAACACTAACGATTGGGGTTTACCGATAGATTCGCTGAATGCGATCATAATTCCCAGGAAAGCGCAGCATAGACCGGCAAGCTGTGCTCTTCCCAAGGATTCTCCCGGCACAAACCAATGGGCCCCCATGGCTGTAAAGAATGGCATGGTGTACAGGAAGATGACCGACCTCGATGCGCTGGTAAATTCCAAGCCCCAGTATATCAGCAAAAATTCAATGGAAAAGAATAAGCCGACGGCCATCCCCCACCAGAAGGTACCGTCATTGAGGTCCATTTTTTCCCTGCGCGCGACCATCCACAGATATAACAAGATCGCGGCACCAATAGATCGAATGCCTCCTTGCAGCGCGGGAGCAATGCTTTGGACGGCGATCTTGATTGAAATCTGTTGAAGTCCCCAGCTGGCGCAGAGGATGGTCAACAGGACAATGGCCTTAATATCAACGTTTGCTGGTTTGGCGGTCATGATTATCTTTTAACAGCATCCCTGTAGACGGATAACGTGCGTTCAAAAATACGGGGCCAGGTATAGCGGGATGCTATTTCTTCGGCCTGGGGGTCGACAACAGTCGGAGATTTTCTTACCGCCGCCATCATGCCGAGTATGCGTTGACATAGCGCATCTTCCAACTGGGCCTCGTCTTTTCGATAAGGCCGGTCAATGGTTTCAAAGGGCGGCAGTTGAATCAGATCGATCGTCTCTCTGTCTGCTTTCCCGAAGATCTCATTGAAACCGGACAGTTCGGTAGTGATGATCCGGCATCCGGATGCCAGGCCTTCAAAGAGCACGAGGGGCAGACCTTCAAAAAATGAAGGCAGCACCTGGACATGGGCTTTTTTCATCAGTTCCGATAATCGACGGTGAGTCACGTAACCATGGTTGGTAACCTTGCGGCCCAATTTTTCTGCGAGGTCAATGCAGTCGTTATACTCCTGGCCCTCGCCGCTTCCCGCCATGTGTAGGTGCCAGTCATGATCCTCGATCTTCATCAGGGATTTCAGCAGCCAGGGAACGCCCTTGCTGCGATTATATTTGCCGGCGTAGAGGATATGAACGGTTCCAGCAGGTAATTTGGGGGCACGGGTAAACATCGTTTGATCATATCCGCCACCGACAACGACAATGTGATTTAAGGGGATGCCATACAGACGATGGATTTCCCTTTTCTGATCGGTTGTCAGCGCGATGATCTTGTCCAGGCGCCGGCAATAGCGCTTCACATAACGTCTTAAATGCGGGCAATTGTTGTATTGTCTCAGTTCCGTGCCATGGCAGGTCGCCACGACGGGCATCGTCGGAAACCGTTTTTTTACCAGGGCCGAAAGTAAAAAAAGGTGATTCGTGTGAATGATATCCGGCTTAAACTGGTTGACTGCATCTTCAAGCACGTGGGTGAAGGCCGACTTATAGGAAGTCAGACGCATGCCTTTCAGATCTTTGAACAAAGAGCTTTTATAGGGCATGACATCCGACATGCCGGTCACAGGGAAATTGAGCGACCCCGATTCAAAAAAAACGCAGGCGCCTTCGGTTTGCGGCCGATCCTTCAAGGATGGAATCGTGCCGGCAGGGACACCGGCAACCCGGTAAGTTGAAAACCCGTGTTTCTGAGATTCTCTGATCATCGCCTCAAGATAGATCCCGCTCCCGGTCATTTCCGGTCTCTGACCGATTACATGCAGTATGTTAAGATGGGTCATAGGGGTGTGAGACATCCTCAACCTTGTCAGCAAGAGGTTCGATGGTGTTTAAACGCCGATAGGCCAACCGCCACGTTTTGGATAGACTGGCACGCCGTGTCGGCCACTGGAATCCAAAATGGCCGCATAAACGGCAGAAAGCGGACATTTGGTCCGACAACGGGTCGGATTCTTCCGGTAGCTCTTTCCTGCCGAGATGGTAACCAAAGATGCGGTCGATCCCACCGGCTACGGCACACATGTAATACCCTGAAGGCGTTAATCCCAATCCACACTCTTTTATGATGCGGCAACCGCAGGAGTAATCAGAAAATCGGTTAAAACGCGTATCGACAGGTGCCATGTTAAACGGTTTAAATAGATTGACGCGTGAAGACTTCAGCGTGCTTTTTAGCGTGATCGCGTCTGGCAGTTGCTCCAGCACCCGGTGAACGTGATTCCCGAAGAAATTGGTTCCCAGCACCAGCCTTACAGAAGGATTACACGTCTTCTGATAATTGATCAATAGGTCGATGATGTCAAAAATACGACTGTGAAGGGTTGGCTCTCCGCCCAGAATTCGGATGCGTTTCCAGGCGATTTCTTTTTCAATGCTCTGCTTGATAAAGGCTTCCACATCGGCGACAGGCATTTCTAAATTGCTCTGGGCCTGCGTGCATGAACGGTTGCAGTTTATGCATTTCAAGTTGCACTTGTAAGTGATGTCCACCTCAACATAATCGCGGCTGGGATGAAACTGCCTGCCGAACCGGTTAGCGACCAACGATTGGGCACGAGCAAACTGGTAAGCATCCAACAACAGCCGCTTTAACGTGATATTGCGATGGCGGTGAGGTGTTTTCAAGGGCAGCGTTCCTCAGTACGGACACACCCGCTTGGTTTGTTGGGAATCCAATGCAAGCCAGGGCCAATCGATGACGCCCAGTGGATCCAACAGGTCGACCAGGCCGGGGTCGCGCATGTCATTCCAGGCGAATGTCTCATAGACAAGATCAGGGGACGGATGCCCAAGCGTGACGTGCAGGTGCGGGAGGATCTTTGCTTTTGATCGGCTGGCATCGGCGATGGTGGCGATAATATCCCCTTGATTCGCGAAAACACCGGGTTTTATGTGGTTCAGCGGTCTCGTGTGGGCATAAATCGATATCAACGTGCCGATTTCAGTTTGGGTCTTTTCGTGTTCAATAACCACGGCCTGACCCAAATAGTCGGCAAAAACGGATCTGATCACACCGTCGTGCATCACCGGAATGCGAGTGTCGTGATCGAGGCGACGCACCCGCCCGGAACCATCCCTGTACAGGCAAAAGTCGATACCCTCATGCGGGAAATCACGCCGACCCAAATCACCCCACCACTTGTCCGGTGAATCAAAGCGCATGCCTGGACAGAAAAGCCAACTCTGGAAGTCGTCCGGATCAAGACCGTTTGCCTCAATGAGCATTTCGGTGAAGCGGGTCTTTTTAAGGCTCACGATTTTATCATGCAAGAAACTTCTGATCATTGCGGTCCCACCGTATTAGGCCAATTTTCCATCCGGGAGAAGGTCTACCACACCACGCTCAAGGGGGCATCGATTTCGATCTCTGCTTTGATCACCTTGAGAGTTCCTACGAGTCAGGTTGCCCGGTAACTAAATTTTTCCGGAATAGTAGCCCTTCATCCCCGTGGGAATCGCATCCGCGGTTACGAACATGGTGTTCATGGTTGATCGGACATATATTAACGTAAAAATAGTAGCTGACCAGGTAACCAGAAAAATGCCCCACCAAATCCCGGAAAGACCCATTCCCAGTTGGCTTGCGAGCACATAAAATACTATTGTCGGTGCTACAATCTGACGATAAAGCCCTATCCAAATAGCGTAGAAAGGCCGCTTCAATCCTTGCAGGGCGGCTACAGCCACAAATAAGATGATATAGGCCCAGTATATGAAGGCAGAAATTTTTAAATAAAAGGCACCGATTTTCAGCACGGCTTGGTCGTCGGTGAAAATCTTCATGATGGATTGGGGGAATAAAAAAACGATGACCATGCTCACCGTCGTGATAAGGATGCCGTACAGCAATGCTTTGCGATACACCTCCCGGCAGCGCTGATATTCTGCGGCACCGTTGTTTTGGCCAATCAAGGTCAAGGTTGCAGTTGTGAGTCCCATAATGGGTAACATGGCGATCTGGTCCACCCGGGTAGCGATACCATAAGCAGCAACAGCCGTCTGTCCGTATTTACTGATAAACCAGGTGATGATAAAAATGCCAACGGCAATGCTCATGGTATTCAAGCTGGCCGGAAAGCCTTGCTTGGCAATTTCCCAATAAAAGGTGCGGCGTGGAACGAACATCGACCAACATTCCCGACAAATCAAACCGGTCCGGATTACGCGCGCGCCCATAAACAAGGTGCTGAATAGTTGAATTAAGATCGTCGCCCAGGCCACCCCGGGAAGTCCCAAGGCCGGCATTCCCAACCCGCCGTAGATAAACCAGGGATCAAAAACCAAATTGAGGAAAAAACCGATAATTAACACATTGCGAAATGTTTTGGTGTCACCCTGGGCGGTTAGAATTGCATTCAGAACAAAGGTCAGAGAAAAGAACACGAGACCACAAATGATGATGTTGATATAGGACAACGAGATGGCCAGGTATGTTCCGCTAGCCCCTAATAACCTGAATAGATAAGGTGCTGCAAAAAGACCGGTCACTGTCAGTGCCATAGACAGCATGAAGGTGAAGGACACGGATTGAATTGCATAGAGTTGCGCTTTTTTTTCATCACCTGCACCCAGTGTGTTGGCGATCAAAGCCGTTGCACCTGTGCTGATGCCAAATCCAATGGCCAAAATGACAAAAAATACAGGAAATGATAATGACAACGCAGCAATGGCTTCGGTGGATATCAGACCGCTGAAATAGGTGTCCACCACATTATACATGGTATTGAAAAACATGCCGATACTGGCGGGGATAGCCAATTGGGCGATCAACCCGGGAATCGGTTTGGTTATTAATCCATTGTCTGCATCCATATATATTGAACCATGTATAGCGTTAGATGCGGTTTTTCGCTGGTAGCGCGCAGCTCGACAAGCCGCTTTTGGACACCATTAGAGAGGTAAGATCACTGAGACACGCCATTTTTGGCCATAGGCCCGAATCTTTTTAATACCGCGACGAATATAGCATAAATACCAACAAACAGCGGAACGCATACCAGCAGCCAGGCGACCACGGCGTAAAGGATCGTTTCAAAAAAGGAAGCCATGGTGCCCCAGAAATTCTGCTGGAAAAGTGTGCTTAACTCCTGAAACGAAAGCGGAGGCAGATCCACCTGGAAGATGAATGCGCCAAGACTCATAAACGGGATCAACAAGAAAATCTGCAGTGGGTATACCAGATAGTTGAACAGCTGAATAGCGGGCAGGTTCAGTCGCAGCATGATGGCGATGGCTGCACAGATCAGGGTCGTCGCGCCCAGAATCGGTAATATTCCAATTACGGCGCCAAACGCGATGCTCAGAGATAGCTTTTCAGGCGAGATGCCTTGCTTGAGCAAATTCAGGATCGGTTTGCCGATTTTATCATGAAAGAGTCGTTTTATCATTTCTTCAGCACCGTTTTGGACGAATCGGTCATCGAGGCGACGGCCTGCTGCGGACATCGCCAGTTGACGTGTACGGTCATCAACGGCACGCTTCCGCGGCGGTTTTTAACGTTTGCAGAAACGCTAGCGTCAGGCGATGCAGCCGCTTCGGCACACGCAGCAGATATCCGACCCACACCATCGGGCCCTTAAAGTGTTCGACACTCAATAACCTGACTTTCCCGTCTTGCTCACGAAATTGCCAGGTATGTGATGCGTGGATTCCCATTTTTCCGCCCTCCCAAACGACCTCCCGAGCCGGGTCGCATTTGACGATTCTGGGCTGAACTTTCATCGGGAAAACCAGGGGACGAATAACGAAAGAGAAGCAAGTCCCGACAGGCAACGTCTCGTCACCGGAAATGATGCAGCAGCTTCGGCAGGCCGTGTTCCAGTCGTCCCAATCTTCCATTCGGGAAAAGGTCTGCCAAACCACGCGCAAGGGGGCGTTAATCTCGATCTCTGCCTTGATTACCATTTGAACTCCTGCTGTCCACGTTTATCATAAGCACCAATCACGATAAGTGAAAGCTGCATGTCTTAAACACTGATGGTTAAAGCGCATCATTCATCACGATGTTTTGAATCGTATCGAAGTTCGCTTGATCCGTGTCCTGGTTTTCATCCGGAGCTACCGGAATCAAAATTTCATTCCGTCGCAAAAACCAAGGGGTAAATGGAGGATTGTAACGGGCCCATGTTGGATCACCGACAGTCGTAAGCTCATTTTCGCGAATCCACGCCTCAAGTTTCAATTTGTTATCGTGATAGCCTTTCTCACTCCAAAACCCAGTGTAGCGCACGACGGCCATCCGGCGGCCTGGCACCTGGCGCAACGTTACCTTATGATTTTCCGGCTCCGGAAGTGTTTCAAGCGAGTACGAGGCCGGCATCATGAAGCTAACGGCCCACTTGTCTTCCATCCGCTGCTGGCCCACTGGTACCGTCATTTTGATTTTCTCAGGACTTGCCTGTTGGGAAACGGGCGCGGTCATTTCAACTTTCCTGCGCGATCGGTTTTCGCCTGAGATGTAACCAAACAGTATTTTGAACGCCTTACTTCCAGCTTCTTCGAGGCTTCCCACCACGAGGGTTTCGGCAATAAGGTGGGGTGTATAGTCACGGATTTCAAAATTGCTTTCTTTTTTGACTACGGTGTATTTGGCTTCTTCGATCGCCATCGTCTCCGTTGCTCCAGTCAGCATAGACGCGATGGCGAGTAAGATTCCGACAGTCTTATTCATTAACAGATCTCCACTGTCTATTGCTTAGGTTAAAGTGAAATGGGGGGCAACGTATAAATTCCAAAGCCCCCCAGACTTTCCGTAAGGGTAAAGCAGATGGCAAAATCAAACCGGTTCCTGAACATTACCACCAGTGATATCCAAATCATTGTGCATGGCCTGCTCTCTCGCAAGGTTGCGGGCGACCTTCCCGGGTGCATGCGTTCGCCTGGAGAACAGGCGGTATGCCACCGGCACGACAAACAGAGTAAACACCGTAGCCGACAATACGCCGGCCAGAACGACGACGCCGATCACCATGCGGGTCTCGGCGCCGGCACCCGTGGAGAGAATCAGGGGGATCGCGCCGGTGGCGGTGGTGATGCCGGTCATCACGATCGGACGCAGTCGGACTTCGGATGCTTTGAGGATGGCATAATCAAACGACTTGCGCCGCTCCCTGAGTTGGTTGGCAAACTCGACGATGAGAATACCGTTCTTCGCCGCCAGACCGACCAGCATGACCAAACCGATCTGGCTGTATAGGTTCAAGGTGCTTCCGGTTAAGTACAGTCCGAGCAAACCGCCCGCAATCGCCAATGGCACCGTCAGCATGATTACAAGCGGATTGAGATAGCTTTCAAACTGGGCAGCCAGGACAAGAAACACCACCAGGATCCCCAGCAGGAAAACGAATATAATCGACTGGGTCGAGAATTTATAATCCTGGGATTGCCCCTTGTAATCGATGATCACATTTTCCGGCAGATGCGCCTTGACCAAGCCTTCCAGGTAGGTCAGCGCATCGCCCAAGGCCAGGCCGTCGGCCAGGTTGGCCTCCAGGGTGATGGCCCTGACACGATTGTACCGATTCAGGGCGGTTGAATCGGCGAATTCCTCCAGGGTGACCAGATTGGACAGCGGAATCAGGTCGCCGTTGCGCGATGAACGCACAAAGATGTTCTGTAAATCGGTCGGCGTACGCTGACGCTCGCGGTCGCCTTCCAGAATCACGTCATACTCTTCACCGGCCTCGATATAGGTGGTCACCCGCCGGGAGCCCAGCATCGTCTCCAGGGTGCGGCCGACATTGCCGACGGTCACTCCCAGTTCAGCCGCGCGATCATAGTCGATGTTCACCTGTAGTTGGGGTTTGGTTTCCTTGTAATCCCAGTCGATCCCGATCAGTCCCGGATTGTCGGCCTCGATCCGCTCCAGCAGCGTGTCGCGCCATTGGGCCAATTCCGGGTAGGTGCCGCCGCCAATGACGAACTGGAGCGGTTTTTGAATGGATGCGCCGAAGCCCTGGCGCATGACGGGGAAGGCGCGCACCCCCGGAAGTTCTGCCAGTTTGGCACGCACATCGTCCATGATGGCCCAGGCGGAACGCCGCTGGTCCCAGTCGTTGAGAACAAAAATCACGATGCCGGTGTTGAAGTTCTCATAATTCGAAAACGTTCGTGGTGCGCGGACCAGCAACCGGGTCGCCTCTTCGTTTTCGACCAGGGGCATCAGCCGCCGCTCGATTTCATTCATGTATTCTTCCATGTAGGCGTAGGAGGCGCCTTCCGGCCCGTTGACGATAACAAAAAAAGCGCCGCGGTCTTCCTTGGGTGCATATTCCGTGGGTATGTGCTCAAACAACCACACCATTGCAGCGATCAGCACCGCAAAAAATCCCACCACCAGCCAGGGACGCTTCATGGTGCGGCCCAGTAAACGCCGGTATCGTATTCGCGTGGTTCCGAACAATCGGTCCATATAGGTGTGTCTATCACGCTGGCCGGTTTTACGTCTGAGGATTTTGGATGCCAGCATGGGAGAGAGGCTCAGGGCGACGATGCTGGAAAAACAGACTGCCGCCGCCATGGTGATGGCAAACTCTGAAAACAGGCGCCCCACATCCCCCTGCAGAAAGGCGATGGGCACAAACACCGCGACCAGCACCACGGACGTGGCGATAACCGCGAAACCGACCTGGCGGCTGCCGGTGTAGGCAGCGACCAGGGGGGGTTCGCCTTTTTCCGTCATGCGACGGTAGATATTTTCCAGAACCACAATGGCGTCGTCCACGACCAGTCCGATGGCCAGGACCAGCGCCAGCAGCGTGAGTAGATTGACCGAGAAACCCAGGACATTCAAAACGATAAAACTGGCGATAATCGAAACCGGAACCGTCACGGCCGGTACGATCGTGGCCCGAATGCTGCCCAGAAACAGATAGATCACCAGGATGACCAGGCCGATGGCAATCAGCAGGGTCTTGTATACTTCTTTGATAGCACCTTCGACAAATACCGATGTGTCGTAGCTCTGCTTGATTTCCATCCCCTCGGGCAGGGTGGGGTTGAGGCGCAGCATTGCCGCTTTGGCGCCGCGGGCCACATCGATTGTGTTGGCGGTCGATTGTTTGATGATGCCCAAGCCCACCATGGCCACCCCATTGCCTCGAAAGAACGTCCGGTCCTCTTCGGTGCCGCGTTCGACGCGGGCAATGTCACCCAGGCGAACCAGGTGGCCGTCGGCGCCGCGGGCCAACACCAGGCGACTGAAATCCACCGCCGTTCGAAACGTACGCTTGACCCGCACCGTAAAGCTGCGCGCCTGGGACTCGATGCTGCCCGCCGGCAGCTCCAGGTTTTCCGCCCGCAGGGCGGTTTCGACATCGCTCACCACAAGCCCCCGCGCCGCCATGGCGCTGCGATCGATCCAGATCCGCATGGCATAGGTCTGACCGCCGCCGATTCTCACTCGTGCAACCCCATCCAGAACCGAAAACCGGTCGACCAGATAGCGATCGGCATAATCCGTCAAGGCCGGTACAGTCATGCGATCGCTGACCAGGTTCAACCACATGATTACATCGTTGTTGGAATCGACTTTCTGGATTTCCGGCGGATCGGCTTCGTCCGGCAAATCGCCCAAAATTGCAGAGACCCGGTCCCTGATATCATTGACCGCCCCGTCGACATCCCGACCGGTATCAAATTCAATCGTGACCGCAGAAAGGCCATCTTCGCTGGTCGAGGCGATGAACTGAATGCCTTCGACGCCGGCAATACGCTCTTCGATGAGTTCGGTGATGCGTGTTTCCACCACATTGGCGGACGCACCGGGGTAGAGCGTTTCGATGGTTACCACGGGGGGATCGATGTCCGGGTATTCACGCAGGGGCAGCCGGCCGAAGGAGACCAGGCCGAAGACGATCAACAGCAGCGAGATCACTGCGGCAAACACCGGTCGCTTGACGGAAACATCGGATAGGATCATTGGCCAGTTTCTTCCCGATTCCCGTTCAACAGGCGGGCCAGGGGTTCATCGCCGCTGTCCACGGCGATGACGGTCACCGGCTGTCCCGTTCTGGCGCGCAAGGTCCCGTCAACGACCACGAGTTCACCGGATTGCAGACCGTCGAGAATTTCGACTTCTCCCGGTCGGCGGCCGCCGGTGGTCACTTGGCGACGCTGGGCGAGCGTGGGTTGGCTGGATCGGTCCACGACCAACACGTGGTTGTCACGCCCGGAGGGAATCAGCGCCTCCTCGGGAATCACCAACACGTCCCGTGGATTTTTCAGCAACGTGACCTGCATCAGCAGACCCGGTTTAAGCAGACGTTCCGGATTGGGTAGAATCGCCCTGACAACGATTGCACGGGTGACCGGATCGATTCGGCTGTCGATGCTGGCAACAATGCCCTCAAATTGTTGTCCGGCGAAGGCAGGCGATGTAGCTGCAATGGGCAAACCGGTTTTAAGACTCGCCAGGTGAATCGAGGGTACCGTGAAATCGAGCTTCATGACGCTGTCGTCGTCAAGGGTGGTGATGAGGTCTCCCGGCTCGATAAGTGCGCCTACGCTGATATTGCGCAAGCCGACAATGCCGGCAAACGGTGCCATGACCAGGCGGTCCTGCAGCTTTGATTCGATTGCCCGGAGTCGGGCCTTGGCGGTTTCGTACTCCCGCCGTCGTTGGTCGAGCAGTGATATGGATGCCGCTCCCCGCTGGACCAGGGGCCGCAGCCGATCATACTGTTTCTTGGCTTCGGCAACGGTCGAGCGTTCTTCTTCGATCAGGGCATGCTCCTCTTCGTTGGTCATTTCAATCAGGATACTGCCGGCTTCTACGCGCTGACCGTCTTCGAAATGGACGCCGGTCACGGTTTCGGAAACGGTTGCGGTCAGTTCAACGGTTTCGTTGGCACGCAGCGTTCCGAGGGCCTCCACATGGTCGACGAAGCGATCGATCGCTACGGCTTTAACGATAACGGGCACGACCTGCTGAGCGCTTGCCTGACCAACCCCAAGCATCCCAACAATGCCCGCCAGCACCGTCCATAGTGGGACTTTCAAAAATGTTTTATGGTCCATCATATCGAACCTCCACTTGAGGCTGCGTTAACTCGTCCACCTAGTGCGCGGTGGAGCTGGATGCGAAAGCCAAGCAGCGCTCGCTCCTGTCGCACGATGATGCGCTCGATCCGCTGCAGCTCCTTTATCGCATCCAGGACCGGCAAAAAATCCGTCAGGCCGTTGGTGTATCGATCTCTGGTCTCTTCTACGGTGCGTTCCAAAAAACGACGGCGACGCTCCAGTCGGTCCAGAAACTCCCGCTGCTTGCGCTCCTGGTAAAGCGTGTTTTCAACATCTTCGATTGCCTGCAGATAGGCCTGGGAAAATACTGCCAACCGTTCGACATACAGGGCACGGCTGCGCTCGACTTGCGCCTTGCGGGCGCCCCAATCTATCAGTGGCTGAACAATCGATCCAACTAATATTCCTGCGGGTCCGGTGAAGTCCGAACCGTCTCCGTAAAAAAAAGACCCATCCAGCGTGATCCGAGGCAGGCGTTCGGCAATGGCCTGCCCAATTTCGGCATCGGCTGCGATAAGTTCGTTTTTAAAGGCTCTCAGGTCTGGACGGTTGAGCAACAGGTCCGAGGGGACGCCGATAAACGGCAGGTCTCCAATGGCAATGAATCCATCGTTGCTGTTCACGCGATCCACCGCGTCCGGTGCCTGCCCGATCAACACATCCAAGCGGTTTTCCGAAACCCGCAGCAATGCTTCGGTGGGGGGCACCAGGCTCTCTGTTTCGGCCAATACACTGCTTTGCTGCAACACATCCACCGAGGCCGTCAGCCCCGCTTCAAAGCGAAGCTCGGTCAGTTCCAGCAAGTCCCGGTCAACGTCAATCTGTTGTTCGAGCAGGGCCAGTGCGCTGAGCTGCTCGACCGCATCGAAATAGGCCTTGGTGACTTCAGCGGACAGACTGAGCCGGATTGCTTGCAGATCTTCTACGCGTGCGGCTCGTTCACTGTTACGGGCCAGGGCGGCGGATCCCAACCGATTGAACACATCCACTTCCCAGGCCAATGCGCCGCCGACCCGATCCAAACGATTGCGCGTATCACCGTCGGCCCAATCTCTCAGGACGTTGGCCTCGAGGTCAATCTGCGGCATCCGCGCCGCCTTGGCTTGGCTGGTGAGTGAATCGGCCTGATCGAGCCTGGCCAAGCCCCGCATGATGTCAAAATTGCTGTTCAGGGCGTTGTCGATGAGTGCGTCCAGCTTGGCGTCCTTAAACGACGCCCACCAATGATGATCGGCTGGGTCTGGATTCGGCGATGCGATGCTGTAGGCGACGCCTCCATTCTGCAGCGGTTCCGGAGATGGGTTGATGGTATGGGATTGACAACCGGAGAGCAGGAGGCTGCCAATAACAATCAACGCGATAAACCGCGTGCCACTGTCTTGAAGGGTACCCACGGCATTAAATCGTCTGTTAGTTGAAGTCATATCACCACCATCAGTTGCCCATGGCGGCTTGAATTCGCAAGTACTCGCCCAAATTGTCCATCGTCACCAACCCGACGAGTTTCCCCTTATGCATCACCGGCAGCGTGTGGCAATCGCAGTCGTTGAGCTTGGCAAAGGCAGATTCCAGCATTTCCAGGTCATCAACCGTGGCGTAGTTTCTCTGAATGGCTGATGCGACGGTAGGATAGTTTTCCTGATCGGCGAGCGCTTTCAAAAGATCGGTTTGCGTCAGGACGCCTTCCAGGCTGCCATTATTGACGACCGGGAAATCCTTTTGGGATCCGGTCAAGGTTAATTCGACGGCGCGTTTCAAGCTGTCATTGACTTCGAGCTGCTTGAAATCACTGATCATGGCCTGTTGAACCGTAATGCCCCCAACGGCGGATTTCATCTGGGCCATGCCCGCTTCCTGGGCGGCGCCGATCCACACAAACAAGGCGATGAACAATAGAAACGGGTTGTAGAACAACCCAATAACGCCGAAAAGAACCGCAATTCCTTGACCAATGGCAGCAGCCGTCTGTGTCGCTCGACTGTATTCTATGCGAGTGGCCAGCAGCGCACGCAGCACACGGCCGCCGTCCATAGGGAAAGCCGGTATCATGTTAAAAACGACCATGAAGATATTGACCGCCAAGATCCGCTCCAAAAATGGTCCGGTGGTGATCGTCAAGGTCTGCAGCGGTTCCAGCGATGCCGTGGCTCTCAGCCAAACGAACAGGGCGGCAGCGATCACGACGTTCACGGCAGGGCCTGCAAGGGCGACCCACAACTCCTTGATTGGATGGGTCGGCAGTTTTTCCAAGCGCGCCACACCGCCGATCGGCAGCAGAATGATGTCACGCGTCTTGATGCCGTATCGCCTGGCCATCAGCGCATGACCAAATTCGTGAAGAACGACACACATAAAGACCGCCAGGATAAAAACAACCCCGGCTATTGCGGCGGTCAGACTTTGTCCCTGACGCCAATGGACAACCGCCACCCAGCTGAGAAGCAAAATGAAGGTAAAATGCATGAAGACATCGATGCCGGCAAAGCGGCCTACTTTAAATGACCATTTCATTGTTTGTATCCTCCACTTTCACCTTTCCAATCGTCATCGTCTGCGGGTAGTCGCATCAAAAATCTTATCGTTAACCTAATCAGCCATTCACCATACAGGCAATGTGAGCCCGTTGATCGTATGGCGATAGGTTAAACCTACCAATTTTTTAGTTGCGTTCTATGATTTTGGCGGAAATGGTCGACAAGAAAACAATGCAGGATGTCGATCTGAATGATTATCGGGGCAGCATCCTTTTTCTAAGTATCGTGCCGTCGATCGATACCGCGGTCTGCGAAGCCCAAACCCATTATCTGGGGGAGGAGGGTGATGCATTGCCGGCATCGATCAAACGGATCACCATCAGTTGGAATCTAGTCATCCCATGCGGTTCCATAGTCCCACGTATCTTTGATAATTTCCACAATCAGCGACGTCTCTACCGAATTGACGCCATCGATCTGGCTGATCCGTTCAAAAATGAGTGTTTTGAACTCAGACAGGGAGCCGGCAATGAATTCGATATCGATGTCGTTGCCGCCTGTGGTCAGTGCCACATAATTCAAGGTGTCAATCTCTTTCAGGGCTTGGAGAATCTCATCTTTTTTCTTCAGGTCGATGCTCAGTTTAATGTTGCCGATGATTTCAAAGCCGAGCCTGATCGGGTTGCTGACAGCGATCACCTTGATGACGTCTTCAGCGATCAGCCGCTTCAACCGGCTCCTGGCGGTGGTTTCCGAAATGCCGAGTTCCTTGGCGATGCTGACGATGGGCATGCGGCCGTCTTTTTGAAGCAGGGAAACCATCTTACGATCGACGCGGTCCAGCTTTTGTACCCCTGATGCAGTTGCTTTCACGTCTGGCACCTCCCTGTTTATTGATGTTTTGGGGCAAAAAAACGATTTCAATCAATAATTTTAAAAAAAATAGCGTTTAACGCTAATTTTGTCAAAATATTTGTTGCTAAAAGTTTTTGAATCCTCTAAGTGGAGGCTGGGGGCAGTATTCGTCTCGGTCGACAGCGGCGCATCAGCGCCCGGCAATCAACCCAATCTGATGATAATCGTAACCCTATTAAATAGATAAGCTGTCCGGCGGGACCTCCACCCGAATTCGGATTGTGTTGATGCCCAGTTCAGTTTTTAAGGAGAACGCATGAAACGCATCATTGTGATCGGGGTCGGCGCTCAGGGAAGTACGATTGCCAAGCGATTGAATGAGCATCCGGGGGTGTCTGAAATCATCTGCGCGGATTATGACCGCAAAGCCGCGGAAGCGCTGAGCAATTCACTGAACAAGGCCACGGCCCTTCAACTGGATGCCAGTGACGTCGACAACGTCATCCGGGCGGCCAAGGGTTGCGATCTGATTGTCAACGGCCTGCCGTTGGATTTCAACCTGCTTGTCATGGAAGCGGCCCTGGCGGTCGACGCCTCCTACTTTGACATGGCGGGCCCCATGGAAGATATCGGTTTTGTGGAAAGCTACAAGTTGCTCTTTTCCGAATGGCATGAAAAATTCAGGGCCAAGGGGCTTACCGCACTCGTCGGGGGCGGTTCATCCCCCGGCTTGGCCAACGTGATGGCCAGGGAAGCCGTCGAGAAGATGGACCGATGCGAAACCATCAGTATTTTTGTCTTTGAAAATGTTCTCACCAAACGATTTACTCCTTTCTGGTGGTCACCGGAAGTGGCCTTCTGGGATATGGCCTACAAGACTTTTCGCTTTGAAAACGGAAAGCACGTCACGGACAAACCCTTCAGCCGTCCCATCAGGATGAAATTGAGGGGCATCGATCGGGAAATCCGCATGGTGGACCACGAACACGATGAACCAATTACCATGGGGCTGCTGGCCGACAAGGTGCTCAAGGGCGTCAAAAATGTGGAGTTCAAATACGGTGGCTTCGGTGTGAAGCTCTCCGAACTGTTCTACCGAATGGGGTTGCTTTCCGACGAACCGGTGGATGTCAACGGCACGAAAATCGTTCCCATGGACCTGATCCTCAAGCTATGCCCGCCGGCACCCAAATATCCGGACGAACTCAAAGCCATCATCAATGACGGGGTCGTGGCCGAAGAAGCGGCCTTTTTGGTCCGCGTGGAAGGCTACAAAGATGAAAATCCCATACAGATCGACAGCTACGCCATGGGCCCGGGACTGGTGGAAGCCTTTGAAACTTCCGGCCTCAGCCATGAAGCCTATCTGACCGGTCAGTGTGCGTCGGTTTTCGTGGAAATGATGGTGGATGATGCCTTTACCGAAAAGGGGGTTTTCGTTCCTGAACAACTCGAGGCGGATGCCCGCGAATATTGCTTCCGCAATCTGGCCGACCTGGGGGTGACGATCGACGAAACCCAGCAGCAAAAAAGCCTTTACTCCCGTGATTGTCGCAAAAACGGCGCTAAACGCCGGCAGGGTATCGTCGACCGTGCCAAGCAGGACACACGCACGCCGTCTTTTGCGTAAACGCGGAAAGTGCCGCGCTTCCCGCGGTGCTAAAATCAGACCCAATCAGTTTGAAAAGGAGGCCCGATGAAGTTTGTACGCGTCGATATGTCGACAAAATCGGTGGTGGACCAGACCGTGCCCGACGCCTACCGGGGGATCGGGGGGCGGGCATTGACATCTTCATACATCAACGACCATGTTCCGGCCACCTGTGACCCGCTTGGGCCCGACAACGTTTTGATCTTCGCACCGGGCTATTTCAGCGGCACCCCGCTGGTTAATACAAGCCGTCTCTCTGTGGGCGCAAAAAGTCCCCTGACCGGCGGCATCAAGGAAAGCAATGTGGGGGGAACCGTCGCGGCGGCGCTGGCCCATCTCGGCATCACGGCCCTCGTCGTCGAAGGAAGGGCCCCGGCCGACGAATGCTGGGTCCTTAACATCGATGCGGACGGCAACGCAGCGCTATTGGACGCCATGGATCACAAAGGGTCGAGAACCTACGCGTTGGTGGAGAAACTCAAAGCCGCCCACGGGGAGCGCAGCAGCATCACCTGTATCGGTCCGGCCGGAGAAATGCGGCTGGCTGCCGCTTCGATTCAAACCACCGATCTGGACGGCCGCCCCTGCCGGGCGGCAGGTCGCGGCGGCCTGGGCGCGGTCATGGGTGCCAAAGGGCTCAAAGCGATCATCGTTAGCCGGGGCGGCAAGTCTGCCGATCCGATGGCAGATGCCGAGGCGTTCAAGGCCGCGGCAAAGGAATATGCCAAAGCCGTCAAGGCCGACGAGTTCAGCGGTGAGATTTTGCCGGCGCTGGGATCGGCCTGCCTGGTGGCGCCGATCAATGAAGCTGGCGCCCTGCCCACCCGCAATGCGCGCGAGGGGCAGTTCGAGGGGGCCGAACAAATCAGCGGCGAAACCATGGCACGGATCATCCGTGAGCGCGGGGGCAAGAACGCCCACAAGGGGTGTGCGCAATGCATCATCGACTGCTCCAACGAGTTTGTCGATCCGGACGGCCGGTACGTCACCTCCTCCCTGGAATACGAAACCATCTGGTCAATGGGTGCCATGATCGGCAACAGCGACCTGGACGCCATCGCCCGGCTGGACTTTCTATGCGATGACATTGGCCTGGATACCATTAGCACCGGTGTTGCCGTGGCCGTGGCCATGGATGCCGGGCACAAGCCGTTCGGCGATGCCGCCGCCGCCATCCGGATGGTCGAGGAGGTGGCTGCAGGAAGTGAATTCGGCAAACTGATCGGCAACGGACCGGCCGCCGTGGGCAAATATTTCAACCACCACCGGGTGCCGGTCATGAAGAACCAGAGTATGGCCGCTTACGATCCGCGCGCCATCCAGGGCATGGCGGTAACCTATGCCACCTCGCCAATGGGGGGTGACCATACCGCCGGGTGGGTGGTGGACCAGAACCTGGAGGCGTTCGGGGGAACGCTGGATCGCTTTTCGGCCGAGGGTCAGGTAGACGCCTCCCGTAAAACGCAGATCCACATGGCGGCCGTGGATTCGGTCGGTATTTGCGACTTTGCCCAGACCGGGCTCGCTACGCCTGAAGGGATTGCCACGGTCTACCGCATGGTCGGTGCAAAATCCGGGAAACCGTTCGACGAAAAAGCGTGGCGTGAACTGGGGCTGCGCGTACTCAGGGCCGAGCGGGACTTTAACCGGCGGGCCGGATTTACCCCCGCGGACGACCGTCTGCCGCGTATGTTTTACGAGGAACCGCTGCCGCCACACAACACAGTGGTGGTGGTGGATGACGAGGCCATGGAAAAGACATTTGACTTTTGATGCCAATGACCATACAGCTTTCAATTAAGCTATACGGGACGCTGGACAAATGGGTCCCGGGGTACAACCCTGAAACGGGGTGCCTGGTTCACATGGCGGCCCAGTCGACGGTTGCCGATCTGATCGTCCATCTGGGCGTCCCCCCCCGCTCGGTCGGAATCGTGTCAGTCAACGGCCGGGCGGCCAAAAAAGCCGACGTGTTGCCGGACCGGGCGCTGGTCAAAGTGTTTCATCCCATTTTCGGTGGCTGAACATCGGCTTGACGGTTGATTGGGTTCAACCATTTTTTTTCTCACGTTGCGACCAGAACCCATTACGATTGCAGGTTTGTTGCCGACTTCCTTTTGTTAACGTTTTGTTGGAGCATGCATCCGGATCTCCGAAACCATGAACCAGAACCTGAATCCCACGACTGACCAAGGCCTCACGGTTAAACATATCTGCAAACAATTCGGCGATGTAATCGCCCTGGACGACGTCACCCTGAACGTCGCGTCGGGGGAGTTCTTTACCTTGCTGGGCCCATCGGGATGCGGCAAGACCACCCTCCTACGAATCATTGCCGGTCTCGAACTGGCCGACTCGGGCCAGGTTTTCATTGGCGGAAAGGATATCACCCGCCTGCCGGCCATCAAACGCCAGGTGAACACGGTGTTTCAGAGCTATGCCCTGTTTCCCCACCTGACCATCTATGAAAATATCGCTTTCGGGCTTCGTTCCCGCAAGTTTCCGGATGCCGAAATCAAAAAACGGGTGAACCGCCGGCTGGAGATGCTGGATTTGAGCGCCATGGCCCAGCGCCATCCCCACCAGCTCTCCGGCGGCCAGAAGCAGCGGGTGGCCCTGGCCCGGGCCCTGGTGAACGAACCCGACGTGCTGCTGCTGGACGAGCCCATGAGCGCCCTTGATGCGCGCCTGCGCGCTCAGGTGCAGGAAGACCTGCGGCGGCTGCAGCGTAAACTGGGGCGAACCTTCATTCTGGTCACCCACGACCAATCCGAAGCCCTGGTCTGCAGCGACCGGTTGGCCGTGATGCGCCAAGGCCGCGTGGTCCAGTGCGGCACGCCGGAAGAGGTGTACGACAACCCCACGGACAGCTTCGTGGCCAAATTTCTGGGGGCGGCCAACCTGATTCCCTGCACCAAGGCACCGGGCGGTGTTCAGACGGCTTTCGGCTTCCTGGCCCTGGACAAAGAACCCGCCTGGCAGGAGGGCACCGTGGCGATTCGTCCCGAATGGGTCGGGATCGGCGACAAGGAACCCGAGCGCAACGGCATCCGTGCGCGCGTGACTGAAATCGTTTACCGGGGGACCAATTTCGACCTGTGGTTGGAACCAGGCCCGTTGCGTGTGCGCACCAGTTCCTATCGGCGCATTGATCCCGGCCGGGAGGTCTGGCTGGAACTGGCTCCCAAGGAATTGGTGATTCTTGAAGATGAAGCGCGCTGATTCGATGATTACCTGGTATGGGGAATTGACTACCCGGCAGCAATTGCTCAAACGCGGGTCACTGCTCCTCACGCCCGGGATGCTTTGGCTGATGCTGTTTCTCGTGCTGCCCAGCCTGGTGCTGGTGGTCGTGAGTGTGGTCACCCGGGGGGCCTATGGTCAGCTGGAGTGGGTGTTCACCCTGGAAAACTACAAACGCCTGGCCGGATACACCCTCTTCGGATGGACCCCGGATTACCTGATGATCCTCTGGCGGTCGGTGGTGGTGGCCTTTTTCACCACGCTGGTATCCGTCATCCTCTCCTATCCCCTGTGTTTTTTCATTGCCGGGCGTTCCGAGCGCAGCCGCTACATGTGGCTGACCCTGGTCATTATCCCCTTTTGGACCAACATGGTCATCCGGGCCTACGCCTGGTTCTTGATCCTGTCACCGGAGCTGCCCTTTGCACGGCTGGCGGCGATGTTCGGCTTTATTCCCGACGGCGCGCCGTTGTACCCCAACGCCTTTGCGGTTTACCTGGGGATGGTGTCCATGTTTCTACCCTTTGTCACCCTGCCGTTGTATGCCAGCGTAGAACGACTGGACTGGGCGCTGGTTGAAGCGGCCCAAGATCTGTATGCCTCGCGATTCCGGACCTTTACTCAGGCCATTTTGCCCCAGACCATGCCGGGCCTGTCGGTAGGCGTCATCCTGACCTTCGTTCCCGCCATGGGCATGTTCGTTGTCCCCGATCTGCTTGGCGGAGCCAAGTACATGCTGGTGGGCAATCTCATCCAGCAGCAGTTCGGCTCCAGCCGGGACTGGCCTTTCGGGGCGGCGATCAGCATGGGACTGATGGTCCTCACCATGATCGGGCTTCAGATTTACCGTCGTAAAGGCAAGGAGATCGAGGTCATATGAGGCGCCAGCATCCGTTAATCGTCGCAATTTCCTATCTGACCATGGCCTTTCTCTACATGCCGCTGGCGGGCGTGGCGATATTCTCCGTCAATGCCGCCCGTCGGGGGATGGTGTGGAAAGGGTTCACCTTCAAATGGTATCTCAAGCTCTTCGAAAACGACTGGATACTCGAAGCCGCCTGGAACACCCTGCTGCTGGCGGTCATTTCCACCATCATCGCCACGATCCTGGGTACGATCCTGGCCATTGCCATGGATCGCTTTCCCTGGCGTTCCCACACCAGCAATTTTCTGGACATCATCCTGCACATCCCCGTGATCATTCCGGACATCATCCTGGCCGCATCCCTGGTGGTGGCATTCGGCCTGCTGCGACTGGCATCGTCGGTTTTCGAGCCCGGCCTGTTGAACATGATCATCGGCCACATCACCTTTCAGATCGCCTTTGTCGCCCTGGTGGTGCGCAGCCGCCTGGTGGCCATCGGCCGGGAGGTGGAGGAGGCGGCAAGGGATCTTTTCGCGACCAACTGGTACCTGCTCAGAAAGGTGATGCTGCCGCTTCTGATGCCGGGCATTATCGCCGGTGCCATGCTGGCCTTCACGCTTTCCCTGGATGACTTTGTGATCAGTTTTTTCACGGCCGGTCCGGAGTCGCAAACCCTGCCGCTGTTCATTTTTGCAGCCGTCCGAAGGGGAGTTACCCCGCAAATTCATGCCCTGTCGACCCTGATCATGCTGGTTACGGTGGTTCTGGTCGTGTTGACGGAACGCTTCACGCGTCATCGGTAAAAACCAAGTTCAGGGTTCGAGGTTCAGCGTTCTCGGTTTTAAAGATATTGAACCCAGAACATATTAGCTGGTGAGCTGTTAAGCTCAAAGCTCAAAGCTCAGAGCCGAACCCGGAACCCAGAACCCGGAACCCAGAACCTATAAAGGAGAAAAAAGATGCGTAAAATCGGTCTGCTCGTGTTGGTATTGGTGCTTTTTGGCGGGATGGCGGCCAGTGCCGAAGAATTGAGGGTCTACACGTGGTCGGAGTATATGGATGAGGAAAAGATGCCGGCCGATTTCGAAGAGAAGTTCGGCATCAAGGTCCGTCTGGACATATACGAGAACAACGAGGAGATGGTGGCCAAACTGCAAGCCGGCGGGGCGAGCCAGTATGACATCATCGTCCCCTCCGATTACATCATGCCGGTGTTGATCAACCAGAAACTGATCCAGCAGCTCGACCATGCCAAGCTTCCCAACCTGAAAAACCTCAAACCCCTATTCCGGGAAGCCAGTTATGATCCGGGCAACAAATACTCCGTTGCCTATCAGTGGGGTACGGTGGGCCTGATGTACCGCAAGGATAAGATCAGTGACGCTGCAGCCCAGTCCTGGTCGGTGCTGTTCGATGCCAACAAACAGACCGGCGCGTTCTGGCTGATCGACTCCGTGCGCGAGATGATGGGCATCGCCTTGGTATACCAGGGCAAGGATTTCAACAGCACCAAGCCCGCGGATCTCAAGGCCGCTGCGGACCTGCTGGTGGCCACCAAGCGGACGAAGAACTGCATGGGCTTCAAACCGGGTGTGGGTGGCAAGAACGATGTCGTCGCCGGTACGGCGGTGGCCGCCATCGTCTACAACGGGGATGCCATTCAGTCGGTGACCGAAGAACCGGACAAGCTGGGTTTCATCATCCCCAACGAGGGCAGTGAAATCTGGTATGATTCCATGTGCATCCCCAGCAAAGCGCCCAACTCGGATGCCGCGCACAAGTGGATCAACTGGATTCTGGAGCCTGAAGTCGGTGCCGAGCTATCCAACTACAATCAGTATGCGACCCCCAACCGGCGGCCGAGGCCTTCATCACGCCTGAAGACCTGGAAAATCCGGGGATCTACCCGACACCGGCGATCATGAAGAAACTGCATTTTACCAAGGATCTGGGCAAGGAAAACCGGATCATGGATGAAGCCTGGACGCGCGCCAAGTCCCATTGATCTTCGCTTTGCACCAATTCCTGTGTAATTCGTCAGACGCAACAGCCTGATTGGCCGGCAAGCGCCCTGGGCGCGGCCAATCAGGCATTTTTTAGCAACGACCCACATGGTTCTTCGGGCCAGGTTATTAGGGGTCATAATTAGGGGTCAAGTCTTCGTTTGACCTTTCAAGATGCCTGCTTTAATCTTTTTAACGCGATTTTCAAATTTGCGGTCTTTCAGGACTCTTGTTTTTACACGATAAACGACGCTGCTAACGGAACTGTAGCGATTCAGATGGAATATGGCACCGATGTGCTGCAGTGGTTCTGCCCGCAGGGTTCGTATCAGATAAATGGCCACGTCTCGCGGCTCGTTGGCCATACCTCGACGAATACTGGTCAATGCTTTTGGTTCTAGTCTATAAAAGCGAGCCACCGCACTGAGGATAGTACCGGTGTCTGGAGCCAGCCCCTTGGATGCGGGCACCTCTTGATGAATTTTTTTCTCGAAAAACCTCCCTTTGATCCAATCCATGAAATTCTTATCGCCCAGGATAGGCGGCAGGTATGGCCGCTCAAGTATCCGGAGCAAATCATCATCGTCATCAAGGGCCACAAATTTTTTGTAGATTCGAAGTTGGTCAGATTTTTGTGCCATTAGCATATTCAGCACAAAACACTTATGCAGCCAATCCCATTTTTTGGCCTTCGAGATATAGCCTTTATGGCTCGACCAGGCATATCGATCCAGACGTTCAACGATGGCAGCCTTGAGCGGATTGCGGTGGATATAGCGCACCAACTGCAATAAATACTGATCGGCTTCAACCAGGATTGATTTATACCTTCCCCGAAATAAAGCCCCGTCACAGTCATGGCGCACATTGTATCGCTGGGTATAAACGCCGTTGATATGCCGCATACATCGTGCGAGATTGGCATCCGGCGTATTTAAAAGCAGGTGATAGTGACTGGACATCAGGCAAAAGGCAGCAACGTTGACGTTAAACAAATCTGTGGCTTCTTGTAGTATGTCGATAAACTGCTGATAATCGGCTTTATCCTTAAAAAGCGTTTCTTCCCGACGGGCACGGTTCATCACATGGTGCCAGGCATTCGGGTACTCTATTCTGAGTGGTCGTGACATGATTACGCATCCTGACAGACTAACCCAAAAAGGTTAAACGAAGACTTGACCCCTATTCTACACTATTTGATTCTTTTTTTTCAACAATTGCCGTTAATTCTGATCCAAACCGGACTGCCTGCCGGCCATGGAGCCGATGTCCACCTTGATCACCGTTGTCGCTTTCTGCTTCTGCTCCGTAAATGCATGGGATCCCTTGGTATACTGGGACACGATGATCTCCAATGCGCGCCGTTTTTCGTCTGTATCTTCCACCAAGGATGCCTTTCCGAACCCCACCACACTCTGGTAGCACATGTCCCAATCGCAGGGATCCGGGGCTGAAATGGGTTCGGCCAGGATGTCGAACTCGAAACAGACCTTCGGGTGTTTTTGAATCAGTTCGACCTTCCTGCTTTTCATCGACCCGTGAAAATAAAGGGTATTGTCCCGGTAGCCGAAGCAAAGGGGAACGATATAGGGCGTGTCCCCGTCGAGCATGCCCAGACGACACACGTTGGCTTTGCGGATGATGGCTTCTATATTCTCTCTATTCACGGTGGTGATTCACTCCTTTTCTGGACGCCTTATTTTCTGTCCCTTGTTTTGCCCGGCCTTGAAGCTTGAGGGCGGCGCGATCGTGATCGGGAGGGCTTTTTAACGGCCTTATCTGTTTTTCTGCCAGACCGGGATTTCGATTGCTTTTTCGAAGCACTTCTTCTGGCGACGATCTCTTTTATGTCATTGTCGGCCTTTTTTTGGCTGGACGCGATGTCCGGGCGAAAGAGAACATAGTCCGGAACGTCGCTGTCTTCGGTATAGCCGTCAACCTTTTCCACCGGGATTTTCCGTTTCAGCAGTTTTTCAATGGCCTGAAGATAAGGCCTTTCTTCGGGACTGACCAGGGAAACGGCAATGCCGCTTTCGCCTGCACGGCCGGTTCGACCGATGCGGTGAACATAATCCTCGGGTATGCCCGGCATGTCGTAGTTGACCACATAGGGCAGATTGCTGATGTCCAGGCCCCTTGCGGCCACATCCGTTGCCACGAGGATACGGATTTCACCCTTCTTGAAGGCTTCCAGGGATCGTGTCCGGAAAGACTGGCTCTTGTTGCCATGCATCGCCGCAGCCAGGATACCGTGGGCGGCGAGTTTCTCCGTGAGCGTATTGGCCCCGTGTCGGGTGCGGGTGAAGATCAGTATCCGGCTCCAGTTATCGCTGGTGATCAGGTGGATGAGAAGCGCGCGTTTGTTGGATCGATCCACCCGGTAAACTTTCTGGACGATCGCTACAGCCGCCGTATGGTGGGGCGTCACCTCGATGTATTCGGGATCCTGCAGCATTCTTGCGGCAAGATTCCGGATCTGTGGGGTGTATGTGGCCGAAAACAGCATGGTCCGGCGTCTTTTAGGAACGAGATCGAGGATGGCCGAAATCTCATCGCTGAATCCCAGGTCCAGCATCCTGTCCGCCTCGTCAAATACCAGGAATTCTATCCGGGAAAGATTCAAATGCCGCTGGCCGGCCAGATCCAGCAGGCGGCCCGGCGTGGCCACCAGAATATCGATTCCGCGTCTCAGTCGATCGATCTGCGGATTGATGCGAACCCCGCCGTGAACCACCGTGCATCGCAAAGCGACCCGCCTAGCATAGGCCTTGATGCACGCTCCCACCTGAAGCGCCAGTTCCCGCGTGGGGGTCAGGACAAGGGCGCGGGGGTGTCGCCCGTTGCCGTTCTCGCGGCTCAGAATCTCGACCAATGGAAGGGCGAACGCATCTGTTTTCCCCGTTCCGGTCTGGGCACGGGCAAGAATGTCACGTCCGTCGAGAATAACGGGAATGGCCTGGGTCTGGATGAGGGTGGGCGCGGTGTAACCCCTGTCTTTAACCGCTTTAAGCAGTTCGGCCGGAAGACCAAGTTGATCAAATGACATATGACGATCCTGCCGTCAGGTTAAACTGCCGCCTTATCCGTGCGTCAGTTTTCAAAAAACAGTTCATACAAGGCTGAAGTTTCTTCTTTTTCAAGCAAAAAAGAATCATCCTCTGGGTAATACTTGGCTTTTTCGGGATTCTACCCGGCAAATTTTTCTACTGACGCCGTCGAATCCCACAGGGTAACCAGCAAGAAATGGGCCGCGCCTTCATCGATTCGCCGGAGGAAGTAGAGCTTCTTTAATCCGTCTATGGATCTATAATCGGGTACGGCTCTCTCTTTGAGAAATTCAGCATACGCATCGGCTTGAGATACCTGTGTTCGTCCATGCCAAAGTCTGACGATGGCCTTTGAACCTCCCTGGACGATCGTGTCCACGGTGACCCGTTTGAACGGGCGGGGTTTGATCGCTTTGATCGTCAACCCGGCAGCAGCGGTTTCCTTGAGCAGCGCTTCTGCTCCGGCCTCGCCGATTCGTTTGCGCCATCGGGACATGCTGGACGGATTGATCGGCGGGTCATGCTCGAAATATTGCATCCCGCTTAAATACTGCCAGTAGGGGTTTTCTACCCATCCGTAAACGACATCATGATCACTGAGGCTGTAGATGTGCTTCAGGTATTGCAGCGACACCATCAACCGGATGCTGATCGCCGGTCGGCCGTTGCCTGGGCAATACCGTTCAGTGAACGCCGCGTCCATTCGATTCCAGTCGACTGCCTCGGATAGTTTGACCAGCCCATGCCCGGGATCGATGATTTTCGTGAGCTCAGTGCGGAACAGGTCCCTTTGCTTACTCTTGTGAGGTGATCGTTTTGGTTTCATGGCCGCTATTTGCATGCAATGGGTTAACGAGCGAACTGGAAATCGATTTTTGTCCTTACGGCGCATTTTTGCCGTGGTTCGTTGCGGGGATGATTCAATAGTATGAGTTTTTCAAAGGAACTGTCAATGGTAACGAAAAGCGGTCCAATGGGTGGGTAAACAATTGGACGGTTTTCGTCGAACATGCCGAGGCGGCAGACGATAGTGACGAAATTCATTTAAAATCGCTTTGCCAGGACCTCAGGGAGGCGGTTCTGATTTTGCCTTGTTTGTATTTCTGAGGTGCCTGACGGTCATTTTTTCATGACCGGTGGTCACCATCCAGGGTTAACAGTCTTCCATAGGCCTCGGGTCGCCTGTCCCGGAACAGCCCCCAGGCGGTGCGCTCGGCGGCATAGGCCGACAGGTCCAGTTCAGCCGTAATGACGCCTGTGGACTGTCGATCACTTTGGGCAAGCAGCGCGCCCTTGTTGTCCGTGATGAAGGATGACCCATAGAAGGTAAGGGTGGACCCGTCGATGGTTTCGCTGCCAATGCGGTTCGAGGCGACAACCGGCATGATGTTGGCGGCGGCATGGCCCTGCATGCAGGTCTGCCAGTGGGGCTGGCTGTCGTAGGACGGGTTCAGGGGTTCAGACCCGATGGCCGTGGGGTAGAGCAGCATCTCGGCGCCCATCAGCGCCATGGATCTGGCGGCTTCGGGAAACCACTGGTCCCAGCAGATGCCCACGCCGATGGTGGCGTAGCGTGTTTTCCAGACCTTGAATCCGGTGTCGCCCGGGCTGAAGTAGTATTTCTCCTCATACCCCGGGCCATCGGGGATGTGGGTTTTGCGGTAGGTTCCCAATACAACGCCGTCGGCGTCGATGATGGCCGCGCTGTTAAAGTAAGCCTGGCCTTTGCGTTCGAAGAAACTAATCGGCAACACCACCTGCAGTTCCGAAGCGACTGTGCGAAAGCGGGTAACGGCAGGGTTATCCTCGAGAGAGGTGGCCAGGGAAAAGAAATCGGGTTTTTCCACCTGGCAAAAGTACAGGGACTCAAAAAGTTCCTGAAGGAGGATAATCTTCGCCCCTTTACCCGCTGCCGCCCGCACCAGCTTCTCTGCCGCCGAAAGGTTCTCTTCCACGTTCGAACTGCACGGCATCTGGGTTGCCGCCACGTTGATTGTAGCCATGGTTTCCTCTAACTTTGACGGAGTCGTAAATAGTCCGATATCTGCGTTACGCTTCAACCTTCGTCACTGCGGCGTACCTTAAGTACGCCTCATTCCTCAGGATTCGCAAGCCTTGATCTCGGGCTTTTTACGAATCCGTCGGAAATGCGACTTTTTAAGAGTTCATCAAGATTGACTATTTGTTAAAAAACCCGAGATCTGCGTTTGATCGGACCTTAAATTAACCCATCGGGATCTGCTGGGTGATGCAGTGAATGTTTCCGCCCCCCAGGAGGATCTCCCGGCTTCGGACGCCGACGACCTTGCGATCCGGAAAGAGCCGGGTCAACATGTCGACGGCCGCCCGGTCATGGGCGTCGTCGAAAAGCGGCATGACAATCCCGCCGTTGGCGATGTAAAAATTGACGTAGGAGGCGGCCAGTCGGTCACCGGCCTTTCGGGGTTTGGCGGTCTCGCTGGCCTCCAGGCCTTCACTTTCGTTATCCGTAATGAACATGGGATCGGGCTGATGGACCTTGTGGACGGTGAGTGTCCGCCCGCGTGCGTCTGTTGCGGCGCTGAGCATCTCCAGGGCCTGCCTGGATACGTCGTGCTGGGGGTCATCGGGATCATCGGTCCAGGTGAGCAGCACTTCTCCCGGTTTGACGAAACAGCACAGATTGTCCACATGGCCGTCGGTTTCGTCCATGTGCACGCCTTTTTCGAGCCAGATCACCTTGTGAACGTTAAGGTAGTTCATCAGCTCGGCCTCGATCTGTTTCCGGGTCAGATGGGGATTGCGGTTGCGGTTGAGCAGGCACTCTGCGGTGGTGATCAGGGTGCCCTGGCCGTCCACGTGAAACGAACCGCCTTCTATGACCAGGGGCGCCCGGTAGCGGTCGGTCCGTTCGATTTCGAGAACCTTTGCGGCAACCAGGCTGTCCTGATCCCAGGGGAAGTAAAGGCCGCCGTCCAGGCCTCCCCAGGCATTGAACTGCCAGTCGATTCCACGAAGGCCCCCGCGGCCGTTGATCACGAAAGTGGGGCCCACATCGCGCATCCAGGCATCGTCGGATGAGATCTCCGCCACGCGGATCGCTTCGGGCAGCAAGGCCCGGGCGTTTTCCCATTGGCGCCGGCTGGCGCCGACCGTGACCGGCTCGAAGGCGGAGATGGCCTCGGCCACCTTGACGAAGGCGGCCTGGGCCGGTTTGGCGCCCATGCGCCAGGTGTCCCCCCGCTCGGGCCACAGCATCCAACACCCCCGGTGAGGTTCGAACTCGGCGGGCATGCGGTAGCCGTCTTCCAACGGCGCGCTTTTGTGTATTTGGGGCATTGATAACCTTTTTCAGCGCATATAGCCGGCGGATCGGGGCACGCGCTCGGCCCCTTTTAACACGTCGACGGCCAGGGCACGGCGCTTTTCTTCCGGATCACCGGATTTGCTGCGTTGTTTCATCTGCTCCTTGCGGCAGCCCAGGGATGTCTTGTCGGCTTCTTTGAAAACCAGGGCGCCATAGTGGCATTCGGCCACGCAGGCCGGTGCACCGCCGCACAGGTCGCATTTGTAAGCCGTGCCGGATGCGTACTGTTCGATCATGCCGTAGGGGCAGGCGGAAATACAGTTCCCGCACCCGTCGCATTTTTTGGCATCCACCACCACCACCCCGCGCGTGCTCCTGAAGATGGCGCCGGTGGGGCAGGCCTCCATGCATGATGCCTTGGGGCATTGAAAACAGACGCTGGGCACCGAGTAACCCTCGTGGGACAAATTGTTGACGTGAATCCGCGCCTTGGACGGCATGAACATTCCCTCCTTGACCGCCGAGCAGGCATACACGCATCGGTTGCATCCGGTACATCGGTTGGGAATGGCCATTAGGTGTTTTTCCATTGGTTCCTCCATTATGCCGGGAGGGCCGCCGTCCGGTTTCAGGACGGCACCCGGTTGATTTCATTTTTCAGTTCAAGCGTGTTCAATCAGATCGGCCAATCCCAGCTCGCGCAATTTCGTTGCTTTCGGCCGACCGGCTTTATCCCACCCCCGCCGTCGATAATAGAAACCCTTGAGCGCTTCCAGGGTTTCGGGGCTGAGGGTCCGCCCCTCGTGAGGTCCGTTTTCAAGGGCCCGTTTGGTCAGTTTTTCAGAAAGGGTGTCATCGGCGGCGGTAAACCCCGCCGCCAGATTGAACATGCGCACCAGGTTCCAGACCCGCTCTCCGACCTTGTCCAGGTCTGTGGACGATATCTGGCGCCCCAGGCCGGCGGTCAGCAGATCGGCCATGATCGTCGTGTTCACCGATCCCCAGAAGTCGCAAAAGCACATGGACCATTTGGCGCCGTTGGTGTTCTGCATGGCAACGACATCGTTGGCCAGGTCTTTCAGCTTGAAGGGATCGTCGGCAAACAGGGGAAACGCCCGCAAATGGCAGGCGCCCCGCTCGCTGGTGGCATAGGCCAGGCCCATGCCGTAATTGCCTCGCGGGTCATAGCCCGGCATTTCCATTCCCTTGGAATGCGCCGCCTGGTCGGGCTGGCCATATTTGTCGGCAAGTTTGGCGGCACCCAGGGAGAGATCGCGGCCCCGCGGGGTGGATTGGTTGGCAATCTCATCCAGAACCTGCAGGTAGGATGCCGCGTCACCGAAGGTCAGTCCCAGGTCGGCGGCACCGGACTCGGTCAGGGCCATGGCCAGGCCGATCACATTGCCGGTGGACATCGTGTCCAACCCCAGGTCGTCACACGTGCGGTTGAAACGGACGACCTGTTCCATATCGTTGATGTCGCAGTTGGATCCCCCCAGACAAAGGGTTTCATATTCGGGCCCCTCGACCTGGACCCCGTTCACCGATGTGAAGTTGCCGCACCCCAGCGGACAGGTGGCGCAGGCCCGGTCACCGATCCTGATGTCCGCCACGGCGTCCGCATCTAGCCGCCGGCGGTTGGGATTGACCCCTTGGGTGAAGTTGCGGGTGGGGTGGATGCCCATTTCGTTGGTCACATCCACCAGCATGGGCGTGCCCTGGTCCTTGGCCCACTGGTTGTCGATGGTCATCAGGTTGCCCTCCAGATGTTCGGACACCTTGCCCCAGAACTCGCCGATTTCGGCAACCTGAACACCCCCGGTTCCCCTGACGGCGATGGCCTTGAGGTTTTTGCTGCCGAACAGGGTGCCGACGCCGCCACGGCCCATCTGGCGGTAGGACTCCGAACCGACACAGGCATAGGGAACGATATTCTCGCCGGCCGGTCCGATGGACAGGCTCTTCATGCCGCTGCCCATTTTATCTTCCAAGGCTCGCTCGGTTTCAAAAATGCCTGCACCCCACAGGTCATTGGCATCTTCGAGGGTGACCGCGCCGTCTTCAATCTGCAGGCATACCGGCTTGCCGGCCTTGCCGCTGATGACAATGCCGTCATAACCGGCAAATTTGAGTTCGGGCCCGAATGCACCGCCGATGTTGGATTCGAAGATCGTTCCGGTGTGGGGCGATTTGGAAACCACACAGGTCCGGGATCCGGTCGGGGCCAATGTTCCGGCCATGGGACCGGTCATGACGACGATGGTGTTCTCGGGCGACAGGGGGTCGACCGTGGGGTCGACGGATTCGGTGTAGTATTTGGCGCCCAGCCCCCAGCCGCCGATATATTCTCTGACCCATTCGTCCTCCAACGGTTCCTCAGTCACCTTGCCTGCCGAGAGGTCCACATGCAGCATGCGGCCGGCATACAGGTTGCTGACCTTTTTCCGTTGGGGCAAATCGATGGACTTGAACACATCCTCCAGGCGGGTGAGGACTTCGTCCAATGTCTCCTGGGGAATGTTCAGGGCCGGTTCGAAACGGATGTTTTTGGCGTTGGTAAGCGTTCCGGCAGTCAATACACCGCGTGAAAAGAGGCCGGAGGCAACCTTGTAGCCGACGCCGTCCGTGGGAAACTCCATGCCCAGCAACAGCCCCAAGCCCTGCGCCTTGGCCAGCACGCCGGGATAGCGTGCCTTCAGCACGCCAAGCTGCTTGAGGACGTATTCCCCTTTGGCCTTGGCCTGTCCGGCGAGGTCGTCTTCAATAAGCACGGTGATGGCCGCCAGGGCCGATGCACAAGCCAGCGGGTTGCCGCCGGTGGTGGTGGTATGCATGAACGGGTTGGGTTCCATGCACGACCAAATTTCTGGCGTGGAGAAAAATGCGCTCATGGGCACGACGCCGCCACCCAGCGCTTTTCCGAAACACATGATGTCCGGGGTCACATCCCAGTGGTCGACGCCGAAAATTTTTCCGGTGCGGCCGAATCCGGTTTGCACTTCGTCGGCGATCAGCAGCACGCCGTAATGGTTGCACACCTCTCGCAATCGGGGCCAGAAATCATCCGGCGGCACGATGGCGCCGGCCTCGCCCTGGACCGGCTCGACCACCACGCCGGCGATGTCCTGACCGACGGTCTTGGCGGCCGCCAGCAGTCGCTCCACGGCATCGGCATCCCCGAAGGGCACATGCTGCACCCCGTCCAGCAGCGGCAGCAGGGGTTTGCGGAACACCTTTTTGCCGATGAGCGACAAGCTGCCCAGGGTTTTGCCGTGAAATCCCTTGAGACAGGCGATGAAGCCCTTCTTGCCGGTGTACAGCTTGGCCAGCTTCATGGCCCCTTCCACCGCCTCGGTCCCGGAATTGGCGAAGAAGCCGTACTGAATCTTTCCCGGTGTCAGCAGTGCCAGCACGTGGCCCAACTCGGCCCTGAGCGGATCGAGCAGCTCCTGGCTGTACTGGGGCGAGCGATCCAGCTGGGCCTTGACCGCGGCCACGATTTTAGGGTGCCGGATGCCGTAGGAGTAAAGTCCGAAGCCGCCCAGGATGTCCAGAAACTCGCGCCCCAGGGCATCCACGAGAACCGATCCCTGACCGGTCCACTCCGTATAGGCGAAGTCGCCGGCCTCGGTAACCGACTTGCGGTATTCCAGGAATCCCTTGTTGATGTGATCCCGGAAATTGCGCACCGTTTTTCTGGCAATGTCCTGCCGGACCTCAAGGGGAGTCTGGTCCGCAGGGGTTAAGATGGTGTCCACCATCTTGCGCGCCTCGGCATAAGCCGACTGAATGTCTCTTCCCTGGTAGTCGCTGTTGAAATGCTCCTCGTAATCACGCATTGGATGCTCCTTGGTTGAAATGGGTCGACCGCGCGAACTGTCTGCGGCCAAGGCAATTATTTGAACGTTCGTTTAATTTTATAGGAACCATATAAAGGGCCGAGAGCGATATGTGGCACCTTTAAAGGATTAAAATTCGCCGTTTCTCAATGCGCTGACCAGGACTTTCCGGGCGGATTGCGCAAAATCATCGAAATGCTTCCCGTCGGCCAAAAACTGGGAGTGAAATTCCAGCCCTTCCATCAGGGTGACAATATAATCGGCAGCCTTGATCGCATCCCTGACCCTGATGATACCCTTGTCGTTGAAATAGATCAGCTTTTCACTCAGGTAGTCCCGCAGCCATTTGAACATGACCCTGAAGCGCGCCAATATCTGTTCATTTCTCAAGCTCAGGTAATAAAAACCGAAATGCACACCCGGATCCACGGTTCGATTCCACTTGAACGAGAACAGCACGTCGATGATCGCATTGAAGTGTTCTTCATCATCCTCAATATGGTCGAAGTTGATCATTGCCGGAGACTGATATTTTTCGATCAGCAGATCAACGAGCTCGAGCTTCATGTTCTCTTTGTTCTTGAAATAATGGATGATAAGGCTCGGGTGAATGCCTATCCGGTTGGCGATTTTGCTGATCGAGGTGCCTTCCAGTCCCTCCTGAATGAGCACCTGATAATAGCTCTCGAGGATGTCCGGTTTTCTCAGCGCCGCGCTTTTATTTTTCCTCATAACCGAGTCAGTTCTCTGTTGACTTTCAGATATGGTATGGATCGGCGTTTTCGATCGTCGACGGTTGACGGGTACGACGTCCTCGTTCTGCCTTGCCAAAATCATTATCTGAAAGTATATATTTTGAACCGCGATAGCGATCGCATTCCCCGCCGCTTGCGGCGGGGAATACGAGCGAACTGGAAATCGCCTTTTTATCCTTCCGGTGAACCCTCCCCGCGGCTTGCCGCGGGGAGGGTTCAATTGGCAGTGCTATTTTTATGATTCAAACAGTTCCGGTGCGTTTGCGGCTTGTCATGCCAATGGAGTACTGTATACGATTATTAACTGCATATTCAATTAAATTGATGATGGCAAGCAAAATGTTGCGCGCAGACCAGAACAAAAGGGTATATGGTTCTTGGTAACTTAAACGAAACTGAGCGGTTAAAATTTTTACCGGTGGAAGAAACGCCTTATTTCTGCGGAATACCATACTTGATAGCCATGGTAATTTCCATTCAAGGCCTTGCCATCGGGAAAGAAGGCAATGCATAATGGACGTTGGTATGGTATTCGCCCTATAACAGGGCACCGTTCCAATGGACGACGCTGCCGCATGAATAAAGCCTTTAGTGCCCCAAATCCATCATTCAACAAAGGAGTCACCCATATGCCAGCCCGCAACCACGAATTACTCGAAAAACGCAACCGACACGTACCCCAAGGACCCTTTAACACCACCACCGCATTCATCAAGGAGGCCCGCGGGGCGGTCATGGTGGATGTCGACGGCCGCGAACTGATCGATTTTGCCGGCGGCATCGGGGTGAACAACGTGGGGCACTGCCATCCCAAGGTGGTGGCGGCCATCCGGGACCAGGCCGGTAAATTCATCCATACCTGCTTTCACGTGGCCATGTACGAACCCTATGTGGAACTGGCCGAGCGGCTCAACCAGCTCGCACCCGGGGATTTCGCCAAAATGACCCTGTTTGCCAACAGCGGCGCCGAAGCGGTGGAAAATGCAGTCAAGGTGGCGCGCTACGCCACCAAACGACCGGCGGTCATCTGTTTTGAAAACGCCTTTCATGGCCGCACCCTCTTGACCATGACCCTGACCAGCAAGGTGAAACCCTACAAGTTCGGCTTCGGTCCCTTTGCCCCGGAAGTCTACCGCATGCCCTTTGCCTATTGTTACCGGTGCCCCTTCGGCTTGACCTATCCGGCCTGCGGGACCGCCTGTGCCGACTACCTCGAAGAATTTTTTATCAGTCATGTGGCCGCGGAACAGACGGCGGCCGTAATCGCCGAACCCATCCAGGGGGAGGGCGGATTCGTTACCCCGCCCCCCGAGTATTTTCCAAAACTGAAAGCTATCTGCGAAAAGCATGGCATCGCCCTGATTCTCGATGAGGTTCAGAGCGGTGCCGGACGTACGGGAAAATTCTTTGCCATCGACCATTGGGGCGTGACCCCCGACATCATCACCATGGCCAAGAGTTTTGCCGGCGGCATGCCCCTGTCGGCGGTGATTGGCCGCGCTGACATGATGAATGCGTCCCACGTGGGGGGGCTGGGCGGCACCTACGGTGGCAACCCCGTTTCCTGCCGGGCGGCGCTGGCCGTCATGGAGATCCTGTTTGAAGACGGCCTGATGGACCGGGCGGTGGCATTGGGTGAAACCCTTCGGGCACGGTTTACCGCCATGCAGGAAAGCTACGAGATCATCGGCGAGGTGCGCGGCAAAGGTCCCATGCTGGCCATGGAGCTGGTGGAGGATCGCGAATCCAAGAAGCCGGCCACCGACAAGGCCAAGGCACTGGTGGGCCGCTGTTATGAAAAGGGACTGGTATTGCTTTCCTGCGGTAATTTCGGCAATGTCATCCGCACCCTGATGCCGCTGGTCATCACCGATGAACAGCTGGAAAGGGGACTGGCCATACTGGAGGAAAGTTTAGAAGCGGTCTCGCGTACCTGATTCAGGATTCATATCAAGGTCAAAAAATAAAATTAACAATCAACCATTCGTTTTTTTCTCGAGATTTGGATATTTGGAATTTATTTGAGACTTGTTAATTGTGGTTTGTTATTTGAGTCTATGTTTTTGCGTATATTGTTTCCGTTTCATGTGGGTAAGGTTTTGAAAATTGGCATATGAAACGGAAACGGACAAGCGCGAACGAATTACCAACATCTATCTTTTTTAGACAGGCCCCAAAGGATTTAATAAAATGCATGGTTATTTTCAACAGGCACTGACAGTCGATGTGAGCAACCGATCCTCCCAGACAGAGGCGCTGAGTGACGCGTTCCTGGGAGCCTGCATGGGCGGCAAGGGTCTGGGCACCCAGCTGCTGCTGGATCGCAATCCAACCGGCGTTGATCCCTTTTCTCCCGACAACCACCTGGTGTTTGCCCTGGGTCCGGCCTCGGACAGCGCCCTCCACGGGTCGTGCCGTCATGGCATGTTCGCCAAATCCCCGCTGACCGGTCTGTACAGCGAATCCTATGCCGGCGGCAGTGCGGCCATCGCCATGAGCCGGGCCGGTTTCGATGCCTTTGTCATCAAGGGCGCCTCGGACCGCCCGCTGTGGCTGGAGATCACCGACCAGGGTGTCTTTTTTCATGAGGCGGACGACCTGTGGGGGCTGGATACGTTCGAAACCGAGGCGGTCGCTGCGCAAACGGGTGGCTGCCGCGTCGCCGGGCATTATGGTGATCGGCCCGGCCGGTGAAAACTGTGTGCGTTTTGCCGTCGTCAAAAATGACGGATGGCGGGTATGCGGGCGCACGGGGATGGGGGCGGTATTGGGCTCCAAAAAGATCAAGGCCATCGTCTTTCACGGCGGCCAGAAGCGCCCCTTTGCCGATCCGGAAGGCTTAAAAGCCTATGCCAAAGAGAAATTGGCGCTCTACAAGGATCACGCCGTTACCCAGGCCTACCGCAATAACGGTACGCCCATGATGGTTGATATCCTCAACAAGGCCGGGGGATTTCCCAGCCGTTACTGGTCGCAGGGATCGGTGCAGCATGTTGAAGCCATCAATGCCCAGAGCATGCAGCAGCGCTGCCAGCCCAAACCCAAGGCCTGCCGGACCTGTTTTCTGGCCTGCGGCAAATCGGTTCGGGTCCAGCAGGGCCGCCACCAGGGATTGACCCTGGAAGGGCCGGAGTACGAGACCATTTATGCCTTCGGCGGGCTTTGCATGGTCGATCAGATCGAGGAGATCGTCTACCTGAACGATCTGTGCGACCGCATGGGGTTGGACACCATGAGTTCAGGCAACCTGGCCGCCTTTGCCATCGAAGCCAAGCGAAGGGGAAAAATCGATATAGAGATCGACTACAACCAGCCTGATCAGATCGCCGCGCTGCTTAAAAAAATCGTGCTGCGGCAGGATGTGGGCGGACTGCTGGCCGACGGGATCCGGCCGGCCAGCGAAGAGCTGGGCCTGGAAGATATCGCCGTTCACGTCAAAGGGCTCGAACCCTCGGGCTACGATCCCCGGGTACTCAAAGGCATGGGGCTGGCCTACGCCGTGGCCGACCGGGGCGCCTGTCATCTGCGGACTACCTTTTACAAACCCGAACTCAGCGGCCTCATCGATCCGGACCAGATTGAAGACAAGGCGGCCATGTTCATCGATTTCGAGGACCGCTGCACCCTTTTCGACACCCTGATCGTCTGCCGTTTCTACCGGGATTTGTACCCCTGGGATGAGATCGGCAACATGATCGCCCTGACCACCGGCGAAACCATGCAGAAGCAGGACCTTCAAGCCCTGGCGGCCCGCGTCACCGACAGTGCCCGCCGCTTCAATTTGAGAGAGGGCCTGCGTGCCACGGACGACTGGCTGCCCAAACGGCTGTTGAACGAGGCCCTGCCTGACGGTCGTCGGATCGCAACAGAAGATCTGAGGCGGCTGATTGACGACTACTACCGCCTGAGGGGATGGCACGAAACGGGAGAACTTCCGGATTTGACTATGTAACCACCATAGACGACAAACCAATACCAAACCCGGATTTACCGGAAACATTAAATGCATGCACCAAATCTCAACAAAAACTAAAACCAACGGTTGTTTGGAATTTTGAATTTGGGTATTGCGATTTATTTGTCATTTGGTTTTTGGCGATTGGTTTTTATTTACTTGCTATTTGTCTTTTGTTTTCTGACAAAAAAACACGAATTTCAGCATTAAGATACTAAGTGGAACACCCACCCATGAATGTAAGTAACGACAAGCTGATGTCCCTGGCGGACGCCGTTTCCCGATTCGTCCCCGACGGCGCCCACGTCTCCATCGGCGGATTTACCATCAATCGCAATCCCATGGCGGCGGTGTATGAAATCATTCGCCAGAAAAAAGGCCGCTTGCATCTCTACGCCCATTCCAACGGTCAGGGGGTCGACGAACTGATCGGGGCTGGCTGCGTGAACCAGCTCGAGATCGCCTATGCCGGCAGCGGGCGGTTCGCGTCCACCTGCATCCGGTTCCGCAAAGCGGTCGAATCCGGGCAACTGCCGGTCGAGGACTACACCAACTATCAGATGACGCTGCGTTTCATGGCCGGTGCCATGGGCGTGCCTTTCCTGCCGACGCGTTCCTCGCTGGGGTCGGACATCGTCAACCGGTGGGGCTTCTCGGAAACCGCGCGCCAGGCAGATCCGCGCGTTCCCGACCGTAAACTGGTCGTCATGGACAACCCCTTCGACGGCTGGTGCGATACGGACCGGGTGGTGCTGGTACCGGCGATCAACCCGGATGTCACAATCATTCACGTACAGGCCGCCGACCGACAGGGAACCGCCCGCATCAACGGCCTGCCATTTGCCGATGTGGAGCAGGCCAAGGCTGCCAGGCACCTCATCGTCACCTGTGAGACGCTGGTCGACGACGACCTCCTGCGCGGGGCGCCGGAACGGAACCAGATCCCTTTCTTTAGCGTGGATGCCGTGGTGCATGTCCCCATGGGGGCTTGGCCCACCGCCTGCTACCGGCACTACGACTACGACCCGACCCGCCTGCACCACTACCGGAAGGCGGCGCTGGACGACGACCGCTATCGGGCCTATCTGGAAACGGAGATCTTCTCGTCGAAGAACCATGAGGAGATGATGGCACGAATCGACGATCGTCAGCTGGAAAAGATAAAGGCCGATCCGCGTACGGGGTATGCTGTAGGGCTCGATCGCCGATAGTGTCCATTGAAAATGGCCCCCTTTCGCCCAGATTTCCGCGTCTGGCTCCAAATTTAATCCTCAACGTATGCGCAGTACTCCTGCGGTTTCAAGGTCTCTGCGGCCTTGGTCTGAACCGAAATCTACCCATTTTCAACGGACACTGGGCATGTGATGAACATTTGATAACTCAGGCTCGAAAAAGATAGGAGAAGAAGGAACTCATGTCCCCTGAACCTGAGTATACCAGCCGAGAGATGATGGCCGTCGCTGCGGCCAGGGAAATCCGCGACGGCGATATCGTGTTTTGCGGCACGGGCATCTCCATGCTGGCCGCCATGGCGGCCAAGCATATCAGTGCCCCCAACAGCGTGATCTTTTTCGAAACCGGGGCCATCGACTCCCAACTGGAGGAGGTCCCCCTGGCCGTGGGCGATCCGCGGGTGATGTTCGCCACGTCGGTCAACGGCAGCCTGGCGGATGCCTTCGCCACCATGCAGAACCGCTTTACCGGTCGGCAGGTGGTGGGCATCATGGGCGCCGCCCAGATCGACATCTACGGCAACCTGAACTCTACCGTCATCGGCGATTACCACCATCCCACGGTGCGTTTCTCCGGCAGCGGCGGCGCCTGTGACGTGGCCTCCTTTGTCAGCCGGACAATCATCTTCATGCAGCACGCCAAGCGAAAATTCGTCCCCAAACTGGATTATCTGACCAGTCCCGGGTGGCTCGACGGGCCTGACGGACGCAAAAGGGCCGGCTTGCCGGACGGGGGGCCCTCCTGCGTGATCACCAACATGGCCATCATGGGGTTCGATCCGCAAACCAGGCGAATGGTTCTGAAAGGATGTTTCCAGGGCGTGAGAAAAGAAGATGTTCTCGATAACATGGGCTTTGCCGTGGACACGTCGCAGGCCACGCAGATCCAACCGCCATCTGCGGAAGAACTATCGATTTTAAGAGACAAGTGCGATCCCCAGCGTCTGATACTGGGGTGATCGACCTCATCCTGCCGCGAAACCTGCTGTCGTATTCGAGCCGTTCCTGACAGGGGCGATGGCGAAATATCAAGCAGTGCCAGACATCTACCTGGCCAACCGGGGGTTTATTATCACGCCGTTCCACAACATGATGCTCGTGACGCCCATGGCCTCGGATGACGATATCGACCGCCTGGTCGGGGCATTGGGATGCGTGCATGGGTGAGATCGCCTGCCTGGCGGACGCCTGAGGTCCTTGCCCGCAACGGAAAGGAGACCCCAATGTGCATCAACGAGAGACGATTCGAAAACCGGGTGGCCCTGGTAACCGGGTGCGGCAGCCGACACGGCATCGGTTTTGCCACGGCGGCGCTGCTCATGAAAAGCGGGGCCGGCGTGGCCGTCACCTCAACCACCGACCGGATCTTCAAACGGCAGGCCTCCCTCGATGAATCAGGCGGCAGGGTCGTGGCCCAGCTGGCCGACCTGACCCGCATGGATCAGACCCGCGCCCTGGTGGACGATGTGATCGGCCAATTCGGCCGCATCGACATTCTGGTCAACAACGCCGGCATGTCCCAGGTGGGCGATCCCGAGGCCATGATCCACCTGGCGCAGCTGTCGCCCCGGGAGTGGCACAAATCCATCGACCGCAACCTGACCACCTGTTTCAACGTCACCCATGCGGTGCTGCCATACATGCTGAAAAACAGGTACGGCCGTATCGTCAACGTCGCATCGGTCACCGGTCCGTTAGTGAGCAATCCTGGAGAGACGGCCTACAGCGCGGCCAAGGCAGCCATGGTCGGCATGGGCCGCAGCCTGGCCATGGAGGTGGCACGCGACGGCATTACCGTCAACAGCGTTGCGCCGGGATGGATCGAGACGGGATCATCCACCGAAGAAGAGAAGACGGCGGGGCGACACACCCCCATGGGACGGTCCGGAACCCCGCCGGAGGTCGCCGACCTGATCGCTTTTCTCGCCTCCGACGAAGCCACTTACATCACCGGCCAGACCTTCGTCATCGACGGCGGCAATACGATTCAGGATTACAAGGGGCCGGGAGAAGGGTATTATTCTTAAACGAAGTTGTTGATGAAATTGTCGATCCACAATTGGTTTTTTATTCTTGCCATACTATCATAACCTATAGCGATAGTTATCGATATCTTCCCTATATCGTATATGTTTTTGAACCCACCTGGCGATCTTACCCATTTTTTCGTCATTGCTATCAGCTGCATTCACCCCAATCACATTCGAAGCAAAATCACGGATGGATTGGTTTGGATACATGGAAGTCATTCCTGTGAAAGCCTTTTCCGGCCGCAGCGATGCTCTCGCATTGGTATTTATCAGCCTGTTATTCCGATTGTTTCCCGTCGGGCTTGCCAACGGCGAAACCGCTCTGATATGATCCGCAGCAAGGTCGGTCGCCACCTGCTGCTAAGCGCCAACGACGGATGATGACAAATGCTATCGATATCCAACCAATTGTCCATACCGGACGATGAAATCGAAATGACGGCCATTCGCGCCCAGGGGGCCGGTGGGCAGAATGTGAACAAGGTGTCGTCGGCGGTGCATCTGCGCTTCGACATCGGTGGGTCGTCTCTGCCGGAATCGGTCAAGGCGCAGGTCTTGCGTTGCCGGGACCAGCGCATCACCAAAAGCGGCGTCATCGTGATCAAGGCCCAACAATATCGAACCCTTGAGAAAAACCGGGACGCAGCGCTGATGCGTCTGGTGCAACTGATCCGCAGCAGCCTGGTGCCGGTAAAGAAACGTAAATTCACCCGCCCCACCCGTGGTTCCCAGCGGCGGCGCATGGACAGCAAAACTCGGCGGGGAAAGCAGAAGACGCTGCGTAGCAAGGTTAGCTTCTGAACCTCCTGCACGACCTGTGGAAAGGATGGATATGGCGCGATACGAAAACCGGAACGCCCGTCTGGTATTCTCCACCGAGCATGGCCGAACCTGCCCGTCATGCCATAAACAGCTGGACCGCTGCAGCTGCAGGAAAACGCCGGCACCGCCGGCAGGGAACGGCATCGTCAGGATCGGAAGGGCTACCAAAGGCCGCAAAGGCAAGGGCGTGACCGTGATTACCGGCATTCCCATTGATGACGCAGCGTTGAAGCAGGTGGCCAAAACACTCAAGCAGAAATGCGGCAGCGGCGGCACGGTCAAGGCCGGTACCATCGAAATTCAAGGGGATCACCGGGATGTATTGATGGCCGAGCTGGAAGGCATGGGGTATACGGTCAGGCGGTCGGGGGGATAATCGTCACTGCTGCACCGGTGCTGTGAGACTGTCGGCACCCAGCCACCACAACCCAACGGCCGCTTCGGCTCAAACGACAGGCCAGTGATTCCGTATAACGGAAACACCGCTTTTTAACGGCTGTTAAATGACCCGCTTTCGTGCTATGGTCCGGTTCTGATTTTTCACCCATAAACTCCGCTTATTCGCCAAATCCTGCCCCTGCTTACCTGCGTTCATGGCGCTTATAAGCACCCTGTCAGGTGCACGCATGGATAAAAATAAGGAAAAAAACCTACTGTTTTTCTTTAACGGCGATCCATCAGGTATCGAATTCAGCTATTTTTTTCGTTCATACCCATTCGAGAGGCACTGGCGATGTCAACCCAAGTGAACAAGACCCCACCTGCCAAAAGGGCTTCTTCAAAACGACAAGCCGGCTTCCCGATTGTCGGCATCGGTGCCTCGGCCGGTGGTTTGGAAACCCTTCAACTCTTTTTTTCCAGGATGCCATCTGAAGCCAACATTGCCTTTGTGATCATCCAGCACCTCAGTCCGAATTTTAAAAGCATCATGGCCTCGCTTCTGGCCAAATATACCCGAATGACCGTCCGCGAGATCGAAGACGGTATGACCCTTGCAAAAAATCGCGTCTATCTCAACCCGCCCAATAAAAACGTGGCCATATTCAATCGCACCCTTCATCTGATGGCGCCGGTCAAAAGCAGCGCGATCAACATGCCGATTGATTTTTTTTTCCGATCGTTGTCGGAGGACCAGAAAGAAAAAGCGATCGGCATCATTGTATCAGGAACGGCCTCGGACGGGACGCTGGGTGTCAAGGCCATCAAGGGAGAAGGCGGCATGGTCATGGCCCAGGACCCGGACACGGCCAAATACGACGGGATGCCCAGAAGCGCCATCGGAACCGGCATGGTCGATTTTATCCTTGCCGTGGAAAAAATGCCCGATGCCTTGATCAGCTATGCGAAGCATCCCTTTTTAAAGTCGCCCGGCAAGATCAACATCTCCCAGAGCAACATTCAACATCAGCTCCAGAAAGTCTTTTCCCTGATCCGCAGCACCACCGGCCACGATTTCTCACAGTACAAGCAAACCACCATCCGACGCCGGATCGAACGCCGCCTGGCGGTCCATCAGATCGACAAGCTGGCAGACTACATCATTTACATGCAGAAAAATCCCCTGGAAATCGACGCCCTGTTCAAAGATCTGGTGATCGGCGTCACCAGTCTTTTCAGAGACCCCGAAGCATACCGGGTGATCGAGGAGCAGGTGCTTCCCCCATTGCTGCACGCCAAGCATTCGGACGACCCGCTTCGCTGCTGGGTGGTGGGATGTTCGACCGGGGAGGAAGCCTATTCACTGGCCGTGATCGTTGCAGAGGCGATGGAGAAACTGAGAAAACATCTCAATGTGCAGATTTTTGCTACGGATATCGATGAAACGGCCATCGAGAACGCCCGCAGGGGATGCTTCCCGGACAGCATCGCCGCGGATGTTTCCAAGGCGCGAATAGATCAATTTTTCACGAAAGAAGACGGCGCTTTCAGGATCAAAAAGCAGATCCGGGATATGGTCGTTTTTTCTTTGCAAAGCATCATCAAGGATCCGCCTTTTTCACGACTTGATTTGGTGAGCTGCCGCAATCTGATGATTTATATGGACCACTCGCTTCAGAAAAAGATCATCCCCTTGTTTCACTATACGTTGAATCCGCAAGGGGTATTGTTTTTAGGCACCTCTGAGACCATCGGCGAATACACTGATTTATTTCAACCCCTGAACGCCAAGTGGAAGATCTTTACACGCAAGGAAAGCCTCAGGGAAGGAACCATCGATTATCCGAACAAAAGCACGCTTGGCGGTCCGGTTCATCTCGAACCCGATGGCCCCATGAGCCTGCCGGTGACCACCGATATCCAGGCCGTCACCGAAAAAGCGATTCTCAGCGAATTGTCGCCCACCGGGGTTTTGATCGATGACAACCATGAAATCCTGCAATTTGTCGGTCAGACGGAAAAATTCCTCGGGGTGCCGACGGGCAAGCCCAGCTTCAACATTATAAAAATGGCCCGGCAGGATCTAAAATATAAATTGACCTCAGCGCTTCACCAGGCGGTCCGGGACAAAAAACGCGTCGACTGCGAGGGTGTTCGGGTCAACACCAACAACACGGTTTGTATGGTTGATATATCGATCCGTCCCGTGACCGCTGTAGGATTGCCCCCGGGTCTCTTGCTGGTTATCTTTGAGGAAAAGGCACCCAGCTGTCTGCCGGATGAACCGCCGGGGAAGGCATCCGCTGCAAAAAAGATAGATCCATCGGTCCATCAACTCGAACAGGAGCTGCAATCGACCCACGAATACCTGCAGGCCACCATCGAGGAACTCGAAACCTCTAACGAGGAATTAAAATCCAACAACGAGGAGATGCAGTCGGTCAATGAGGAGTTGCAGAGCACAAATGAGGAGTTGGAGACGTCCAAGGAGGAACTTCAATCGACAAACGAAGAGCTGGCTACGGTCAACTCGGAGCTTCAAAGCAAAGTGAACGAGCTCTCAAAGACCAGTGACGACATGAACAACCTGCTGGCAGCTACTGAGATCGCCTCCATCTTTATGGACACCCACCTCAATATCAAGCGTTACACCCCGGCGGCGGCCCGGCTCATCCAACTGATACCCACCGATATCGGCAGGCCGCTGAGCGACCTCGCCACCAGCTTTCCGGGGGTCGATCTGGCTGACCATGCAACCACAGTTCTCAATGACCTGAATACCCTGGAAACGGAAATTCTATCTGAAGACGGGCGCTGGTATGCCTTGAAGGTTCTGCCGTATCGAACCGGCGAGAACGTCATCGCCGGCGTGGTGGTGACGGTGATGGATATCCACCAGGTCAAGCATGCCGAAAAAATCCGTCGGTTGGCCATTGTCTTGGAGGATGCCAACGACGCCATTACCGTGAGGGATTTCAAGGGGCGCATTCTGGCCTGGAACAATGGGGCGGCGAGAATGTATGGGTGGACCGAAATTGAAGCACAGAAAATGACCATCGACGAATTGATTCCCAGGCAGAGGCGGAAAGCGGAACACGCCTTCATGGACAAACTCAAAAAGGGTGAACCCGTAAAATCCCTAAAAACACAGCGGCTGACAAAGGACGGCAGGCTTTTGGATGTTTGGCTGACTGCCACTGTGTTGAAGGACGAAAGCGGCCGGCCGATTGAGATTGCGACCACGGAGCGGGATCTGGCGTGGTTCCCATCGGGCAGGGGCCCCGGCAAGAAATAAATGGAGCGATAATGAAAAATGGCCAGGAAAAGATAGACCACTCCAAGCTCAGAATGCGCGCCGAAACGCAGATGAAAACACAGCCTGCAGGCGTTGAGGACGTGCAAGGGATGTCGGCCGGGGACATGGTGCTGACGATCCACGAGCTTCGTGTGCATCAGATCGAATTGAAAATGCAAAACGAAGAACTGCGCCGCATCCACGAGGAACTTGAAGCGGCACGGGATCGATATTCCAATTTGTATGACTTTGCGCCGGTCGGCTACCTGACAATCGATCAAAGAGGAACCATAATAGAGGCCAATCTCACTTTCGCCACACTGATGGGGATGGAGCGATCTGCGTTCGTTGGAAGACCGCTCAGTCGTTTTATCCAACGCAAGGATCAGGATGTGTACTACCTACGTCACAAGTACCTTTTGGAATCCGGAAATTTGCAGTCCTTCAGAATAACGCTGGTGAGAAATGACGGCAGCGAATTTTATGCGAATTTTGAATGCATGCTTGTCAGCCACAGCGACAGCAAGCGCAAGCATTCCAGAATCATCGTCAGTAACATCACAGAACAGAAGAAACTTGAATGGCAGCAGCAGCAAGCGCAAAAGATGGAAGCCATCGCCAAACTGGCAGGTGGTATTGCCCACCAGTTCAATAACGAGCTGTCTGTGATCGTGGGAACCATTGACATGCTTGAATTAGATGTGCCCAAGGATGAGAAAACGTCGCAGTATATTACCTCCATACGGAAATCGGCAGATCGAATGGAGCAGCTGACGACCCAGTTGCTGGCATACGCCCGGGGAGGCAATTACGAGGGCAGAGAAATTTCACTGAGTGATTTTGTTCGCAATACATTACCCTTGCTCCAAAACACCCTTGACCCATCGATTGTGTTAGAGACCAGCCTGCCCGATGTCATCTTGAAAACCAGGGGGGATTCATCCCAGTTTCTGATGGTTTTGTCGGCTGTTCTGTCCAATGCAGCGGAGGCAATCGAAGGCAAAGGCCGCATTAAAATCGCCTGCAAGAATGAATTGATCACCAAAAAAGATGCAGCGGCTTTCCCAGGATTGTTACCCGGACCCTATGTCACCTTGACCATCGAGGATAGCGGGCGGGGCATGGATGAAGCAACTAAAAAACGGGTGTTCGAACCTTTTTTTACAACTAAAGGCGTTGGCCGGGGGCTCGGTTTAGCAGCGGTTTATGGCATCGTAAAGAACTATGGCGGTTGGATATCGGTTGAATCACAGATTGACCGGGGAACCCGCGTCTGTATTTACCTGCCTGCCTTGCCCTTGGCGAGGTTGAGGAAAAGCGGGCGCAATGATTGACACCGCGGACATGGCGGTTTGAGGGAGTATGGGCTGAAGATGAACGAACATCAAATCAATGAATTCCAGGCCATCATTTTTGATCTGGACGGCACACTGCTGGACACCCTGGCGGACATCGGGGATTCGGTTAACCTGATGCTGGCGGAATACGGCTTTCCCGGCCACACCACGGATGATTACCGGCGCTTTATCGGCAACGGCATCCAGATGTTGGTCACCCGGGCGCTGCCCATCGACGGTCGTTCGCAAGAGATGGTCGATGCTTGCGTCCGCCGGGCACGGGAACTCTACTGGGAGAACTGGAACCGCAAGACCCGCCCATACGAGGGCATCACGGATCTGTTGGACCACCTGTTGACAAGGGGCCTGCCGCTGGCGGTGCTCTCCAATAAACCTCATGATTTTACCGTGCGGTATGTGAACGCCTATTTTGACAAGTGGGATTTCAGGGTCGTCATGGGTCAGAACGACCATTTCCCGGTCAAGCCTGACCCGGCGTCGGCGCTGGACATCGCCCGGCAGATCGACCGGTCGCCGGAAACATTTCTCTTTGTGGGGGACAGTGCCGTGGATATGAAGACGGCTACGGCTGCGGGCATGCATGCCGTGGGTGTTGCCTGGGGCTTCAGAGGACCCAAAGAACTGACGGAAAACGGTTGTCAAACGTTGGTGAGCCATCCGTTGGAAATTATTGCGCTGCTTGATCCGCCATAGATCGCATCCCTTAAACGCACCCGGTTCGATGGTGTCGGTTAACCTGCAATGATATCTGTTCCATGCAAACCCTCTTGAACCGCGATAGCGAGCGCATTCCCCGCGGCTTGTCGGAGCGAAGCAGAGATCCCGCTCATCGGAGCCGCGGGGTGAGTTCAATCCTCCACCGTTAAACCGTAAAAGAAAGGCAACCATTGGCTATGGAAAATCTACTCAACGGCATTGAAGACATCCTTTTGATGGGGCCCGGACCCTCCTGCGTGCATGACAAGGTGTACGAGGCCTTGGGGAAAAAGAGCATTGGGCACCTCGATCCCTACTTCATCCGCATCATGGATGCCATCAAGGCCAACCTGCGGACCCTGCTCAACACCGAAAACACCCTGACGATCCCCATGTCCGGCACCGGCTCTTCCGGAATGGAGGCCTGCTTTGTCAACCTGGTCGAAAAAGATGACCCCGTGCTGGTGCTCATCAATGGGGTCTTCGGCATGCGCATGCAGGACGTGGCACAACGCCTGGGGGCCAATGTCGATACCCTGGAATTTGAATGGGGTACGCCCGTGGTGGTCGATGGGATCAAAAACAAGATCTCAGGTAAGCACTACAAAATCGTTGCCGTTGTGCATGCGGAGACGTCCACGGGTGTGAAAAATCCCGTGGCGGATATTGGCGCATTGCTGAAGGGTTCCGACACGATTTATCTGGTGGATGCCGTCACCAGCCTCGGCGGCGTGGAGATCGCCATGGATGCATGGGGCATCGATGCCCTGTACAGCGGCACGCAGAAATGCCTCTCCTGTCCTCCCGGCCTGGCTCCGCTCTCCTTTTCCGACAAAGCCGTGGCTGCTTTGGAAAGCCGAAAGACCAAGGTGCCCAACTGGTACCTGGATCTTTCCATGATCATCAAGTACTGGAAAGGGGCTACGCGGGCCTATCACCACACGGCCCCCATCAATATGCACTATGGGCTGTACCAGGCGCTTCTGCTGATTCTGGAAGAGGGCCCTGACAACGTCTATCAGCGGCACATGACCTACCACAACGCATTGGTGCAGGGCCTCGAGGATATGGGCCTATCTATGCTGGTTGCGCCCGACAGCCGGCTCCCCATGCTCAACTCCATCAGGGTCCCGGAAGGTGTTGACGAGGCCGCTGTGCGCAGTACCCTGCTCAAGGAGTACAAAATTGAAATCGGAGCCGGACTGGGTCCCCTGGCCGGAAAAATCTGGCGTATCGGGCTCATGGGCCACACGGCCAGACAGGAAAATGTCACCCGCCTATTGACTGCCCTGACAGCAACCCTCAAGACATTGTGGCCTTAGCCGTCGTGCATGGTGCAGTGGAGATATGGAAGATCCCAATGTAACGAGTATATCCCATAAGCACCTTTTTTGGATTGCCGACGAGCCAACTCGCTGTCAAATCCAATAAACCGATCCCAACGAAAAGGACCAACCATGTATGACCGGATGCAAACCTTCACTACGGACCAGATGACCCGGATTCACGATGGATCCATGGAACTGCTGTCCTGTGTCGGTGTGGCCTTCAATGAATCCGAGGCATTAGAGATCTTCAACACCCACGGTTTCAGGGTGGACGGGAAAACGGTTTTCATGACCGAATCCCAGGTTCGAAAAGCGCTCGAAACGGTCCCCTCACGGTTCACGGTAACGGCACGTAATCCGGAAAAAAGTGTTGCTGTGGGTGGGGACGATTTTGTGTTTGCTCCCGGTTACGGGGCCCCTTTCATCGCCCTTTCCGACGGCAGCCAGCGGGTTGCCACCCTGGCGGACTACGAGACCTTTTGCAAACTGGTCCAGACCTCCAGAACCATCGACATGAACGGGTTCATGATGGTGGTACCCGGTGATGTCTCTACGGATACCGCCCACCTGGACATGCTTTTTTCCAGTATCGGCTTGTGCGACAAACCGTTTATGGGAAGTCCGGTATCCCGGCAGGGCGCCCGGGACTGCGTTGAGATGGCCGCTATTTTATGGGGCGGTAAAGACAAGCTTGCCGACACGGGACCGGTGTCGGTCTCCCTGATCAGCTCCCAGTCGCCGCTTCAGTTTCATGAGGAGATGGCCGGTTCTCTCATCGAACTGGCCCGGGCAAACCAGGCCTGCGTGATCGATTCCCTGGTCATGGCGGGGTCGTCGGGGCCGGTGACCCTTGCCGGTGTGCTGGTCCTGCAAAATGCCGAGATTCTGGCGGGCATCACCCTGGCCCAGCTGGTCAATCCCGGTGTTCCGGTGCTCTACGGTGGCTTGTCTTCCGCCATGGATATGCGTACCGGAGGATTGGCTGTCGGCTGCCCGGAATTGTCCATGCTCGTTTCGGCAACCGCCCAGATGGCCCGCTTTTACAGCCTTCCCAGCCGCAGCGGGGGCAGCCTGACCGATACCCATGTTGCCGACGCCCAGGCGGCGGGAGAATCTGCCCTTTCCCTGTCTGCCGCTGTCCGTAGCGGCATCCATTTAATTCTCGACGCGGCCGGCATTCTGGGTTCATACTTGGCCATGAGCTTTGAAAAATTTCTGATCGATGAAGAGATGTGTGCCATCCTCCGCAAACTGATCACGCCCATCGACTTTTCCGATGAGGCCATCGATGTGGAAATGATCAAAACCGTGGGCATCGGGGGCCAGTACCTGACCCAGCCCCAAACGTTCAAGCGGTGCCGGACGGAATTCTACACGACCGATTTTTTCAATCGACAGAATCATGCCGGCTGGAAGTCCGCCGGTTCCAAGCGAATTGATCAGACCGCTACCAAAAAGGTTAGTCAGCGCCTGGCGGTCTATGAAAAGCCAGCGATCGATCTGGAAGTGAAAAGCGCACTGACGACCTACATCGCCAAACGCAAGAAAGCCGGTTGATCTTGGCAGAGGCTCGGATCATCTTATTCGAACCCCCTGCTTCATCAATGCCCGCTGCAGGCGAGTAATATCAATTTGGCTGCAACTGACACCATCTGGATGGAGAGTGCTGCGGCCACACCGGCCCCCTGTCCGGTAACTCTGCAGCACATCATCTGGCGGGTGGCTGAATGGGATATTCGATCTCCTGCTACACAACGCACGGCCACCAGCAGGTTCTCCACCTGCTGCGGAACCAGGATTCCAAAGGGTACCTGGAAATAGCGGCTGGTGGTGGGCAGAATAACTATCCCGCAAGCATCCAAAAACTCGGGTAAAATGCCAATGGCGTCCTCAAACCGCCCCTGGCTGCGAACATCCGCTTCCGTCAGGTTGGTTCTGCCGATGATTTTTCGCGATCGACACCTTTCAATGAAAAACTTACCGTTACGCTCAACAATTCATTCTTCGGCGCCATACGCCAGGGTCCATATGAAAAAAGGGGCGTGGTTGGAGGTGAAAAAGGGTGGGTCATCGTTAAGGATTTTTCTTATTGCCGCCGGTTTTTTAAATTCTTTGGTTAAAAAGCGCCTGACCCGGTCCCGGCTCCAGCCCTGGGGATGGATAAACTCGCGATACAAGGAAAGGTCGCCTTCGTAGAAATCCATCGTATCCAGACCACCGGCCTCGTCGCTGTGGGCGGGAAGATTGAAGATGGCCAGATTGAGAAAATCGATGGACGGGGCATGGGCAAGGGTGAATTCCAGCGTCCGCTCGGCGCTGCGCTCGTTCTCCGCAGGTGTGCCGAAGAGCAGATACACGTATGTGGCGATGCCCGCCTGGTGAATGGTGTCCAGCGAATGGGATACGGCATCGATATGGATGCCTTTGCCAAGGGCATCCAGCACATCCTGATCCCCGGATTCCACCCCCAGCTTCAGCATGACACAGCCGGATGTTTTCAACCCTTTTACAAAATCAGGGTCGGTGAGGTGCCGGGTGACCCGGGTAAAACCATACCAGGGGACGCCAGGCGGGTGGCCGACCAGATGCCCCAGCAGCCGGGGAGAGAGGGCATTGTCCAGGAAATGGACAAGCCCGGCCGAGGTTTGTGCGGCCGCCTGTCTCAGATCATCCACCAGCACCTGAGGGGTGCCGGTGAGGTAGGGCGCATCTTCAGCGGTTTCCGGGCAGAAGGCGCATTTTTTCCAGTAGCACCCCCTTGAGGTGCCGTAGGGCATCACCCGCACCGGAGAGAGATAACGGTCCATATTAAAGGAAGAGAAGTCATATCCGGTGACCGCGGGTTGGATCTCATTTTTACCCGTGCACAGCTCGATCAGCCGGTTTTCCCCCGGCCCGCAGACCATTTCGTCGACCAGTCCCCCAAACGGGTTGCCAAGGTTCGGAATGTTCATCCAGGATGTCACCAGCCCGCCACCGCAGACGATCTTCACCCGGGACAACTGCTTGCGGATAAAACCGATCATGGCAAAGGCACACAGGGCCTGGCTCATGAAATTGATCGACACGCCGACGATCGCCGGTTCCCGTTGATCGAAAAGAACCGACAGGGTTGCAGAAAAGATGGCATGGAACGGGTTGGATTCGAATCCTTCGGCCGCCCGTATTAAATCCGCGCTGCGAACCGGTGAAAGGGCTTTCGATCCATAGTTGGACAGGGAGAGGGCGGCGTCGAATTCAAGGCCTGCCAGGTGAAGGGCCCGGTTGGTGTCCATGACCGCCCGTTTATAGCGGTCCCGGTTGCGATAAAGATCCGGGGACCGCAGGGCATTGATGTTGGCTGTCCGGCCGGCCAGTGCCCGCCGGGACCAGGTGTCGTCTGCCGTAATCGGCCGGTGGAGCAGCCCCAGGACGCCATCGATGCTGGCATCGTAGATCCGGCAGTCGACCCCTTGGACACGCAGCGCCCAGGCCAGTTTGGCCAATCCTGCAGGGGGTTCGCAGGGTTTGGCGACCGGGGGGTGGATGAGAAGGATGGATTTCAAGCTTCCAATTCCGCCAGGCGTTTTTCAAATTTCTTCTCCAGCCGCTGCCGCTGTTCGTCCATCTGCTCCATTTCGGCGAAACGGGTTTCGATGATTTCCTGGCAGGTGCGGATTTTCTGGGAAAGGGGGCCGATTCGGGCACCATCGCCCTGCTCGGATGCCTCGACCATCTCCCGGTTCAACCGGTCCAGCAGGACCTCATTTTTTTCAATACTCTTTTCTGCCGCAGCGATCGCATCTTCCATGGGCTTGAGCACCTTTGATTTTTCGGTGATGATTTCCGATCGCAGGCGCCTGAGTTCCTTTTTGGTCGGACGGGGGAGGTCGGGTGATCGGTCGACGTCCGAATCATCCACCAGCCGCCGGGTCATTGCCGGCGTGTCCCCCCAGCCGCCCTTTTCCAGGAACTCCTGGTAACTGCCGTCGAACATGTGGGCACCGGCGTCATCGAAGACAATCAACCGGTCGGCCAGGGCGTGCAGAAACATCTCGTTGTGGGTGACCATGATCACCGCCCCGTCGAAATTGTCGATGGCGGCCAACAGGGCGTCGCAGGCGTCCATGTCCAGATGGTTGGTGGGTTCGTCCAGCATCAGCAGGTTCACCGGGGTGACCAGCAGTTTGCCCAGCATCACCCGGCTTTTCTCACCGCCGGAGAGCACGCTGATCTTCTTCAAGGCGCTGTCGCCCTCGAACATCATGGCCCCGCAGATGTTGCGGGCCTTCTGGCGGTCCACGTCCGGCTGGGCATAGAGCAGCTCCTCCTCTACGGTCCGGCTGTCCACCAGGCTCTGGACGTTGGTCTGCTCGAACACCCCGGACACGACCTGCGGGTTGTAGGCGATCTTTCCCGATGCCGGGGGCAGATTGCCGGCCAGTACTTTGAGCAGTGTGGTCTTGCCCTTGCCGTTTTTACCCACGACGCAGATCCGCTCCCCGGCCAGAATGGAAAAGCCCAGGTCTTCGAAAAGCGGCCGCTGCGCCCCCCAGGCAAAGGAGAGACCTTCAACGGTACCCACCTGCTTGGCCTTGAAAGGCTTGCTGCGAAAGGAGAACTCCAGGTTTTTGGCCTGCTCCAGCTTGTCCTTTTTTTCCATCTTGGCCAGGGTTTTAACCCGGGATTGGACCATGTTGGCCAGCCGTGCTTTGGCCCTGAACCGGGAGATGAACAGGCGGATCTCCTTTTCGCGGCGCTCGTCGTTGAGCCGGGTCTTTTCGTAGATCTCCTCATCCTGGGCGATGCGGTCGTAGTACTTTTCCGTATTGCCTTCGATCTTTCTGGCCTTTTTGCGGTGAATACCAACGGTGTGGGTCACCAGCTTGTCCATGAATCCCCGGTCGTGGGTGATCAGCATCAGTTCATGGGGCCAGGAGAGCAGAAAATTCTCAATCCAGCGGATGGAGGTGATGTCCAGGTAGTTGGTGGGCTCGTCCAGCAGCAGCAGGTCCGGTTCCGAGACCAGCACCTTGACCAGGTTGAGCCGTACCTGGAAGCCGCCGGAGAAATCATGGGGGCTTCTGACCATGTCACCGTCGGAGAACCCCAGGCCGGCCAGGATTTTCTCCACTTTCCAGTGGTGATCTTTTTCCGATGCGATCAATCCTTTCATGCCCTCGGCCAGCACGGTGGTTTCGGTAAACTGGATGTGCTGCCGAACGTAACCGATGCGATAGCCTTTGGGCATGCTGACGGCGCCGTCGTCACAGCCCTCCTCGCCGACGATGATGCGAAACAGGGTCGACTTGCCGTGGCCATTGCGCCCCACCAGGCCGATGCGCTCTTTTGAGTTGATCTTGAAGCTGACGCCGTCGAAAAGCACGCGGCCGCCGAAGCTCTTGTATAGATTGTCGATACTAATCATATTTTAACGCATCACTGCGGCCTCGGCCTGAACCGCAACCTGCCATTTGTGAACCGGCACCGGCATTTGTCTGCCAACCCGAAACATTGCGCCCAGCGCAGCTGGCGGACTTAGCTGTCCCATACGGGTGGAGGTATAGATGAAGGCGATCCGGGTGTCAATGTCGCTGTCCGTTGGCCAACTGGCGGCGGGCCCAGATCCGACCCAGGCGACCGGCCAGGTTGTAAAGGCCAAGGCTGTAGGGAAGGGTCTTTTCGGCCAGCGGGGGCAGGTAGCACAGGCGGATCAGGCTGGTGTAAAGCGTGTGAATATCATCCGCATCGATACGCACGGTGGCACCGGCGCGTTTGAATCCCCATGGATCGGCCATTTTCGAGGCTGCCGCTGCCCCGTCCCGGATGGTGATTTCGGCGTGGAAGGGCCCGTCGGGACGGTAAGGCATCACGGAAACGTTGATTAACGATTCGGCTGCTGCTTGTGCCAGACCCCTTCGCCATCGATCCGCATCCAGGGTTTCCGGCGGGATGGTTTTGTCGATGGGAAACGTGTGGATCCCCGTTATGCGTTCACGGGCCTGGGCGCAGGCCACCGGGCAGCCGGAAAAGAACACCGCCGGGATGCCATGCGCTGCCAGTGAAGCGGCAAACAGTTCCACTTCTGCCAGGGGGCGGCCGGCTACAGCCAGGGAGTCCAGTCGCGAGGTCAGGGTGTGGGCCAGAAACCCGCCGGTGCCCGCTGCTGCGTGCATGCCGATCATCATCACCGCTTCGGCATCTCCGGGATCACCCAGGCCCGGCACGGGGCCCCGGCGGTAGCCGCAACCGATTCGGGCCCGGTCGTCGATCAATTCGGGCAGCAGGTTGTAGGCGGTGCGGTGAAAATCCTTGACCGTTACCTTTTGGACACCGGCGTCGAACAATCCTCTGACTACGGCATCCACGTCCCGGGACATGGCCGCGCAGGCCCGCGCCCAGGGCTTTGTCAGGAACGATGAGGCCTGGTAACTGCCGCAGCCGCTGCTGCCCTCGATGTCGGCGATGATCAGAATGTGGCGGTAGGTGAGGGGTTTTTGCATGGGAAGTCGCTATGAAGGGTCATTGCGGAACGCGTATGTTGAGCTTTGCATAACTCATAAGGGTTCGAGGGGTCAAGGGCTCAACACGTCCGGTCTATCAGGCGACTGCGGTAGTTGGCAATGTCGACGGTTTCCAGGCGCATGCGCAAGGTTTTTAAGCGCCTGGGCAGTTTTCGCCGGCCGGGGATCTGCACATGGTGCAAAACGGCGCTGTCGGCACGCAGCATGCGTCCTTCGGGAATGCTTTGGATGATATCAGTGAGACCGCCCCTCACCGTCATGGGCGGTCCGCAAGGAAACCTGGAGGGAATAAATGGGGCAGGCTTCAATGGCATGGTTGTTGTTATGGCAACGGTTTCATTGTAAAGGAAAGGGGGAATGCCCGTCTCGACAAGCTGCGGACCGTTGATTGCACTGCAGTGGCGCTGCATGGCAGGCCCTTTCCAGCTGAGCCCGCGGTCCCTTGCCTGGAGACGGGACAACCGCTCGTCACTGCGCTTCAATGGGAAAGACCATGAATCACAAAGCAACCTATTTTTGGGTGTCAATCGGGCTGGTGATTATCCTGATCCTGGCCGGCGTCACATACAACAGCACACGGTTGATCACTGAGAAAACGATTGAAAACCACCAGCAGCAGATTGCTGAGGGCGCCGCCAAAACAGTCGATCTATGGCTCTCCCAACACGTACGTATCGTCGATGCCACGGCGGCAGCCTTGCAACAGATACCCGTTGCCGACAATCCGCAAATCCTGAGATTGTTAAAAATGGCGATGAAAGCCGGTAATTTTTCCGATGTGTACATCGGCTTAAAAGACGGCACGATGATTGACGGTGCCGACTGGAACCCTCCCGACGGGTATGATCCGAGGATTCGCCCCTGGTACAAGAAAGCGATTGCCGACAATCGTACGACCTTCACAACGCCCTACGTGGATATGACCACCAATAAAATGGTCATCGCCATCGTCAGGCCATTGGTGGTGGCCAATGAATTCGTAGGGGTTCTCAGTTCGGATATCATCCTGGATACGCTCAGGCAGAATGTGATGAACGTCAAAATCGGAAAATCCGGATACACCTTCATCATCGACAACCAGGGCACGGTGCTTGTGCATCCGGATGAGACCCTGCTGATGACCACCAAAATCCAGGAATCGGATGAAAGTCTGCAGCAGATTCTGACCGTCTTCAAGACCGCCGGTTCAGGTCCATACTACTATCAGTATAAAGGAGAGGACAAAATTCTCTCCTTTCAGAAACTGAATTACACGGGCTGGTTTTTGTGTACAACGGTTCTGAAAAGAGAGGCCTACACGCTGGCCAAGAGCACGGCCATGCTGTTCGCCATGGGCATGGTGTTCAAAATATTGGGGGTTTTCACTGCGCTCCTGTTTCTGGTCATTGGCGGCAGTGCGCTGATTCTCGTGATATCCAAAAGGCGGTTCGAAAGGATCGTCAAGCAACACAAAGAAATTTTATCCGGCAAGGACAAAGACCTGATCGGTGAAATCAGCCGGAGAAAAGAGATCGAAACGCGCTATCAGACACTGTTCAACGTGGCAACCAATGCCATCATACTCAGCAAGAACTTTCGTTTTATCGAGTGCAATCAAAAGGCGGTTTTCATGTTTGGATACGAACACCAGCAGATCATCGGAAAGACGATGCTGGACCTGTCTTCGGATGTCCAGCAGGATGGGCAGGAAAGTCAAACGAAATTCGATCAGATCCTTCAACGGCTGGCGTCCGGAGAGCAGGTGGTCTTCGAGTGGGCCTTCAAGCGCTCGGACGGGACTGAGTTTCCCGCCGAAGTGGGGGTTAAAACGCTGGAACTGGACAGCGAGACAGTGACGCTTTACAGCATCTGGGATATTTCGAAAAGAGCCAACGCGGAGCATGAGCTTCGCCAGGTTCAGAAAATGGCGGCGATGGGTGAAATGCTCAGCGCAATTGCCCACCAATGGCGCCAGCCATTGAATGCCTTGTCCACGTATATCGCAAGCCTACCGAGCGCATTTTACAATAATCTCATCACGAAGGCATTCATCGACAAACTGGTCAAGGAGGCGGACTCCCAGATTCAGTTCATGTCCCTGACCATCAATGATTTCAGGCAATATTTCCGGCCCTCCAAGGTAAAACAGGCCTTTGACGTTCAGGATGCCATTGAAAGTGCGGTGAAACTGATCAACCCCCAACTGAGGCAAAATGCCATCACACTGGAGATCAATGATCTCACGGAACTGCGGGAACGCTCTGTCTTCGGGTACAAGAATGAATTTGTGCATGTTCTGGTGAACATCATTTCCAATGCGAAGGATGCCATCAGGGAGAAGGCTCAACAAACCGGGCAAGATCACCTTGCAGGGGTGATCGTCCTGCAGGTGAAAACCGAGGAAAGTTCGCTCGTCCTTCAGATCCGGGATACCGGCTGCGGCATCCCGGAGTCGCTGTTGCCCAAAATTTTTACACCCTACTTTACCACAAAAGGAACGGCCACCGGAACGGGCATCGGGCTATACATGGCCAAGCGGATTGTCGAAAAGGAAATGCTTGGCCAGATTGCGGTTGAGAATTTGTTCGTCGGTGCCCAGTTTACGATACGGCTGCCCCTGTCGGACCTGAAAGGCAAGCGATATGCTTAATTTCTCCGGTGTACGAACCCATGTCATTCTGGTGGATGACGAACAGTCAGAACTGGAGGCCTACAGCTTTTTGCTCGAGTCCATGGGGATAAAAAACATTACCGCGGTCAGCGACAGCAGAAACCTGTTGGCCGTACTCGAAGACCGCCATCCAAGTATCGTGTTCCTTGATTTGAACATGCCCCACAAACCCGGAAAAGCGGTGCTGGCCGAACTCCGCGAAACCTATCCCCAGACGCCGGTGATCATCTGTACAGCCAATTCAGATATCGAAATGGCGGTGGAATGCCTCAAACTCGGCGCCCATGACTACCTGGTTAAACCGATCAATCTCGAGACCTTCGGATCGGCGTTGAGAAATGCCCTCGAAATATCGTCCTTGAGAAATGAAGTCATGACCTTGAAGGGGCTCTCTTTCCACAAACAGTTGCAACACCCGGCACATTTCTCCAGGATCATCACCAAAAACCATATGATGATCAGCCTGTTTCACTATATCGAGTCGATTGCCGCAAGCGGTCAACCCGTACTGATAACAGGTGAGACCGGTTCCGGCAAAGAATTGTTTGCCAAGGCCATTCATGATGTCTGCGGCGGCAGCGGAGAATTTGTTGCGGTGGATGTTTCGGGCTTGGACGATACGCTTTTTTCGGACACCCTGTTCGGCCATCGCAAGGGCGCCTACACCAGTGCGGAAAAAGACCGAACCGGATTGATTGAAAGAGCCGATCTGGGAACCCTCTTTCTGGATGAAATTGGCGACCTGAACAAGACTTCCCAGGTCAAACTGCTGCGGCTCCTTCAGGAAGGCGTCTATTATCCGCTTGGCGACGATCACCCCAAAAAATGCCGCGCACGGATTGTTGCGGCGACCAACAAAGGAATCAACCATCTTGCCGGATTGGCCGATGGATTGCGCATCGACCTGTATTACCGGCTCTCTACCCACCTGATTCAGATCCCGCCGCTGAGAGAAAGGCTGGAGGACATCCCGCTGCTGGTTGTCTATCTTGCGAACCAGGCGGCGAAAAGTATGGGAAAGAACATTGCAACCGTCAGTAAAAGTCTTCTGGACATTTTGGAGACCCTGCCATTTCCCGGCAATGTTCGTGAATTAAAGACCTATATTTACGATGCGGTCGCCCAATGCCATTCAGACGCGTTGGCCGAGCACAATATCATTGACAGGCTCCGTGCAGGACAGACGCTTGTCGATCAAGCGCCCTCGTCCGCTCTCCCGATTTCCCTGGAATCGATTTTTGGACAGCTTCCCACCCTCGTGGAATTGACCGAATATGCGGTTCAAAAAGCACTGGAAGCCGCCAACCACAATCAGAGTGAAGCGGCAAAAGTGTTGGGGATCTCCAAGCAGGCGTTGAACAAACGACTGAAGAAAAGGAAATCCTGACTCGGTCAACTTTGGTTGACTCGGTCAACCAAAGTTGACCGAGTCACGTTGACAGACCCGTTCCTTTCCCTTCCGTTCCTTCCCATTCGATTCGGCCTATTCCCATTGTTTCCAAATGATTGAGACGCAATTGCCAGGGTGGCACGTCCGTTGCCTTAGCCGTCATGGTGAACCGCGATAGCGAACGCATTCCTCGCCGCTTGCGGCGGGGTTAGCGAGCGAACGATAAATCGATTTTCATCCTTACGGTGAAGATTCCCCGCGGCTTGCCGCGGGGAGGGTTCAATGATCCGGTCTTTCAACCCGGATCACCCACCTGTATGGCCTGCCTCAGGCAGGCTGAGAGAAGCGGAACTCAACCCAATCAAGGAGGCGAAGGAGATGAACAAAAAACGTACGCTATGGATGGGTATGCTGACCACACTTGGAATTTGTTTTTTCCTGACCGCAGTCGTTGCCGTCGCACCGGCCATGGCCGCTGACGGCGTTGTCAAGATCGGCAACATCATTCCCCTGTCCGGTCCGTCTGCATCCGTGGGGCAGCAGGGAAAGAACGCCCGAGAGATGGCGGTTGAAGAGATCAATGCCGCCGGCGGCATCAAGTCCCTTGGTGGCGCCAAGCTGGAACTTCTTTTTGCCGATTCGGAGTCAAAACCCGAAAAGGGTGTTGCCGAGGCCGAAAGACTGATCAATACCGAAAAGGTGAATGTTCTGACCGGTTGCTGGAACTCTGCCGTCACCTATCCGACGACGGCGGTCGCCGAGCGTTATGGGGTCCCTTTTATCGTGCCGGTATCCGTTTCCGACAAGATTACGGAGCAGGGATTTAAAAATGTGTTCAGAATCGCCGCCAAGGATTCATGGTGGACAAGGGATCAGTTCTCGTTTCTGAAGGACATGGAAAAGGAATTCAATACCAAAGTCAAGAAACTGGCCTTCGTCTATGAAAACGGCGACTGGGGCAAGGGGTTCGCCGAACAGTGGAAAAAACTGGCCCAGGAAGGCGGCTATGACGTGGTCCTGGATGAACCGTATCCGTCTACCGCCACCGACCTGAGCCCGGTGGTTCAGAAAATCCGCCGGTCCAAGGCAGACGTCCTGATGATGGTCTCCAATGCCGCCGATGCCATTCTTCTGACCAACACCCTGGCCGAGTACAAGGTCGACCTGAAGGCGATCATCACCAGCGGCGGCGGCCATGCGGATCCCTCCTTCATGCAGGCGGCCGGCAACAATGCCCGGTACATTTTTGATATCGTTGAGTGGGAAACCGACGTCAACAAAGCCGGTGCAAAAGAGACCAATGAAAGATACAAAGCCAAATACGGCACGAACCTGACCGGTGAAGCCGTGGATGCTTACCTTGCCATGTATCTGATCAAGGAGGCCCTGGAACAGGCCGGCAGCCTCGACCCGGCGAAGATCCGGCAGACGCTTGCCGACATCGAACTCAAGGACGGGCCCGGCATGATCGTCGGTTACGACTCGGTCAACTTTGACGAAACCGGACAGAACCAAAATGCCTCCCTGGTCATGGTTCA
>CAVPJR010000027.1:0-168436 GCA_963705435.1 uncultured delta proteobacterium | reverse complement strand
TGCAAGGCGATGCGGTTGCGGTCCCGGCAGGTGAGCTGATATACGGGTTCGACACCCTTTTGCTTTAGACCGACGCTGGCGGCCAGCAGATTTAACCCGCATCACGGCGGATTGGTCGTCGGTCACGTTGACGGCATGAACCCAGCCCGCAGAAATTGGCCTCCTGGCTGCAAGGGGATCGATGTTCGTCACGGTTGACGGCGCCTTTGATCGGGCCGACCCCGCCGGTGACAAGAAGTCGCCTTTATCGAATAAATTGGTCATTCCACGACAACTTCCTTTATTTCCGATGGTGATTAGTCCTGGTTGCTGACCGTGACCCTACCCGCCTGCGAGCAAAAAGTGGCTTCGGTTGCGCTGACTTTAAGGGTTCGGGGACGGCTCCATTTGGCATGGTTTTTGGGCTTTTGATAAGGATCCAGCAGCTCCAGCCGTCCCAGCCTCTTGAGCCGTTCATAGATTAAGACCCACCCGCAGGGCCGTTCTTTATCCACTTCGCACATGCCCTTTTCGGCGCCGCCGCATGGGCCGTTCAAGAGCTGTTTGGAGCAAAGGGTCATGGGGCACAGCCCGCCGGTGAACTCGATCACGCAGTCGCCACACAAAGAGCAGTACTCTTCGATGTCCGATTCGGAGACGGTTTCACCGCCGAAAATGGTGTCGCAGCCCGGATGAACCATGCCGCCGTCGGTGGCGTCGATAACCGTGTGAACCCCCTGTCCGCAGCCCAGGACCAGAAAACTGTCGGCCTCGGCGACCGGAGCGGCGTAATCTTCCTGGAGCACTTTGCGGGTGTGGTCCAGCTTGCACAGGGACATTCCCTGGGGGCCGGGAACCATATAGCCTACGACTTCCACGCCTTTTTTGGTCAGCCGTTCGGCCATCTTTCCGGTTTCATCTTCACCGCCGGAGTGACATTTCCAAGCGCAGTTGTTACAACCGACCACAAACACTTTTTCTCCGGGTTTAATGTAACTGACAATTTCTCGAATGGGTTTTTGTATGGTGGCATGCATGAATGTTCTCCCTATAATTGAAAAAAACGTTGCTCGTATTTCACGGATGCGCGTTCAAACGCCTCATAAAGAAGCTTCAAGCGCTGATTGGCAATGTCCATCTGTTGAGACTTTTCTTCCTCTCTCTTGTCGGGGTAGCAGGCCAGACAGCGCTCGATATGGCTGATTTTGCCTAGGCAGGTGATTTCAAAATCGGCCATTAGAAAGATTTGTGCGTTTTTGTGGCCTGCAAAATGCTCAACCGCCGGCACGTATTCCAGTTTTATTTGCACCGACACGTCATTGCCTTCGCGGGCCAGATTGATGTAATCGTGAATGGCCATCACCGCCCCATACGCCTGATGAGCGTTATCGAATTTGAGCAGCATGTCCGGCAAGCTGAACAATTGTTTCTCGATGGGAATGCCGCCGTCTTCCAGGCGACGATAGTCACGTTGCAAATAGCGGTTGGCGATCATGACGGCCTGAGAAACATGCGGGCACAGGTTGTTGGGGCAGCCGCGTGCATAACATTTCCTGAACTCGTATTTCCGCCCATCGATATCGCCTGCATAGCGGCTGAGGAAGATATAAGCCTGAAAGGGGTTGTCGCGGTGGGCAAAATCGACCGGCAGAATTTCAAACGACACCCTGGACGCGACCGACGCGCCGCTGTTTTTAAAATTTATCAAATCGGTTACTCGGTGGGGTGGAAATTGGGGTTCGGCCCGTTCCATGGCGATGCCTCACTAATTTTTTTTCTTTGGTTACCGGCAAAGAACTGCTTTGCATCGGCATCCCTTAAAATACGAACACCGCATCTGACGCGATGGCTTCCAAATTGACAGACCCCGCCGCAGTAATCGATGAAGCCTCGACCAGATCGGATTCGGCAATACCGCGTTCTTTGATACAGGGGCTGCACACCCACAGCTTTCCACCCTGATCAATGAAACTGGCGAACAGGTCTTTCAGTGGCGGAAATCCACCGCCGGGGGGCATCGTATCGACGAATCCCTTTTGGGCGATTTTGACACCATCACCCTGCAGAACAATCGTTGCGTGAATATCCATCGCCAGGGCTGCGTTGGCCAGCACAAAGGGCATATGGGCTTTTTCGGACTGGTCTTCGTCACAGGTGCACACATATAGAATTTTTTCCTGGTTTTCAGACATGTTGCGACTCCTTTGTAATTGATTTAAATCCTATTTAAAATGTCCCCATGTGACGCCGGGGCCCCTTGTCAGTGTGCCTGACGAGCAAGCACCGTCGACAGATCTTCCACATCGGCACCCGCATTCCTCAGGTTTCCTAAACAGATGGGGCACATGGCGACAATGGGATCGTCGGATTTGTCCAGTTCGGCAATTCGCCGCTCTCCCACCGCTTTGGAAAGCTTGGGTGATATGGATTCGGCCGGTCCCCCGCAGCAGTTGGTGAAGAGCCCTGCGTTTCTGATGGGCGCACATTCGATATCCACACTGGCAAGCACGTTGACCGGCACGTCAGACAACTCCAGGTATCGCCCGTAGAAGCAGGGGTCATGTAAGGCAATCTTCTTATGGCCGTTGGTCGACGTCAGATTTAACAATTCGAAATAGGTGTGAACCTCGAAGCGTTCTCCCGTATATTTGGGAAAAAGGATCTTCAAGGCATATGTGGTATGAGGATCCACGGTTATCAGTTTTTTAATACCGTTTCGTTTCAGCTTGGCGGCCACATACCTGGCGTGCTGCACAAAGCTATCCTGGTCGCCAAGATCGTAAAGCAGGACGCCGCTGTAGTCATCCAGACGGGGGTCGTAATAGAAATCCACTTTCGACTTGGTCAGGATGTCGGCAATATCCATCAGGATGCCGTTAAATTTCTTTTTTTCTCGACCGGGGGTGATCGCCGCCAGGCCCAATCCGGACAGCAGTTTGGGAACATATTTGCCGTACTTGAGATAGTTGGCCCACGGCGTATCCTCAAAGCGGGTCAAATAGGACGTGGATTTTTCGATGTAGGGAACGAACTGGTACATCAACCCGGTAAACAGCAGGGCATCTCCCTTTTGGGGGACATTGGATTTTTTCCACCAGTTATTGATCGCGAACTTGGGAACGCCGAACGGATTTTTTGTTTTTCTCACGTTATCGGCAATCAGATTGATAATATCCTTGGGGTCGTACATTTAAGACCTCCTCCAGTCGGCAACCACAAAGCGTTTTAAGCCTAAAATGACTTCTCCGGGATCCGCTCCCCGCGGACAGGTTTGGGTGCATAGCCCGCAGTGCAGGCAGCGCCAGAGTTCCTGGGCATTTTCAAGAATTCGATCTTTGGCGCCAAGCTGGATATAGCGGATCATCCTTCGTGGAAAGTGTTCGGAGATAAGCGGGCAGATCGCCGCGCAGGTGCCGCAGTTGAAACATTCAAGCGCCGTATCATTTCCATGTTTGGCGAGTTCTTGTGCAAACTCCGGGTTTAAAAGGGCCATTTTTTCCTCCCAGGGGCGATCATCTCTTCACTCGGCCAGTTGGTACTTAAAGTAACCGCCGTCTTTTTCGGCTTCCTTGATTTCGCCGTATTTTTTAAGGGCCGCCATGTACCAGAGTGTTTCCGCCGTTGAGGCGCCCGTTGCCGCGGCAATGGTGGGAATGGTTTGCGCCCCATCCTTGAGTTGATCCAAAATGGCCTGAATGGCCTTCTTCTGGTGCTTCATTTTAGTTGAAGCGACTTTGATCAAGGTTTTCCGCTCATCACGAAGCGTTTTCATGGCTGCTTTTTTGGCTGGGTTGTCTGGCTCAGGTTGACGCATTGCCTCGCCTCTTTGTTAAGGTGTTGCCTGGTTTAACGTCATATGGGTTAGGGGTCAGGCCGCCACGTCGGCGACGATCCGGTCGACCATGGCCTCATACTGTTGAAGGGTCCAGCCGCTGATGTCGATGGCATTTTGCGGGCACACTGCAACGCAGGCGCCGCATCCTGTACACAGTGCCGGAGTCACTTCGGCGTGCGGCACCATCTTTCCATCCACCTCCGTCTCCACCATGCGCAGGGCGCCTTCCACCAGACAGGCATCCACACAGGACCCGGTTCCATTGCATTCGGCCGTATCGACTTCAGCAACGAACGGATCCAGTTCCACATAGCCTCGGCCCAGCAGCGCTGCTGCCTTGACCGCTGCCGCGCTTGCACCGTTGCAGGCCTCGCCGACATCCATGGGGGCCTGGCAGGTACCGGCGAGCAAGATGCCCGCCTGGGGCAGTTCGACCGGGCGCAGCTTCGGATGGACCTCCAGAAGAAAGCGGTCCGTTCCCACCGGCAGTTTCATCATGTTCACCAATTCAGAGATGCCGGTGGGTTCCATGCCCGTGGCCAGCACCACCAGGTCCACCGGCACGTTGACGGCTTCGCCGAAGGTCAGGGTGTCATTGACGTTGACTCGCAGCGGATAGTCACCGTCATCCGTGTTTTCAAACACCTGGGGTGGGTCTTCCGCTTCATATCGCAAAAAGACCACCTTGTTTTTGGCGGCATCGTTGTAAAGTTCTTCCTGACCGCGGCCATAGGTCCGGATGTCCCGGTAGAACTCGTAGACGCTGGTGCCGGGATAGGTTTGCCGGACCATCGTGGCCGCATTGAGCGTCGCCGAACAGCAGGTGCGGGAACAGTACTCGTTCAAATTTCCGGACTCGTCTTCAGGATGAATCCCGGGAATATGGCGGCTGCCGACGCAGTGAATCATGGCAATGCTTCTGATGGGTCTGCCGTTGACTTTCAACCGGTCTCCCGCTGCGGGTGTTTCGGCCAGGGTCTGGATCAAGTCGGTCAAGGTGATGACTTCCTTAAAATCCCGGTAACCATACTCTCCGCGACGCGGGACATAGGACTTAAACCCGGTGGCCAGCAAAATGACGCCGGTCTCGATGGTGAAGGCGTCGGCTTTTGCAGGAACCAGATTCGGGTAGACACCGCAAAAAAGCACATAGTCGCCCGGGTTGACCCCGTCCAGTATGCCTTCCTGGCTTTTATCGTTTCCATGCGGGAATTTCGGTGCTTGCCTTTGGACGCCGAGCTTAAAACTTCCGACATAGCCCTCGAAGGAGTCGACGGCCGCACAGGTATGAACGGTTATTTTGGGGTTGGCCAGCACCCGTCCGGCGAGGTCCTTCACCAAATCGGCCGCATGGTCGCCGGTGGGGGCAATCCGATCGAGGCGGGCCAGCTGACCGCCAATAAACGGTGATTTCTCGATCAGGGTGACTGCGATCCCCCGATCGGCAAGGTCCTTTGCCGCACGAAGGCCGGCGATGCCGCCGCCGATAACCGTCGCGTGGGGCTTGGCATCGACACGAATCGGTTCCAGGGGTATAAGCTGTTCGGCCTTGGCAGCGGCTGCCGAAACCAGACGGGTGGCCTTGTCAGTAGCCGCTTGCCCGTGATGGACCCAGCTGACATGCTCGCGAATGTTGGCATGGTCGTAAATATAAGGATTCATCCCGGCACGGATCAGGGTGTTGCGAAACGTGGTTTCATGGAGACTGGGCGCGCAGGAGGCCACCACAACCCGATTGACGGTGCCGTTTTTCAGGTCCTCCATGATCAACTCCTGGCCCGGGTCGGAGCACATGAACATGTTGGTCCGCGCCACGGAAACGCCGGGCAGCTTTTCCACCCGGTCACGGACCGTCTCCACATCGACGTGGTCCGATATATTTCCACCGCAGTAGCAGATGTAGACGCCTACTTTTCCCTGATCCGTATTTTTGTCGCTGTTCTTCTTCTCGTCGGTCATTCCTGCATCTCCTAAATGATCAGGCCACCGCTTTTCGGGATTGATTCATCCACTCCATGTATTTGGCCGCCTCCATGGCCGCCGCACCCGACTCGGTAATGGTATCGACAATATCCTTGGGTCCGGCCGCCGCGCCGGCGACGAAAACCCCCTCCATATCGGTTAGCGTAGGGGCCAGCTTAGGCTGTATGGTTTTAATGAATTGATCAGAATCCGCCGAGACCGGACAAACGCCCTGAGGATTCCATCCCGGGATCATCCCCAATGAGAGTACCACCAGATCGTGATCCGCCGTGGTAACCCCCTCGCCGTTCTGGGCCTCATAGCGCAAGGCGACTGAACCGTTCTCGCCCTCACCGATGGAGGCGACTTTGCCTTTGACAAATTCGATGCCCATGGCCTTGGCGTTCTGATAGAACTGTTCGTATCCTTTCCCGAAGGCGCGGATATCCATATAGTAAATGGTGATATCCGCCAGGGGCAGCGACCCGGAGAGGAGCATGGCCTGCTTGATGGCATACATGCAGCAGACCCGTGAGCAGTAGGAAACACCCATGCTCTTGTCCCGTGAGCCGGCACACTGGATGTAAGCGATGGAATCGGGCTCCATTCCGTCCGACGGCCGCAACACACGGTTATAGGGACCATGCGGGGCAAGCAGTCGCTCCATCTGCAGGGCCGTGATCACATTGGGAATGTTGCCGTTGCCGTACTGCTGCTTGTTTTCAAGCGGTGTGATTTCGAAGCCGGTGGCCAGTATCGCCGTTTTAGCCTGGATGACAAACGTCTCGGGCTGCTGGAAATAATCGACAGCATCCGTCGGACACACCTTGGCGCACTTGCCGCAGAGCATGCAGTTTTCAACATCCAACACCGCCGTTTGGGGAATGGCGTTGGAAAAGGGAATGGAGATGGCTTTTGTGGCGGAAAAGCCGCCCTGCTCATCATCTGCCACGTAGACCGGGCAGTTGTATTCGCACTGCCTGCATCCGATGCATTTTTGCGCATCGACATAGCGGGGCCGCTGGGTGACGGCCGCCGTTATCACGTCCGTTTGACGGTCCAGGGAAACCATATCACAATAGGTAAACAGACGGATGTTGTCATGATGCGCCGCGGCGGCCATCTTGGGTGTGGTGATACAGCTGGCACAATCGAGCGTTGGAAACACCTTGGACAAGCGGATCATTTTCCCACCGATGGATGCATCCTTGTCCACGATCGCCACCTGAAACCCCTGATCCGCCAGATCCAGGGCTGACTGCAGGCCCGCGATGCCGCCGCCGACAACCAGTGCGTCAAACGATAGAACTCGGGTGGGGTTCATTCATTCCTCCTCTTGGGTAACGCCTTGGTCCGAAACCGCAGTCATTGATGCCGGCCGGTTATCCCGCCGCCAATCGGGCATGGTGCTCCTGAGCGGCGACCGTTGGATTGGGAGATAAAACCGGTGGTCCCAGTTCATTGACCAGGTCGTTCATCAGATTGACCTCATTTAGAAAGGCCCGGTTGCACACCGTACAGATAGCGGTCAGACGCAATCGTCGAATGTCCAACGCTTCTTCTTTCATTATCTTGTAAACCCGGTCCAATCGTTGCGCGAGCGCCTTATACGCCCCGTCGTACGGGCACTCTTCACCGCAGGACATGATGATAATGCCGCTAATTCCTTTTCTAAAACAATCGATGTAGAACTGTTCGGGAAAAAGAACCGGTGCCCGCACCCTGAGAATGTAGGTGTTCGTGGGGTAGCTCGAATGGGCCTGCCCCACGGAATCCGCACCCGGATAGGCGCAACTTTCGGTGGCCAGAATCAGTATTTTTTCCTGATTCACTCTTTTTTCATTGGCAGCCATCATCCGTGCGCCTATTTGTTTCTTTTGACAAAGTGTTTGTCGTACCCATCTGCTGCAAGGACGCCCAGGTACTCGTGGCCGACCTTTTTCGACCATGCAGGTATGTCGGTGCGGGTGCCGGCGTCATTGGAATAGATTTCAAGCACTTCGCCGACCTTGACCTTGCCGATGCCCTTTTTGGCCTCCAGCAATGGACCGGGACAGGCACTTCCCCTTGCATCCACAGTACTTGACACGTCCAGTTGACTCAGATCAATTTGCGACATGATGGTCTCCCCTTTGTTGGTATGTGGTTAATGGTTTCTTTTTTCTCAGCCTCAACCGTGTGACCGGATCATCGCCGTCCAGGCTCTCCTTGGCGATCAGATCATAGTCCGTTCGCGGCAGTATCAGCATGACGTCTCTCAAAATGGTGGCATCGATGTGGCTGACACCGGCAAATATCTGCATCTCTTCACCTGGTTTCATTTCTCTGAACAAATTGGTGATCTGCAGCAAGGAGAAAGGAAGCAGGGTTTCGCGAAGATCAAACGTTAACATGTGTGGCTCTTTTGTTTCAGAAAGTGGGTTTAAACCAGTTTGACGATGTGTTTCCTTAGAGCAATGAAAATGCCATTATTTACAGCACTGGGTGAAAAAACGAAAAAAATGTAGCATATCAAATAGATAAAAATAATTGAGATGGTTTTTTTCAATGCAATAAAACCTTGGCCAGTTTTATTCGTTGGCAAGGGACTGTTCATGTGTTAACTTTTTGGACATGCAAACTGTTAACGAATTGAACGGATGTCATGGAGATGAACAGTCTTGACCTGAACTATTACTGGAAATCCGTTGTGGATACGATCCAGGACGGGGTCATGGTGGTAAATCCGGAAGGCATTGTCATCTCAGTCAATCGGGCATTTGAGGAGATCACCGGATATGGCCGGCACGAGATTGTGGGGAAACGATGCACCACGCTCAACTGCACCTCCTGCGAAGTCGTGCGACAGGAAGAGGGTTGCCACTGGTGCGTCATGTTTAAAAAAGGCCACCTCAGGAAACAGAAATGCAGCATCACCCGCAAAGACGGGCGAATCGTTCACATCCTCAAGAATGCCGCTGTCCTCAAAGACAAAAGCAGCGTGGTGACGGGCGCCGTGGAGACCATGACCGATATTACCGATCTGGTGGCCAAAGAGACGCAGATCGAAAGCTACCGCCGGGAACTGGATGCCGAGGACCGATTTTACGGCATGATCGGCGCCAGTGCACCCATGCAGCAGGTGTTCGAACTGATCACCAACGCCGCCCAATCCGATGCCCCGGTCATCGTTTATGGTGAAAGTGGTACGGGCAAGGAGATGGTGGCCAGGGCTATCCATGACGCCGGCACCCGCGGCAGCCGACCATACGTGAAGGTCAATTGCGCCGCCCTGAATGAATCCCTGCTGGAAAGCGAGTTGTTCGGCCATGTGAAAGGCGCCTACACCGGCGCTCACAAAAGCCGCGAAGGCCGTTTCGAAATAGCCAGCGGCGGCGACATCTTCCTGGATGAAATCGGTGACCTGCCGCTGTCCACCCAGGTCAAACTATTGCGTGTGCTGGAAGAAAAGGTAGTGGAACGGGTGGGTGACAACCGGTCCATCACGGTCGACGTACGCATCATCTCGGCGACGAACCGCCACCTGCCGGACCTGATCGCCAGCGGGGCATTCCGTGAAGATTTTTATTACCGGATCAACGTTATCCCCATTCAGATTCCACCGCTGCGGGAGCGCATCGAGGATATTCCGCTGCTGGCGCGCTCATTTTTCAACCGAACCCTGCTGAAAAGCGAAAAAAAGCTGGACGGCATCTCTAAAACAGCCATGGATTATCTGATGGCCTACTCCTGGCCGGGAAACGCCCGGGAGTTGAAAAGTGCGTTTGAATTTGCCTTTGTCAGCTGTCCCTCTGGCATGATCGAGGCAGACCACCTGCCACCGCAGATCAGCGCGCCCCCGCCAACCTTTAGCGAGGTTCAAAACCCGCCCAACGAAAGCCTGGACGACGTCAAGCGGCGACGACTGATCGAGGCCCTGAAACGGGCGAATGGTAACCAATCTGAAGCCGCTCGCTTGCTGGGTCTTTCCCGGACCAGCGTGTGGAACCAGATAAAAAAATACAAGCTAAACCGGTAACTGAACCAAAAAAAGGCAAGCGCTGGCACACTATTTGCTGTATTTTACTGCAGAGTAAGCAATCAATACCTCCATTTTGATTCACTCAACCTTACTCTCACCTCCTGGAGCCCCGACACGGTGAAATGCATGCCCATCGTGTCGGGGCTTCCCTTTTTGGCATAAAGTTTGAATTGTGAAGGGAGAAAATCAATTCGTTCTGGAGCAATTCAACGCCGCCAGAATCAAACAAACACCATTGAGGAGGAATCGATCCATGTCCGAGTTTGTCAGCGAAATCGAAAACAATCAGTTCGACCAGCAGGTACTTCAGCAGGCCAAACCCGTCATCGTAGACTTCTGGGCCCCCTGGTGCGGCCCCTGCAAAGCCATGGCACCGGCATTTGCGTCTCTGGCGGAAACTTACAATAATCAAATGATTTTCGCTAAATGCGATGTCGACAGCAACACAGCCGTCGCAGAACGATATGGCATCAAGGCCATCCCCACGCTGATGATCTTTCAGGGGGGAAAAGCCATTAATTCCATAACGGGAATGGTTTCCCAAGGCGTTCTCGAAGATGCGATTAAAAAGGCCCTTGCGGGTGACGCGATGCCGGCGCCGTTCATCGTCAACTAATACCCATCCATAAAATGGTAGCTTGGGGTGAGGATGTCGGAAGCACGAAGACACAGAACCAAACCCCAAGATGCCATCTCCTCCCAGCCTTCAACCCACCACCCAAAACCGTTAAGTAACGTTACTTAGCGTTATCGATGAGGAAATGTAACGTTAATGACCTTGCCCATGCACCGACCAATCTTTACGCCTGATGCCGATTTTGGGCGGACTTTCGTCGATTCATATCCCCAAAACCCCTCACTGATCTAGATGGCATAAAAATTGATCTAATCAAATTGAACAAATTGGATGATTTGGTGAACCGCGATAGCGAGCGCATTCCCCGCCGCTTGGGGCGGGGTTAGCGAGCGAACTGGAAATCGCTTTTTTTTATCCTTCCGGTGAACCTTCCCCGCGGCTTGCCGCGGGGAGGATTCAATCGATGCAATCCAGGAGAGTCGGAAGAACCGATGGCTAACGATAAGGAGACAGATTATGCAAAGACTGTTTGAAACGATGACCCTGGGGAATTTGACCTTGGCAAACCGGTTTATCTTTCCGCCGGTTAAAACGGCCTACGGCACGCCGAAGGGCAATGTGACCGATCGGCATCTGACGTATTATCGACAAATTGCCGAAAATGGGCCGGGCTTGCTGATCATTGAGCCGGTGGCGGTCACGGCGGAGGGCAAGGAACATCCCAAACAACTGTGCATCCATCTTCCGGAAAGTGCCGACGAACTGAAAAAAATCGTAGATGTGATTCATGCTAAAAACCGGTTGGCATGCCTGCATCTCAACCACGCCGGTGCGGCGGCCAACCCCAAAGCAACGGGTGTCAAACCCAAAGCGCCATCGGCCATGACCTGTCCGACCACCGGCGCGACATCCGAAGTGCTGACCGAAGCGGAAATCGGCGCCATTGTGGACGGCTATCGCTCGGCAGCAGCAAAAGGCCGTGGCTGCCGGTTTCGACGCGATTGAAGTCCAGGGCGGCCACGGATATTTAGTGTCGCAGTTTCTCAACCGGAAAACCAACCAACGAACGGACCGTTACGGCCAAAACCGCCTACTGTTCGCCCAGGAGGTTCTATCGGCGGTAAAAGTGGGCGCTCCCGACCTGCCCTGTGTGCTGCGCATTTCCGGCAATGAAATGTCGCCGGAGTTCGGTATCCCGCCGGAGGATCTGGCGCCCCTGCTGAAATTGGCAGCTGCGACCGGAATCATTGCCGTTCACGTGGGAATGGGGTCGGCATGCTTCAGTCCGCCATGGTATTTCCATCACGCCCGTTTGCCGGAAAAGCCCCAGATCGATTCACTGGCCTGGGTCCGCGCGCAAACCGATTTGCCCCTGATTGCGGCCGGCCGGATGGGTCGCTTGGACCGCGCCATTCAGGTAATCGATGAAGGTCTGGCCGACCTTGTCGCATTGGGCCGCCCACTGATTGCCGATCCCGACCTGATCGAGAAGTGGCAATCCGGGAAACCCGATGCGGTGAAAGCATGCGGGTACTGCCTGCAGGGATGCCTGCACCGTGTCAAAAATGGAGAGCCCATCGGTTGCAACGTCAATCCGGAGATCGGGCAGCCGGCCTTGGAAAGATCGGCTCACCCCTTGAATGTTCTGGTGGCCGGCGGCGGGCCGGCCGGGATGAGCGCCGCCCTGTATCTTTCCAAACGCGGGCACCGGGTCACATTGGCCGAAAAGGAAAAGCAGCTCGGCGGGCAGTTCAACCTGGCGTGGCAGGCACCGGGTAAACAGAAGATGCAAGACAGCCTGGACAATCTGGCATGCAGCGCAATAGCCAATGCCGAGGTCGTGCTGACCGGAAAAGCCGTGGACAGGGACCTGGTGGCTGACATCCGGCCGGATCTGTTGGTATGGGCTACCGGGGCACATCAGAAAATTCCTGAGATCCAGGGGCTCGACAGCCAGTACACCATGACGTCCCTGGAATACTTCAGTGGCGCGAAACCGGTCAAGGGACCGCGGGTCCTGGTGATCGGCGCCGGCCGGACCGGGCTTGAAATCGCGGAGAAACTCGGTGCACAGGGCCTGGATGTGACCGCCACCAAACGCACGGATCCCATCGGCAGCATGATGGAGATGATCACCAAGAAATTGACCCTGATGCACATCGACCAAATGAACAACGTGACCCTGATGCCCCACACGACGGTCAAGGCGTTCGAAAGCGACAGGGTGGTGGTGGAAAAGGATGGCGAAACCATGGCCTTGGAACCGTTTGAGACGGTCATTTTGGCTTCGGGGATGCTTTCCGCGCCGGGGCCGGAACCGGCCATAGAACAAGCGGTGACAGCCGTTGAGGTGATCGGAGACGCTGAGAAGGTCCTGGACATTTACACGGCCGTTCATGCCGGGTATGCGCTGGCACTAAAGTACTAGGAGGTTTTACATGACTGACATATCCTTTGCAGACATTGCGATCGTTTCTTGCGGCACCCTGAGCCTCGAACTGAACCATCTCAAAGCCGAAGGGTTTCTGGATACGGAACATTTGTTTTTCACGACACCGGGACTGCACGAAGACATCCATGAACTGGAGCGTCAACTGCTCGATCGGATTGCCAAAGCCAGGGAAAAAGCGGACAAGGTCCTGGTGGTGTACGGCGGCAAATTCTGCTACGTCAATGCCGACGAACCGACCCGCACCATGCAGCAGATCATCACCGAGCAGGGGGCCGGTGTGGCTCGGATTCGGGCCACCCACTGCATGGACATGCTCGTCAGTGAAGCCGAACGGGAAAGGATTGCCGCCGAGGTCGCCGGCGGAGAAAAGGTCTGGTGGATGACCCCCGGCTGGATAAAATTTCGCCACAAGGTTTTCAAGGGGTGGGACAAGGGGCTGGCCAACGAAAACTTCCCCAGGCATTCCGGCGGCGCCGTTGTTTTGGATGGAACTGGTTATCTGGACACCTATATGGCCGAACACCCGGAAGACTTTTTGGAATATTCCGACTGGATGGGCATTCCCATCATCCCCTATCCAGTCAGCCTTGACCGCTTTAAAAGGCTGCTTACCGAGCAAGCGGAAAAGCTGCACGGTAAAGGCGTGCTGGGGTAGCATAGTACCCATCCGTATGGGGATCGTTCCGGGGAGGAAAACAAAATGGAAATTTTACCTGTTTTCAAACACGCCCTGATGATCAGTTTTTTTGTATTTGTGATGATGTTGTTCGTTGATTTTGTCGACACGGCCAGCAAGAGACGAGTCAGCGACCTTATGCGAGGCGGTTTGTGGAGACAATATATTCTGTCGGCTTTTTTAGGATCGACACCCGGGTGTTTGGGCGCTTTCATGAATGTGAGCCTCTATGTCCATGGGATGATCAGTTTTGGAGCCATTGTGGGAGGAATGATTGCCACCTCCGGAGATGAAGCCTTCGTCATGCTATCGCAGTTTCCTTTAACGGCCATGGCCCTTTTTATTCTGCTGTTTTTTTTGGGTATTATTTTCGCCTGGGTCAGCGACAAACTCATTATTTTATTAAAATTCACGCCCTGTGAATCCTGCAATGATGCGCATGTCGAGCATTATGAACCAGACACCTCCACGATAAGCCGGATTGAAGATGGTCTGCATGTAAAAACGATTGTTCATAATTTTCAAACGCTTTCTTTTACCCGAGTCCTCCTTCTCGCCTTGATTCTGTCTTTTCTGATCATGGTTGCAACCGGAATTCTCGGTCCATCGGATTGGAATTGGAAACGCATCACGTTTATTTTCCTCTCTCTTTTGTCTTTGATCGTCTCGTCTGCGGTTTCAGAGCTCTATCTTCACGACCATATTTGGCACCACATTATAAAAAAACACCTTTTCCGTGTTTTCCTTTGGAGTTTTGCCGCGCTTTTAATCCTGGACTGAGGGCTGTCTTCCTGGAATATGGATGCTTTCATTCAGCACAACCTGGCATGGGTGATGGTGATTGGCGCCATTCTTGGGCTGATCCCTGAATCAGGACCCCACCTGATCTTTGTCATGATGTATGCAAAAGGATTGATTCCCTTTTCCATTCTCCTGACGACATCGTTTATTCAAGATGGACACGGTATGCTTCCGATGCTCTCTTACAGCCTTAAAGATTCCCTTATGATCAAGGCGTTCAACCTTGTATTTGGACTCGGTGTGGGAGGAGCGCTTCTATCTTTGGGACTATGATTGCAAGGAATCTGACCGGCAACCAATGTAAAAGGTGAATGGGCGGGCCAACAATTAACCGAAAGAAGCATAGACCATGAATAAAAAGATGCTGACGCGATTTATTCTTTCACTTATCGTAATTTTCTTTCCTGTCGCCATTCTTACATGCAGTCCCACGCGACAGCCAATTGTCCCCGAACGATCACCGGTCTCTTTTTCAAAAAGTGCCGACGAACTCCGGGTCGAGGAGATGCATGCCCGGGTGTTCAAGCAACTGGGGGGATATAAGGGGCCCGAGGCCTGCTACGCTTGCCACCAGAAAGAGTACGAAGAGGTTAGCCGCAGCTATCACGTTCACCAGGGGCGAATTACCAAAGACGGCAAAATCGCCCACGATCCAAAAGATTCCGTGGATATCGGCATGTTCAACCGCTGGTATTCCCTGTCCAACACCGACCGTGTGAAAACACCGGAAAACCAGTGGCGACTAATGGAAGCGGTCTACTGCGCCCAATGTCATCCCGGCGGTGGTGTCGTCAAACCGTTCGGCATGGATGTGGATTGTTTGATCTGTCATCAGCAAAGCGGTTACAAAGGCGGAAAAGGCGTAGGGAAAACGCCAGCGGGGCAAGACAGTGAGGGGTACATCATTCAAAGCAACGGCGCACGAATGGCTGAACTGATGATGGCTGGTGCCAAAGCCGGCGGGGACATGCAGAAACTCGACCTGTCTGATATTGCCGTTAAAGCCATGGAGGGTGTGGAATTGCGAGTGGGAAAACCCAAGCCGGACAACTGCAATTTTACCATTGGAAGTCGGACAGCAAGCGGGGTACCCACTATGGAATTTTCGCTGGGGTATCCACCGATGTGCACTATTCGGCGGGAATGCGGTGCCAAGCGTGTCATGTCACCACAAAGCATGAAATCGGCAAAGGGAAAATCGTAGACAACGCCGGCTCTCCCCAATTGCGAGGCACCATGAAATCCTGTACGGATTGCCATGGAGAAGAGCCCCATACGGGCGATGATGCCGATGACCTGAACATGCATATGGAAACCATCGCCTGTGAAACCTGTCATATTTCAAAAACATCTCCCGGCACAAAAAACGTTAACTGGCTGCTCGGCATGGACATGCCCAAAATGATGAACCTGTAAAAATGGATGATGCCAGTTGCCAAGCTGATGGGAATGGCCTCAGCAGAAAAAATGACCGAACAGATGGACGACATGATTGGCTGCTACAAAACCAAAAACCTGGCGATGTTCGAACCGACATACGCCTGGTACAATCGAGAGACGATCTGTACGGATATTCCTCACCCCACCGGCAGTATTGATGATCCGGACAGCCAAATTACGCCGTTCAACGTTATCGAAATCTCCCTTTACGATGACGGGTCCACCCCCGAAGTTGTCGAGAATCCAAACGGCCATGCCTTGGGCTTTCCGGTGCCGAGGACATTTGTGGCCCGTGCCGGCGGAAAAGGGAAACGGAGCACGACTATCGAGGAGATGCGTGCATATGACAACGGTCGCTATAAAAATGCCATCCTGCGCAATACCCCGCAGTACTTCAATCTGTATCACAGCATTGCGCCGGCGAAGGAGGCCTTGAAATGCAATGACTGTCATACGGCAGCCGGCGGGCGACTCGACTTTGCCCGGTTGGGATACGATGCGGAGCAGGCTGAGGACCTGATGGCGGAACGTTAAAATGTATCGATTCCCTTAAATATTTTTCCGACAGCCTTGTTTGTTCAAGATCGACACGACAGCCTACCGATCAATAGGCAGGGCCCCGGCATATTTCGACGATTCAAATAAAAGCTTAGACCCATCGCGCTTTCCAGTCGACATTTAATACCCATTGGCATACTTAGGGTATTTATTTTAGTCAAACGATCAAAAACTTGGTTGACATTATATTTCATTACCATTATGTTTTAGTCAAATGACCAATAAATGGGAGAGAACCACGTGCCGAGACCCAAAAAACCGAGATTCGTATCCGGTTACCCGACCATCGCCGCCTTCGTACCCCAGGGTATGCCGATCACCGGGGAAGTCATGCTGACTGTCGAAGAGCTGGAAGCGATACGATTGAGCGATTTCGAGCGGCTGGACCAGGAATCGGCTGCCAACCTGATGCAGGTGTCTCGCCAAACCTACGGCAGAATTCTTTACACTGCCCGCGGTATCATCGGTGAAGCGCTGGTTACCGGTAAAGCCCTGAAAATTGCCGGCGGCGCCTATACCATGCGCGGCGGTGGCCGAAGGCACCGCGGCCGTCAGGGCCGCATGGGTGGGCAGGAATAGCATGAACATGCCGGCGAAAAATAAAAATGGGGTCTTCTTTTTGAGAATTTAGAAGTTTGAAAAACTGTGAACGGTGAACCGATAACCGTGAACAGATACCCTAAACAGGAGGGAGGTGAAAAATATGCCCAAAGGAGATGGAAAAGGCCCGGACGGAAAGGGTCGACAATCAGGCAGAGGACAGGGTCCCTGCGGCCAAAACGGCCAGCCGGTCCAACCGCAAGGTCAGGAAGAAAAACACAGCGGTCGCGGTGCCGGCCAGGGTAAAGGTCGAGGTGGCGGTCGCGGACAGGGCGGTGGTTCGGGACGCGGTCGTGGAGGCGGTCAAAACCGTTGAACAAAACCCAAACAAGGAGGACAGTATCATGCCAGGATTAGACAGAAGCGGCCCTATGGGGGCCGGTTCCATGACCGGCGGTCGCAGGGGAATCTGCGGGCGTGCAGGTGCCGCAATTAACCAGCCTGCTTACGGCAGCGGTTATGGCTATGGCAGAGGAATGGGATTCAGACGCGGTTTCGGAAGGGGCCGTGGTTACGGCCTTGGGCCGGCCCAAGGCCGAGTTTCTTCTCAGCAGGCCTATGGCACCGGGTACCCGGCAAGCAAAACCGATGAAATGGAGATGCTCCGGGCCGATGCCGACGCCATGCGAAAATCCCTGGAAGCCGTCCAGCGTAGAATCGCCGAACTGGAAAAGGAAGGGTCCCAATAGCAACGCATCCGGGGTGCCGGCCTGACGGGATTTCACATCCAATACCTCGCCAACCCGGTACCCCACTGTCGTCACCCCGAAAGGAGCAATCAATGGCTATTGAAGTGTTGATCAGACGACGATTTATCAAGGAAAAAGAAGCGGTTTTGGCGCCCCTGATCGTCCGGCTGCGCTCCCTTGCATTGGCCCAGCCAGGCTATATTTCCGGTGAAACGTTAAAGAGGAAACGTGCCCTTAACGGAGATTCCCCTGTAACGATGATGTTCAAGGACGGACGCATCCTTTTCGATCCTGAATTGGCATTCTTTGTGCTGCCATTTTTTATATGAAAGGAAAATCGTGAATGGCGCCCTTAGGTAAAAACAGAAACCATTGTGAGAATCATACGCTTCCTAACGCCGCTCCAAAAGAACTGGTTCGAAAACGACCGGTTAAAACCGGGCTGCTGAAGCGGTTTTTTGCATGGATCGCCCGAGGGACGAATCAATCCGCTATCGGCAGCACCGCCTGTCCCTCCTGACGGGTCAAGCATTAGGGGCTTGCCAGGTCGGCAGGATTTAAAATCATGCACTTCCTATTTCGTGGGAAAAGGTTCAACGGACTGCGCAAGGTAACGCCGAAATGACAGCTCACCCATCTCAAGAAGACCTCCGACAAATGACTTCCCGGTGGTTGCCTCCGTCCCATGGTGCCCACCATTTTCAAATCCATACAGACACCACGGATTTCTTCCGGGTGGAATATGGAGATGTGGTTGTTCTGAACGGTCACCCCTATCTCATTCGCCATAACGCCAAAGAAGGACGGTTCGGAATAGATGACGATGTCAAATTTTGGGTGAAACGCGCCATTGATTTGAAAACCGGAGACCAAAAAATCCTCAAACTGGTCTTTTACGAAAAATTCACCAGCACGATCGGCGGCATCGCCTTCGAGTGTTTTCGCAGCCCCAGAAAAGAGGCTCGCATTCTGGATTTGGTCGCCGGCCATAAAAACTTCATGCATGGCCATGCGATAAAGGATCGAGCGGAAAACATCATTCGCGTGCTCGATTTTATCCAGGGTCAAACGCTTTATGATTATGTTGAGGGGCTTGGTCTGAACCATCAGAACTATTTTTACGAACGTTTGCCTGCCATTTTAACCAACTTTATTGAATGCATCGGGGCGATCCGTTTTCTTCACGAACATGGCGAAAAACACGGAGATATCCGGCGCGATCATATTCTGATAGACCGCCATACCGGGCGGTACCGATGGATCGATTTTGACTTTAATTACCGGCACCGGGAAAATGTATACGGCTACGATCTTTTTGGCTTGGGCAACGTGTTGGTGTTTTTGGTGGGTATGGGGGATGTGTTGCTGCCGGCGCTGAAGCAACAGGGCAACCCTGCTCTATATACGCTTGCAGATGAAGATTTAAATATCGTGTTTAACCATCGCGTGGCCAATCTTAAAAAGATTTACCCTTACATTCCCGAATCCCTCAACCGGATTCTGATGCACTTTTCCAAGGGTGCCAATTGGTTTTATGAGAATACGGTGCAGTTGTTGGATGATTTGGAGGCATATCAAACCTCAACCACCACGGTTGCAAAAACCGGAGGATTCAAAAAATGATCAAGCGTGAGGCGGTTTTTAACAAAAAGATCCTGATTGCCGTGGACGAATCGGAAAATGCCCGCCGGGCGGTATCCTATGTGAGTCAACTGCTTGAAGGAATAAAAGGTTTTGAGATTTTAATCCTGCATGTCATTCCTCAACCTGAAGAAGATTACTTTCCCTCCTCTGCTGAAAAAGACAAATGGCTCGGTGAGCACCAGTTGAAGGTTGATGCCATGCTCAAGAACTATCGGGAATTTCTGATCGGTGAGGGTTTTGAGCCGGCCGATGTATCGGTTCGTTCCACGCTGCGCTACTGTCCTTCCCTGGCGGAGTGTATTCTGGCAGAACGCAACCAAACGAAGTGCAGCACCATTGTGGTTGGCAGACAGGGGCTTTCACGAAGCGAAGAGTTCTTATTCGGCAGCGTCTCCAGCAAGATCGTCAACCATGCGCGCGACTGCACGGTATGGGTGGTCGAATAATGTAAAAAGGAAGGTCCTCACAGCGTTTGTCGCGGGCGTGGCGAAAACCCAAGGCTATCCTTCTGGTTGAAGAGGGATATCCCACTTTTTCATATACTTCCATATGGCTGTCCGGCTCAGGCCGACGCGCCGCCCCACCTCCGCTTTGTTCCAGTCGCACTCCTCCAGAAGCGCTATCAACGCCGCTTGGGTTAGTTTCTTGCGCGGCTGAATCTTTCCGTGTGGGACCTCGTAGCAGATTCCCGCAGGGTCCGGTTGCCGAATTTCAACGGGAAGATCAACGGTTTCAATCTCTTTTCGATTGCATAACACGAACGCATGTTCGATGGCATTCTCCAGTTCACGGACGTTTCCAGGCCATGGATGATCCATGAATACACGCATGGCCGCCGTTGAAAGGCCCGTGATCGGCTTGCCCGTTTTTTTATTCATGCGTTTAATGAAATGGTCGGCGAGAATCGGAATGTCCTCCCTGCGCTCGCGCAACGGTGGCAGGTGGATGGGGAATACTTTCAACCGGTAGTACAAATCCTCCCTGAAGAGCCCTTCCCGCACCCGGGCATATAAATCCTTGTGCGTGGCCGTAATAATCCGGATGTCGATCTTATGTCTCCGCGAATCCCCAACGCGCTCGACCTCTCTCCCCTGCAGCACCCGCAGGAGCTTCACCTGAATATAGGGGCTCAGCTCTCCGATTTCGTCCAAAAAGATCGTGCCGCCGGAGGCTTCTTCAAAGCGTCCCATACGATCCCGATTGGCGCCGGTAAAAGAGCCCTTGACGTGGCCGAACAGTTCGCTTTCCAGCAGGTTTTCGGACAGGGCGCTGCAGTTAACCGCCACCAAGGGGCCTTCCCGGCGGTCGCTGTTGAAATGGATCGCACCGGCAACCAGTTCCTTGCCGGTACCGCTATCCCCTTGAATCAGAATGGTCGCCTCGCTGGCGGCGGCCGCACGGATCGCCTCGAAGACCTTTTGCATGGCCCGGCTTTTGCCGATGATGTTGTCCATGCGGTGGATCTCTCCCAGTCGGAAAACGGCCTCTTCAGCCTTTTTGCGCGCCCGCATCAGTTCGGTCATGTCGGTGACCGTCTCGACGATGCCGAGGACCTCGCCGTCGTCGTTTTTTACCACGCTGGCATTTTTGATCACCGAGACATCATGGCCATCCTTATGCCGCACATGGCACTCCTTGGCTTCCGACTGCCCTTTTTCCACGATCCGGCATTTTTCAATGCTGGCCGGGCAGCTTTTGCCAAAACAGCGGCTGCACTCGAGCAATTGGCAGGTTTTTCCTAAGGCCTCCTTGGCGGTATATCCGCTGATCCGCTCCATGGAGGGGTTCCAGGAAGAAATTCGTCCAGCGGCATCCATGGTGAACACCCCGTCGGCCATGGAGTCGATAATCCGGTTGACGAATCGTACATTCCAGATCTCATGGATCTTGTCGGTCATTGGAATCTCTCTTTCAAAACTGGGCTTACGTTACGAAACGTTACCATTCGTTACTTTTTGCAGCAAATTTCGTGTTTGGTCAATAAAAAAGCCTTTAGCAAAGATAATCCAATATCTATAGTTGGCATGATTCATTTGATGCTTCATGTGAAGGGCATCCCCCCACGACTTTGATAGGAACGCAACATAATGAGCCCGCCTTTAGGGAAGGAAAAACGTTTTTAAGTAAAACGGCACTATAAATGCAGATGTAATAACTAACCGAAACCAAAACAGAGGAGGTGCCGCATGTTTGCATTGATCTATGACACCCGCGAATTGGACAAACCTCAAAAAAGAGTGCTTTCCGTGCACAAAACCCGGCAAACCGCTGAACGTGTATTGGAGATGAGAATGGCCCGGTTAGGTAAAAAAGTGGAGGAATGTGACACCCGCATTGTCTGGGTTAAACGAAAGGTACAGCGTGAGGATGTGGTGATCGATAAAGACTTTTCAACCTGGAAACCGGGCGAAAAAGTTCCCTATGGGGAGACGCATTCGGACACGGATTGACATCGCTTGATGATCATCACTCAATTGCGGGTCGATGGGCATGTAGAAAATCTGGCGATTGTTGTTCAAATGGCCCGACAGGTATTGAATGTGGAGGCGGCGTTCGGTCTTTTTTTACTCACCGGCAACCAATGCCTGATCATCGGTCGCAGCATCTCCGACGCCATCAACATCGGAACGATCATGCGTTGCATGGGCGGCGGCGGTCACCCTGGAGCGGGATCTGCCATGATAAGGGCAATCAACCCCGGAGTCCTGGCCGCCTGGATTCGCATTCTGATCAGCGGAAAGCGTGCCGGCTCAGGACAGATTAGGGATATAATGACCGTCTCCGTCTTCACGTTGACGCCGGAAACGACCATGGCATCGGCTTTTCGCACCCTTCGGAACCGGGGGATTCACGGCGCGCCGATCATGAATAAAGAACAACTGCTGGGTATGAGTTCAGTGCGCGATATGATGCGTTTGAAAAGAGGCAACCCGCAGCATCTTACTGTAAAGGCATTCATGAGCCGCCCTGTCCACACGATCTCGCCGTGGAAAAATTCGGCGGAAGCGGCGCAACTGATGGTAAAACACGACATCGGGCGATTGCCGGTGGTTGAAGACGGGCAACTTGTCGGTATCACAATACGATCCGATGCAATGGGCTACTTTTACGGCCTTTGTCCCCTTGATGGCCATCTTGACCCGGCCTGCATTAGGAATTAAAACTGAGGCTGTGAATGGGCTGAACCTGCGGTTCAAGTTAAAACGACAATAAAATGGAGAAACATAAATGGAGATGGTGATCAATTTTCCGGGCGGTAAACGGGTGAACTCCACCTACAAGGGGTTCACCGTAAAAACGGATCAACCAAAAAGCGAAGGAGGCAATGACTCCGCACCCGAACCCTATGACCTGTTTCTTGCATCCATCGGCACGTGCGCCGGGGTTTATATCGTTTATTTCTGTGAAAGCCGCGACATTCCCACCGACGATATAACCATGACCCTGCGTTTTGAGCGAAACGAAAAATCGCACCTGATGGAAAAGATAGCCATAGAAATCAACTTGCCGCCCGTATTCCCTGACAAATACCGCAAGGCCGTGATTCGGGCGGCGGAGATGTGCACCGTCAAACGAAACCTAATCCAGCCGCCGGAAATTCTGGTGACAGCCAATGGTGAACCATGAAATTCGTGATCATCGGAGGAGATGCCGCCGGCATGAGTGCTGCCAGCCGGGCCAAAAGAATCATTCCCGAGATGGAAGTCATCGTATTGGAGAAAACCGAAGATGTCTCTTACAGCGCCTGCGGCATGCCTTACAACATCGCTGACGCGGACCGGCCGATTGACGACCTCGTGGTCAGAACCGCCGACGCTTTTCGAAAAAAGCAGGGAATCGATCTGTTAACCGGTTACCGTGTCGAATCCATCGACAAAAAAAATCGGATCGTCTCCGGAACGATCAAGCACAATGGGGACCCGTTCCGATTCTTTTATGATCGGCTGTTAATTGCCACAGGCGGGCGGCCAAAAATCCCAGAACTGCCCGGATTCAATCTGCCCGGTGTGTTGGCCTTGAAAAGCCTGGAAGATGGAAGGCGCATAAAAGACCGCATCAAGACGAATCACGTTAAAAACGCGGTGATCATCGGCATGGGATATATCGGCCTGGAAATGGCCGAAGCGCTTCGAGAGAGAGGCATCTCCGTCGAGATGGTCAAACCCGGTCCAGACCTGTTGCCATGGATGCACCGTGAACTGGCTGAGGTGGTTAAACATGAGCTGAACGCGAATCAGGTCAAACTGCACCTGGGCTGTAAGATTGGTAGGATCGAAAAGCCCGTCGGCCATCTTCGCGTTGTCTGCGAGGGCCCCAGCCTGATGGCGGATGTGGTGCTGGTGGCCACCGGCATCGATCCGAACAGCGAACTGGCTTCAGATGCCGGAATCGAAACAGGCGCCGGTAACGCCATCGCCGTTGACCGGAAACTGCAAACCTCGGACGAGGCAGTTTATGCGGCGGGTGATTGTGCGGACGCCTATCACGTGGTCACCGGCCAGAAGACCTGGATTCCGCTGGCGCTGCGTGCCAACCGGGCCGGATGGGCTGTGGCGGACAATGTCTGCGGCAAAGCGACATCGCTCGAGGGCGTTGCCGGCACGGCCGTATTCAAGGTATTCAACCTGGAAGTGGCCCGAACCGGACTGTCACTTGAAGAATCAAACCGGTACGGATTCGAGCCGGTGGACGTCACGATTCAGACACGATCCCGTGCCCACGCCCACCCCGGGGCAGCAACGATTTGGGTGAATCTGATTGGTGACAAAAAAAGCGGGCGACTGCTGGGCGCCCAAATGGTCGGCCGCGAAGGGGTCGCCCACCGCATCAACGCCGCCGCCGTTGCCCTGCACGCCAAAATGACAGTGGCCTCCTTTTCACAAACCGATCTTTCCTACGCGCCCCCTTTTGGTCCCGTGTGGGATCCGCTGCTCACCGCCGCCAACCAGTTGTTGAAGAAAATGTAGCCGCGTTTTCCCGTGGCCCCTTGGCCATTGGACCGCCCCCCATTTTTTGAAACCAGGCGACCAACGGGTGTGCACCGACAACATCGTTAGACAAAACCACCGTTACCATTGCGTTACCTTCGATCGGGTTAGGGAAAAGTAACGCTAAAAATTGCCTCGATTTTCGGCCCTGCCCTCACTTATCGCCCTTCATTGTTTTTAACCAACCGTTTTTCTGCATAATTTATAAAACCCAAACCGTCGTATCACCGTGGCATGAATATTGATGATACCCCGGTATGCGTTACGACATCGATCACACAAGGATTCTATTTAAAAAGGAGTTTAGTATGTGGCACGTGTTATCATTTCTGCAGAAAAATCTGGTCTGGTCGATCCCGTTGTCCATGGCCGTCGGTTTATTTTATGGCTATTTTTTCGACGCCAGCCCGCTCAAGCAACTCATCATCCCGGTAACCTTTATTATGGTTTACCCCATGATGGTGACCCTGAACGTAAAAACCATCTTTAAAGGCCAGGACTATAAACTTCAACTCACCACGCAGGTCATCAACTTTGTCCTGGTGCCGTTGCTGGCCTTTTATATCGGCCGCCTGTTTTTCTCCGGCGGTCCGGAAAAATATGGTCTGTGGGCCGTCGGGTTGTTTCTCATCGGCGTGCTGCCCACGTCGGGCATGACCATTTCGTGGACCGGATTCGCCAAGGGCAACAAGGAGGCCGCCATCAAAATGGTCGTTTTCGGGCTGGTGCTCGGGGCTCTGGCGGCGCCAGTCTATACCAAGGTTTTCATGGGCGCCACCATCGATGTGGACGTGCTGCACATGTTCAAGCAGATTGCCCTGTTTGTCTTTGTACCGCTGTTCGCTGGCCTGCTAACCCAGACCCTGGCCATAAAAAAAGTCGGCCACCAGACCTGGAACGATCGCATCAAACCCAAGTTTCCGCCATTCTCTGCCCTGGGTGTCATCCTGATCGCCTTCGTGGCCATGTCGCTGAAAGCTAAAAACATCATCGCCAATCCATCAGATATTCTCACCATCCTGGTTCCCCTGGCGGTGTTTTATCTGGTTACCTACGGGTTGCTCTCCGTTGCCGGGCGGCTGTTCTTCAAGCGCGAGGATGCCATCGCCATGGTTTTCGGGGTGGTCATGCGTGATCTGTCCATTGCCCTTGCCATCGCCATGACCGCCTTCGGCAAACAGGGCCTGACCATCGCCCTGCTGGTCGCCCTGGCCTATGTGATCCAGATCCAGACTGCCGCCTGGTATGTCCGTTTAGTCGGCAAAATCTTCGGCGATGCCCATAAACAGACCACGCCGCAAGTCGATCGGCTGGACCCTGAAAAGCTTGCCACGGTCACTGAACTTCCCTCCCGACTGACGAGAGCGAACGAGCCAATGGTTCCGCCGATTCAGAAAATCCTTTATGCAACCGATCTTTCCGATACGGCCCGCCATGCCGTCCGCTACGCCTGTAGCATCGGAAACCGTTTTGGTGCCTCGGTAACCTTATTGCACGTGATCCCGGACGTTCTCGAGGCCCTCTCCAGGGAAGCCGGCATCGACTTGGCCGACCATATGGGTAAAAAAGCCTGGGCCGACTTTCATATCAATGGCATCGAAAAAGCCAAAGATACCATGTATCAACGCATTCGGGAGACATCTCGCAATGTATCCAAAGAAATTCCCTCCTGCCCGCTGACTGAGGATAATGTGCTTGTTAAAATCGGCCATCCGGTCAAGCAGAGTGTAGCGACCGCGCAGGAAGGCAACTTCGATCTTATCATCATGGGAACCCACGGCCACGGAAAAATGGAGGAACGCATCATCGGCAGCACGGCCAGCGATGTCATTCGCCTGAGTTATGTACCGGTGACGGTGATTCGCCTTCCCGAGAAAACACCGATGGCAACCCATCGACAATCGCATAAAAAGGAAATGGTTGAAAAACCGATCAGACCAGCCGGCAAAAACAATCAACGATTCATTTAATCGTTACCTAACGTTAACCCAATGCATATCTGCCGGGAAGTAACGGTGCCGATTTCGTTTCACTACCCATGTGGGACTCTCAAAGGATTTGCCCATTCAGCAAACAACTAAATAACCAATTGTATTTTTTAACTTTTATTGCTCCTCTCTATTTTTATTATTACTTCGTCTTTGTGGCACAAATGTTGATTATAACAAATAGTAGTTGTTGTGTTCTTATAAAATTAAGTCGTTGGTTTTAATACTGATGCAGCTTCCCTCTCAATCTCATGCCCTGCGCAGCTGTGTCAGGAGGTGCCCCATGAATCGTTTAAGAAAAGTAGCCCTGTTGCCGGTCAAGAAACTATCCTATCACATGAGGTTAATACGGCTGTATTACTGGTGTGAAGAGGGATTATATCCGCTGCGGGCAGTGGTTATCATGCCGAGATTTTATTACCGATGGCTTTACCGGTTATACCTCTGGATGGTTGAGCTCAGGAACTTCCGACGGCTGGCGGATATGGCAATTCACACCATCCCCTACCATATCCGATTTGAAATGGCGAAATGATCCCACTGAAAAAAGAGAAGATTGAAAAGATGTTTGTTGGCTTACGCTAAGGGAATTGTCCGCAAGACCACATAAACCACAGAAAAGGAGGACAGTGTTATGAAGGCAAAAAACTGCTGCAAAACGATGGAAATGGAACTCACCGGCTGGAAAGCCATTGTTTACGATATCGCTCGTAAAATGGACTCGCTGCCTGGTGGCGAAAAAGAAAAAATTCTGCCCAACATCGAAGACCTGCACATCCTCATTGCGGAAATGGACGACCGGATCGATCAGATCCGCGAAAACTGCACACCGGAAACCGGCATAGACGATATCCAGGCTGAGCGGGCAGCGTTTAACAAGTCAATCTCTACGCTTCGCGTAACAACCGAAGAAGCCATGCGGGGACTGGGCGGCGGCGACTTCGGTGGTTGATCTCGTAATGTCGTCAAAACAGGGCGACGGCCACCATGGCCGCCGCCCGTCATCAATTGACGTTCCCAGGAGAAAGGCAATGGCCACCAATCGGTCATTTGAAAAAAATTATGACCTTTCTATTTCAAAAGGCGTAACATTGGTTGATTTCAATGCGCCTTGGTGCAAGCCATGCCGTGCCCAGGAACCCATCATCAATGCGCTCAAAAAAATCTATCGCGGAGCAGCCAAAGTGGCCATGTTGAACATTGATGAAAACCGGGAGATCGCCTTCAAGTTGGGCATTCAGAGCATCCCCACGATCATCATTTACAAGGACGGTATGGAGATGAACCGCTTTATCGGGCTTCAAAATAACGAGACCCTCGCCAAGGCACTGCAACGATTGGTCGGCTAACCTGATATCGGCAATTCATTTTCGCGCCATTAAGGAGATCATCTGCATGGGAACGTGTATCAATCATCCGGATCGTGAGACCCCATACATCTGCATGAAGCATCAAATCTACTTGTGTGAGGAGTGCCTGGAATGCAGAGACCCAAAAATCTATTGTAAACACCGATCCGCCTGCCCCATCTGGTTCATGAGCAAACGCAAGGAAGGTTGGGAGGCCGAAGACAGACAGATGGAGGCCGATGCCACCCATACGGTCACGTTTCTGCCCGACGGGCAGACCGTATCCGTACCCGACGACAGCACCCTGCTGGAGGCGGCTCAGGCCGCGGACGTCCATGTCAACGCCTCATGCAGCGGCAAAGGCTCCTGCGGCAAGTGCAAACTCGTCGTGACCTCCGGTGAGGTTAGCACACAACCCACGCCATTGTTGACAGACGGTGAAAAGGCCAAGGGCTATGTGCTGGCCTGCCAGAGCAAGATTACCGGCGATGTTTCGGTGCAGATTCCCGAGGAAACCCTGGCGCGCAAACTCAAGATCGCCGGCATGGGTCAGGCGGTCACCGACCGGCTCAACGGATTGGTCCCGGACATCGACCCCATGCTCCAAGAGATCCGATTGACTCTGGAGCCCCCCACCCTTGACGATTCGGTCAGCGATCTGGACCGGCTCAACCGCGGGTTGAAAAAGCAGGGCTGTGATGTGGACCGGCTCAACGTGGGCATCAAGGTCATGCGCCAATTGGCCGAGGTGGTGCGCCGGGACAACTGGAACATCACCGTGTCGGTGGTCCGCCGCAAATGCGCCAATGAAATCCTGGAGATTCGCCCCGGCAACGGGCAGCATCAATCACTGGGCCTGGCCATCGACGTGGGCACGACCACCATCGTGGTCTACCTGGTGGACATGGCCGATGGCTCGGTGCTGGCGGCCACTGCCGGCCACAACCGCCAGGCGGATTGCGGAGACGATGTCATCACCCGCATCGTCTGTGCGGAAAAAGACGGCGTCAAGAAACTCAGTCGCATGGCCCTGGCCACCATCAACGATCTAATCGGGGAAGCCCTGGACAGCGTCGACAACCGGAGGGAAGCGATCCGCAACGTGGTCGTCTCCGGCAACACCACCATGGCTCACCTGCTGCTGCAGATCGAGCCCCGCTACCTCCGCAGGGACCCCTACATTCCAACGGTGTCGGATTTTCCCATCCTCAAAGCCGGGGAGATCGGCCTGAAAGCCAATCCCATGGCAGCCGTGTTCATCATGCCCGGACCGGCCAGCTATGTGGGCGGCGATATCGTCTCCGGGATCCTGTACACCGGGTTTCATCGGGAAGATCCGGTGACCCTGTTTATCGATATCGGCACCAACGGCGAGATCGTATTGGGCAACAAGGAGTGGCTGATGACCGCCGCCTGCAGCGCCGGGCCGGCTTTCGAGGGCGGGGGTATCCGCTGGGGCATGCGGGCCGAGGAAGGGGCTATCGAAAAGGTGACCATCGATCCGCAGACGCTGGTGCCAACCCGGTCAACGGTCGGCGATGCCCCTCCCCGGGGGATCTGCGGATCCGGAATGATCGACCTGATTGCCGAGCTGTTGAAAACCGGCATCGTTGACCGCAGCGGCCGGTTTGCCACGGAACTGGGCAACGACAGGGTCCGCAAACAGGGCGAAGAATGGCTTTACGTGCTGACCGTTGCCGATGAGACACCCGTGAACGAAGATATTGTCTTCACCGCATCGGACCTGAAAAACCTGATTTACAGCAAAGGCGCTGTCTATGCCGGCTTTACCACCCTGCTGGGAGAGGCCGGCATGGATTTTTCCATGGTCGACCGTATGATTATCACCGGCGGGTTCGGCCAGTATCTCAACATCGAAAAGGCCGTGACCATCGGCCTGCTGCCCGACATGGACCGCAGCAAATTCGCCTACATGGGCAACAGTTCCATCGTGGGTGCCTACATGGCCCTTTTGTCCACCACATATCGCCAGGAAGCCCGGACGATCTGCAACAACATGACCTATGTGGATTTTTCCAGCAACCCCCGCTACATGGACGAATTCACCTCGGCCCTGTTCTTGCCCCACACCGATCTGAATGCTTTTCCCAGTGTAACGGCAGCGGTATCTTCCGTTAGGACATAGGTGCTATTTGATTCCCGCATACATGAACGACTGCACAAACTGCCGCTGAAAAAGGAGAAAAGCGATGAGCAGGGGCGCCACCGAGAGCAGGGTGGCTGCGGATATGACGGACCAGTTCACCCCGGATTCGGGTGCGCCAAAGATGCCCAGGCCAACGGTCAGCGGACGGGTTTCCACCGAATTGGTGACGATCAGGGGCCAGAGGAAATTGTTCCAGTGGTGGCTGATGGAGACCAACGCATAAGCCAAATAGGTGGGGCGGGCCAGGGGCACATATACCCGCCACAGGACACCCATGCTCCCGCACCCTTCAAGCCGGGCGGCCTCTTCCAGTTCCTTGGGGGTTGATTTGAAGGCCTGTCGCAGAAGAAATATCCCGAAGGCACTGGCCATGTATGGCAGGCCGATGCCAAGAATCGTGTCCACCAGGCTGAACCGTGCCAGGGTGCTGTAGTTTTCGACAATGAGAATTTCCGGGGTGATCATCAGTTGAACCAGCACCAGGGCAAAGGCAATTTTATGGCCGCGGAACTGATACCGTGCAAAGGCATAGGCAGCCAGGGTGCAAAGCACCAGTTGGGCTACCAGAATCGTGCTGACCAGAATGAATGTGTTCAGGGCGTAGCGGGGAAACGGGGCCTGGGAAAGCGCTTCACGGAAGTTGTCCAGCGTCAGCGGCGCCAGCAGATCAAAATTGACTGCATACTCACCCGGATGAAAGGCCGCCCAGAAGGCGTATACCAGGGGCGAAATCCACAGCACCGCCAGCAGCCAAGCGGCGCCGGTCTCCAAAGAGGTGTGAAACACCTGAGAATATGATCGCGAAGGGTTCATCGGTAGTGCACCCGTTTGTCCAACACAAAAAACTGCAGCAGTGCCATAACCCCTAAAAGTATCAACAGCACCATCGTCAGCGCGGCGGCAAAATGCGTTTCAAAATATGAAAAGGCGGTTTCAAAGATATAATATAGCAACAGATTGCTGGCATTGTCCGGCCCGCCTTTGGTGAGCACGAACAAATGATCCACCAGTTTGAACGAGTTGAGCACCGCATTGATCAACACGAACAGGGTGGTGGGCATGAGCAGCGGGAACATCACCCGGCGGAAGTAATACCATCGCGTGGCACCTTCCAGCTGGGACGCCTCTTCGAGTTCCGGCGGAATGTTCTGCATGGCCGCCAGATAAAAGATCATGAAAAAGCCTGCCTCTTTCCAGACTGTCATCACCATGATGGCCGGCAGCACCGTGCCCGGATCCCCCAGCCAGTTGTGCCCGGAAAAGCCGAACCATGATGCAATCTGATCGATCAGCCCGATATCCGGCGTATAAAAGAACAACCAGATATTGGCCACGGCGATCATCGGTAAAATGGTAGGTGTGAAGTAGGCCATTCGCACCAGCGATCGACCCGGAATGGCGCGGTTTACAAAAAGCGCCATGAGGATGGCCAGGGCGATGGAGGTGGGAATGGTTCCCAGGGCGAACCAAGCGTTGTTGATCAGCACTTTCCAGAAAATGGGGTCGTCCAGCATGCGCTGATAGTTCAGCATACCCACAAAACGGGAGGGCCGGATTGCCGTCGCCTTGGAAAAAAGGCTGTCGATCACCGTCGCCACCGTCGGGTAGTGGGTGAAGGCGATCAGCAGAATCGCGGCAGGCATCAGCAGGAGCCAGCCATGGACATGTCTTGAAGCGTTAGTTTGCATTTGCTTCTGGATGGTGACGCGTTAGCGGTACTGCTTTAATAGCCGGTCTGCCTGAGACTGCGCTTCCTTGAGCGCCTCCTCCGGCGTCTTCGATCCGGTCAGGGTCGCCTGGATGGCATCATCGAGCCCTTTTCGCACACGGCCGGTCTGGTAAGTGGACAGCTCGGCAGTGGCATACTGCAGCTGATCACGCGCCACGGCGGCATAGGGGAAGTCCTTCACATAATCCTTCAGCTTCTGCGTTTCGTAGGCTGCCGGGCTGACGCCCATGTAGCCGGTTTTCATGGACCATTCGGCAGCGTTTTCTGGGTTGGTCATGAATTTGATTAGACGCATGGCCGCCTTGCGTTCCGCCGGGTTTGTTTTTTGGAAAATATAGAAATTGCCGCCGCCGGTGGGGGTCCCCCGGCGCTTGTTGGCAGGCAGCATGGCCACGCCGAAGTCGAATTTGGCGTTGTCTTTAACTGCCGTCAGGTTGCCGGTTGAGTGCCACATGATGGCGGTCTTGCCTTCGAGGAAATTCTGTCGCAGGGTTCCCCACTCGATGGTTCCCTTGGGCATAATCTGATGCTTCTCTCCCATATCCTTCCAGAACTGCAGCGCCCCCACCACGGCCGGGTCATCGAAATAGGTGGTGTCACCGTTTTCATTCATCAGCACCTGGCCGTTCTGCATGGCCAGGGCGCCGAACATCCAGTACGGATATCCTGTGGATGGAATCATGGCGCCCCACTGGGAACCGTCGGGTTTGGTCAGTTTTTTGCCCATGGCGACCAGTTCATCCCAGGTTGCGGGCGGCTTGTCCGGGTCCAGCCCCGCGGCGCGGAAAGCGTCTTTGTTATAGTACATGACGATGGTGCTGCGCTGAAAAGGAATACCCCAGGTTTTTCCGGCGGTACGCCCGTTTTCCATCAGTGCCGGATAGAAAGAGTCCAGCCAGGCCTTTTCTTCGGCTGTCTCCACCACGTCGTCGAAGGCAACAATGGCGTCCTGTTCGATCATCTCATAGATGTCGATGGAGAACATCACCGACAGCTGGGCCGGCTGACCGCTCTTCAAGGCGGCCAGTGCTTTGATGCGCGCATCATTGTAATTGCCCGCATAGATGGCCTTAACCGTGATATCCGGGTTTTCCTTCATGAAATCGTCCACGATGCCGTCAACGACAGTGGTCAGCGGACCGCCAACGGCCACCGGATAATACATGGTCAATTCTGTGGCTGAACCAGCCGTGACGGCCGCAATCAAAAACGCCGTCGCCATCGCCCCAATGCAAAGCCATTTGATTCCTTTGAACATAATGCTCCTCCTCTTTTTCGATCGGGTTCGAATTGGTTGTCCGCCGGAAAGCGGACCGGGTTGCCATTTTTCAGGTCCACGCAATCAAGATGACACCTGTTGTGGGTCTTTGATTCGGATGCCATCGGCCCCAAATCGGTGAACCGCCTCTTCAGACCAACTGACATGCAGCTGTTCGCCGGGGTTATAACGGCGGTGGCCATCGACCTTGCCAAACAGCGTTTGCCCGCCATGGGCCAATCGCAGAACGGTTTCGGCACCCAGATAATCGGTCGCAGAAACGCGCACCGGCAGGCCGATGTGCCCCACCCGGACATGTTCAGGCCGCACCCCGATAAACCCGTCGGTAAGCCTATCCGCCGGTAAGGTGCCGCCGCAGGCAACGGCCAATGCGGATCGCTCTTCAATCAGATCGAGTTTCAACAGGTTCATGGGAGGCGACCCCATGAACTGGGCGGCAAAGGTCGTCCGGGGAAGCTCGTATAGTTCGTGGGGGCGTCCTATCTGTTCAACCCGTCCTTTTTTAAGCAGAACCACCTGGTCGGCCATTGTCATGGCCTCCACCTGGTCGTGGGTGACATATACCATGGTCAGGCCGAGCTTTTGCTGAAGAGAGCGGATCTCGTCACGCATTTCCGCCCGGAGCTTGGCATCCAGGTTGGACAGCGGTTCATCCATGAGACAGACCCGCCGCCGCGACACGATGGAACGCGCCAGCGCCACCCGCTGCCGCTGTCCGCCAGAAAGCTGGGCAGGCTTGCGGTTCAACAGCTCTTCGAGGCCGACCATGCGTGCGGATTCATCGAGGCGGGAATGCCGTTCAGACTGAGAAATTCCCCGCACTTTCAGTCCGAAAAGAATATTTTCGCGGACATTGAGATGGGGGAACAGCGCATAGGACTGAAAAACCATCGAGACCCCGCGCTTGGCCGGGTCCATGTGGGTCACTTCATTTCCACCGATGGCGATGGATCCTGAGGAAACATTTTCCAGGCCGGCAATCAGGCGCAGGATAGTGGACTTGCCACAGCCGGAAGGACCCAGCAGCACCGTCAGGCTGCCTTCGGCAACCGTAAAGGAAACCTGGTCAACGGCAATGATCGCATCCCATTGCTTGGCCAGTTCACGGATCTCAATGTGGCTCATGGAGACAACTCTCCTTTGCAGACGATCAGCTGGGCGCCGGATTGTTCCAGCATGGCAATGTTGAGGTTATGGGTAAAAATCCGCAGATGCTGATGCCCCAAAAGCGCTTTGGAAACGATTTCAGGCGTAGTACCGATCTGGGTGGTCACGTTAAAATGATGGGCAAGGACCTCCACACGGATGAAATCCTGTTGCCGGACCATTTCGGCAACCTGTGCCTGGCGTTCGAAAAGAAGCATCGATTGGGTAGGGGGTAACGGGTTTTTATTTTCATTCGAATATGTATTTGGTACTATGACAATATCTAACCTCTAATCAAACTATATTTTGCTTGTTTTCTTTTCGTTAGCATTTTATCAGCTTTCAATTAGCGCCAAAATGAAAAATGTCGGTGGCATGACCAATATGAGGAATCGCTATAAAATCATATCGGGTGCAACAACAACCTTGCACCGTTAAAACGACTCCGCCATGCCTTGGCCCTGACCACGCCAAAAGCACAACGGCTGCAACTATTTAAAACAAATCATATTATATTCTAACCGCACGAAAGAGTTCCGAAGGCTGAAATACCCCGGCAAGCTAATTTCAGCACCATTTCAGGTGGAACTTTTTTTGCACGTCTTTAAGGTGTGGGTAACTTTCCGGATCGGTCTCCGACCGATGTTTATTCATCGCTAAAATCAACTTAAACACCAAACACACATCATTCAAGGAGCTGACATGGCCATGCACCAACCCAGCGAATATCTCCGACTTCTGTTGGATATAACCAAAACCATAACAGCCACGTTGAACCCAAAAGAGGTCTTTGATCTAATCGTTACCAAGATCCCGAAAGTGGTAGATGTAGACGCCGCAACCATTCGCTTGCTTGATCCATCGGGTCTGAAGCTGGTGTTGGAGGCCGCATCAGGATTGAGCGAGACTTATTTGAACCGTGGGCCTATCGATTCAGAATCAAGCGTTTTAAAGGCCCTGGGGGGAACACCGATTGCCATTTCCGATGCAGCCAACGATTCCCGCATCGATTATCCCGAAGCCGCACGCCAGGAAGGCATCCAGAGCATACTGATGGCCCCCATTCCCATTCGTGGAAAAATAAATGGTGTCCTTCGACTGCTCACCCGCACCCGGCGCGAATTCAATCCCCTGGAGATTGAATTCGTCGCCGCCCTGGCTGAACAATGCGGCATCGCGATCGAAAATGCACGCATCTATGACGAGCAGCAAAGGCAGTTGAACTACTTCAAGGCTGTCTGCGAGATCGGCAGAGCGATTGGAGAAACGCGGCAGTTGGACAAGGTTCTCGATCTGATCGTTTCCAGGCTTCCTGAAGTGATGCGCCTGAAAGCCTGCACCATCCGCCTCATCGAATCGACGAAGGGGAAAATGGAGCTCAAGGCCGCTTACGGATTGAGCCGGCACTACCTGGAACGGGGACCGTTGGACGACGAACTGGCCACCTATTTTATCCTCAATGGTGAACCGGTGGTCATCCCGGACGCCACCACAGACGTCCATACCCTCTATCACCAGGAAGCGGCAAGCGAAGGGGTCGGCAGTATTCTGGCCGTGCCCATTTCCGTTCAAGGAGAGATCATTGGTATGCTGCGGTTGCTCACCGCTGACGTTCGTTATTTCTCCAGCGCCGATATCAACTTTGCCATGTCTGTAGCGGAGCAAGGTGGCGTGGCCATACAAAATGCCATCGACTACCAGAAGATGCAGGACCTGCTGAACAAATGCAAGACATCCAAACCATCCCACTCCTAAACCACCACATAGTCCCCTTTGTTTGCTGTGGCGAATGTAACCATTGCCGTTAGCGGCGCTCATTATCGATGGCGCAACACGACGCTACATTATCAGCTTACCGATTGGACGGGATAAACGATCATTATAGAAGGCAATAGAACCAAGATGAAATTGCGAAAAATAACTTCCTTGACGGCTGGACTCTCATTTCTTCTGATGCTCTTGACCAGTGTCATTCTGTACATCGTACCTCAGGGGCGGGTGGCCTACTGGGCGGACTGGCGGCTGTGGGGGTTATCCAAGTCCGATTGGGGCAACATTCATATCAATATGGGTTTTGTTTTCCTTGCCGCCCTGTGTTTACACATCTACTACAACTGGAAAGCGATCACCGCTTACCTCAAGGACAGGGCTCGCCGGATGAAGGTGTTCACCCCTGATTTCAACGCTGCGCTGATCATCACGGTGATTGCTGCCCTGGGCACCTATTTTATGGTACCGCCCTTCAGTTGGGTGATCACACTGAGTGAGCGAATCAAAGACGGGGCCGCCGTGAAATACGGCGAGCCCCCCTATGGTCATGCCGAACTGTCATCGCTGAAGACGTTCACCCAGAAACTGGACCTGGATCTTGCCAAAAGCATGGACCTGCTCGAACGGGCCGGCTACGCGGCCGAAGACGATCAGGTGACCCTGGCGGCACTGGCCAAACGCCACGGGGTTGCCCCCCAGCAACTTTACCTGACCATTCAGACGACGTCGGAAAAAACGGCTGACGACGATACCGGCGTTGGAATCCTTCCCGATTCCCCACCGCCGGGAACAGGTACTCTCCTGCTGGCCGATTTCTGCGCCCGCTACAACCTGAACCTCAAACAGATCATCCGCGACCTGAATGCGCAGGATATTGCCGCTTCAGCCGACATGTCGTTCAAACAAATCGCTGCCGACAAGGGTCTCGGCCCCACGGACCTATTCGAAATAATCAAAACGCTGGCAAAACCGCTTTAATGCAACACGCATGTGTCGCACTCGCTCGCCCTTGGTACCATAGAAGCGGCAACCTTAATATGATCGTTGCGGCATGAGGGGACGCCCTTAGGTTGCAACCAGCGGAAGGCCCGCATTCGACCAGGCGAAAATGCCGCCGGCCAGGGACTTGACACGCGAATAGCCCGCCTGGCGCAGGATGCTGGCGGCGATATTGGACCGGTACCCGCTGCCGCACTGCAGCACCAGTTCTTCATCCTTTTGCGCATCGGGCAATCGGTCGACGAGAATGTCGGACAGGGGCAAATGCTCCGCCCAATTGATCCGGCTGGCGCTCCATTCGGCCGGCGTGCGCACATCGATGATGCGGACATGGCTCTCCTCCAGACGCGCGGCCAGCTGGTGGGGAGATATCTGCTCCAACTGGTCCACGGGCCGGCCACTCATTAACCAGGCCATGATGCCGCCGGAGAGATAGCCGAAAATCAAATCGTATCCGATACGATGCAGTTCGGTAACCATGCGATCGTAATCCTCGCGGTCATCCACGACCAACAGAATTTCGGCGGTCGGGTCCACCACCATGCCGACCCAGTTGGCCAATTGTTTTTCAAACCCGATGTTGATGCTGCCAGGGATATGGAAGCCGCCGAAAGCGGCCGAATCGCGGGCATCGATGATGGTTGCCCCGTCGGCAACCATCTCTTCGAACTGCTTGGGGGTCAGGCTTTTGTCAATGGGACAGGCGTCCAGGGTGGCCGCACCGTTGAGGTTGGTCTGGATGATGTGTGAAAAACTTTTCGGCCGCACCGGAAACGCCGACATCACCTCCTTTTTGAAGGCCTCGAACGACGCGAACTGCAGCATGGGGTTGGCCCGTCGTTCGTAGCCGAGCGTCGAACTTTTCTTGGCGCTCATCCCCCGGCCGCACAGCGATCCCTCGCCATGGGCAGGGAAGACCTCCAGATGGTCCGGAAAATCGGCCAGTTTTAGATAAAGGCTGTTGTAGAGATTCTCGACCTGCTCATCGAGGATTTCCTCGCCGGGCAGGTCCGGCCGCCCGATGTCGCCGACGAAGAGCAGGTCGCCGGTCAGCAGCATCTGGGGCTCCTCGGATCGCGCTTTATCGGTGACCAGCAGGGAGACGGCGTTGGGGGTGTGTCCCGGGGTATGCAGGACTTCAATTTTTGCAGCCCCGAGCTCGAACACATCCCCTTCCTTGAGCTCCTTGTGCCGATACTCCACCGGTGCACTTTCATGGATGTAAATATCGGCACCCGTAGCCAGCCGCAGTTCCTGGTCCCCGCTGACGTGATCGGCGTGGACATGGGTGTTGATGACATGGGTGATCTGCATCCCCTCTTCCCGGGCGATGGTCAGATAGTCCTGCACATCGCGTTTCGGATCCACGACGGCCATGGTCTTGGCACGGGGGCAGCCGATGACATAGGAAAGACAACCTAAGCCGGGGACGGCAATTTGATTGAAATACATGCAAGACTCCTTTTGTTCTGACTTCTAATCGAAGGCCATATCTGTTTTCCAGACTTTCCATACGTTACCGACCAGGTCCGGTCCCGGTTTGAGCGTCAGCTTCCCGGGCCGCCAGCCGGACGGTGTTGCCTCGGCCCCTTTGGTTTTTCTGACCAACTGGAAGGCCTGAACCTGGCGGAGAGATTCCTGGACGTTACGGCCCACCGGTGGTGTCAGCACCTCGTAGCCCTGGACCACGCCGTCCGGATCGATAATGAAACGGCCCCGGTTTTCCACACCGGCACCCTCGTTATACACCCCGAACAATTTCCCCACTTTTCCGCCGGCATCGGACAACATAGGAAAGGGCACGCCGCCATCGACCATTTTACTCAATTCGTGGTCGTCCCACATCTTGTGAACGAACATGCTGTCGATGCTCATGGAAAGCAGCTCCACGCCCAGTTTCTGGAATTCAGGATATTTTTCGGCGACCGCCGAAATCTCGGTCGCTCATACAAAGGTGAAATCGCCGGGGTAAAAGCAGAGCAAGACCCATTTGCCCAGATAGTCGGACAGTTTGACGTTAATGAATTTTCCTTTTTGATATCCAGGTGCCACAAAGTCCGGTGCTTTTTCGCCTACATGAATCATTTGCATCTCCTCCTTGATTGGTGCCGCTGTCTCCTTTGCGGTCTCCGGGGCCGCTTCTCCAACGGGTCCTCCAGTGGGTCGGGCACACCCGACCGGCAGCGCCTCTGCCATAGGTCTCTCCTTTCGTCGATGGTTTTTATGGGAATATGCTCTTTTGTAGCCAGATTTAACCCGAATGTCAAACGACATCCGCGGTCATTTCAAAAACTGCCCGGACACCCACCCTGCCTCAAGGAAGGACGGGAGGATGACCGGGCAATCGGTTCAGGTCGTCTCCGGGTTACTTTTCGGCTTTATAGCCCATGGGCAGCCGCTTGAATCGGCCGCCGGTGATAATCGGGTCGCCCTTATAACCCAACGCCTTGAAGTCGATATAGTCCGTGGTGCCCACCAGATGGCTTACATCGCGCCCCCTTGCCGCCATGTATGAGAAATCGGTTCCTTTGTGGGCGATGGATTTAAAATCCACGTCGCGGCTGTCCTGGTGGCAGCGGTTGCAGGTGCGCTCACCCTTGAGACTTTCGTGACACTGCACGCACGAAAGCGCCGATTCTGCCGGCATGACCTCGTGTTCGACCCCCCAGTACATATTGGTGGTAATCCATTCGTACTTGCCGCTGTATTTCATACCGGCAGCTTGCATGCCGTCCGCGAAGCTCTTTTGCCAGTCGAAGTGTTTCCAGTAAGCCGTTTTGTCCTCCTTGTTCCTGGGAAACAGATGCGGAACAAGCAGGTATTTGTGTTCAGCGTCAGCGGCCTGAACTCCCTGCATGATCTTGAAGGGCGAGATTTTGGAGTTGGGGTCGTTGATGGAGCCCACGGGTTCGGCAATACTGATCTCGCCTTGGGTCCAATCCAGCCGGTCCCCTAAGAAAACGCGCTTCATGAAGCCGCCGTACCAGGCATAGGTCGGTTTGGCAGACTCTTTCCAGACAAACTCACCTTTTTTCGGGTCGTAATCGGGCATGCCGTGCTTGTCCTTTTTCGGCTGGCGCTTTTTATCGCCGGCCTTGGACCAGTCCCAAAAGACCTTGGTGGGTTTGCACTTGGCATATACCGGGGCGTGACACGTGGTACAGGCGATGTTGTTGCCGTGCTTGTTCAGATGATGCGCCAGGAGGCCGTCCCCATGGTGGGGCGTGTTCGTGTGGCAGGACTCGCAAGAAAAGCTGCCTTCGACCACGGGAGCCGAAGAGCTGCGGCCGGCGATTTTATGGTTGCGTGTGCGGTGACACTCGGAACACTGAAAGTCATAACCGCCCATGTGTACATCGCAATTGCGATCCGGCTTTAGGAGCTGGCGGGAAAGATCGGCGTGCTTGACCGCTTCGCCGCCCCCGCCATTGAAGTGACAATCCCCACAGGTTTTGCGGGATGTGGGCCCCACGCTTTTGGCCACCGCCACCAGATCCACGTCGGGATCGGGCATGCCGGCGGCTGTCGGTGTTTTCTTGTAGGTGCCAGTGCGATCATGGCACACCAGGCAGTCGATCTTGGTCATATCGGTAAAGTCAAACGTGTCGTCTTTCCATCCATAGCCGGCGTGACAGCTTGTGCAACGAGCCTCGTTGCTAGCCATGCTCATTCAGAAATTGTTCGTGGCAATGGTGGCTTTGCCAAGTTCGACATTTTTTTGGTGGCCCAATGTGAACGGTGAAGGCCCTTTCAACAACCAGTGGGCCGACTTAAGCATGTCCTCGCCGGCCGGTTGGTGACAACGCAGGCATTCGCTGGTGACCTGGGAGGGCTCCGGGTTGGCCGCCAGTTGAATATGATCTTTATGGTCGGGCACATTCTTGCGGTGACAGCCACCGCAGTCGATGGGGCCCTTGTCCATTTTTTGATGACAACCCATGCACTGCTGATGATAGGCCGCCTTCAGGCCCAGACGCTCGGGGTGATCCTTTTGAAAAGGCTTCTGGTGACAAGCAGAGCAACGAGTGGTTTCCGCAGCCGTTTCATCCAGTGGGCGCAGGTGGTGGCACAGGGCGCAATCTTTGGTGACAACGGCATGTTTGGCGTGCATGAAACGCACCGGCCCGTAGTGATCCTCCATTTTACGGATGATGGGGCTGTCCAGCAAAAAATAGCTTTCCGACTGGTCCTTGACGCCGAGCCCCTGGTCCCGCAGTCGCTGCTGCCGACACAACTGGCATTCATCCATGACGGCTTCGACGAAGGACACCACCTCCTCGGCCCGTTTTTTGGCCGCCTCCTGGTCAGGAGCAGACCAGGCGGAGGCCGCAGGCACCGCCACCGGCGTGGGATTGGCCGCCAGGGCCGGTGTGCAACAAAGGATACCGGCCAGGGCAACCCGACCAATCAAATAAATTCCCGGTCCTGTTCTGGTCATGCAGACACCTCCTGTTCCGGTTTGTTGAGCACCGGCAAATGGGTCACAAGGAATCGATAAATAAACATCAGCGTGGCGATAAGCCCCACGGTGACCAGTATTTCTCCGATGGCCGGAAAATAGTTGGCCTCGCTGACAGGGGGCCGGTAGCCCACAACGAATACGTTGATTCGATTGACGAGCACACCGCCGACAATAAATGCGCAGGCGATGAACAGCAGTCGTCGCGATTGCCGGACCACCGGGGAGAGCAGCATCAACCAGGGCACAATCACGCCTAAGAGCATTTCGACAATAAAGGCGTTGGTCTGGGCGGTGCCGTCCAGCAGATACACGTAGGTGCCGCGTACCACCATATCGCCCACCTTCAGCGCCAGGTAGAGGCCCAGCAGAAAAATGGTGATCCGGGTAAGTGGTGTCAGGACAGGCATTTCCGAGTCCAACTTGAGCGATGTGGTGGCCAAGGTGGCCTCGAAAACCACCATCGGGTAGCCCACCGCAATAGCCGAGGTCAGAAACAACAGCGGGAGCATGGGCGTGTACCACAGGGGATGCAGCTTGGTGGGCGCGATGAGCATCAGCGATCCCAGGCTGGATTGGTGCATGCAGGAGAGCACCACACCGGCGATGATGAAAAACCACATGATCCGTGGCAAGATGCGGTCGGCCAGCTTGAGCAGGCCGTCTATGGGTGCATTCAAGACAGCCAGGGGCCCCGGCAGGTTGACCCGTCCTTTGAACCGCTCCGCCACAATAGGCAGAAACTCGATGTAGAGCACGTTCAGGTAAAACATGACACACATGGCCACTTCAAAAAGGACCGATTTAAAATTCCAGTGCAGCATGGGCTTCCAGATGGCCCAGGATCGGCCAATGTCCACCAGCAGGCCCAGCACCACGAAGGTATAGCCCAGCATGGCTGTCAACAGGGCCGGCCGGACCACAGATTCATAATAATGCCGCCCGATGATATGGGCCAAAAAGGCCGTCGTGAAGCCGCCGGCGGCCAGGGCCACGCCCGAGGCCACATCCACACCGATCCACAGCCCCCAGGGCCGTGCCGTGGAGAGGTTGGACACATACCCGATGCCGCCGATAAAACGGGCCAGGATGGCCGCCGCACCGGCAGCCATCAATACGGCCAGCACCACCACTCCGGGAGTCCAGAATTTCACCTTGATTGGCGCTGCGTAATGCGTCATTGACCGCCTCCTTCCTTGCCATCATTATCGGCCCGGTCGCCCTTGTCCTTGGAGGCCCACATCACGCCACCAAGCATGCCGAAAAGCACAATCGGGGACCACATGTAGCTGAAAAGGGAGTGTTGAATGGTCTCGGCCAGCCGGGGCATGGGCGTTTCCGGCAGCACATTGAATCCCAATTTCTCGAACGGCACACCGGACAGGTACATCCAACTGGTGCCGCCCACCTCCTTCTCACCATACAGATGATCGATGTAGCGCCCTGGGTTCTTTTTGATGCGCTGCCGAGCAACGTCGATCAGGTCGCTTCTGCGTCCGAAGGTGATGGCCTCCACCGGGCAGATTTCCGCACATCCGGGAAGCTTGTTTTCAGAATGTACCCGTTCATAACAGAAGGTGCACTTCATCACCCGCGGCGTAATGGGATCGTGGTACTCGTAGGCCGGGATCTCAAAGGGGCATGCCACCATGCAGTAGCGGCAGCCGATGCATTTGGTGACATCGTAGTGAACCGTGCCATTCTCTTTTTTGGTCAAGGCACCGACAATGCAGGCCGAGGCGCACGCCGGGTCCTGGCAGTGCATGCACTGCAGCTTGACGAAGGTGGGCACCAGCTGGTCGCGCGCATCGATCTCTCCCGAGACATGACGATTGACCACCGTGTAGGTCCGTTCATCCGGCCGGCGCTTTTTATCGAGCAGCGTGAGGTCTTCGAAGGATCGGTCCGGCGGCGGCAATGCGTTGACCCCGTTGCAGGCTTCCTCGCATTTGCGGCAGCCGATGCACCGGGTCAGGTCCACCAGACAACCGACCGGGTCGGAAGGCGCTCTGGATTGCCAGGCATGGGCTGTGCCATCGGATCCGGCCACCGCAGCGCCCGCTGCGGTCACAACTTTAAAAAAATCGCGTCTGTTCAACCCCATAGGCCCTCCTCGGTTACTCGTTAGTGGTGACGGATACCCGCCACCGGCGTCCACTTGTCGCTTGTTTTCCTAAACCGCCGGATCACCTTTTGGTTACCCGGATGCGATAGTCCGTATTTGTTTGAAACACGTCAAAGTCCACCTCCGCCTGGCTGCTGAGAAGCTGCTGCAGATTTCCGACAACATCCGCATCGTTGAGCGTGGCCAGCATGTCGTCCCCGGGCTGCATGTCGTATACGGCCTGGTTGAATTTGAGGACATTTACCGGCCAGGGAAGGTTCTCAAGATGGATTTGAAGATGCCGGCCCATAATGCTTTATATCCCTGGTCTTTGGGTTCGAACGGCCACAGCCAATCTTTCCGTATCAAGTGAATAACAAAAATCATGCCGCTCCCAGCCATGATTGTTTTTTGTAATATCCATCTGTTATTCTTCATAAAAGATGCAGTCTGACGGTAGGGAACAAAAAAAGTGTTTAAACACTGTTTAAACATATGTTAAATGAATAAACAGTTGTTTAAGCGCTTTCGGCGGGCCGCCGACAGACAATACCAATCAACGGGGAAGGGGACACCAAGGCATGGCGATCAAAGATATCAATCGGCATTGGGAGCGTGTGATCAATACCATGAATGAAGCGCTGCTGATCATCAGCGAGAAGGGCCGAATCCTGTCGGTCAACCGGTCCTTCGAAGAGATGACCGGGTATGCGGCCAATGAAGTGTCCGGTCAACCCTGTACGGTGCTGGCGTGCCAGGCCTGTGAAATGGCCATCAACAGCCATGGCGACGGGTGGTGCAAGCTGTTCGAACCCGACCAGCCGGAAATGCGCCGTTGCCGCTGCACCATCAAAAAGAAGGACGGAACTTTTTTGCCGGCGCTGAAAAATGCATCGGTCCTGCGAGATGAAGACGGGGCGCTGCTGGGGGCGGTGGAGACCCTGACCGATTTGAGTGAAATTGACCGATTGGACCGAAAGGTGGAAATTCTCTCCCGCCAATTGGACGACAACAGCGGTTTCGGAGGAATCATCGGCAACAGCGAGGAAATGAAGGCGGTCTACGCCATCATCGAAAAGGCAGCGATCAGTGACGCACCGATTATCATTTTCGGAGAGAGCGGCACCGGCAAAGAGTTGGTCGCCAGAGCCATCCATGACCGTGGAAAACGAAACGGCGGCCCCTACGTCCAACTCAACTGCGCGGCACTCAACGAATCTTTGCTGGAAAGCGAACTGTTCGGCCATGTGAAGGGGTCGTTCACCGGTGCTTTTCGGGACCGGGACGGTCGTTTCGAAACAGCCAACGGAGGAGACCTGTTTCTGGACGAGATCGGGGACATCCCCCTTTCCATCCAAATCAAGCTATTGCGGGTGCTGGAAACTGGTCAGTTCGAGCGGGTGGGAGAAAACATCTCCGTTTCGGTGGATGTAAGGATCATCACGGCCACCAATCGGAATCTATTGGAGCTTATCGAGCAGAAGCGGTTCAGGGAAGACCTGTACTTCCGCATCAATGTGATTCCCATCCACCTGCCCCCACTGCGACAGCGCAAGGACGACATCCCTTTGTTGGTCAACACCTTCATCGACCGGCTGGAAATACGCACCGGCAAACCGATCCGCGGACTAACCCGGGAAGCCTTGAACCGGTTCATAGATTACCGGTGGCCGGGCAACGTCAGAGAAATGAAAAGCGCACTTGAGTATGCGTTTACCGTTGCGGACAAGGATACCATCGACATCGATCACCTGCCGCCCCACATGCTGACCCATGCGGAACCGTCCGTATCGGCATCTGAAGTGGCCCTCGGTGATACCGGCAACAACGAACGGCAGCAGCTCATCGACGCCCTTCACGCTGCAGCCGGCAATCAGAGCCAGGCGGCTCGCATGTTAGGGATCAACCGGGTAACCGTTTGGAATCGCATGCGAAAATACGGAATCAACCTGAAACGTGAAATCAAACGATAAGGGTCGAGGAGAGGCGTCAAACCACGGAAACGGACGTCGTGCAAATGCGATCAAGCGGAAAACAGCGCCCTGGTTAGACTTCCAGCGCCTTTAAAAATTCTTCCTGCGGAACCTCTTGGCCGGTCCACAGCAGGAAGGTGCGTCTGGCCTGGTAGGCCAGTGCGGAAAGCCCGTCCATAAAACGGATGCCGCGCTTTTCCGCCAGGGATTGCCAGATATTTTCCCGGTGGCCGTAATTGAGATCGAACACCAGCTGGCACCCGTTGCTCTTGATGCCGTCGACGATGCCGGTCAACTCGCTGGATTCATCACGGCTGGAAATGGATGTGGCATTGACAATGAGATCCACGTCGATGGAAAAGCCTGCCAGATCCTTCAACGACCGCGGCGTGCAGCTGAAATGACCGGCCAGGCGGCAGGTTTTTTGGTTGTCTCGGCCGGCCACGACAACCGACTCGGCCCGCAGCCAGTTGAGAATGAACACCACGGCACGTGCTACACCGCCCGTGCCGATGACCATCGCCTTTTTTCCGGCAATGTTGAATTTCACCTCGTTGAGGGCATCCATGATGCCGATGGCATTGGTGTTGTAGCCTTTGAGTTGTCCCCCCTTACAGACAATGGTGTTCACGGCGCCGATGATATTGGCCCCCTCGGAAAGCACATCCAGGTAGGGCAACACCTTTTCCTGGAATGGCGCGGTAATGTTGGCACCGGCGATGTTGAGCACCCGGAGGCCCGCCAGCGCCTTGCCGATATTGCCATCCTCGACCATAAAGGGCACATAGGCCCCTTTGATGCCTGTCCGATCGAGCACCGTGGTAAAGATCGCCGGTGACCGGGATCTAAACACCCGCTGATCGCTGATGATACAAAATACCTTTGTCTGGAATGCGGATGCCGCGTCCAGAAGTCCTGGAGGCTGATTCATCTGGCTGGGTCTCGGTTGCTGACGATCAACGCCCCGCCGAAAAAAACGGCCGCCGCGTTGATCCGGGTCTGAGTGTGTTGGATTCGGAAGCAACCCGCGAAAGACCGTCGACCCTACCCCTTTGGGGTCGATGCGGCCCATTCACGGGATGCGGGCTTTCCGGCGGCGGCTGGAGGAATCGGTGGTTCTTTCGATACGGCCAACCACTGCCGGCAACCCGTTTCGCCCAAGACAAGGCTACATGTTCAGCAACCCCTTCAGGCTTTCAGTGATCTCTTCCGCGGAGGCCGGTTTGGGAAGATAGTCGTCGGCTTCCATGCTCATGCCGTCATAATGGGAGTATCGGGTGGAAGAGACGTGGGATGCCACGGCGGTAAGCATCACGATGGGAATGTCGGCGTATTTTTCATTGCCCTTCAACTCCTTGCACACCGCGTATCCGTCTTTTTCCGGCATCATCACATCCAGAACAATGGCATCCGGCGGATTGGCTTTCACTTTCTCCAACCCTTGCACGCCATCATAAGCCACCTCTACATCGAAGCCTTCCTTTTCCAGGTTCCCCTGAACGATGGAACAAAAATCGGGCTCGTCGTCCACCACTAGGATTCGTTTTTTGTCACTCATTGGACTTCTCCTTTATACCAAGCTGATTGTTGATAAATCAGCAGCCTGAGCGTATTTAAATAACCGGGCGGGGCCGGGATGTCGGTGGCGATGAACGCTTTCCCGACCCCGCAATTCCAGCTAAATCGGTTCAATCGACTTGGGGCCTGGGCAACACTTTTGCCCGTTCGGCGATTTCTGGGACCTTGTGCTCCCATTCGATGGCCATGAGGTGAACGCCGGCAACCCCTTCCATCTCCTTGAATTCCTCGATCTGCTCGATGGCGAACTTGATGCCCTCTTCGGCCTGCTTGCCTTTGCCTGCACCTTTTAAGCGTTCGATCAGTTCTTCCGGGACATCCATGCCGGGCACCATTTTGGCCATGTACTGCGCCATACGTGCGCTTTTCATCGGTGTGACGCCAGCGAGAAGATAGGCCTTTTCCGCCAGGCCCATGTCCACGGCTTTTTTCATGAAATCTCTGAACCGAGGCATGTTGTAGATGCATTGGGTCTGGATAAAATCAGCCCCGGCGTCGATCTTGTTGGCCAGGCGGTAGATCCGGTATTCATGCGGGTCACCGAAAGGATTGGACGCAGCGCCGATGAACATCTTGGGTGGTACGTCAATATCATCTTCATTGAGGAATTTACCTTCGTCGCGCATTTTTTTGACCAAGGCGATGAGCTGCATGGAATCGATGTCGTAAACGTTCTTGGACTGCGGGTGGTTGCCGAACTTTTGGTGGTCGCCCGAAAGGCAGAGCATATTTTTAATACCAAGGGAGTAAACCCCGAGGATGTCGGCCATCATGGCCAGGCGGTTTCTGTCCCGGCAGACCATCTGAAAGTTAGGTTCGATGCCGTTGGCCACCATGATGGCCGAGGCCGCCGCACTGGACATGCGCACCACGGCGGTCTGGTTGTCGGTGACATTCACCGCATCCACCACGCCGCGCAGGTGCTCGAATTTTTCCTTGAGGTGCTCCACATTGGCACCTTTTGGCGGTCCGCATTCACCGGTAAAGGCAAAGTGGCCCGCCTTGAGCACCTTCTCCAGATTACTACCTGATTTCAAACCGTTATCGCTCATTGCACCAACTCCTCCCTTATGCTTTTACGGGGACCGCCGTCCCTTGCCGTCGTCCAGTTTTTTGCCGCCCGAATGATTCGAAGATCCTCGAGCCGTCCCTGCTCGATTTTCTTTTTGACGATGGTGTCCCAGATGCACTCCACATCCTTGGCGATTTCACATTTTCCGTCGGCGCTGCCGCCGCAGGGCCCGTGCTGAATGCTTTTCGAACAGCGGGCGATGGGGCACAACCCGTCGTAGAAGTGAATCACGCAGGTCCCACAGCCGGCGCATCGCTCCTCCCAGATGCCGTGCTGCACCGCACCGCCGAAGAACTTGGTGTCCACCGCCGGAAAAAATTTCTGACCGGGATAGGCTTCGGAGAGGAACTGGGGCCCGACGCCGCAAGCCATGGAGAGGACGGCATCGTACTGGTCGTAGATGTCCCGGATCTGCTCCACGTATTCAGGGTCGCACTGGCGCTCCAGCGTTTTTTCGTCGATTTCGATGGGGTTGCCGTCTTTCTTGCGCGCGATTTTTAGGGTGGCGGCCAGTATACCCACCTCCTTGGCCCCGCCCACGTTGCAGACGGTCACACACCCCTTGCACCCCACAAGAAGGATTTTCTTGTACGCCTTGATCATGTCCTGTATCTCTTCCAGAGATTTTCGATCCGCAATTATCATTGGTTCACCTCTTCGGGTCCAAGGACGGTTGAATCCGTCTCCTGGCCGTGGTTAAGAATTCACCGGGCTGGGTCCCAGGGCCTTGATTTTATCCGTCATCTCGGTTGCGATTTCGGCAAAGCGGGGTCCCTGGGCGGATGAGAGATTGTACATTTGCACCCGCTCCGGCTCCATGCCCAGTTCTTTTAGGGTTCGCTGAACGTATTCGACTTTCCGTCTGGTTTTGAGATTTCCTTCCAGGAAATGACATTCACCTTCCAGTCAGCCGGCCACGTATACGCCGTCCGCCCCGCCTTCGAAGGCGGTCAACAGGTGAAGGATGTCCACCCTGCCGCTGCACGGCACCTGAATTACCTTCACATTGCTTGGATAGTTCAAGCGCATGGATCCGGCCAGGTCGGCAGCTGCATAAGCACAGTACTTGCAGCAGTACGCCAGGATCTGGGGTTCAAAGGTTTCATTCATGATCTCTCTCCGATGATGTTATGGTATTAAAAAATTCGGGCGCCCGGAGTTCTCAGGCTGCCGGTGATTTAGACGCCCGTATTCCACTTTTTTAAGCCGCCTCCCCTTTTTTCTTTTCAAAAAGGGCCGCCGTCTTGGCAACGATCTGTTCGTCGGTAAAATGCTTGAGCTGGATGGCTTTTCCCGGGCATTCGGCGACACAGCTGCCGCAGCCATGGCACTCGGCCGGTTCGATGACCGCATGCCCTTCCTCCCCGATGTAGGGAATGTGATAGGGGCAGGTCCGTACGCAGGTCACACAGACGGCACACTTGTCCGGATCCACTTCGGCCACCACCCCACCCACCAGGATCGAATCCCGCGAAAGGATGGTCATGACCCGTGACACCGATGCCCGGGCCTGGGCGATGCTTTCGTCCAGCGCCTTGGGATAGTGGGCCAGACCGGCCATGAAGATGCCCTCGGAGCCGAAGTCCACGGGGCGCAACTTGGCATGGGCCTCCACCAGGAAGCCGTCGGCATTGATCGGCACCTTGAACAGCTCGAACAGGTCTTTGTTTTCATTGGGCAGCACGGCCGTCGCCAGCACGAGCAGGTCCGGATTCAGCTCTACAGGCATCTGGAGCACATGGTCCCTTACGGTCACACGCAGCTGGCCGTCGGCTTCCTGGACATCCGGCAGGTTGTCTTCCAGGTTGTAGCGCATGAAAATAACACCCTTTTCCCTGGCCTTTTTATAGAGCTCTTCGCGGAATCCGTAGGTGCGGACATCCCGGTAGAGCACATAGATGTCCATCTCCGGGCTGCGCTCCTTGAGCGTCAGGGCGCTCTTGACGGTGTGGGTGCAGCAAAGCCGGCTGCAGTATGGCCGCTCCACGGTCCGCGACCCCACGCACTGGATGAAGGCCACGCTCCGGGCGGTGGACAGCCGGGGGTCGTCTGCATCCATGGCTGCATCCATTTCGAAGTGAGTCAGCACATTGGGATTCTGCGCGTACAGGTACTCGCTGGGAATATACTCCTTGCCGCCGGTGGCGATGATGGTGGCACCGTGCTCCACCACCGTCTCCGTGAGCGACTCACCGGAGGTCATGAGTGTGGTGGTGAAGTTGCCCATGATACCGGTGGTCTCCACCGGCTCCGTCTTCATCAGCACCCGAATTTTTTCATGGCTGCGCACCCGGTCGACCAGCGATTCCAGATAAGGTTTCACCGGCTCCCCCTGCCAGGTGGAGCGCAGTTTGTGGGCCACGCCGCCCAGTATATCACCCCGTTCCACCAGATAAACCTGGAGTCCCTGGTCGGCAACGCCCAGCGCGGCTTCCATACCAGCCACACCACCGCCGACCACCAGCACTTTCTGGGTGACTTCAAGCCGGACCTGGTGCAGCGGCTCGATGTAGACGGCCTTGGCCACGGCCATGCGGACCAGGTCCTTGGCTTTGGCCGTGGCCCGCTCCGGGTTGTTCATGTGAACCCAGGTGTTCTGGTCACGGATGTTGGCCATCTCGAACAGGTACTTGTTCAAACCGGCATCCCGGATGGTCTCCTGAAATAGGGGCTCGTGCGTTCGGGGTGAACAGGAGGCCACCACCACCCGGTTGATGCCATGTTCCGTGATCACCTCTTTCATCTTGTCCTGGGTGTCCTGGCTGCAGGTAAACAGGTTGTCCTCCACATGCACCACATGGGGCAAGGTGGCGGCGTACTCCCTCACCGCCGGGACGTCAGCCACGCCACCGATGTTAATGCCGCAGTTGCAGACAAATACGCCCACCCGTGGCTCCTGTCCGGACACATCGATCTCCGGTGGCAGTTCCTTGGTTTTAATCAGCGACCCTCTGGCTTTAGCCAGCGGGCGGGTGGCCGTTGCGGCGGCGGCGGATGCCTCCATGACCGACTGAGGAATATCCTTGGGCTCCTGGAATGCGCCGCAGACAAAGATGCCCGGCCGGCTGGAACTCACCGGTTCGAGGGTCCGGGTGGCGGCATGCAGGTGTTCGTTGAGATCGATGCCCATCGTTTTGGCCAGGTTCACCGATTCCTTGTTGGGGGCCAGCCCAACGGCCAGGACCACCATATCGAAGGTTTCCTCAACCAGTTCACCTTCTTCGGTGATGTAGCGCAGCCGCAGGTTGTCGTCTTCGACCGGATCGATGGTATGCACCTTGGATCGGATGAATCGCACCCCTTTTTCATCTTTGGCGCGCATGTAGTATTTTTCAAACTCCTTGCCGTGGGTTCGCATGTCCATGAAGAAGACGGCCGTATCCAGCGGCTTGTCGCTGTGCTCTTTGGCGATGATCGTCTGCTTGTTGGTGTACATGCAGCACACCGAGGAGCAGTAGCTGTGATCCGAGCAGTTGATGTCCCGCGACCCCACGCACTGAAACCAGGCAATCTTTTCGGGCTCCTTGTTGTCCGACGGCCGAACCAGGTGGCCGGCATAGGGGCCGGATGCGGAAAGGATTCGTTCCATCTCCAGGCTGGTAACCACATTGGGATGGCTGGCGTACGAATAGGTTTTGTGCTCGGTGGGGTCGAAGGGAGTAAAACCGGGGGCCAGAATGATGGCTCCCACGTTGATGGTCTTGTGTTCGGCCACCATCTCGTGGTTGACCGCATTGGCCAGGCAAGCGTCCACACATTGGTAGCATTCCGAGCAGAGCCCGCATTTGAGGCATCGATCGGCCTCGGTCTTGGCCTCTTCTTCGTTGTAGCCAAAAGAGACCTCCAAAAAGTTGCATTCCCGCGCTTCGGGATCGAGGCACCTGACCGTCGTCCGCTTTTTGTTGGGTTCCTCGCTCAAATCGTCGGGTTTGACAAAATCCCATTCTTTCTGTCGGCCTTCCGATAGATCCAGGCCGTTGATGAAGCGGTGGATGCTCTCGGCGGCCTCCTTGCCGCAGGCGACGGCATCCACCACCGATTTGGGACCGTAATAAGCATCGCCGCCGGCAAAAACCCAGTCGATGGGGGTCTGCAGGGTCACCGGGTCAGCCTCCAGGCCTCCAGGCCGGGAAATGGCGACACCCTGCTCCTTGATGCCGTCCAGGTTGGTGCTCTGGCCGATGGCGACAATAATGGTGTCGCCGAAAAAGGGCTGGCATTCCCCCTCATCGTAGGCGGGGTTGAAGCGACCGTCTTCATCGAACACAGCGGTACAGGTCTTGAATTCGATGCCCGACACACGCTTGCTTTTGTCTATGTAAAAGGACTTGGGGCCAAAGCTATTGACAATATTGATCTCGCCTTCCAAAGCTTCTTCAATCTCGTGTTCCCAAGCGGGCATCTCCTCCCGTTTTTCCAGACAGATCAAGGTGACGTTTTTGGCGCCTTTGCGCTTGGCGGTCAGGGCCACGTCGATGGCCACATTCCCGCCGCCCACCACGACGACGTCCTCTCCGAGATCGATATCTTTGCCCATAGCGGCATCGCGCAGAAAGTCGACGCCCTGGAGCACGCCTTCGGCATCTTCATTGTCCACACCCAGGCGGCGACCGCCATGCAGCCCGATGGCCATGAAGCAGGCCTTGTAACCGTCGGCTTTTAGGCTCTCAAGAGTAATGTCCGAACCGAAGGTCACGCCGCATTTAATCTCGGCACCCATTTGTCGGACCACGTCGATTTCCTCGGCCAAAAGGTCTCGCGGAAGCCGGTATTCGGGAATACCGTAGCGCATCATGCCGCCCGGTTCGGGAAGTTTTTCGAATATGGTTACCGAATAGCCCTGCTGGAGCAGGTAATAAGCCGCCGTGACACCGGCGGGACCGGAACCGATGATGGCAACCTTCTCGTCGCGAGGTTCTGCCGTAATTTCCGGAATGTAGGTCTCTCCGCTCTGCCGTTCATAGTCGGCCAGAAAGCGGTGAAGTTCGCGAATGGCCAATGGCTGATCCACATCGTTGCGGGAACACTCACTTTCGCAGGGGTGGTGGCAGACCCGGCCGCAAATCCCCGGAAAGGGGTGGTCCTGCTTGAACAGCTTCAGGGCTTCTTTGTAGCGGCCGTCGTTAATCAGCGCAATGTATCCCTGGATGCTCACATGCGCCGGACAGGTCGCCTTGCACGGGGCCGTACCTCGCTTCTCGATGGCATAGGCACTGGGCATGCCCTGGGGGTAAAGCTTGAAGGCCGCTTTGCGGTCCCGAAGGCCTTCGTCGAACAGGTTGGGGGTGTCGATGGGGCAGGCCTTGGCGCACTCGCCGCAGGCCGTGCACTTGTCCATTTCAATGTAACGCGCGTTCTGGCGCAGCTTGACCGTGAAATTGCCCACCTCTCCGGTGACCTCTTCGATTTCCGTCAGGGTCATCAGGTCGATGTTCAGATGCCGTCCGCATTCGACCAGCTTGGGGGAAATAACGCACATGGAGCAGTCGTTGGTGGGAAAGGTTTTGTCCAACTGGGCCATAACGCCGCCGATGGCCGACTTGGTTTCAGTCATGTGAACATAATAGCCCGAATCGGCCAGATCCAGGGACGCCTGTATGCCTGCAATGCCGCCGCCGACCACGAGTACGGAACCGACGACATCCTTGCCTTGGGTATTTTCTTTTTCTGCCATTACACGTTCCTCATGAAAGTGTTTGCGATAGAAGGGTTCTCATCGGTCCGGCCGCCCATCAGACCATATCCAAAAGCTTCTCCAGCTTGTCTTCCCAGCCCATGGCGGAAATCAAGACGCCGGCAAATCCGGCCTCTTTCATCGCCGAAATCGTTTTCGTGGCAATGGAAAGGCTTTCCACGGCTTTGTCCGGGGCGCGCATGAGCCGCTTAATCAGGTCCTGGGAAATGGTCACGTTCAAGTGACGGTCCAGGTAGCGGGCCATTCCCACGGATTTCAGCAGCATCACGGTGGGAATAATCCGATTTTTTTTCAGGTCGACCTTTTCCAGAAACGGAGCAATGGCACCGAGATCGAATACCGGCGGCGCGATGAAAAAATCCACCCCCGCCGCGGTTTTTTCAGCCATCCTGGACAACTCTTTTTCAAGCTCGTCGCCGGTGGCCCGGGCTTTGACGGTGGTACCTACCAAAAACGAGGGTGCACCGGACAGTTCATTGCCGGCCAGATCCTTGCCGGTCTGAAGCGCGGAAATGGCTTTGAACAGCGTCATCAGATCGATATCGTTGACCGCTTTGGTCTGATGATGATCGCCCAGGCCGGGATCTTCTCCGGAAACCCCCATGACATTGAGAATGCCGCCCCCATAGGCGGACAGCAGGTCCGCTTGAAGAGCGATCCGGTTGCGGTCCCGGCAATTCACCTGCATGATGGTTTCCAATCCCTTTTGCTGGAGAATCATGGCCCCGCCCAACGAACTCATCCGCATCACGGCGTTGCCCATTTCCGGTACGAGAAAGGCATCCACCCGGTTCTGTGCCCGGAGGGCGCTGTTGACCATCGTTGAAACATTCACCCCTTTGGGCGGCTGCATCTCCGCAAGAATGGTGAACTTGCCGACATCGAACTTGTTTTTTAAATGCATAAGCCAATCCCCTTATGGTTGCTGCGGAAAACATGCGGTAACAGTTAATGAAAAAGGCGCGTCGAATCGGTATCTGGTGCCGAAAGGCAGCCACCGCCTTCCGTAAGAGCTATTTCCTGAATTGGATGCTGGCCAAGTTGTTTCATTTTCCACCCATTATGGGACAGCAAACCTTGTGCCAGAACACGAGCCCCGCGTTTAAAAAAGCAAATTTTATCTATATTATCAATAAATTAAAAAGGTATTGGGAAGCGCAACCCAAACGGTTCAGGATCAAAATAAGAGTAGACAACTATGCCATAATGGGCTATAAATGTTGTAAAACAGTAAAAATTTAGCGCTTTACAGGCCCCATCCCAATATGGAACAGTCCATTTTGGCACGATGTAAGAGGTGGTGATTCTGCATGAACAGTCATGTCGTTGTCGTAGATGATGACCGAGATTACCTGGAGGTTCTGGGAAGAAAGCTGTCCGATATCGGCTTTAAACGGGTTCGTCTAGAGGACAATTCAGTCAAACTGGCCGAAGATGTGGAAAAGGGGCTTTCTTTCGACCTGGCCCTCATCGACATGACCATGCCGGAGATGGATGGTATGGCCCTGCTGGAAAAAATAAAGGCCAATTCTCCGTCCACGGAGTGCATCATGGTGACGGCCATCAACGAGGCGCGCATCGCGGTGGAATGCCTGAACAAGGGCGCTTATGACTATCTGGTCAAGCCGGTAGCCACCGAAGACCTTTCCCTTTCCATCAAGCGGACACTGGAACGAAAACGGCTTCTGGACTTGCTGGACCTCGAGAAGCGAGATGATTTACCCACGCTCGAAAACGAAGAGCCATTCCGGCCCATTGTCACCCAATCCAAAAAAGTCCTGCGGATACTCAAGGAGGCGGAGCTTCATGCCACCAGCCTTGTTCCCGTTCTGATCACCGGTGAAAGCGGCACCGGCAAGGAGCTTCTGGCTCGCGCCATCCACGGCGCCAGTCCCCGCGCCCAGCATCCATTTAGCCCCATCAACATGTCCTCGCTATCCAGTTCCTTATTCGAAGCTGAATTTTTCGGCCATACCAAGGGGGCGTTCACCGGTGCCGAACACGGCCGAGTCGGCTACCTGGAACATACGAACAAAGGAACCCTGTTTCTGGACGAAATCGGTGACCTGCCTCTGTCCCTCCAGGGAAAACTGCTGCGGGTGTTACAGGACGGTGAGTTTTCCAAACTCGGATCGAGCGACCGACAGAAGGTGGACCTGCGTTTTATCGCTGCCACCAATGAAAACCTTGAACAGATGATGGCCCAGAAGCGTTTTCGTAAAGATCTGTATTACCGCATCCGCGGCGGCTGGCTCCACCTGCCCCCGCTGCGCGAACGCCAGGAGGACATTTTTCTGCTGACCCGTAAATTTCTGGAGAAGTATTACGATGTGAACAAACAGGGCTTTATCGAAAAAACGGCGCTGGGCCTGTTGATGCGGTATCCCTATCCCGGCAACATCCGGGAGTTGAAATCCATTCTCCAGTCGGCGGTCAACCTGGCGCGCGGCGAACCGATCCGGGAAACCCACCTGCCCGCGCATATCACGGCAGCCCTGAAATCGTGTGAAGAGCAGGATGTGACCGCCGGCGATTCACGCATTAAACCGCTTGCGGCGGTGGAAAAGGCGCACATTCTACACGCTTACACGCAATCAGGAGAAAACAAGTCCAAAACCGCCAGAAGGCTGGGTATTGGCTTAAATACGCTGCGGCGCAAGTTGGCCAGCTATGGCATTCAATGAGAGATCCTACCGCTCTCCGCGGCGGTAGGGTTCCGCCAGCATGGCCGGGGCGTTGAGGCGACGGCTGTCTCGAAGCCCGCCCACCAGAAGCACCAGCAGCGTCGCCAGATAGGGCAGCATGGCTAAAAAGTTCGGTGAAATCCCCAGGGGCTGGAGCATATACTGAAGCACAAAAATCCCGCCGAAAAGGAACGCGCCAACCACGGCCCGCAGGGGATTCCACAAGGCAAAAATGGTCAGGGCGATGACGATCCAACCTCGGCCGGCGGTCATCCCCTCGATCCATGACTTGCTGTAGGAGATGGACAGGTGGGCGCCGGCCATGGCCGAAAATCCGCCGGCGGCGATCACAGACAGATAGCGGATCAGCGAGACATTGACCCCTTGGGTTTCCGTGGCCTTGGGGTTTTCTCCGGCCGAACGGATGCGAATACCCAGCAGCGTGTACTCAAGCATGAACCAGACCCCAATGGCCAGGAGTATCGCCAGGTAAAAAAAAGGACTCTGATTGAAAAGCACCGGTCCCACGATGGGAATGTCCGACAGGAAGGGAATGGGCATGGCGTTGATTTTAACGGCCAGCGGCTTTCCCACATAGGGTTTTCCCAGCAACCCCGCCATCCCCAGGCCGAGCATGGTCAGCGCCAGCCCGGAAACGACCTGGTTGGATTGAAGGCTCACCGATGCAAACGCATGGATGATGGAAATCAACATGCCTGCAAGAATGGCAGCGCAGAGCCCGAGCCAGGGATTGCCCGTCTGGTGCGTGACGATAAAAGCGGTCACCGCACCCACAGCCATCACGCCTTCCACGCCCAGATTGAGGATGCCGGATCGCTCAGAGATGATTTCGCCGACGGTGCCGAGCAGCAGGGGGGTACCGGCAACCAGCGTGCGTTGAACCACAGAAATGATGATCTCCTCCATGGGTTAACCCCTTTCCCCTGCCAGTATACGAACCTTGTTCTTCGTAAAAAAGTCACCCATGATGAGAAAGATCAGCAGGGTTCCGTTGAAAACGGCCACCGTCGCCGCCGGCAATCCGAGCGATATCTGAATCGCGTCTCCACCCACGAGGATGCCGGCAAAAAAGATGCCTGAAAAGATTACGTAAATCGGATTGAGCTTGGCCAGCCAGGCCACAATAATCGCCGTAAACCCATAACCGGAAGAGATGGAGTCCGGATAACTCAGATAATGGTGGATACCGGCCACCTCACCCACTCCGGCCAGACCGGCCATGCCGCCGCTGATGACCATGATGAGCATCGTCGTTCGGGAGAAATCGATGCCCGCATATTTCGCCGCATCTGGATTTTCTCCGATCACCCGCACCTCATATCCGAAACGGGTCTTGTAGATGACAATGGTCAGCACCACGACAGCGACCACCGCCACGATCAAAGTGGCCGTGTGAATTCGTGATCCGGGCAGCAGGGACAAAATGGCCGAATCCGGGAGATCGTCGGTATACGGAAAACCAAACTTTTTTGGACTTTTCCAGGGTCCGACGATGAGCAATGTGAGAAACTCAGCACAAATGTAGTTGAGCATCAGCGTGGAGATCACCTCATTGATGGAAAACCGGAGCTTGAGAATGGCCGGAATCAGTCCCCAAAGCGCGCCGCCGAGAAACCCGGCCAGAAACATCAAGGGGACGATTACCGGAGAGGGAAGTGACGGCCCCCAGTTCAACCCCACCCAGGTCCCGAAAATGGCTCCCATAAGAAGCTGGCTCTCGGCACCGATGTTCCAGAACTTCGCTTTGAAGACCACGGCAAGCCCACCGCCGATAAGAATGAGCGGAATGGCCTTGGTAATGGTCTCCTTGAAACCATAGAGGCTGCCGAAGGAGCCGCTGAATATTTTCTTGAACGCAAAAAACGGATTCACGCCACTGATAATAAAGAGCAGCCCGATTGCGACCATGCCGGCGGCCAATGCCAGGACCAGGGTCAAAAAAGTGCCGAGGGCGGAAATCTGCTCGCGGTCGGAGACGTTAACGTGAAGCATCCGCCCCCTCTCCCGCCTTTAGATCCTTGGTCCCGGCCATCATCATCCCGATGTCCGCAATCTGGGGATCATCCGATTCCAGAATTCCCATGAAACTCCCTTGAAAAATAACGGCAATCCGGTCGCACAGCTCGAAGATTTCGTCCAGATCTTCAGACACCAGAAGGACTGCGCCGCCTTCTGTCCGCCGCTTGAGCAACTGGTTTCGCAGATACTCGGTAGCACCCACGTCCAGGCCGTAGGTGGGGTGGGAAGCCACCAGCAGGTCCGGCTTGTCTGCAATTTCACGGCCGAGAATCAACTTTTGAATGTTGCCGCCGGACAGGTTTTTCGTCTGAACATTGATGGACGGCGTCGCCACCTGAAAATCCTTGATCAGCTGGCGGGTATGCGCCTTGATTCGACCGTAGGCCAAAAAGGCCCGTCGTGAAAACTTCTTCTGGTGGTGCTGCTTCAGGATCGCGTTTTCATATATAAAGAGGTTCGGTGCGATGCCAAACCGGATACGTTCCTCCGGCACATGGGAAACGCCGGTGTTGTGGATTTTTCGGGGGGACTGGTTGGTAATGTCTATATCGTTGATTCGAATCTGACCGTGGATCACCATCCGCAGGCCGGTGATGGCTTCGACCAACTCACGCTGGCCGTTTCCGGAAACACCGGCAATACCGAAAATCTCGTTCCTGTAGACGTCAAAGGAGATGCCGTTGACCACCGGATACCCCTTGTCGCCATTGACCCTGACGTCCGCAACCTCCAATACCTTCTCTTTTCTCGGCATCTTTTCCCTGGAAAAGGAGAAGATTACGTCGCGACCGATCATCATCCGTGCCAAGTCGCGTTTGTCTAGCTGCCCAGCCTCTGCATGCCCCACCACCTGACCTTTTCGCAGAACGGTAACCCGGTCGCAAAGCCTTTTGATTTCATCCAGTTTGTGGCTGATGAGAATGATCATCTGTCCGTCTTTTCTCATCTTCTCCAAAACCTGAAAAAAATCCCGGGTTTCCTGAGGCGTGAGAACAGAGGTCGGCTCGTCAAGAATCAACAAGCCGGCGCCATTGATCAGGGCTTTGACAATCTCCACCCGCTGCTGTTCGCCGGCAGACAGCTGCCATACTTTCTTTTCGGGATCGATGTTGAAATTGAATTTTTCTGAGAAGGAGACGACGCGCTGCCGTATTTTTTTCTGAGGAAACAGCTCGGGCGCATGCGCATAACCCAGGGCAATATTTTCGATCACCGTATGGTTCTGTACCAGCATGAAATGCTGGTGAACCATGCCGATGCCATGGTCGATGGACGCCTTGGGTGAATCGATAAAAATCCGTTGGCCATTGACCCGGATCTCTCCGGTGTCGGGTTGATAAATACCGTAGAGGATATTCATCAACGTTGTTTTTCCGGCGCCGTTTTCTCCCAGCAGGCCCAGAATTTCGCCGGAAGAGATCTTCATACTGATGTTGTCGTTTGCACGAACACCCTGAAATGACTTAGAAATATTTATCATTTCGAGTGATTCAATTTTTTTCATAGTGGCCGACATCCGATAAAACGAAAGGGGGCCGGCTCGGGCGTCCGGCTCCCCTTTAATTCACAACACGCGTCTTATTTGGGAATGCTTCCCACAACGTTGTCTACATAGTACATGATACTCAAAAGATCTGCCTTGGATGCTTTTTCACCCGCTTTGACCTGCATCTTTCCGGTATTATCTGCAATGGGTCCCAGGTACGGATCGAAGCTATCCGTACCTTTTTTCATCTGTTCATAGCGCTTGAAGACCAGGTCATGAACGGACAGCGTTCCAAAATCCTTTGTATCCACGGAAATGGCTTTCAACGCGTCTACGAATTTGGGATTAATCGGATCGTCGAACGAACCGCCGAGGATCGCCGCTTTTTCGGCAACCAACCACCACTGGTCGTCACTGGTCCAGGTCCCCTCATGAAGCTCCTTGAGAATTTTTTCGTACATGACTCCCCAGTCCACCAGCTGCCCGGAAACCACCGAGTCTTTTCCATACGGCTGCATGGGGCTGTAATGGCTGAACGTATAAATCTGCTTGCCTTTTTCGGTATGCTCCTGTCCGACTTCAATGACAGCCGGCGTGTCCTCGGTGAACGCCAGGGAATCGCAGCCCTCGGCGATCAGTGCCTCTGCCGCCTCCCTGGCCTTGTCCGGTCCATACCAGGCATACGTCCAGCGCACATGAACCTCCGCCTTGGGATTCACGGCTTTGATGCCAAGGGCGAAGGCATTGATATGGCGGACCAGCTCCGGAATGGGAAAGGCCGCCACATAGCCGATTTTATTGCTCTTGGTCAGCCCACCGGCCATCAACCCGTTCAAGTAATAAGTCTGGTAGAGGTCGGCAAAATAAGTCCCCACATTTTTGGTCTGTTTAAAGCCGGAACAGTGCATGAAATGCTTATCCGGGTATTTCATGCCCGCTTTAATGGTGTCGTCCATGTAACCGAAACTGGTCGTGAAGACCACGTCGCAGTTTTCTTCCTGAATAAATCTGTCGATAATTCTTGCGGAGTCCGCTTCAGCCACGGATTCGATATAAACGGTCTTCAACCAGGGAAGCTGCTTTTCGGCAAATCTTCTTCCCACGTCATGGGCATGCGACCAACCATAGTCGCCAATAGGCCCAACATAAACGAAGCCGGCCTTCAGCTGTTTTTCTGCGGCCACGCCCGGGCCGGATCCAAAAAGGATAAGCAACATGAAACAAAAACCGATCCAAACGAAACGCTCACGCCAGATGTTAAGGCCCCCCATTGTACTCCTCCTTCTCTTGACAGAACATGGTATTTTTTTGTTGGGTCACTCAAGTAGAACTTTTAACTACGATGATCCGATTCGTTAAGTCAACAAAAGTGTTTTCCCAATCTGCATCGTGTGACCAATGGTTGGCGGTTTCATTCACCACGTTTTTTCAATGTAAGAAATATTCTGATTCTATACCTATTTCAGATTTATCATTGACTTTGTTCGGGTGGTATGATTGTTTAATTATTCTGGTCTTTTATGTAGAATCATAATTAAATCCATTTTCAACACATAGCGACTTGCACATTATCATGTGACAGGCTGATTACATCAGTATCAGGAGGAAAACATGTACGGGTTAGCGGCCATTCAGCAAGCCAACGGTTGGGCCATGGCAGGCGCAGGGGCCTGTATTGTTCTTGTCGGTTTGGCGGTACTTTCTTTTCTAATATCGATGATTCCCCGCCTTACCAGTTTTTTTGAAGAAAAAGCCCATCCGCCAGTCGAAAAATCGGAAACCGCCACCAAGCCAAAAATGATCGTTCCAGACAAACTTCCCGAGGATATTGATGCCGCATCAACAATCTATATCGCCTTGACAGAAGATTTGGGTGAGGAATTCAACTTGATCGACCTACACCGTAAATCCAAGGAGATTGGTCTTCCCCATCCCCATCTTTCGATTAACCGCTTCAGAGAAGCAGGTGTACTGGTAGCGGTTGGCGACGGACGCTTTTCCTGGCAACCTCTTTCCGAATAAAGAATAAGGACCTGATTAATGGAATTACTACTTCAGTTTCTGACCAATACCGGGTATTTCCTGGCTGATTATCGGCACTTTATAATGTGGGGCATTGGAATCCTTTTCGTCTACCTGGCCATCGGCAAACAATATGAACCCTTATTGCTGCTGCCCATCGGCTTTGGCGTGTTGGTTGGCAACGTGCCCTTTTTTAAAGGTTTCGGCCTGGGCATCTATGAGCCGAACAGTGTGCTTCACTACCTTTATTTTGGCGTCACGAGTGGTGTCTACCCGTCGATTGTTTTTTTAGGCCTTGGTGCCATGACCGATTTTTCGTCGCTGCTGGCGCGACCCAAATTGATGTTGCTCGGCGCAGCAGCCCAAATGGGAATCTTCTTCACCCTGCTCAGTGCCCTGGCCTTGGGTTTCCTGCCGAAGGAGGCGGCCTCCATTGCCATTATCGGTGGCGCAGACGGCCCGACATCCATCTTTTTGACGGCCAAGCTAGCGCCGCACCTGATCGGCCCAATCGCCATTGCCGCTTACTCCTACATGGCCTTAATTCCGATTATTCAACCGCCGATCATGCGCCTGCTGACGACAAAGGCCGAACGACGGATTCACATGCCAGATCCGCGTCCGGTTTCGAGAAAAGAACTGTTGATCTTCCCGGTGATCGGTCTGTTCCTCTGCTGCTTTCTGGCCCCGGCGTCCATTCCATTGTTGGGAACCTTCTTTTTTGGAAACCTGCTGAAAGTCAGCGGCGTGGTCGATCGCCTGGCCCAAACCGCCCGGACCGCTATCATCGACACGGCGACCATATTTTTAGGGTTTACCGTCGGTGCCAGTACGCAGGCGGATGTTTTTCTCACCACAAAATCTGTCGGGATCTTCGCTCTTGGGGCAGTGGCATTCAGCATCGCAACGGCCTCAGGCTTGATCTTCGCCAAACTGATGAACCTGGTTTCCAAAGAGAAGATTAACCCCTTGCTGGGAGCAGCCGGCGTCTCCGCGGTACCCGGGTCTGCCAGGGAAGTTCATGTCATGGGACAAAAAGAAGACCCGTCCAACTACCTGCTGATGCATGCCATGGCCTGCAACTCTTCCGGCGTGATTGGCTCTGCTATCTGTGCCGGCATTCTGTGGAGTTTTACGGTAGGATAACCCATTCGTTTAAAACAGGCTGTTTCAACACCATCCAAAATGCCGGAGAACGGAAGCCATTCTCCGGCATTTTGGTTCGCTGATCTCCCAAACTAAGATTTGTTCTTGACCACCTGGTTTTGACTATGCCATTCTTTTGCTATCAAGGAAAATGGTTCGGCGAATCCGACGCGCCCTTTCAATACGATCTTTATCCAGCCCTACCCGTCACCCGATAGACTGCCGTTCTCTTTTCTCAACGATTAACCAACGGAGGGAGCCATGATTGCCAAAATTATAATCAAGCGCCGATTCGTTAAGGAAAACACACCCCAAATTCTTTCCCTGCTCAACAAGATGCGATCCATCGCCATGGATCAAACCGGATATATTTCCGGAGAAACCCTCATGCAAAAAGACTTCCCGGAAAACATGGCGGTCATTGCTACGTGGCAACGCATGGATGACTGGCTCGTATGGAAAGAAAGCGAAGAACGGAAAACCTATGAAGCCATGTTGGAGATTTATCAAACGAGACCAACCCAGTATGAAGAATATCACTTGGGAACGTCGTTTCTGAAAGAACCGTAACGGACAGTTAAAATATGCTTTGGGCACAAACCGGTTGATGCTTGGCCTCACGGACGACGCCTATACTACTGAAACCTATTTAATAACAATGGCTTAAAAGCGGCTTTGGGAGCGCCTTAAATTCAAACGATCTGCCTCCCCCCAATATCAGTCTATGGGTCCACCACTTTCGTCCAAAAAAGAGCCCCTCGCTAAGCATATCGCGCTCCAGCCCTTTTCCGAGCGTTTTTGATGAAGAAAAAATCCGACTGCTTCGTAAAAGTCACATATGGATTTGATCTCTTCAGATTTCAACCCCGAAAAAACAAACCGGCTGTCATCGGCGACGTTATTTTCCAAGACGGACCAAAGATCGAACAAGGTTGGCATTCTCAGGTTGGCAAAAACTAAGTCAAAGGAGCCTGAGATGGAATCCAGATCATCCTGGAGAATTTTGACGCGGTTTTCTACATGATTCAAACGCACGTTTTCGCTGGCTTCAAAAACGGCACACGGATCAGAATCGATACCACAGACCAACCCAACCCCCATTTTTGCGGCGACAATCGCCAGGACGCCGGAGCCCGTACCGATATCAATCGCCCGGCAGACATGCCGCCGAGCCTGCCAAGTTGGCTGATGAAGAAGTGCGTCAATCAATTGAATGGCCAAACGCGTAGTCGGATGCTCACCCCCACCAAAAGCCGCACCCCTGCCAAGCGAGACGACACACTGACCCGGGAGGGCTTTCAGTGAACACAACGGCGGTTTGATAATTACACGGTCGGAGACCGTCCGGGGTTGGTCATATGAAACTTCGATATAGGAATTGCCGTAGTGGGATGTGTAGCAGAGCTGGCCGGTTTGAACCAGGCCAGCGACCAACTGCTTTAATTGTTTAGAATGAGGCGGGTTGGCTTTGCAGAATTGACGTTTTATACTGCCAAAAGTGACCTTGGACGGGGATTCGGCAATGAATCGAAGAACCTGCAATTGAAGATTCCCCGCGGCAAGCCGTGGGGAATCTTCACCGGAAGGATGAAAATCGAATTCCAGTTCGCTCGCCAACCCCGCCGCAAGCGACGGGGAAGGGGCTCGCTCTCGCGGTTCAAATGCTTCCATCACTGTGATTACCTTACACGGCTAAAAAAAATGCCGGCTCTCCCGTCGAAAAACGAGAACGCTACTCGAGCCCCTCTTCCGCCAATAAATGCTTATGCCACAAGGCAAAATCATACATGGCAAGATAACGGTCGTCATCATTAACGATGCCTATTGCCATATCCAGCGCGCCCCTCCCGTAACTGTTCGAATACCCATCCAATGGTCGCGACTGTAAAAACTCCCGAACCAACATTTGGGAAGTTCGTCGGCTTTTGTCTCGCCGGATATCAATCGGATCTTTCGGTTTTTCAAACGGATCCCATTTCTCGTAGCCGATCTTGTTGAGAATGTGTTTTTGCCGACGCGGGGACATGGCGTCAAAAATAGCTTGTTTGCGGTCTGAATCGGAAAAAGAACGCTCCATTCTACCACCTTATTCCTTATTGGCTTCGGGCTTTTTTTTGTCTGCATCCACACCGAGGTACGCTTCGTCAAATACGGTCAACAAGGCCATTGAAAGCGGCATCAACACATCACCCATCTTCACATGCGTGGATCGCAACACCTCAATGAGCTCACAAGACAATTCATGAAGCTTGGCGTGCACAGAATCCAGATTAACCGTGGGGTAGGACTCACCCGTTTTAAAGGCGGAAAGGCCGCAGGTATGTCCGCGCCCGGCAATCGCGGTCGGAATTCCATAGAGTCGACAGGTAGCTGGACGAGACGGATACAAGTCACATTGATTTTCTTTGTTGAGCAGCGGGCAGCGTATCCGTTCGGCAGCCATTTCAAAAAGAACTTGCTCCTCGGATTTTTCTCCGGCCGCCACCGCCTTATACGCCTTTCGCTTCAACTGGTATATTTGCCGGTCTGATTTATTGGCCTTCTCCAGAATTTCAGATTTTTTTTCGCCGACCGCAGTTTCTAAAAACTTAGCGTTGATATAAAGCGCCTCCACCAGAGAAAGGTCGAACAACGCATGACAGCAGTCCGAGCACTCCAGCTTGCACTTCACGCAGTCTGAATACTGTTGGCGGACACGCTCAAAGACCCCGTCCAACTGCTCGACAAAGGCCTCATATTTTTTAAATACATGCTCCAGTTCAGGTATCATCTTCCTGATCCTCCCAGCGAGTGTTTCACGTGAAACACTATTTGCCAACACAGAATTGGCTGAAAATGTGATCGTAAAGATCCTCTCTTTTTTGTTCCCTGAAATGTCGTCCAGAAACTGGAGGATATCATTTAACGATCCAGAAATAACGTCAAGCGACGTTTCCGTTTCAGCGGCGACAAGGCATCGCTGAAGCGCGTGCATTATTTTTTCAAGTATTATCCTTTGTCTTAGATTGGGTGTAGCGCCCTCATGATCGTGAAAATTTTTTCCGGAAACGAGATCGTTGAATATTAATTCTTTCAACGCTGCAACTCCGATTCCGGTTTTTGCAGAAACCTTGATATGGGAGATGCCCTCCGTTTTCCGTTGGGTGTCAATAACTGCATCGTCATCAGCGATGTCGACTTTGTTGATGACTGCGATCATTCTTTTCTGTTTAAGCTCTTGGATCAGTTTTTCTTCGAACCCATTGAGTTTTCGCGCGGCCTCTAAAACCAGGAGAACCATGTCGGCCCGATGAAAATGATCGCGCGCCTTTTTGATGCCGAGACACTCTACAGGCTCTTGAGTGTCGTGAATGCCTGCAGTGTCGCAGATAACAACGGGTACGCCATTGATCGAGAAATAATCCCGCACAACGTCCCGGGTGGTTCCGGGAACCTCTGAAACGATGGCGGTTTCCCTTTCAACCAGCCTGTTTAGCAAGCTCGACTTACCAACATTGGGCGCACCTGCAATGGCCAAAAGCACCCCTTCTTTAAAGATGGCGGTCTCTTTTTGCCGACATATCAGTTCCGTTACTTCCGGCAAAACGAACGTGCTGAGCGTCTCTTGGACGGATAGACGCGCATTGTCCGCCTGGACCGATTCGTAAAACTCGATGCTTGCCTCACAATCCGCCTGCAACCTGGCAATCGTGGTCGTTAACACCTCAACAACGTCGCGAAGCCCCCCGGCTACCTGGCGACTGGCGATTTGAACGGCGGTTTCACAAGGCGCGTTAATAAGGTCGATAACCGCCTCCGCTTGAGTCAGGTCGATTCGCCCGTTTAAGAAGGCGCGCTTGCTAAACTCTCCGGGACCGGACAAATCCGCGCCGGCGTCGACAACGGCATGTAAGATCCGATCCAGGACCACAAAGCCGGAATGAGAATGGAACTCTACAACATCTTCACGGGTGAAGCTTTTTGGTCCTTTCATGTAGATTGCCAGAACTTCATCGATGATGTTTTGATTCCCGGGTTCGACGAGATGGCCATAGTAGACAAAATGAGAGGAAAATCGCCCTTCGTCAGAAGATCGACCCGTTCGGTTGCTGGGTCGCTTCTTCCGAACAAAAAGCCGCGTCATTATCGTATACGCAAGGGAACCTGAAATCCTGACAACGCCAATACCACCGGGGCCCAACGGTGTCGATATGGCGGCAATCGTATTGCTGATCACAGCCGACATGACTTAAAACACAAGCATATCAATGAGTTAACCATTTGTTTCGGTATTTCTCCGCCGTTTCCCGGCTTGTTTTTTGGGAAAAATCATCAATTTCCGATAGTAGCCCTCGCCGATGCTCTGGGTTCTTACGCCGCTTTCATCTTTCAAGTGAATGTGGACGATTCGACGGTCGTGCGCGTTCATCTGCCCGATGGTTACCGGTTTTTCAGTTCGCTTTGCCTTTTCCGCCATCCTGGAGGCCATCATTTGGAGGTTGTTTTTGCGCTTCTCGAGATAGCCTTCAACATCCACCGACACTCTAACCCGGTTGGTGCTTTTCTTATTTATCATTTTTTCAAGAAGGTATTGAATGGCTTCCAGCGTCTGGCCCCTTTTTCCAATCAGAACGCCACTCTCACCTCCTGAAATTGAAAAAAGCAACCGGTGCCTTTTCTGAGCCACGTTGACCGTTGCTCCCAAGGTAATCCCATCGATGATTGCTTGTAACGCCTTAATTCCAGATGAGATTAGTTCTTCATCGAACGACTGCGGCGTTTCGGATTCATGTGTTTCCACTGAAGCGGCTGGTTGTTGGATCCGGTCTGCACCGGTCACATTGTTAACCGGTTTAACTCGCTTTCTCTTGTTCCTGTCCTCTTCAACGAACACCTTAATTTTGGCTTTTTTGACGCCGACGAGTCCGAAAATTCCACTTGAACCATAGGCCAGGACTTCATGTTTAATTTTTTCAGGCGGGATACTCAGCTCATCACTGGCTTTTTCGATCGCTTGGTCGACGTTTTTACCTTGAAATTCGTATGATTTAGACATTCTTGCCTCCAAATTTTATGCGGCTTTCTTTTGGACGTAGTATTGTTGGCTGATAGAAAGCACATTGTTTACCAGCCAGTAAAGCACCAGTCCTGATGAGAAATTGATAAAAATAAAGGTGAAGACCACGGGCATTAGCATCATCATTTTGGCTTGGGTGGGATCTCCCGGAGGGGGGGACATTTTTTGTTGAAGCAACATGGTGGCGCCCATGATAATGGTCAGCACCGGAATTCCATAGGGTGGTTCCATAAAAGGGATGGAAAACCCGAAGTCAAAAAGCCGGTCAGGCGCTGACAGGTCGTTAATCCAAAAAAAGAACGGCGCATGCCTCAATTCAATGGCCTGATAGAGCATCCGATAAAGGGCAAAGAAGACCGGTATTTGAAGAACCATGGGTAGACATCCACCCATGGGGTTGACCTTGTAGGTTTTATACAAGGCCATCAGCTCCTGGTTCATTTTTTGTTTGTCGCCTTTATGTTTTTCACGAATTTCGGTCATCAGGGGCTGAAGTTTTTTCATCTCACTCATTGATTTATAGCTTTTATTGCCCAGCGGCCACAGGATTATTTTCGTGAAAAGGGTCAAAAGGATGATGGCAATTCCGTAGTTGGGAACAACGCTATGTATTTTGTTCATAAACCAGAGACAGGGTTTTGCAATGACATTGAAAAAACCAAAATTAAGCGCCTTGCCGAGATCGTGGCCCAGGCTGTCCAACAAATCCATGCTCTTTGGCCCCATAAATACGTAATAATTGAACGCTTGCTTCTCGCCTGGTGAAAGTTCAAACATGGGGTTAACCAACTGATTGACGACAACGTCTTCGTTCGCCGCCAGTTTCATGCTGCCGTTGATTTCGGCGCCAGGGATGATACTCGAGAGAAAATAGCGGTCTTCAACACTGATCCACTTGATCTTGCCTTTATATTCATCCTGATCCGCTATTTTTTTTGGTTTGACCTGTTCGAGCTTATCGTCGATCAATGCGCTGGGTCCGACAAAACCATAGCCTTGATCCGCTTCAAGTGGTTTTCGAACAGAAAGAACCAGCTGGTCCTTCAGGACCTTTTCTGAAGCATTCTTTAGAACGACCGTCAAGCCGATAAGGTAGGAGTCGGGCTCGAAGGTATAGGTCTTTGTGAGAATGGTCCCGTCATCCGCCACCCAGTTGAAGGAGAGCTCCTTGCTGTCGCCGTCAACAACCAGGCGGTCTCCATCTTGGTCAATGGAGAATATCGCATCGTTCATACCGTTCAACGAATTTCCCAATAGGGAGCTGCGAATAACGCCCTCTTTGAAAGACGGCGGGATCAGTTGTTTGTTTGGAGAATTCTTGTCGACGGTTTCACGATATTTCTTGAGAATGTAGCTGGCAAAGGATGCACCCCTGGCGGAAATGCGGACGGTGTAAAACGGAGTTTCAACGGTTATTTCCCGGCCCTGATCTTCACCGATCTGGGCCGCTTTTATGGCATCGACCGCTGCTTTACTGATGGTCGTGCTCGTCGCAACGGTTGGCTTGCTCGAGGCTCGCTCATCGTCCGACCCCGTATTTGTTGTCACGGTTTCCCGATTGTCGGTTACCGGCTGCTGGTCTACAAAAAACATGCTCCAGACAAATAGCACCAGAAAGGACAGACCAATGGCTAGCAGCAGTCGAAATTGTTCCATTTTTTTCTCCTTGACGCCACGGTGCGTCAACTGTCGCGAACGATACGTTGATAGTGGTTTTTGAACGGCGTAAGCATTTCGCAGAAGGCAATCGAGGCGGGCTTATAGCAAAGCGACTTTTCAAACGGGATAGAACATTCACGGAACCGGATCAAAACCACCTGGGTTGAAAGGATGGCACCGCAAAAGCCGTTTTATTGCGAGCAGGCTTCCCCTTCCAACACCATACGTGGAGATCGCCTGATAAGCGTATTCTGAACAGGTTGGAACAAATCGGCAAGCAGGCCCCAATATGGGTGAAATAGAGATCTGATACAACCTAACCAACAGTAGCGTCAGTTTATTCATCTTCCCGCAATTCAGGTTTTTCCGGCGATGACCTCAAAACACCGCTCGAGGTGGTCTCTAATTGCCGCAGTCCCAATCCGTCCAGACGCTTGTCTGGCAATGATGTTAATATCGAGCCGGCCCGGTAATAATCGTCTGTTCAATCGAAAATGTTCGCGAAGGAGTCGCTTGATCCTGTTTCTCGTTACGGCCTTCCCGACCTTTTTGGAAACGGTGATGCCAAGGCGAGATCGCGAGGCGTGGTTAGCCTGGGAGATGATGATAAAATAGTCGTTGTAATGACGATTCCCATTTTTTGATAACGTCCGGTATTCGATTGACGTCCTTATTCGATCTGCCTTGGTGAACGTTGCTCGTGTCAAATGTATAGGCCCGTTTTCATTGTACTTTATTGTTTTCCCAACATCCGAAAAAGGGTCTTCATCACCGAGTCTGTTAAGCCGCCAGTCTTTTTCTGCCTTTTGCCCGCCGACGGTTGATCACGCGGCGACCTGCCTTCGTTGACATTCTTTTTCTGAATCCATGCGTTCGGGCGCGTTTGATTCTGCTCGGCTGGTAAGTACGTTTCATGGTTTAATTTCCTTCTTTCCAATGATGTAATGCCAATGCATGCCAGTATTCGTCAGTTGAATCGGGTACCTTAAGCACATGAAGACGACGGTGTCAAGCTGCAAAAAAGCGGTCCGGCTGTCAGATCCGTCCATTGGGTGCCACGGCCTGGTTTAAGACAAACGGACCGCCTCGCGTTGTCGTTTCAATCATGAGCGGACTCTATAATTTCAAACGCTTCCATGTGATAGCGGTTGTCCGGGTATATAACGATTTGTTTTCCGATGTTCTTTTCCAGACCCTGAATCAGATGGTTTTCTTCACCATGAAGAAATTCGGCAACTTCCGGATTCACCCGAAGGGTAAGTCGGAATCCGGTCATATCTGCAGCATACCTTAAAATTTCGCGGTATATAGAATAACATATTGTTCTTATTGATATAATATATCCTTCCCCATCACAATAGGGACACGGGTCACACAATAGCCGGGTAAGGGGTTTTCGGGTTCTTTTGCGTGTCATTTGAATCAGACCCATGTCGGAGATGGGAAGGATATGGGTCTTGCTTCTGTCTTTGGTAAACGCTTCACTGAGCGCAGAAAAGACTTTCTCCTGGTTCGACTTTTTTTCCATATCGATAAAATCGATGATGATAATGCCACCAATATCCCGCAGTCTGACTTGGTAGGCGATCTCTTTGACGGCCTCCAGATTGGTTTTTAAAATGGTTTCTTCCAGGTTGTACTTTCCGACATACCGACCCGTATTCACATCGATGGCCACCAGGGCTTCGGTGTGTTCGATCACGATATACCCCCCTGACTTGAGCCACACTTTTCTCTTCAACGCTCGGGAGATGTCGCCTTCCAGGTTGTACGCATCGAAAATGGGTTCGCTGCCCTCAAACAGTTCAACGGACTCTTTGAGGGACGGATTAAAGGTGTCAAGAAAAGCCAGCACCGACTCGAAGTCCTTTCTTGAATCGATCACGAGTTTTTCCGCCTCCTGGAGCAGCAGGTCTCTGACCGCTCTGAGACTGAGGTTCAGTTCCTGATGAAGCAGGGATGGGGTGGCGGCCGTTTGGTATTTTTTTTGAATGTTGCACCACAGGTTTTTCAAAAACCCCATTTCGTAGGCAACTTTTTCTTTTTGCACACCCTCTGCTGCCGTTCGCACAATATAGCCCATCGCAGTGTTGCTGGATAACTCGGACACAATCGTTTTGAGCCGTTGCCGCTCAGTTTCATCCTCGATCCGCCGTGATATCCCGATATGCGTGGATGTGGGCATCAACACCAAAAAGCGACCGGGGAGTGAAATATTAGATGTGATTCTGGCACCCTTGGTTCCGATGGGAGATTTTGAAACCTGAACCAGAATTTCCTGCCCTTCGGTGATAAGGTCTTCAATTTTCTCTTTTTCTTCTTTTGGGATGAGGATCGGCTGGTGATCGTCGTCAGAAAATCCGTCTTCCTCAACATCGTTGCAAATAAAATGGCCTTCTATATCTGCATACTTATCGCGGATTACATCATCCACATAAATAAAAGCGGCCTGGTTCAACCCAATGTCTACAAAGGCCGCCTGCATTCCCGGAAGCACCCGCTGAACCCGGCCTTTATAAATATTGCCGGTGTTGTCTCGGCTTCCCTTTCTTTCAATGAAAAGTTCAACAATCGTTTCGTCTTCCACGAGAGCGACCCGGGTTTCGTGGTCTGCCACGTTGATAATGATCTTTTTAGACATAATTCGTTTTTCTTTTGGTGATTATCGCGGTCAGAATCTGCAGCTTGCTCAATTTAAAGACCGTTTTCATCACGTGCCCCGGCCTAACCATCAGGTTGTTATCCGTTCCAAGGGTCATAACGACATGATGGTCGTCCAACAGCCTGATTTCGGAAACCGCCTTTTTTAAATCAACGACAACCAGCTTGTCTTTCTTGCTTTTTCTTTCAATAGTTACGCTTTGTTGCCCAAAAAACCAATCTAAATCTTTTTGCATGAAAAAGCCATCTTTTAGTTCGACCCGATAATGTTGTTTGTCGATTCGTTCCAGGGCCTTGTTTTTGATATACGGATAACAACCGGTGATTTCCAGACCGTCGGGCATTTGCCGGCGCAACCGTGAAATCAGTTCACCCGAATCGATGGGATCGGTCAACGTAACCAGCATCCGTTCATCTTCGCTTTGCATTCCCATGGGTAACGTATCTCCAAAGGAGACTCTTGGCATGGGATGAAACCCGTTGGAATATTTCAACGGGACGCGCTCCCGCCGTAGACTTCTGATAAAAATTTTCACCATCTCAAGATGCCCTAAAAATCGGGAAGATTTCATTTTTTTGAAATTGACCACATATTTGATGCCTGTTTCTGACGGCTGCGGCCCAGGCAACGGTCCCTGCGTTGAAAAAAGTCCTTTCTGATCATGAAAAGAAACCGGCTTAATCGACTCAAAATCGCAAACGCCGCATCCACTGCAGGACCCGGTTCGACAGTCGCTGGTGATCTTCCCGATTGTCGCCCGGACCTTTTCTTCGATCAAGAAAGCGCGATCCACGCCAATATCGATATGATCCCATGGCAACTGCTGATCGGTATCTGAGTTTCCATCCGTGTAGTGCCGGGGATTTATCCCGCTGGTTTGAAAAACCGTCATCCACCGGTCATAATCGAAAAAATCCGTCCACCCATCAAACCGGCAACCGCTGCGCCATGCGTCGATCAACACCTTGCTCAGCCTTCGATCGCCTCTGGCCCAAACCCCTTCGATCACACTGACCCGGGGGTCCTGCCATTTTACCTGGACACCGGGCAGTTTCAGGTTGTCCTTCAACCAGTTAATCTTTTCCAGGGCCGTTTCCAGACTGATCTGGGGTTCCCACTGAAAGGGTGTGTGCGGTTTGGGCACAAATGTGGCGACACTGACGTTTATTTTTTCACTTCGTCCCTGTTTTTTGGCAAGGGCTTTTAACCGTTTCACGAGGGCCGCAATGGCTTCGATGTCCGCCTGCGTTTCGCTGGGAAGGCCAACCATGAAATAGAGTTTGATCAACTTCCAGCCCAGAGAAAACGCGTTTTCGACGGTCTCGACGATATCTGTTTCCGTGATATTCTTATTGATCACATCCCGCAGGCGTTGGCTTCCGGCTTCCGGTGCAATGGTGAAGCCGGTTTTCCTGACCTTTCGGATCAGTTCCATCAATTCGGGTGTAAGCGAGCCGGCCCGTAAAGACGGCAACGATACGGCCACCCTGTCCTTGGCGCCGACATCCATGATTTTTTTCATCAGCGGTGCGATACACGAATAATCCCCCGTGCTCAGTGAAAGCAGGCTAAGATCTTCATATCCGCTCTCCTTCAACAACTGGCTGACCGAAGACAAGACCGCTTCCGGATGACGTTCGCGTACCGGCCGATAGATCATTCCCGCCTGACAGAATCGGCAGCCTCGGGTGCACCCCCTGGCTATTTCCACACGCAACCGATCATGAACAGGCCTGCCGAAAGGAATGATGGGTGTCGATGGAAAGGGTTCAGCGTTCAGGTCTGAAGCAACCGCCCGTTCAACCCGGTGGTGCGATGATTTTTTTGGCATTAACCGCTGTATACCACCGGCATCGATGGAAACGTCGAAAAATGAAGGAATATACACCCCTTTTATCCCAGACCAGCGATGGAGCAGGGCGTCCCTTATTTCACTGTCCGATCGACGCCACGCTTTCCATGCATCGGTCATCTGCAAAATCACGGCTTCTCCATCGCCCACCACAAGCGCATCAAAAAAATCGGCCACCGGTTCAGGATTGCAGGTGCATGGGCCGCCGCCGATAACAAATGGATCCTTCTCACTTCGCTGTTCGGCAAAGAAGGCAATGCCGGCCAGATCGAGCATGTTGACCATGTTGGTGTAGTTCAGCTCGTAAAGCAGGCTGAAACCGAGAATATCAAAGTTTTTCAACGGCGTTTCAGACTCCAGGGAACACAAGGGCAGCTTGTTTTTGCGAAGCTGCGCCTCCATATCCACTGCCGGCGCGAAGACCCGCTCCGCCAGGATATCCTCCCGAGCGTTGAGCATCCCATATAAAATCTGAATCCCGAAGTGTGATGTGGCTATTTCGTATAGATCGGGAAAAGCCAGGGCGACGTGCAGCTGGGTTTTACCCCAGGGTTTTTTAATGCGATTGGTTTCGCTGCCCAAATAGCGGCTGGGCATCTGGACCAGCGGCAGGATATCTTGAATGGATGTTTCGCTCATGGTATGTTTCTTAACCTAATTGTTATTATGGAAACGCGTTGAAATGGCAAAATCCGCGACCCGAATCGACAGAAGAAAAAAAGCCCTGCTCCAGTATGCGGGATCTTTGATGATTCTTCTTATCACCTGGCAAAACGGCCTTTGCGGCATTGAAACACGGGAAAACCAGGTCGTCAAAGCGGTTCGAAAAGCAAGCCCAGCCGTGGTCAATATAAGTTCACAATATGAAATCCGCAAGAATTCCAGTCCGTTTTCAGGATATGGCATGGACCCCCTGTTAGATAAGTTCTTCCGGGATTTTTTTTCTCCCGAACTCGAACGCAGGGAAAAGCGAACCAGTCTTGGCTCCGGGGTGATCATCGATGGCAGACGAGGCCTGGTCTTGACCAATACCCACGTTGTCGAAAAGGCAACCACGATCAGCGTGGCGTTGAACGATCAGCGCGAATTCGAGGCGGCCATTGTCGGTATGGATCCGGATTCGGATCTGGCGGTGCTCAAAATCCAATCGGACCAGGAACTGCCAGCCATCCAAATGGGCCATTCAGATGACTTAATGATTGGTGAATCGGTAATTGCCATCGGAAATCCCTTTGGTTTTTCCAATACGGTTACCACCGGCGTGATCAGTTCGGTCAATCGAAGTATTAAAACCGGAGAACGGGTTTTTCACAAATTCATTCAAACCGATGCCTCCATCAACCCGGGAAACAGCGGCGGACCCCTGCTTAATATCAACGGAGAGCTGATCGGCATCAACACGGCAATCTATGCCCAAGCCCAAGGCATTGGATTTGCCATACCGATAAACCGCGCCAAACGAATCATTTCAGATTTGATCAGTTTCGGTGAGGTCGTTCAAGCGTGGGTCGGCATGACGGTTCAACCCCTTGACGCCAATCTGTCCACCTATCTTGAAATCCCAAGGGATGTCGGACTCATGGTTACAGCGGTGGAACCGGAAAGTCCGGCGGCAAGGGCAGGCATCGGTGAAGGCGATATCATCCTTTCCATAGACGGCGTAAAGCTGACCGACATATCTGCCTATCAGGCAAAGATGAATGAAATTTCAGCCGAACAAACCCTGTCGATGGAAATCAGTAGAAAGGGAAAAGTCGCTCGTTTTTCCATCCAAACGGCGCTCTTTCCTCCTGATCGGGCGCTGGAACTGGCCAGCCAACGTCTGGGAATAAAAGTAACCGACCTTGATGAACAAACCCGATTAACCTATGGCGTAAAATCAAGCACAGGCGTGCTGATCATAGAAATGAGCCGGGGTTCCCATTTGGAACAGCTAGGCGTGAGACCCGGAGATATTATCCGTCAGATCGATGAAAAGCGGGTGGAAAACCTGGCAGATTTTAAGGCGGCAATCATTAAATACCGCGACAAACCTTCGGTGGTGCTTCTCGTTCAGCGCCACGGTCATCTTTACTATGTAAATACAATCATGAAGGAAAAGGGATCATGATCAGAAAAAAAATTTTCGAGCTGCTCAACACCGAATCACCCATTGATCGTTTACTGATTAAAGGATGGGTTAGAACGAAACGCGACGCGAAAAATTTTTCCTTTATAGAGATCAATGACGGCTCCTGCCTGAAAAACATGCAGGTCGTGGTTGATGAAAACGTGCCTGATTACATCGAAATAAAAAAACTGACCACCGGATCGGCAGTGGCCGTTTGGGGAAACCTCGTTTCTTCCAAAGGCGGCGGCCAGAAATGGGAAGTCCAGGCGACAAAGATAGATATTATCAGCTTGGCGCCCGAGACGTTTCCATTACAGAAAAAACGCCATACGGATGAGTATTTGAGAACCATTGCCCACTTAAGGCCACGGACCAATAAATATGGGGCTATTTTCAGAATCCGTTCCGAACTGTCCTGGGCGGTTCATCAATTCTTCAGGGATCGGGGCTTTCGCTATATTCACACCCCAATAATTACCGGATCAGACTGCGAAGGTGCCGGAGAACTCTTTCGCGTAACGACGCTGAATCCATTCATACCGATGACATCAAACGAAAAAATAGATTACGCCAAGGATTTTTTCGGCAAGGAGTCAAATCTTACCGTTTCCGGCCAGCTCTCCGCTGAAATGTTTGCCCTCTCTTTGGGAGATGTTTACACGTTTGGTCCGACTTTCCGAGCTGAAAATTCCAATACCAGCCGTCATGTGGCCGAGTTTTGGATGATTGAACCGGAAATGGCTTTTTGCGACCTGGCCGGAAACATGGATTTAGGTGAATCCATGATCAAGCATCTTGTCGGCTTTACCATCGACAACTGTTCGGAAGACATTGACTTATTTGCTCGTTTCGTTGACAAATCGCTGATTAAAACACTTGAACATATAATGTCTTCTGATTTTTTCCGTCTTCCTTACAAAGAGGCCATCGAAATATTGATAGGATCCAAGGAATCCTTTGAGTATCCGTTGGCCTATGGATCCGATCTTCAATCCGAACACGAACGCTATCTGACCGAAAAGCATTTCAAAAAACCGTTAATTATTTATGATTATCCCAAAACCATCAAACCATTTTATATGCGCCTGAACGATGACGATAAAACGGTTGGTGCCATGGATATTATTGTGCCGAGAATCGGTGAATTGATCGGCGGCAGTCAGCGTGAAGAACGATTGGATGTGCTGGAAAAGCGAATGGCTGTGTCTGGGCTTTCCAAAGAGAGCTACTGGTGGTATCTGGACTCAAGGCGTTACGGGACGGTTCCCCACAGCGGATTTGGACTGGGATTTGAGCGATTGTTGATGCTGGTTACCGGAGTGTCGAACATCAGGGATGTTATTCCCTTTCCCCGAACCCCGGGAAACATCGATTTTTAGAAAAACCCCTTTTCGGGTATATAAAAGCGAATAACCTTCTGTTTTATCATAATTTTAACATCAAGCTTGCTTTAAACAACGAAGCTTGGCCAACTCTTCAGCATACCCGTAAAGGTGAAGCCCTTTACTTTCAACGATCATTTCTCCATCCTTGACGCCAATTTCACCGGCCATGTATTCTTTTAGATTCTGAATACCCGCCAAGTTGGCCGGCATCCCCCCCCACAAATCCCATGATCGGAAGTAAACCATAAAGTGGAGGGTCTCTTCCTGTATGCGCGTATCTATCGATCGCAAACAGGGTGGATCGAGCAGGGTTACATCGGACGGGTGGGCCACCTGGAGTACCATCTGATTATTCCGGGATCCAAATCGTCTGTAGGTATCTATAATCCATTCAATCTGATTCAAATACACCGATCCATTTTCTTCAAATACGATTTTTCCATCAACATCCCTTTCATCGATGATGTCTCGGTTCTTTTCTTTCCACCAGCGAAGTTTATCCCCGGTAATAGGCACACGCGTCAACCGCTCACCATATGTGTAGGATTCCCCGGGTTCTTTGTGTCCGGTCATCAGATATTCGACATACGACCGGTTGTATCCCTCTCCTCCAAAAATATAGGCCGCCTCAACCGGATTCGGTATACCACAGGATGGGGGAATATCAGGAATCAATGGCAAGGTGTCGGGATATTTCACATGACCAATAAAGTAGTCGTATTCAAGTCGTGTCTGACCGGCGTAAGAGCCGCGGTCTATTTTAAACCGGTTGCCCTCATCAAGAATATCATGCACTGCCTGAAACCACAGATCCGGCAGATCTCTAGCACCTATACGATGAATTTTCATTGTTCTACACCTTGGATTTCATTAACGTTCCTTAAAAAAAATATTGACAAATACAAGGTATTTATGCGAATCAGAAACTGCTCTTTAATGCAGATAACCTGATCGATCGCTCATTGCTGAAGCGGAGTCTATTTTCCTGAAGCGGGTCCTGATAACGAAGCCGATACTGTATTTACTATTTGCAATTTAAAGGAGCACACCCATTTAAGAACCCCTGATTTTCCTGAGGGAATTTCAGGGGTTCTTTTTTTCAATACTCATATATCGAGCATACTGACTTCCAATGCATTGTTTTGAATGAAATCCCGCCTGGGTTCGACTTCATCACCCATCAGTATCGTAAATATTTCATCCGATTCAACTGCATCTTCCACGGTCACTTTTAGTAGATTCCGCTTGTCGGGATGCATGGTGGTTTGCCACAACTGCTCGGGGTTCATTTCACCAAGACCCTTATATCTTTGAATATTTATACCTTTCTTACCATCCTCAAGCAGATATTGAAAAAGTCGTCGTTTATCCTCCATAACGACTGGCGCGTCTTCGCGATCATTGGTGTATATTTCAAACGGAGGTTTATCATCCGCTTCCAACTTTTTATTTAACATTAAACATTTTTGATAATCCGAAGAATAAATTAAACTTCTGCCAATGGTAACGATCTGCTGGTAATTGTTTTGATCCGTTGATCTGACGACCAGCTCGAAAATTTCATCTTCTTCATTCCAGGAAAGCATTTCCGCAGTATATCCTTTTTTATCAATTTTTTCCTTTAACGTCATCATTTTGTCCCGGTCCTGCAGGAACGTTTTATCCTGAACATCCGCTTTAATCATCGTCTCTACAACCAGAGGATCAAATCCTCGGTTTTCAAGTTTTGCAATGGCTGAAGCATATTCACTTACATCACACAAAAAAATGAAAAGACGATGATCTGAGAGCATTTTTTGATTAGGAACATTTTTAACTTGTTTTTTTTCACATATTTTTTTCAGAATAAAATCATTCAGTTCTCCCTCATCTTTCATATATGATTCGCTTTTTCCCTTACCCACTTTGAAAAGTGGGGGTTGGGCAATGTACAGGTAACCTTTGTCCACCAACTCAGGCATCTGACGATAGAAAAAGGTAAGCAACAGGGTTCTAATATGGGATCCATCCACATCCGCATCCGTCATGATGATAACTTTGTGATAGCGGATTTTATCGATGTTATATTCTTCTTTCCCGACGCCGGTTCCTAACGCGGTAATGATGTTTTTGATTTCTTCACTGCGGAGTATTTTATCAAACCGCGCCTTCTCCACATTTAAAATTTTTCCCTTCAACGGTAAAATAGCCTGGAATTTTCTATCCCTGCCCTGTTTGGCAGATCCACCGGCTGAATCCCCTTCAACAAGAAAGAGTTCCCGCAGCGCCGGATCGGAAAGCTGGCATTCCGCCAGTTTTCCGGGAAGGGTAGAGTCAATCAATGCGCCCTTATTCCTGGCCATATCCCGCGCCCGCTTGGCGGCATCCCTCGCTCTGGCAGCATCTACTGCCTTTTCCAAAATCTTCCGCGCGACAGCAGGGTTTTCTTCCATAAATGCACTGAGTTTTTCATTGACCAGTGACTCAACCAACCCCTTTACTTCGCTGTTGCCCAGTTTGGTTTTGGTTTGCCCCTCAAACTGGGGAGACTTTATTCTGACGCTGATAATTGCCGTCAACCCCTCCCTGACATCATCACCGCTAATTTTGGCTGAAAGATTTTTCGGCAGATTGCCGTTTACGGAATATTGGTTGATGGAGCGAGTCAAGGCCGCCTTGAAGCCGATCAGATGAAATCCACCTTCCACAGTGTTGATATTATTAGCAAAAGAAAAAATATTTTCTTTATAGGTGCCGTTATATTGAATGGCTACTTCAATATTGACGTCGTTTCGATAGCCCTCTATGAAAACCGGTTCATGAATAACTGTGTGCCTTTTATTCAAATACTCTACAAAGGAAACGATACCGCCTTCATAACAATAATTTTCACTCTTATCGAACCGTTCATCTTCGATAATGATGTTGACGCCTTTGTTGAGAAAAGCCAGTTCTCTTAAACGGCGGGACAAAATATCGTAACTGAATTCGGATACATTAAAAATCTGGTCATCAGGAACGAAATGAATCCGAGTTCCTCTTTTTTCGGTCTCCCCAATCACTTTCAACTCACTGGTTTTTGTTCCTCGTTCATAGGTCTGGTAGTAAATTTTTCCCTTTGCGTATATTTCAACTTCAAAAAATTTTGACAGGGCATTGACTACGCTAACCCCTACCCCGTGGAGTCCGCCGGAAACTTTATAGCTGTCATTATCAAATTTTCCGCCGGCATGCAGTTTGGTCAGCACCACTTCTACCGCCGGGACATTTTCCGTCCGGTGAATGTCAACGGGAATTCCCCTTCCATTGTCTTCCACACTGATGCTGTTGTCGGTATGAATGGTAACGCTTATATTTTCACAATAACCAGCCATGGCCTCATCGATACTGTTATCCACTACCTCGTACACAAGGTGATGGAGACCAGCCACATCCACATTTCCAATATACATGGATGGGCGCAAACGAACCGGTTCAAGGCCTTCTAAAACATCTATGCTGTCTGCATCATAATTGTCGTTCATTTTATATAATTCTCATTGTTTTTAAATTCTCATCGGCATGATGACGCCGATAAATGTTTTATCCCTATCCCCTTCAACAATACAGGGACGGCTGCCGTCAACGATATTGATAATCACATTTTCTTCGTCGATAACGCTTAGCGTATCCATAAAAAACTTAGGGTTGAATGCTGCTTCGATGGGGGTTCCGGAAAACACTATTTCCGTTTCTTCTTTGGATTCACCGTAATCAGGATTGGTGGCAGTTACCACCAGTTTATTGTCATTGAATGTAAAAACAGCGCCTTTGTAATTGTCTGTGGCCAGAATAGACATTCGTTTGAGCATTTTTCCAAATTTAAACTTATCCAGTTTAATGATGTGCTCACGACCTTTTGTCAAAATGTCCTCGTATTTTGGAAAATCACCTTCCAGCATACGAATGATAATCGTTTCCTTTTCTTTTTTGACAATAAAATTGCTTTCCTTTATACCAATCTGAACTTCTCCTTCGATGTCTAAAAATTTAGCAACTTCATTCAGCCCCTTTTTAGGAACCAATACGCCCTCCCCGGCAGGCAGCGCTTCCGGGGAGTCATAGAGATGATGAACCTCATTTAGACGACTGCCATCTGTGGAAACGAAGCGGAGGCGATTAACCGGTTCATGAGTCCGTTCGACAAAAACACCGTTGATGTGGGCTCTTTTTTCATCGCCTGCTGCTGAGATGATGATGGACCGTTCAATCATCTTTTCAAAAATGGATGCATCAATTGAAAAAAAATCCACTTCGGTAATATGGGGCGTTTCGGGAAAGTCATCCGGATTCATACCGACAATATGGTACTGAACTTTATCATTGCCGATCTCTATCCATCTGTTTTCCACTTCATTGATTAGAATATCCTCTGAAGGGAATTCCCGAAGAATTTCAAATAATTTTTTAGCACTGACGGCCACCGCGCCTTCGTTTTCAACGGATGCCGGATAAAACCCTTCGAATCCGGTTTCCAGGTCAGTGGCTGTCAGATGAATCCCATCACGGACAGACCGAATCAATATGTTTTCGGTGATCGCCAGATTGCTCCGTCGCCCGGTCAGTCCCTGCACTTTTGCCAGCACATTAACAATTTGGAATTTGTTGATGATGAATTTCATATTATAATTCCTTTAATATATTGTTATAGTAGTTGGAACTGACAAATAGCTCATAACTTTTTAACTTATTATTTTTATATTAATTTAAAAACGTTTTTGTTGTTAATAAGTTGGTGAACAGGTTTTAGAAAAAGGATCTGTTTGTCAGGATAAATAAAATTGTTAATAACTGATAAATTATTGACCATTTCTAAATATACCGCTGTTGATAATAGTGATGATCAAACCTGAATCCATTTTTTTATGTGTGGAACGGTTTTTTGATTCCATTCCACAGAAGATCTTAATTGTAAGAAAATATTAAATAAAAGATTGACCAGGTCAATCGCTTTTTCGTAAAGATAGGCTTTTTCCAGGACCATCCCTTCAATATCTGCTTTGGTTTCAACAGGACCGGTTTCCGGAACTTTTAAGCCTGCGAAACTCAGGCTTTCCCCTTTGAGGGTGAATTTCCACTCCTGATTTTCCGTTTTGTAGGAAAGGTTCATCTCAATGACGACAGCACCTTTTCGAAGAGATAAAAGCCCTTCTTCCAATCCAGCATCATCACCTTTGATGGTAATTATCTCACTGGCATCATTGACGCTATTTTCCAAGACGAGTCGATTGCCGAGATACAAAGAGGTAAGGGTTTCATCCACTGTTTTAAAGAAATGCTGATTGGTATCGATCGTAAACCACAACCAGGTTAAAAACTCATTTCCAATAAATTTATATCGGTTATAAGCAATCGCGACGTCCAGCATTGGCAATTTCTATTACTCCGTGAACCGGGTTGGGGTGAAATGGGATATGGCATCTTTTTCCACATCGGACAATGGTGATGTCAATACCGCCATGGTGTAGGGAAACAACCGGATTAATTTCAATTTAAAAGATCTGGTGAAAAGGGTTTCCAACGCTTCATTGGCCCCTTTCAAGTTGGAGAAAAACCAGAGCGTGTTGGACTCGTAGTTCCAAATCAAATCATAAATATTTGGCGTTGCCGGAATTCTTAAATTCAACAGGTGTATGACATGATCCTTGATCTCTTTTTTTTCGGTCTTGCTTAAAAAGTCACGCCCACTTTTTTCCAATTTTTTTGTCATTTCAAGCGTGTAGTGTTTTTGAATGATTTTTGAGGGAATTATTTTTTTATCGATGCGCATGGAAAAAACCAAATGGGTGCCGAAGAGAAACGGGGATTGGTTAAAGTCGGTGCTGAAGGGATTATTGAAACAAGTCCAACCAATGGCCTTATCCGATGATTGCTTGTCTATCTCTTCTACGGCATTTTTTTTTAATCCATTGGCGACATTTTCTATAATCGGTTCTGACAGTTTTCCTTCGACGCGATATTGGGTGATGGACACGGAAGATGAGAGAATACCCATTGATTGGTCCTATATACCGAATGTTGTGTAACATTATAATAAAACAAGTACATATAGCGGTTTTATGTGTTTTTTTCAAGCTGTTTTTAGATAGTTGTCAGGAAAAGCCAATATTTAAAAAATTTATAATTATTTTAGTATGATAAGTCTAAAATAAATTAATAATTGATTGTTGACAAAAAAGGTCCAATATTTAAATATATTGAGACATTATTATAATTTTAAATGAATTTAAAAGGTTAAATATATAGTGAGGCTATTTTCAGATCCATTCATCGCCGATCTTCATATTCATTCAAAATTTTCAAGAGCGACAGCTCGCAACCTCGATATTGAAAACATATACATATGGGCCCAGTTGAAGGGAATCACGGTCGTTGGAACCGGAGATTATACTCATCCTGAATGGATATTAGCGATCATTCAAAAACTGGAACCGGCGGAACCGGGTCTGTATCGTCTGAAAGCGGATATTGCCCGTTGCTGCGATGAATCCGTGCCGGCCTCCTGCCGGGCCCCTGTGCGGTTTATGCTGAGTTGTGAAATAAGCAGTATATATAAAAAAAAAGAACGCACGCGAAAAAATCACAACCTTGTGTTTTTCCCGGATGTAGCCTGTGTGCGCCGATTCAACACCCGTTTGGATCTCATCGGAAACATCAACTCGGACGGAAGACCCATCCTCGGCCTCGATGCCCGGGATCTTCTTGAGATAGTATTGGAAACATCCGAGGATGGGTTTCTCGTCCCGGCCCATATATGGACCCCGTGGTTTTCAATGCTGGGATCGAAATCTGGGTTCGATTCCATCAAGGATTGTTTCGAAGACTTGAGCCCTTATATTTTTGCCGCCGAAACGGGTCTATCCTCGGATCCGTCTATGAATTGGCGCGTATCTGATCTTGATCATATTACCTTGATTTCAAATTCAGATGCCCACTCACCGTCAAAACTGGGTCGCGAGGCCAATCTGTTCAAGACGGATATGAACTATTACGCCATTCGGGCGGCCATGGAAAATGGCGATAAAAACCAATTTTCCGGCACCCTTGAATTTTTTCCCGAAAAGGGAAAGTATCACGTGGACGGCCATCGCAAATGCGAGGTTTGCTTTACTCCTGCGCAGACCCAATCCCACAAGGGCAATTGTCCGGTTTGCAGCAAACCGCTGACGCTGGGGGTATTACACCGCGTGGAAGATCTGGCCACGCGTCCCGGAGGCGTCCGGCCGGATCGTTGTTTTCCCTTTTACCGGCTGATCCCGCTTGATGATCTGCTGGCCGAAATATACAGGGTCGGTCCCCAATCCAAAAAAGTAAAACAAACCTACCGGTCATTGTTGGAGCGTTTAGGCAATGAATTAAAAATTCTTCATTACCTGGACAGGGAAACCATTGAATCAGCTGGGGTACCGCTGCTGGCCGAGGCCATTATTCGAATGCGAGACAATCGCGTTTCTTTTTCTCCGGGCTATGACGGGATTTTCGGAACCGTTCGAATTTTTACTGATTGTGAAAGGGATCGGTTGCTTGGGCAACGGCGACTTTTTTCTGGTTTTGATAAACACCTTGAACCGCGACAGCGCTCGCTAAATCCGCCGCTTGCCGCGGGGAGGGTTCAATTGGCCGAGGTTAATAAACAGTCAACGATTTGCAATGTTGGCGATCATTCGATGGCCTCAGTGGTTCCGGAGCCGGGTGAACCGGTTGAAAGGGCCATCTGCTTAAACGAGGAGCAGCAAGCAGCAGTGGATCATCCCGATGGTCCTTTGATGATCGTTGCCGGACCGGGGACTGGAAAGACCCGTACACTGACCCAAAAAATTGCTCGTCTGATTGAAAGCGGTATGAATATCGACCATCTGCTGGCAGTGACGTTTACCAATAAAGCAGCAAAGGAGATGAAAGAGAGGCTTCGCGCCATTCTGGGTCGTTCGCGGTCGCTCCCTTTTGTGGGCACCTTTCATGCGCTGGGGTATCGCATATTGAACCGTTCCATGGCGGGGACCACACTGTCGGTTGCAGATGAGGAGACCCGTAACGTGCTGGTTCGCGATGCCATGGCCCTAAATGGCCTGCCCAAAAAAGGGCTGGCAATCCGCGTGGATGAAATGAAGGCGTGGATTGTTTCGGCCAAACAGAAGATGCTTTCCAGTAAAGATCAACTGAACGGTTTGTGTCCGCATGACCGGTTGGTCCATTTCGTTCACAGCTATGATACCTATGAGCACTTGCTTCGGATCCAATCCTTTGTGGATTTTGAAGATTTGATTTTCCGGACGGTTGCTCTGCTGGAAAAAGACCCGGATTTGCGTGAACGGTATGCGGGCCCGGTCAGTGATATTTTTATCGACGAATACCAGGACATCAACGCCGGCCAGTATCGGCTCGTCAGGATACTGGCCGGGAATCATGCCAACATTCGAATTATTGGTGACCCGGATCAATCCATATACGGGTTTAGAGGTTCGGATGCCGCCTGTTTTAAGTGGTTCATGCATGATTTTCCTGGCGCCCAGACCATTCGTTTGAGAAAAAATTATCGATCTACGCGGACGATTCTGGACGTTTCGGCGCAGGTGATTAACAAGAATTCGGAGTTGCTTGAAAGCGGCGGTAGACATGCGGTTTGTTCGGAGATGATGGGCGATGGCCACATTACGGTCATGCAGTTGGCTTCGGAAAAGGCCGAAGCCGTTGCCATTGGAAAAAAAATCGAAAAGATGGTGGGAGGAACCGGTTTTTTTTCTCTGGATTCCGACGCTGTGGATGGCGCCACGGATCAGAGGCAGTTGAGTTTTGCGGATTTTGCTGTCTTGTTCAGGACACGCAGTCAAGGTAAGGTGATTTTAAAATCCCTGGAAAAAGCAGGCATTCCCTGCCAGTTGATCGACCGCCGGAGTGTTTTGGAACACCCCGGTGTAAAAGCAGTGATTTCAGTTTTCAAGTTGCTTCACGGCGTTGGAATAATTGACGATATTCAAATCGCCGCGGGGATTTTCAATTCATCGGTTTCCAAAAAAAGCATAGAAATTCTAAAATCCTGGACTTACCAGAGAAACCTTCCCTTGGCGGAAGCCCTGGTTCAATCTTGCCGGCTGCCGATTCCCCATTTGGGACACGCACGTCAGCAGCGGTTATATTCGTTTATCGGGCGATTATCCCGTTTCAAGAAAAAAAGTGAAGGATTGCCGGTTACGGAAATCCTTGAATTGATATTAAGAAGGACCCATTTGAGAGGGAAATATAGTGGTGACGCATCGTTTGAACGAGGCACCGGCCATTTGCTGGAATTGGGCAAGCCGTATCAAAAAGAAATCGAAGGGTTTCTGGCGGCGATAGCCCTGTCCAAAGATGCGGACGTCTATGATCACCGTGCGGAAAAAGTGGCCCTGATTACCATGCATGCCGCCAAAGGATTGGAATTTCCCGTTGTGTTTATCGCCGGCTGCGAGGATGGTTTTATTCCCTATCGATCAGACACCCGACCGACAGACATGGAAGAAGAACGGCGACTCTTTTATGTGGCCCTGACCCGCTCGAAAAAACACCTGTTTCTAACCAAAGCCAACTATAGACGGGTGAACGGCCAAAGAGAGCCTCGACAAGTCTCCCCGTTTTTGAAAGATATTGACAATCGTTACAAGCGCGTTTCCTTCCCAAACGGAAAGAAAACCGAAAAGCCAACCCAGGAACAACTTTCCCTTTTTTAGAGAGACTGTCGTGTCGCCCCATTCCCATTTGTCGTTTAATTTGAATTAGGTTTCGATGAGGTGGTTCTGGATGGCAAAGCGGGACAGGTCGGCGTTGTTGCGTAGGTTTAATTTTTTCAGCAGTCGGAACCGATAGGTATCCACTGTTTTGATGCTGATATGATAGGCGGAGGCGATCTCCCGGTTGGTGTTGCCCAAGGCCAGGCGTCTCAGTACTTGAAGCTCCCGGGTGGAGAGGGAGTCCAACGGGCTCTGGGCCTTGTTGCCCTTGGCGATCCTGAGTGCCAGCGCCTCAGCGGCCTCGTCCGTTAAAAACAAAGATCCGGAGTGGACTTTGCGAATGGCTTTGACCAATTGCTCCGGCGCACTTTGCTTGGTAATGTAGCCCATTGCGCCGGTTTCGATCGCCCGAACCACATACTGATGTTCTTCGTGCATGGTCAGCACCAGAATGGGCACTTCCGGAAACTCGCTTTTCAGCTGGGTGATTACTTCCAGGCCGTCTAAAACAGGCATGGAGATATCGATCACGGCCACATCCGGCTTTTTTTTGCGCACCGCCAGCACCGCCTCCCGACCATCCGAGGCTTCGGCCACCACTTCAATGTCTCCACTCTCTTCGACGATTCGTCGGAGACCGGCGCGAACAATGCTGTGGTCATCGGCAAGAAGAACTCGGATCATGATGGTCAGCTTTCAGTTAAGGCCACGGTGAAACAGATCCGGGTTCCTCCCCCGGGTCTGGATTGAACATCAAAACCCCCACCCACCAGAGAGGCGCGCTCGCGCATATTTGCCATGCCCAGGCCCTCGGTGTCACCCAAGGCTTCCGGTTCGAAGCCCTTGCCGTTATCCTTGATGGTGAGCGATAAATTACCCTTGTCAAACGACAAGGTTACCTTGGCGCGGGTCGCCGATGCGTGGCGGGCGACATTGGTCAACGCCTCCTGTGAGATGCGGTAGGCGGCCGTAGCAAGATTGCCCCGGATTTCCGGGCCGTCGTCGTGCTCAAACACACAGCTGATGTCATAGCGCTTTTCAAAATCTGCGGTATACCATTCGATCGCCTCCACCAGCCCCAAATGATCCAGAACGCCCGGCCGCAGCCGGATGGCCAGGCTGCGAACCTCTTCAATGGTTTTATCGATGAGCTCACACATTGTCAATGCACGGGCCGAAGCGGTCGGGTCGGATTTGATCACGCGATTGCGGATCCAGACCGCTTCCATGCGAAGCGCGGTAAGCACCTGCCCCAATTCATCGTGAAGCTCGCGGGCCAGATAGGCGCGCTCTTTTTCCTGATTGGTCATGATGCTGGCCGAGAGTCGCCGCAGCCGCTCCTGGGCTTTTTTAAGTGCGGTGATGTCTGTGGCAATACCACAAACGCCTGTCACCCGGCCCTTGCCGTCGTAAATGGGAAATTTTGTGCTCAAATAGGTGTGCGCATCATCGTCGATAGCGATGCTTTCTTCCACCTGGATCGACTGTTTTTCGCGAAGGACCCGGTCGTCATTCTTAAAGAACTGTTCGGCGATCTCAGGGGCGAGAAAATCCTGGTCGGTTTTCCCTCGAACCTCGGAGGAGCGGATGCCGAACAACTCTTCGAATTTTGAGTTGACCATCGTATATTTACCGTCTGCATCCTTGATATAGACCACGGCCGGCGTGTACTGCAGAATTCCCGAAATTTCACGCGTGCGTTTGCGCACCTGACTCTCAAGGTCCTTTGAATAACTGCTGAGCGCCTCCTTGGCGTCCTGGAGCGCCCGCTCGGCTTTGTTTCGCTCGGTGACATCAATGGAGACGGCGAGGGATCTAAAGGTCTGTCGCTGCTCGTCACGATCGGTGATGGCGGAGAGCAAAACCTCGATAATTGCTTTGTCTTTCTTGACAAACTGATAGGGTACGTCTTTGATGAAACCCTTTTTGAAAAAAGCGGGAATAATGGTTTCCTCTGCATATTTTCGGGAAACCGGGGAAAGATAGTCGGTGAGCTTTTTGCCAATGACCTCTTCTCGTGTGTATCCGAGGGCATCCGACCAATAGTTGCTGACACTGACCAGGTTTCCATCTTTATCGATGGAATGCAGCATGGCCGGGGTGTGGTGGTATAGGGAGCGGTATCGCACTTCGCTTTGTCGAAGCGCCTGCTCCACGGTGCGGCGTCTGGCGATTTCCAGGCTGGCTTGGCGGTAGAGGAAAAAAATTGATGCGCCCAGCAGGAAACACAGGATGATGATGACCGGCTGTATGATTTTCAACAGGGGTTCGGAAACCAGCTTGGATGCGGCTTTGAGGTCGTAAAGGTGGATAATTTTCCAGCCAGGGTAGTCGTCGACGGAAATCTGGTGAAACAGATACGGTTTTCCGGAAGCATCAATGACCTCCTTGCTCCCCTTTTTACGGAGGCCCGTCCAGTGCCAGGGGCCGTTACCGAACTGCCGGGATTGCCGCAATCGCCTGATCTCGTTTGGCTTCAACTGCCACATGAGTTGGTATAGCCAATCAGCGCGGCTGGAAATGAAAATCATCCCCTGGGGGTCCACGACCAGCTGGATACTGGTCTCCTCTGGTGTTAGTTCCTTTTCAACGAAAAAAATGGATGCCTTGATGACGGCAATGCCCAGCGGGGTGTCGGAATTTTTCCGGTACACCGGGTAGCTGTAGTAGGCGCCCCGTTTTCGCGAGGTGGTGCCCAGGGCGAGGTAACTGGCCGGAAGCCCCTGCATGGCGTCCTGAAAATAAGGGCGGAAGGAAAAGTTCATGCCCACAAAGCTGTCTGGATCGTTTCGGTTGGACGAGGCAAGGGTGTTTCCACCGCGGTCCATGAGGTAGCAGACCTCTACATCCAAGGTTGTTTTGAACAGATCCAGCAGCGCATTGACGGCATTCAAGGTCTGCTGGTTGGGGTCATCCAGCACATCCACCAAGGGCTGCATTGCCGCCAAAACCCTTACGGGTTTGATGTTTTCGGAAAAAAAGGCAGACAGATTTTTTTTGGTGGTCTGCAGCCGGTTCTGGGCGTTGCGTTCGGCCTCCTGAAAGGCGTATTCTTTTAAGGAGCTATAATACAGGTAGCCGGCCACGCTCGCGGAAAGAAAGGCCAGCAGAGAAAGCACCCTCAGAATAGATCTTAACTTCATCGGTTACATGTCGGACTTGAAAAAGGATTCGGCATCTACGATGGTATCCGGCTTTTTCGTGTATTCGGTAGGAACGGAGCCCTCTTTAAAACATTCGAACAGGGTTTTTCGGGATTCGGGGATGGGCAACAGGCCGGTTTCAGCATCGATCTTGGCAAACACGACACCCTCGGGGACCTGGAACATACGTACCGGTTTGTCTTTTAAAATTTTGTCCATGAAACCCAGCCAGATCGGACTGGCGGTTCGTGACCCGGTCTCCCCCTTGCCAAGCGTTCGCCCGTTGTCGTAGCCCACCCAGACGCCGGAGATGAACCGTGGCGTGTAGCCGACGAACCAGGCATCCTGAAGGTCATTGGTCGTTCCCGTTTTTCCGGCCACCGGCCGGTTCAATGCCTTGACCCGCTTGCCGGTTCCCTCTTGCACCACACTTTCCAGCAGGCTGGTCATGATGTAAGCGGTGCTTTTGTCGATGACCCGTTCCCTTGACGGATTCATCTCTTCAAGGATATTACCGAAGCGGTCTTCGATTTTGGTGATGAAGGCGGGCTCCACCAGATAGCCCTGGTTGGCGAAAACGGCATAGGCATTGACCAGCTCTAACAGAGACACACCGGAGGATCCCAAGGCGATAGAGAGATCCCGGGCCAGGTCGGACTCAATGCCCAGCCGGCGGGCGTATTCGATACAGTAGTCGATGCCAATTTCCTGAAGTATTTTAATGGTAACGACGTTGCGTGATTTGACCAGGGCCTCGCGAAGCAAGGTCGGCCCGTAAAACTTCTTCCCGTAGTTTTTCGGCTTCCAGGTGAAGTCATTGACCTCGTCTTTGAAGACAATGGGGGCGTCAATGATCTCTGTTGCCGCGGTAAACCCTTTGTCCAGGGCGGCAGCGTAAATGATGGGTTTAAACGCGGAGCCCGGCTGGCGACGGGACTGAATGGCTCGATTGAACTGGCTCTCCATGAAGTCGCGGCCGCCCACCATCACCTTCACCAGACCGGTTTCGGCTTCGATGCACATCAGTGCGCTTTGGGCATCGGGGACTTGGTCCAGGGAAACCTCCCACAGGTCCGCGGCATCCCGCTTTTTAACCACCCGCACCAGAATGACGTCTCCAGTTTTGAGCACCTGGCCGACCTTTTTCACCTGAGCCTGGTAAAAAGCCAGGTTCGGGTTGGGTTTGCGCGCCCAGCGCAGATCGTCAATGGAAATGGTCCCGCGGGCATCGCCCATGCGAACGGTGGCAGTCCCTTCCTTGTCATTCACATCGATGACCACCCCTTTGGTCGATGTCCCTTCGGCCAGCGGGGTTTCCTGCAGCGAGACCTGGCGTTCATCGCTGAATCTTTCAATTTCCTCGGGTGCCAGATGGGCTTCCGGCCCCCGATATCCAAGCCGGTGGTCCAGTTCACGCAGGCCATTTTCGACCGCCTGCCGGGCGGCCCGTTGCATTTCGATATTGACAGCCGCGTAAATCTTGAGGCCCTGGGTGTAAAGGGCCTCTTCGCCGTATTTTTTTTCCACGTACCGCCGGATGTGTTCCGTGTATATGGGCACCTCTTCAATGTACCAGTTGCGGCGTGGCTTGATGTCCATCTTTACGTCAATGGCCTCGGTCACCTCGGTGTTGTTGATGAACCCTTCTGCCAGCATTCGGTTCAACACATAGATCTGCCGCTGTTTGGCCCGCTCGGGAAACCGGAAGGGGGAATATCGGCTGGGGGCCTGGGGCAGTCCGGCCAGAATGGCACTCTCCGCCAGGCTTAGTTCGCTGACCGATTTACCGAAGTAATTTTCAGCCGCGGCTTCAACGCCATAGGCGCCGTGGCCCAGGTAGATCTGGTTCAGATACAGGTAAAGGATCTCTTCCTTCGTGAATGTCTTGTCGATCCGGTAGGCTAAAATGGCCTCTTTGATCTTTCGTTCGTAACTGCGCTCGGGGGTGAGCAGAAATGATTTGGTGACCTGCTGGGTGATGGTGCTGCCCCCCTGGACGATGGCGCCCGCCTCGATATTTTTAATAAAGGCCCGGACGATACTGAAGAGATCGATACCCTGGTGCTTGTAAAACCGGGAATCCTCAGCGGCGATGAAGGCCTGCTGGAGCTGGATGGGGATCTTTGACAGGGGAACCACGATGCGGCGTTCCTTGTAAAATTCGGCAATTTTACGGTTGTCGTCAGAATAGACGGTGGTGATGATGGACGGGTGGTAATCCGTAAGCGACGTGATTTTGGGCAGGTCGTCGCTCAAATAGAAATAGACGCCCACCATGGCCGCGGCACCCATACTCATCAAAATGACGGCCATGATCAGCGACCACTTGGCGAGCCGGCCAACAATCGCTCCCGATTGGTGGCGAGCCCGGTTTTTCAGAATCTGAGAAGCGCTTTTTTCTCTGGACATGGCAGATTGTAAAACCTGTTCTAATTTAGGCAGCAGCCGCGGCTGCGCCAACGACCCCCTGGGTCCGCGCCCGGACGTAATAACCGTATTACCCTAACAAAGTAAATAATTTTTCGCAAGATTATCCCGCAGTTGCGGAAAAAAGAGATTGACTCCCGCAGGTGATGTGGTTAGATAATCCGGATTTACACAAATGATTGAAGACCGTGGACGATGTTGTTTCTGATCGTGAAAACGAAATGCCTGCGACCAGCGGTGGAGTGAAAGCGAATGATCGAACTGAATTTTGAAAAAATGGGCGGACTGATACCGGCCATTGCCCAGGACGAAAAAACCGGAGAGGTGCTCATGCTGGCCTTTATGAACCGGGCAGCCTGGGAAGAGACGTTGAAAACCCGCAGGGCCACCTACTACAGCCGGACCCGCGACACCCTGTGGGTGAAAGGGCTCACCTCCGGCCACATTCAGCATGTCAAGGAAATCAGGGTCGACTGCGACGACGACACCGTGCTGCTGAAGGTGGCGCAGGCAGGGGGGGCGGCCTGCCACACCGGATATGCCAGCTGCTTCCACCAGAGAGAGGAAGGCGGCGACCTGGTTACCATCGGACAGCCGGTTTTCGACCCCAAGGAGGTTTATAAAGAATGACGACACCCCTGAAGCTGGGCATTCCCAAGGGAAGCCTGCAGAACGCCACGTTTGCCCTTTTTAAACGATCCGGTTGGACCATTAATGTCAACGACCGCAGCTATTTCCCCGAAATCAACGACGAAACGATCGAATGCACCATCTGCCGGGCCCAGGAGATGTCCCGCTATGTGGAAAGCGGCACGTTGGATGCCGGCCTCACCGGCAAGGATTGGATTGCCGAGAACAGCTCCGATGTTCATGTGGTGGAAGACCTGATCTATTCCAAAGTCAGTGCCCGGCCGGCCCGGTGGGTCTTGGCCGTGCCCTACGATTCTCCGATCAAATCGCTTGACGACTTGAACGGCAAGAAAATATCCACAGAGCTGGTGGCCTTTACCAAACGCTATTTCGAAGCGCGCAACATCTCCGTGAAAGTCGAGTTTTCATGGGGTGCCACGGAAGCCAAGGTGGTGTCCGGCCTGGCGGATGCCGTGGTGGAGGTTACCGAGACCGGAAGCACCATCAGGGCCCACGGCTTGCGTATCATCCACGAGCTTATGCAAACCAACACGCAGCTGATCACCAATCGCCGGGCATGGGAAAACCCGCCCAAGCGGGAGAAGATCGAACAAATCGCCCTGCTGCTCAAAGGGGCCCTGCTGGGTGAAAAGATGGTGGGCATCAAAATGAATGTGCCCCACGACAAGCTGGAGCAGGTCGTGACGCTGCTGCCCAGCCTCAATGCCCCCACCGTGGCCTCTCTTTACCAATCCGACTGGTTCTCCGTGGAGACGGTCGTCGGCACCGGCGTGGTGCGGGATCTGATACCCGTGCTGCTGAAAAACGGCGCTGAAGGCATTATCGAATATCCGCTTAACAAGGTGCTTTAATATTTATCTGCACCAGAGAGAACACAATGGCATCGAAACGCACCGAGGAGATGACCTCATTTATCGTCATGGATGTGCTTGAACGGGCCTGTGCAATGGAGTGCGAAGGCAAGCACATTGTCCACCTGGAGGTGGGAGAACCCGATTTCGACACGCCGGAATGCATAAAAGCCGCGGCCTGCAAGGCGCTGACGGACGGATTCACGCACTACACCCACAGCCTGGGCTTGCTGGAGCTGCGCGAAGCGATCTGCGAGTATTATCATGACACCTATAATGTCCGTGTAGATCCGGGCCAGGTGGTGGTCACCTCCGGCAGTTCGCCGGCCATTTTCATGACCTTCGCCGCCCTGCTGGAACCCGGAGACCCGGTGATTCTCTCTGACCCGCACTACGCCTGCTATCCCAACTTTATCAAGTTCGTCGGGGGAGAGCCGGTGAGGGTGCCGGTCTTCGAGGAAGACGGATTCCAATATCGTCCAGAGGCCATCGAAGAAAAGCTCTCTGACCGCACCCGGGCCATCTTCATCAACTCGCCCTCCAACCCCACTGGCAACCTGCTCTCCAAGGCACGGATGGAAGCCATCGCCGGCATGTCGCCCTGGATCGTCTCAGACGAAATCTACCACGGGTTGGTTTATGAGGGAAAAGAGCATTCGATTCTCGAGTTCACGGACCGGGCATTCGTGCTCAACGGGTTTTCCAAACTATTTGCCATGACCGGCCTGCGATTGGGCTACCTCATCGCACCCAAGGAATTCATCCGCCCCATTCAAAAGGTGCAGCAGAACTTTTTCATTTCGGCCAATGCCATGATTCAGAAGGCGGGGATCGCCGCGTTGAAGGAATCCGGGGATGACGTGGCGCGGATGAAGCGCATTTACAACCAGCGACGGATCTTCATGATCCGACGGCTGAGGGAAATGGGCCTGGGCATCACCGTGGCGCCCACCGGCGCGTTCTATGTGTTTGCCAACGCCCGGCACATCTCCGAAGATTCCTATGCCCTGGCATTCGACATCCTGGAAAAGGCCTGCGTGGGGGTGACGCCCGGCATCGATTTTGGCCAGCACGGAGAGGGATACCTGCGTTTCTCATACGCCAACTCCATGGAAAACATCGCCGAAGGCATGAACCGCCTGGAGGCATATCTAAAGGCGAATCAATGAACCGGGGTCAGCGGCATGATCGTTAAATCGACAGCCTTTGTCACCAGCGCGGTCAAACCGTCTCAATATCCTGTGGCCCTGCTCCCTGAGGCGGCCTTCGCCGGTCGATCCAACGTAGGAAAATCCTCGTTGATCAACACCCTGGTCAACAGGAAGCGACTGGTAAAAACGAGCGCCACACCCGGTCGAACACAGCTGATTAATTTTTTTACGGTCAATGACCGGGTTTCACTGGTGGATCTGCCCGGATATGGATATGCTAGGGTTCCCGCATCGGTAAGGCGCACGTGGGGGCCCATGATCGAGACCTATCTCAAGGGTCGGGAAACCCTGAAGGCGGTCGTCTTGATCATGGACGTCCGCAGGATCCCGGGCATCGAGGAACAAAACTTTATCGACTGGCTGGCGCTTTACCACCGAACACCCATTTTGGTGCTGACCAAGGCGGACAAACTATCCAAATCCGCTCAAAAAAAACAACGACAGGCCATCGGTGCCGCCATCGGTGTGGACGAAGCCGCCCTGATCCTTTTTTCAGCCAAGACACGGCTGGGAAAACCGGAGGTCTGGTCGGCCATAGAAAGGGCCGTTCTTAATGAACACCGCGAACGGAACTGACTCAAACCGCGCGTTTCGATCCGGCTTTGTGGCCATTCTCGGCGCACCCAATGCGGGAAAATCCACCCTGCTCAACCGGTTGCTGGGCCAGAAGATATCCATTACCTCCAAAAAGCCCCAGACGACCCGCAATCGGATCCTTGGTGTGGTGCACCGGACCGGGTCCCAGATGGTTTTTCTGGACACCCCAGGGATCCATCGGGCCAGGAACCCGCTCAATGCCCGAATCGTCGAGGCGGCCCTGTCTACTCTGTCGGAAGTGGATCTTGTCCTTCTGGTGGTGGATGCCAAATCTCCGGATGAAGCGTCGGAACGGCTGCTGCTTGACAAGCTTTCCCAGCAGCGGCTCCCGGTGCTGCTGGCCCTCAACAAGATCGACCAGGTCCAGCGCCCCGCCCTGTTGTCCCAGATTGAACGCTGGTCCGGATTGATTCCTTTTGCAGCCGTCGTTCCCATCAGCGCCAAAAACGGCGAACAGGTGGACCGGTTGATGGATGCCATGGAAGCCACCCTTCCCGCCGGGGCGCCGTTTTTTCCTCCCGAGAGTTTGACGGACCTGCCGGCGCGTTTCATTGCCGCCGAAATGGTCCGGGAAAAGGCCATCCGGCTTACCGGCCAGGAAATTCCGCACGCCGTGGCAGTTACCATCGATTCCTTCAAGGAAGAGAAAAAAGGAGCGCTGATTCGGATACATGCCACCATCCACGTGGAACGGGAATCCCAAAAGGGCATCGTCATCGGCAGACAGGGGGCCAAGCTTAAACAGATTGGCGAGGCGGCCAGGCAGGAGATCGAGGAGATGCTTGGCACCAAGGTTTTTCTCAAACTCTTTGTGCGGGTTCAGAAAAACTGGACCCGGGACACCAAAGCGCTACGCAAGTTCGGGTACTGATGATTCTCTCTTTTCATCCCTGCTATGAGGCCGACAGCAACATTCTTTGTGCCGGCAGGGATCCGGATGAAAAAGACCTGGCGGCCATCCGTGCCGCCGATGCCGTCATTTTGCCCCAGGGATGCCGGGAGTCTCTCTACCGCATGGCCAGGCAAAACGGCCCCCATGTCTTTCCCGACTACGATGCGCGATTTCAATATCCAGGCAAAACCGGCCAGGCCAGACTTTTTCAGGCCCTGGGTGCCCCCCACCCCCGCACCTGGATCTTTGATGATACGAAGCAATTCCAAAAATCTGGTGCCGGAATAGCCGAGGCCGTTTTTCCCCTCGTCTTCAAGCTGGATTGGGGGGGTGAAGGGGACACGGTCTTTCCGCTCCAGTCCAAATCCGAACTGGCGCGAGCCCTGTCAAAGGCGACGACCTATGAGCAATCCGGTCAGCGGGGATTTGTCCTGCAGGCCTGTGTCACCGATTCAAATCGGACGTTGCGGGTAGCCGTGATCGGACAGACCCTGATGGCCTACTGGAGAATTCAGGAGAACCCCGGTGTTTTTGGCACCAGTCTGGCCAAGGGCGCGCGTATCGATACAGAATCAGACCCGAACCTTCGCCAGAAAGCCCTGGATTTGACCCACGGCTTCTGCCAGCAATCTCGAATCAACCTGGCCGGGTTCGATTTTATCTTCGATAGGTCCGGGCCCACACAAAACGATCGGCAACCGCTTTTTCTGGAGATCAACTACTTCTTCGGCAGGACCGGTCTGGGGGGCTCTGCCCGTTTCTATGCGATGCTGCGGGCTGAGATTGACAACTGGCTGGTCGGTTTAGGGATGGCGGTTCGCCGGTCATCCGCGGCCAAGGAGAGGCAATGAAGCCTTATGCCTATGATCTGGATGAGCAGGATCTCAAGCGAGAGCGACAAAAAGCCCGGGCGTTGAGGCAGTCCCAGTGGTGGAAGCGGAGATGTTCCAAAGGACGTTGCCATTACTGCGGCAGCCGGATACCGGCTGCCGAGCTGACCATGGATCACATCGTCCCTGTGGCCAGAGGCGGGAGAAGCACCAAGGGGAATGTGGTTCCGGCGTGCAAGCCCTGCAACAACAGGAAAAAACAACTGCTTCCCATGGAATGGGAAGCATACCTCCAGAGGCTTCAATCCTCGCCTTAAGATACCAATGCCAAAGCCATGATGATGGGCGGCGAATTCCCCGATCAGGAAGCCGCCGCATCAGCGAGGCGTTGACAATGCTTTTGGCTGCATCGCTGTTGACAACATCACGAAACTGTCTTTTAATCGCTCGACCACGAGAGGTTCCGGAACGTTAACCCCCGGGGAGGTCTAATGCGCACCGAAAAAGAGCGCAATCTGCTGCTCAAGGCGCTGGATGCGTTCAAACGAAAAATTGTCGTTATCTCCAGAGACTTTCACATTTTGGCCTCCGCCGGGGTTGACTCTCTCATTAACGGTGAGTCGCCATCGGGGAAATGCTGCCACGAGGTGTTTTACAGTCGCCCCGAACCATGCGACAACTGCCCGGCCAAAAAAGTTATGGATACTGGAAAGCCGTCCCTGCGGGATCTTTCATCAAGTTCGTTGAGCAAACAAAAACGGTCCTGCTTGTATGCCTACCCCATCACGGACGAGGATGGGCAGGATGCAATGACGATTTTCAACTTTGAACTTCCGGCGTTGGAGGGTCTTGAGGAAGAACTTCGGCGAACCAACAGCTTTTTATATAACCTGCTCCAAAGCGCCTGCGACGGGGTGATCGCCGCCGATATGACGGGGAAGATCATCATCTTCAACGATACCGCCGCCGAGGTGACCGGCCACAGTGTGGAAGCGGCGCTCGACCATCTGAATATCAGATCGATTTACGAGGGGGACGGCGCCAAAACGGTGATGCGGCACTTGAGAAGTGATGATTATGGCGGCAAGGGGAAGCTGAAAAAATTTCGCATCAATGCGGTTGGAAAAAACGGCGAGAAATTTCCCATCAGCCTTTACGCGTCGATCATCTACGATGAAACTGGTAAAGAAGCAGGTTCGATTGGGTTTTTCCATGATCTGAGAGAGCGCATCCACATTCAGCAGAAACTGGAAAAAACCCAGCTTCAGTTGATCCAATCCGAAAAAATGGCTTCCTTGGGAAAATTGTCCGCTGGTGTGGCGCACCAGCTGAACAACCCGCTGGGCGGGATCACACTATACACCAAACTGATGCTGGAAGACTATGATCTGGAGGACTCGGCGAAAGAGGACCTGTATCGGATTTTAAAAGACGCCCAGCGCTGCCGCGACACCGTCAAGGAACTGCTTGAGTTTGCCCGGCAGACACGCCAGTTCATGAAGCCGCTGAACATAAACAAAGCGATCGATCGGACCCTTTTTCTCATCGAAAATCAGACCCTTTTTCATAATATCACCGTGAAAAAGAAACTGGCCCCCTTCGTTCCCCTGGTGTTGGCAGACACACAGCAGCTGGGACATGTGTTCATGAACATCATCATCAATGCAGCCCAGGCCATGGACGGCAACGGCACGATCACCATCAGCACCCGGGAATCGGCCACCAAAGATCGGGTGTTAATTGAAATTGCCGATACCGGCCCGGGAATATCCGCCGAGGACCTGGAGCATATCTTCGAGCCGTTTTTCACCACCAAAGAAGAGGGCAAGGGAACCGGATTGGGGCTGAGCGTCGTTTACGGCATTGTTGAAAATCACGGCGGAACCATCACCGCCCGAAGCATTCCCGGCCGTGGCAGCACCTTTACCATCGAACTTCCCATCACCCATGAAACCGAAAAAGGAGCCGAACATGCAGAGCACGCCTGATCCCGTAACCGTTCTGGTGGTAGACGATGAAAAGGGCATCCGGGACGGGTCGGAGCGGATCATCAGCCGTATGGGATGCAACGCACTAACGGCCAAAAATGGTCAGGAAGGGCTGGACATTATCGGGCGGACCGATGTGGCCATCGTACTGTTGGACCTGAAAATGCCCGGCATTGACGGCATGGAGGTGCTCAAGCGGATACAGGCCATGGATCGGGACATCCTGGTCATTGTCATCACCGGTTTTGCCACCATCGAAACCGCAATTGAGGCCATGAAACGCGGCGCCTACGATTTTGTCCCCAAACCCTTCGAGCCGGATCAGCTGCGAATCGTGGTTAACCGGGCCCGGGAAAAAATCCAGCTTCAGAAGGACACGGTGAAACTGGAAGCCGAGCGGCGGAGAACCCTGGCGGACCTGGGAACGGAAAAAAGCAGAATCCACACCATCGTCGATTCGATTCCAAACGGGGTCGTGGTAACCAATACCGACGGCCAGGTGGTGCTGATGAATCCGGCCTTTTGTCGACTGTTGGATCTCGCCGCGGACGCGGCTACCGGCGGGCCGATTTCGGCCTACATCCCTGACGAGGGCCTGTGCCGGTTGATTGTGGACATATCCCGCGGGCTGCATGTGGATTTTGACGACATCCCCACCTGCGAATTTTCTTTCGGCGGCGACCGGTTTCTCATGGCCCGCGGCCGGCCGGTGCTGGGCGAGCGCAAAGAATGCCTGGGGGCGGTGGTCACCGTCATCGACATCACCAACATGAAGGTGCTGGACCGGCTCAAATCTGAATTCGTGGCCAAGGTGTCCCATGAGCTCAGAAGCCCACTGTCGACCATCCACGAGCAGTTGGCGCTGGTGCTTAACGATCTGATGGGGCAGCTCAGTGAATCGGAGGAACACCTGCTCGCCCGGGCCAAGGAAAAAACCCAGGGCCTGATTTCCACCATTGGCGACCTGCTTGATCTGTCGCGGATTGAATCCGGAAGCACCTGCCAGGAGCCCAAACCGGTTCAGCTGGAAGATCTGCTCGGCAATATCGTTGACTTTCTCGGCACCCGGGCCAGGACCAAGTCGCAATCACTCATCATGGACCGGCCGGTCGAGCGGTTGCCCACCATTAAGGCCGACCCCTTGGCGTTGGAGAGCATCTTCGGCAACCTGATCACCAACGCCATCAACTACACCCAAAACGGGGGTGAAATTGAGGTCAAGGTGGATATGGCCGGCATCAACCTGCGGGTCCGGGTGACCGACAATGGCTTCGGTATCGAAGCACGTTACCTGGATAAAATTTTCGAGCGGTTTTTCCGCGTCAAGAACGACAAGACCCGCTTCATCACCGGCACCGGGTTGGGCCTGCCCATCGTCAAAGGGCTGGTGGAGGCGTTAAAGGGCCGGATCAGCGTTGAGAGCGTTCCGGACAAAGGAACCACCTTTACGGTGCTGTTGCCGGTGGATTAAGCGTTCCGATCAAGAAACGGCATCTTGCGGCCCATATCTGCGTTCTCTTGTTATTGAACGTCCTCGACGTAGCGTGGCTACGCCTGCGGTTTCAATAACCCTGCGGCCTTGATCTGAACCACAAGCTACCCGTTCTTGATCGGAACGATATTTGATATCGGGTGTTATTATACTTGACCGCGCCTTCCATATTCGCTACTAAAATTGAAAATCATTGATAGGCGTCCGCCTACTTGGGCGCCATAAAAACTGAGTTATGCAACAGGCATCAGCCACCCAGGCTCAAGCGGGGTGGCTGTTTTTATTTGATAGGGAGGCAAGGATGGCCAGGCTGCTTGTCATCGACAACTACGATTCATTCACCTACAACCTGGTGCAGATGTTCATGCATTACGACCTGGCGATCCAGGTTCACCGCAGCGACCGTATTACCCTGCCCCAGGCGGCCGCTGAGCGGCCGGACTATGTGCTGATCAGTCCGGGACCCAGGGACCCGGTCCACGCCGGCATCTCCAAGGCACTGATCCAGGCGTTTTATCGAACGACGCCCATTTTGGGTATTTGTCTGGGCATGCAGTGCATCAACGAGGTTTTCGGCGGCCGCACCGTGAGATCCCCGGCACCCATGCATGGCAAAACCAGCCTGGTTTATCACCACCAGGAAGCACTTTTTTCACAAATGCCCTCCCCGTTGAGGGTCGCCCGGTATCACTCGCTGGTCGTGCAGCCGTCGGTGGCATTCTTCGAGCGGCACCTTGCGGTTACCGCACGCACGGCGGATGAGACGATCATGGGGGTGTCCCATCGGCAGTTTCCGCTTCACGGCCTACAATTTCACCCGGAAAGCTTTCTGACGGAATACGGATTCATCTTGGTTGAGAACTTCCTGCGGCTGGGCCCGCTGAAAAGCGATCTGGCGACAGACGGACGACCTCGGGCGGCCAACCCCGCAGTCGTTCACGGGTTCAACGGTTCAGGGGTCAGAGATTCAGTGTGCACCGAAAACTTCAGCCAAAATAGCCATTAGCGGTAAACGATGATTCGGTGAATGGAGACATGTCGGCGTTTTTCGCGTTGCGATTGGCAAAGTCATCAAGCGCTTGGTAGCCCACGAACAAGGTCAACGAATGAAAACAAAACCCAGAACGTTCAACGCTGAACCTGTGAACGCCTGCGGCCTGTCGAACCCCTTGAGCACCCGTCTGCCCCGTGTTACCGGGGTTATGACGGAAACCCTTCATCAGGAAGAACCCTTCGCGGATATGGCGGCCCGTTTCGCCCACGAACCCGGTACCGTGGTGCTGCTCAGTGGCGGGGATCTGGACTGCGCCCGTTACCATATCCTGGGCATCCATCCCTGGCTATCGCTCACCGGCCGGCCTGGGGAAACGACGATCGTCATTGACGGGACGACCCAGGTGGCGCCGCAAGCACCGCTGGATTGTCTTGAATCGGTTCTGGCTCGCTGTCGTCTGAACCCAGGCGATACCGTTGGCCCCGTTGCCGCCGGCCTCTTCGGATATCTGGCCTATGACCTGAAAGACGGCCTGGAAGTCCTGCCCCGAACCACCCTCGATGACCTTGCGCTTCCCCAGCTTTGCCTTTTTGCCCCGTCCCTGATCGTGGTGCACGACAAGGCCAGCGGCGCGACCGAGGTTCATGCTCCGATTCGCCAGGGCCAGGAGATCAAAGCGGTAAGCGCGGCCATAGAAGAATTCAAGCACGCGTTGAGGTCGCCGCCGTTGCCGCCCGGCGCGTTCTCGGGTACCGGGCAGGCACTGAAGTCAAATTTCACCCGCTCCGATTACACCGCCTCGGTTAAGCGGATCAGGGAATACATTGCTGCCGGCGACGTCTATCAGGTGAACCTGTCCCAACGATTTGAAATGGGTTTTGGGGGCGACAGCTACAGCCTTTTCAAGGCTCTGTATCAGAGGAACCCCGCTCCGTTTTTCGCCTTCGTCAATGCCGGAGATCATCAGATCGTCTCCACCTCTCCGGAGCGGTTTCTGCTTCGCAGCGGCAGTCGGATTGAAACCCGGCCCATCAAAGGCACCCGTCCGCGGGGGGAGACACCGGAAAAAGACCGAGAGATGAAGTCCGCGCTGACCCACAGCCCCAAGGATGATGCAGAGCTTTCCATGATCGTGGACCTTTTGCGCAACGACCTCGGCAAGGTGTGCGCCGGCGGATCGGTGGTCGTGGCCCTGCACAAACGCCTGGAGGCCTACCAGAACGTCTACCACCTGGTTTCGGTCGTGGAGGGAACGCTTGCCGAGGGAAGGAATTCCGTAGACCTGATCCGGGCCACCTTTCCCGGAGGCTCCATAACCGGATGCCCCAAGATCCGTTCCATGGAGATCATCGACGAGCTGGAAACCCTTCGCCGCCATGTCTACACCGGATCCATCGGGTATATCAGCTTTCACGACACCATGGACCTGTCCATCGCCATCCGCACGGCGACCATAATCGGCGACCGCCTTGTTTTTTCACTAGGGGGCGGCATTGTCTTTGACTCCGACCCCGAGGACGAGTTTGAAGAAACCCTCCACAAGGGCCGGACGCTGATGTCGATGTTCCGGGACGCGGGTGAAGGACCGGCGTCCGAGACCGGTTCAGGGTTCTGGGTGTGGCAGGACGGCCGCTTAATTCGCCAGGAACAGGCGACGGTGCCGGTATCTGACCTGGGGCTGCAATACGGATTCGGTTTTTTCGAAACGCTCCGTGTGGAAAAAGGGGTTGCCTGCCGCCTGCAGGCGCACCTGCATCGATTCAACCGGACCTGGGCAACCTTGTTTGGCCAACCGCCGCCGGACCTGACCTGGAAGGCGATCGTCGCCCAGGTCGTCGAGAAGAACGGCTTGACCGATTCGTCGGCATCCCTCAAGATCCTGGTCACGCGGGGTGATGCAAGCCGCACCCGAAATAATGGCACCCTGCTGGTGATCGCCCGACCCTACACCCACCGCTTGACGGCCCTGGGGGCACCCGGTTTGACACTGGCCACCTATCCACACCGGCGAATGTCCCCTCTGGCGGATTTTAAGACCCTGAACTATTTATACTACCATCAGGCCGGTGCATGGGCCCGGGCGCAGGGTGCGGACGAGGCGCTTGTCCTCAACCCGGACGGCACGATTTCCGAAACCAATACCGCCAATATGCTGGTGGTGTCGGGCAAGACGGTGACTCGTCCAGCGTCCTCCCACGTGCTGCCCGGGGTGATGCAGGCGGCGGTCTGCCGACGCCTGATTTCACGGGGTTTTGCTATTAAGGATCGTCCGATTTACACTGATGCAGTCCTGAACGCCGACACGGTTCTGCTCACCAATTCCCTCTTGGGCGCCGTGCCGGCCTTGAGCCTGGACGACCGGCCGTTGAGATGCGACCAATCTTTGGCCGCAGCGCTTAACAGCGGTCTTTTTAATGCAACGGAGGTGGGTGATGATGAAACGACATTGCGGGGCGGCCCATGAAAGGCTGGGCGATGGTTGCGCCGAATGGCATTGAAACCGACGAGGCCTTGACCGTCTGGCTGAAAAAGGCGCGTGGCTTTGCCCAGACGCTTCCCCCCAAATAGTAAAGGTGCCGGCCATGACCATTCCTGAAACCCTGCTGGACGTACGCACCCACACGGAGACGGGATATCGCCCGCTGGTTGATTTTGGTGCCTGGCGGGTGGCCGTTTTGAATTACAGCGACGATCTGCGGCCGGAAAACATAACGGCCATGCAGCGCCACAATGCCACCGATGAGGTGTTCGTTCTGCTGCAGGGCCGGTGTCTCCTGTTTGTGGGCGAAGGCGATGATGCCTCGATTTCCGCAATCTACGCCCAACCCATGCGGCCTCAAACGATCTACAACGTGAAACAATCGGTCTGGCACACCCACGCGCTCAGCGCGGACGCCAGGGTCCTGGTGGTGGAAAACCGGGATACGACCTACGACAACTCGCCTTTTTGTCCGCTCACGGCCATGCAGCGAAAAGCCCTCTGTAAAATGGCCGCAGACCATAGATTATAGTCAAGACGTCAACTTGGGATTGTTGCGATGGCGGCGGTTGTCCCGGGCCGTTTTTTTTTGAAGGTTTTTCGAAATAGCGGCTTCCAGATCCACACCGGTCTGGTTGGCGATGCAGACGAGAACGAAGAGCACGTCGGCCAGTTCGTCACCAAGATCGGTTGCGGTCGTTTTTCCCTTGACGCTTTGCTCCCCATAGGTTCGGGACATGATCCGGGCCAGTTCCCCGACTTCTTCCATGAGCACGGCCAGGTTGGTCATTTCGGCAAAGTAACGCACGCCGTAGGTTTTGATCCATCGGTCCACGGCGGCCTGAAGCGCTTTGACGGTCAGCGGTGCGATTTCGGGTTTTTCTATCTCAGTCATCTTGTTTTAATTTTATATGGGCCACCACATGCCCAAGCTCGGGAAAAATCAGCGCCTTGCAGGCCAGTTGACAGGCTTTTTTGCTGCCGGGCATGCAGAAGACCACGGTGCCGCCAATAACGCCGGCTGCTGCGCGGGAGAGGATAGCCGCGGAATCGATCTCTTCGTAGCTGAGCTGGGCGAAGATGGCCCCGAATGCGGGCATCTCCTTGGAAAAAAGGGGCTTGATGGCTTCGATGGTGACATCTGTGGGCGTGATGCCGGTGCCGCCGGTGACCAACAGGGCCTGAAGGGCGTGGTCGCGGATGGCCCTTAACGCGGCGTCGCGGATGGCGGTGATGTCGTCGGTGACCATCTGGTGAAACCGAACGTCGTGCCTCTCTTTTTTGGCCCGCCGGGCAATCCATTGACCGCTCTCGTCGTTTTCGATCGCTCGGGTAGTGGAAACCGACAGGATGCCCACGCCGACCGATGCCGGAGCCGCGTGTCGATGCTGGTGTACGCCCATAGGTGATACCTGCCTTGATCTGAAAGGTTGCCGATCGTCATCCCACGGTGGGGATTCAATCAATCATAAGATGGACATTATCTAACCCATGGGGCACACCATGGCAAGTGAATATCCTTGCATTTCAAAAGGCTTTTTTCTATGTTCAAATGCAAAAAAGATTGTCGTTTCAAGTACCATGCAGTCTACTGAACGCATTTCTGCCGGGGTCCTTTTATGGCCATACCCTGCACCGGCGTGATTCTCGCCGGCGGACTAAACAAACGGTTCGACGGACAAAACAAGGCCTTCATCCGTATCGGCGGGAAGCGGATCGTAGATCGCCTTCTGGAAGTCTACGGCAGGCTGTTCGATCAGATCGTTCTGGTGACGAACGACCCGGCGGCTTACATGGATGTCGATGCCCTGATCGTTACCGACCATTATTCGGTGCGCAGTTCGCTCAACGGCCTTCACGCGGGCCTGTTTGCCGCCACCCATGAACACGCGTTTTTTGCCGCCTGCGATACGCCGTTTATCAAGGGCGCGTTGATTCAGCTGTTGATGGACACGGTCACGCGCAAGGCGGATATCCTCATTCCATCCACCGCGGCAGGCTACGAGCCGATGTTTGCCGTGTATAAAAAAACCTGCCTGCCGGCCATGGCGTGGCAGTTGGAGCGGGATCTGTTAAAGATCCAGGGGTTGTTTCGAAGGTTGCGTGTTAAGACGGTGGACGAGGCTGACCTGAGGACGGTGGACCCAGAACTGGTCTCCTTTTTCAATGTCAACACGCCTGCGGACCTGGTGCGGGCAGAAGCCCTTCATAAGCAGAATCACTGAGGGGAGCGCTGGAAAATGAATGCAGACCAATTGATTTCGAAGATAAAAATGCACCCGTCCTACGACCGGGTCGGCATGATTCTGTGCCACAACGGCGTGGTTCGGGGGACTTCCCGCGATGGCCGGCGTGTGACCGGCCTGCGGGTGGCTGTGGATCGGCAACGGTTGGAGAAGGTGCTTGCCGAACACCGATCTCGGCCGGGCGTCGTGGATATTCAGGTGGAGATTGACGCCGACACAGATCTCTCCATCGGGGATGACGTGATGATGCTGGTGGTGGCCGGGGACATCCGGGAGAATGTCATCGATGCCCTGACCGACACCCTCAACGCCATTAAAACCACGGTAACCGCCAAGACCGAGTTTTTTGCATAGCGCCCACAGGGCCGGGAGAAACGGATGTCCGAACTGACTCACATCGATGACAAGGGCCGTGTGCGCATGGTGGACGTGACCCAAAAAAACCCATCCCAGCGGACCGCTGTGGCACAGGCCGTCGTCCATATGTCCGCGGAGACGTTCCAGCGTATTGCTGCCGGCACGGTGTCCAAGGGCAATGTTTTGGAGACGGCCCGCATTGCCGGCGTGATGGCGGCTAAAAAGACCGCCGACCTGATCCCCATGTGCCATCCCTTGAACCTGACCCACGTGCAGGTGGATTTTTTTCCAGATGCTGCCAATCATGCCATCCGCATCGAGGGAACGGCGCGTATTGTCGACCAGACAGGGGTTGAAATGGAGGCGCTAACTGCCGTTTGTGTGGCGGCGCTGACCCTTTACGACATGTGCAAGGCCGTCGACAAAGCCATGACCATCACCGACGTCTGCCTGCTCAAAAAAACCGGCGGAAAGAGCGGCACGTTTGTCCGGGAAAACGCCACCCCATGAAAAAAACAGATCGATTCTTTTGTGCCGTCAAGCGTTTCTCCCTTGGCATGATCATTTTAATGGCTGCGGGTTGCGCCTTTTTTCCCAAGCCCCCCGCCAAGCCTGCGGCAGCACTGGTCCGACTGGCCGTGCAGGATTACCCCGATTTTTCAGACGACCTGTTTCTGGACAACCTTTCCTACGGCATCGGCAAAAGCCTGGAATATCTCAACCGGGTGCCTGCCGAGCGCACCTTCCGCTTCGGAGAGGACGATTACAGCGCCCTGCATCTGATTCGGTCACTGGAAATACTGCGGGATTTCGTGGAAACAAGGCCCGGACCGGCAGCGGTCAACCGTTTTATTGCCGAGCGATACCGGGTGTATCGATCAAGCGGGGGGCCGGAGAGCGGGCAGGTGCTTTTTACCGGCTACTATGAACCCCACCTCAAGGGAAGCCTGACCCCCGACGCCCGCTACCGTTATCCGGTGCACGCCATGCCCGCGGATCTGATGGCGATCGACCTTTCTCTTTTTTCGAAAGACCTCAAAGGCAAGCGGATCGTCGGCCGCCTCCAGGGCAACACCGTGGTTCCCTACCCGGATCGACAGGCCATCGAGGCCGACACGGGCTTTGCTCAAAAAGCGCCGCCCATCGCCTGGGTAGAGGACCGAATTGACTTGTTTTTTTTACAGATTCAAGGCTCCGGGCGGATCTACCTGACCAACGGCGCTTTTATTCGGGTGCACTACCACGGCTCCAACGGCCAGCCTTACCGCAGCATCGGCCGGCTGCTCATCGACCAGGGCAAGATCCCGGCCGACGAGATGTCCATGCAGCGGCTCAAGGCCTATCTGCAAGCCCACCCCGCCGAGGTCGACGCGGTGCTCAACCACAACCCCAGCTACGTATTTTTCAAAACCGAAACCTCCGGCCCCATCGGCGCCATCAACGTGGACCTGACGCCGGGACGATCCGTTGCCGTGGATCGCCGGGTGTTTCCCATGGCCGCGCCGGCCTTCCTGCAAACCCAGATCCCGGTGGTGGACGGCAACGGCCGCATCGACCGGTGGATGGCTTTTTCGGCCTTTGCCCTGAACCAGGACACCGGCGGGGCCATCCGGGGACCGGGACGGGTGGACATCTTCTGGGGCAACGGACCCTACGCGGAGATTGCGGCCGGCCACATGCAGCAAAAGGGGTCGTTTTACCTGTTGGTGTTGGTTCCCGAGAGTCCATAAGCCGGGGGCCAGCGGGAAGTGATTTTGCCCCTGATTTCGCGGAATAACGCTGTGCTCCAGTCTTGACACCCCCTGTCAAAACCAGTAGTGTTGCCACTTTCAGCAAGGATGCACTTCAAGCGCAGTAAAGGAGACGTTCATGTTCGGTATCGGAATGCCGGAAATGATCCTGATTCTGGCGGTGGCCCTGATCGTCATCGGGCCGAAGAAGTTGCCTGATCTGGCCAAGTCCTTAGGAAAGGCCATGGGGGAATTCAAAAAGGCGACCAGCGATCTGAAAGAGAGCATGCAGATCGATACGGAACTCAAAGAGGTGAAAACCGCCTTTAACGATCTCGGCCGGCAGGATCTAAAAGAATCCAAGGGTTTCACCGGCGATGCGGATGACCAACCGGCCAAATCTGCCGTACCGGAGGAGACGCCTGAAGCCGGCAAGCCGGAAGGCCATGACGGCGACGCCATGGACAAACTGAAGGCGGCGTTTGACCGCCGGGACGCGGAGGCTTCGGATGCCGAAGCGGGTTCATTTGCCGACGGCGATCTGCCTGCCACCGGTTCCGACCCGGATTCTGAAACGCGCAAGGGGTAAGTAACGTGGCCGATCAGGAAACGGATACGGAAGACAAAATTCCCTTTACGGCTCACCTGGAAGAGTTGCGAAAGCGCCTGATCACCTGCTTTGTCGCCGTTGGCATTGGATTCGCCATCTCTTATGGATTCAAGGAAAAGCTGTTTCAGGTTCTTACGCAGCCCTTGATTTCCGTGATGAAACAAGGGGAAACCCTGATCTACACCGGGTTGCCCGAGGCCTTTTTCACCTTCCTCAAGGTTTCCTTTCTTTCCGGGCTCATGGTCGCCTCGCCGGTGATTATCTACCAGTTCTGGATGTTCGTTGCGCCGGGCCTCTATGACCGGGAAAAGCGGTTGATGATTCCCATCGTCCTCCTCTCGTCGATTTTCTTTGTCGGGGGTGCTCTGTTCGGTTATTTCATCGTCTTTCCATTCGGGTTTCAATTCTTTTTGGGGTTTGCCACGGAAACCATCCGCCCCATGCCCTCCATGAAGGAGTATCTGAGTTTTTCCGCCAAGCTGCTTCTGGCCTTCGGATTGGTCTTCGAACTGCCCCTGGTGCTGACCTTCATGGCGCGCCTGGGCATCGTTTCCGTTGAATTTTTAAAGAAAAACAGGAAATATGCGATTCTCGTCTTTTTTGTCGGAGCGGCGATATTAACTCCGCCCGACGTGGTGACTCAGATCATGATGGCGCTGCCGCTGATGGTTCTGTATGAAATCAGCATCGTCGGCGCCCGGATTTTCGGCAAGAAAAAGAAGCGCCCACGTTGGCCGCTGAAGCCGAGCGCGCCGGCGATCCATAATCCGCTCCGAAACATGAAAAGCCCCCTTACCAAATAACTATTCGATAATAAATAGGAAAAAGTTGGTTTCAATTCCCATTGACAGCGCGCATAAGGCTTGATAGAGATTTCAGCTTGAGTGATGACGGGTGTTTAATCAATCATGCAAGAGGAGATTGGGGGTTATGGGCAAAAGAAACGGTATCGTATTGGCAGCTGTCTGTGTGGCCATCATGTTTGCCGCGGGTTCCATTTATGCAGGTACGGCGGTCCAGGACGTGATCAAGATGGACCACAAGGCCTACAGCGAACACACCAAAGCCATCGTCGAGTTCAGCCACAAGAAGCACAATGAAGAATACAAGATCGGTTGCGGAGAATGCCACCACGACGACAAGGGCAAGCCCTTGAACAACCTGAAGCTTGGCGATGATGTACAGGGCTGCATCGAGTGCCACAAGATTCCCGGACAAATGCCCGGCGATCTGAAAAAAGAGATGAGGGCCAACAAGGTTTCCAAGAAGGAGATCGCCGCCAAGGAGATGGAATACCACGCCGAGGCCATCCACGAAAATTGCATCACCTGCCACAAGAAATTTAACAAAGAAAACAAGACCAAGGCGGCACCGCAAACCTGCACCCAATGTCATCCGAAAGAAAAATAAAGTTCCTGATTCGTCCTATCGTTTGATCAAGCGGGGTAATGTCCCAAGCATCGACATTGCCCCGCTTTTTTTCCAAGTGCAATGCCGGACATGCATCGCAGTTCCCTCCTTTCGCGCGCAACCAGGCATGCGCTTCTCTGCCGGGAGGTGCGTTTCTATCAAGCCCGTGCCGGTCTCTTCTTTGACGAAGCGATAACCGATCACGACATTGACAGCAAATGGCGATGGTGATAGAAAAATAGGTTATACGCTTTCAACTGCCGCGGCATCAGTCTTCCTGATTCGATAAAATTGCGACAGCACGCCTATTCAGCGGTTTCTCCAAGTGGACCCACGCCTTTCTATCTGAAATTGATTGAGAAAAAGTAAAGCTCCTCACGATTCATAGTATTGTTATAAACCCAGTTAGTTGCCAACCTAAATGATCGACGCAAGCGCGCCAATCGTGGCGCATTCAATGTGCAGGTATCTATAATCGTTCCATCATTCGAATGAAAGGATACTGGATACTGAAAAGCGTGTTGCAGAGAACATGGCAGTCGACGCATAACGGCATGGGTCTTCTTCGAACCGTTTCTCGGCGTTGTCGACCGGTTTCCGATTTCGAATGAACAGACGCAGGCATTGGGGATGTCTCGATCCATAAAAACCTTAGGGGTCAGTTTGGGAGCCGGCTTGCTAGGCGTCCTCCTGTCCTTTTCGCCACCCTCCTTGGACCTTGAGGAACATTTCGGTCTCAAACTGCTTTTTTTCCTCCGGGGTGCGCGTCAGCCTCCTTCGGAAGTGCTCATTGTTTCGCTGGATCGAGACTCGGCAGAGGCGCTCAATCTTTCCAGAAAAACGCAGAAATGGCCGCGCACGCTGCATGCACAATTGGTTCGAACGCTTTCCCGGCAAGGGGCGGCGGCCATCATATTCGACTTGCTGTTTGATGAAGCCCACGACGCCGATGCGGACATGGCGTTTGGGGCGGCCGTTGCCGAGGCAGCGATGGTCGTTCTTTGCGAGTCCATCCGGCAGGAAAAAGTTCCCATTACCGATTCGAGCGGGGAGTATCTTGCGGATTTAAACATTGAAACCCTGGTTCCTCCGATTGCTCCGCTGGCCGTGTCAGCCTTGGCCCTGGCCCCCTTTCCCCTGCCAAAGGTTCCGGTTCAACTCAGTCAATTCTGGACGTTCAAAGCCGGTGCTGGAAATGCACCGACACTGCCGGTGGTCGCGTTTTTCATCTATGCATCCAGCCACTACGATTCTTTTTTCCATCTTTTCAACAAGGTGCATTCCAATCGCGATCCAGCCATACCTCCGCAATGGAATGAAATTGCGGTCCAGCATGGGGTCGAAGAGACATTGATCGCCTTTCGTGAAATATTCCAGCGTGAACCGTTGATCGCCCAAGGGATGCTTGAGTTGCTTGATTCCGAAAAAAATCCCCTTCGGGACCCCATCGCGCGGAGAAGGCTGGGCGGTCTTATTCGGATGTTCCAGGGCAAGAACAGCAGATACCTGGATTTTTATGGTCCGGCCGGAACCATTCACACCCTGACGTATCACAAGGCGTTGAAAGGCCAAAACCGTCCCGGCAGTGTGAAGGGCAAGGCAACTGAAACGTCAACCGGACTTGAGGGGAAAGTCGTCTTCGTTGGACTGTCCGAAAACCTGCGGCCCCAGCATCAAGATGGCTATCACACGGTTTTTTCGCAAAAAAACGGCATCGACCTCAGCGGCGTGGAGATAGCGGCAACGGCCTTTGCCAATCTGCTGGAGGACCGCCTGTTGACGCCTTTGGAATGGCCCATGCATCTGTTTGTTGTCTTCTCGTTCGGTTCGTTGCTGGGGCTGATCTGTTTTTCTTTGTCGATGGGCATCGCCACCCTGAGCGTCATCGGCGTCAGTGCCCTTTATCTGGCCTCGGCGATGATTTTTTTCACCACGCAGGCCCTCTGGATCCCCGTTTTCATTCCCCTGTTCATCCTGACACCGTCGGCACTTTTCGGAACGGTCATCTGCCGCTACTGTATTGCCGCCAAGGAGCGTGAAGGGATCAGAAAAGCGTTCGGTTATTTTCTACCGGACCCGGTTATCGATCAGTTGGCTAAAAATATCAAAGACATAAAAGCTACCAGCAAGGTGGTTTACGGCATCTGCCTGTATACCGATGCGCAGCAATATGCTGCGCTTTCCGAAACCATGGATCCCAAGGACTTGAGCCAGTTCATGAACAGATACTACGAGAAGCTTTTTTTACCGGTTAAGAAAAACGGTGGCATCATCTCTGACGTGGTGGGTGACTCAATGATGGCGATATGGGCAAAATCCAATCCGGATGCGTCGTTAAGGACTGCCGCCTGCCACGCTGCCCTGGGCATTGTCCAGGCAATCAACGCCTTCAATCGCGAAAATGAGCAAATCAAGCTTCACACCCGCATTGGCATGCATGCGGGCCACATCATGATTGGCAACATCGGTGCCGTTGACCATTACGAGTATCGTCCGGTGGGAGACATTGTGAATACCGCTTCGCGCATGGAAAGTTTGAACAAACATCTTGGCACGCAGATTCTGGTTTCGGATCAAGTCCTGCACCTGTTGGACGGCTTTATGACCCGGCGGCTCGGCGAGTTTCTGTTATTCGGCAAATCCTATGCGGTCGCGATTCATGAATTGTTGGGTTACGCAAAAGACAGCAACATGGAGCAGGATCAACTCTGCAGCTGCTTCGAAGAGGGCCTTCGTGCATACCGGAGCAAACACTGGGATGAGGCGATTGACGCCTTTGAACGAACACTGGCCACCTATCGTGCCGATGGCCCCTCGATTTTTTTCAAAAAACAATGTGAATTGTTCAAGCAGAACCCTCCAGATGAGAACTGGGATGGGACGGTGGTCATGGGGCAAAAATAGCATACAGGGGTGAACAGAATGAAGAGAGGGATAAATCTCGGTGGAAAGGGGATCGGCATCCGACTGGCACTGGCGTTATGGGTCCTGATTGTTGCCCTATTGACCCCCCAGCCGGCCGTTGGCCAAACAGCAATGGAGACCGAATGGGTTGCCAGTGTCGTGTCCATACAGGGCCAGGTTCAGGTGCGACGGAAAGCGGGTGAACCGTGGGAGACGGTTCGCTTGGAAGATCGCTTTCATGCCGGAGATATGATCAAGGTGGGCACGAACAGCCGTGCGGCATTCGTTCTGAAAAATGAGAGTACGCTGCGGGTCGACCAGCTAACCACGCTTGTTTTCAGTGCGGCTGAAAAAGAACAGCCATTCTTGATCGAATTGATCATCGGCGCGGTGCATTTTTTCAGCCGGGTGCAGCGCAGTCTGCATTTGGTGACGCCCTTTGTGAACGGGGCGGTGGAAGGGACCGAGTTTGTTGCCCGCGTGGATGCCGATCAAACGCGGCTTTCGCTGATCGAAGGTCGCTTGCGCGTGTATAACTCGCAAGGCAGCCTCCTCATGACCCAAAACCAATCTGTGAGTGCCGTGGCCAACCAGCCCCCGTCACTGAGGGCATTCGTGCAGCCCCGGGATGCCGTTCAGTGGACCCTATATTATCCAGCCGTGATCGATTTCAAAGCCGATGCGTTTCCGTGCGATGACGACTGGTGCGCGGCTGCGCGACAATCCGTCAACGCTTGGCGTAAGGGCCGACTGCTTGAAGCCTTTAGCGCGCTTGAGGGGATTCCCGACACCGTCAACGACCCTCGTTTTTTGTTATATCGGGCTGCACTGCGGCTGTCAGTCGGCCGTGTAGATGCGGCCACAATCGATCTTCAACAGGCACAATCCTCCACGGCAATACGGGGCGATGCCCTGGCTCTCTTGGCAGTTACCGCGGTGGTTCAAAATAATAAAGAAACAGCGCGCCAACTGGTCGATGAGGCGATGGCCCGTCCGCCGGTCAGCAGCGGTGTTGACATGGCCAATGCCTACGTGCAGCAGGCTTTTTTTGATCTCGACGGCGCTTTTGCCAGCGTCAGAACGGCAACGCAAAAGGATCCGGGCAATGCCCTGGCCTGGGCCCGGTTGTCGGAGCTTTACTTGGCCAGGGGTGAGCGAACCCAAGCCCTGAGTGCAGCCCAGAGGGCAGCGGCGCTCCGACCGGAGCTGGCGCATACAATGACCGTGCTAGGTTTTGCATACCTGGCCCAAATCGAAACCGAAAGCGCAAAACAGGCTTTTGGCAAGGCGATAGCCTACGATTCCGCCGCGCCCATGGCGCGTCTGGGGCTGGGGTTGGCCAAGATTCGTGACGGTCAATTGGCGGAGGGCCGAGGTGAAATTGAGATCGCCGCCTGCCTGGATCCGGGCAACGCCCTGATCCGCAGCTATTTAGGCAAAGCCTATTACGAGGAAAAGCGGGACGATCCGGCAAAAGTACAGCTGGCTGCCGCCAAACAACTGGACCCGGCTGATCCCACTCCCTGGTTTTACGACGCGATTCGTAAGCAGTCAATTAACCGCCCGGTGGAAGCGCTTCACGACTTGCAAACATCCATTGACTTGAATGACAATCGGGCCATCTACCGCTCTCGCTTCCTGTTGGACGAAGACCTGGCCGTCCGCAGCGCCGGCATCGGGCAGATTTACCGCGATCTTGGCTTTCAACAGCTGGCCCTGGTGCAGGGTTGGAAGTCGGTGAACACCGATCCATCCAACTACTCGGCCCACCGCTTTCTGGCCGACAGCTATTCGGCGCTGCCGCGGCATGAGATCGCCCGGGTCAGCGAACTGCTCCAGTCCCAGCTGCTCCAGCCGCTCAACGTTACGCCGATTCAGCCCAGTCTCGCTGAAACCAATCGTTTCATCCTTGACGGCACCGAGCCGTCGGCACCGGCATTTAACGAATTCAGCCCCCTCTTTCTGCGCAACCGTCTGGCCCTGCAAGCCGGCGGTGTCGTCGGCAGCCAGTCCACCTGGGGCGACGAAATAGCCTTTTCCGGACTGCATGATCGCTACTCATTCAGTATAGGCCAATTCCATCACCAAACCGACGGGTTTCGGGAGAACAACGACCGTAACTCCGATCTTTACAATGCCTTTGCCCAAGTCAGCCTGACGCCCGAGGCTTCTCTGATGGCCGAGTATCGCTTTTCAAATGCGGAAAAAGGGGACCTGCCCCTGCGATTCAATCCGGAAAGTGTCGACGATTTCTATCGGCAGGATGTCGACCGGCAATCCATACGCATCGGTGGCCGCTATTCACCCAACCCGCATAACGATATTCTCGGGACGCTCATCTTAAGCGAACTGGATGGCAAGGATAGCAGCTACATACCGGATTTTGATTTAAGCTACTCGCTGGAGGAGGAGCAGACGGGTGTCATGGCTGAACTCCAGCACCTTTTGCGATCCGAGCAATTCAACCTGATCAGCGGGATCGGTTATTTTCATTCGGAATCGGACAATGTTGATACTTACAATATATTTCCATCCGACACCTATTCCAGTCGTGTGGATCATACCAGCCCCTACCTCTATTCTCATATCCGCAACCCTGCAAATGTGACCTGGACGTTGGGTGCCAGCATGGATTTTTTCGATTCCAGCGCTACCGATCGCGACCAGTTCAATCCCAAAATAGGGGTCTCCTGGAGTCTGACCCCGGCCACGACACTCAGGGCAGCGGCATTTCGTACCTTTAAGCGCAACCTGATTGCCAATCAGACCCTCGAGCCCACCCAGGTGGCGGGATTCAACCAGTTTTATGATGATGCCAACCTTACGGAAGCATGGCGCTATGGTGTTGCCGTCGATCAGACGCTGGGGCGCAACCTGTTCGCGGGCCTGGAATACTCCCAGCGTGACTTGGAAATCAGTTATGAAGATATGAACCTTGAATATATACCGGTTGGATGGGATGAAAACACCGGGCGGGCATACCTGTTCTGGACCCCACATGACTGGGTGTCTGCCAGCCTTGAGTACGGCTATTCGCGTTTTGAAAGAGACCGAACTTTTGTAGGTAATGATCTGTTTACCACCCTAACGACCCACAAGTTTCCCTTGGGACTCCATTTTTTTCATCCCCTCGGTGTCTACATGCGTTTTAAAGTCACCTATGTCGATCAAGATGGCGAGTTTGGCGATCCGATTTTTGGCGTTACCGAGTCGGGCAGTGATCAGTTCTGGATCGTGGATGCCGCCGTCGGTTATCGGCTACCCAAACGATACGGAATCGTCAGCCTGGAGGCAAAAAATCTGTTTGATGAAGGCTTTCAGTTTCAGGACACCGATCCGTCCAATCCGGAAATCATTCCGGATCGGGCCGTCCTGGCGAAGATCACGATGGCTTTTTAAGTACGATACAGTTGCGCTAAAATGATGATGCGAAAGGAGGTGGTCATAAAAGCGCGCATTAAGCGTAAAAAACCAAAACAACGTAAATAGGAGGGTCTTTAGATGATGAATGTAAAGGTTCTGGTCTTGGTAAGCGTGGTCGTTTTTTTCGCGGCGACTTCAATCGTGACCGCGGATACGGACCTATGTCGTCAAATTAATGAGTATAAAGATAAAGCAGCGTTTTTTGTCGCCTACAGCAAGGAGGATGGAAAACCGATTGCAATCATCGAATCGCTATCATCAGGGTGTACACTGGAGGGGCAAGGCAAAGAAGACTCGATTCCCTTAGACTTTCTCATAAAGCTTAAAGAACGTGGCGAAAAAAAGGTAGATATCATCGACTACCCTGTGCTTCACGTCTATGGCAGTCCGGGCTGCTATGTTCCAAAAGCCGGGGGTGGATGGAAATGTGTTTGTTGCCCGTAAGCTGTAAACAATGCTGTAAAACTCAGGATTAAGGTAGTCAGGCGGAACTTTTTTTTGCAGAAAGTTGGTGCCGTCGCGCATTTTTTACCAGTGCCGTCGCCCAACTCGGCGTCCCCAAGGCATGGATATGGGTGTAGGTGGCCAAGACGTTGTTGATGCAGACACCATCCTTGCCGTCGATAAAACCGCTGCCGCGCTGCATGGAAAAGGTCAGGTTCTCCGGGTTGCCCTTCCATTCCTTGACACTGGAGTAGTGGAATTCATGACCCAACAGGGTGCTGCCCGGTGCGTAGAACGGATTTTCCTTTTCCACGCGCACAATGGTGTAGCCGTGGCCCTGGGGCCGTCGGGAAAAGCCGAATACCGCCGGCAGGACGCCGGCCATTTCGAAGTCACCGGCTTCCAAATGCAGGCGTTCTCCCAGATACATGAGGCCCCCGCATTCGGCGTATATAGGCAGTCCTTTGTCGGCAAGGGCCTTCAACTCGTTTCGGAAAGTTGTATTGGCCTCCAGTTCCCGGGCATTGGTTTCCGGAAAACCGCCGCCGATATAAAGCGCATCCACCGGAGGAAGGTGTCGGTCCGTCAGCGGGCTGGTGAATACCAGTCTAGCACCTTCGGCCTCGAGGGCTTCCAGGTTCTCGGGATAGTAGAACTGAAACGCCGCATCCCTGAGGATGCCGATGGTGGGCCGGTCTGAAATGGAGGTCGTTGCAGTTGCATTCGTTGTTAAAACAGCGCCGGTTTCAAGGGGTGTTGCCGTAGCGGCCAGGCCCTGAATCCGCTCGAGATCCAGATGGTTTTGCGCCACCAGCCGGATGGCATCGATGGCCGGTTTGGCCCAGCCGTGCTCAGGGGTGGGCACCAGCCCCATGTGGCGTTCGGGAAAACGCTGTTCCTTCAGCCTCGGCACCGCCCCCAATACCGGAATACCGGTGTACTCCTCGATGCTTCGGGTGAGGATGTTCTGGTGCCGCTGGCCGGCCACCCGGTTCAACACCACGCCGCCGATATTTACGTCCGGGTCGAAGGCTTTGATACCGCCAACCACGGCGGCCATGGTGCGTGTGGTCTTGGTGGCGTCGATGCACAGGATTACCGGCAGGCCCAGCAGCTTGGCCAGCTCAGCGGTGCTGGTTTTTCCGTCGATGTTGATGCAATCGTAAAGGCCGCGATTGCCTTCGATGACGGCAAAATCGGTGTTCCGGGTGTGCGCGTGATAAGATCCGAGAATGGTATTGCGGTCAATGAGGAAGGTGTCCAGATTGTAGCAGGGCTGGCCGGCCGCAAGGGCCAGCCAGCCGGCATCGATATAGTCCGGACCCTTTTTAAAGGGTGAAATGGTTCTGCCCAGGCTCCGCAGTGCGGCAATAATGCCGACGGAAAAGATGGTTTTTCCCGACCCTCCCCGCAGGGCGGCGACAATGATGCCCGGGGTTGTGCGAGGGCGCTGGTTGGTTGGAGCCTGATTCAAAACCTTACCCATGACAGCGAATCACCGAGCGGTGGGAAACGCCGTCGCGGAATACTATTATTCTTTTTCTTCGTGCTCAGCAGCGGCTTGTTTGCCGGTGCCGGGCATGCCATACATTGACGTGCTTCCCGAAGACCAGTATTCCAGAACATTCTCCTCGACGAGCTTGTTGATGATTTTTTTGGCCTCGCGAGGCTTCATCTCCAAGATTTTGGACAGGTCGTTGAAGTAGAACTTGCTTTTGGTCTTCAACTTCTTGGTCAACTGCTCTACGATCAGTTTTTTTGCCTCTTCGTATTCCATGGCAACCTCTTTTCTAAAGAAGGCAGGGGGGGCGCATGGCCTCCCCCTGCACTGATGCATTCGTCTGGAAATAATTAGAACTTGAACTGCGTGGTCTGGCGCCAGGTATAGTAGGCCGGATCACGGAAGTCATCGATGAGATGATGGGTAAATTCAAGTTCGCATTTGTCGAAGAAGCGCTCCCAGCCGATTCTCTCGGCCCAGTCGCCCACGCGTTCATATTTGTTGGCGCCTGCGGAGTAGGCTTCGACGATCTTTTTGATAACAGCGGTGGTCTGCCCCCAACGGGGTACTTCGTTGGGCAGGAAGGCCACGACGACCTTGGAGAACATGGGCTTGCTGATGCGGTTGGAGACCTTGCCACCGACCATGATGACGATACCGTCACCTTCCTTGTCTGCCAGCGGCAGGGAGGGGCACATGGTGTAGCAGTTGCCGCAGAACATGCAGCGGTCGTTGTTAATGGCCACGGACTTGACTTCCTTGTCACCGACTTTCATCTTGGCCGGCTTGATGGCGGCGGTGGGGCAGGCCGCGATGGCCAGCGGTATTTCGCACATCTTGTCCAGGTATTCGTGGTCCATGATCGGCGGTTTGCGGTGGTAGCCGAGAATGGCGATATCGGAGCAGTGCACGGCGCCGCACATGTTCAGGCAGCAGGCCAGAGAGACACGCAGCTGGGCCGGCAAGCGGTGCTGTTTGAAATCGTCGAAGAGCACGTCCATGGTGGCCTTGACCGGACCCGACGCATCGGTGGCCGGGGTGTGGCAGTGGATCCAGCCCTGGGTGTGGATGATATTGGTGACGCCGGCCCCTGTGCCGCCCACGGGGAACTTGAAGCTGCCACCGTCGAACTTGCGGCTTTCCAGGTCTTTGATCAGGGGGTCGACCTTGGCTTTGTCGTCCACCATGAACTCGATGTTGTTGCGGGTGGTGAAGCGCAGGTGTCCGCCGCAATGTTTGTCGGCGATTTCACAGATCTCGCGGATGTGGGTGACGCTCATCAGGCGGGCGCCGCCTACGCGCACGGTGTAGCACTCGTCGCCGCTGGCGGCCACGTGCACCAGCACGCCCGGTTTGATGATTTCGTGATACAGCCATGTGCCCTTGTTTTTGGCGATGACCGGCGGATAAAATTCATCGTATTTTTTTGGACCGATGTCGGTAATCCGGTTTTCCATCGGTTTGTTGGGATTGTATCCTGAAGAAATAAATGCCATTGTGATTCCTCCCCTTTATCTCTGGTGGTCTTTTCTGAAGTCTGCAATGTCTCGATCCCAGCCGCCCTCAACCTCGTCTTCTTTCCAGAAGATGTAGGGGTTGTGGCGCGGTTCCTGAACATGCTGCGCCATCGGTTTGATGTTGGTGGCTTCAAGCAGCTTTTGGAATCCCTGGCGTTTGATCAGCTCACCGAGACGTTCACGGTTTTTGCCCTCTTCCATCCACCAATCCCAGATGCCTTCGATGACTTCCTTGATCTCGTCGTAGGGCTCTTCGACATTGATGAAGGGCACCAGCAGGGAGCCCATCTGGGCGCCGTCGAGGATCGGGGCCTTGGCGCCGACCAACATGGAAAGGCCGCGGTCGTCGCCGATGTGCAGGGCTCGGGGCATGACGTTGATGCAATGCATGCAGCGCGTGCACTCTTTGTCGTCGATCTTCAGCTTGCCGCCGTCCATCCACATGCACTGGGTCGGACAAAGGCCGATGACTTCTTTTTCGATGTCGAACTTGCCCCAGTCGCGTCCGCTGTGGGCGCCGCCGTTAGGGGCGAATTCACCGCCGATGTAGCCGGCAACCACTTCCTGGTCGATCTTGATGTTGTCTTTCCAGGTTCCCACAAAGGAGATGTCTGCACGGGCGATGGAGGCCACGCAGCAGTTGGGGCAACCGTCGAACTTGAACTTGAACTTGTAGGGGAAGGCCGGACGATGCAGCTCATCCTGGTACTCCTGGGTCAGGTTGTAGCAGAGGTCTTGGGTGTCGTAGCAGGAGTATTCACAGCGCGAAGAGCCGATACAGTCGGACGGGGTTCGCAGGTTGGAGCCGGAGCCGCCTAAATCCTGGCCCATGTTGTGGGTCAGTTCAAAGAAAATTTCTTCCAGCTGAGGGGTGGAGGTTCCGATGAAGATAATGTCACCGGTGGAACCGTGCATGTTGGTGACGCCGGATCCGCGGAACTCCCACAGGTCACAGAGTTTTTTCAGATAATCGGTGGTATAGTATTTGCCGCCGGGTTGGGCGATGCGCATGGTGTGAAAGTGGGCCACGCCGGGAAATTTTTCAGGCTGGTCGCAGTAGCGGCCGATGACGCCGCCGCCGTATCCGAAAACACCCACGATGCCGCCGTGTTTCCAGTGGGTCCGACCGTGCTTGAAGGAGAGTTCCAATATACCCAGAATGTCTTCCACGCAGTCCTGGGCGACCTGGAATTCTACGTTGTTCGGGTTCTTGGCCCGGTGCGCGGCTTCCTGCTTCAGATCTGACACGAAGCTCGGCCAAGGCCCAGACTCAAGCTGGTCCAACAAAGGGGTTGCATGCTTTGCCATCTTTTACCTCCATTTTAATTGATATTAAACCATCCTGCCAATAGAAATAGAACCGTCCCCGACGGGGGGTGTCAAGGTCACCTCCTCTCGAATTTTTTCTGCAGATATTGTCTGGATTGTTGAAATCACGTGGTTTTTTTCATTTAAACTGCAAGGGGCAGATATAGAATTAATCATGGGGCTTGTCAATAAAAAAGCCTGGTTTTGCGCAGTTAAACCGCAGTTGCCGTTAGGCTTGAGGCGTTCATACAAAATGTTGTGTGCCTTGTCGTTAAAAAATCTCCATGTGGTGTTCGAGCCCTGTTTTGAGCGACTGAACAGGGTTGTCCTTATCCGGTGCTGCAGGGCCTCTTGACGTCGGTTTCAGCAGGCCTGCTGTCAGGCCGCCAACAGTCGGCGAAGTCCGTTTAGGTGACGGGTTAGATGGCGGTCGATGAGACGGCGTTCATCCGTCCTTGGATCAAAAAAGGTCTCCGTTATCCGATGTGCCGTGGCCAATTGGGCTGCTCCATCATAATGGTTGTAAAATTGGCGGAACGTATCGGGAAATGTTTCCGGCAATCCGTTCATCCGCGAGGTCAGGTCCAAACCCTTGAAAAAGCCGTCGATCATGGGCGCTTGGCAGCGATCCGACGCCCAGGCAACTTCCGACACCCCGTCAATGCGGTCCAGGCGCATGCGCAGCGACAGGTGGATGAAAAAAACCACCAGGGCATCCAAAAGCGAGCGTTCGTTGTCCATTTCATCGGCACAACCGGACGTGGCAACATAATCCCTGACCGTGATCAGCCTGACCGCCACACCTTCTGCCTCGATCCGGACCACAAAGTCGCCGGCGGCATGATGCCAGGGAAAGATCTGGCGTGAAGTGATCGGATCGTAGCAGGCGGTCAGGATCATGGCGGCATTACGGTAGAGACTTGTCGCCTGTGTTTCTGAAAGCAGGCAAGGGGTGGCCGCCCCATCCCAGACCACGATGGCCGGTTCATCGCTGTCGGATCGCCGCGTCAGGTGAAATTCATGGAATCCGTCAAACCAGTCCCCCAGGAACATGGGCAGTCTATCAGACGCGAAGCTGTAAACCTGGGGAAACCAGCCAAAGGGCCGCTGCGTGTTGAGATGTTCCAGTGCCTCTACCTCGCGGGCCAAGGCCTTCCGCCCGTGGCTGGATGCCGCCACGTTGACCACAAGGGATAGCGTGTGATTCTTGACCGCCACCTGGAGCCGGGCCGGGTGATAAAAGGCGCCGTGCTTTTCTAAAAAGATAGACAGGCGTTCCAGATCTTGCTCAATGACCGGCCGCTTTAACTGGCGGGAGGCGGCGATTAGAATCCGGTCCCACCCGTTGGCCGCGCAAAATTGGGAGACCGCTGAAAAATAGCGGCCATAGGTAACGGCTGCGGTATCGACAGATTCGGGTTTTTTCGGTGCGGAAAACCGATGGTCAGGCAGCGGACAATGCCACAGCGGGTGGTTCTCATCAATCGGGTGATCGGTTGTGGAGAGAAAGCAAGATATGGTCGGCATGGGGCGGACACGATCGGAACGGGTGACTTTTTTCGGGCGTCCGGACCGGTGGCTGTCGCGGTCCGGATGCCCGACGGATTCGATCAGGCGCGGTGGGGTTCAAGCTCTTTTAAGATTTCGGGTGCCACGTCATAGCCCAGCTTCATCGCCTTATCGGCGTGTTCCACGGCAAGCGCCGACTGTCCATCTTCCAGGTAGGCGATGGCCAGGTTGTTGTGGGCAACGGCAAAGTCTGGAGAAAGCTTGAGCGCCTTCAGGTTGGTCTTGATGCTCTCTTTGACCTGACCGTTCATCAGGTAGGCGTTGGCCAGGGTGGCGAAGGCCTGGATAAACCGGAAGTTGAACACGGTGGCTTTTTCCAGGGCCTTGATGGCGCCTTCTACATCACCTTGCTGAAGCAGGACGAAGCCGATATTTCCCCACCCTTCGGAAAATCCGGGCTTGGCTTTGACGGCCCGTTGGTTCCAGTCCAGGCAGCTGTCTATGTCGCCGCGTTTCAGGCAAATGCCGCCTAACTGGACGTAGGCTTCGGCCAGACCGGGGCTACACTCGACGGCAGTGAACAGTGACTGCTCGGCTTCTTCGATCTTTCCCTGGCCCAGCAGGGCTACGCCCAGGTTGTAGTGGGAGGTGCCGCAGTCGGGGTTTGAGGCGATGGCTTTTTTCTGCTGGTCAATGAACGCTTCTGCATTGGGTGCTTTTTTCATGGTCACATCCTTTTCCGGTGGCTTCACCGATAGTGTTTTCTCTTGAAACCAAATTGGGTAACGTGACTGCCTTCCCGTGTCAAGGAAAATAATCGCGGCTTCGCCGCTTTTCCCTTGACATAAAACCCCAACTTCCTTAGTGTTTTCGAACAACGTGACATTTTCAGGAGGTGACATGAATTCAGGATGTTATACTGCGATGGTGACGCCTTTCGACGGCGCGGCAATCGATGAAACGGGGCTTACCCGCCTGGCCGATTTTCAAATTCAAAACGGCATCACCGGCCTTCTGGCCGTGGGCACCACCGGTGAAAGCCCCACCCTGGCCTGGCAAGAACACCACCGGGTGGTGCAGCTCATTTCACAACATGCCAAAGGCAAATGCCTGTGCATCGCCGGGGCAGGCAGCAACAACACCAAAGAGGCGCTGTCCGCCACACGCCAAGCCGCCGAAGCGGGCGTCGATGCGGTGCTTTTGGTGGACCCTTACTATAACGGTCCCAGTTCGCTTGAGATCAGAAAAGAATATGTGTCACCGGTGGCTGCGGCCTTTCCCGATTTATCCATTATCCCCTATGTTATCCCTGGACGCACCGGTGCCCAGTTGCTTCCCGAAGACTTGGGGCTGCTATTCAAGGCCCATTCCAACGTGAATACGGTCAAAGAGGCCACGGGAGATCTGGACAACATGCGGCGAACCCGCCAGTGCTGCGGTCCCGAATTCACCATTTTATCCGGCGACGACGGGATGACCTATGAAATGATGACCGACCCGGGGATTGCCGCGGCAGGCGTGATTTCGGTGGTGTCCAATATCGTCCCTAAGGCCATGAGCGATCTGGTTCGCCTGTTGGCAAACAAAGAGATCGACCAGGCAACAGCGTTGGCCAAGGCCCTCGCGCCGCTGTTCGGGATAGTGACGGTGAAAACCGTGGAAAAATCGCCATACGGCGACGTGGTCTGCCGGGCGAGGAATCCGCTGGCCTTGAAGACCCTGATGCAGCTGCTGGGGGTGCCTTCGGGGTCCTGCCGCCCGCCGCTCGGTAAAATGAGCCGGGCCGGCCTGGACGTAGTGGTGAAGATCGCCAAGACGGTTCAATCGAAAAACCCGGAGCTTTTTTCGCCGCTGGCAGAATGCTTCAAGGTGGACATCGATGCGCGGCTCAACGATGAACGGTTGTTGGCGGGGCTTTGCTATCCGAGCTACTGATTGTCCTTAAAGTTGGCCGCCTGCTGCTCAGGGTCAGTCACTTTGAAGAGCACGCCCTTGAGCCATTCCAGCCCGAACTTGAGCAGTTCGATCTCATCCGTTTTTATTTTTTCCACGGTGGCGTCGTCTACGTCAAACCGCTTTAAAAAAGAGCTCTCAAAGACAAACGCCTTGAATTTGTCGATGTCGTAGCTGACCATGAAAAACATCTGTTTGGCTTTATCCGTCAGCTTGATATTCGGCGGAAAAGAGCGCTTGCGCACCACCAGGTCCGTCCACTCACGGTTGATTTCATCCCGAAGGTCCACGCCCTGGTCTTCCCGCCACCCGGCCACCGTCCAATCGCCTTCCTCCTCGAAGCCCTTGCAGTGGGGTTCGTTAATGAAAAAGAAAAAGCCCTCGTCGTCAGCCCCCTCCTTGTGCTGAAGGGTTGCCGTCCCCAATGGATAATAGCGGCAGGACGTGGGGCGATCCTTATAGATGATGCACCCCTCCTTATCCTTGACGAAGGGACAGGATTCGCGCTCGTCGTCGAGCAGCTTGAGGGTGACCATGGGCAGATCGGTCTTTTCCAGCAAGTGCGGTTCGGTGTAGATCGCCAGAAATTCCCGGGAAGAGAGGCCCAAGCGGTTTTTCATCTGCAGAATGTCGTAGGGTGTGAGGATAATGTTGATGCCACGGCAGCACATGGTAAAGCACGATACCCCGGGGTGGCATTTAAATTTGAATTGGCTGCTGTATCCTAAGCGCACCGGCGATATACAAGCGGTTTTATCTGCATCGTTCATGAATTGTCCTTTCCTGATCGTCCATTGGTTGGGCCGTATGTAACCAAGGCCGGGGTCAAAGTCAAACGGTAATCCCGGCACCAAAAGTGGCCTGTCAGGATTATGGCAACCCTTTGCCCAACGAAAGAAAGGCCAGCGGTTCAGACGATACGGGAGTCGGACAGGAGGGTTAAAAGGAATGGGGCCGGCTCAGAAACGGGCCGGCCCCGGTTGTGGGGTCTCAGGTATGCCGGTGGGTTATTTCACCTTTCCTGCGCGCCAGGCCTCGATCAGTTTGTCGTAGTCGACCGTTTCCCCCATGGGCTTTTCGTTGGCCAGCTTGGCCTTGGGGGATCCGGGCAGGTTCAGCCAGTAGGATTCCTCTTTTTTCGGGTTCAGCTTGGGGCCGCATTCGCCCTGGGTTCCGGAGCGGGCGATGCGCTCCATGACCTTGTCCATCTCTTCGGCCAGATTGTCCATGGCCTTATCCACGGTGACTTCACCGGAAACCGCCTCGCCGATGTTCTGCCACCACAGCTGGGCCAGTTTCGGATAGTCGGGCACATTGACGCCGGTCGGCGTCCAGGCCACGCGGGCCGGGCTGCGGTAGAATTCCACCAGACCGCCCAGTTTGGGCGCCCGTTCGGTGAAGGACTCATGATTGATGTCGCTGTCGCGGATGGGGGTCAACCCCACATGGGCTTTTTTTAGCGAGGTGGTCTTGGCCACGCAGAATTGTGCAAACAGCCAGGCGGCCTTGCGGCGCTCGAGCGGCGTGCTCTTCATAAAGGTCCAGGAGCCGCAATCCTGATAGCCCAGCTTCATGCCCTCTTCCCAGTAAGGGCCATGGGGTGAGGGGGCCATGCGCCATTTGGGGGTGCCGTCCTCATTCACCGTGGGTCCCGGGGCGACCATGCTGGGTACGAATGCGGTGTACCAGAAGATCTGCTGGGCCACGCTGCCGTTGGCCAGAAAGGGCAGATAGGTGTAAAAATCCATGCCCAGGCTGCCCGGAGGCGCGTATTTTCTCAGCCAATCCATGTATTTTTGAAGCGCGTATTTGGCCGCCGGGCCATTGGCGGCACCACCGCGGGCTACGGTTGCACCTACGGGTCGGCATCCTTCCATGCGGATGCCCCATTCATCAACCGGTTTGCCATTGGGAATACCCTTGTCGCCGGCGCCGGCCATGGACAGCCAGGCGTCGGTAAAGCGCCAGCCCAGATCCGGCGCTTTTTTGCCGTAGTCGTTATGCCCGAACACGGCTTTGCCGTCGATTTCACGCACATGTTCGGTGAAAAACTCGGCAATGTCTTCGTAAGCCGACCAGTTGACCGGTACCCCCAGTTCATAGCCGTAGATCTCCTTGAATTGCTTCTGGAAGTCCGGCCGTTTGAACCAGTCGTAGCGGAACCAGTAGAGGTTGGCGAACTGCTGATCCGGCAGCTGGTAGAGCTTCCCGTCCGGTCCTGTGGTGAAGGACTTGCCCATGAAGTCGTCGACATCCAGGGTCGGCAGGGTCACGTCCTTGCCTTCGCCGGCCATGAAGTCGGACAGGGGCACCACATAGCCATAGCGGGCGTGGGTGCCGATCAGGTCGGAATCGTTGATCCAGCCGTCATAGATGTTCTGACCCGACGCCCACTGGGTCTGCAGCTTTTCGATGACGTCACCTTCCTGGATCAGGTCGAAAGAGACCTTGATGCCGGTGATCTCTTCGAAGGCCTTGGTCAGGGTCTTGGCCTCATACTCATGCGTGGGAATGGTTTCGGAGACGACCTTGATGTTCATGCCTTTAAACGGCTTGGCCGCGTTGATGAACCACTCCATTTCCTTGAGCTGTTCTTTTTTGGACAATGTAGAGGGTTGAAACTCCTCGTCAACCCACTTCTTCGCGGCGGCCATATCCGCCATGGCCGGACCTGCCGCCAGGGCGAACATGATCGCCAAGGCAACGCTCAGAAGCATCGTCTTTTTCATTTTCACTTTCATAGGTCTCCTCCTTTATGCCTTCATGGGTGGGGTTGGGCCAGTGGACGGCATCGCGGGCGTGAAGGCTGAAATCGCCTTACGATAGAGACACGTCCTTGTTTACTAAGCGTTCAGGGTTCAGGGTTCTGGGTTCAGCGTTCAGGGTTCTGGGTTCAGAGACCAGAGACCAGGGACCAGAACTCAGAACCGCTTCTACCCCCAGCGCATCACGATAAATATCCATACCGCTGAAATAGGAAGCGCAAACCACAAATTAAAATCCGTGAGTCCGAGCCAGGCCAGGTGGATATAGGCGGTGCCCAACAAGCCGACAAAAAAGCGCGTTCCCCGTGTCGTTGGGATCTTCAGGAATCCGCGGCGTTCGACGGTTGGCGAGACCAGCTCCCAGACGAGCATGCCGGCAATCATCAGGACAATCGTGGTAAAGAATATCGCCGTCGGAACGGTCCAGTACATCCATTCGAAATTCATGCTGATTCCCCTTTAGACGCGACCCAAGGCGAACCCCTTGGCCAGGTGGTTGCGTACGAACCAGATGACCAGCGCGCCCGGAACGATGGTCAGAATGCCATTGGCGGCCAACAGGCCCCAGTCCAGACCGGTGGCGCTGATGGTCCGGGTCATGGTGGCGACAATCGGTTTGGCCTCGGTGACCGTCAGCGTCCGGGCAAACAACAGTTCCACCCAGCTGAACATGAAGCAGAAAAATGCCGTTACACCCACACCGGCCCGAATCAGTGGAATAAACAGGGTGAAAAAAAACCGTGGAAAGGAGTACCCGTCGATAAAGGCCGTTTCGTCGATCTCTTTGGGAATGCCGGACATGAAGCCTTCCAGGATCCATACCGCCAGGGGTACGTTGAAAAGGCAATGCGCCAGGGCCACGGCGATATGGGTGTCGATCAGGTTCACGGTGGAGTAAAGCTGGAAATAGGGCAGCAGGAAGACTGCCGGCGGGGCCATTCGGTTGGTCAGCAGCCAGAAGAACATCTGACCGTCGCCCAGAAATTTAAAACGCGAAAAGGCATAGGCCGCCGGTAGTGCAAAGGCCAGGGACATGATGGTGTTCAAGCTGACGTAGATCATGGCATTGATATAGCCCGAGTACCAGGTTGCGTCCGTGAAGACCTTGATATAGTTGTCAAAGGTGATGTGGGATGGGTAGAGGGAAAAGGTGCCCATGATATCTGCGTTGCTGCGCAATGACATGTTGAGCATCCAGTATATGGGCAAAGCCAGCAATAGAAAATAGAAGAGTAAGGCGAAGGTTCGCTTTTGTATTTTCATGATGTCTTTTCTCCTTTGCCGACATTCAGCAGTGCCTGGTAGAAGATAAAGCAGAACAGCAGAACGATGAGAAAATAAATCAGGGAAAAGGCCGCGGCCGGCCCGAGGTCAAACTGGCCGGTGGCCAGTTTGACCAGATAGATGGACAAAAAGGTGGTAGAATTGCCGGGTCCCCCGCCAGTCAGCGCAAAGGGTTCAGCGTAAATGAGAAAGCTGTCCATCCACCTGAGCAAAATGGCGATGGTGAGGACACCGCGCATCTTGGGTAATTGGATATACAGAAAGACCGCCCAGGCCGAGGCACCGTCAATTTTAGCGGCCTGGTAGTAGGCCTCCGGGATAGCGCGCAGTCCGGCATAACAAAGCAGGGCCACCAGCGGTGTCCAGTGCCATACCTCCATGGCCATCAGGGTGGCCCACGCGTAAGCCGGGCGGGCGGTATGGTCAAAGGGTAGGTCGAGAAGATCCAGACTGTTGATGCCGACGCCGAACAAACCGATATCCGGCCGGGTAAAGATGATCCAGATGGTGCCGATCACATTCCATGGAATCAGCAGGGGGATGGCCAGTGTTACCAGGCTCGCGGATGCCCCCCAGCCTTTTTTGGGCATGGCCAGCGCGATGAGGATGCCCAGGGGGATCTCGATCAGCAGGACCAGGCTCGAAAATATAAATTGACGCCCCAAGGCATCGTGCAGGCGCGTGTCGGTCAGCATTTGCTTAAACCATTCAGTCCCCACGAATACGGCATTGCCCGGGCCGAAGATGTCCTGGATCGAGTAATTGACCACGGTCATCAGCGGTATGATGGCGCTGAAGGCCACGACGACAAAAACCGGCAGCACCAGAAACCATGCCTTGTTGTCCGCCCATTTTTCCATGGGGTCCTCCCTTTATCTGATAAGCCGTTCGTCGGCAAATAGTTTGGTCCGTTGCGGTGGAAATTTCAGCCAAGCTTGGTTTTCCGGTACCGGGTGCCCCTCAGGCACGCGGGCTAATAGGGTGTGGCCGTTGAGGGCGGTTGTTAGAATCTTGAAGCTGCCCTGGTCCTGCACGGTTTTCATCGTTACCGGCACCCCTCCGTCGACAGCCGAGCCGTGCACCTCTATGTGCATGGGGCGGATGCCCAGTTCCAGTACTCCACTGGCCTCGGCCCCTAAGGCAGCCGTTTCCGGCTCCAGGGCGATGGTCACCCCGTCGACTTTGGCGTATTGGCCCTCAAGGGTGCAGGGCAGAAAATTCATGCCGGGACTTCCGATAAAATAGCCGACGAACTTGTGCCGGGGATTTTCGAAAAGCTCCTCCGGTGTGCCGACCTGAACGATTTCACCTTCGTACATAAGGATCACCTGATCCGCGAACGTCAGGGCTTCCACCTGGTCGTGGGTGACATAGATCAGGGTTAGTTTGAGCTGTTCATGAATCTCCTTGAGCTTGCGCCGTAGATGCCATTTCAGATGTGGATCGATGACGGTGAGCGGTTCATCGAAGAGCACGGCCGCCACATCGCTTCGCACCAGGCCGCGGCCCAGGGAAATTTTCTGTTTGGCATCGGCGCTCAAGCCAGCTGCTTTTTTCTTCAGGTCCGGGGTCAAGTCGAGTATCTCGGCCACCTCATGTACGCGCCGGACGGTGTCCGCTTTGTTGAAGCCCCGATTCTTCAACGGAAAAGCCAGATTGTTGAAAACGCTCATGGTGTCGTAAAGCACCGGAAACTGAAAGACCTGGGCGATATTGCGTTTTTCCGGAGGCATGGCGGTTACATCCGTTCCATCGTAAAGCACCCTGCCCCGGCTGGGTTTGAGCAGTCCGGAAATCACATTGAGCAACGTGGTCTTGCCGCAGCCGGAGGGCCCGAGCAGGGCGTAAGCCCCGCCGTCCTCCCAAACCGTATTGATCTCCTTGAGGGCGTAGTCAGACAGCGTTTTGGGGTTTGGGTAATAGGCGTGGGCAATTTGATCAAACTCTATACGCGCCATGGCGTTCTCCTGGCTAAAAGCTTCCAGACAATTCTTTCTGACTGCGTTATCTCTCGTCGACGGATGATATATGCGACTGCCTCGCGCTGCCTTGCCAAAATCATTGTCGGAAAGCCTCTATCGCTGGTTGGGCTGAATGGACGCCGGGGGCGCGGCCACCAGCCGGCCGGTTGTATCGTAGGCAAAAAGGTGCTTCGGGTTGATGAAAACGGTAATATTGCTGTTCATGGAAAAGGGGTGCACCCCTTCCTGTTGAACCACAAACGAGCTTTCCCCGTGATGGACGTAGATGAAGGTTTCGGAACCATTGATTTCGGCCAGTTCAACCTTGCCGGTAATGGTAATATCTCCGTCTTCCTGCCTGGAAAGCCACAGGTGGTTGGCTCGGAAAGCAAACCGGTAGGCACCGGCTGCAAGATCGGCAAGGTGTCCGGTCAAGGGGATGGGGATGTCGTCCCCCATGACGGCACCACCGTTGGTTACCGTGCTGTCAAGGGCGTTGATCGGCGGGTCGCTGAATACCTCCGCGGCTCTCAGTGTTTCGGGGTGCTGATAGACGCCGGCCGTCGCGCCGGTCTGCAGAACCCTCCCCTCGTCAAGGACCACGACATTGCCACCCAGCATCAGGGCCTCGGACGGTTCGGTGGTCGTATACACCACGATAGCGGATCGTTTCCGGAAAATCTCCTGAAGCTCCACCCGAAGTTCTTCGCGAAGTTTGTAGTCAAGGTTGACCAGCGGCTCGTCCAACAGGAGCAACTGGGCCTCTTTGACCAGGGCCCGGGCGATGGCCGTGCGCTGCTGCTGGCCGCCGGAGAGCTCCGCTGGAAGGCGGTCCAGCATGTCCTCCAGATGCAGCATTTCCGCAGTCTCGCGTACCCGCCGGTCCAGCTCTTTTTTTGGTATGCCGCTGATCTTCAGGGGGGAGGCGATGTTGTTGTAGACGGTCAAGGAAGGATAGTTAATGAACTGCTGATAGACCATGGCGATGCTTCGCTTTCTGACGGAAACACCGGTCATGTCCTGGCCGTCGATGGTGATTTTTCCATGGGTGGGCCGGTCTAATCCGGCCATGATGCGAAGCAGGGATGTCTTGCCGGAAAGGGTCCGGCCCAGCAGCACGTTGCGGGATCCTTTTTCAAACGCAAGATCGATCTGTCGGAGATGGGTTTCTCCCCCCACCACTTTAGTGACATTCTGGATTTTCAAGCCCATCGTTCGGACTCCGATTCTGCAGGTATTGCGCTATGGTTCGGCTATGAGAAAGAGAGGAGGAACAATCGAGATTAAATTAGCATCCCGTATTTATTTTCGCAAGTGAAAACTCATCGTGCCTATACGCACATAGGTTAATAGCGCTTTCGCAAGTGAAAAGAACGGCTGGCCGGTAGCTCCGGCCGAATAATCCAGTTGTCCTTTCATTCGGCCCTGGACCGTCTCGTCAGGCGACGTGGAGGTCGACTTCCGATGCGGCGATAATTTCTGCCAGCCCGGAAGGCGGCCGACGGTCCGTAAACAGGCCATCGATCTCGGCGATGTTTCCGAGCCGGACCATGGCGTTGCGGCCGAATTTTGTGTGGTCGGTGGCCAGGAAGATCTTGCGCGAATTGTCGATGATGGCTCTTGCGGCGCGGACTTCACGATAGTCGAAGTCCAGCAGGGTGCCGTCCAGATCGATGCCGCTGATGCCGATGATACCATAGTCCACTTTGAACTGGCTGATAAAATCAATGGTGGCTTCGCCAATAATGCCTTGATCGCGGTGCCGGACCAGCCCGCCGGCGACGATGACTTCGAAATTTTCGTTGGTACTCATAATGGAAGCCACATTCAGGTTGTTGGTGATCACCCGCAGTCGCTTGTGGTTGCACAGGGCGTGGGCGATGGCTTCGGTGGTGGTGCCGATATTGATGAACAGAGAGACGTTGTCCGGAATGTGTTGGGCAAGCAGGTGGGCAATTTTCTGTTTTTCCCGGAAGCAGAGAACCTTTCTTTCGTTATAGGCCACATTTTCGGTGGAGGTGGGAATGGCGGCGCCGCCATGGTATCGACACAATTGGCCCTTTTCGCTGAGGGTGTTGATGTCCCGGCGGATGGTCTGCGGGGTCACCGAAAAGGCCTGGGCAAGGGTTTCAATGGTTACAAACCCTTGGGACTGGACCATTTTTTTTATTTTTTCGTGCCGCTTCCGAACCGGGGCCACTTTCCCGGTCGTCAGTGTTTGGGGTGGTGCGTCGGCCGGCGCTCTTTTACCTGTCATGATAAGCGACTTCCGATAGGCGGTTGTAGAATCTTTTCGTTTTAGAAACAGATCGGTTTAATTTGATTTAAAACGAACAATTGTTGGTGACAAGAGCGATCTTGTATGATATTTTTTATTTATTCTCCGGAAAGAAGTTTGAAAAATGTGGGTTAGTTTACCATTTGAGCGGGTTTTTCACAAGTGAAACATGTTGTCGACGCGCTCAGGACTCTGCCTGGACCGCAGTTGCAGGATTAAAATGGACCCCAATTTGGAAACGCAGGTGTTGATCATCGGTGGCGGCGCCACCGGCACCGGGCTGGCCCGGGATCTGGCGCTTCGCGGCATCCCTTGCATCCTGGTTGAGAAACAGGACATCAATGCGGGTGCCTCCGGCGGCAATCACGGCCTGCTGCACAGCGGCGCCCGGTACATAGAATCGGATCCGTCCTCGGCCAGGGAGTGCCGTGACGAGGGGGCGATCCTCAAGCGGCTGGCGCCCCAGTGTGTTGAAGACACCGGCGGTCTCTTCGTTGCCGTCAAGGGAGATGACGATAGATACATCGCCGATTTTGCTGACCGATGCCATCAATGCGGCATTGATGCGGTTTCTGTTGATCCAAAAGATGCGCTGGAAATGGAACCGTCGCTTTCAGCGGACACGATTGCCGCCTTTGCGGTGGAAGATGCCTCCATCGACCCCTTCAAGCTGTCCCTGGACAACCTGGCCCAGGCCGGAAGATTGGGAACCTTGTTCCTGCTGAATCACAAGGTGGTGGGATTTGACCAGCGTAACGGCCGCATTGAGGCGGTGCGGCTGATGGACCGCCGCCAGGGCAGCGAGGTCCATGTTCATGCCGATCAGATCGTCAATGCCACCGGGGCCTGGGCCGGTGAGGTGGCGGCCATGGCTGGTACCCGTATCAACATGGTTTATTCCCAGGGCAGCTTGATTATCAGCCAGATGCGGCTGGGCGAACGGGTGCTCAACCGCTTACGCAAGCCGGCGGATGCCGACATTCTGATGCCGGGGGGAACGGTTTCCATTTTCGGCACCACGTCTAAACGGATTGATACGCCGGACCAATGCCGCCCCACAACAGCCGAGATCGATGCCATGATCGACGACGGCATGGCCATGGTGCCCAAACTGGCGGACACCCGTTTCATCCGCGCCTATGCCGGTGTTCGACCCCTGGTGCGGTCCGGCAACGGCTCCGATGACCGGGCGGTGAGCCGCGGCTTTTCACTGCTGGATCATGAATCGGATGGGCTGGAGAATTTTATCACCATCACGGGCGGCAAGCTGACCACCTCCCGGCTCATGGCGGAAAAGACCGCCAATCTGGTTTGTCGGCGGCTGGGAAACAACAGCCCCTGTCGGACCTCTGTGGAACCATTGCCCGCTTCCAGTGAAGCCCAGTACACCGAACCCGGTTTGACCCCGAAAATGTGGTTCAAAAAGAATGACGCTTCGGATCTGTTGCTGTGCGAGTGTGAAATGGTTTCCACCAGCGTGTTCAACGAGATCGCGGCATCCCTGACGAACAACGGCCATCGTCCTGGATTGAGGGAGATGGGACAGCGCAGCCGAGTGGGCAAGGGGCCGTGCCAGGGGTCGTTCTGTAGTCTGCGAATGGCCGCCCATATGTACAATGAAGGAATGCTCAAGGACAGCGAGGGGATCGGCGAACTAAAGGATTTTCTCAACGAACGCTGGCGCGGAACGCAGCCCTTGTTGTGGGGACCGGCTGTCTCTCAGGCCGAGCTTCAGGAGGCGCTTCACTGCGGACTCTTAGGCCTCGATGTCAGCGAAACTGCCTGACAATAGAAAATAAGCCATGGAAACAGCGAAGGCTGAACCAATAAAATGCCGGCTGATGGTCATCGGGGCTGGTATGGCCGGCATGTCGGCTGCCCTGTTCGCCGTCCGGCGCGGCATATCCACCGTGCAGGCCGGACTCACCGGCGAGACCCTTTATGCCAGCGGCCTGTTCGACCTATACGGCGTCGCCCATGGCAGCACACGGGAACTGATCGACGATCCCTGGCAGGGGTTGAGACAGCTCAAGCAAACATATCCCCAACACCCCTTTTGCCGTGTTTCCAATAACCAGATCCGTTCGGCCATGGATGGATTAACGGATTTTCTGGGTCATGCCGGTCATCCATACGCCGGATATCCAGACAAAAATGCTCGGCTGATCACCCCGGTAGGCACCATCAAGCGCACCTTTCGGGTGCCTGAGACCATGTGGGCCGGCGTGCAGGCGTTGGAAGAAAAGGCACCCTGTCTGATCGTTGATATACATGGGCTGCGTGGTTTCAGTGCGACCCAGATCGTCAACACCCTGAAACCCTCATGGCCGGATCTGATGACTGCGTCCATCGATCTGCCCTGGCAAAACCGGCTGGGGCCCAAATATGCTGAACACATCGCACGGGGTTTAGAAGTTGAAGCGACTCGCCGGCAGCTGGCCGAGGCCATTCGTCCCCATCTGGGCCAGGCAAAATTTGTGGGGCTGCCCGCCATTCTTGGGATTCACGACAGCAAGGGGGTTCACCATGATCTCAACCAGATGCTCGGGCGGCCGGTGTTCGAGATTCCCACCATGCCGCCCGCCATTTCCGGCATTCGCCTCAAAGAGGCTTTCGAGAGCAATCTTCCGCCTCTTGGGGTGAAATCCTTCTATCATCATACCGTGCATTCCATTCACCGTCGGGCAAACGGCCGGTTTGTCCTCGAGCTGGGAAGAACTGAACCCGAGACAACGGTGGAGGCGGAACACGTGCTGCTGGCCACCGGCCGGTTTCTGGGAAAAGGGTTGGTGGCTGAACGCCAGGGACTCCGCGAAGCGCTCCTGGATCTGCCCGTCTGCCAACCGGAAAACCGCAGCTGCTGGCATCGGCAGCAGTTTCTGGATCCAAAGGGTCATGCCATCAACCTTGCCGGAATCGAGGTGGACGAGCGGTTTCGGCCATTGAACCTGGATGGCCAGGTTGTTTATGAGAATCTGCATGCCGCCGGTTCAATTTTGGCTCATCAGGACTGGATCCGAACCAAAAGCGGTACCGGTCTTGCCGTGGCCACGGCCTACGGGGCTATCGAGGCCATGGTCAACGGGGTCGTCGACAGCTGAAGCTGAAATCGGATAAAAACCCTTATTCCACGAAAGGAGCGACAGATGGATAGCTATATCGGCGCATTGGATTTGGGCACCACCAGCAACCGGTTCATCCTTTTCGATCACCAGGGACAGATCGCAGGCGTGGACCAGATGGAGCACCAGCAGATTTTTCCCAAGCCGGGCTGGGTCGAGCATGACCCCTTGGAAATCTGGGACAACAGCCGCCGGGTGATCAAAGGGGCTATGGGAAAAGCCGGGATCAACGGCAAGGATATCGCCGCCATCGGCATTACCAACCAGCGCGAAACCGCAGTGGTCTGGGACAGGAAAACCGGCCAGCCCTTTTTCAATGCCATTGTCTGGCAGTGCACCCGTACCGATGAAATCTGCAGCGCCCTGGCCAAAGAAGGCGGTCAGGACCGCTTCCGCAAAAAGACCGGGCTGCCGGTCGCCACCTATTTTGCGGGGCCCAAGGTCAAGTGGATTCTGGACCATGTTCCCGAGGCACGTGCCGCGGCGGAAAGGGGCCAGGCCCTTTTCGGCACCATCGAAACCTGGGTTATCTGGCAACTCACCGGCGGTGCGGCCGGCGGCGCCCATGTAACCGATGTCTCCAATGCCTCACGCACCCTGATCATGGACCTGGAGACCCTGGCCTGGGATGATGAAATCCTCAAGATCATGGGCATTCCCCGGCAGATGATGCCGCGTATCGTGCCTTCCATCGACAAGAACACCTGGGGCCATACGCTGAAGGACGGCCCCCTGGGGGCGACGGTACCGGTGTGCGGCGCCCTGGGAGACCAGCAGGCCGCCCTGGTGGGCCAGACCTGCTTTGGGGTCGGCGAGGCGAAAAACACATACGGCACCGGCTGTTTCATGTTGCTCAATACGGGCACCGAGCCGGTTCAGTCCGCCCATGGCCTGTTGACGACCGTGGGATACCAGATCAGTGGGGAAAAGCCGGTTTATTGCCTGGAAGGGTCGGTGGCCATTGCGGGCGCTTTGGTGCAGTGGCTACGGGATAATCTGGGGCTGATCGCGTCGGCACCGGAGGTGGAGACGCTGGCCCGGACGGTGGACGACAACGGCGGCACCTATATCGTTCCGGCCTTTTCCGGCCTTTTTGCCCCCTACTGGCGCGCCGACGCCCGCGGCGTCATTGTCGGCCTCACCCGTTATGTCAACAAGGGCCACATCGCCCGCGCCGCGCTGGAGGCCAACGCCTACCAGACCCTGGACATTGTAGAGGCCATGAAAAAGGATTCAGGCGTTGAACTCAATAGCCTTAAGGTCGATGGGGGGATGGTCGCCAACGAACTGCTCATGCAGTTTCAGTCCGACCTGCTCAACGTGCCGGTGATCCGGCCCTCCATCACCGAGACCACGGCCCTGGGCGCCGCGTATGCAGCGGGCTTGGCCGTGGGATACTGGACCTCCATGGAGGATCTGAAACAATACTGGTCGGTGGACAAGACCTGGCAGCCGCAGATGGATGACCAGGTGCGCCAGGCCGGTGTCCGGGGTTGGAAAAAGGCGGTTCAGCGCACCTTGAATTGGGAGGATTGATGGTGGCAGACCCATCGGTTAGAGAACGATTTATTCCCATCCGCAAAGCGGACCTCATAGACGGCTTGTCCAAGAGCAAGATGGTTACACCCGAAGACCGGGATGCCTTTCTTCGCTTCTGCACCATCTTGAATAGTCTCTTCCATTTTGAATTTCATGCCAAAACAGAGACCCTCAAGGAAAACTACTACCCGTTCAACCCTGACAACGATACGGTGAGCGTCCGCCACGTTTCCCACGAAGCACGCAAAGCCCATGAAGACCGGCTCATGGCCGCATTTAAAGACGTGTTGAATCAGGCCAATTATCAACAAATCACCGCAACCGATCTGACATACGCCATGAACCGGGAATCGCTCTTCAAGATCAACTTGTTCGTTGATTTCGATGATTTTGAGAATCAATTGGTCTTTAGACGGGGGGCCCAATCCCATCGGATCAGGCGCAAAAAATGGCTGCTCAAAGAAGAGAGCATCGACATCACCGTATACGACAGAGTGGCGCTGATCATCAAATACAAGGATGAATCCTACTTTAAAGCGCTCAAGCGAAAGGATCTGAATTTTGATCCAGGAACCATGATTGTAAAGCTCTTCAAGAACATACCCAAAGGGGATCTGGAGATGCTGTTTCCCAACGCTCAGGTTCGCATGAAGCTCAGGGACAAACTGCTCATGGGCGGCTTTGCCGTCGGTGGCGGCATCACGGTAATTTTAAAGGCCAGCGCGGGCCTGGTTGCCATGGCGAGCATCCTATGGCTGATGTCCCGCTCCCTTATTTCCAGCAGCGGTGAGATTCCGTCGCTGGGACCCGTGGAAATATCCGGCATGGTTGGCGGGGTGACGGCTCTGGCCGCGATTGGGGCGTTTCTTTTCAAACAGTGGAACAGCTATAAGAACCGCAAAATCAAATTTATGAAAACCCTGGGGGACAATCTCTATTTCAAGAACTTGGACAACAATGCCGGTGTTTTTTACCACATCATTGCCGATGCGGAGGAAGAAGAGTTCAAGGAGGCGCTGCTGGGGTATGTTTTCCTGGCTGAATCCGAAGCGGGGATGACCGCGGACGCCCTGGACGATGCCATTGAAGTCTGGGTTAAAGCGACCTACGACACCCCCATTGATTTCGAAATCGAAGATGCCCTGGGAAAACTGAAGCGATTGAAGCTATGTGAAATCACCGGGACCGCTGACACCGGCCAACCGATATGGGCGGCAGTCTCATTGACGGAGGCCGGTGAACGGCTGGATTTTCTGTGGGACAACTTTTTTCAGATGCATGCGCCGCATGCATGACAAACAGCAAGCGCATTAATCCTCGGTATAGTCATTCAGCCCCACCTTTTAATTCAACAGCCGCTATGGTTTAACCCCCGCAAACAGGTTGGCGATTCCCAGTGTCATGCGACGACAGGTGACATGGTAAAAGCCTGCTTGCTCCATGATGGTCATAAAAACATCGGTTGCCGGAAACCGCGAAACCGAGTCGGGCAGGTAGGAATAGGCGAAGCGGTGCTTGGAAAAGAGGCGGCCGATGGTTGGCAGCACTTTTTGAAAGTAAGCCAGATAGGCCTCGCGCAGGCGGTTTTTTTTCGGTGTGGCCAGTTCCAGCACCAGCAACATCCCGCCAGGCATGAGGATCTCATAGAAAGCCCTCAGCGCGCCGGCTTTATCCTGGATGTTGCGGATGCCGAAGGCGATGGTCACGGCGTGAAAGGATGCTTGGCCAAAGGGCGGCGCCAGGGCGTTGCCGGCCAGCAGAGAGATCGAGCGGTTTTGATTCCGGCGGATCTTCTCCCGGGCCAGGCCAAGCATGCCCGGTGAAAAATCAAGGCCGGTCACCTTCACCCGCGATCCCTTCTGCCTGCAGATCTCAATGGCGACGTCACCGGTGCCGCAGGCCACGTCCAGCACCTGCCCGTTTTCTGGAATGGCCATGACCGACACCAACTTTTTTCGCCAGACGACATCTTGGCGGAGGCTGAGCAGGCGGTTGAGCAGATCATAGTGTGGGGCGATGCTGTCGAACATCTCCCGAACGAAGGGAAGCTCCCGACTTTCCATTGACATCCTTTCATCTTGCATTAATCTTATGCATCATTTAAACGACGAAAAATTAACACATCACATCGCCCGTGACAACATGAAGGGGTAACGTTTCAGGACAATCCATGGCAGCCAAACGAGACTATTATGAAGTGCTCGGCGTTGAGCGAAACGCCGGCGATGCGGATTTGAAAAAGGCCTACCGGAAGCTGGCCCTTCAATTTCATCCCGACAGAAACCCCGGAGACCAAAAGGCCGAAGAAAAGTTCAAGGAGGCCGCCGAGGCTTACGAGGTGCTCCGGGACGCCAACAAGCGCCAGATTTACGATCAGTATGGCCATCAGGGGCTGGAGGGGTCGGGGTTCTCCGGTTTCGGTGGATTTGAAGACATCTTTTCCAGTTTTGGAGATATTTTTGAAGATTTCTTCGGATTTGGCGGCGGCCGCCGATCCAGGAGCCGGGCCAACAGGGGTGCTGACCTTCGTTACGATATGCAGCTCTCCTTTATGGAAGCGGCCTTTGGTACGGAAAAAGAGATCGATGTGGAAAAGGCTGAAGCGTGTACCGCCTGTGAGGGAAGCGGCGCTGAACCCGGGACCGGCGTGGAGACTTGTTCCCAATGCGGTGGCAGCGGCCAGGTGGGCCGCAGTCAGGGTTTTTTCACCGTCCGTACCACCTGCGGTCACTGCCGGGGCCAGGGACAGGTCATATCCAAGCCCTGTAAAACCTGCCAGGGCCATGGCAAGGTCCTGTCCCGCAAAAAGGTGTCTGTGAGAATTCCTGCCGGCGTGGACAACGGTTCTCGGCTTCGCCTCACCGGTGAAGGTGAAGCCGGCGCTTATGGCGGGCCGCACGGCGATCTGTATGTCTTCATTCACGCGGAAGGCCATGATTTTTTCAAGCGGGACGACACCAGCGTATTGTGCCAGATTCCTATTTCCTTTGTACAGGCGACCCTGGGTGATACCATCACCATCCCCACACTCAACGGGGAGAGTGAGCTGATGATCCCCAAGGGCACCCAACCCGGCGACATCTTCCGGCTGCGGGGCGAAGGGATTCCCTCCCTTAGAAACGGCCATCGCGGCGATCAGATTGTTCAGGTGAACGTGAAGACCCCCACCAATCTCAGTAAAAAACAGGTGACCCTCCTCAAAGAGTTTGCCTCGCTTGAAGAGCGCAAGTTTACCAGCAAGTTGAAGACCATTCTAAAAAGCGGGCCATCCAGGGTGGCCAACTGAAACACCGGCATCGATCCGGCAAGACCCACAGGAGCGGATAGATCATGTTCGAACTAAAAATTGTCAGCCATTTCGCGGCCGCCCACCAGCTGACCATGGTGGCAAAAAAATGCGAAAACCTTCACGGACACAACTGGAAAGTGGAGGTCTGCGTTAAGGGAGATCGACTGAACAACGCCGGCGTCCTGGTCGATTTCGGCATCCTCAAAGGCTATCTAAAAGAGATCATGGACCGTCTGGACCATAAATTTTTAAATGAACTGCCCTATTTTGACACCGCCGCCCCGTCCTCGGAAAATCTCTCCTATTACATCGCCACCAGCCTGAAGGAGATGATCAAGGAGCCCGGGATGGCCGTTAGCCGCGTGACCACCTGGGAGTCAGAAGATGCCTGCGCGTCCTATTTCCCTCAGTAATCGATTTCATGAAGAAACCTAAAAAGGGGGAACCACCGCAAAAGGATGTCGGCGGTTCCCCCTTTTCATTTTTTGTTCCGTCTATTTCGTTATGATGCTGGCGTGATCTTCTTCCAGCAGGCCACCAGTTCATCCCGGGTGATGATGGCGGCCGCGTTGGGCACATGGGCACGGATGTTGTCCATGCCCCCCTCCTGCCGGTCCACCAGGATCACCGCCCGAACCACTTCCAGCCCTTCGCTGCGGGCGCGCTCGATGGCTTTGATGGTGGAACCGCCGGTGGTGGCCACATCATCGATCACCACCACTTTTTCGCCGGGCAGGATGTCCCCTTCCACCCATTTGACAATACCGTGGTCCTTCTGGCTTTTGCGGATGGAAAAGGCGTTCACCGGTTGGCCCTTGAGCTCGGAGGCAAATGCCGTGGCCATGGCGATGGGGTCGGCGCCGAAGGTGAGGCCGCCCACGGCCGAGACGCCGCTGTCTTGAATGGCCGCGAACATCAAATGGCCGGTGAGGAACATGCCGCGGGGACTCATGGTGGTGGGCTTGCAGTTTACATAAAACCGGCTCATGCGGCCCGACACCAGCCTGAAAGCGGGTGTTTGGCTATACTTGAAGGATTTTTGACACAGCAGACGGATCAGTTCATTTTTCATGGGGCGCCTTTCAGACGGCCGGATTTATAAGAAATACTTGATTTTAAGGGATTTTTCGTATAAAAAAGCCTCCACCGAACTGGAAGAAGCCCGTCATTGGGATTCAGTGGAGGCTTCGGCAAGGAAAACTGGAAACAGCACTCCTTGAGCTTAGGAGCGATTCATAACAGCTGCGAGGTTGCCGGTCAATGCCAAACCCCGGGGGGACATCAGCCATATTGCCGCATTCATCGAAACGCTATCGGTGCTTTTTGGCATCCATTGCCTTCTTTTGCATGTGGCTGACCGCAGCGATGCCGGCCGGTGGCGATGAGACGGCGGCGGCGCCCGACATGGATCTGGAAAGGACGGTGGCCCTGGCTCTCGAAGCCAACATTTCGGCCCGCATTTCCAGCCAGCGGACGCGTGCCGCCGATGCCGTGCTCAAATCCAGGCGGACTGAGTTTCTGCCTACTTTCAGCGCCGAGTACAACTACACCCGCAACGACGAGCCCCGCTTCAGCGTAATTCCCACTTTAGGGGTCGTGCAGCCCGAGGAGCAATACGCCTTCGTGACCAGCGTCACCCAGCCCCTGTTTACCGGCTTTGCTCTGACCAATCAGCATAGACTGGCTGCGATGGGGCTGGACGCCGCCCGTCTTAACGAGGCGCTGGTGCGTCGGGACGTCGTCTTCGAGGCCAAGCGGGTTTATTTCCTCCTGCTCAAAGCGCAGAAGCTCAAGGTGGTGGCCGAAGAAGCCGTCACCATGCTGGAGGCCCAGACGGAAGTGGCTGTCAACTATCACGAGGTGGGGATGACCCCGCTCAACGACCTGCTTAAAACCAAAGTCGAGCTGGCCAATGCCCGCCAGGACCTCGTGGCGGCCCAAAACCATCTGGAGATTTCGCGGGCCGACTTCAACCTGCTGCTGCGTCAACCCATCGGCACATCGCTGACTCCCGTGGATGTCCTGGACTATGCGCCATTGTCCCGATCCCTTGCTGATTGCCTGGAAACGGCTGAAAAAGATCGCGTGGAAGTCGCCGTGGCCGGTCTGGAAATTCAGATCCGCGAGAAGGAGGTCAGCCTGGCCAAAAAGGATTATTATCCGACCGTTCAGGTTCAAGGCAATTACTACAAACTGGGCACCGACTGGCAGGTGGACGGTGGTGAAGGTATTTCCGACAGCAGCTTTTGGGATATCCAGGCCCAGGCCCGCTGGGAGTTCTGGCAGTGGGGAAAGACCGGCTACGGCGTTGCGGAAAAGAAAAGCAAACTGACAGAAGCGCGTCTCAACCGCACCGACCTGCTGGACAATATCCAGCGGGAGGTAAAGCAGGCCTGGCTCAAGGCCGATGAGTTTGAAAAGAACATCGTTACGGTTCAATCCGCCATCGAACAGGCCAGAGAGGGGTTTCGTATCAGTGAAGAGCTGTTCAAAGAGCAGATGGCCACATCCACGGATGTCCTCGATGCCCGGACCCAGCTTTCAGAAACCATGACCCGATACTACAATGCCCTTTACGATTTTCAAATCGCGGTGGCGGCCCTCGACCGGGCCATGGGAAAACCCAGCATCGACATTGCCGAGGTCCAATGACCAGTATGGCTGAAAAGCGCGCGGTCATCCGGATGTTTCACGTCCACAAGCGTTACGGCGCCAAGCAGGCCCTGGTGGATGCCACCTTGGATATTGCCAAAAACGAATTTTTATTCATCAGCGGACCCAGCGGGGCGGGTAAATCTACACTGCTCAAGCTCCTCTACCTGGCCGAGCCGGTCTCAGAGGGGCAGATCCTGGTGGACGGCATGAACCTTTCCCGAATCCCGCGCCGTCGAATTCCGATGCTCCGACGAAAATTCGGCATCATTTTTCAGGATTATAAGCTCATTCCCAGCCGAACGGTATACGAAAACGTGGCCCTGGTGCTGGAGGTCCAGGGCAAGAAGCGCAGCCTCATCGAAAAGAAGGTGAAAAGTGTGCTCCGCGTGGTGGGTATGGAAGACCGTATGACCGCCTACCCTCCCAGCCTTTCCGGTGGTGAGCAGCAGCGGGTCGCCGTGGCCCGGGCCGTGGCTGGCGACCCCAAGATCATCCTGGCCGACGAGCCCACCGGTAGCCTCGATGATGAATCGGCAGCCACTATTTTTGAGCTGCTCAACATGTTCTATAACCGCGGGGCAACGGTCGTGGTGGCCACCCATGATAAAGCCCTCATCGAAAATGCCACCGGCCGCGTGCTGCAGATCCGACAGGGACGGCTGGATACGCCACCGGATATCTGAACCTGAACCGAGTGTTTCAACGTGAAGAGGCGAAGTGATGATCTTCTACACCCGACGCGCCATCAAGGACATTCTGGAGAATCGGTTTCTCAATGTGGTGACCATCATCACCATCGCCCTGTCCGTTCTGATTGTCAGCGCTTTCGGCCTCTTTTTCCTCAACGCGCAGGACATGTTCAACGCCTGGAAAAAGGGGGTCCGGATCATGGTTTACCTGGCGCCGGGCACCTCCGAGGCCCAGCGCCTGGACACCCGCTACCGGCTTCAGACGATCGCCGGCATCCAGAGCATCCGTTTCATATCTAAGGCGGATGCCCTTGAATTGATGAAAGATCGCATGCAGCGGCAGACCTCCCTACTCGACAACATGCGTGAGAATCCCCTGCCAGATGCCTTTGAAGTGACCCTGGTCACCGAATCCAACTCGCCGGAAAAAATTGAGTTTCTGGCACAACGCATCGAAGGCCTGCCATCGGTTTCCGAGGTGGAGTACGGCCAGCAATGGATCGACCGATTTGCCAACTTTTTCAATTTATTCAAGCTGGTCGGTTACGGCATGGGCGCCATGTTCTTCATGGCCACGGTATTCATTGCGGCCAACACCATCCGCCTGGTGCTCTATTCTCGACGGGAAGAGATCCATATCATGCGTCTGGTGGGCGCCACGGATAACTTCATCAAGTTTCCCTTCTATTTAGAGGGCCTTCTCCAGGGTCTGTCCGGAGGCCTGATCGGGTTGGGGATGCTCTTTTCCGCCTTTTCCGCCATCGGGTCCCAGTTTGAACAGGCGCTGACTGCTGAAATGGTTGCCATTCGTTTTTTTTCCATGGGCACGTGTGCCGCCATTCTCGGCGGAGGCATGCTGACGGGCCTGTTGGGGTGCTTTTTTTCCCTTAACCAGTTCGTGAAAGAATGATGGATCGTTCGGACAAGAAAAATACGCCGCCTGCCAAGATTCTTTTACGCCTCGAAAAGGTTTTCCTGCTTTTGTTGCCGGTGGTAATCTTCAGTTTGTTCGCTCGTCCACTTTTTGGTGCCGGGGACCCCAAACCGGCGACGATCCTTGTTTCGGAGCTCAACATGCGCTCCGGACCCGGCGGGCACAACCCGCCCATTGCCATCTTGCGCAGAGGGGCCCGGGTGCTGGTGCTCTCATACGAAGGCGAGTGGGTCCGAATTCTGTTTGAGGATCAGACCGGGTTTATCATGAACCGGGAGAGCTATCTGCGCATCGATGAACCCGGTGCAGTACCGGCAAATGATGTGACGCCGCCACGTTTGCCGGACAGCGCGACCGACAACCTTAACCGGGAACTGGAGATCTCAAGGGAGAAGGTGGACTCTTTTTCGCAAGCGGAGACCGCCATCATCAACGCCCTGGAAGATACCGAAAGAGCCCTTGACAGTGCCCGGAAAAAAGTGGTCCGCATCTCTACTGAGCTTACGGCCGTGGAGTTGCGCATTCGGGAGCTCGACGCGCAATACCGGGAGATCGAGCACCGAGCCAGCCTCAACGAGAAGTATGTGGCCGGTCGACTGGCAGCCCTTTACAAGCTCAGCTGGCTGGGTAAATTCCACGTCTTGGCGTCGGCGGATTCCATGTTCGATTTCTTTTCCAGTAAACGCGCCATGGAGCAGATCCTGGCGCATGACGATGCCGTGCTGACCCAAATGGCCCGGGACAAGGCAGAGATGCAGGCGCTGCTGGCAAAGCTGGTCGAAAGGAAAAATGACAAACAGACGACCACGGCAGACCTGAGCAATCGCATCGACGCCATGAACACCGAACAGGCCAGGCGGGAGGCGCTGCTCGCAGAGATCCGCGAAAAAAAATCGCTGCAGCTGGCGGCCATCGAATCCTTGAAGGCGTCGGCCCGAGCCCTGGACCAGACGGTTGAAGCCTTCAAAACCGAACCGCTTGCGGCAGGCTCAGTGCACGCCATGGTTGCGGAAAAACCCTTTGCGGCGCTTAAGGGCTTGCTTATGATGCCGGTGAAAGGTAAAATAGTTTCTTTTTTCGGCCATTACAAAGACAGTAAATTAAAGGTGAGCCATTTTCAAAGCGGTATTAACATCAAGGCGGACAGGGGTGAACCGATCCGGGCCGTATACAGCGGTCAGACACTGTTTTCTTCCTGGTTCAAAGGCTTTGGCAACATGCTCATCATCGATCACGGCGACCACTACTACAGCGTGTATGCCCATCTTGAGGAGCAGTTCAAGTCAAAGGGAGATCCGGTCGAGGCCGGTGAAGTGATTGCCACCGTGGGCGATACCGGCTCAATGACCGGTGCCGGACTGCATTTTGAGATACGCCACCACGGAAAACCGATGAATCCATTGGGTTGGATCAAGAAAGGCTAGAGGAGATACGAATGACAGCCAGAAAAACCCGACACCTGAAAATGTGGGTGGCAATGGTGCTCGTGTCAGCCGTGCTGATACTGGGACACGGCTTTTACCGGGATTTGTCCGCCAATAGCGAAGAGACCTACAAAGGCTTGAAGCTTTTTTCCGACGTTATCGAGCTCATCCAGCGAAACTACGTGGATGAGGTCGAAACCCAGAAAATGATCGAGGCGGCCATTCAGGGCATGGTCCGGAGCCTGGATCCTCACTCTGCCCTGCTTCCCCCCGACGCGCTGAAGGAACTTCAGATTGACACCCATGGCGAGTTTACCGGCATCGGTATCCATGTGACCATGCGCAACAACCTGGTGACCGTTATTTCTCCCATCGAGGGCACGCCGGCCTACCGAGCCGGCATCAAGGCGGGAGACAAGATTATCAAGGTTGACGGAACGCCCAGTGAGGACCTGCGGGATGCGGTCAAGCGCATGCGCGGGCCCAAAGGCACCAGCGTCGTGATCACCGTCATCCGGCAAGGCGCCCCCGAACCGCTGGATTTCAGCCTGGTACGCGACGTGATTCCCATTTACAGCGTCAAGGCAGAGCTGCTCGAACCGGGGTACGGATACATCTGGATCACCAACTTCAGGGAAAACACAACCGGCGATCTGATCGAGGCCCTTCAGGCGATGGAAACCGCCGAGACACCCATGAAGGGCCTGGTTTTAGACTTGCGGGACAACCCCGGGGGAATCCTCAACCAGGCCATCGAGGTGTCCGATCTATTTCTGAATGAGGGTGAAATCCTCAGCATCAAGGGCCGCGAAGGACAAAACACCAAGGTGTTTCGGGCGCATGCGGACGACGTAAAACGAACCTATCCCATTGTTGTTCTGATTAACGGCGGCAGTGCCAGCGCCTCCGAGATCGTGGCCGGTGCGCTCCAAGACCACAAGCGGGCCCTGATTCTGGGGACCACCTCCTTCGGCAAGGGGTCCGTGCAGACCGTGGAGACCTTGCGGGACGGCTACGGCCTCAAGTTCACCATCGCCCGTTATTACACCCCCTCGGGCCGTTCCATCCAGGCCAAAGGAGTGGAGCCCAATGTGGAGGTCAAGCACCGCATCCTCTCCGACGCCGACACCACCAACGAACGGATGCTCAAGGAAAAAGATCTGAAAAATCATTTGGATGCCGATCCGGATGACACGTTCGAAGAGCCGCGGGTTGAACCGGACACGACCAAAAAAGAAGTGCCGCCGGATCCCCCGGCGCTGAAGCGCTTCAAGTCCAAACACAGTCCCCTGGATCGTGACGCGCTCCTTTCCGATAACCAGGTTTTGCGTGCACTGGACATTTTGATCAGCTACGACATCTTCAAAGACCTGAAAAATGGCTAAGAAAGGTTCCGCAAAACCCAGGGCCCGGAAAAAAAAGAAAAAAACAGGCATCAATCCCAAACTTCAGTTGATGAAGATCGTTGCCGGGGTGACCCTGCTGGTCTGCCTCGTGGTCACGGCGGGGCTGCTGGCCAGCCGGTTTCTCATGCGGCCCGCGCCCCAGGTGGCCTCAAAGACCAAGCCAATTCCCATCACCCGGCCCGACACCGGTGCGGTGCATCACAGCGTCCCTGATTACGAAGCCTTCCACCGCGAGGCGGTTGTGCCGCCGCCTCCCATCACCCGGATCAAGCCGATAACCAATGGCATTCCCGTGGCCATCATCATCGATGATATCGGTTACGACCGAAAAATGGCCGAAGGGTTTCTGGAACTGGATGTGCCGCTCACCTTTTCCGTGCTTCCCGAGGGCACCTTTAACCACAGCATCATCGACCAGGCCCTGAAAAAAGAGGTGGAGATCATGCTTCACCTGCCCATGGAGCCGGGCAACTACCCCAGCGTCAACCCCGGGCCCGGCGCGCTGCTCTCCTCCATGAAGCCCGATGAACTCATCGCCCAGCTCAATGCGAATCTCGACCGAGTCCCCAATGTCAAGGGGGTGAACAATCACATGGGTTCCAAGCTGACGGCATCATCCGAGCAAATGCGCCAGATCTTTACCATCCTGAAAAAGCGGGACCTCTTTTTTGTGGACAGCCGCACGTCGGCAGACACCCTGTGCCGGCCGTCGGCAGAGCTGCTCCACCTGCCCTTTGCCGAGCGGGATGTATTCATCGACCACGAGCAGACCCGTTCGTTTGTGAAAAAACAGCTGAAATTACTGATAAAAAGAGCCAAGCGCCAGGGCTACGCCATCGGCATTGCCCATCCCCACCCGATCACCCTCGAGGTGCTGAAGGAGATGCTTCCCGAGATGAAAAAGGCGGTTTTTTTCACCCACGCGTCGCAGGTGGTTGCCTTTCAGCAGGGATGACGACGTTGAAAAACGGTAAATAAATGAACCTGTTTTCTGGAATTTTATACAATTTCAAGGGGCTGTGGCTGGGGATCCGGACACCCCGGCTGCTGCTGCTGGGTTTTCTGCGTTTTGCCGTGGTGGCCATCTTGACGGTGGCCGTCTCCGGGCTGATCCTGGCCAAGCACGCGGACATCCTGGCCCTGTTGTGGCAGCAGCCCGAAAGCCCGTGGATCGTCTGGCTGTGGCACCTGGCCTCCTGGTTGCTCTCGCTGATGCTGATGGGCATATCGGCGGTGGCCGCTTATCTGCTGGCTCAGGTGCTGTTTGCCGTGTTTATCATGGATCTGATGTCCCGCATTACCGAACGCCTGGTTACCGGCAAGGCGACGGCACCACCCCATGCGTCGATCTTGAACCAAATGGGGTTTCTGGTTCGCCAGGAACTGCCCCGCAACGTCATCCCGGTTTTGCTGACGCTGATCATCATGGTCCTGGCCTGGTTTACACCCTTAGGGCCGGTGCTGACTGCCATTGGTCCCCTGGTGGCGGCCATCTTCCTGGCCTGGGACAACACCGACCTCATTCCCGCCCGCAACCTCGAGCCTTTTGGTCAACGCTTCAAGGCGTTGGGAAAAACACCGCTCTTCCATCTGGGCTTCGGACTGCCCTTTCTCATCCCCGTGCTGAACCTGGTCTTCCTGAGTTTTGCACCGGTGGGCGCCACCTTGTATCATCTGGATCGGATGAAGCGAGCGGCTTCGTCAAGGCCATCCGGTGAACCGCGATAGCGAGCGAACTGAAAATCGATTTTTTATCCTTACGGTGCTGCGCAGCACTGCCGTTAAAGGCAGAACAGTCCCCGCGACCTGCCGCGGGGAGGGTTCAATCGGTCGCGCCATGTTTTGTTCCATTTTAGAAATAGAGGAGAAAGATGGGCCAAAATCGCCTGTGTAACCTTCTGGGAATTAAGTACCCGATCGTTCAAGCACCCATGAATTGGGTCAGCGGCGCCGACCTCGTCGCTGCCGTATCGAATGCCGGTGGACTTGGAACCCTTGGACCCAACGCCGGTGCTGAAAATATTACGTCGGATGTTGAGTTGACCGGAGAGAGAATGCGCGCTCAGATAAGAAAAGTGCGCCGTCTCTCTCAAGCCCCCTTTGCCGTCAATATCGTCGTCGGCGTCGGGGAGGAGATGAAGTATTCAAAAAAAATCGTCGATGTCGTTATCGAAGAAGCGGTACCGGTGGCAATCGTTTCGGTTGGCCGCCCCGACATATATACTGATGTGCTCAAGGATGCCGGGATTAAAGTGCTGCATGCCATTTCCACCGCCAGACACGGTCAAAAAGCGGAACGCGCCGGTGTGGATGCGGTTATCTGTGAGGGCTTTGAGGCCGGCGGCCACAAAGGATTCACGGAGTTGACCACCCTGACATTGACCCCCATGGTTGCCGATGCGGTGCATGTGCCTGTGATTGCCGGTGGCGGTATCGGCGATGCGCGAAGTGTTCTTGCCATCATGGCACTGGGTGCAGACGGTATCTACATGGGCACCCGGTTTATGGTTACGCATGAGTCTGAAAGCCACGCGCGAGTCAAGGCGGCCATTGTAGACACGCAGGATGTCTGTACCATTTCTGTACCCAAGGAATACATGCTTGCCAGAGATCTGATCAACGATTTCACTAAGCAATATTTAGGATTGAAAAAAGCCGGTGCAAGCACCAGTGAACTGTCCACTTTTCTTAACGACCACTCTCAGTATCACTCTCAACACCTTGGCAAGGCGGATAACTCGGAAATATGCTGCGGCCAGGTTGCCGGGTTGATCAATGAAGTCAAAAGCGCCGGTGAAGTGGTCGATGATGTTGTGGGAAGCATCGCAAAAAGGTTTGAAGAACTCAAAGCGCGGTTGGGTTGCCTTTTATAGACGTCGACGCCATTTCGACCGTTGAACCCGATGGTGTCTGACGCCTGAGGGTATCGTGAAAGAGATGGAGCTTCAGCCTTTCGCACAACAAATTCAAGAAACACAATGTTCATCAAAATTTTTATCTATGAACGCGTGTTTTGCAACTACCTGCCGCGGCACCGGTCATGTGCGCACAAACGACCTTTTTTGATATCTACTCATGAAGCGTGAATCTTAACCGTTTTAAATGGGTTTCATTTGCATGGGATAGCCACTGTGAATTTGTAAATTTTATCAAAATTACAAATAGTTGAATATGGCAAGATACCCCAAGTTTCGGCAAGGCTTGTTTTTATGGGATATCCAGAGCGTACTTTCTTGGCCATGGAAATTTTGCCACCGAATATAGAGCAATCCATTTGAATCACATGCCAAAATATAACGCCTATCATTTCAATTTTATTTTGGATCGTCTGCTGGCAAATTAACCCATCTATGTCGCACAGAACCAAGATAGCACAACCCTTAAATATATTTAATTACATAAGATACCATCCAACTATTCACTTGAACCATAAGAATTGTGGTCTTATGGTTTACCATACCTAATTTGCCAATTTTTGAGACAGGGCAGTTGGGTACTGTCGCCAGTCCAAGTATGAAACCTTCCAAAGCATGCCGAGAAAAACCTATCGGCCTGCGAAAGAATTGGTTTTCTGAGGGCTACAAGTACGGCATGATATGTGGCTAAAAAGGCGCAACTTGACGTTTTAAACGGTTCACCCCAGCTATTTGCCGGCATACCGTGACGAGGCGCATGCCACCAGAGAGTAGATCATGAGCAAAGAATCTTCACTTAAGCGCTGGCTTGCTACCATTCTTGCCGCCGACATCGCCGGTTACAGCCGGCTTATGGGCCAAGATGAAGCCGCCACAGTCCGCGACCTCAAGGGCCACCAGGCTGCAATCCTGCCGTTGGTGGCCCGCCATGGCGGCCGCATCGTGGACACGGCCGGCGATGGTATCCTCGCCGTGTTCCGTAGCGTGATTGGCGCTACCCAGTGCGCGGTTGAGATTCAAACCGTCATGGCGGAACGCAACAAGGATGCGCCCGAGAATCGCCGGATGGTGTTCCGCATTGGCATCAACCTTGGGGATGTCATCCACGATGAGACCCGTATATACGGTGACGGTATCAACGTTGCAGCGCGGCTCGAAGCGCTCGCCGAACCTGGTGGTGTGTTTATTTCGCAAGCGGTCCACGACCAGGTGCGAGACCGCCTCGACCTTGATTTTGAGGATTTGGGCACGCGTGAGCTAAAAAACATCGCCCGTCCAGTGCGCATCTATCGCCTCCGAATACCAACGGAATTGAAATCAGCACCAGTTCCAAATACTATTATACAGCTGCCGGACAAGCCGTCCATTGCCGTCCTCCCATTTCTCAATATGAGTGGCGACCCAGAGCAGGATTACTTCGCTGATGGGATCGTCGAAGATATCCTCACCGGTCTCGCGCGGTTGAGATGGCTGTTCGTGATCGCACGCAACTCAAGCTTCAGCTACAAAGGACGCAACGTTGATGTGCGTCAGGTTGGACGCGAGCTAGGGGTTCGTTACGTCCTCGAAGGCAGCGTGAGAAGGGCCGGCAACCGCATTCGGATCACCGGGCAGCTAATCGAGGCGGAGACGGGCAATCACATCTGGGCGGAACGCTACGATCGTGCGCTCGACGATGTCTTTGCCATCCAGGACGAAATTACCGAAAACGTGATCGGCTGCATTCAGCCTGGCGTCTATGCTGCAGAGCATGACCGTTTGAGAAGAAAGCCACCGAAAAGCCTGGATTCGTGGGAGAGTTTTGTACGCGGTATGTTTCTTTACAGTCAGCACTCGGATTCAGGCACCAAGAATGCAATCAAGATGTTCGACCACGCTATCAAGCTAGATGCCTGCTATGCCCAAGCCCATGGCTTGCGCGCCGTCTGCCTTGCATGGCGTGCGTTCCAGGGTTGGGAGAATCGCGATAAAGCTTTTGCGGAGGCAGCTGACGGGGCCGATCGCGCGGTCGCTTGTGATCCGGGAGAACCCTGGGCTTATCTTGCGCATGGCGTCATTGCTGTCGCAAACCGGCGCGATCCTGAGGCCGTTGCTGCATTCAGCCGTGCCATAGATGAAAGTCCCAATTTTGCGTACGCGCACGGCCTGATGGGGGCTGCCCACGCTTTCGGCGGGCGGCCTGACCAAGCCATCCAATGCATTGATCGGGGCGTCCGATTGAGTCCCCGGGATATCTTTGGCGAGGAGTATGATCTCTATTACGCGTTTGCTTATTTTCAGGCGGGCAAGTATGCCGAAGCCACTGCTGCCGCTCAACGGGCGATTCAACAACGTCCCGGACACCCCACTCTTTATATGATGGCGGCGGCCTCATACGGCCTGGCTGGCGAGACTGACAAGGCCAAGAGGGCGGTGATACAGCTGACCAATCTTGTCCCTGATATTTCGGCCGAGGGGGTCGAGGAGACTTTTCTCTATAACCTTCAGGAAGATCGGAGTAGGTTGGCCAAAGGTTTGCGTGCCGGAGGTCTGCCATGATAGGATTGCGATGGACACTGTGAGCTCGGTTGGCGGACGTACGGCACCTCGTAAAAACTTCTTTTGCGTTATTCATCTAGCAGCGATAAAAAGTTATCGATGCCGTGGAAGGCTCTAAAAATTCACTTGAAGGATTGAATAGCTTTTTGTTGCGTGCCCCAGCTTCCATACTATATTTCTGTGGTTTAAAGTGTTGTAGCCAGACCGTATCTTTGTAATTGAAATAATTTTATATTGTTATGAGATTGGCAAGAGCACCTGTCGTTTCAATAAGAGCAAATAGCTTCAGTTTTTGGGATCTATCCTGCACCCGGCCATATCAAGGAATCTTCTCACATCAAAAGCCCAGCCTCAGTCAAAAACGCCAGCCGAAACGTCTTGAGTTAGTTCATGCAGAAGTTTTCCCGCCTGCCAGGGATTCGGTGGCGATTATATTGGCCGTCATCTTCTTGGCGAAAGGGTTCATGATCAACGATTTAGCCCATAATCGGAAACTGATGTTGATGGTGCAACACCAATAAGGTTGGTGCTCATAATTTTATCCACAGGTTGGCAACAATCTGAAAAATCAACAGACCATGACAATCGACGGCGCACAGATGCTTAATTCCGGGCATGATCCTCCAGATTTATATAATCTATACAGCAGGGTATGCGTATAGGTATTAACATTTTGACTTATTTATTTTGTCAATTTAGTAAATCCAATTTGGTAGCGGTTCCGGCACTGCGAATAGCATTTGTGGGCGAATGATTTGATTTTAAAACGATCGTTACGACCGCTGCCATTGTCAGAAAGCCGGGACTCGACTCGACTCGCTTACCCACTATCATTTTAAAATCACCAAAAGGCTGTTTGGTTGATGTTTGGCGGGAATCAGATCATGCGTTTGAGCGGCTGGATCTATCGGATCGTGCGTTGGGGACTTGGCGGGATTTTTATCTATTCCGGTGCGACCAAACTCCTGGCACCCCAAATCTTTGCCGTGCTGATCGACGCCTATGGGATTGTTCCTGAAGACCTGATCATGCCCGTGGCCTTAATTCTGCCTGCCTTGGAAGTCGTTGCCGGTGTCGGGCTGCTTTTCGACCTTCGCGGCAGTCTATCCCTTATTGCCGGTTTGTTGATGCTGTTTGTCGCTATCCTTGGATACGGTATCCGGATGGGCCTGAATGTGGACTGCGGCTGCTTCGGCCCTGAGGAACCGGAAGCCAAGGCATTCCATGGACTCAGGCTGGCACTATACCGGGATATGGCCATACTGGCGGCAGTTGCATTTCTATATGGATGGCGTCGATATCACCACGTGCAGCCAAGGAAAACAATTCCGTTGATGGATAAAGGGTTAACGCGTGTCGATCAACAAATCGTCGATGAATATTAAAAATAAGGAGAACGAATGATGCGTTTGGGTAATTGGACGTTGAAACTGACCATGGTAAGTCTGCTGATTTTTGGCCTGTCTTGTCCCGCGATGGCCCTGTTCGATGACAAATTCGAAAAGGAAGTCGAAAAAGAAACCGGTGCGGTAAAGCTTGTACGAGAGGTCCAGCGGGGCGGCTACGATCTGGTTACCACTGAAGAACTCAAAAAATGGATCGACGGCGGAAAGGAATTGGTGATCGTAGATACCATGCCCTATGCGGACAGCTATAAAAAGATGCATGTACCGAGAGCGGTTCAGTTTCTATTTCCCATCCCGGATATGAGTGCGTGGGACACCAAGGAGACCGACGGCAAGACCCAAGAGGATTTTATCCGGATGCTGGGCACCGACAAAGAAAAAACCATCGTCATCTATTGCGGTTTCGTCAAATGCACCCGCAGCCACAACGGCGCCACCTGGGCGGTTAAGCTGGGCTACAACAATGTCTATCGCTATTCGGGCGGCTTATTTGCCTGGAAAGGGGCTAAATATCCGCTGGAAAAGGTCGAGTAATGTCATTCCGGAAACAGGATCTTGCGGCCCAGATCTGAATCACAATCGATCATTTCCGGACCGCCACTAAATTATTTAATTTTGAGCGAAGCATCAATTGGATACTCCAAAAGAAAAATTTAATTCTTCAGCTGAAGCGTTGATCGTTCGTATCAGGGATCGCGCCCGCAACCTCTATGAAACCAGACAGTTGCTGTGCACTGAGGCGGTGGTCTCGGCCATGAATCATGGACTGAACGGAGGATTGAGCGATGCCCAGGCAACGGCTATGGCTGCTCCGTTTTCTGTAGCGATGGGTGAAAGCGGCTGCCTGTGCGGTGCGCTCAGCGGGGCAGTGCTATCATCGGGACTGCTGTTAGGGCAGAAGCATCCCTATTGCCATCGTAAAGCAATACGGGAGGCTTCCCGCCAGTTGCACGATGCCTTCAAGGCGGCCAACGGCGCCACATGCTGCCGGGTGCTTTCCAAAAAGGTCAGGCAAGACAAGAAAGCCCATTTCCACCAGTGTTCCGGGCTGACGGCCCAGGCAGCGGAGATGGCGGCACGGCTGGTTCTGGAGAAACGACCCGAATTGGTCGCCCGGGTCAACAACGTATTTCTCAACAAACGACAGTCTGTCGTGGGTGGTGCACTGTTACGCCTGGTGCGTCTGTTTTCGGGTTGAAGTGAAGGATCTAAACCAAATTTGAATTGAAATTGCTCAGGAGGTTTTCCCATGCAAAAAATCGATGCCCGCGGACTCTCCTGTCCGGCGCCCGTGCTCCAGACCAAGGCCACGCTTGAAGAGGAAGCACCCAACAGCGTAAAGGTGGTGGTAGACAATGCGGCCGCTCAGCAAAACGTTCAACGTTTTTTGGAGTTTCAGGGATTTCAGACAACCCTTGAAAAAGAGGGTGAGGATTATTCCGTCATCGGAAAGCGCAGTTCAGCGTCTGGAAACCAATCCCTTGTTTCCTACGATTCGCAGACCGATGCAAAGAAAATCATGGTCATGTGTGCTACTGACCGCATGGGTTCCGGCGACGATGCATTGGGCCTCAAACTAATGATCAATTTCCTGCGCACACTGAAGGAAATGGGCAGCGAGCTGTGGCGGTTGGTATTTGTTAACAACGGGGTGAAATTAACGATTGACGGTTCTGATGCACTCGAGGACTTGCGAGAACTTGAAGAAGCCGGTCTGACGATCCTGGTATGCGGGACTTGTCTGACCCACTTTGATCTATTAAAGAGAAAGCAGGTCGGCGTGACGACCAACATGCTGGACATCGTCACTGCCATGCAACTGGCCGACAAGGTGATTAATTTGTGATGAATCGTTATCTCACCAAAGGAGGAAACCAATGAAATATGGGGCCCGTAATCGAATCCAAGCCAAAGTGAAAACCGTTAAAAGCGGTGATATTATGTCACTCGTAAAATTCGACATCACTATCCCGCATGAGATGTCGTCAGTTCTAACCACAGAATCTGTCGAGCACCTCCAAATCAAACCCGGAGACGATATTGAGTTGATCATCAAGGCGATTCACGTGCTACCGGTAAAAGATTAGCCATTTTATAAATGGGTATTTGTTGTTTAGTCGAAATTCATCACAACAGCATGGCCTACCGCCTTCTGTGAAAGGGTTTTTCATCTGGGCAGGATGCCCAAGGTAAGCCCATGATATCCAGTTGTAAAATGGTAATTCTATGCATTCCCAGATAGTTAAATCCGCTGGCAAGATACATGTAAGTTTTGCAAGTACAAATAGATTCTGTTTTTATGCTCTATTCTGTACCCAACCTTTTCAAAGAATCTATTACTGGTTGACCACCACAGAATTTTCAGGCGGAATCCAGAAAATAACCCTAAGTTGAAATCAGTATCCCCGTAAAGAGTGCTGTTGGCAAAAATGCTTATCTGCTGTTACCTTCGATTTCTTTCACTTTGGAGGCAGGGCAAGAAACCATGTTGAACTGAAAATGAACCCGGGGTCCGTTTCTGATGATAGAGATGAACCCTCCTGACGGGTATTGGGTGTTTTTTTCATCATTGATTAATCAAATTTATCCTCGACCTTACGGCGATTCTTTCTTTTTAGAATTATCCCTTTGGGCCATCTTGCTTTCAATTCATCTACCGTATTTGAATAATAATCTGTAATTTGTGACCAGGCTTGCTCCACGTATTTTAAATGATGACGCTTGGGAACAATTCTCATTTTTTGTTGAATTTTCTCTTTTTTAGGAAGTGAAAAAATCTGCTTTTCTTTTCTCACCGGCAATATAGGTTTCAAAGCCAAACTACGACACCAAAGACTTGTTTGGCCCCATTTGGGTAGAATGCGAATAGCATTTACAAAATCCCTTTTGTTTTGTTGAGGGCCATCGAATTTTTTAGGCCCGATGAATAGAACATCAGATTCAATTATCGCGGGTCCACCGAATATTTGGCCCTTCCCACCACAGGTTTTCCACATTATATCGCCGTCGGGTGCAATGATTATCTGGTATTGCCAAAGCCGAAATGTTCCAGGACTCTCACTAACCATGTTTTCAGAATCGGTGTCAGTCCTGTCCGATAAAGCGATCAATTGCTGTAATTTCTTTTCGCCGATGTTTGTCCCGGACGAAACATCCATTAACGCTGAAATGAAACAATAATATCGGGTCTTATGCCAAACCGGGAGCCTTTTAAGCTGATTGAAAAATTCCAATTTTAAAAACCCGTCTTCCTCGCTACACCGTGTGCCCAATACCAGCATGCTCCCGTATACAAAGCATGGTCCTCCAATTTGGTTGCCTAAACCGGAATGGGCGTCCCACCACAGACGGCCATCAGCAAACTCCGATATCCGATATTCATTGATACGATATAGCTTTGAATGAATCATTTTTCCGCTCTCTGTATCTGACGTGCTGGATATCTGAGCGTCATCAATAAGCTGAGGTGGCCAATTAAATGGATCTACAATTTAGTAGATCGGTCTTCGGCCAAGTTTTTGTTTGGTGTATCGATAGTTTCACCTAACGGCACTACCTGGAGGGTTAAGTTGTCGATTCCTTGAATTAACCCCTCATCACCAGGCATCAGCGATGAATTGCCGGTTGCATTCCAAAGTTCCCCGCCAACCCATACTTTTCCACAGTTACCCGTCCATTGCTTCACCACGCATTTTTTCCCGATCATTCCAAGCGGCCCATAAGCCGATTTGCGCCTTCGATGTAGAATGGTCCAGAACAAAGGCAGAAGGATGTGTTCGACGATTTCATAGATGACCAAACATACGATTAGTGTGATCAGGATTTCTTTCATGACAATATTTCTAAAGCTTTACAGAAAAACTTTTTCCAAGGTGCCGTGGGGAATAACTGCAGTGTTGATGAACGTTGGCTATTCCGGAATCGATACCCGGTCATCATCATAAACGCCGCGATCGGCGTTGCGGTGGCAGGCGATACAATTCGATAAAGACCCCACCGATGGTCGGTTTACAACACTTTGACCAATTTCATGGTGCTCTTTGCAAATATAAGGGATAAAGGTAATTCGCAGAGGTGTCTGACCATCCAAACAACGCATAATCTTTTGCGACAGCTTTGATGATGACGTATTTGCGGCGTTGGAAGTTAGATATTCATAAACTTCTTCCCTGGCATCCGCATCTAAATCCAAGATCTCTCCAAAATGATCCTCTGAATTTTCAAGAACTTTGTGCCATGAGCCAGAGGGCAACAGTCCCGGCTGATAGGCGAAATGGCAGGCGCCGCAATAATCGGTGTATGTGTTGTTGTTTACTGGCTTAAGGTATTTTTCCCTATAATGGTTGTTGTCACCATATCGGCGCTCCCGATATCTATGCTTTTTGCCATTATCGTCGGCACTTTTCGCTGTCGCCAGCAAAACTGATAGAAACACGAAGCAAAGGGTCCAAAGCGTTGCTCTTGTAAAATGGATCATGTTTCATCTCTCTGAAATCGAAACGATTTTCACGAAAGTTTTTTCGGCGACGGTTAATCGACGATCAGGTGCCCAATGGTAAGCACCGTTACCATGGCAGCGAATACCAGCGGTTGAGTATGGAGACGATAAAGACCTTTTCTTAGCGGTTTCGGACAAAGCCCCAACTTCATTATCAATCCTAATGCTATAAGGCCAACCATTACGATTAGGCCCCATTCCGGCATTGCTGTTGACTGGCAGCGGGACGACAACCAATGCCACAAGGCGATGACAAGAACGATCGGGTTCAGCAAATAATGAAACCGCATGAGATGCTTTTTCTGGAAACGGTTGAATCCAGTAATCGCATTCTTCAGTCCCGTATTTATCGATGTAAATCGGTTCGTCCACTTGATTAAAACGCTCAAGACAACAGGCAGATTGGCCGCGACAAGGAGCCAGGCAGCTATCTGTCCGGCTGTTTCATTGCCTTCGTCGTGTCTATCGTGAATAGACGACCGATCCCGTTCCGGTCGTTCGATCCAGCCTTTTAATTTGCGATGATCATCAGGCTGCCCAACGCCCGTGAAAAAGAAAACGGAAGCAGCCAAGGCAATCATAATTAAGCCGAAGGGTATAATTTTTACTTTATTGAATGGCATTTGCGGTCTCAGTTTCATACTGTTTGCAGGGGAAAAGATTTCGAAGCTCTTCTTGGAACTTGTATTGTTAATTCTTACTTAACAATATAAAATAGTACAAGAAAAACTAAATATTTGGGTATTGACTCACAAAAGGTTGATTGTATGGCAGGCCATAAGGATAGAAGAGCGTTTGAGCGACGAAATTATCAAATCCCCGTTGAGATCTCCTTTATTCGGGATGGGAAGATTTCAAGCGCTCAATCTCTGAATCACTGTGAGAGCGGTATGTGTTTTGAGTCCACCTCATCTTTCCATCTCGGCGCGACCCTTACTGTCAGAGTCAAAGATTTTCATCCACATGGTCCATGTATAGGGCTTTGCAAAGGGCTTCGTTCAATCACTCTGGCAGAGGTGAGATGGTGCACTGAAATTGCCGAGGCTGACGTTTCGTGTTATCGAGTGGGCATCCAATTTTTTGCCCCTGTATACTGAAAACTGACCTCGGCTTCTAATCTAGTTTGGTTTTTCCCTCTTTATTCCAGACCGATAATAACAATTTTGCAACAAAATGGCTATCTGCCATAAAGGATGGAATCGCTCGAGCGTGACCTGTGGCAAGCTAACACACGAATCGGTAAGGCCCATTTTTGTTGGATAGCCATAGCGAACTTGCCTGGTCCTGACAATTTTTCTCACTTATCTAAGGAGCATCAATTCCAACATTTGACAAGGATGCGATTCGGAGACTACTCGATATATCACAATCTAAACCTCTCTTTGCCTTGGTCTGAAATACCCAACAATATCAAAACCACAAACTCCCTCTATACAGATTTTTCCAGTCGCAATTGACTATACTACAATGTAATACTAATTTATAGTTTCTTTCTTGTAAAACACATCTCCTTGGGAAAGGTTTTTATAAATCAGCACATATTGCAGAAAACAATGCATTCAATACGGAATATATCTTCAGAGGAATTGTGATGTCACTAAAAGTTATAGGTGCAGGCTTTGGACGCACAGGCACAGACTCGATGCGCGAGGCACTTGAGATCCTCGGTTTTGGCCCCTGTCATCACATGCGCGAACTTATCAAAGACCCCGAGCATGAACGCCTTTGGCGCTCGGTTGTGGCGGGGGCGACGCCAGACTGGGATCTTTTGCTGGGCGGATATACTTCCTGTGTAGATTGGCCCTCAGCGTATTACTGGCCGCAACTGGTCAAGGCCTTCCCGCAGGCACGGGTGATCCTGACATGGCGCACAGCCGAAAGTTGGTGGGCGAGTTTCGAAAAAACGCTTTTGCCGCGCATACTTTCCTTCACCGAATCCGAGGATGCGCCCAAAAAAAGCGAATTGATCGGCCCTCACGTTTTTCATGGCCGGCCGGATGACCGAGCCCACTGCATAGCTGTCTATGAGGCCAATGTCGCGGCCGTCAAGGAACATGTGCCCGCCGAACGGTTACTGGTCCACAGACTGGGTGATGGTTGGGGAACACTTTGTGCACATCTCGGCGTGCCGGTGCCCAACATCCCCTACCCAAGTAGTAACAGCACCAATGCGTTTAAGAATGAGTTCCTCAAAACATCGCCTGCTTAAACGTCCGAATGACAACTATGGGAGTCACCTTCGAAAAGGAAGCAGCAGCTAAAAAAGCCTTGGAATAAATCCCAATTTTTCTACTGCGCGTGATTCCAAAGCGTGGCCGTATAAAATCCAGTAGACCTGAAACTCTTAGTTGAAGCAATGACTAAGGCGAGAATACCTAACTTTCATTTAAAAGGCTTGAGAAGACACTTACATAATTAAAATCCTGAAGTGAAGAAGCATTAAATTCTAAGCCTTGCGTACTCATAAAAAAAATTGCGAATGGCAGCCATCACTACGAAAACACATCGTTTGGAATCTATCGACTACCTTCGCGGATTGGTCATGGTCATCATGGCCCTTGATCATGTGAGGGACTACTTTTCATCTAGTAGTGTAGGTCCATTGGATTCGGATGCCTCGTTACCTTTATACTTAACGCGATTGATCACAAATATTTGTGCTCCTACATTTGTTCTATTGGCTGGGGTGTCTGTAGGGCTTATGTCTAGACGCAAAACCAAGGCTGAACTGAGCCGCTTTCTTCTTTCTCGCGGAGCGTGGCTGATTGGACTTGAAGCAACAGTCGTAACCTTTGGATGGAAATTCAATCTATCGAATCATCCCGGTATCATCCTGCAGGTGATTTGGGCAATCGGCGTCGCCATGATTGTATTGGGATGCCTTATACATTTACATCGAAATGTAGTGTTAGCCGTTGGAATCGCCATAGTCTTAGGTCACAATATCTTGGATGGTATGCTCCCTTCAAGCGGATTTCCGTTTGAAGTCGGACCGTTTTGGCTGAATCTGCATCGCCAAGTTCTGTGGCAACCGGATGATCTTAACGTCATAATGGCTTATCCCACCCTAGCTTGGATCGGAGTGATGTGCTGTGGCTATGGACTCGCTACTGTGTTCAGCTGGGAATCAATGCGAAGACAACAATTCCTGTTCGGGCTCGGCGGAGGGCTTCTCTTCATATTCTTTTTTCTTCGTTGGCTCAATATTTACGGGGACCCAGTTACGTGGCAATCGGACGAAAGCAATATTCAAACATTGAGAAATTTTTTCAATGTAAGCAAATACCCGCCATCCCTGCTCTATCTATCTTTCAACTTAGGTTTCGCTTCAATAATCCTGTCAGTTGCTGAACGATGGAGGCAACCTCTGAATAAGGCCTTAGTCACCATTGGTCGAGTTCCGCTTTTTTTCTATCTGATCCATATTTACTTAACTCATTTTTTGGCCGTCCTTGCTGGCATACTTCAGGGCCTACCTGCGAGCGCTTGGTTTGTCGATTCCCATCACAGGCCTGACGGCTACGGCTTCGAACTACCCGTCATCTATGTAGTTTGGCTTTGTATAGTGCTCGTCCTGTATCCCGCATGCCGCTGGTATGCGCGTCTAAAAGCAACACGGAAAGATTGGTGGCTTTCTTACCTATAGAATCTCATGAGTATGAACTGTTGATATGAATAGAGGACCTAACATCACCTATGATATCCAGATGCTAAATGCAAATTCGATGTGATCCCTGATACTTAAACTCGCTGGCAAGTAATCCCAAAAAAAATAACGGGTAAAAAGTACAGGTTACATCAAAACCTTCCATCTATTTACAACACCCCAATCCCACTGATCGCCAGTAGATTCGCCGCAGAAAGTTAGGTCGCCATTTCGACAGTTCCGGTTCCATTTCATATCAAATGCCCCCCTTTTACGCATATCTTAGTAGGGTTTTAAATGACTACCCGGCCATATAGACGTAAATTTATTCCCTACATGTTGCTGACATCGCAATCATGCATACTCTTGAGACCATAGATGGTGCCGAGCTACCATTATGATTCATGGTGAATAGATAAGTCTTCGCATATTCCGATCAACCGTCTATATTTTGTTGGCTACAGAACCCATTGAGGATTACTATAATGATACCGATTAATCGTAGAACATTCATAATGGCTGCTGCAGTTGCAGTTACGCCTACGTTAACCCACGGGCGGACGCCCAACTCAGAACGAGCGGAAACAGGAATTCTTGTGAAGGCTGATCAAGATCGGTTTATGCGCAGAAAGTCTGTGCTCGGGGGTTTCCCGATTGATTCAAAGGTTGCAACGCAAGACACTGACGGTGGTCTTTTCATCATAGAAAATCTTAATGATAAAAAGGGTGGCCCTCCGCGTCACCTCCACTATGAGCAGGAAGAGTGGTTTTACGCCATCGAAGGTGAGTATTTGTTGGAGATCGGTGAAGAGCGATTCGACTTGGGTCCAGGCGATTCAATCCTTGCTCCGAGAAAGGTACCCCATGCCTGGGCATTTAAAGGAAAGGGCCACGGAAGACTCCTGATTGCATTCCAGCCAGCTGGGCTAATGGAATCCTTTTTCCAAGAATTGGCAAAAATTAAAGGGGATCCTGAAAAAACAGAATTAAAGCGAATATTTAACGCGCATGGCATGGAAATAACTGGCCCTCCATTGTTTAAACAAGGGTAATTATTAATTCGTATGCTTTCTATAAGACATGAGAAAAATTAGCTCCATATTTTGAAGTCAAAATCGCAGTCCTGGAAACTTTGTCCAGAATTGCGAGGACATGCTTTATGGTTTACGGTGATTGCAAATAGATGTTGGCTTCACATACCCCTTAATGCTGGTGTATCATCACCATTTGTTCTGCCTGACCACAAAATAAAATGGTGGTAAGAATTCTCCATAGAGCCTTATATCGGCAAAAGAAAACATGCCCTGATCGGATCAATATCTCAAGGTTACTTCGGGTTGCGGAGCGATTGATAAAACCCTTTTTTAATAACCAGCGCTTTCACCAATTCCTGGCCGATTAAAAAATAATTTTGTTTGGTGTGGTTGTCTTCACAACGTCTTGACTTTGAGTTTTTCATATATACCCTAGTTAAGATCGCTACTTTTCATTTCCCTCTAAATGTTCGCCATTGATGGCCTGTCCACTCATCGACCATCAGTTAAATTAATTGCTGATACGTCATCCTCCTCAAAGTAACGACCAGTTACAACATTTTCACCTAAGGAGCTTCTTCATTGTTTAATGCGGAATGGTTTCTCTGTTCATTAGAAACCACAAGGAATTGAATGAAGATGAGAAGAATTAATCGTCACAATAAAAGGAAAATACCATGAAAGAAAAATATCAACCAATTTTCCGTCATTTCTATACCATAGTGGCAGCAATCTTTATTGTTTCTCTCGCAGCGATACCCGCTATGTCGGGTGATTATGCCGCATTGGAAGGTGTTAAGAGTGTTAAAACCGTTTTTGATGTTAGCCAGGGATCCCCCCAAACGGCTAACATCGTATTTTGGGCAGTCAATAATGTTAATGATGATAAAAGCGTTCGTGCCCTTTCAGAACCACCGCAAGTTGCCGTTGTGTTTCACGGCCCGGCGGTCAAAATGATTTCAACCGATCGAAACGGATTTAAAGAATCCGATAACGAAGCCTTGGACAAATTCGCCAACATGATCCAGCAAATGAAAAAGGATGGGGTGAAGTTTGAGGTCTGCGATTATGCGTTAAAAGTAATGGGGATTGATCCTAAAACGGTATTCCCTGAAGTAGATCATGTAGGCAACGGCTTCATCTCCATCGCCGGGTACCAAGCGCAAGGATATTCGGTGATAACCATTAATTAGATACGTTAAAGGAGCGCTGTTCTGCAAGGCGCTCCCTTACAACCCATACAAAGAAGAAGTCAAAGTGTGTTTTGGCAAATAAGCTACTTGCATGCGTTCAGACAAGATTGACCGTAATGGGACATAAACGCATCATCTATTGATTATCAATGTTTGGCAACAGAAACAGAAAGAGACACACAATGGAAAAAATCAGTGTTAGTAAAATTCAGGAACCGTTACGCGCACAATACAAGACTTCACCTGAAACTGCACTTGTTGTGGACCGGGCGATAACGAAAGGTGCAGACGCCAGCGACCCTTTTCACTCGGTAGTCCATCCTATGCCAAGTTCAGGGGCGACCTTACCAGTGGGTGTCCATAGGGCCCTCGGCGGATTGCACGACGCCCCCACCTCTGGTGATATTCTTTGTGCTGCGCTCGCTGCATGTCAGGACTCTGCTGTTCGCATGGTGGCTAATTTTCTTGGTATTGAATTGGAGTTTCTTGAAGTGGAGGTTACTGCGGATGTGGATGTGCGGGGAGCAATGGCGGTCGATCGTCAAGTGCCAGTCGGATTTCAGTCCATGCGCTGCAATGTGCGACTTCGCGCGAAGGATGGCACAAATCCCGAGCATATAGAGACGCTGCGAGTGGCCGCCGAACATTGTTGTATCGTGCTGCAAACGCTGCGCAAGCCTCCACCTGTCGAAACGACATTTGAGATGTCGTGACCCAACATGATATACTGCGAACGGTCATAATGTGCGAAAATATTAACCCCTGTTAAAATAGTTCTGGACAAACCAAACTAATTTTTCCATACTATCCTGGTATCGTTGAACCTTCAATTGCCAGGGAGTCGGAAATGATAAAAATCGATTTCTCGAAACAGGATCTGAAAACCATTGAGCACGAACGTTTCAACCATCCGATACCGTTAGTCCAGCGCCGGATGGAAGTCCTCTGGCTCAAGAGCCAAGGTCTTCCACACAAACAGATCGCCAAATTAGCCGGTGTTTGTGACAACGCATTGACCAAATACCTTCGGCTTTATCATCATGGTGGTCTTGATGAAATCCGAAAGGTTAATTTTTACCGCCCTAAAAGTGAATTGGAAAACTATAGCGACTCGATCGAACAATATTTTCGTGAAAACCCGGTTGCCAGCATTGCACAGGCCATTGCCAAAATCGAAGCGCTTACTGGCATTCGACGCAGCAAAACCCAAGTGAGACTGTTTCTGAGAAAACTGGGCATGCGGCATCGCAAGGTTGGGTCGGTACCGGCAGGTGCTGACCCCGATCAGCAAGAACAATTTAAAAAAAAGTCTTAGAACCGAGAATTGAGCAGGCCAGAGCGGGTCAACGATACGTATTCTTTATGGATGCCGCTCATTTTGTTTTTGCACCGTTTTTAGGGTATCTGTGGTCTTTTATAAGGATGTTCATCAAAGCGCCATCTGGAAGACAACGATTTAATGTACTTGGCGCACTCAATACCATCAGCCACGAGATGGTTGTGATCACCAACACCGGCTACATCAATGCATACAGCGTTTGTGAACTCCTGATAAAGATAACCCAAAGATACGGCGATCTGCCCATTTCGATTGTCTTGGATAATGCCAGATACCAGAAGTGTAAACTGGTGCAAGCCACTGCAAAACTATTTGAGATTGAGTTGTTGTATTTACCAGCGTATTCACCCAATCTTAACCTGATCGAAAGAATGTGGAAGTTGGTAAAGACAAAATGCCTATACTCGAAATACTATCCCGATTTCGATTCGTTCACGAAGGCGATTGAACAGTGCCTCGCAAAAACTAACGGCGACTATAAAAAGGAATTGGATTCCTTTTTATCGTTAAATTTTCAATCATTTTCAAAATCACATATTATGACCGGCTGAAGTATACAAGATCTTGTGGCCTCTATCTTCCTTAAAAAATGAAGACTACGACTGCGTGCTTTGATAGAAAGCAGCGAATGTGAATGGGGGTGAAACCGGAAACCGGCATCACCCCTTTTTGCATCAGCCATAAATATTTTCAATCC
>CAVPJR010000026.1:0-14621 GCA_963705435.1 uncultured delta proteobacterium | reverse complement strand
GGAAGTTGATATCATATCTGCCCTGATCATTTACAGAAGTCGTTTTCTACAACAACGGATTTACACAATATGACCCTTCCCCCACCGCCCAATGCCCATGCCCTGGCCGTGCTGATCACAGCCGTCATTGCGCTGGCCCTGTTCACCCGTGAAAAAATACCCATAGAGACCTCCAGTTTCCTGGTGCTCATCGGTCTGGCCGTTGGGTTCGAACGCTTTCCGTTCCAGGTGGACGGAGGCGTTTTACACGCCGTGGACTTTTTCAGGGGATTCGGACACGAGGCTTTGGTTGCCGTCTGCGCGCTGATGATCGCCGGACAGGGTATTGTCCGCACGGGGGCGCTGGAACCCGTGGGAAGGTTGCTGGCGCGGCTCTGGAAGGTGAGCCCGAGCATCTCCTTGCTGCTGACCCTTGTGGTCGGGGCCTTTATTAGCGCGTTCATAAACAATGTTCCCGTTGTTGTATTGTTTCTCCCCATTTTGATCAACGTTTCCCTGCGCACGGGTATGAAGGCATCTTCCGTGTTGATGCCCATGGGATTCGCCACTCTGCTGGGGGGCACATGCACCACCATCGGAACCTCCACGAATCTGCTGGTGGTCTCCGTGGCAGCAGAGATGGGCTTGAAACGGATGGACATGTTCGATTTCATTGTGCCGGCGGCCATTGCCGGCAGCGTCGGTATCGCTTATCTCTGGCTCGTGGCGCCTCGGATCATACCAGCGCGTGAACCAACCCTGGCAGACATGTCTCCCAGGGTTTTCTCCGCCCATCTTGCCATTCTTGAAGGAAGCCCGGTTGAGGGAAAGACGCTGGCCGAAGCCAGAAAAAAAGTCGATGGGGCCATGAAAGTCACCAGCGTGGAGCGCGGGCTTGACAACTTCATGATACCCTTTCCCACCCTGGTGCTGAAAGCCGGCGACCATCTGATTATCCGTGACACGCCCGATCGTCTGAAAGAATTCGAAAAGATACTGGAGGGGACGCTCTATGCGGATGATGCCATGGTTGCACCTGTGGACGATGAGCACCCGTTAGAGGATGAAAATCAGCAGATCGCGGAGATCGTCCTCATGGAAGGCTCCCGCCTTGCGGGAAGAACGCTTAGCGGGATCCGATTCGCGGATCGGTATGGGATGATCACGCTGGCCATACACAGGGCGGGCAGGCACCCGGAAAGGTTATACGATGAAATCGGGGATATCCGCCTGAAGGCCGGGGATATTCTCCTGGTTCAGGGACCCCGGGAACAGGTCGCCAGTCTCAAGAAAGAAAAGGATTTTCTCGTGCTCGATGCCACGGCGGATCTGCCTTTTACCCGGAAGGCACCGGTGGCCCTGCTCATTATGCTGGGCATCATTGTTTCGGCCGCCGTAGGATTTTTGCCCATCGCCATCAGCGCGTCGCTCGGGGCGCTGTTGATGATCTTCACCGGATGCCTGGAATGGCGTGATGCCACGAGTGCACTGAGTGCACAGGTCATCCTTATTGTGGCCGCAAGTCTCGCCATCGGGGTTGCAATGCTCAATACCGGCGGTGCGGATTACCTGGCACAACTTTTTGTCGCCCTAGCAGGGGACACCTCCCCGACCTTCGTAATCAGCGGGCTGATGCTTCTAATGGGCATCCTTACCAACATCGTTTCCAACAACGCAGCAGCTGTCATCGGCACCCCTATCGCCGTTTCAATTGCCGCCCAGATGGGACAGCCGGCTGAACCGTTTGTCTTGGCCGTGCTCTTCGGTGCCAATATGAGCTATGCCACTCCCATGGCCTACAAGACCAATTTGCTCGTCATGAACGCTGGGAACTACACCTTCAATGATTTTCTTCGGGTTGGGGTACCACTGGTCCTGATAATGTGGGTTACGCTTTCCGGGTTGCTTCCGGCTATCTACGGTATAGGGACTTAAGGGCAGGATATCAAACGTTCAATCGATTTAGGTGGATTTCCCGTTTTTGCATTCTGTCGAAAATTGATATCAGAAATTGAGTGGCGATCGGTTGTGGCTGAGGAGCAAAATGTGGCAAAGGCAAATTTTGAAGTTGAGCTATTGGGCCGCCCTGTTCTTGTTTTGGACACTGTACAGCGGTTTGAACAATATGGCCCTTGGCGAGGAAAACATGGTGCTGAACAAGCAGATGATAATAAAACAGCTGCGTGACCATTTGACGATGTTGACCCATATCATTGGTGAGCGCAGTGTGAAAAGACCGGATAATCTCGAGAAAACAGCGGCATACATCCAGGGTCGGTTTGAAGATTTCGGCCTTGCGGCGCAACGGCAGCCGTACCGTTACAAGGATATGCAGGTCAGCAATGTGGTGGCACTGCTCCAGCAATCGGGCAATCCTGCAGCGCACTATGTCTTAGGCGCTCATTATGATTCTGTGGCCGGCACGGTTGGGGCGGATGACAATGCCAGTGCGGTTGCGGTGCTGCTAGAAACCGCGCGGATCATGCAGGCTGGTGTCGCTGGGGACGGAGGCTATCTGGATATCACTTTTGTTGCCTTTACCTTGGAGGAACCGCCGGTCTTCGGTACTCCTTTTATGGGCAGTCGCGTGTACGCGGATAGGGCTAAAAAAGAATCTGTGTCCATTGATGGCATGATCTGTCTGGAAATGGTAGGCTATACCTGCTTCGAACCCGACTGCCAGCACTACCCCTTTCCTTTGCAGTTTTTAGGGTATCCCAAGGAGGGCACTTTCATTGGCATTGTGGGCAATGTAAATTCCTTAGGGTTGACTCGAAGGCTGCGCAAAAGTTTCCAACATAATCCAAATCTGCCAGTGGTTAGCTTGACCGTCCCTTTGAACGGTTGGATCATGCCAGCGGTCCGTCTCAGCGACCACGCATCGTTTTGGAGCCAGGGCTACCGTGCGGTTATGCTGACAGATTCGGCGTTTTACCGCAATCCACATTATCATCTGCCATCCGACACCATGAAAACCCTGGACTTTTCCTATATGGCTGAACTGGTCCAAAGTCTGGTAGGTTTTTTTCGCTCAATGCAGCGAATTTAGAAGTCGCCCATTGCAGGTTGACATGAAGCGGGTTTTTATTGGTCCAGCTATCGATAATTATTCCATCATAGCTCTCCAACACATTGCAGAAATTTGATATTTTTAGTTTTCTTTTGGACATCTTGGTTCTTGACATGGGCCGCGAATCTAATATGATCTCAATCCATCTTAGTTCACCGAATTTCTGTGATAGATGATTTTTTCCAAGGTAATCTGCACCGAACTGGCTTTCCGGATGACCTCCACATGGTTTACTCAGTCTCTTTGTTTACCAGTGCCAGCTTCTGGTACAAGTAATCGCACCTTCTGAAAATTCTGAAATGGAGGGAGACTTGGACTTTCTATGCAGAAAAACAGATTTCCACTCATTCTATAAGGTTATAATCTTTAATCGTTAGGATGTGAAATGATATGTCAAATAAAGACGAGTCTGACATTCGTGGCGCGGGAAATTTAACGATTGACGCCATTACCGGCATTACCAACCTGGTAGAATCAATGCATCATACAATTGCCAGTTTTGGCGGAATACTCGGTGAACCGAATCAAAATCGAGCGACAGGCATCACAGGAATGGTTTACCGTAACATTCGCACAGTATCAGGATTGGTAGGGGGTAGCATTGATTTATTGCTTAAACAGTTCTCATCACTACTCGGAGAAAAGTGTTCATCACCAGAACGTGAAGTGGTTCTGGCTGCGTTAAATGGAGTCTTGGGTGATCACCTTGCAACGAGGAACAACCCGCTTGCCATCCGAATGCAATTTCGCCGAAATGGGGTGCCACTAACCATGGGCGATCAAGCCTTTAACCAATCAGTTCGTCAGTCCAATGGTAAAATCGCTTTGATGGTCCATGGATCCTGCATGAATGATTTGTTATGGAACAGGCGAGGGCATGACCATGGAGCAGCGCTTGCCCGCGATCTGGGATATCTTCCGGTTTATCTGCGTTATAATACGGGTCTTCATATTTCCCAAAATGGCCGCGAATTTGCCGATCTAATTGAAGTGTTCATTAAGCAATTACCACAGCCAATAGAACTTGTGATCATTGCTCACAGTATGGGCGGACTCGTTTCCCGGAGCGCCTACCATTATGGAAAGGTAGCAGGTCATTCTTGGTTAAATCATCTTCTGAAGATCGTTTTTCTCGGTACGCCGCATCATGGGGCACCTTTGGAGCGTGCCGGCAACTGGATTGATATTATTCTTGAAATAAGCCCATACAGCAAACCTTTTTCACGCCTTGGAAAGATTCGAAGTGCTGGAGTTACAGATCTGCGTTATGGCAATATATTGGATGAAGATTGGAAGGGACGCGACCGTTTCGAATATTCCAGAGATCGCCGAATTGCTGTACCTTTACCAGACGGACTGAAGTGCTATACAATCGCCGCAACCACTAGTGAAAAGTCGAGCATACTTGGTGATAAGCTTATCGGGGACGGATTGGTAACATTAAACAGCGCCTTGGGGCGCCACAAAAATGCTGACTTGAATCTTTTATTTCCGGAGACTCATCAGTGGATCGCCCGTGATATGAACCATCTGGACTTGCTTAATCATTTTGAAGTATATGAGACAATTAAGCATTGGTTAGAAAGCGAATGATATATAATGAGTACACGGATCGTAGATTAACTGAATAAAAAATCATAACGATTGAATGGAGAAGGATCTCCTACACTGCTCTCGTTCCTCACTCCGTTCCGGAAGCATCACATTCAGACATTAAATGTATCTCCCATTAAAAAACGTCCAGCCACAAAATAACCGACCACAACACTTGGTGGTTTGATTTTCCCGAAAATATGTCGGGTTTGAAATTGGTATCATAAGCAAAAAGTGAGTGCGATTTTATTTGATGCCTCCAAGCTAGTAAAACGTTAAGTGACTTCTAAAAAATTTTAATATCATAATGTCAACTGGGAGAATCTCTTACCTTTCGATTCTGTCAATTGAATCCTCCCTGAGGCAAGCCACGGGGAAAGTTCTGCCCCGTGACTGCCGTGCTGCGAAGCATAGAAAGAGAATTTCCAGTTCGCTCGCCAACCCCGCGGCAAACGACTGAAAATGAACTCGATATTGCGGTCCAAGTATAAGTCAGGACAGATGAACCCGTAGGCTTCTCGGCTCCACGACCTACGACTTCAGTCCTCAGACCGCTGCCAAACGATTTCAGGCCTTCCCGCAGCAGCTGCCCGGTCCGGCACAGCCGGCGTGGCCCGGCGATGATCCGCAGCAGGCCGTGTCCCCGGGACCGGGCATGGCTGAGGAAGCGGTGCCGGACAGGGATGAATGGGCGGACATCAGCTTTTTTAGATTGCCGCTGCCGCATCGCTCGCAATAGACCGTCATTTTGTCATTAGAAACAAGAATCTCAGCCACGTGGCCGCAATCGGCACACAAAAAATCAAAAAGTGGCACGCCTCCCTCCTTTTCCCATCAATATCTGAGATCAGTATCCATCAGTGTGCACAATCACCGATCTGAACGCCGTGATGATGGCCGCAGACCTGGCTGGGTTCGAACACTGGCAGGTTGCCGGCCATGATCATCCTGGCATTTACGCCAACAGTTCCTTCAACGGCACGATATACGGTGATGCCGTCGTTGTTGAGTTTTTTCAAGGCGCCGCCGCCGATGCCACCCACCACGACGCCATCTACCCGGCGCCCGCCCAAGGCATCCATGGGGTTGCAGGCACCGTGCTGATGATCCTGGTCCGGGTTTTCGAAGGTCTCCACCGAATCCGTGTCCAGGTCCACAAAGACAAAAAAAGGTGCGGACCCGAAATGGCCGTGTACGTCGCTGTCGATACCTTTGTTTTCAACGACTGGAAAAGCAATTTTCATTTTACTGGATCTCCCTCACACGTCGCTAATTGTTGCCTTGCATCGTGTTCGATTCAGGTGAGTGAATCAACAATGGTTTTGGAAGGGGTCAATCCTGTATGAACCGACCGCCATACCATTGTCGTTAACTTTTGCTTTATAGCTTAAAGTTCCGGTCGCGACAAGGTTTTCCTGACAGGTGATGCAGCCATTTCCTGCAACTGAACAAGGAGGGATAAATCGAAGATATGGTTGCCTCGGCACCCCCCGTATGCTATATATTGGGCTCGTTGATAATGCTGGATACTAACGCTGGACAAGATCGAATGCATCTATCCTTCTTATCCACCAACTTATTTGCCCCACCCGCGGGTCCCCCCCTGCAAAGCAATGTATTGCCCACACGAAATGGCCGGTCCGGTCCGGACGCGTCCTCGTCCATCCAGCAAACCAACCGAGCGCAGGAAACAACCCATGACCTCCAGGAGGTGCGATGATTTCGTCTTCCAAGAGCAAACGAAAAACCTTTGTGCTGGACACCAACATTATCCTTCACGACAGTTCCTGCATCAACCAGTTCGATGAACATGACATTGTCATCCCCATTGCCGTCATCGAAGAGCTTGACCGTTTTAAGAAGGGAAAGGAGATCTTGAACTGCAACGCCCGGGAGTTCGCCAGGGCCCTGGACGCATTGACCGGGGACCGCATATTCAACGGCGGCGTCGCCATCGGTCCCGGAAAAGGAAAAGTCACCGTCTGCCTGGACCGGGCGTTTCACGACAAGCTCAAGGCGAACTTCTCACCTGACAAGCCGGACCACCATATTCTCAACGCCGCCTACCACATTGCTTGTGAAGTCGACTTTGACCGGGTTTTTCTGGTCACCAAGGATGTCAACCTGCGCATGAAAGCCAAATCCATCGGCCTGATGGCCCAGGATTACAGTACCGACCGGGTCCAGTCGCCGGCAGATATCTACAAGGGCACACGTGTGGTGGAAAACATACCCGCCGCCGTGATTGACCAGCTCTACGCCAAGCCCTTCGAAATGGCCGCCGCCGTTCTGGATGTGGCCGAGCCCCTGCTCTCCAACGAATACCTGATCATGAAAAACGGCAGCAAGTCCGCACTGGGCGTGTTTCTTCCCCAGACCCGATCCATCCGCCGCATCGACACCCAGGTCTGTTACGGCATCCGGCCCCGCAATGCCGAACAGTGCTTTGCCATGGACGCCCTGATGAATCCGGATATCCCCCTGGTAACGATCACCGGCAAAGCCGGCACCGGCAAAACCCTTCTCGCCCTGGCCGCGGCTCTGGAGAAGCGCCGCTACTACCGGCAGATTTTCATCTCCCGGCCGTCGGTTCCGCTGAGCAACAAGGACATCGGTTTTCTGCCCGGTGACATCCAGTCCAAACTGGACCCCTACATGCAGCCCCTTTACGACAACCTGTCGGTCATCGAAAGCAACCAGAACGGAAAAAACGGCAGCCGGCAGGGGCGCCGGGTGAAGGAACTGCTGGATGAGGAGAAGATCGTCATCACCCCGTTGTCCTATATTCGCGGCAGAAGCATCGTAAAAGTCTTTTTCATCGTCGATGAGGCCCAAAACCTCACCCCCCACGAGGTCAAGACCATCATCACCCGTGCCGGTGAAGGCACCAAGATCGTATTCACCGGCGACATCTACCAGATCGATCACCCTTACCTGGACAGCCAGAGCAACGGGCTGAGCTACCTCATCGAGAAGATGAAAGGCCAGAGCCTCTATACCCACATCAACCTGGAAAAGGGAGAGCGCAGCGAGCTTTCAGATCTGGCCATCAGTCTGCTGTAAAAAAAGGTTCGACGGTTCATGGTTTTGGGTTCATGGTCGGCAAACCCGGGTTTTGCGCGCCGGGTCATGGTTACGGCTCAGGTGAAGGTTGACCATCAGTTCGCAACCGGCTAACCTGTCAGCCAAGCGCCGATGAAAGGCGATGAGGCGTAGGCAAGCAGTAAAACCTGATCCGTATCGAGCGTGCACGCACCAATGACATTGAATTCAAATACTGAAGACATCGCCAACCGGGCGGAGGCCGCCATTGGCATGCTGTCGCCCCTGCCCTTTGCCGCCGACCCGCTTCCCGGCATTGGCGGCGCCATCAAGGCCACCCCGGGACACTTTGTGGTCGAAGAGATCCTGCCCTATGCCGCCTGCGGCGAAGGGGAGCATGTCTATGTCACCTTCCGGCGAGCCGGGTGGAATACCGCCGATGCCGCCCGAATCATGCAGAAGCATCTGGGCCTGTCCCCGTCGGATGTGGGCTGGGGAGGCCGCAAGGACAAAATGGCGGTGGTCGTGCAGACCCTTTCCTTTCGGTGCGGCGTCAATCATCCACTGGCCGACGTCGATAAGCGGTTGGCCGATCTGCCCTTTGAGATTCTGGCCATCAACCGCCATCGCAACAAGATCAAAACCGGCCACGTGGCCGCCAACCGCTTCACCGTCGTCGTCAGCAATCCCGGACCCGATGCACTGCCAAGGGCGCTTGCCATTGCCGACCGGCTCAAGCGAACCGGCGTGCCCAACTTTTACGGCCCCCAGCGTTTCGGCTACGGGCTGCAGAACATCCACCGGGGGTTCGCCCTGTTCTCGGCGGGGAAAAAGGGGCGCAAGGACGCATTCATGGTGTCGGTGGTCCAGTCGGCGCTGTTCAACATATGGCTCAAACAACGCATGCAGGCTGGCGACTACCGCAGCCTGTTGTCCGGCGACATCGTCAAGAAGACCGACACGGGGGGCATGTTCACCGTCGACGATCTGGCCATCGAAGCCCCGCGCTTCACCGCTGGAGAAATTGTCTACACCGGCCCCATTTACGGATTCAAGATGAAACCGGCCATGCATGCGGCCGGTGAAAAAGAAGCGGCGCTTTTCAGGCAATTCGGCCTCACCCCCGAGGACTTTAGGCAGTACCGCTCACCGGGATCGCGACGGGAGGCCATCCTGAGCCTCACGGATCTGACCCTCGCTGAAGTGGGCGACGGGCTGCGCCTCACCTTTACGCTGCCGTCCGGAGCTTACGCCACAACCGTATTGCGCGAATTCACCCGACCGTCCTGACGGTCGGCGATCGATCATCACCCAACCAGGAGGAGGACGCCATGCCAAGACAGCTGATCAGCTCAGGCTCGCCATTTGAAAAGCCCATCGGTTTTTCCCGTGCCGTGAGAGTGGGCAATGTCATTGCCGTCTCGGGGACCGCCCCCATTGCACCCGGCGGCGGCACGGCCTACCCCGGCGACCTCTATCGCCAGACCCGAGCCTGCCTGACCATTATCAAAGATGCCATCGAAAAAGCCGGCGGCCGCATGGAGGATGTCATCCGCACCCGCATCATGCTGGTCGACATCACCCGCTGGCAGGAAGCTGCCCGAGCCCACGGCGAGTTCTTCGGTGAGGTCCGACCGGCCAGCACCTTCGTGCAGGTGAGCCGGTTCATCGATGCGGACTGGCTGGTGGAGATCGAAGCGGATGGTTTGGTGGTGCAGGAAACGATTGTTTAGGGGTCCACCTGACCCCAGAGCAATAGCTGGTGAGCGGATAAGATCGAAGCTGAAGGCTCAAAGCTGAAAGCCAGAACCCTGAACCCAGAACCCTGAACCCAAAACCCTGAACCCAAAACCCTGAACCCAGGACCCCACCATGCCCGACCCCATCGACACGTATTGGCAACTGCACCTGGAAAAATGCAAAAAAGCCCTCGAAAAAAACAACTTCGAGGTGTTTGTGGCCGCCGACACCCAATCCGCCGGCGCTATTTTTTTAAATGAAATTCTCCCCGGAATCGAAGTAAAAACAGCGGCCTGGGGCGACTCCATGACATTTCTGGCCACCGGTGTGATGGATGTGATCAACGCCGGTACCGACATCCAGACCATCGACCCCTTTGACGCGCAGGCGTCACCGCAAGAACGACTGGCGCGCCGCCGGCAGGCCCTGCTGGCCGATCTGTTTTTCACGGGGTCCAACGCCGTCACGGAAACCGGCCTGCTGGTCAACCTGGACATGGTGGGCAACCGGGTGGCCGGCATCACCTTCGGCCCCAGGCACGTGGTTCTGTTCATCGGCCGCAATAAAATTGTTCCGACGCTGGACGACGCCATGCAGCGTGTCAAGCGATACGCCGCCCCAGCCAATGCCATCCGGCATCCGGGCCTGAAAACACCCTGCATGAAAACCGCCGTTTGCGCAGACTGCAGCAGCCCGGACCGGATCTGCAACACCTGGTGCATCACGGAGAAGTCCTTTCCCAAGGGACGCATCAAAATCATCCTGATCAACCAGGACCTGGGATTGTAAAAATGGAAAACTATTTTATCGATCCGGTCCCATCATGAGCGTTCTGTCGCCAGTGATGGAGCGCATGAGGAGACAGATACCATGATAAGCGCAAGAACTGCCGGGCTGATGCTCCTGGCGGCCGCCGCAAGCCTGTGCATGGGGCCCACGGGATCATCGGCCGACGATTTCGCTGACCAGCGCCAAAAGATGGTGGCTTTGCAAATTGCCGATCGGGGCATTTCCGACGCCTCCGTGTTGAAGGCGATGGCAACCGTACCCCGCCATCTATTCGTAGCGCCGGAACTGCGGGATCTGGCCTACCGCGACTCCCCACTGCCCATCGGCCACGGCCAGACCATTTCACAGCCGTATATCGTGGCCCTGATGTCGCAACTGCTGGCCGTGCAACCCGGCCAACGCGTCCTGGAAATCGGCACCGGCTCCGGTTATCAGGCCGCGGTGCTCGCCGAAATGGGCGTTCACGTCTTCACCATCGAGATCGTTCCCGAATTGGGACGCCAGGCCATCGGCGTCCTGGATGCGCTGGATTACCAAAACATCCGGGTGAAAATCGGCGACGGCTACAAGGGATGGCCCGAGCATGCCCCCTTTGACGCCATCATCGTCACCTGCGCGCCGACCCGCATCCCAAAGCCGCTGACAGAGCAGCTCGCCGAGGGGGGGCGCATGGTGATCCCTTCAGGAGAAAAATACGATCAACAGTTGCTGCTGTTGACCAAGCAGACGGGAAAAATAGAGCAGGAAAAAATCGTGGATGTCCGTTTTGTGCCCATGGTGGACGGACAGGGAAAGACCTATTGATGGTTGCGCTGCAGCACAGGGAATTACCATGACTGACAAACCGACCTATGAAGCGCTTGAGCGACGGGTAACAGAGTTGGAGGAATCTAATTTCGAACTCAAGCGGGCGGTTGAACCGCTGCGGGAAAGCGAGGCCCTTTTCAGAAACTTGTTCGAACGACACGCCGCGGTTCAATTGCTCATCGATACCCACAACGGCAACATCATGGACGCCAATGATGCGGCAGTAGAATTCTACGGCTGGACGCGGGAACAACTTCGGCAAATGAGGATTCAGGAGATCAACACCCTTCCACCCGAAGAAGTAAAAATGGAGATGGAAAAGGCCAGGACCAAGCAACGAATCTATTTTGAATTCCAACACCAGCTGGCGGATGGATCCATCCGGGATGTGGAGGTGTTCAGCAGCAAAATCCAGGTAAAAGGAAGAGATCGCCTTCACTCAATTATTCATGACGTCACCGCACGCAAGCAGGCGGAAAAGGCTCTCAGGGAGAGTGAGCAGAGTTTTAGTCAGCTCTTCGAGTCGGCACCGGTCCCGATGGCCTATGCCACCGATGTCGAAGGATACAGTGGGACGACCTGGAATGAGGCCTGGTACCATACCTTCGGCTATGCCCGGGAACAGGCGGAAGGCCGGAGTGGAAACGATATCGGAATGTGGGTCAATCCTTCAGATCGCGGCCGGTTTATCGAGACGGCCAATCGGCAGAATTACGTCGCCGATTTCGAGACCCTCCTGCGGCGTCGCGACGGGGCTGTCCGTAATTGCTCGTTATTCGCCCGCTTCATCGACAAGACCGGCCACCGGCTTCTGATGGCGGTCTATCTTGATATCACCCACCGCAAGCGGGCGGATGAAGAACGGGAGAAACTCCAGGCACAATTGAGCCAGGCCCAGAAGATGGAGTCGGTCGGCCGCCTGGCCGGCGGGGTGGCCCATGACTTCAACAATATGCTGGGGGCGATCCTTGGCTATACGGAATTGGGCATGCTGGGAGTCAGCCCGACGGATCCGACCTATGGGACGCTGAAAGATATCCAAAAAGCAGCCCAAAGGTCCGTCGACCTCACCCGGCAGCTCCTGGCCTTTGCCCGCAAGCAGACCGTAGCGCCCAAGTTGCTCGACCTGAACGAGACCCTGGAAGGCATGCTAAAGATGCTGCGACGGCTCATCGGCGAAGACATCGACCTGGAATGGCTGCCGGGAAATGATCTGGATCCGGTCAGGATGGACCCCTCCCAGATTGAACAACTGCTGGCCAATCTGTGCGTCAACGCCCGGGATGCCATCCACGATACGGGCAAGATCACCGTCGAGACGGGTGCCGCCACCGTTGACGAAACCGACTGCGCTGGTCATGTGGGGTCTGTTCCCGGTGAGTACGTGCTGCTGGCTGTGAGCGACGATGGCTGCGGCATGGACGCCGAGACGCGCTCGCACCTATTCGAACCCTTCTTCACCACCAAGGCGGTGGGCAAAGGCACCGGCCTGGGGCTGGCCACCGTCTATGGCATGGTCAAGCAGAACAACGGCTTCATCGATGTACACAGCCAGCCGGGCCAGGGCACGACCGTCAAGATTTACCTCCCCCGGAACACGGCTGAGACTGGCCGGACGACGAAGAAGGATGCGGCACAGGCGGCCGAACGCGGTCACGAAACCATCCTTCTGGTCGAAGACGAGCCCATGATCCTGGATATCACAACGAAGATGCTCGAACACCAGGGATACACGGTGCAGGCCGCCGCCACGCCGGGTGAGGCGATCCGTCTGGCGCGGGAGCATGCCGGCGAGATCCACCTGCTCATGACCGACGTGGTCATGCCCGAGATGAACGGCAGGGACCTGGCCAAGAACCTGTTGTCGCTCTATCCGAACCTCAAGCGCCTGTTCATGTCCGGCTACACGGCCGACGTCATCGCTCATCACGGCGTTCTGGACGAAGGGGTTCAGTTCATCCAGAAACCCTTTTCAGTGCAGGCTCTGGCTGTCAAGGTTCGGGAGGTGCTGGACGATCCGAAATAGGCGACTCGCGGATAATTATCCTAACCAGTTGCGGTTTTAATGGGTGTTATTACGGAAACTGCCCACTTCCATAACTCGGAGCATATGTTTTTGTTCAGCTATCGATCTATTCAGCCTTTGCACCAGTGAACCAAGCATCGCAGATATAAGTTTTGAAAATTCCTTCGATTCCGAAAAAAGAATCACAGCGTGCCAAATCTTGCGTCGATAACCGTTCCCGTGTTACGTTCAAGATGACCAAAGCATATCGGCAAATGAACTACCCCGCCGCACCGATGCTCGGCATCTCTGCTTCTCTCCGACAAGCAGCGGGGTAGTTGACCCGGGCTTCGCAATAAAAAGGTGGTGTTGAAAACACGACCTCGATCGTATCAATTCGTCCTACATCTTTATGAAATGATATCCTGAATTCTGATAAAAGGAGGGCATAATGGCAATTTCGGTATTTATCCAACGCAAATTCAGCGACAAGGAAAAAGCAGCCAAACTGGCCCCACTGATCGTTGAACTCCGATCTCTGGCCACAGTGCAGCCTGGTTACATTACCGGCAAGACATTCCGCTGCTTAGATTGTCCCGGTGAATACATCGTTTTAAGCACCTGGAACAGCCTTGACGACTGGAACAAATGGCTGCAAAGCAAACAACGCATGGCACTTCAAAAACAGGTCGATGATCTGCTGGGCGAGGTAACGCAGTATCGGATCTACGAACCCCTGGTTGGTGGAATTATCCCTCAATTTCAGGTTGTGGCGGAATGAATATAACCCATGCTGGACATAAACGAGACGTCTATTGAATATCAATGCTCGGCAGTCAAGATCATCGTCCTAATGAGTCAATAGGATGAAAATAATGGATCGCCTTTCAAGAAGGGAATTTATATATCTTTCCGCTTCACTATCTTTAGTGTTTCCATTTCAGGCATTTGCTCTCAATATAGAGAAAAACTATTCAGTAACCCGCTACCCAAATACCATCTTGGTTTTAAAGAAAGCCTTCAAATCCGAAATGTTAGCCCACAAGCATTATGTCGCATTTACCCAAAAGGCATTGGTAGAAAACTATCTTAATATTGCGTACTTGTTCCATGCTTTGTCTTTGTCAGAAAAGATCCATGCAGATAATTACAAGCGTATAATTGGCGTATTTGGGAGCCAAGCTGAGAGTATTTCAGTAACAATCGATGTCCGTGATACCAAATCAAATTTATCTCGTTCGGCAGAAAGGGAGATGGAAAAGATAAACATAACTTATCCCGGGTTTTTGATAACGTTGGAAACAGAATCGTGTGAAGAGGCAATCATCAATTGTATGTATTCATGGAAATCGCATCGCCAACACGAAGAGAAAGTGGAAGAAATGCTGAGATACTCGGGATTTTTCTTTGGAATGATGGCAAAAAAAATAGAAAAGAAAAATCTTGATTTTTTTGGTTGTAAAATATGTGGTTCTACCATTGATGAAAAGCCAAAGTCGCCCTGTAACATTTGCAATAGATCCCTATCACATTATGAAAAAGTGGATAGGCCTGCGTGAAGCCAAACAATCCGAAACAATACGGCAAAGAACGCCG